>CAVOJX010000006.1:0-498378 GCA_963696305.1 Bryobacterales bacterium | reverse complement strand
AGCAATACGTGGTGGTAGCCGCATCTTACTTCGTTCAGTCATCTGCTGTCCGACACACCACCGTCAGGACGGAAAATGTCAAATATCACGCCATCGGCCAATACAGTTGACCAATGCCTTTTGTCATCGCTGGTTTCCACACAATATTCTCTTTGAAGTTGCATTAATTTGTGCTCAGGCGAAGCCGGTTGTGCTCTTCGTGGCCCCGCAGATCCAAAACAGCTTGTACGCCCACACCCTTGCTATAGGCTTTATCCAGCAACGCGATTTCGCGTTCTTTCTGAACAAGTTGTCCGGCTAAAATGCGGACCACATAAGGAACCTCGGCTCCGTCGGCACGAATGATTCGCAAGTCAGTAAGGTGCGCCAAGGAATGGCGGAAAATATCCGGAGTAACCGCTAGCTCGGCAACGCCAGTACCGCTTGCCACATTCACGGGCAGGCGAAAGCGCCAGTTTTTCGCGTCGAAATCTGCACGTGCCGCAGCAGCCAGCAACAATAAACTACAAAGCAGCTTTGTCACTTTGTTTCCATTTTCCCAGCACAGTCTTGAAGCTGGCCAGATACAAAAACGATGTTGTCAGCAGCAGCACTCCCAAGATAATAAAGGCAATAATCTGATGGATTCGCTCCATTTGCCAGACATCCAAAAGATAGAGTTTCAAGATGACCACAGCGGTTAAAGCTAAGCCGGCAAAACGGTTCACAGCAGAGCGTACAGCCACTCCAATGCTAATTAACAAAACAGCGTAAAGCGCAAAGAGTATGGTGACCGAAATAGCTTCCCGGCTAAACTGAGTGCTGGGGGAGAAGTACGTTGTGCCCAGCCAATTACCTCTAGCGTTAGGCCGCCCAACATCACCATGTGGCCACCTATGAACGACGCCAGTGCCACATTTTTATCAAGTTTCTTGAGCCAATAAGCAGACAGAAGCAACGCTGCGGCCAAAACTGCAAAGACAAAAAACCGCGTGTTCAGTAAAAACGAGTAGGAGGCCGGGTTCGGGTACATCAACGAATCCACCGCAGTGACGTGCCAGAGAGCTAATGCAAACACCGCCATAGCCGCCATTGCCGCTCTGAAACTGACTAGTCGCACCGCAATCCAGGTAAGAGCGGCCGCTTGTATAGACCACGCTATAGCCACGCTGAAGCCCGTGAGCTGAATAGGAATGGCAAGCGTAAGGAAAGCAACCGAGATGCCTAGCGCCAGCAGCACCACCGGCATGTCCAGCAAGGCTTTCCGACGATACATAAGCATCCCGAAGGCCAGGTAAAAGGCAGCTACGGCTACCGCAAGCAACCCCAGCCAGTGATGGTAATGCGCTTGTAGCCGCCAATAGGCAAGCGCGTAAAAGACCACTCCGTTCAACGCGAAGACCGAGAAGCCGATCGCGTTTGGCTCCTCATCCCTAATGACAAACCGCCACCACGTCCAGGCGGCGAATAGCGAAAACCCAATCGACGCGACGAGCATGAACTCGCCGGTGCCATCGGCAATATTCACCGTCAACCAGAACGCAGCAAAGACGGAGGGCAGAATGGCCCAATATTTTCGCAGGTGGGCGAACGCCAAGCCAGCACCTGTGACCAGCAGAATAAGACACAAGCCCGACGGCTTATCCGAATTAGCTACGTCATACACAAAGGCCAGCCCAAGCATGGTGAGCGCTTGTGTGATGGCAAACAAAACTGTAAGTTGAGTTCGAAAACGCTGCGCGCACAACGCGAGCAATCCAATCGAAGCCGGCAACTGATCATCCTGTTGATGCCCGCGGGAAAGCAGCCATGCGCCAAAGATCCCCGCAGACGCAATAAAGCTCAATATTTCCAGTACGGGCCATGTGCGCCGTTTGCCTAATTCGGTGGCTGCGAAGTTCAAAAGCAGCAGATAGCTGATAAGGAACCAGGGATGATCCTCGCCGGTAGAGAGCAGCAGCGGAATCAAATATGCTCCGAAGAACCCAAGCGCAGCAATCGCCATTGAGTTATAACGGACGGCCAGAGTGGCAGCCATTGCCGTTGTTGCCAGCAACAGAACGAACGCGACAGCCTGTGGGATTAAATGATAAAAATCGAACGCTGCGTAGAACGCAAGATAGACGATGCCAATGCCAGCGCCGGTGACACCTTGAGCAAACACCTGCTGGCTTTTGCGCCACAACACGTCCGCCAAGAATAACGCTGCGAAACCTGCTAGCAGACCGAGGATAACTCGCCCCGATGGACCAATCCAGTTGTTGTCCACCGCCCACTTGAAGAAGAACGCAACACCTAACACCAGCGTTACAACACCAATGCGATTGATGAGCGTAAGGCCGACCTTGCTTTCAAGTTCTATCTTCTCTACCTCATGGGCGTGTGATTCGGCGTTCGGTTCACGCGGCTCCGGCTCCACTTCGCTTCGCAGCGCAGATGGTGCAACAGGCGTTTCCTCAACAACCGGCGACAGAGGCGTAACCGGTATTGGGGCAACAGGCGTTTCCACAAGCGCAGCAGGCTGTGGCGCGAGGCCTTGCTCCAAACGGGCAAGCCGTGCCTCTAAACGTTCTTGCCGCGCCAAGAGCTGATTCAGCGCGTTAACTAAATTCGCGAACTTTTGAGCTTCCGGGATGGACACTCATACAGTAGATCAAAACGCGAAGCCCATTGCAGCCCGAGTATATTTCGCTAGAATGACGCCATGCCACGCGTGCGATTGATGCACTGGAACGCAGATGAAGCGCTGCCCGTCCGGCAACTGCTATCGAAGGCGGGCTTTGAAGTTGAATACAACGCTGAATACACAACTGACCTGATGCGCGAATGGCGTGCGAATCTACCGTCGGTCTTCGTTATCGATCTATCGCGCTTACCATCCCACGGCAGGGAAATTGCAATTGCCCTCCGCCAATCGCCCAAAACTAAGCAAATCCCCATCGTGTTTTGTGGCGGCGCGGACGAAAAGGTGAAGCAAATTCAAACAATTCTGCCGGATGCCGCTTTTTGCCAAGTGGAATATCTGATCAAAACAGTAAAGGCTGCCCGGCCACTGGCTGCGCCGCTGAAACCGACCGACATGATGAACCGATATGGCGACCGCACGCCGGCACAGAAGCTTGGTATCACAGCGGGCAGCAAAGTGCGGCTTGTCAACGCCCCTACCAATTTTGAGAGAGTTCTTGGCGCATTGCCTGGCCAAGTAGAGTTTTCTGAAGACGACGGCGCGGTGACTTTATGCTTTCTGGATTCAGTGGATGATCTCGTGCGCAGATTTCGCGCGTTCGCAAATCAGCAAGTAAGACCAAGCTTTGGATGCTGTGGCGCAAAAAGGGCGCGCCGAACCATAACGGAGTTACCGAACCGCTGGTGCGCGCTACGGGCTTAGCACTGGGCCTTGTGGACTATAAGATTTGTTCGGTTGATGAAACCTGGAGCGGGATGCTTTTCGCGGCGGCGCGTTAGTCTCTTGATCCACTAAACAGACGGAGCAGAATATTCAGCGTCGCGACAAACACGTTGAACACACCGGCAAACAACATCAGAGATCCCGGAATAGGGCTGTCGGCATCAGGCGAGCGCAAGACCATGCTGGTCGATGAAACAATCGTCAACACGCCGATGGCGCCGATGCCGAAGGAAATAAGAATTCCCAGAAACCCAATGTTCAGAAAGCTGTTTAGGACCATGGCGCCGATGAGCGAAAAGAACAGGCCGGTCATCAACCCGCGCGGAGCAGCGAACTCTTTGCGGGTCGTCATGATGTAGAGCGTGATTCCGATGAATACAAATCCAGTAATGCCGAGCGCACCCAGAATCAAATCCGGAGCCACGGTGCGCGCGTAGAAAAGTATCGGTGAAAGCGCGATTCCGGAAAGAAAGCCATCGCCCACCAGTGCCGTAACACCGAGCACTGGATTGTGACGGACTGCCATAGCGATTCTTGGCACAGCATTCAGAATCACGAGCGCCACAATCCACCCAATCCAACCAGAGAAGAATCTCGCCAAGGTTTCGGATGTCGAACCTAAGTACCCACCAGCAAGAGCGCAGAAAACGGAAATCCCAAACAGTATGTAAGTCTGCTTGATTACCGCTGCACCTTGCGCCGTAAGCGGAGTAGAAGCAAACAGTCTGTCGATGAATGTCGGTTGAGGCGCGTATCCGTTCATGCCCATATCCTATACGAAATCTCGATTCAATTACTAGGCTAAACGAGCACCAATAGTTAGTTAGTGAGCGCCGACGGCCACATTAGCAGCAGTTACCTGTGTCTTGCGCACGTTAGTACCATTACGCCAATTCACCTGCGGCATGAATAACGAACTGTCTACACGATCACGATACTTCACTGCGATGTTCAGCAGCGAATCCAGCAAGGAATCCGAAAGCAAATGAGGATGCAATCCAAGATCCAACAGTTTGGAGTGTTTGGCATTGTAATAGTGCTGTTCGGCTTCCACACGCGGATCAGGCAACTGATCAATTTTCACGCTCAACCCGAATTTCTTGCCGGCCGCCTGCACCAGTTGCGCCAGATCAAGCACCGAGAACTGCTCCGTGAACTGGTTGTAAACACGACACTCGCCTGGACCAGCCGGATTCAAGCAAGCCAGCTCAACGCACTTCACCGTATCGCGAATATCTAAGAAGCCGCGTGTTTGTCCACCCTTGCCGTAAACCGTTAACGGATGTCCCACCGCCGCCTGCACACAAAACCGATTGAGCACCGTGCCAAATACTTCGTCGTAATCGAAGCGATTGATGAGCGCTTCATCCTTAGCCGTTTCATCGGTCATAGTGCCGTAAACAACGCCTTGATTCAAGTCGGTTGCGCGCAGCTTCCAAATCTTGCAAGCAAACATCATGTTGTGGCTGTCGTGCACTTTCGACAGGTGATAGAAGGAGCCCGGCTGTTTGGGAAAAGGCAGAATGTCTTTGCGGCCGTTATGTTCAATCTCGATGTAGCCTTCTTCGATATCGATGTTCGGAGTTCCGTACTCGCCCATCGTGCCTAACTTCACCAAGTGGCATGCCGGCGCTAATTCCTTGAGTGCAAAAAGCAGGTTCAAGGTGCCGACGACGTTATTGACTTGGGTATCCACCGCATGTCTGCGGTCGATCATCGAAAACGGCGCGGAGCGCTGCTCGGCAAAATGCACCACGGCTTCGGGCTCGAAAGCTTTCACAAAGGATGCCAGGAACTCGTAGTTGGTGATGTCTCCAACATGCAACTCAATCTGGCGGCCGGTCAGTTCGTTCCATGTGCGCAGGCGCTCAGCCAGCGGACGGATCGGCGTCAGCGTCTGCGCGCCCAATTCGTGGTCCCACGATCGGCGGACGTAATTGTCCACAATCGCCACGTTGTGCCCTTGGGCTGAAAGATGCAGCGCGGTCGCCCATCCACAATAACCGTCTCCACCAAGCACGCCAATCTTCATGTATTTCAAACTCTCCTAAATCAGATTCATTTCAGGCCGCGCCGGCTTCATTTTGCGCCGCCGGCCGCGTCGTGCTGAACGAGGTGGAACTCACCAACGCCACACCCAAAAAAACCAAAACTGTACCTGCCCATTGCTGGGGGCTCACTTGCTCGTTTAGAAAAAAACGGCCCAGGGCGGTAGACAAAATATATCCAACTGCAGTCAGCGGAAGCACTACACTCAAATCCGCAAGGCTCAGCAGCGCCATCCTGGTCAGAAGCGATAGAACTAACAGCAAGATTCCGCCTGAGACATATGGGTTAGCGAACGCCTGTACGTACGGCAGCGGATTCAGCGCCAGCATCTGCGGGAAATGCTTCATTCCGAAAGCTAACGACAGATTCCCTACCGGCCGCAATAGCACCGTCAGAATCAGCATTCGCACGGCGTGACCGCGGCTGGAAGATTCACTCACTCCCTCTTATTGTACGAAGCCGCGTGTCTTGAAACTGATAGACTCCTTCCAGAGAGGGTTCCCTGGGCCATGTCCACCGTTAACATTATCGATTCAACACAAGTTTCGGCATCGCTCGAATTGGCTGAAAAGGCGCCGCTATCGGTCGCCGGCCTGAAGAACCTTTTGTTTTCCAGCCCAAATATCGTAAGCAATTTCGCTAAACCTATCGATCAACTGGAGGTGAGCAAGGCATCGGTCGGTCTTACCGTTGCTGCGCCTTCGATGCTGATTGGGACTGCGCCCGTTGCTATCAGTGCTGGGACAAATGCCGAGTTTTCTCTATTACTTCCCAAACAGAAATCTTTGTTTGGCGACGATGATTTTGCGCCCGCTCTGAAAATCAATCCGGGCGAGTGCTGGGCAGGGCTTTCTGTCAAGGCAACGCTAAAAGCAGGCGTGTCGACACCTTCGGGAACTGCGCTGGGACTCGCTCTGAAAACGGCTACTGCAACGACGTTTACAACTTTTGTTCATTTCCCGGCACCCAAAGGCTCGCTGATTCCAGCGCTACAGGAAGGCCTGAAAGAGGTATTGGAGAACTATTCCATCCCGCCAGATGCTACTGCCTTGCGCGCCATTCCGCCAAACGTAGCCCATACTGGCGAAGCCGATGGCAGCGTAACTCTTAGCGCCTCTTATTCTGCGCCCTTGTCATTCAACCCATTGGCCACGGCGAAGCTTCCGTTTAATTTGTCCTTGACGGTAAAGCCGACTGCGACCGCCTCGGTTACCGGAAGTTTCGGATTGTCGGGATCTTTCATCGTCCGGACATTTAAATCTTCAGATACCAAACTCGTCATCGGCCTTTATAAAAAGCACCAGACAGATCTCAGCGTCACGTTCACGGCCTCCGCCGGCATAGCAGCAACGGTTGGTAGCACCGATATCTTGGCCGCTGTTTTGAAAGCCATCGCGCCCGACGTCAAGTTTGAGGATCTGAAGCTGGACGATTCACAGAAGAAAGATCTGGCAGATGGACTGAAGGAATGCTGCGACCATAGCTTTGCAATCGCAGCCAATGCCTGTTGTTCAGCGTCAGATTCAGACCAAGCCGCGGTCGTCTATGAAATTGATTTATCTAAGGGAATTGCAGCGACAACAGACGCGGCTTTGAATAATGCGCTTAAAGGAGATTGGTCGGCACTGGATACTCTGCCCTCTGCCACACGAGTGCATCACATCTTGCGCGATATCGAAGATCGTCGCCACAAGATCACGTTTAACCTTCTTGGCTTCTACAACGCGGGATCCATTTCCGACTATGTGAAGAACACAACCGTCCTGCACGACGAGCACGGGCAAGCCACTGTTGTGGACAAGGTCAGTGCTGAATCGCTTTCCGCACAAAGCACGCCGTACGCCGCAGACGCGGACAAGCTCCGCGGCGCGCTGGCAGAAGCCTTTATCGCAACTATTACCTATGGCGCTTGCACGTCGGCCACTTCGAGCCCATCGGCGTTCACAGTCCGCCAGTCAATGCTCGAGTATCATCCGCACGCCAAACATTCCGACATTGCCCGCCAGCTTCGCGCCAGCGTATTGTTCAAATTCTTCCCCAATTCTGATATAGCAGGCATTCAAAATTCTAAAGCGGCGCTTTTCCACAACGCCTTTTACCTGGACACCAAATACGATCAGACATCGGTTTATCACTTCTTCTACCAGGATGTGGACAAACGAACTCCTCGTGCAGCCGCTGAGCTGGATCGAATTGGCCGCGATACGCGCTTGGCCTTGCTTGATCCAACGGAAGGCACTTTTCATGCCCGCAAACTGGCATTGAACGATGATCCAACCTGGGACGCCATGAATCAGAGTGGAGATCCCTCCAACTTCAGGCAGATTCCGTCGCTACAGAATCTCGACCCATCGGTAGTTCTCGTGATTAGCGCGGATTGGAGTGATATTCGGTGGTGGAGCGACGCTCTTCAAAAAGTGACGCCGCCTTTAACCGAAGTGTTGGCGCTGCTGAGCAAATTAACCGTGACAGACCTTACAACCAATCCCGATTTCATGGCTGCTCGCGAAAAGCTGAAGGACGCACTTGCGAAATTAACCTCGGCGACGCATTCCAAGTTTGCCGACGGTTGGCCAGTCGCAGTGATGAATGCCCTTTGCCCGGCCAACGATGTTCAGGTAAATTTGAGCGTTAATGGGAAATCGCAAAGTGAAACGCTGGGTGCGCCCATCGCAAAGCCTGCCGGCGCTTAGTTTTGTATTGATTCTCGCGCCGCTGCTGCGTCCTTCTCCAGCGACGGAATTTCACTTCGCCCTACTTGGCGACCGAACAGGCGAGGCGCAGCCTGGCGTCTATGAAGAAGCCCTACGCGAAGCCGCTTCCGGCAATCCGGCCTTCATCCTGACCGTTGGCGACACCATTCAAGGCGGAAGCGACAAAAGCATCGATTCGGAATGGCAGCAAGTGCTTCACCTGCTAAAGCCCTATCACCGCTTCAAATTCTTTCTTACTCCGGGCAATCACGATGTCTGGGACACAGCTTCCGCACAAGCGTTCGAGAAATATTCGCATCATCCCCTGCACTATTCGTTTGACTGGCAGCAAGCTCACTTCACCATCCTGAACGACAGCGAATCAGACACCTTATCCGCGGGGGAAATGGAGTTTCTAGAGGCCGATCTCGCCGCCCACGCTAACCAGCCTGTGAAGTTCATCGTCTCTCACCGGCCAGCCTGGCTGTTTCCGATCGCGTTAGGTGACAATCATTTCCCGCTACATCAATTGGCCGTGAAATACGGCGTTAAATATGTCATCGCCGGGCATATACACGAAATGTTGCGTTTTAGACTGGATGGCATTACCTATCTGTCTATGGCTAGTTCCGGCGGCCATCTGCGTAATGATAAGTCCTATGCACATGGCTGGTTCTTCCAATACACGGACGTCGCCTTACACGGCGAACTGATAACTTTTCATATTCATGAATTGAGCAAACCATTCGGAAACGGCCGCCTCACCTCGCCCGAAGACTGGGGACCAGCAGGACTTGCCGCACCGCCAACCCGTTGAGCCTTATAATACGAGCTTGGCGACTCCGGCTCTAGATCCAGTTGCAAATGACGGAATCAGCCCCTGCACCGGCTTTCCTCCGGACACGTACGATCGCTACGTCCTTGGCTTGCTCGATCCATCGGACCGGGCCAATGTTGACCGCGAACTAGAGAAGCAGTGTCCCGATTGCATAGCCAGCATTCAGCGCAGCATTAACCTCTGGTTGGTCTTCGCCGGCAGCTTGGAACAAGTGGAGCCATCCGCTGATTTCCGCGTCCGGCTGGTTCGAATTGCAGAACTCAGCAATCGCGTGCTAACCGTGCCGAAGCACTATAAGCACCGCCCAGCCATCCTTGCGTCAACTCTTGTCATTATTTCTCTCGTTTTGGCCTTGCTGCTTATTTCCACGTTCGTCGCGGGCCGCCAGTCGGCCAAACTGCAGGTTCAGAGCATCCAGCGTCAGGTCGAGAATTTACAAGACGAAGCCGTCGCCAGTCAAGTGAAACTCCAAACCGCAACCGAAAGGGTTAAATTTCTCGAAAAGCAAAGTCATGCATCGACGCCTTCCAATACGCTGCTGCTGCAGGAAGAATTGGCCAAAGCGCAAGCGTCGAATCAGCAACTGCAAGCTCAGCTTCAGATAAACAATGACAGCATCGAGCGAGACAAGCAGCGTAACTCGGATGACAAAAAGCTTGTGGCGGCATTGGAAAACCCGGGCGCCAAGTTCCTGACGTTTAAAACACCAGAGGGTCTTCCTTCAACCGCCTACGCTTTCATCCTGGAAGACTCAAGAGTTTTTTTTGTCGCGTCAAAGCTGCCGGTTCAGCACGAATACGAGCTTTGGGTGGTTGCGAAAAAAGACCACAAATTTACCAAAATGCGCACATTTACCGTCGCGCAAGATGTTCCTCAAGTCTTTACCGACGATGTGGAGGCCGCTACGCTGGCCGATCTGGCTGGATTCGCAGTGACGATCGCCCCCGAGAGCGGGACAGATGCAACCACCGGCGTCAGAGTCTTGGAAACTCCCGGCGTTGCGGGCATTCCTAATCCTCCGCCGCAACCAGCCGCGCCTCCGACAACCAACTAGCGCAGCAGATCTTCTAGTTGCACCTTGGCATCTGTGACACCATCGCGATACTTCACAATCACCGGAGTATAAAGCGAAATTCCCCAGTCTTTGCCTATGCCCGACTTCACCACTCGCGATCCCGCCACCACAACCGCTTCCTCCGGAATAATCAAAGGCTCGTCTTCGCTGGCCGAATAGATTTCTCCACGCACTAAATCGTGGACAGGCGTTGAACGGTTCAAAATTGTCCCCGTTCCCAGCACCGCGCGTTTCTTCACCACCGTACCTTCGTACACGCCGCAATTGCCGCCCACCAGGACATCGTCTTCAATAATCACGGGCAACGCGCCTACCGGCTCCAAAACACCGCCGATCTGCGAAGCCGCGGAAACATGGCAACGCTTACCAACTTGCGCGCAACTCCCAATCAACGCATGTGAATCCACCATCGTTCCGTCGTCCACATATGCGCCCACGTTGATGTACATGGGCGGCATACACGTCACACCGCGACCTACATAGCAACCGTCGCGAATGCTCGACCCGCCTGGCACCACGCGTACACCATCGCTCAAACCAATCTGCCGCAGCTGGTAAGTGGACTTGTCCAAAAACTGGCCACCCATTTCAATAATTCCGCCCAGCCGAAACCCAAGCAGAATGCCTTTTTTCACCCAACCGTTCACGCGCCAACCTGAGGAACTGCTTGCGTCCGGCTCAGCCGAGCGAACCTGCCCTTTGTTCAGCAGGTCTCGAAATGCGTAAAACAACTGCCGGTTTTCATCGGTATAACTGGCAGGCGGCCGGTCGAAAAGTTCCTCAATCGCACTCTGCAAACTCGCCGCAATGCTCAAACGCCCGCTCCTTGCATCGCCAATAATCCCGAGGCTAGCAGCACATCGTCTACTTTTTTCTTCGACGCTGAAGACGGTGGAACCAAAGGCAGCCGCCAAACCGGTTCCAACAATCCCATCCGCGCCAAAGCATATTTCACCGGCCCTGGGCTCACTTCAACAAAGTTCACTTCCATTAACGCTTGATACTTGCGCTGCAAAGCGCGCGCCGTACCGAAATCGCCTTTCAACGCCGCCTGGGTCAGCCGCGTAAATTCGCCCGGGATTTCGTTTGAGACAACTGAAATCACGCCCTTGCCACCCAGCGCGATCAATGGCAGCGCAACCGCGTCATCGCCCGAAAGCACAATGAAGTCTTCCGGCACCTGCGCCAGTATGGAGGACATCTGGCTAACGCTGCCCGAAGCTTCCTTCACGCCAACAATATTCTTGATTTCGGCCAACCGCACCACCGTTGCGGGCTCAATATTCACCAGCGTTCGCGTTTGAACGCTATACACGATAATCGGCAGCGACGTCGCTGCTGCGATCGCTTTGTAGTGCTGATACAAGCCTTCTTGCGTCGGCTTGTTGTAGTAAGGCGTGACTGAAAGTATGCCGTTTACGCCCAGTTTTTCTAAATCTCGCACCATGTGAATAACATGCTGCGTGTTGTAACCACCGGCGCCTGCCACCACTGGCACGCGCCCTTTTGCCTGATCCAAAGTGATCTTGCAAACGCGCAAGTGCTCTTCATACTCCAGCGTCGGACTCTCACCCGTCGTTCCACAAGGCACCAAAAAATTGATCCCCTGCTGAATTTGCCGTTCCACCAACGCCCGCATCGCACTTTCATCCAGTGTTAAATCCGCGCGAAACGGCGTCACTAAAGCTGTGCCGCAACCAGTAAACATAACAGCCTCACTTCTTCCCAAAAAGCACTTCTTCGAAAGTGAATACGCCTTTGTGTTCCAGAATCCAAACCGCCGCCTTCAGCGCACCGCGCGCGAAACCTTCCCGGCTGCGCGCCGTGTGCCTCAGCGTAATCGTATCAGCCGCGGAATCATAGCCAATTTCGTGCGTACCGGGAATTCTGCCCGCACGACTCGATGCAACGTCAACCGTACGCGGATAACCAGCCTGCTTCATCGCATCCACAAGGTGAATCAAGGTGCCGGAAGGCGCATCCTTCTTCGTGTCGTGGTGGATTTCCCATGCCCACGCGCCATATTCCGCCTCATCTTTCAGTAGTTCCGCCGACATTGCGACTAACTTTCGAAACACCGCGACACCCACTGAATAATTCGGACTCCACACTAACGATCCTTTGTTCTTCTGGAAGACCGCCGACACTTCATCCAAGTGCTCCAGCCATCCGGTGGTGCCCGCAACGGCCGGTACGCCCAGTTCCGCTAATCGCTTCAGATTCACCGGAGCCGCTTCCGGCGTGGTGAATTCAATCGCCACGTTAATACCATCAAATGCGGTCCACTCATCGCCGACATCCAGTGTGCGCGCCACGTGGAATCCATATTCCGGTGCAAGCTGTCCAATCAGCTTGCCCATTTTTCCATATCCAACCAACGCTAAATTCTTCATGCGAACACCGCGGGATCCAATTCAGAAAAGAACTCTTTGTGCAGCGCGCTCACTACCGGCGTCAAATCCGAGTCTGCGATGACGAACCCCAAATTCAAAACCGACGCGCCTTGAGAAATCATACGAATATTGGCGTTCGACAAAACTTGAAACGCGCGTCCAGCAATGCCAGGAGTATGCCGTATGTTGTCGCCAACCAAGCAAACAATCGCATGGTCGCGCTCCACTGTCACGTCCGCAAACTCGCGCAACTGCTCGCAAACTTCGTCTAGCGCCTCTTCTTGATCCAGCGTCAGCGAAACGCTGACTTCCGATGTCGCTAGCATGTCTACGCTTATCCGTGCTCGGTCAAAAACTTCAAAAATTCGACGCAGAAATCCATGCGCCATCAACATCCGTGTCGATCGGACATTTAGAATCGTCACGCCGCGCTTGCATGAAATTGATTTCACCGGGTTTTTGCAAGGCACCGCCTCCGATGTTATCCGTGTACCTTCTACTTCCGGCCGCCGCGAATTTAAAATCACCACCGGAATATCCTTTTCAACCGCTGGCAACACTGTCGCGGGATGCAACACCTTGGCGCCAAAATACGCCATCTCCGCCGCCTCGGCAAACGAAATACTTTTCACCCTGTGGCCGCCCGCCACAATGCGCGGATCAGCCGTCAACATGCCATCCACATCAGTCCAGATCTGGATTTCTTCGGCACCCACACCCGCGCCCACAATCGCAGCCGAATAGTCGGAACCACCGCGACCCAAAGTCGTCGTCTGCCCCTCCTTCGTGGACCCAATGAATCCGCCCATCACCACCACTGCCGATTGCGCCAGTGGCTTCACCTTCTCTTTCATCAGAGCGTAAGTTTCATCCAGCAATGGTGCCGCATGCGTGAATCTATCGTCTGTCACCATAACGCTACGCGCATCCACGTGCTTGCTCCCAACTCCCGCCGCATTGAATGCAAAACTGACAATCAAGCTGGACAACCGCTCGCCCACGCTGGCAATCGAATCCATAGATCGCGCAGACAATTCGCCTACCACTGACAAGCCCCGAACCAGTTCATCCAACCATTCGAAGTGTGCGCGAATATAACGGTCTAGCTCTGCAGAATAAGACCCAGCCAGCGCTAAGCCATGCGTCAGATGATTCCCGCGCAGTTCGTCCACTATCGCCAGTGCTTGGTCGCGCCGCCCCGCAGCCGCTTCGTGTGCAGCTTGTAATAGCTTGTTCGTGGTCTTGCCCATGGCCGAGACAACCACAATCGGTCTTCGGGCTTCGCAACCGCGGACAATACCGGTAACGCGTTCAACGGCTTCCTTCGATTCGACGGATGTACCGCCGAACTTCATCACAATCATGCCCGCGTCCTAATCCAGCAGGCCTTCTGAAGCCATTAGTTCCGCGTTCAAAACAGCCGCACCCGCCGCGCCGCGAATGGTGTTATGCCCGCAAGCCAAAAACTTCACATCCAGAACCGGGCATTCACGCAATCGGCCCACATACACCGCCATCCCGTTATCTCGGCCAACATCGCGCCTCGGCTGTGGACGATCTTGCTGCGGCATATAAACCACCGGACGCGCCGGAGCGCTGGGCAGCTTTCTTTCTTGCGGAATGCTCTTAAAGTTCTCAACCGCGGCCTGCAGATCCGCAATCGCAGGCTTAGTTTCAAACTCCACAGAAGTTGTCACAAGGTGCCCATCCACCACCGCAACCCGGTTACAGTGCGCGCTCACCTTGGCCTGCAGTGCAACCACCTCGTCGTTACGGAACGCGCCCAGAATCTTCTGCGTCTCCTGTTCCATCTTTTCTTCTTCTGAACCTATATAGGGAACTACATTGCCAAGAATGTCCATTGAAGCCACGCCTGGGTAACCCGCGCCCGATACCGCTTGCATCGTTGCCACAATCACGCGCTTAATTCCGAACTTTGCCATCGGAGCCAGTCCCATGGTTAGCGTTACGGTCGAACAATTTGGATTCGTGACAATCAATCCCTTCCAACCACGCTCCGCCTGTTGCCGCTTCAGCAGCTGCAAATGATCCGGATTTACCTCCGGCACAATTAGCGGCACATCAGCCTCCATACGATGATTCCGGGAATTAGAAACCACCACATGCCCCGCGCGTGCAAATGCGCGCTCAATTTCGGTCGCAACCGATGCATCCATAGCCGAAAAAACCAGCTTCGGAGCCTTGCCCGGCACGGAGTCCGACACCACAATCTCCGCTGTTTCCGCAGGCATCTCGCCATCCAAGCGCCAGGAGGTCGCGTCTTTCAACTTCTTACCGGCAGACCGGTCGCTCGCGCCCAGCCAAGTGAGTTTGAACCACGGATGCCCTTGTAAAAAGCGAATGAAATGCTGGCCAACCATGCCAGTTCCACCCAAAACACCAACCTCGATCGTCTTCATGCTTACTTCTTCAATCTCTCAACTAGTTGCTTATATATGCCCACCGCCGCGCTCAACTCATTCTTCGGAATTCTTTCTTCCGACGTATGCGCCACGTGAATGCTTCCAGGCCCAATCAAGTAAGGTTTGCCCCAAGCATCTCCAAAAGCGGGAATATCCGTAGTGTAAGCCACGACAGTAGTTTCAAATCCATCCATCGCACCCAGCCGCACGGATGGAATGAACAAAACTTCGTTCGCCTCCGCATCCGGCTTCACAACCTGTTCAATGTCGCGGCGCAACCCAGTCACGTCTCCCACCACTCGCACAAAAACTTCAGCGCGCGCCTCATCTGCAATTACATTCGGGGCACGCCCGCCGCTTATCACTCCTATGTTCAACGTGCTCTTTCCAAGCAAGTCATCTACTGGCAAGGGAATCTTGCGCAGCCGCTCCAGCGCATTTAGCAACTTTTCTATCGCCGATTCGCCCAATTCCGGGTACGCCGAATGTGCCATTTTCCCTTTGGCCACCACTTCGTGTCGCAAAGCGCCTTTCGATCCCAGCGCCAACTTGTTCCCAGTGGGCTCGCCGTTGATCAGAAACTTGGAACCAATTGGCATTTTGCCCGCGCGCAAAGCTCCCGCGCTGTTCCGTTCTTCGCCCACAACGAACAACAAAGCAAATCCCCGCGTCCCTTGCGCAAGCAACTCTTCCGCCGCTTTGATCATGGCAGCAATGATGCCTTTTACATCGCACGCACCGCGACCCCAGATAAATGCGTCATCTTCTGACGAGGGAATAAAAGGCGGAACCGTGTCCAGGTGAGTGGATAAAGTCACAATCGGATCGCCAAACCGAACCAGCAAATTGTCTCGCCTAGGTTCTATCGGTATGCGCTCAGCCACGCCATCGTAGCGTCGAGCTAGATCGCTTAGAATAGCGAAAAGATAGTTGCCGATTTCGAACTCGTTTGGAGTGATCGACTCAATATCAATCAACGCCCGGGTCAATTCAAAAACATTCATGACTGGCTTTGTTTACAAAAATAACTGTCAGAATACCAAAACCCGCGCTGGATTTTTCCTTAGCATTTACCGTAACATTACCTAAGTGATGGTGAAGTTTTCCGCTCGTTTTATTGGCCTCGTGGCCGCCTTTTCGTCTATCTGTTTTGCCGCAGACGCCGTAAACGATTCCACCCTCGTACCTATCCTCTGCTATCACCGAATTTCGAACGGTAAACCCGGCAACACAACCGTGACTCCGGAGAATTTCCGCCTCCAACTGCAATCGCTGCGTGACAACGGATTTCACGTTATTCCTTTATCTGAATTGGTTGCGTGGAAAGGTGGAACCGGCCCCGCTCCCAAGCCGCATTCGATCGTCATCACGTTCGACGATGGTCACGAATCGTTTTTCACTTCCGCCCAACCCATCATCGATGAATTCAAAGTTCCAGTAACCGAATTCCTGGTTGTGAACTGCATTTCCAACGGTACCTACTGTGTGACTTGGGACGAAGTCGCAAAGCTGCAACAGGATCCGCTGATCGACCTTGAATCGCACACCTGGAGCCACCCCACCTTCCCGCATGTCCTGCATAGAAATCCAACCGGCTATGCGCAATTTGTCGATTCCGAACTGACCGACTCAAAAAACACACTTGAGAAAAAGCTCAACCGTCCCGTGCCCTTGCTCGCTTGGCCGTACGGTCTTTATTCGCCTATGTTGCTCCGCCACGCGGCTGCCGACGGCTACAGAGCTGCCTTCTCCGTGCAATGCCGCGCCGTCAGTCAATCTGATCCGCAAATGGCAATGCCTCGCTGCATGGTTCTAAACTCCTACGTTGGACCCGACTTCCTGAAATTTCTCTCCCTCATCGATAAAGCCGCCACGGCGACGCCAGTCAACACAAAATGGCGGGTCATGCCGCTGGCCCCGAAGCCCCCTGCGCCACAACCAGCCGAATAGCGGACCCCGCGGCGGGCCTCCATACGAACATAGATGTAGTGCCTCTGCTCCTCAACGCCCAATCGATTACGAAACAGTACGGCTCAGCGCCGCTTTTTCAAAACATCTCTTTCAACGTTTTCGATTCCGATCGCCTCGGTCTCATCGGCCCAAACGGTTCTGGCAAATCCACTCTGCTTGAAATCCTCGCTGGCCGCCGTCAACCAGATTCGGGCGAAGTGTCTCTGCGAAAGAATACACGGCTCGCTTACGTGTCGCAAGAATCTCGCTTCACGCCCGGTGAAACTGTTCGGAAAATTTTGCGCGGCGCTATCGCGGCAGCGCCATCCATTGCCGCCACAGAGTACGATGCGCGCGAAGCGGAAACACTGGGCCGCGCCGGCTTCACCGATCCCGACGTGGATGCCGGCACTCTATCGGGCGGTTGGCGCAAGCGTCTTGCCATAGCCTGCGCGCTAGTCACATCGCCCGATATTCTTCTGCTCGACGAGCCCACCAATCATTTGGATCTAGCCGGCATTGAATGGCTGGAAAAGTTGCTGCTGAACGCCCGTTTTGCATCCGTCGTCATCAGCCACGACCGTTATTTTCTGGAAAACGTGGCCACCTCCATGGCCGAACTCAATCGCGCCTATCCCGACGGAATGTTTCGCACGCAAGGCAACTACAGCACATTTCTCGAACGTGAAAGCGAATTCCTGGCCGCTCAAGCCAAACATCAGGAGGCACTGGAAAACCGGGTTCGAATCGAAATGGAGTGGTTGCGCCGAGGTCCCAAAGCGCGCGCCACCAAAGCCAAAGCCCGCATCGATAATGCCCACTCGCTCATCGCCGAACTCGCTGACCTGAATAATCGTAGCCGCACATCCAGCGCGGGCATCGAATTTAGCGCCTCCGACTGCAAGACGAAACGTCTTATCGAATTCAAAGATGTGTCGTACAGCTACGACCAGCGCACACTCTTTTCCGGCCTTTCCTTTGTCATCACAGCCGGAGTTAGAATCGGTCTCGTTGGCCCGAACGGTTCCGGCAAGACCACGCTCCTGCGCCTCATGCGTGGCGATATCGTCCCCCAGCCCGGCGAAATTCAAAAGGCCGACAACCTTCGCATTGTCTACTTCGATCAGAATCGCCCGCTCAATCCCGATCTAACTCTCAAACAGGCGCTTTCTCCCTATGGCGATTCCGTTGTTTACCAAGAACGCACCATCCACGTCGCGTCCTGGGCCTCACGCTTCCTGTTTTCCAGCGACCAACTGAATCAACCTGTCAGCCGTCTTTCGGGCGGCGAACGCGCTCGAGTTCTAATCGCTAACTTAATGCTCGAACCGGCCGACGTCCTGCTTCTCGACGAGCCCACCAATGATCTGGATATCCCCACTCTCGAAATCCTCGAAGAGAGCTTGCTGGAATTCCCCGGGGCGCTTGTCCTGGTGACCCACGACCGTTTTATGCTGGATCGCGTTTCCACCACTGTGCTGGGTCTTGACGGTGAAGGCGGCTTCGAACGCTTCTCTGATTACTCGCAATGGGATCTCTGGCAAGCCGAGCGCAGAAAATCCAAAGCCCGGCCACCGTCAGCCGCGAAGCCAGTGTCCTCAGGTAGCGCTGCTAAGAAGAAGCACTCCTACCTCGACAGTCGCGACTGGGAAACGATCGAACAACGCATTGTCGAAGCTGAAGAACTCCTAACCACTCGCAAATCTTTACTGGAACAGACAGAAGTCGTCACAGATCCCAAACGTCTGACCGAAGCCTACCAGCAGATTGAGCAGGCGCAGGCTGCTGTTGACACCCTTTACGCCCGCTGGTCTGAATTAGAATCCAAGCTGCAACCTAACTAACATGAGAATCGTCCGCCTGCTTCCATTCCTATTGCTGTTGCCCACGCTTTGGGCCCAGAATCCTGCACTAACGTTGAACGGCACTTGGTCGATGGCTTCCTCGTCCGACATTCACGACACCGGCGAATCCATTTCAAGCTCCACCTATTCCGCGCGCGACTGGTTTACCGCTAACGTTCCCACTACAGTGGTGGCGGCCTTAGTGCAATCGCATGTTTTCTCCGATCCGAACTATGGCATGAACCTCCGGGAAACTCCCGGCGTCACTTATCCTAGCGGCTACAATTTCTCAGCCCTTCAAATGCCGCCGGGCAGCCCTTTTCGCTCCAGTTGGTGGTACCGTCGAAACTTCAAGCTCCTGCCAGACAACAAACGACACATCCTACACTTGGAGGGTATCAACTTTCGAGCCAACGTCTGGCTTAACGGTCACAAGATCGCCAACTCCACACAAGTGGCCGGAATGTGGCGACTTTTCGAATTCGACGTTACAAATCTGCTGAATCAAGATACCGACAACGCTGTAGCTATTGAAGTTTTTCCGCCCACGCCGCATGATCTGTCCATCACTTATGCCGACTGGAATCCCATGCCGCCGGATAAGAACATGGGCATTTGGCGTAGTGTCTATTTGACCCAATCCGGCGCAGTCACTATACGCTTCCCGCAAGTTTCCTCCCAAGTTTCTGCCAGCCTTGATCGCGCGCAGCTAACCGTCTCCGCCGAGTTACAAAACGTGTCCTCCGCTTCCGTCAGCGGTGATTTGAAGGGCAAGATCGGCGATGCTGCTCTTACTCAGTCCTACACTCTTGCTCCAAACGAACACAAAGTCGTTACTTTCCAGCCCCTCGACATCGCGCAGCCCAAACTCTGGTGGCCACTAGATATGGGTGATCAAAATCTGCAAAAGCTCCATCTGGATGTCGCAGCAAATGGCGAAATCTCCGATAGCTCCGACACCACCTTTGGTATCCGCCAAGTCACAACCGAACTCGTCGCCCAAGATCCGTCTATCCCAGCAGGTAAAGATGGCATCCCCAAGCAGAACTTGCTTTTCAAAATTAACGGTCAAAAGGTGCTCATTCGCGGCGGTGGCTATACATTCGATATGCTGCTGCGTTCCACTCCAGAGAAACAGGAAGCCGAACTGGATTACGTGCGCGACATGCATCTGAATACGGTCCGCTTTGAAGGCAAGCTGGAAGACGAGCACTTCATGGACCTTGCCGATCAAAAAGGCATCCTCCTCATGCCCGGCTGGACTTGCTGTGACCACTGGGAAAGATGGAAAGAGTGGGATGCTGAAGACCACGCAATCGCCGAAGCCTCTCTGCGCGATCAGATTCGTCGTCTCCGCAGCCATCCCAGCGTCTTTGTTTGGCTGAACGGCAGCGACAATCCCCCGCCCCCCGACCAGGAGAAAATCTATGTCTCTGTGCTGAAGGATCTCAACTGGCCCAACCCCTACGTGTCCTCTGCCACCTCCGCGGCTACCTCGGTCAGCGGTGAAAGCGGTGTCAAAATGCTAGGTCCCTACGATTATGTTTCCCCAACTTACTGGCTCACTGCTCACCAGCTAGGCGGCGCTTACGGCTTCAATACAGAGACCGGCCCCGGACCCGCTGTTCCGCCTGTGGAATCTTTGCAGAATTTCCTTCCGCCCGAACATATGTGGCCCATCGATTCCTGGTGGAGCTTTCATGCCGGTGGAGGAAACTTTCGCACGCTAGACGTGTTCAACCAAGCTCTCGAAAAACGATACGGAACATCCAGTAATTTGAATGAGTACACTATGCGTTCGCAACTCATGTCCTATGAAGGCGAGAGAGCCATGTTCGAAGCGTTCGGCAAAAACAAATATGTCTCAACCGGCGTTATCCAATGGATGCTCAACAATGCATGGCCGTCGCTCATCTGGCATCTCTATGATTATTATCTTCGTCCCGGCGGCTCCTATTTTGGCGCGAAAAAGGGTTGTGAGCCTTTACACATTCAATACGCATATGACGATTCATCCATTGTCGTAGTGAATAGTTACCGGCAGGACTTCGCCAATCTAACCGCGACTGTCGAAGTTCTGAACTTCGATCTTTCTTCGCAATTCTCGAAGTCCGTTCACTTCGACATTAAGTCCGACGCCGTCAACAAATTGTTTACAATCCCGTCACTTGCAAACTTATCCGAAACTTACTTTATTCGGCTAGTTCTTACTAACCCTAAAGGTACAGTTGTTAGCAACAACTTCTATTGGTTGCCGCGCCAACCCGACGTTTTGGATTTCGCCAACTCAACCTGGTATCTGACGCCGACCACAACTTTCGGCAGTCTGCAAAGTCTGAATAAACTGCCGAGGACTCACTTGCAATCCAAAGTCAGTGTAGAATCGAACTCCAGCGAGACCACCGCTACCGTAACGCTCAAAAACACCGGCCATTCGCTTGCCTTCGCCATTGACCTTCGTTTGAACAGCAACAAAGAAGAGATTTTGCCGGTCCGCTGGGAAGACAATTACATTTCTCTGCTTCCTGGTGAATCACGTTCCATTCAAGCCCACTTCCACACGCACGATTGGAACAAAAGGCCCCTTACTCTTCTGGTGCGAGGCTGGAACACCGATTAGATAAATTCACTTGTGCCTCGAAAGGGTGTCGTTAATCACAACCTCCATCGCGTAAACGACAACACATGGCTAACTTCGTACTGCACGAGAAAATAACCGATAATTTTCGTACTGTTTTTTGATACGAATGGCACATAATCCTGTTACTTTTTTGGTAGCCCTTTTTTCGGGATGTGAACAGCTTAACGTCTAAGTCGTCTCGGGCTAGCTTTTAGTGGAGAGAAATCGTGAACCGACTCATCACAGTGCCGCTTGGGATTCTGGCTTTGGCATTACTCTGCTTTCTTTGTATTAGTTTTCACGCTCCCGTAATCCAGAGCGACATTTATACCCACACGGCTCAGGCACTTAATAAGAGCGGCGTTGCATCGTCTGGCATGTCCGTAAGTGGCCGCGACGTTCTGCTCAGCGGACCGGCAGGGTCACCCATCGTCAGCGATCAAGCCCGAACTTTGGCCGCCGCCGTCTATGGTGTTCGAGTGGTGAACGTTGAAACCACCTCCGCGCCAGCCGCAACTCCTGCCGACGCCAAAGTTGTTGAACACACAGCTCAAACGCAGCAACAGGTCAACACCGTTCTGCAAAATCGCATCGTCGAATTTAATAGCGAGAGCGCAACTTTAACCGATGCCGGCCGCGAAACACTGAATCAGATAGTCCCCATCCTCGCCGCTTCGCCCACACTTCAGTGCAAGATCAACGGCTATACCGATTCCACCGGTGAAGCGGATTTCAATCTAACACTTAGCAAGCGCCGAGCAGAAGCAACAAAAGACTATATGGTCAGCAGGGGCATTGCAGCATCCAGACTGACGGCTGAAGGCTTTGGCCAATCTAACCCGCTCGCAACCAACGACACACCAGAAGGAAGGCGTCAAAATCGGCGCATCGAGTTCCTCCTGAGAGAGAGTAATTAATTAAATGAACTATCTGATTGCGCAAATACTGATCTGCCTGGGTATCGCGGCCCTTATTGGCTTGGCGATAGGGTGGTTCCTTTGGGGCTCGGTAATCGGACGCTTGCGTCGCAGTCTTTCCGCCAGTCAATTGGAAGCGGCTAGATCAAAAGAGTTCACCGCCTCCGCCAAGAACCTAAAGGATTCGCTTGCCGCAAAAGACTTAGAGCTGGTCGGTTTGCACGGTGCTCTCTCTGAAAAGGATGCACACGTCGCCGCACTCAGAGCGCGCATCGCTGAACTGGAACCGCTGCACGCTCAGGCAACCGAGGCACAGCTCACGTGCCAGGACCAATTGGCACTACGCGAACAGAAAATCGAAAGCCTGCAACATGAGCTGCAAGAACTCAACATTCAGCACAGCGCCTTGATAGCTGCTCAGGAGGAGACTTCCACCACGTCCGCTGCGCACAAGTATGAAAATGTCGATCTTCAGGAGCGCCTCCACTCGGCCAACAAGAGAAGCGATTCACTGGCTGCTCACATTCAGGAACTCGAGCCAGTCGCTGCCCTCGTTCCCGCGCTCCAAGACCAGATAGCCGAACATGTGAAGGCACAGACCGCGAAAGACGCGCGCATCGCTGAATTGGAACCCCTGGTTGAGCAACTGAATCAAGCCAAGGCCGCAAAGGATGTGGACATAGAATCGCTTCTCGAATCTCAAATCGCTGCCGAGGCCCGCATCACTGAACTTGAACCTCTGGCTGCACGCGTCCCCGATCTCGAAGCACAAGTTGCGCACCACGTCCACGCCCATCAAACGAAAGATTCACAAATCAACGCCCTGCTGAATACACAAGCTGTTCACACCGCTCACATGGCTGAACTCGAACCACTGGCCGGACGCATTCCCGAACTTGAAGCCGCCCTCTCTGACAAAACCACCGAAGTCGAATCATTGCAGCTTCGAATTGCCAAGTTCGCATCAAGTGACACCGCCAAAGACGACAGTGCATCCGACCAGGGAGGGAACCTTGCCGATCTTCACAGTCAAATCAACGCTCTCTCCACGTCGTTGGCCGAACTCCGTGAGGAACACGCCGCTGCTCTTGACGAATTAGCAATCCTTCGGGCTGAATTCGCAGCTAAAGCCATAGCTCAACCAGAGCCACCCAAAGCCATGGCCGCCGTCGCCGGTTTCAGCGAGGCTAGTTCGTCATCCGTCAGTTCCGTCCCCAGCGCGGGGATTACTCAACTCCAAGACAAAATCGACCAATATGAGGGGCGCATTAAGCAACTGGAAACCTGGGAAACTGAAAAGGATCAAGAAATCTTAAATCTTCGCCAAAGCCTGCAAGCGCCCATCTCCGAATCCGACACAAAGAAGCAAATCGTGGCGGGGGCGCGGGCGACAGAGGTTAAGCATCTCCGTCGGATCTTAAACGGACTCATAGAACCTATCGACTCAGACACAATTGCTAAACGCGCCTTTAGGCTGAGCGAAGAACGCGGCTTCGTCGGCGGTAGCGACACCGAAGATTGGATAAAGGCCGAACGCGAACTCCACAACGAGCGCCTCCGCGCCGCCAAGGTCGAGCTCACGCCGCAAGGCCTGTTTTAAAAGCGAAAGCCGCTCCGGTCGCGTAAAACTGGCAGTTGCATTGTGCGTTGATTTGCTTGCAATCTCCGCGCACTTATGCTAAGGTCAAACAATAATCTCCAGAGAAAGGAGGCTTCCTGTTGCTTAACACAAATCCAGATCACTCTGACAATTTCGTGGACACTAAAGGCGTGGAACGCCTGCTTTCTGGCATTCCCTCCTTCTAGCTCCACAATCAAGTAATTCTTGTCTTGCCAAGGCTCGGACGCTCTAACTCCGTCTGCCGAGCCAACTCTTGCCTTACTCAACTTGAACTAGAAAGCTACAGCTATATGCAGCCTGCTAATCTATTGCATCTCGATGACGACCTATCCGTCTTTACGCGCGGAGCCCCATTATTGACTCCCGTGCAAGCATCAGTAGCCGCCGAACTGGTTTCCGGCATCGCGGCCGCGGACGTCAATGTTCTTCGTGTCGCGCCCGGCATGGGTCGTACTACAATCTTGCGTTTTGTTCACGCTCAGATCGGCGGTGGCTTTATCGTCGCTCGCCAATTCCTGAGCCTACTCTCGAAACGGCAGCCCAACGCAATCGAAGAGACATTTCTTGAGCTATTAACCGAGCAGCTTAATCAACATCAATCGTTGTTCATCGACGACCTTCATCTCATCATGCAAGTTGTCGATCACTACAACTATCGGCGTGCCAATCTGATCAACGCAGTCGCCACTACCCTTCTCGATGAAGCCGCTGCTCTTAGCAAGAAGTTCGTCTTCGCGGTCAGCGGAGAGAACGAACCGCCGGCTATCGCTCAGCGTTCCATCGTCTGGGAAATGGATGACTTCGAACCCGCAGACTATGCCGCCATCGCCGCGCACTATCTGGGTGAAGCCGCCGCGCGCCTCGACATGGATAAAGTCCATCGCTTCGCGCCCGCTCTGACCGCACATCAAATCAAAAATGCTTGCTTGTGGCTCGGCCTGCGCGAAGCGGTACCAGACACCGACTCGCTCATCGACTACCTTCGCTCGCGCAATATCTCGAGCAATGTGGATCTTGAGGAAGTCCAAACCGTCCAGTGGTCCGATCTGAAGGGAGTTGACGACGTCATCGAAGAACTTGAGGCAAAAATTGCGTTGCCCTTCGAAAACGATCAACTCTCTTCCGAACTCCAGTTGAAGCCCAAGCGTGGCGTTCTGCTCGCCGGCCCTCCAGGCACCGGCAAAACAACCATCGGTCGAGCACTAGCTCACCGCCTTAAAGGCAAATTCTTTCTTATCGACGGAACAATGAACGCCGACACCGGCGACTTCTATTGCCGTATTGAAAGAATCTTCGAAGCCGCGCGCCGCAACGCACCGTCAGTTATCTTCATCGATGACGCCGATGTAATTTTCGAAGCCGGAAACCGTACCGGCCTCTATCGCTATCTACTAACCATGCTCGATGGCCTCGAAAGCGCGAGCGCGGAACGCGTCTGCGTCATGATGACCAGCATGAACGCCGCTGCTCTTCCGCCTGCGCTGCTGCGCTCTGGTCGCGTTGAACTCTGGCTCAGTACGCGCCTGCCCGATAAGCCCGCGCGCGCCACTATTCTTCGCGAAAAGCTATCGGCGCTTCCATCGCCTCTCAACTCGGTCGACGTTGAAGCTCTCGCGCACGAAAGCCGCGGCCTCTCCGGCGCCGATCTCAAATCGGTCATCGAAGAAGGCAAACTACTCTACGCGCACTCCCTGCTCAAGGGCGTCGCCGCTGCTGCACCCGAGACCTATTTCTTGCGCGCTATACGATCTTGCGGCAATCATCGTCATTGCACAAGGTCTAACTCCGGACAACTGACTCGGTACGGTTTCTAGCCTCTCTAACTCACCCGCCCTTTAAGCATGGTGAACGAATGCGCTGGAAACTCGTACCGTAGCCGGTTCCCTGAAGCCTCCACCGCTTTGCTTGTAACCTTCACTTTTATCCCATCAAAGCCGTTTTGCGCCTTAATGTCCGGTCCATTTACCTCAGACGCCATAAACGCACCGGCAAATTTCTTGTCCTGCAACTCCAAGGTTGCGCTCAGAGCCCGCCCCTCATGCCGGTTCACAACATTCACCACCAGCGCTCCGGCATCATACGCGCAAGAGACGTCCAAATACGGCACCTGCTCGTGCCTCTTGCTGGAATAACTGGGCGATTCTACAAACAACTCCAACGCGGTGCCATACGAGTTACCCGCCACCAACGCCAGCGGATAGTAAATCGTCTGCAAAAACAACCCATCCTTGTTCGTAAATATCGGCGCGATCACGTTCACTAACTGCGCCATGTTTGCAATCTTCACAATGTGGGCATGATTGATGAACGAATTCAAAAATGTTCCCACCACCAGTGCGTCCTCAAGGTTGTACTGCTCCTCCAGAATTCGCCTACCGGCTTCCTTGCCTTCTCCACGCGCACGATACCAGACATTCCATTCGTCCCAAGCAATATAAATCTTTCGCCCAGGTTCGCTATTCAGCGCTTCCGCAATAATGCCTTCCGCAATCTTCGTTCGATAATCCAACTCCACCGAACTCGCCATAAACTCGGGAAAGTTATTCTCACGGTTTCCTACGTAGGTGTGCAGCGAAAGATAATCCGCATGATGCTTCAAATACTCCAGCACCGTCCGGTTCCAACCAATCCAATCCGCGCCGAAATTTGAGCTGCCGGCCGCTACCAATTGAATCGTAGGGTCTGTCCACTTCATCAACTTCGCCGCTTCCAACGCAAACTTCCCATAATCCTCGGCCAACCGGTGCCCCATCTGCCAAGGCCCGTCCATTTCATTGCCCAATCCCCAATGTTTCACGCCCCACGGCTTCTCACGCCCATTCTTTTTGCGCAGTTCCGTCATAGCAGTACCGCTTTCCAAATTGCAGTACTCCACCCATTGCTGCGCGTCTACCCAACTTCCCGTCCCCAAATTCGCGCATACATAAGGTTGGCAACCTGTCACTTCGCAATAACGCAAGAATTCGTGCGTCCCAAATCGGTTGTCCTCTAACGTTTGCCAAGCCATATCCAAACGCGTAGGCCGTGAATCCCTTGGCCCTATACCGTCCTGCCAGTGGTAGTTCGATGAGAAGTTGCCACCCGGCCACCGAAGCAAGGTAACGTGCAAATCCTCCACAGCTTTCAAAACATCTTTCCGGAAACCGTCAGCATCCGACAGCGGCGAATTCTCCTCGAATATGCCTCCTTCGATGCAGCGGCCTAAGTGCTCGGTGAAATTCCCATAAATCCTTTTATCGATTTTTCCAATCACCCGCTCCGTGTCAATTTTGATGCGTCCTTCCTGGGTATTTGGCGTCCCGTGCAGGATAGCCGGAGCGGCGACCATCGCCAGCCCAAAATTGCGCCGTGTCAAAGAGTTGTGTCCCATAATGTTTGGTTCGTGCAAAAGGATATCACCTGTTGCTAGACCCTCTTACGCGTCCTCTAGGGATCGTCCCATCGGCTTTAATGCTTTTCTGAGCACGCGCCGATAGACAGAGTGAAAAGGGTGATTTTTCACCCATCGGAACTTCTACGGCGAAATGTTGCTGAAGCGCACTGTATCTATCCTCGTGCCCGCGATCGTGGTCTGGTTAACGTCAACCTGCGCCTTCGCGTCACTTGATCGTTCACGCGCGCTTACTCAATTCACGCAGGATCTTTGGAACACTCAAAACGGCTTACCCCAGAACTCCGTTCTCGCCGTTGCGCAAAGCAAGGACGGCTACCTCTGGATCGGTACCGAAGATGGCTTGGCCCGTTTCGATGGTGTCCGCTTCACCCTGTTCGATAAAGAAAACACGTCACAACTGGAAAGCAGCGGCATCCGCGCACTACTGGTAGACCATCAGAACAATCTCTGGATCGGTACAAACGGCGGCGGCCTCACTCGCTATAACGACGGGGTTTTCACCACCTTCACCACTCGCAATGGCCTTTCGAATGATGCCATTACCGCCCTCGCCGAAGACGAAGAAGGCAATTTATGGATCGGCACCGACGGCGGCGGCTTGTCCCGCCTAAGCAACGGCAAATTCTCGCATTTCACCACCCGCGACGGACTGCCCGGCAACGCAGTCCTTTCCTTGGCCGTTGGTTCTTGGGGCGGCGTCTGGGTCGGAACCTATAATGGCTTGGCTCAAATCCAGAACAACATTGTCACAACTTATACAACCAAGGACGGTCTGCCCAGAAACGACATTCGCGCCCTTGCAGCCGATCGTCACGGCGCAATCTGGATAGGCACCGATGGCGGCGGTCTATCGCGCTTTTTCGGAGGCCACTTTCAAACCCTCACCACTGCCAACGGCCTATCCAGCAATTCCGTCAGTTCCATTGTCGAGGATGCCGTCGGCACGCTGTGGATTGGCACTCGTGATAACGGCCTTTGCCGCCTTGTTGACGGCTCAATCCAGGTCTATTCAACCGATCAAGGTCTACCGTTCGAGAATATTTGGACAACCTTTGAAGATCGTGAGGGCAACCTTTGGGTGGGCAGTAAAGGCGGCGGTCTAGTTCGTCTGAAAAACGGCGTCGTCACTACCATCACCACTCACGAAGGCCTCTCCAACGACATTGTTCTTCCGGTCATGGAAGACAAAGATGGCGGAGTTTGGACGGGCAGTCCCGGCTTTGGCCTGAACCACATTAAAGACGGAAAAATCACCACGTACACGGCGGCTAACGGTCTTCCAGACAATACCGTCTTCTCCTTGGCGCAGGATGCAACCGGGGCAGTCTGGATGGGCACACACAAAGGACTTGCGCGCTTTCAAAATGGTAAATTCCAGATCTTCCATGCTCCCAACGATCTTCCCAACGATGTAGTGCAGTCTCTTTACCGCGATCGCGAAGGCGACATTTGGATCGGTACCCTGGCCGGCCTGATCCACTTTCACCTGGGTCATTTCATTACTTATACGACCCGCAATGGTCTGTCCAACGACAACGTAATGTGCATTTTCGAAGATGCTGAGAATTCAATCTGGATCGGCACCAAGGGTGGCGGCCTGAATCGTTTTCGCGACGGTCGCTTCACTGACATCAACCGCCGGGAAGGTTTGTCCAACAGCGTTGTGCTCTCCCTTGCGGGCGATCCTGACGGCACACTTTGGATCGGCACCGATGGCGGTGGCCTTGATCGCCTTCAAAATGGCAAGGTGGTTTCGTTCTCCCGTCGAAACGGTTTGTTCGATGACGGCATTTTTAGCATTCTGGACGACGGTCGCGGCTATCTGTGGATGAGTTGCAATCGCGGAATATTTCGCGTCGCTCGGCGTGAAATCGATGCCGTTGTTCAAGGCCGCAGTCAGTCCATTCTGTCCATACCCTATGGCGTTTCTGATGGTATGCGCAGCAAGGAATGCAACGGTGGCTTCCAGCCTGCTGGTTGGTTTGGCGCTAGCGGCACACTCTACTTCCCCACCATGGCTGGCCTCAGCCTAATCCATCCGCAAGCACTCGAATCAACTAAGGTCATGCCCAACGTGGTGCTCGAACGCGTTGCCGTGCAAGGCAAAACCTATAGCCCGAACAAGTCGATTGTTCTCCCTCCAGGCAACAGCCAGCTTGAATTCCAGTTCACCGCCTTGAGCCTCGCTTCACCCGATAAAATTCACTTTTACTATATGCTCGAAGGCTTTGATAAAGACTGGGTCGATTCGGGCGATCGTCGTAGCGCGTATTACACCAACATTCCTCCGGGCGATTATCACTTCCGCGTGAAGGCCTGCACTCGCGAAGATCAATGCAAAGCCCTTGAGAATTCTCCGCTCATCTCATTACGGCCGCACTTTTATCAAACCTACGTTTTCGCCATTCTATCCACGCTTGCCGGTTTAGGTGTATTCGTGCTTGCCTTCCGGTTGCGCATGAGTCAGATCCGCGCCAATGAAACCAAACTTGTAATGCTTGTCGATGAGCGCACCACGGCCCTCGCTCATCACACACGCGCCTTGCAGGAAAGCGAAAAGCGCTTCCGTCAGCTAGCCGAAAACATTCATGAAATTTTCTGGATGGTTGATCCGCGCACCGATAGATTCGTCTACGTCAGCCCGGCCTTCAAAGAAATCTGGTTGCAGGATCCCGAAGCTGTTCTGCGCGATCCATCCGCCTGGTTCGAAGCCATCCACCCGGACGATCGCGATGCCGTCGTTATCGCAAAACAAGCGCAGCGCCGCGGCGAACACAAAGATTGCGAATATCGCATTGTGCGTGCAGATGGCACCACCCATTGGGTTTGGGATCGTGCCTTCCCGGTCGTCGACGGCGCTGGCGCACTCGACCGCATCGTGGGTATCGTCGAAGATATTACCGAACGCAAACGCGCAGAAGAGACCTTGCGCAGTTCTCGCGACGAACTTCAGTTGCGGGTTCTTGAATTGAAGGCCGAAAACGTCGAACGCCGCCGCGCCGAACAGCAACTCAAAATTGCCAAAGAACAAGCAGAAGCCGCCAGCCTGTCAAAGAGCGAATTCCTGGCCAACATGAGCCACGAAATCCGCACTCCGCTCAATGGTGTCATCGGCATGATGCAACTCGCCCTCGACACGGATCTCACCCCGGAACAGCGTCAGTTCCTCGAACTGGTCGAGGGCTCTGCAGATTCGCTGCTCAGCATTATTAACGACATTCTCGACTTCTCTAAAATTGAAGCGCGCAAGCTCACGCTCGAGGCGATTGAGTTCGACCTTCGTAAAACTCTCGACCAAACCTTCAAATCGCTCGCCGTCCGCGCCGCTCAAAAGGGATTGGAACTCATTGGGCAAATCGATTCCGAAGTTCCCGATCACATCGTTGGCGACCCGGTTCGTGTCACCCAAATCGTGGTCAACTTAATCGGAAACGCCATCAAATTCACCGATCACGGCGAGGTCTTCGTGCGTGTCACGCGTATTCAGCCGGCACTTGGCGAATTCGGTTCGGACAACGAAGTCAGCCTCGGCTTCCACGTGAAAGACACCGGTATCGGCATTCCAGAAGAAAAGCAAAAGCTTATCTTCGAAGCATTCACTCAGGCCGATTTCTCATCCACCCGAAAATATGGCGGCACGGGTTTGGGTCTCTCCATCTCTTCGCAATTGGTCAACATGATGGGTGGCCGCATTTGGGTGGAAAGCCAGCCCAATATAGGCAGCACCTTCAGCTTCACCGCCAAGTTCGGCGTCCGCGACATCGTCGATGCTCCTGCGCCCATCGATCTGCAAAGAATGAACATCCTCCTGGCGGACGACAACACCACCACGCTGCGCGTTCTGGAGGACATGCTGGTCTCCTGGAATTCGCTGCCCACCATGGCTCGCGATGCCGATTCCACTCTTGCCGCGCTCGAACGTGGCCAGCGTGTCGGCGGTCCATTCCCGCTCATTCTGCTGGATGCGGATCTGCCTGCCAACTTTCTGGAACACGCTGCCGGCGCACCCACTTGCAGCCTCGCCGAAATCATCTCCGATCGCTTCCCTGGTATCGCCATCGTCATGATGCTTAGCACTGCGGGAGACCTCGCTGGAGCCAATCGTTGGCGTAATTCTGCCGTCCAGGCGACCATTGTCAAGCCCATCTCAAAAGCTGATCTCCAATCGGCCATAGCCGGCTTGCATTCCAGCTCGGGCGAAAAACTATCGGCCGCACTCGCCAGGGCGCTCCCGCCCGTCAAGCCTAAAGCTCCAACGCCTTCGTTGCAAATTCTCCTCGCCGAAGATAATCCGGTGAATCGCAAAGTTGCCGTGCGCCTGCTTGAAAAACAGGGCCACAAGGTCCTCAGCGCGCACAACGGCCGCGAAGCTGTCTCCATGGTTCAAGAGTTGAATTGGGAGCTCGACCTGATATTGATGGACGTTCAAATGCCGGAAATGGACGGCTATCAAGCTACTGCCGCCATTCGCGAACTGGAGCTGACTCGTTCCTCGCACCTGCCTATCGTCGCCATGACCGCACACGCGCTCGACCGCGACCGGGAACGCTGCCTCGCCGCTGGAATGGACGCTTATCTCACTAAGCCCATTCGCATGGAAAAGCTGCTTGAAGTGCTGGACCGTGTCGGCGCCGGCCTCAGCCCAGAATTGGCTTAACTCTTTTCGTTGATTGCAGCGGCTGGAGCCACCGCGCGCAACTGAAACACGCACCAACCCGTTATTACAACTCCCGTCGTCTGCAACACAATATCCATCACGTTCTCAACTTTGTCGGCAATTCCTGCAACGTTTTCTCCTAAAAATGGCCAAACCAAAATCATTACGCCAATTACCGCCGACATAGCCAGCATCACCAGAAAGAATCGATTCCAAACCACAGTGTTCCTTGGCAATTCCCAGTTGTGCGCCTGCATGGCCCGGCGCATCACCCACAAAAATGCCAGTGTCGCCGCAACCGATCCCGACCAAACAATCAGCGCCGTAATCTTATACGTTCCCCCCGATTCCTTCTCCGACCCCGCCAGCGCCCCAATCAAAAACCCCCAAATGGAAATGAACACCAGACTGGTCGCCATCCGCGACATCGCCAACTTCCGCACCGAATCTACCGTCGCTTTCGCTTCCTCAAAAATGTCCCAAGCCGCCAGTGGAAACACCACCGCCTCGACAAACTTCCAATACACTTCCACACTGCCGAACTCTTTCGACTCCATCCCCAGCTTCAACGCCAACCCGTCATAAAGAAGGTTCAGCAACGCATATAGCGTAATAAAAACATACACGCGCCGCAGCCTGAGCGCCAGTATCCGCACCATAAGAACGACGTCCGCTCCCATACCTACATAGGCGGCCCATAAACTAATCTGCTTCAGCATTCCTAACCACTATTCTCAACCACCCCTCACAATCGGGCTTTCCCTCCATCCCAACCGGTCCCAGAATCACCAGTGAAAAAGCCTCAAACCGGAAAGGCAGGGCTCCCCCAAACACCTGCCTTCCGCTAACCGATCTACAGCGTAGCAACCGGCTGAATAGTGGTCAGATCAATCGGCTGTCCCGCACTCGCCGACTCCGCCGTCAACGCCGCGCTCGTCGCCTCAATCACCATCGAGGCAATCCCCGCATACGCCGAAGCACCCGGAATCGTCTCCGCAACCGCAGACGCAATTTCCAACTCGGTCAAAACATCGGAGACGGTCACATTCTGGCCCGCCGCCCGCATCCGCAGAGTCTTCGCTTTATTCCGAATACTCGCCACCATCGCTGGCGACGCCTGCATATCAGTCTGAAAAGCGTTCTCCAACGCCACAATACTCACCGTCAAATTCGACAACTCGACCGTCAATGCCGCCGAATCCGAAGGATTCGTACGATAAGCGGCATACGCGTTGTAAGCCACCGTATATGCATCCGCAGCTCCGTTGAACACCGGAGCATACTTTGGATAAGAAACCGATATCTGCGCCCGCAACGAAGTCAACGCTCCGTGTGCCAGAGTCAGCGTGCTGTAAGACGCCCCATCAAACGCATTTAACTGGTTAGGATATGAGGTCTGCGTACCACAACCGGTAGCCATGACCACACAAATAACCGAAACAATAGAAATGAATGAACGTAACCGAAATAGGTCTCGCATTGCGTCTCCAGCTTCCAACGCGCGACCCACATTCCAACCTAAAAAACACCCCTAACCCATTGATTCAAAAACAAAAGAAAAATCCGCTTCCGCTGTGACCGGCGCGCGCCCCGCTTTGCCGACGCTAAATCATCGGTCAGCGTAAAGGCCACTGCAATCGGCATTCACTAAGCGAATGACAATCGCGCCCAGTCAGCTTCCACACGCCCCGCTGCCTGAACCACATATCCCTCGTGTCGAAGCGCTTCTCAATTCGCGTGCCGGCAGGAGAATGAACCATCCAGATCTCCTTTAACCCCACGAACGCCTGATCAGAACCCACCACGTCAATCCTGGAAATAACAGCTTCATATGCGTCCGTTTGCAAATGAATCAGAGCGTCCATCCAACCATCCCGGCTGGCACTGGTCGTGATGCTCCGCACCTCCGAGCCTTCCGTCCAATGGACGTGAAAGTCGTTATTCGTCAACAACCAGATGCGAACCCTGTCCTTGGAAGAGATCGCCTTAGCCACTTGCTCCTCGCGCAAGCAAATCAGCCACGATCCATCACCAGCCGCAGCAACCGCTGCTAACAGAACAAAAACACAAGTTACTCTGATAAGCATTTCAAAGTCCCTTGAACCTTGGTCTTCAGAAACCCATTTTTCACACACTCTCGGAGTGCGTCACGCCGAACGCCTTCGAACCCTCAGTTCCATCATCTTCTGCGGCGCACGATCTCCGATTGTTATTTCCCCATACTCAGTCCATTCACCCTTCTCATTGATGTGCAAGACGGTTGAAGTCTTGTACTCGCCAACCATGAATCCCCACGAAATCGACTTCTCGCCATCGGAGAGCCTAATCTCCGTCTCCAGCCACCGTCCGTCATTGAAAGCCCGCATCCGATACACGCCCGCCTCATCATCGAACGAAATCAGCCCAAACGCTTGTAGGGCAGGCCGACCGTCACTCTTGGCACGCCCCACGCCCTCAATCACCAGCAGCAGCCCATCTAGCTTAAACTGAGCTGACTCGGTCTGCGCCAAATCTACAAACTGGCCCGGTCCGCGAAGCACCGATGCCTCACCCGACCACTCTCCAATCAGAAACTCCAGCTTTTTCATAGCTGCCCGTTGCGCATCAATGTTCGGTGTCTTTAGTGTTTGCGCCATGCATGCGGTTCCTAACCAGCCGCCAGTATGCAAGCAGATAGAATATTGCGGACCATATCAAGATTAGACGCCACTTCCCAGCGAAAGTGCCTGCTCTTTGCCCATAAGAGCCCTCGTCAGAAAACCAGCCATCTCGCACACCCCGCCGCGAAACCTTCCCATAAGTAATAAAATGACCGTTGACGAAACACTCGACAGCCAGGCTCGGAAGCAAAGCCAAATGGCCAGACACATACCTTTCTGCCTTGCACTGAGCCTCACTGTCGCAACGCTGCCGCTCTTCGCTCAATGCAGTTTCCCTCAAGACGGTACAGGCCAAACCTTGAACTATGCCTCGATCCGACCTTCACCCCCCGCTGGAACGGTCTTGCATATCACTCTGAAGTTCCGAAACAATCAGGCACGATGAACTCGAGGCCTCAACAGAGTGGGCTGGCGAAACACTTCACAACACACGCAATCTGCGCACCCCGTCTGCTGGCAACATTTTTTCGGAGATCATGTCGGAAAAGAATACACACGTATGGCGCACCGGAGATCGCAACGTAGCGCTCACCTATGACCTGGTAGAAGATTGGACCAGCCCTTTTCGTCACCCTGCGCAATTCCATAGAACTTTGATGCCGGAATATCTCGAGTTCACCGGTGATAATTCGCTGATTCACCCAAAGCTCCCCCTTAATGCAAACGTGACCGTCCACTTTGACTGGAGCGGGCTTCCCTCAACTTGGGTTCTCGCCAAGTTTTGGTGCCAGCGCTAACTCAGCTGACCGCCGCCAGTTCTATCAGGTAATTGGATCGAGGTCCAACACGCCCTATTCGCAGCGGGCATCTTCCGACTGCATCGCTTCAAAATCGGCGCGCAAGAAGGCGTATTGGCAATCCGGGACCAGTGGACCTTTTCGGATGAGGAAGCGATTGCTCAGATTCAAAAGGCCATCGGGGCAGTGCGACTTCTGGCATGATCAAAACTTCCTTACTTTCTAGTTACCCTGAAACAGTTAGACAACGATGCGGGCAGCGGCGACGGAAGCGCCTTCACGAATGACTTCTGGATGTATCTTTCGCGAAAGGATTCCATCTCCGAACGAATCCCAGTGCTAATTCATGAAAGTTTTCATGAATGGGATCCAAGGCGCATGGGCCCTCCGTCTCCTTCTGAAGATTGGAAGGCAGCCGAGTGGTATCGCGAGGGCTTCGTCACCTATTACGGCTCCAACCTGGCATTACGCGCGAGCTTGATCGACTTGCCAAAATATCTCGAGAGCCTGAACCGTGACATTCGACTCTTCCCTTCCTCGCACAACGCTTACGTTCGCGGTCGCGTTATCGTATTGTGGCTTGACCAGCGAATCAGCAAAGATTCCAGCGGCAAGAAATCTTTGGATACCGTCATGTATGACATGGTGAATGAAGCCGCCAAGCCGTTGACCGAAAGCAGGATTCTTGAAACAGCAGGCCGCTATATCTCGGCTCCTTCGCGAACCGAACTCGCGCAGATAGTCCAACCCAATTCAACCATCTCGCTTTCTGAAAATGGCCTCGGACCCTGCGTACAAGGATCGATGGATCATGTGCCAACATTTGATCTAGGCTTCGATCTCGCCGCCTCAAGAGCAGCCAGCAGCATTACTAGCGTAGAAATGGACGGCCCGGCTTACCAAGCCGGTCTCCGCACGGCCAGCGCCTTTTCCGGACGACTCTCGGTGTACCAAAAAGCAGCCCGAAAAAGTTGTCATCGTAACCGTCCAGACCACCGACGGCGAAAAACAAATCGAATACTATCCGCGCGGCACGCCTATCGAAGTCATGCAATATCACCTGGATCAAGCCGCTTATGAGGTAAGTCCCGGTAGCTAGCTGCTCCATCAAATAAACTGAAAGCTGTCCACCACCTAAAAAAACTCAGTCACAACTCCAGCAAAAAAATCCTCACTTCCTCCAACCCCAATCAAATCAACCGCATAACTCTAAATCCCACCCCTCCAAAAACACCCCACCAATACACGTTTCCGAATTCCGCCCCCGATCCTAATGTCAGGCTGATACCCAGCCCAACTTTTAACCTAAGGACAAAGAAAATGGATAATCTGAATGAAAAGCCCGTCGAGGCCAACACCACCGCCAACACCACCCCTGCGCCACCCGCACAGACGGGTCCCCGCTCAGAAGCAGGGAAAGCCATCTCGTCGAAGAACGCGATGAAACACGGCTGCTGCGCCCCACACACACTCATCCTGGCGCACGAAAACCTGGAGGATTACAAAACCATCGAGTTAGCCTGGCGCAAAGCTTACTCGCCCAACAACGAGATCGAATACCACATGGTCACCGAACTCATTAACGCCGACTGGTTCCTCCAAAGAGCCACTCGCACCCTGGAATCCATCGAGCGCGGCATGTACGAATTCAACTCCGATCCCAACACCTGGACTAAGGACATGGAACAGAAACTCGTGCGCCACATGCGCTACAAAACCGCCGCCAGCAACTTAGTGGATAAAAAGCGCAAAGTCATCGAAGACTACCGCAAAGCCCGCCAAGCCGAAAAGCGCGAAGCCGAGAAAATAAGCATCGCGAAAGAACGCCTGGAAGTCTACAAAAAGAAAAACCGACCCGAACAAACCTGGAAAGAAAAACTGGCGGAGATGAAGAAGCAAGCCATCGCGTTGGGCTTCAACCCACCCGAGGTAGATCCCACTAGGCGCTAAACTCTCTCACAGAACCGGGCCGCGCCGCTTGTTGGCGCAGCAAACTCTAACAGGTAGACCGGAAACCCTGTTTGCGCAGCAAACTCCAATCGGTGGACCGGAGACCAAGGGAAGCGGTCCAATTTTTGAAAATCCCCCACTACTCAAGGCCCAACTGCGTCCAAACCCCAACCAAAACATCGTTCATTTTCTCCGAAATCACTCTGTCACCTACCAATTCACCTCCCTGACCCTCGCTCACGACCTCCCAAGTCGCCCACAAACAACCCGTTGCTCATCTTTGCCTCTAAAACCTTCCAATCTTCCCCATTTATTCGCCCAAGCCACCCATTTCGTTTCGTAAAGCCCACCCGAAACCTGCTTTTCCCTTTGCCCTTGTCTCTATTCCCTGCCTTAAGCCCTACCCACGCCCCACCACCACCGCATCCACTGGCTTGCTTCCCACCCCAATCATCGTGAACAAAGACGTACCGCTCTTCAACCGAATCTCCTGAAAAGCCGTCGTCCGCGAAGGTATCCGCAAAACCGCCATCGTCCCCTCATCACGATCCAGCGTAAGCGCATACTGGTTATCCGGAGTAACCGTCATAAACGAAGGCCGCCCTCCTACCTCCACAAACCCAATCACCTTACGCGTCTCGATATCCAGAACGCAAATGCTCGAACCCGTCCGCGACGCCACAAACAAATACGCGGGCGTTGCCGAACATGCCATCGCACCTGGGTTCCGTCCCACCAGCAACGTTTGGTCTACCTGCAGCATGTTGAACGGAAACACCACCGCAACCCCATCCATCCCCTGCCCCGTCACAAACAGCTGCCCTTGGTCGGAGTTGAAACAAAGGTATTCTGGTCGCATGGCCAGCGGCAGTTCCGCAACCGTCCGCAGCGTCGGAACATCCAGCGCCAGCAACGCTTTGTTCTGAACATCGGCCGCCAGCACAATCTTGCCATCGCTCCGGAACCGCACTTGCCCCAGCGGCGGAGTGTCCACGCGCGTTCGCTTGCCCGTCGCAATCTCCATCACTTCCAAGCCACCCGTCTCGCAAGCTGCCGCAACATACCCATTGGTGGCAAAGTCCACCGCATCCGCACTGATCGAGAATTTATGCCGCCCAACCACGGCCAACGTATCGGCTCGCACCTCCAGCATTTCATTGTCCGATTTCGACAACGCCAATAAAGACCGTTCACCGCTCGCTACTCCCAAAGCCGAAAGCTCGCCCGTTAATCGCCGCGACTTTGTAACTTTCAGTTCTCGGTCAACTGCATGTATGGTGCCGCAGCTAGGTGTCAACGCGTAAACGGTCTTTAAGCTCTCAACTGACACTAGCCGGGTCGGCGCCGCGTTCAGGCCAATCGTAGACACCAGCCGAAAAGCCAGCAGATCAACTGCCGCCAGAGAATTATCCCCCGCATTGGCAACTAAGGCATAGCCATAGAACCCGGTGCCTTTCGAGCGTATACAGGCCGAGAGCGCGGCTAAACCCGACGTTGCAAGCCATTTTCGGCGATTTACTAGGTTTTGCATTATGAAAAAGCGCTGTAATTGCATTACGCAAATACATGAAAATACTGCATTTAACTCTCTGCGGTCTTACAATTGGCGCCTATGCTACGCTCGGAGTTTAGGCTAGGTACCCTCGAAAAAGCTCCATATTCATGAATTTCAGGTCAGTTTTCAGTCTCATCTCCTCGGATCTGGCAATCGATCTCGGCACCGCTAATACCCTCGTCTTCGCCAAAGGCAAGGGCATCGTCGTCAACGAACCCTCCATAGTCGCAATTAATAAGAATACAGGCGAGATCGAAGCAGTCGGCAAAGAAGCCAAGGACATGGTCGGCCGTACCCCTGGCAACATCGTTGCTATACGACCAATGAAGGACGGCGTCATTGCCGACTTCAAGGTGACCGAGCGCATGCTGAACTACTTCATCTTAAAGGCTCATGGCCGCAAGATGCTGGTTCACCCGCGCATCGTCATCGGCGTTCCCAGCGAAATTACCCAGGTTGAAAAGCGTGCCGTCAGCGAATCTGCCTATCGTGCCAAAGCCAGTGAAGTGCACTTGGTCGAACAGGCTATGGTAGCGGCCATTGGCGCCGGTCTTCCCATCACCGAACCTTCCGGCAACATGGTCGTGGACATCGGCGGCGGCACTACCGACGTTGCTGTTATCTCCCTCTCGGGCATCGTCTACTCACGCTCCGTTCGCGTAGCGGGCAACGAAATGGACGACGCCATCATGAACTATCTCAAGCGCAAGTACAACCTTCTCATCGGCGAGCGCACCGCTGAACAAATCAAGATCAACATCGGTTCCGCTTTCCCGCTCGATCGTCCGCTCACCATGGAAATCAAGGGTCGCAATCTTATCGAAGGCGTGCCCAAGACTGTCACCATTGAAGACAGCGAAATTCGTGAAGCGCTATCCGAATGCATTGCGACTATCCTTAATGCCATTCGCGTCGCGCTGGAACGTACTCCGCCCGAACTTAGCGCCGACATCAGCGACCGCGGCATCGTTCTCACCGGAGGCGGTGCGCTCATCAAGAACCTCGACCGCCGCATTCGTGAAGAAACCGGTCTCCCCGTCTCGATCGCTGAAGATCCGCTGGCGTCCGTCGTTTTGGGCACCGGCAAAATGCTGACCGATTTCAAACTGCTCCGCAGAATTGCTATCGAGTAGCCTTTACCGCCAAGTAAAATCAATAATAGAAGAAAGAATCGCCCCATGAGCATAGGAGTGGAATGGAAACCCTCTTAACGCGCTATCGCAACCTTACCGTGCTGTTGATAGTCGTGGTGGGTCAACTATTGTTGCTGGCTTACCAGGTCAAGGCAAACAAGGACGACCGTCTAATTCGTGTTTGGGCTGTTAGTGCCGTCACTCCCATGGCCGGCGTTGTAGATGGCATTCGCCACAACACCATCGGCTTCATGCAGGATTACTTTATCCTGCTCGACGTGCGCGATCAAAACCGCAAGCTGAAGGCCGATAACGACAAACTCCGCATGGAGAACATCTACTTTCGTAATCAACTAACCACCGCTGAACATGCGCGTGCCCTAGCCGTATTTCAAACCCAAACTCCCTCGAAAACCATCGCCGCTCGGGTTATCGGAAACAGCACCGTAGCCACAGCTAAGGCTGTCTTTATTGATCGCGGTTCTACCAGCGGCATCATGAAAGGCATGGCCGTCGTTACGCCCGAAGGCGTGGTTGGCAAGGTCATCGGAGTCTATCCGCTGGCATCGCAGGTTCTGCTCGTTACCGATCCCAACTTCAAAGTCGGCATTGAATCGCAAAAACACCACGTGCATGGCATCTTGAATTGCGGCACTGGCCACTGCATCGTCGAACAAGTACAAGAAGAGGATAAACTCGACGCGGGCGAGTGGTTCTTCACTTCGGGCGAAGATCGAATCTTCCCGCGTGGCTTTCCTGTGGGTAGCGTTATCTCTAGCCAGCCCGGCGCTGCTGGTCAAGGCATGCGCGATGTCCGCCTTGCGCTCAGCGCCCAGCCTGCCAGCGCCGAAGCAGTCCTCGTTGTTCTTGAAGGAATTCATCAGGAAATCCCGGCTGGCGAAGTGGTCTCCGAAGTTCACGTGGCCGCTTTGCCGCCCCCACCCGCGGAGAAGAATGCCGACGCCAATATCGTTCAACAGGTGCAAACCGACGCCGATCGTGTGGTCGGTAAATATCAGGCGCTAGGCAAAGAAGAAAATCACGTCTATGGCGCCATCGGCTCTGGCATCCCGAATTTCAACCCCGCAAAGGCCGCTCCTCCCGCAATTCCGCCCCCACCTAACGCTACAGCCAATAGCGGCGCTATCACCACGGCAGCGCCACCGCCGGCAGCTAAACCTGCACCAAGCGTTCAAAGCGATTCAACAGCGCAGTTGCCTCTGGGCAGCCCTAGAAGGAAGCCCGCGACGCCTGAGTCCAAATCAACTCAAGCTCCGCAACTGCAACCATGAACGAAAGTAGCGATCAGCTTCTACGCCGGCCCAATCGCGAATCGTTGTTCAGCCGCTTTCAAATTGCTGGCTTGATGGTTCTCACCCTGTTCGCCATCATCACCAAGGTTTATCTTCCGCGTATCATTCCAAGCACCGCCTGGCTTGAGCTTCCACTTCTGCTCACTGTCTATTTCGGCCTCGTCCATCCCAGCCAGCTAGCGGCGCTCCTGTTTGGCGCCTTCGTCGGCTTGTGCGAGGATTCGCTTGCGCCTGCGGGCGACATTCATCCCATCGGCCTCTTTGGCATAACCAAAACGCTGGTCGGCTACTTCGCGGCCAGCGTCAGCATGCGTTTCAACGTTGACAACCCTTTCATGCGCCTGGTTCTCTGCCTGTTCTTTTACATCTTCCACGCCTTCTTGTTCTGGCTCATGCGCCGAGCTCTACTTGGACAGTTAATCCCCTTCGACCCGCAAGAAACTTTGCTCTATGCCGGATTAAATGCGGCCGTGGCACTCCCATTGTTCCTGTTGCTCGATAAAATGAAGATGTCTGGCAATCGGTCCGCAATCAGTTAGGAACATCCCTCCACCGTGCCGTTCACAGAAGAAAGACATCGCACCGAAACCACCGGGGAACGCGTTTTCCGCGACGACCCTAAAGATGCATCGCCCAAAGTTGCCATCTTTCAATACCTAACCGTTCTGGTTTTCTTGTTTCTTATTTCCGGCTTCTGGCAGCTTCAGGTGCAGAACCCCGAATACTACAGCGAAGCCGCCGAGCGTAACCGCATCAAAAGCACGCCCATGCTGGCTCCGCGAGGAAAGATTCTCGACCGCGATGGCCGTGCAATCGTTGACAACAAATCATCTTTTTCGCTGCTGCTGAACCGCGACATGATCAAGTGGGAGCACCTTCCCGCCATCGCCGACGCACTCGGTTTGGACTACTCCGACCTGTCTACCGCCATCCGCCGCATGAAGTCCCAGCCGCAAATCATCATTAAAGATCAATTGAGCCGGGACGAAATTGCCTGGATCGAATCTCATCGCGATGCCAGTGCCTATCCCGAAATGCAGCTCATTCAAAGCTGGCGTCGGCAGTATCCGCAGGATAGTTTTGCGGCCAGTGTTGTGGGCTACGTCGGTGAAGTCAGTGAGAACGAATTGGATACGTCGCAGTTCTCAGGCTACAGCCAAGGCGATATCGTCGGCAAAGATGGTCTAGAGAAACAGTACGACAAGGAAATCCGCGGCGTCGATGGCCAGCAACGAGTGCTGGTTGACAATTGGGGCCGTGAGCGCGAAATGTTGATGTCCGAGCCCGCGCAAGCAGGCAAAGACTTGCAAACCACGCTCGATCTCGATTTGCAGGCCGTTGCCGAACTATCCATGATCGGCAAACGCGGAGCCGTAGTGGCTCTTGATCCCCGCTCGGGCGAAGTTCTGGCTATGGTCAGTGCGCCGGCTTACGATCCAAATAAATTTACCGGGCGTATTAGCCGCAAAGATTGGAACGCCATCGCCAACAATCCCGACAAGCCGCTCATGAATCGCGCCACTCAGGCGGAATTCGCACCTGGTTCAACCTTCAAGCCCTTCGTGGCTCTGGCTGGTTTGGAAACCGGAGTGATCGACGATAAAACCAGTTTCCATTGTTATGGCAGCGCATCTTTCTATGGAACGTCTCACGGTTGCTGGCGTCACCAAGGCCACGGCGAGATTTCCGTCCACCGCGCCATTGTCGAATCCTGTGACGTCTTTTTCTATAACGTCGGCAATCGCCTAACTATCGACCGCATCGCCCAATATGCTGAGCTCGCGGGCTTCGGACAGAAGACAGGTATCGATCTGCCTGGTGAGCGCGAAAGCATCATGCCGTCCACAACGTGGAAAATGCGTACCACCCGTCAGAAATGGTACGCCGGTGAAACGATTTCTGTCGCCATCGGTCAGGGTCAAGTTACGGTTTCTCCGCTGGAACTTGCCTCAGCCATCGGTGGCATCTCCGTTGGTGGAAAGTGGTATCAGCCTCACTTGCGGAAAGGAGATCCGCCCAAACTGCTGCGTTCCGGCAACCTTAATCCCGCCAACATCGCCCAGGTCATTTCCGGGATGGCTGGTGTCGTCAATGAAGATTCAGGTACTGCCCGCTTCGTTGCTCTGCCCGGCATCACCGTCTGCGGCAAAACTGGAACCGCTCAGTTGGTCTCGGAACAAGCGCAACGGGGTGGAATCTCAAAAAACCTCAAAGACAACGGCTGGTTTGTCGGCTTTGCGCCCAGGGAAGCTCCCGAAATTGTAGTGGTGGCGCTCTATGAGAACTCGGAACACGGTCCTAACGCAGCTTGGATCGTTCGCGACGTTCTAAAAGCGTACTTCGACAAGAAAGCGCGCCATTCTGCCCCACTTGAAGAGAATGCTTTTTCGCGCTTGCCTGATTTCTTCCGCGTTCCCGCCGCACTAACGATAGGTGTCCATTAAATGGGATATCGATCGCTTCGTGACCTCGATTGGTCTCTGCTTATTATTACCCTCGCTCTGTGCGCGTTAGGCGTTCTCCAAATCTACAGCGCCACGAATGCCACCAAATGGGCGGACGCATGGTGGAAACAGGTTATTTGGGTTGTGGCCGGGCTGCTTATGATGTGGGTCACATCCATGTTCGATTATCACGCCTTGCTCGAACGTGTCCCGTATTTCTATATCGGTGCGTTGGTTTTGCTCGTCATCACAATGTTCTTGGGCAACAAGGTGTTCGGTTCCACTCGCTGGATCAGAATCGGCAGCTTCACCTTCCAAACTTCAGAATTCGTAAAAATCGTTCTGATTCTTTTGGTGGCGCGCTACCTGACCGACGCCAAACTCCTCGGCTCGCCGGAAAAACTAACAGGCGAGAAAAGCCTGGACTGGCGGGATCTTGGCTTGTTGGGACTTCTAGTAGGAATTCCCATGCTTTTGGTGATGAAACAGCCCGATTTGGGCACCGCCATGACCTACCTTCCCATTCTTATTGCCGGTGTTTTAATTGCCGGTTTGCGTTGGAAATACTTGGCAATAATCGCCGCGGTAATTATTGTCAGTTTGCCGATCGGTTATCATTTTCTTAAGCCTTATCAGAGAGATAGGCTTCAGAGTTTTGTTTCTCCGGACCGGGATCCGAAAGGAACGGGTTTTCAGGTGATCCAGTCCCGCATCGCAGTCGGTCATGGCGGCATGTGGGGGCGGGGAGCGAAAGAGAGCTCCCAAACGCACTTAGGTTTTTTGCCAGTGCCGCACACGGATTTCATCTTCTCCTCGTTCGCGGAAGAGCACGGTTTTGTGGGAATAGTAGTGGCCTTGGTGCTGTATTTCCTGCTCATCATGCAGGTTGTGCAAAATGCTCAAACCGCTACTGATAAAGCAGGATTGTTTATCTGCATGGGGGTGGCAGCCTTGCTGCTCTTCCATGTACTGGTAAACGTAGGTATGGTGGTGGGACGAATGCCCGTGACTGGGATTCCTCTGCCGTTGATGAGTTCGGGCGGGTCTAATATCCTGTCCATATTTTTGATGCTGGGCCTTGTGAACGGCGTCAGGCTGAGAAGATTTATAAACTGAGATTTTTGATAGACGGGGCCTCTTGAATAATTCGAGGACCGAGAGTGGAAGAAATTTTAGGATTGCCAACAAGATCTATACGAGAAGTTCTGGCGAATGTAATGTTTGAGCAAGTCTCCATTCGCTGACTTCAGTAAAACCGTGGCTCAGGTTTTCGCCCTGTTGGGAACTCCTGAGGTGCACATGCAATTCCGGGTTTCGGCCTGCTCTCCGATCGGCCCCATTATGAGGCGGTGAAAGATGAGTAAGGAATTGGTGATTGGATCCAATCGCCATGAGACGAAAGTAGCTGTACTCGAAGACGACCAGTTAGTCGAGATCTACTTTCAGCGTGCGAACGAGTATTCGCTTGCAGGCAGTATACATAAGGGCAGAGTCACGCGAGTTCTGCCAGGAATGCAGTCGGCGTTCGTCGACCTGGGCCTGGAGCGGGATACCTTTTTATATGTTTCCGACTTCTTCGACGAACTAAACGGCGAAGAAATCGATGCGGTCGAGGAAAAGCCTGTCCGCGGACGTGACAACGAACGGCGCGATGATCGCCGCGATAACGAACGCCGCGACCGTGGCGGACGTCCAAATCAGGAACGGCAGGAACGCCCGGTTCAGGATCGGCCGGCCATTGTCGAGGTAATTTCGGCTCCCGTGATTCAGGAACCGGAGGAAGTTGCTCCAGTCGCTCAAGCAAGTCCGACGCTCGCCGGCGAAACCAGAGAGCAGCCCAGCGGGCAACAATCGCGTCCACCAGCAGGAAATGACAGAAACGACCGTGGTGGCGATCGGCGCAATCGCCGTTCACGCCGGCGTCGCGGACGCGGAGGCCGTGGAATTCCCGATAACAAATACGCTCAGCCGGGAGTCGGCAGCACTGAACCTGCCACCGGTTTTGTTGAGTCCGAACCGGAAGAAGTTGAGGTTGAACGGGAAGAAGCCTCCGCCGACGTCATCATGCTTCCCGGCGAATCTCTCGCCAAGTATCGAAACCGCCCCGACGAGCCGGTTTCCACAACGCCAACCCCGGTCGCTGAGGTTACGGAACCGGAAGATGAAATTGAGGAAGAAGCCGAATCGCTGATTTTGAGCGATCAGGTCTTCAGCCATCAGCCACCGTCTCCGACAATTGTTGAGGAAGTGGCGGCAGCCAAGGCGGCGGAAATACCGGTAACGGCTGCGGAAACTCCGGTCGTGGAAGAAAAAGTTGTTGAAATCCACCACGAACCGCTGGAAGACATTTCCTGGAGCCCCGAGCGTCGCGCCGCTGAAGAACTTTTTTCTCGCGTAGTCCCCATTGACGAAGAAGAAGGCGAAGAGGAAGAGGAAGAGGAAGACGAGGACCCTCTCCATTCCCACTTATCTGCTGCGGAAGCGTTCGAAGCCGAAGTAGAAGAATTCGATTCAACCGGTTCCATCGCCAGCGTGCACGATCTGGCGCCTGAGGTGGAAGAAGCACTCGAAGCCGGCGATTTTGAGGCTACTCCGCCGGAAACCACAAACGACCCAACCGCTCAGACCGCTTCCTTGCGTGAACAAGGCGGTCGTTATCCCCACCGTTCTTCACGCAGAATGCGTCGCCGTCGCGGTGGCAATCGCTTCGGTAACGAAAACCCAAATCCCGCTGGAAATCCGGCGGCGCCTGCTGCTTCGCAGCCGGGACCGGTTGAAGAGCGCATCACCGAAAGGCCGGATCGCTCCGACCGCCCGATGCCATCTATTTCCGACCTATTAAAGCCTGGTCAGGAAATTATCGTTCAAATCGCTAAAGAGCCGCTTGGTCAAAAAGGCGCGCGAATTACGTCCCATATCGCGCTTCCCGGGCGTTACGTGGTGTTCATGCCCAGCGTGAATCATCTGGGCGTTTCTCGAAAAGTTTCAAGCGACGAAGAGCGTCAAAGACTCAAACGCATTTTGCAAGCGCATCGTGTCGGCACCACCGGCGGATTCATTGTCCGAACGGCAGGCGAAGGCGTGCCCGAAGACGAAATTGCGGCTGATATGAATTTTCTCTACACGCTATGGCTGGATATTCGCCAGAAAGCGGAAAAGAAACCGGCACCTGCGCTTTTGCATTACGATTTGGATGTTGTTCAGCGAATTCTGCGCGATCAACTCACCGAGGACTTCAAGGCCATCTGGGTTGACAACGAAGATTTGTATGAAAATGTTGTCACATTTATGCAGCGCTTCCAGCCGTCGCTGGTGACCCGCGTCAAAATGTACACGCGCTCTGCGCCTATTTTTGACTCGTTCAACATTACGCAGGAGTTGGAAAAAGCGCTGCGTCCGAAAGTCTGGTTGAAATCCGGCGGTTATTTGGTGATTAACCAAACCGAAGCGTTGGTTGCCATTGATATCAACACCGGCAAATACGTGGGCCGCTCCAATCGTTTGGAAGACACAATTGTCAAAACAAATACGGAAGCGGTAAAAGAAATTGTTCGCCAGATCCGTCTGCGCGACCTCGGCGGTATTATCGTCGTTGACTTCATCGACATGGACGAGCGCAAAAACCGGCAAAAAGTCATGCAGGCGCTCGAAGAAGCCATGCGTTCCGACAAGGCGCCCTACAAGATTCTTCAATTCAACGATTTTGGTTTAGTTGCAATTACTCGCAAGCGCGTGAAGCAAAGTCTCGAGCGTACACTTTGTGCGCCGTGCCACTATTGCGACGGCGCCGGCTACGTAAAGAGCACGCAAACAATCATCGGCGAGATTTTAATCGAAGCGCAAAAGCTTTCAAAAGCCATTGAAGGCAAAGATGTCCTGCTTCGCGTCCACCCTGCCGTCGCAAAAGTTTTGAAGGCAAGCGACAATAAGTATCTGGAAGAGTTGGAAGAAATTCTGCACCGCCCGGTACTCGTAAAGGGCGACGAGAGCTTGCACAGTGAAAAATTTGATTTAGGTTAAACTTAAAACAAATTTTTTTATTGGAGAGGTGGCCGAGTGGTTGAAGGCGCACGCTTGGAAAGCGTGTTTAGGGGAAACTCTAACGTGGGTTCGAATCCCACCCTCTCCGCCAGTAAATCTAAAACACGAGCTTCAACGCCAGTTGTATAAGTCGTGGTGGGGCTGCGGAAATAATGTGTCCAAAGTTCGCGCTGGTGATATTTCCGTCAACCGCGGCGGCGCCATAGAATTGGGCGTGATTGAGCACGTTGAAGGCTTCGGCGCGAAATTGCAGCGCCTTGCTCTCAGTCAGTTTTATTGCCTTGAGTACTGACAGATCGATGTTTTCTATACCCGGCCCGTAAAAGAATCGGCGGTCCGCTGTGCCTATCTGACCTAATGCCGGCAGAGAGAACAACGCGGTGTTGAAAGCCGCTGATCCTGATCGTGGATTCAGATGCAGATCTAAGTTGCCGGGCGTGAGATCAGGCGTATCTACTCCGTTATTGTTGATTGCGTTGGGAATCGTACCGAGCAGAGACGTGTCGTTGTTGTTATACAGCATCACTGGCAGTCCGGAACTAAATCGTGAAACGGCGGAGACTGACCATCCGCTAGTTAGGCGATTGTTGACGTGCAGAAAATGCTCGACAGGCAATTGGTATTGCAGACTCGCAACCACGTTGTGCTTCATATCAAATGCCGAGGGTGCTCTTGTCAAGGCATAATTCAGCGGGTTCAATTCCTCTGAAAGGCTCGATGCCTGGTCGATTGATTTGCTGAATGTGTAGCCCAGCGAAAAATCAAGCGGTCCGCTGGTGTGGCGTAAATTCAATTCAAGTGCATTGTAATTTGAGTTTGCAATCGTCTTCTGATAACCCACGCTGGCGAATGCGGCCGGAAACGGTCCGCGCGTCCCTTGAATGACCTGCCCAGATGCCGTTGTATAGACGCTACTCTCACCGAATGGGCCGCATGTCGCTGTTCCTGGCATCACTTCCGAAGGTTGGCTCAAGCTTAGGCAAAGGGCAGCGTTCCCAGGGTTCGCTTCAACCAACGCGAGCAGGTGGTGCGCTTGGCTCCCTACATAGCTCACGCTCAGCAGCGTACCTTCCGATAATTTTCGCTCCAAAGAGACCATGTAGTTCTCCGAATACGGTACGCGATTATCAGAGGCAAAAGCTGGAATGCCGTTTAACGGCAAGTAACGCGACCAATCGATGTTAGAGTCGGGGTTAGAAGCCGTCGCTCCGAAGGGCACACTAGGTAAAGGAAACGGCTGTCCATAATTCTGGCCGGTTGCCGCGGTGATGAATGGGTTCGTCAGCAATGGCGATCCAGGACTGGTATAGGTAGAACCGAACGGTGGATTCGCGCTCATGATGCCTGCTGAGAGTCCTTCAATCGCGGTATAGAACATACCGTAGCCGGCACGAATGCTGCTTTCGCCAGATGCGCCCAACAGCTTTGACAGCCACGCTGATTTCGGACTTGGTGAATAAGCTAAGCCGACGCGAGGCGAGAAGTTCAGATTGCGAACCGGTGCCAAAGTGTCCGGCACGCCAGGATCACCCGGAAAAACCAGACCTTCCGGCGCTCCGGGATAGACCTCGGATTGTTGTCCCAAATGCAACGTTTGCAATTGGTTGTACTTTTCGTTCCAAGGACTGATACGATCCCAGCGGATACCATAATCTAACGTTAAATTCGGCTTTAAGCGCCAACTATCTTGCGCGAACAGACCAGCATATTGATTGAGATTGTAGAAGCTCTGCGCGTCGGCCTGCGTATAGCTGCTGGCGATTCCCAGCAAGAAATCGGCAAAATCGCTCCCGGTCTCGGTTCCCTGAAACAAAAACGATCCGTTGTACTGCGAATCAGGATTCGTATTCACTTGGTCTCGATGATATTCACCGCCGAACTTCAGCGTGTGGGTACGAATGATACGAGAAAAATTGTCCAACCATTGGTATGTGTTGTTCACTTGTTTCAGACCAGTTGTGTCCACGCCGATCGTGTAATCGTTGAAAGCGATATTCTCAATTCCCTCGATGGATGGCGCCAACGGCACAATATTGCTGAAGCCTTGCGAAGAAAGCAAGGGTCCTACGCCACCGGATGGCTGTCCAACATCGTTAGAGTTGCGCATATAGCTGAAATGAAATTCGTTCACCATCGATGCACCAAAAGCCTTGGTATCGCTAAGACTGAGCAACTGCGCGCGGCCTAAATTCATGGCATTGAAGCCCGGCACATTGGCGCCGCCCTGCGCCGTTGGATATGGATTATCGACGCGGTATGTGTCGTTGAAGTAGTAGAGTGTCCACGACCCAGATCTTGTGTCGGCATCCAATCGTAATGCGCCTTTGTCATCTTGAAGAGTTTCGTTGTAGGCCGATGTGGAGAAAATATTGCTGTTTTGATTAGGCGAAGGAATGTAGCGTAGGAGATTTTTTGCGGGTGCCGACCATGCACTTTGAGGAATTTGCGCACCTGGAAACACGCACTGACTGGTGTTGGCGCATTGGGAGGTATAGTAGGGCTCGTTCGCTTTGACTGAATAGCCGAGTCTGGAAGAAAGTTGTTGCGCCCAGGCAGTGCCGTTCACCGCTCCGGTGAGGGAACTTGCCAGATCGGCGATGTTCCCTTCCCTATCGGCCAGGCTGGGCACCGTGATTATGCCCGTGTCCACACCTTGCACCAAACGGGTGCCTTGGTAATCGGCAAAGAAAAAAATCTTGTCTCGCTTAATAGGGCCGCCCAAAGTCCCGCCAAATTGATTCTGCTGAAAGCGCGCTCGGTCGGCAGAAAAGAAATTTCGCGCATCCAAATCGGTGTTGCGCAAATATTCAAATGCATTGCCATGCACTTCATTCGTCCCTGTCTTGGTAACGACAAGCACTTGGCCGCCGCTATAGTTGCCGTATTCCGAATCGAAGTTGTTGGTCAAAATGCGAAATTCGGCGATGGAATCTAGATTCGGAATGATGGACGTGCCCATGTTCACGTCTTCTTCCACATCGCTTCCATTCACTCGAAATCCGTTTGCCGTCTCGCGTTGGCCGCTAATGGAAAGATTGCCGGCGTTTAGTTGTCCCGAAGGCGGGAGCGAAGTGGTAACGCCGCCCATCACCACTGCGTTCGGCTGCATAGAAGAAATCGGCACGACTCCAGGCTGAAGCGCCAGCAAATCGGTAAAACTTCTGCCGTTTAACGGCGTGCTAATAACTGTCGGCCCGGTTATGGTGTCGCCCATCTGCGTCTCGGCTGTGGCCACTTGCAAGGCGCTATCCGTCACCGAAACTACATCGCTATGCGCGCCAAGTTGCAGCGTGACATCTACACGTACTGAAGTGTTGGCACCGAGGTGCAATCCGGTTCGCTGAAATGCTTGAAAACCGATGGAATTTACGTCAACCTCGTAAGATCCGATAGACAGTTCTGGAAAAGCGTATACGCCGTCAGCATTTGTACTTGTGGTCCGCTGAACTCCCGTTTTTTCGTTTTTTAAAACGACTGCAACACCGGACATTTTCCCTGCGCTTGTATCACTTACTGTGCCTGAGATGGTGCCCCCATCACTACCGGCCAGCACGGGCACTGACATAAATGCAAGTACGGCAAAGAGCCGCTTGGTTTCAAGGCGACCAATATAAGACATGATCAGTCTTATTTATAGCAGACCGAATCAGTCTTATTTGTTTAGAGACCTATGAGGACGCGCTTGTGGATGAGGCTTGGAGGGCAGAAATCTGGGTGGTGGTATCGTCCAAACTCGCATTCGCCTGGCTCAACTCGTTTGTAAGGGTATGCAAGCGAGTGATCGCCGCATCAAATCGCCGTTCCCAGAACGGCTCCATCAACTGTGAAAGAAGAGGAGTGATGATCAAGGTTTGAGCCGCGAAGATTGCCAGCAAACCTGCGTCGTGATAATTTCCGGGCAGCCAATTCTGCGTTGCCAAGTCCAACTGTTGGCTGAACCGGTCAAAGAGCAGTGTGGTGACAAGTGCAATCAATACAGGAAGACCGAACGCTAAGAAGCGTAAAGATTCCAGGACTGCAAGCCACCGTAGGGCTCGGGAAAATGGGGTGCGCGTCTGGTCGATTCGGTCAGCGATCGCCTTTAGCCGAGGTTTGAATTCATCCAAGCGTGCCAGTGATTGGTCGAAAATTTCACCATACTTGTCTAGCTTTCGACTGGCAAAATCGAGTTCTGCAGTGCGCAGGTCGAGTCGCTTGCGGAGAATGTCAAGTTTAGACTGAATAGCGTTGAGTTCGGGAAGGCTGCGGCCGGGAACAATGCTCTTGGTAACGGTGGCAATTTCGATCTGAATCTGGCGTACTTCGGCATCTAGCTCGACGATGATTTGATTGTTCTTTGGCAAATTCTCTCTAGCCTGGATACCCGACTTGTCCGCCGCAATAAATTCCTCGGCAGACTTTTGGAGCTTGTCGCTTAAGTCACTAGCTCGATTGTGCAGATGATCTATCAATGCCGTAGCAACAGGATTGATCTCGCGAATGAGCTGACGTAACAGATCGGGTGGACTCAAATATTCAGCCGGCTTGGCATCTGCATATTTTTGAATAAGATGGCTCAAGTCATCAGGGCTCGGCTCGGAAAAAATCATGAGCGATACCTCGTGCGAAGCAGTATATCGCTCTCTTGGTGGCTTGACAGTTTGGAATGGCAGTGGTTGTTGGGTTTGAATGGTGTGGCAAGGACGGCACCAAACCATCGACGCGAACCGTTTCAGCACTTCAGGGTGCTGGCGATGCGATGGCCGCAATTTCTGCTTCGCGCTGATTCACTGGCGGTCGTGAGCTCATAAATGGTCTTTCGAAGCGCAGATGGAAAGAATAAGCCGCGCCGATAGCTAATAATGGCGCTGCAATCAAAAACACGCAATACCGCAAATTGACGTCTCTCCAGTAGGTGAGCGGAATGGTCAATAGGAGGTAAATCGTGCCGTGGATCAGATAAAGGCTGTAAGAGATGGTGCCAATGAAAACCAGCCAGCGACGGGAGAGGAACCGTCGTACGTCACCATCGTACAGCAGGGGGTAAGTAACGGCCACACCTCCGGCTAAGCCCCATATGAAAGGCAGCCACCATGATGTGCCACAATAATGCTCCGCCACGAGCGCAGCAATCGTGCAATAGGCAAACCTAAACCTGGCGTCGGCTTTTGGTGTTTGGTGTCGATGTTTTGCAATCGCCACCCAGTAGGCAGCGATCATTCCGCATCCGAATTCAGCCCAACGACCAAAACAGATCTCATTGCCAACGTACGTGGCCAGGAATGCGGGATTAAAAATCTGGGCAGTGGCGCGAAACAACAGGCTGACTACAATGGGAATAGTTAAGGCAGCAATAACAGAGTAGCGTCTCGCTACCCAGATCAGAACGGGCAGCAAAAAGTAAAACTGCATCTCCAGCGAAAGGGACCAGAATGCACCGTCAAAACTGTGGGCGAACGATTTAAAAAAGCCGTGAATGAAGGTTAGGTGCGCCAAGAGGTCAAGAACAAACCGGCCTAGATGTAGCGGAAATGCTGCTTGAAACGGTGCCCCGGCGTAAATCCAGGACAAACGCCCGAATCGGTAGACGAAAAACGCAGCGGCAGTGAAAAAAGCCAGAGCACAATAGAACGGTGGGGCGATTCGACGGTATCGTCTTCGGGCATATGCCGCGTGATTCAACGGCTTCACTGTTTTAGTGTCGCTATCGATCATAGGCCAGAAGAGACAGAAGCCAGACAACACCAGGAAGAGGTCAACGCCGGGGCGACCCAGATTATAGAAATTACTGAAGTTGACGCCAACTGCTGCCCATAGCGAACTATGGAAAAGCACAACCATTAGCACAGCAACACCGCGAAGCCCATCAATACACGCGAGCCGATTAGGGAGCAATGCGATGGTTTTTGGCATATTCGTCTGACGTTAGCATAGGAATGGCAGATCTAAAGGGAGTCAAGCTCAAGTTCCAGCGCGCCGATCGCATTGGGCGGTATCGCCAACTCTGGACATGAAGGTGGCGTGGGCCCATCTAAGATGACAGTTCGAAACCTAGATTCTTCAATGAAAAGGCCGTTCGTAGATTGTAAACGGTTGATTGATGGTGGCCAGGGACGGGATCGAACCGCCGACGCCAGCCTTTTCAGGGCTGCGCTCTACCGCTGAGCTACCTGGCCGAGGTGTTCGGACAGGACGTCCGACTCCTAATTCTAACAAATGATGCTTGCGACTTAGCCAGGGAGTTTATCCGTCGAAGATGATTCTAAAGCGTCGTTCCGGTGGCTCAACTCGAAGGTAAAAAATCAACTTCAATTCGATCAGCTTTTCGTATCCATGACGTCCTGTACAGGAGCAGAATTCCGAATGGCAGCATTTCGGTGGAGTAGAAATTCAACCGTTAGGCCGAGGCTTTCGTAGAGAACGCGTGACTACAATCACATAACTAGCATTTAGAGGTTAGCCCGTGTCAAGAATGAAGTCATTTCTGATTTGTTTTGCTGTCAGTGCGTTCTCCGCCTTTGCTCAATCGAGCGATGGCACAACCCAGCAACCGTTGCACATTGGTTCGGTTGACGTGACAGGCAGCGTCCGTGAGCGCGTGGAATTTTGGGATTGGTTCGGAGGAAAGGGCGAGAACACCTACACATTTTCGGATACGTTGGCGCAAATCGCGCTGAGCCAAACGTCTCCGAATTTTGAGTGGAAAGTCGATTTTGCCGTTCCTATTTTTCTCGGTCTACCGACTGGTGCTGTTGTCCCCGCTCCACAGGGTCAATTAGGTTTGGGTGGCACTTATTATCTGAACAACCGCAACGACAGAAACGCAGCCATGATCTTTCCCAAATTGGCTTACTTGCGTTTTAAGACAACCCATTCAAATGCACAGGTGGGCCGTTTTGAGTTTGGGGATGGCGCAGAGGGTAACCCGTCGGACCCAACGATAGCTGCTTTGAAAAGGGACAGAATTAGTTCGAGACTAATTGGTACGTTCGGATTCACTGGTGTTCAACGCAGCTTCGACGGAGGAGATGTTGGATTTCAAGTCGGTTCCTGGACCATCACAACGGTAGGCGCGATTCCGACCCGCGGCGTTTATCAAACCGACGGTTGGGGCTGGGTAAAGACTCCATTTGCGTATGTTTCGGCCACACATGAAATCAAGTATTCTGCCAGAAACTCGGCCGAGTTCCGGGCTTTTGGCATTTACTATCAAGATTTCCGCAACGTTCTGAAAACCGACAACCGCTCAGCATCCGTGCGCGCAGCCGACACGGACGACATCCGCATCGGCACCTATGGCGGCCACTACATTCAGGCAATCCAAACTAACCCCGGCACATTCGACTTGCTTGCCTGGGGAGTTTTGCAAAGCGGCGCATGGGGAGAGCTTGCACAACGCGCAGGAGCCTATGCACTGGAAGCTGGGTTTCAACCTGCAGTGAAGGCCGGGCGACCATGGCTGCGCGGCGGCTATTTTTACGGCAGCGGCGATGGTAGTGCCAAGGACGGCGTGCATGGCACATTTTTTGCAATATTGCCGACGCCTCGCAGCTACGCCCGTTATCCGTTCTTCAACGAAATGAACAACCGCGATGCTTTCGGTGAATTTATCCTTCGACCGTCAAAGAAAGTCTCCACGCGCGTTGATGCTCATCACCTATCTCTAGCCAGCGCAAATGACCTTTGGTACACCGGCGGCGGCGCATATCAGCCGTGGACCTTTGGCTACCAAGGACGTCCAAGCAATGGTAAAACCGATTTGGCCAACCTGTACGATGCCAGTTTGGATTATGCTTTTGTCCACGCTGCTTCCATAGGTTTTTACTTCGGTTACGCACAAGGTGGCGATGTCATCAAAGCAATCTACAAAAACCCGAATAGCCCGTATGGGTTTATCGAATTCAACTATCACTTTTGAGCAGCGGCACATCAAGCATCGCTTTTAAATTCTGTTCGTTAAACGCTCCGCTTTGCCGGACTCCATTTAAGAACAGGCCAGGGGTTGAGTTCACTCCGTCTTGAACGCCGCGGATAAAATTGAGCCGGACAATCTCAGAGTAAGTTTGCGCCTTGAGCGCTTGGCGAAATTGATCAACGTCCATGCTGAGCCTAGACGCGTAATTCACAAGGTCTTTGAATTCCAGCGCGTTCTGATTTTCAAACAGCAGGTCATGCATCTGCCAGAACTTCCCCTGCACATCCGCTGCTTCCGCAGCCTCCGCAGCCATCTGCGCGTGCTTGTGAATGCCGGAATAGGGATAATGTCGAAAAACGAGGCGCAGACGCGTGGATAATTCCGATTGATAGCGGCGTAAATCTCTGAATAAACGTCCGCAATCGGGACATTCGTAGTCGCCATACTCAACTAAAGTGAAGAGCGCATCTTCAGGACCGTGAACGTGATCGCCGGCATACACTTCAAACAGACCTGTAGAGGAATCCTTGTAGCTCAAATGACTGGTTGGATGCAGGTGTGAAACCGATGGATTCAGTTCTAAGCCATTTGAAATCGCAAAATGGCTTGACCTAAATGAATATCGTCACCGTCTTGCAGTAAGGCACCGTGTCCGCCGCGATGAACAGGCTGGCTAACGCCCGCACGCACTACATAAACGCCGCAGTTTTCAGCGCCTTTATAAACACGGTCGTTGAACAGCCGGTACTGGCCGGTCTTCGCATCGCGCTCAATATGCGCATGCTGCCGCGAGACACTTTTGCTGGTTTCATCTGCTTCTGAGAAAGCGATGTCGTTATGCCGGGTTGGGCCGCCGGTCTGAACCGCATCCCTGGTTCGGCCAATATTTGCAAAAGCCCGCTCCAGAACAAGCTCTGCCGGTTCTGCTTTGCCATATACAACTTCAATGCGGCCGAATTGCGGCACAGCGGAAACCGGGTCGGGCTTGCCTTCCACAATCAACGTTTCAACGGTGAGCCAAGTACCATCGGGGCCGGGCATGGCATCCGTGGTTGTCACATCCACCGACAAGTCCGCAGGAAAGCGATAGCTGGATCGGGTCAATCCATTGCGCAGTTCTTCCGCAAAGTAGCCCGTCAAAAACGCACTGCGAAAGACCGGCGCTTGTTCCGAAGGCACGCCGAGTAGATTGATGCGAATCAAATTGTAGGGAAAAACCAGCTTGCCGCCGGCCTTATGCGCCTTCGCCCTGACAGCATCCAGAACCGCGATGCGGATTTCCGCCAGTTCCGGCGCATCGTTGGAAAGCTTTGGACCACCAAAAGGCGCTTCAAAAATCGCTCGACCTAATCTCTCAATAATGTTGCTAACCGCCATCCTCTACCTCTAATTCGCCGGCGTCGCTTCCGGAATTGTGATGATCTTTGCATCGCGCGCTGCTTCCACCACCTGACGCGCAATGGGAGCAGCGAATTTAGCCCCATATCCGCCATGTTCTACCACGACCGCAAGTGAAATTTTGCTCGCTGGGTCAGGTGCGTCGTAAGGCGCAAAACCGGCAAACCAGGAGTGCGGATCACCGGCATCCAATTGCGCGGTACCGGTTTTCCCGGCAACACTGACATCCAATCCTTGCATGGCCGCTTGCGCAGTTCCATTCGTCACAACGGATCGCATCGCCTTCCGCAGGAATTCGGTGGATGCAGCTTCCAAGATGGGATGAGCCGCTTCCAAGCGCTTATTGCTGGGATCGGTTACCCATTTACCTTCGGGCATTTGTCCGCCATCGGCAATGGTTGCGGCCACGCGCGCCATCTTGAACGGTGTCATCAGAACTTCGCCCTGTCCGTATGATGCAAACGGCAGCATTTTCTTAAGCTGCTCCGGCGTTCCCACCGGAATTCCGAACAACGAAGCCGTTTCACGCAGCGCTTGCGACCCAACCGCATCAACTCCCAATTGCGCAAAATAAGCGTTGCAAGAAACAGTAATTGCCGTCGCCATATCGATGGTGCCGTGAGGATGATCCTTGTCATCATCGCGAATGGGTCTACGCCAACCGGGAATAATTGTTCCGTTTCGTCCGTCACCCAGAGGATGGCAATTATATTTCTTCTCCGTCGCACGTGGGTCCAAACGGAGCGCCGCAATAGCCGTTACCAGTTTGAATGTCGAGCCGGGCGGATATTGGCCGTAGCGAGCACGATCGAGCAATTCGTCCTGAGTACCTACACCGTTGGCAGGAGGCGCCGGATAGCTGGCCAACGCCAGAACCTCTCCCGATTGCGCATTCATAACGACAAGCGCACCCTTTTTATTTGCCGCTTCCAAGTTGCGGCGCAGAATTTCTGCCGCTTTCATCTGCAGCCGGATATCGATAGTGGCATTCACATCGCGATCGCGTTTCAATAGAGCTTGTAATTGAGGATTGGCTGTTTGATGCCTGTAACGAACAACTTTCGCTAGATCGTTGTAGTCGGTGTAGCCTTGCAAACGCGTATTCGAATCGTGCTCAATCAGGGACGCGTTCGTGGCATGAAACTTCTCGCCCGTTCGCAGATCGCCCAACAAATGTTCGGTTACCGGACCAAACGGATAGTGGCGCGAATCGGCGCGGCGGCAAGCTTCGTCGATGTTCACGCCAAGTTTTTGCAAATCGGCCCGATGCTTTTCCAGTTCGGCCCAACTACTAGTGGCCAGCAACACGCCGTTCCGATCATAGATATTGCCGCGCGGAATTTCGGCTGCCAGCAAATTCAATCGTGGATTATGTTCCGGACGTTTCACCCCATCGGCCGTAAAGACAAGCGCGTCTCGCGCGACCAAAGCTTTGTCTTCTATGGCTTCAACGACAACCGCACGTGTTACCAGAGCGATGGCTGCCAAACCGAATGCAGCGCCCACAACGCGCATGGGTAGGCGAAAGATAGGTACCAGGCTGGCAGAATGCGAGGCTTCCGGCGAGGGTTGATTTGAAATTCCAGCCAGCACAGCGAAGATAAAGAAGTTTGCCAGCATTGCCGTATTGCCAGAACTTAAGAACGGCGAAACAACACCTGACAGCGGAATGGCTCCTAGCGCGCCGCCGGAGATCAACAACATCTCAAGTCCAAGTAGCGCACAGAGACCCAATCCAAGAAACAGACCAAACTCGTCCGGCGCCCGCAGAGCGATACGAAACCCGCGGTTCAACAAAAACGCGAATAACAGAGCAATAGAGACAACGCCCGGTAGTCCCCATTCTTCGGCAATTGAGGCCAAGACCAGATCGGTGTGACCGGCAGGAATGACGCTTGGATCGCCCCATCCCGGTCCGGAACCCAATGGCCCGCCAGTGGCAAATGCCCAAAGCGAATGGGCAAGCTGGTCGCCGCCACGCACGTCGTTCCCCCAAGGCGAAAGCCACATAGAGACGCGTTCCACCACCGTGTGCGGTGTGCCGAAGTGATTGCCTACGGCGACGCCGATAATCAAGATGGATAAACCAAGAATCGCGAGTCCGGAACGTCCGCGCGCGACCGCGAATAGGATCAGAAAGACAAAGCCCATCACCAGAGCGGGGCCCATATCTTTCAACACAAAGAACATCACCAACGCACTCGCAACACCGATCATCACCGGCAAGACGTGACCGATGCGCGGTAGTTCCAGCCAGCGCATGAAGCCCGGAACAAGTGTCTTTTGATGTAGATCTCGCAACCGTTCCCAGTTCTTGGCGAAGTACGCAGCTAGAAAGAAAACCAATAGGATCTTGATGGCCTCTACAGGCTGAAACGGTCCCAGGTTGACTTTGGCGTCGCTGCCCGTAGGTCCTGAACCCAGCGCCAGAAGAGCCGCAAATAAACCAAGCGCCGCTAACAACGGCGTGTAAATCATATTAGAAAAGCGGCGGTAATCGAACAGCTTAATCACCGGCAGCAGCATTAGGGCGCAGCCAGCCAAGCAGCCCCACGCAAACTTCTTGAATTCCAGAGTGTCGCGCAGCGGGTCCCGCAGGCTAACCATCAACATCAACCCAATGCCAGACAGCAGCTGCAGCGCGGGCAGAAGGGTTCCGTCTCCGCGAAAGCGGCGCAACCTCCAAAGCAGATGAACAAGCCAGAACCCCACCAAATACAAAGCCGTCCATTCCACAAAGATCTGTTGAAACTCTTTTGGGTCTCTAACCAGCACCAGTTGCTTAATGCGCACCACCGGGACCAAGGAAACGCTCGTGGGTGCCGGCTTGCGGTTGGCGATTGCCGTTTGCCATATTGCCAGCGCCCTTGGATCTGCTTGGGCTTGTGCTTCAGTCAGCCGCATTCTCGACAATGCGCCAACATTCGGCAGTGGCGCGTGCGTAGCCAGAAATTCCTGCAGCCGTTCCGCAACATACGCGCGCTGACCTGGATCATCAATCCTAACCAGCATTTTCTCCAACGCGTCTTTTGAAGGATTCGAATTTAAATCCAGCAGTTCACCAGAAGCCAGCTTTGCCCGCGTGTCTCCGAAATCTTGCGTTTTGGCTGCAAAGACTGTCGCCAAGCCGCAAGCCACAAGAATGGACGCGCCCAGAAGCCACCAGAGTTCACGCCGGCGTTCTACATTCTTCACTGGCGCATCGAACGGCGACGCTTGCCGCTTTGGCGAGACAGCCGATTCCCAACTACGCGTTACTGCCATTTTCGAAATCCAGTCTTCTTCGCGGCGGTACTAGTGTCGCCGCTGGCGATTCGGTTGAGTTCTGCGCGATCCTGATAGATCTGCTCCAGGTTGCTGCTCACGTTTGAATATCCAACCAGAGGCTCATACAGAGAGCGCGCACGGTCGGAATCTGCTTTCGACATGTCCAGCCACTTGTCAGCCTCCTCCTTGTTATTGGAAGCGACTTTGCGCGCCTGTCCTAATTCCCACTCCGAACGATACAAATACCCGTCCGCTTCTTGCGTTGCCTCACGTGGACCCAACTGGAACCCTAGATTCATGGCTTGCTGAAACTCCGGCATAGCTTCGCCGATATTGCGAAACGCATACACATAAAGACGTGCTAGCCCCAGATGAGGATCCGGCGATTTTGGCAGATAGGACGCCGCTTGCCGAAAATCGTCAATGCTTAGGTCCGCCTTCGGACGCCGCGGATTCTTCACCATATTCAAATAACCTTCGGTTAGCGCCAGTTTGCCTTTAACTTTCGTGTCCGACGGCTCGATATCCAACGCATAACGGAAACACTGCCGCGCGCGCGCAAAATCAAAATCGCTCAAGCGTGTGTCGGAACTGGAACGATAACCGTCCAGAATATTGTCCCCGGCGCTCATCAAATTGTCGCGGAAATTTGTTTGTGCCCAACCAACTGGTGAAAACGGTCCGAGCAAGGAATTCTTGTCTTTCAAACCTTGATATAAGTTCCAATCGGCCGTCAGCGTGTCGCCAGAAGTGTCGTGCGCATAATCGCGCTTTGCTCGTAGCGGCGCCGTAGCTTTTTCAATTCGGTAGTAATAAAAGACCGGAAGCAGCATTAACAAACCGGCTAAAATCCCCGCTAGGTGAGCAATCGCCAAATTACTTAGATCAAAATGCCTTCGTTTAGAGATCGGCTTGATTGTGGCATTCGGCACGCTTGCCTTGCCTAGCGTAGAGTTGCCTTTCGCGACTATTACTGTCGGCTTAGAAGTCACCTTCGTGGCATTACCGTTGGCAACGGGCAACTGCGGAGCGTTGCTAAGTCTGGTCGGGTTCGCGCTCGGCCGTGCCGGCAATAGCGGAACATTTTTAGCTATTGTGGCATTTGCATCCCAGGATGTTTTTTGCGAGGCGGCAACCGGCTCCCGGTGTTCCAGAAACGCCCGCAAATCCTGCTCAAATTCCGCAGCCGAATGGTAACGGAAGTTGATGTCTCCAGCTAGCGCCTTGGCGACTACGGCACGCAGCGGCACGGGAATATCATCCGGCAACGCGCGCGGCGGCCGGCGCGATTGAATGAGATTTTCCAAGCGTCGGGTGTCTTGCGCCTGATAAGGCGGCGAACCCGAAAGCATCTCAAATAGCGTTACGCCAAGCGCCCACAAATCGGAATGAACATCCACCTGCGAATTTGCGAGGCGCTCGGGCGAACAATAACTGGGGCTGCCCAAATTATGCCGGGTCAAGTTGTGTGTCGCCGAAATCATCTTGGCAATGCCAAAATCCAGCAGCTTCAGTTCGTCCCTCAGGCCAATTTGAATGTTCGAAGGTTTAATGTCACCATGGACCACCGCCGTCATCCGCCCGTTCAGATCGGAAACAAAGGAATGGAGAGTGCGCAACTGGCTACATATTTCGGCCGCGTAACGGGACGCCCGGCGCGCGTCCAAACGTTTCTCGCGAATCTGGAGTTCTGCCAGTGTAAGTCCTTCAAAATACTCCAACGCAACAAAGAAACTTCCATCCTGTTCGCCGAAATCGTAGACTTCCAAAATACGGTGGTCTAGAGCGTGCAACTGCCGCTGCAACTGTGCGCCGCGTTTTTCAGCTTCAATTGCTGTGCGAGTGAAATCATCGCCTGATTCTTCAATCAATTTCAGCACCACTTGCCTGCCGGGTACACCGGCTTCCGGAATTCCCGGCTCGCGCGCCAGATAAACATCTGTCATGCTGCGGCTCAGCTTACGAACGATTTCGTACTTACCGAATTTGCCGGCATGAACCACGTTAGTGCGCTCCTCGCTTCCCGGTTTCAGTCTGACCGGTCTTCAGCGGTTCATCCGCGCCATTACCACTTACCAGATTGCCTTCCAAAAGCGGCTTCGCAGCCGGACCAATTTCAATGCCCGGACGTACTGCATTCACCATCAGCCCATTCTGCATGATTTGATTGCGAACTAGCGTTGGTGCGGAAGTATCGCCAATGGCAACCCCTGCTCCGCCATTGGAATGAATGAAGCACGCCTCAATGCGAGGATTTGAAACGCCCTCCATCCGGATACCAGAGAAAACGGCGCCAGAGATGTCCAGGTTCACCAATTCCACCGATGAATCTACCAGCAAGATTCCAGTCTTCAATGGATGGGTGTCATCGGCGGCGATTCTGAGTCCATTGACGATGCTCTTCTGCACCCCACGCGCGACAATCGCTATACCTTCATCGGCGGTGGCCGCAGGATCGCTTCGAACTACCGTCGATCGCGGATCTTTCGCGACGATGGAAACCCCATCTTTCAATAGCAACGGCCCCAAGAACTCACCCGGGGGCACCAACACCGTATCCCCGCTTACGGCCGTGCTTAAAGCATCAATAATGCCGCGCGCGTCTGCCGAATTAACGTCAATCGTATGCGCATGGCCCCCTTCGGCAACGACGGGTTTAGATTGGCGCGGCGGAACGCTGGTCATATGTTCGATCCATTGCCAAATACCAACGCCAAGCGCTACGGCGATGACAAGAATCAGAAAATACTTCAGCCAAGTTCCAATCCCGCTCTTGCTCTTTTCCCCATTGGAATCCAGGCGCGCACGTGTGGTCGCATGGCGCGATCTGGCACCTTGTGACTGCTGCGACTCAGCCCCGGCAAACTCAGAGCCCGCCACAAACACGACGCTAATGTTGTCTTTGCCTCCAGCCCCATTCGCCGCTTCCACCAGAAGCTGAGCTGTCTTATCCGGATCGCCGTCAAACCGCTCCAAAATCTTAGTTATTTCAGGCGAAGGAACGCAGTCCGTTAAACCATCGCTGCAAAGCATTAAGGCAGCGTCTTCACGAAACGTCATCTTGCGGATTTCAATAAACTCTTCGTCATCACGCAGGCGCGGAAGCGAACCCACATCCCGAAACACTTCGTTCCGCCGCGGATGGTACATAGCTTCCTCTTCGGTGAGTAAACCCTGATCTTCTTGTTCACCCACCGGCGAATGGTCGCTGGTTATCTTCTTAAGCTTGCCGTTCCAAAAGAGGTAAAGGCGCGAATCGCCCACATGGCCAATCACTGCTTGGTCATCCCGCATCACCGCCAGCGTCATCACACACGCCATGCCCCGCCAGGCCGCATTCTCTTCCGACAAGCGATAGATTTCGTTATTGGCGGCACAAATTACGTTGCGGATATTGTCTTCCAGATCTTGCGCGTCGGGCTTAATATTCTGGCGCACTACATCCACCGCCGCCGCCGCTGCAATCTCGCCCGCCGCGTGACCGCCCAAGCCGTCCACAACAAGAAACACACCACGAGCCGCATCGCACCAGAGCCGGTCTTCATTGATGGTTCGCTGCAAGCCTGGATCAGTGGCTGAACCCGCGCACCATTTTACGGCTTTTTTCATGGCTCTTGTTTGTGGCGCCTAAATGCGCTTCTTCGCGCCCCAGTTGAATACCACCATCCCAACAACAAACACCAAGAACACCAACACAAATGGGACACGTGCAAAATACAGAAAAGTCACTTCTTCACCTGAAAATGCACAGCTAAAACTTCTCCCAGGTTCAATTCAGCGCCGTCCGGCAGCGCCTGCTCCACGCCTTTCGTCAAACGCTTGCCATTCACCCACGTCCCGTTCGTGCTCAAATCCGTTACAAAATAACTCCCGGTTGCCGGGTCGCGCCTGACATTCATGTGCTCGCGCGAAACCTCATCATTCGTATAAAGCGCCACATCCATCGGCAAATCGTCTCCGCCACGCCCTATCCGAATTCTGTTCTGCGTCATACGGTAAACCTGGGGGCCAGATTCATCCTGATACTGAAGTTCGGCATGCACGACATCTTGCCGTTTAAAAACTGTCGGCTCGTGCGCTCTGACTTCAACCGCCTTAGGAGTTGTATCGTTTGCAGCGCTACGTGGCGCGGATGCCGTTGGTTCGCGCTCCATCAACGTCGTTTTCGTTCCGCGGTAACCCGGCTGCACAACCTCGCTCAGCTCGGAATGGATTTCCACATCGCCAAGCGGCACCTCGCCATCCGGCAGGAATTCAATGTCCCAGTCGCGGCAGCTAATCTTGTATTCTTTCGGCGTTTTGCTGCGGCGGGTCAACGAAAACCCGCTCGGCTTCGCATTCATATCGGCCACGCGCGCTCGCAGCGCCTTTCGGGCATCGTCCAAGATCAAATCGAAAACACCGCACAGAGTTGCGTGGTCACGCGGATTCAGATACACCGTGAACACACACGGCAGCAACACTGAGTATGTCATCTCGAACTTACCCAGATCCATATTGCGCAGCAACTGCCCGATAATAATGTCGCCGCTCAATTTTTGTTCGCTCAAAGCGCGAGTCTCCCCCATACCATGACGTTTTCCGACCAAGCAAAAGTTCCACCTACCAGTGGTGGCAAACCGGCTTCTCAATAAGAATTAATGTTCACCGGCCACAACTAATTTCAACACTTTATGCGGCCCATTTCACAGCATCAACTGTCCACCGTTGACCTCAATCGTCTCTCCCACCAAGTAACTTGCTGCGTCTGACGCCAAAAACGCAATCACCGACGCCACCTCACGCGCTGTTCCCACCCGGCCCATCGGGATGCCCTTTATAAAGTTGGCCATCATGTCCGGCGTCGAAAACACCTCGTGAAACGGTGTATCAATTACTCCGGGCGAAACCGCATTCACCCTCACTCCGCGACCAGCTAACTCCTTTGCCATTGCCTTAGTAAGTGCAATTAACCCGCCCTTTGCAGTTGCATAAGCACCCGCGCCCGGACCACCGCCATTCCGGCCCGCAATGGAAACAATATTTATAATCGAACCATGCCCGCGCTCCGCCATGCCCGGCGCCAGAGCTTGCGAACACAACATCGCGCTTTTCAAATTCAGGTCCAAGACTTCATCCCAGCGTTCCTCTGTCATCTCGATCAGTGACTGTCGTTCCACCAGCCAGCCGGCGTTGTTCACCAGGATGTCTACGCGACCGAAAGCGCCCTCAGCTTCCTTGGCCAAGTGCCGAACTTCTATTGCCTGCCTTACATCAGCCCGGATCGCCTTCGCATGCCCACCGGCCTTCGTAATTTCTTCCAGAACGGCCGCCGCGCCGACGTCATTCTTGTAGTAGCCGACAATGACTTTGGCCCCTAACTCCCCGAACAGAAGAGCGGAAGCCGCCCCAATTCCAGAAGAAGCACCAGTAATCAAAGCCACCTGATTCGATAGGTCAACCAGATTTTTCATCTGCTATTGAGCGTATCTCGACCACGCCTTGAATCCCTCTTTCACCCGGCTTACAAATTTTTGTGAGACACTTGACACCGTTGCTAGACTGATTGCATAAGGCCTCCTATAAAGCTCCGGTCTGCAAATTTCGATTAGTAACTAAGAGTTTCGGTACATGCTGAGTCGAGAAGAATTCGATCCCCTCGCCCCCCAAAGGGAAGCAGCCGTGTTTTATGGCCTCTTTCTCCGTGGGCATTCGCCAGATTCGCTGCGCAGAGACATCGACGTCCCGCGGCCAATGCTCACGAAATGGCTTCAACCGCAGCGTTACGAAGCACACTTCCGCGACTCGTTGAAGCAGATGTATACCTACCGCAAGAAGGTTCTAGCCATCTTCGACGAACTGGTTCTTAAAGAAAAACATCGCCTCCGCGTCAACTAAACTAAGTAGATGGAACTCTCCATCTTCCAAGTTGATGCTTTTTCCAGCCACGTTTTTCGGGGTAACCCTGCCGCTATTGTTCCGCTTGATCGCTGGCTGCCGGATGAAACGCTCCAGTCGATAGCAGCTGAAAACAACCTGGCTGAAACCGCCTATTTCGTTCCCAATGGTTCGCGCTATCACCTTCGCTGGTTCACCCCCGGATGCGAAGTAGATCTTTGCGGCCATGCCACGCTCGCTTCCGCCTACGTCCTTTTTCGGTATTTGAATCAGCAGGGCGAGACCATCGCGTTTGACACCAAATCCGGCGAACTCACAGTTACGCGTTCCGGCGACTTGCTCACCATGGACTTCCCCTCCCGTCCGCCCGCGCCTTTCAGGCCCGACCCTGCGCTCGTTCCAGCAATCGGCGGAAAGCCGGTTGACGTTTTGACGGCCCGTGATGTCGTCCTGGTTTACTCCACCGAAGCCGAGGTCTTAGCGCTGACACCAGACATGAACGCACTCATCAAACTTCCGCATTTTGGCTTCATCGTCACCGCGCCAGGAACTCAATCCGACTTTGTTTCGCGCTTCTTTGCGCCCGCTAAAGGGGTGCCTGAAGATCCGGTAACCGGTTCTGCGCACAGCACTCTGATTCCTTATTGGGCGAAGAGGCTCGGCAAAACTGAACTCCTGGCTCGACAAGTTTCGAAACGAACCGGCGAACTCCATTGCAAACTGGTTGGAGATCGAGTGAAAATCGCCGGCTACGCTGCACCCTATTTGCGCGGCACAATCGAAATTCCATAAGCCTGCCAATGCCAACTAAAAAGCATTCCGTCTGCGCTCTGGATTGTCCTGACACATGTTCGGTCTTGGTCACGATCGACGATACCGGTCACGCCACAAAACTAGCGGGCGATCCAACTCATCCATTCACGCGTGGATTTCTTTGTGCGAAAGTCACGAAGTATCTAGACCGTCAGTATCATCCACAGCGCTTGCTTTATCCCATGCGCCGCGTGGGTGCCAAGGGTGAAGGCCGCTTCGAGCGCATCAGTTGGGACACGGCACTAGATGAGATTGCCGAACGGTTGACACAAATCTCACGCGCCCATGGGTCAGAGGCCGTTCTGCCCTACAGCTACGCCGGAACCATGGGCCTGCTTAACGGCTCCGGCATGGATCGCCGCTTCTTCCATCGACTGGGCGCTTCGCGTCTGGACCGAACTATTTGCGCTTCTACCGGCGGTCTAGCCATCGACCGCTCGCAAGGCAACCGGCTCGGCATGCGGCCAGATCACTTCGCACAATCGCGGTTGATCATAGCCTGGGGCGCGAACATCCTCGGCACCAATGTTCATCTTTGGCCAGAGATCGTCAGCGCGCGGCGCAACGGTGCCAAGTTCTACGTTATCGATCCAGTTAAGAATCGCACCGGCCGATTGGCCGACAAGCACTTCGCACTAAATCCCGGCAGCGATTTGGCGCTGGCTCTGGGCCTTGCTCACATTATCCTTCGCGATCGTTTGCAGGACGACGATTACATCAGCCGGCACGCAAACGGCTTTGCCGAATTGCAATTGCTGGCCGCGGAATACCCTCCAGAACGGGTCGCACAACTCACTGGCATGCCGATTAACGACATCGAATCGCTGGCTCACGCCTACGCAACCTTGCAGCCCGCGGCCATTCGCTTAAACTATGGTGTCCAGCGAACAGACCGTGGCGGTAGTGCTGTCCGCGCCATCGCTGCGCTCCCTATTCTCACAGGAGCATGGCAAAGACCCGGCGGCGGCCTACAGCTCAGCACATCGGGCGCTTTCCAGTTCAATTCCCCAGCCCTGGAACGTCCAGATCTTCAGTGCTCATCCCCGCTAGGTCGCGAAGCCCGCTTAGTTAACATGAGCCAACTAGGCCATGCACTTCTTGATCTCGACAATCCGCCCGTCAAGGCCATAGTGGTCTACAATTCCAATCCGGCTGCGGTGGCACCACATCAATCACGCGTCACAGCGGGCTTCCGGCGCAGCGACCTTTTCACCGTCGTGCTGGAGCAGTTGCAAACCGACACTGCCGATTTTGCCGACATCGTTCTTCCCGTGACTACCTTCCTGGAACATACTGATTTGTACCGAGCCTACGGACACTACCATGTGCAACTTGCTCGGCCAGCATTGCCGGCGGCAGGCGAGGCTAAGCCTAACGTTGAAATCTTCCGCCTGCTTGCCAAGCGCATGGGCTTCGCTGAACCGTGTTTCAACGATTCCGAAGACGACTTGATCCGCGCCTTACTGAACACGTCCTCGCCATACCTGAACGGAATCACGCTTGAGCGTCTAGACGCTGAACGTTCTATCCAAGTCAATCTGCCAGATAATTTTCCGTTTGCTGAAGGCGGCTTTACCACGCCCTCAGGCAAATTTGAATTCGGCGCTTCAGATCTTGATTATTCAGCTCCCGTGGAATCTCGTCACGGAGACACAGCCCTCTTCAAGAAATTCCCACTTGAACTGATCGCAAGCAAAAATGACGAAGGCATGAATTCAACGTTTGGCTATCGACGCGAGGTCGACAAGCAAAGCGCACGCCTTTCCATCCACCCTGCAGACGCTCAAGCCCGAGGCATCGCCACTGGGACGCCGGTAAAAATCTTCAATGATCGCGGCGCTTGCTATTTGACTGCCGAAATCGGCACCGATGTCCAGCCGGGAGTTGTCCGCGCGCCCGCTGTCCGCTGGCACCGTTCGGCGCCAAACCACGTCGGCATAAACCATCTCACTTCAGAACGTCCAACCGATCTTAGCCAAGGCCCGACCTTTTTCAGTTGCCTGGTGGAAGTTGCGCCTGCTCAGACCTATTTAGCCGAAGAAAGAAACTCGTAACGGTTGCGATGCTCTTCAGGCATTGCCTGCGATTGAGTGTCAATGTGCATCACCTGATAACCGTCCGCTGCTTTGAACTGCGGCCACTTAGGTAGACCCGCGCCATTCGGATCACCGGTCTTGGCAAAGTTGGTCCAGTATTCGGCCATCTCGTTAGAAACTTTCTTATCTTCGTCGCGCCACTTCAAATCCTTGTTCGCCAAATTGTCGAACACGAATTCAATCTCAGCCGAATGATAAGCTCCGCCCACATTCGCCGGTGCCGGAAGAACGTGCGTAAATAAATACCGATACACCGGGACGCCACCTGTTGCCGCCTGCGCCTCAATCCATTTCCAGGTTCCGAACGCAATGAATTGGTCGCGCGCCAGCGCCGCAGCCGATGCCTTCGCCTCCTCCAGACTTCCCGCCGGATAAACCTTCAAAAAGTCACTCGCACGATCGCCAAAATCCTTTTGCGCATCGGCTGTAAAGCTTTCTACCGTGGCTTTTGAGGTTGCGGGCGGCCCACCTTCATCCTGGTTCCAACCCGCCAACAATGGCACATGCGCTTGTTTTCCAGCGGCAAAAATCTCTGGAACCGAGTCCGGCAGGAAGTATCCATCCACAACCGGACCAAAGTGCGCGGTCTTAGATTTTAATGACGCGTCCAGCAACTTATCGGCAGGCAACGCGCGCATACCGCCCAGTGTTGGCTCGCCAATCGATTTTGCGAATTTCTCATTGTCCTCTTCGCTCTGTTCCAACGTCGTCACCTCCAGCGATGTCCGCGAAAATGCCGCGCCGCTTTCTCCAATCGCGCGCGCAAACAATCCCTTCGCCAGCGGCGAAGCCATCAAATCGCTTACCGCAAACGACCCTGCGGATTCTCCAAATATCGTCACTTTGTTCGGATCGCCACCAAACTCGGCGATGTCATCCTGCACCCAATTCAGCGCAGCTACCATATCCAGCAAACCGTAATTGCCAGAAGCATGGTGTGTTGAATCCTTGCTCAGCCCAGCATGCGTAAAGAACCCAAAAACTCCCATGCGGTAGTTCAAACTCACCACCACCACGCCCCGCTTCGCCAAATTTGTTCCGTCTTGTCGCGGCTCCGACGAAGCGCCTGCCACAAATCCGCCGCCGTGTATCCAAAACATAACGGGCAGGCTCTGTTTTCCTGAAATGTCGGGTGTCCAGACGTTTACCGTGAGGCAATCCTCGCTAGGTCCCGGATCGCGAAAAATCATGTCGTCGAAAAGCCTGCCTTGCATGCAGCGCGGGCCAAATTCTTTGGCATCTCGGACACCCTTCCATGCGTCTTCAGGCACGGGTGGCTGCCAGCGTAAAGCGCCCATCGGGGCCGATGCATAGGGTACGCCTTTGAACGAATAAACCTTCGCCGCCTCGTCGTAAACACCCAACAATTTGCCGTCTTTTAGCTTCACCTGTGGCTTTGTCGCGGCCAGACATACACCTGCCAAAAGCGCTAGCGCTCCGGCAAGCCTCAATGAGTTCGTCATCGCAAGCCAGTGTATTACAAACTGAAGAACAATACGCGGCTTTGGACCGCTAAACTAGTAATACGTGTTTTTACCGGAACAATGGCTGCCAGAATCGGTGCGCAGCCTTCGCAATTACAATTCTCACCAGTTTTCTGCCGATCTGCTTGCTGGAATCACTGTTGGTCTGGTCGCGTTACCGCTGGCCATGGCTTTCGGTATTGCATCCGGCGTCACGCCGCAATCGGGAATTTACACGGCCGTTGTCGCCGGCGCAATCATTTCAGCCTTGGGCGGTTCGCGCACGCAAATTGGTGGGCCGACAGGAGCTTTTGTCGTCATCGTCGCCGGCATCGTAACAAAATTCGGTGTCCCTGGTCTTGCGTTGGTAACCATCATGGCCGGTCTCATGCTGTTATTGATGGGAATTACCGGGTTGGGCGCAGCAGTCAAGTTCATTCCCCGCCCTGTTACCGTGGGCTTCACAAACGGCATCGCGCTTTTGATCGCTTCCACACAAATCAAAGACTTCTTGGGCCTGTCGGTTGCGAATGTACCGAGCGCATTTATCCCGCGAATCTCCGTCCTCGCGTCGAATCTTTCCACAATTCACTGGTCTGCGGTAGCCGTTTCCGCGTCCACACTGCTACTCATCCTGCTGTGGCCGCGCGTCAGCCGGCGCGTGCCCGGCTCCATCGTCGCCATGTTCTTAGCCACGATACTGGTGGCTTTGTTCAAGCTGCCTATCGAAACCATTGGTACCCGCTTCGGAGGCTTGCCCACAGGTTTTCCCAAGTTTGCAATTCCCGCTTTCCAGGCCAGCCATATCGTTCCACTAATTCCTTCCGCCATCACCGTCGCTCTTCTGGGCGCCGTGGAGAGCCTGTTATCCGCGGTCGTTGCCGATAGCATGACCGGGCTCAAACACAATTCCAACGTCGAACTGGTAGCGCAAGGCCTGGCGAACATTGCGTCGCCGCTTTTTGGCGGCATCCCCGCAACGGGAGCCATCGCCCGAACCGCTACTAACATTCGCAGCGGCGCGCGTACTCCGGTGTCCGGTATGATTCACGCTCTTACGCTGCTGCTCGTCCTTCTGGTCGCAGCGCCATTGGCAAAATTCGTACCGCTGGCAACTCTGGCGGCTGTGTTATTCATCGTGGCTTACAACATGGGCGAGTGGCGCGAAATTGGCAACATCATCCGATTATCCAAAGCCGACATTGCCGTTTGGGCAGTGACATTTTTGCTTACCGTTCTGGCCGATCTTACAGTTGCCGTCGAGGTCGGCATCGTGCTTGCAGCGCTGCTGTACATCTACCGCATCGCGCAAACCACCACGGTAGAGCTGGTAACGCAGGATTACATCAAGTTGGGCCAACCACATATTCTGCAAGATAAAGACGTCCCACCTTATGTGGGCATCCTGCGCATACACGGGCCATTCCTATTCGGGACAACTGACAAGCTCGATGAAGCGACCCGCGATATCTCCGAGCTTCCTCCAGTGGTCATTCTGCGCCTGCGGAATATGACAGCGCTGGACGCAACGGGTATCCATGCACTGGAGGACTTCTCGAAACGTCTGCGTTCCTCTGGCCGCACACTTCTTATTTGCGGAGCCAGAAATCAACCGGCACATCTCATTTCCAAAACGCACTTCGCAGACCATGTGGGACGCAAGAATATCTGCCTTCATGTGGAAGCCGCGCTGGCGCGTGCGCGTGAGTTGGCCCCCGCTGACTATGTCGAAGAGAGCAAGCCGGCGTAAATCTCTTCCATCTGCTTCGCAAAATTTGCTGTGTCGCAGACGGACGAGCCGCGTAGCCGTTGCCGCATTTCTTTGCGCAGCCCGCTCAGTCTAGCCAGTGTGCCGGAATCGTTTCCCAGTCTGATGGCCATTTCCGGATAGCCTTGCAAATCCGCCGCTACAAACTCTCCAAGTCCGGCGGTCCTTAGAATCGAGGCGCTTGTTCTAGATGCCCATCTGTCGCCCCAAAACGTCAGCACCGGAACGCCCTGCCAGATGGCTTCGGTGGTTGTCGTACCTCCGTTGTACGGGAAAGTGTCCAAGGCTATATCGATGTCATCGTAGGCACGCAAAAAATCGTAGTGTGGCGCTGGCCCTTGTAGTTTCAGTCGTTCTTTCGCGACTCCATGCTTCTGAAATCTAGCCGCCAAATGCTCTTGCGTCTTAACGGATGCCATCTGTTTGTTCTTAATTAACAGAGTGCTTCCAGGGCATCCGTTGAGGATCTGGCTCCAAACCGCAACTACCTGATCCGTAATCTTGTATTGCGAAGTTAACGCACCAAACGCTAAAGCGCGCGGCTCCATGTTTCTGAGTTTCACTGGTGGCACAGGATAGTTAACATCAAAAGTCAAATAGCTTCCAGAAACGCGAATAATCTGCTCGCAATAATCTGTTTCTTCCCCTGGCTGCAGAACCTCGGCATCGCCAATAAGATAGTCGAAGCCTTCCATTCCCGTCGTCGCGTACATGTTGAACCACCCAACAACAACCGGCGCGGAGCGTCGAGTAAACAGTGGCAACCGTCGCATATTGCTGTAACCGTTCAAATCCACCAGCACGTCGATCTGCAGATGCTCAACCGTGGCTGCCAGTTCAGCATTCGTTGCGTTAGACGTATCCACGAAGACATCGTCTGGGTGAGCATGATATCCATGCCGAATGTCTGTTGGCGCGCAATCGGAAAACAAATGCACTTTTACTTTTTCTCGATCATGCTGATTGATCAATCCCCAAACCGGCTTCATCCAGTTATCGCGTTGGAAGAACGATGACACGTAGCCTACACGAATCGGGGCGCTCTTAGTCGCCGTTTTTTGCGTTGCTTCGAACTTTGGCAGATCATGCTCTGCCCAAGCTTTTCGCATTGCCAAAATTGCGGCGTTCCTGGCTTCGGGAACGCCTGGAATGATGACGGCCATCATGGCGCGTGAATGCTCGCTGCCCGGCCTGTTCATCTGGGCGCATTTCTGAAACTGCAAAAAAGCTTCGCTAACGTGTCCCAATTCGTACAGGGCACGTCCAAGATTGTGCCGCGCCTCAAGCCAATCCGGCTCCAGGTCCAGCGCGTGCGAAAAACTGTTTAGCGCCATGGCAAATTCGTTCGCGGCAGTCTCTTTGCAACCATAGCCGTACCATGCCTGCGCCAGGTGCCTCGCCGCACCCGCTTGATCTTGCTGAGCGTTTAATGCCATCGACAGCACGTGGTGATATTCGGGCTTTGAACTATCCGCTGCGATCAATGCGCGAAGTAATTCAGTCGCTTCGCTTGTCTGCCCAGTCTTGAGAAGCCCGAGCGCCTGTTGCAGCATTTCTTCCTGCTTCGCCACAGCATCGACAATACCTCAAGTGATAACGTGACTGAAGTGATGCGGTGCGCTCCAGCCCTGTTACTCTTGATCCCCGTCCTTCTGTTCGCCGACGATGACACGCAGCATATCCTGCACGAAATCGGACGCTCCGTCAAGGACGCGATTATCAAATCGGATAACTACATCTGCGAGCAAGATCTGGCTCGCTTTTATTACGTACCAGTCAGCCCAGAGATTGCTTGCCATCAGCCACCGGTGTTGCCAAACATTCCCTTGCATGTGCAAGACCGCCTGAAGCTGGACGTCGCGGTTTCTAGCGGCGGCGAAATCTATTCCTGGCACGGTGAGAAACGGTTCTCGGCTTCAACGCTTAAAGACGTCGTCAGCGACGGACCGATTTCATCTGGCGGATTCAGTGGTTATTTGCGGAATATCTTCGGCGAGCGAGGTGTGCTCTTTACCTTCCGCGGACGGCTTCAGGCTGATGGCCTAGAACTCTTTCTGTTTGACTATAAAGTGTCGCTGGCCTCGAGTCATTACGAAGTGGAAGCCGTCAACGGAGAAGAACTCGCATCCTTCCACGGGTCGTTCACCGCGCGCGTAGATAATTTTGAACTTCATTCCTTGACTGTGACTGCTGACGGTGAAACCCTTTCTCCAAAAACAAACATCTGTTCCGCCGAAACCAAACTGATCTACCAGTCAGCGAAGATTGCAGACCATGAATCGGTTCTGCCCGCCTCGTTTAACCTTCTAATGGCCGGTCGTAACGGAACTTTCACAGAAAGTAAAGCAAGCTTTACAAGCTGTCACGAATACCGCGGCGAATCAACCGTCAGCTTCGACGTGGACGACAAACCAACGGCCTCGTCGCAGCCCTTAGAACTTTCGTCCACAGTTGTTCCCGCAGGTCTGATTCTTCGAATCAATCTCGCCACCGACATCGATGAAGATACCGCGTACTCCGGCCTGCCCGTAGATGCCATTCTGCGCAACGACATTAAGCTGAAGAACGGCGAAAAAATTCTGCACGGTGCTCAGTTGCATGGCACACTAACAAAATTCATCATCATTTATAAACCCGAACACGAAGTCGATCTCACCATCAAATTCAATAGTGTTATCAGTGGCAATAAAGTTTACCTTTGCGAAGCCATGCACCATTTTGTACCTGGTTTCGTCCCGGGTTATCCGAGCGGCGGCGGGCGAGGACGTGGACGTGGTATCGGTTCGGTAGCGCCTGCCATCCAAGCCCGTGGCAACGGCGATGAAGCGGAAGGAGCCTTGTTATTCCAGGTGAAACATCTTCACATCGGCAGAAGTTATTCAAGCGAGTTCATTACTGTCAATGGTCCTGCAAGCTAAGCGCAAACGCTCCAACACGATGCAGTTGCCCATAGTCGCTCTCTTCTGTTCCGTTCGGTGCAATATGCCAGAGCCAGGAATCGTGCCAATCTAACCGGTACGAAGGCATCCAGCGTGCAAACGATTCCTGGTCCAGCCACACAGATTCAAGCGCTGGAATGAGTTCGAAATGAATTCCCGCACCCGCCGCCCACTTTCCGTCGGCCCACTCCATCGGCGGCGCTTCATGTTGGGTATGTTTATATGTTCGGCCGGTGTACTCCACGTATTCCAGGTCGCAAATCAACAGCGCGTGAACAGCGCGGCATCTTTCGATTGCTGCCAGGTGCTGTTCAACCAACATCCTTGAGCTTGGCCGAATAGCATCCAGCCATTCCTGTTCGTGCTGGCGAACAAAGCTCTTCCCAAAACGCTTTTCCAGCGCCGGCTCCGCCATTTCTTGCCACCCAACTTCAAGCTGGCTGAGAATGTTCAGTGAAATCAAGCCATCGGACGGCGCGTTGTAAGCCTGGACCGGATTGGCTCCGAAATCCCTAATAAGCTGCAAGGTATCGTTCCATGACTTGCGCGACCGGCGCAGCTTGTCACACCATTCGGCCATGCAATTCGTGATGTCGGCGATCACCGGTTCAACAGGCTTGTTCAAGCGCGACCAGTTCGGCACAACCAAGGGATTCGCATCCACTAAGCGAAAACTTTGGAATTTTGGCGAAAGCGCGGCGGAGTTCAAATCCAACAAAGGACCCGCGCCCAGCACCGTCAGCATGTGGCCTTCCGCAGTTTTTGCCCAGCGCGCTTGCGCTGCCCGAGACCGGCTCAGATGCTCGTCCCAAAAGACTGACAATCGTCGCGCCCGGCTTTCCAAACCCAGCCCTGACCGGAGATAACGTTCCGATGTCAGCCCCGGATGCCGCCAGCGGGCAGCTAAATAGCGAAACAGCAATGCCCTAATAGTACTAAGCCAAGGGAACGTTCCCGATGTCAAACACGTAAACTCTAAGAGAACCTGTGGCCAATAAGATCAGTTCGCGCGCTTCCTTTTGGGAAGCGGCTAAAATTGCCGTCGATTCGCTCAGCAAAAGCAAACTGCGCAGTTTTTTGACCCTATTAGGCGTTATCCTCGCTACCAGTACGCTCATCGCCGTGATGTCGTTTGTTCACGGAATGAACGTCTATATTGCGACCAAGCTGTCGGATATGGGCTCGGATGGCTTTCGCGTTGTGCGTATCGCCTTCATGACCACCTGGGACCCCAAAAAATTCCTCGAGATGCAGCGTCGCAATCCGGTGATAAAGCCGGAGGAATACGACTTTGTCAAGGCACATATTCGCCTGGTAAGTGACATTGGCATGGAAACTTGGCGAAGCGTGAATGTCGGGCATGGCGGCGAAACCATGTCACAAGTCGATCTGCAGGGCATCACGGCCAATATGCCTATTCTGAGCAATATTCAAGTGGGCGAAGGGAGAGCTATTACGGATGAAGAAGTGCGGCGGCACTCCCCGGTGGCATTTATTGGTCACGATTTGGCCGACAAGTTCTTCCCCACTTCAGATCCCATTGGGAAGACTATTCAAGTTGACGGAGTTCCGTATGAAGTAGTGGGTGTCGCCAAGGCGCAAGGAAGCGTCTTCGGACAGTCCCAGGACAAATTTGTATTCGTCCCACTCTTCACTTACTTCAAGACCTATGGCGTTCGTGGCGAAATCCAGATGTTCGCCAAAGCGGCCGATTCGAGCCATATCAGCGAGGCTGAAGATGAAGTACGCGTGCTGATGCGAGCGTATCGCCACCTGACTCCAGGCCAGGAAGACACCTTCGGCATGATGGCTTCTGACACGCTATCCGGCGCGTGGCAACAACTTACCGGAGCCATCTCAGGCATGGCTTTTGGCATTGTATCGGTCTTTTTGGTTGTGGGCGGCATCGTCATTATGAACATCATGCTTGCGGTGGTTACGGAGCGGACACATGAAATTGGCATTCGCAAATCGCTAGGCGCTCGGCGGCAAGACATCTTGAATCAATTCCTGGTGGAATCGGCTCTACTGGCATCGATCGGGGGTTTACTCGGCGTCATCATCGCTTACATTTTGACGGTTGTAGTTCGTAATGCGACGCCTTTGCCGATGGCTATGCCGTTTTTAGCAATTGTCTTGGGGGTTGGTTTATCGGCCGCGACAGGACTGTTTTTTGGTATTTATCCGGCGCAACAAGCTGCCAAACTGGACCCGATCGTAGCTCTGAGAGCAGACTAATAATGAACTTCTTCTTGGGCTTTCGAAACAACTCCATGCTGGCGCTCGACACCATTCGCGCGCATAAGACTCGCAGCCTTTTAACCATGCTGGGCGTCATTATCGGCACCGGTACCATCATTGGCGTGGGCGCGATTCTGACTGGTTTTGACGGCGCAGTCACTGGCGTTTTGAAAAGCTTTGGGCCTAATACGATCATTGTTTCTCGCGAGCCGGCTTTTCAGACCTCCGACCTGACGCCGGAGCAGCGCGCGCGAAAAGAACTCACGTATGAAAATGCGGTTGCCGTTCGCGACAACTGTGTCGCCTGCACCAAAACGTCTGCGATGATGTGGTCCAACCACATAGTGGTGACGAAATACAAAGGCAACGCAATCTACGACACCCAATTGCGGGGAGTTGAGGCCATTTTCTCCGAATCGGGTCAAGTAGATATGAACGATGGCCGCTTCTTTTCCGATTTTGAAGACAAGCACCACGAACCTGTGGCCGTGATTGGCGCGGATACGCAGAAAAAGCTTTTTGGCGAAGAGAACCCAATTGGGAAGCGCATCTTGGTTGATGGCCAGGAAATGGAAGTCATCGGCGCGATGAAACGTCCAACGACGACCTTCTTCGACAGTTCGGATGAGCGGGTGTTTCTGCCCTTCTTCACCATGCAGAAGATGTATCCCAACTCCAAGGACATGGCATTCAGTGTGACCGCGATGGATAACCAAGTTCCGCGCGCGATGGATCAAGTGCGGACGATTATACGAATTCAGCGGCATATTGGAACGAACAAGCCAGACGATTTCGATATGGCTACTGCCGCTCAAATGATCGAACAGTTCCGGCAGATTACTTCGGTCACATTCCTCGTGATGATTGTACTCAGTTCGATAGGCCTTTTGGTCGGCGGCATCGGCGTGATGAATATCATGCTGGTTTCGGTAACGGAGAGGACGCGCGAAATTGGAATTCGCAAGGCGATTGGCGCTCGCCGTTCCGATATAGTCACCCAGTTCTTGTTGGAGGCATCGGTGTTAACGGGCTTGGGGGGCATTCTTGGTTTAGGCTTGGGCTGGCTGATTGCCGTGGCTAGCAAATTGGTTTTTCCGTCGCTGCCAACGGAAGTCCCAGCTTGGGCCGCGATTGCGGGTATTTGCGTATCTGTCGGAGTGGGCCTGTTCTTCGGCATTTGGCCAGCGAGCAAAGCTGCCAAACTGGATCCAGTCACCGCGCTTAGATATGAGTAAAGCTGCCGAAGTGCTGAAGGCTTACTTGGCTCTTGGCACTTTCGGTTCCTATGCGGATCAAGTTTTCAATTTGATCTACCGCATCCATCTTTTGCACTCTGTCTGCCCTGACGTCAAATAAGCCAAGGCAATTCAATCCTTCTTGCGACAAGTCGGCGTTATAGCGCGAGTATAAAAAGGCACGTCCTAAATCTTTGTCTAACGGCACGTGCGGAGCAGCTAACCATTGATCGATTGAACAAGTATCGGCAATATCTCGGCAGGTAAGATCCCGCACTTCGCGGTCTATGACATCGCCGTGAGTACAGCGGCCAATCACACGGCAATTCAAATCCTGTTCGACTTGAATTCCATACATTAAGGTGCCCGGCAGAGAAGCCAATGTGCCGGGAATGAAGCCGCTGCTCTTAAACAGCGGATGATCTGCTGCGCCGGTGCCAATTGAAACCAGTTGAAGTTGCCGTTCGCCCTGTGGCCAAGTCAACTGATAGCTCTTTTGGGTTGCCATTCGATACAGCAAGAGAGCCGGATTGTTGTAAGGCGTAATCCCACCATCAACGAAGGTGAAGGTGCGTTCGCCTAGAGTGACCCTCTCCGGTGGAAAGAAAATGGGTGCCGCGGTGCTAGCGCGAACCAACTGCCATAAAGGAATACGCAGATTGCAATCTGACCGAGCCGGATCATTGTAGGCTGCCTCGGGATTAGATGACAGCGGCCAAGGCGAGTCGGTTGTCACGTTGCGAGTAACGACCAACATCAGGCAACGCAGATGTTCCGGCAGCAAATTCGCGGGGCCGAAGATATCCCTCAGCTTTGCTTCAAGCGGACCAGCCTTATATAAGGTGGAAAGACGGTCCCATGGCTTGGATGTTTGAAACATCTGCGGTCCGACGCTGACGTAGAAGTCTTTTATTTCGGCGACGGACATTCCGCGCGCCAGACAAGCGGCGATGATAGCGCCTGTGCTGGTGCCGGCTATGTAGTCGAAATAGTCACACAGACGAAACGAACTGTCGGCCTGACGGGCTTCCCGAAGCAAGTGCTCAATACGAGCCAGAAAGCCTAACGTAATTAAGCCGCGAATGCCGCCGCCGTCCAGGGCCAGCAACTTTCTGGGTTTCACCTGGCTGTAGCGACCAGCCAGATGTCCCCACAAATCAGGGTTCCGCAACTCGACATTTTGTCATAGATAAGCTGATAGAGATTCAAATGAATGTTTCTCGTCGAGAGTTTCTGCAAACCAGCGCGGCAGCAGTTGCCGCATTCGATACTTCCGGAGCCAAGCCTTCGCAACAGCAATTGGCTTGGAGCAAGTTGGAGTATTACAACTTTCTTCACTTCACGGTCAACACATTTACCGACCGCGAGTGGGGCAACGGTGATGAAGATCCGGCCATTTTCAATCCCACCGCTTTTGATGCCGATGCCATTTGCGAAACACTACGCGATTCGGGCAGCAAGGGCGTTATTCTCACCTGCAAGCATCACGACGGTTTCTGTCTTTGGCCGACAAAGACCACCGAACATCGCATCCAAAAGGGCGATATGGTCAAAGCCATTTCCGAGGCGGCGCGACGGCATGGGCTTAGGTTCGGTGTCTATCTGTCACCTTGGGATAGAAACCAAGCCACCTACGGCAAGCCTGAATACATTCAGCTTTATCGGCGGCAAATGCGCGAATTACTGACCAATTACGGCGAAATATTCGAAATCTGGCACGATGGCGCAAACGGCGGCAGTGGGTATTACGGCGGCGCTAGAGAAACACGAACCATCGACAAGCTGCATTATTACGATTGGGCAAATACGTGGCGGTTGGAGCGCGAGCTGCAACCGAACGCCTGCCGCTTTAGTGATGTTGGGCCGGACATTCGCTGGGTAGGAAATGAGAAAGGTATTGCGGGTGATCCATGCTGGGCGACGATTACGCCGCGCTCGCCCGAAGGTGGTGACCCAATGCCGGGAGATGTCGTTGAAAGCGAGTTGAACTCGGGTACGCGCAATGGGAAGTATTGGATGCCCGCGGAATGCGATGTTTCGATTCGCCCTGGTTGGTTTTGGCACGAAGCCGAAAACACAAAAGTCAAAACGCCGGAAGAGTTGTTTGAACTTTACTTAGTCTCGGTTGGCCGAGGCGCTAGCTTCCTGCTGAACGTGCCGCCAGATCGGCGTGGTTTGCTGCATGAAAGCGATTCGGCATCGTTGCGCGAATTCGGGAAACGGATGCGGTCGATTTTCGGAACGAACTTGGCCGCTAAGGCACGTATGGAAGGGTTGACGTTAACTCTGCCGAAGCGTGAGACGTTTGACTTGGTTCGCTTGCGGGAGGATATTCGCTATGGGCAACGCGTGGATGCATTTTCGGTCGAATACTCGAACGGGAGCGGATGGTCCACTTTCGGAACGGGAACAAGCATTGGCATGTGCCGCATTCTAAAATCGAAGACGCCAGTAACAAGTGATCGAATCAGACTGACTGTCACGGGCAAATCTGCGCCTGAAATGATTTCCGAATTCGGCTTGTTTAAGAGCTAGATCTATTGCTGGCTGTTAAAAGTATTGCAGGAGCTGATCTGGCCAGAGCTTAGACCTTTTTGCAGCCATTCCGTGCGTTGCGCGGCAGACCCGTGTGTAAACTTTTCGGGACTAACATGACCGGTCGCCATGCGTTGGAGGCGATCGTCGCCAACGGCAGCGGCAGCACTCATGGCAGCCTGAATATCCGTGGCGTTAATAATGCCTCGTTGTTGCGCAGAGTATCCCCAAACGCCTGCCAAACAATCGGCTTGCAATTCAACGTCAACAGAAAGCGGATTTGCTTGGGAAGGGTTCTGCTGCTCTAGTTGCGTGACCTTGCTTTCGATACCAAGCACCTTTTGGACGTGATGGCCAAGCTCGTGGGCAACAACATACGCCTGAGCGAATTCGGCGTTCGAGCCGCCGAAGCGATTTTTCAACTCGTCGAAGAATCCGAAGTCGAGATAAACCTTTTCATCTCCCGGGCAGTAGAACGGACCCGTAGCGTCGCCAGCCATGCCGCATGGGGATGGGGTGGAATCGCGGAACGTCACCAAAGTCGCATGGCGATATTGAACATTGGCTTGTTCGGGAAGGGCTTTTTGCCAAAAGTTCTGCACATCGTGCAAGACAAAGGCGATGAACTGGAATTCCTTATCTTGCTGACCTGCAGGAACAGCGCTTTGCGTTGGAGCTACCTGCTGTTGAGTTTGATAGACTTGGCCGCTGCCACCACCGGATAGTAACGCGAAGAAGTTCTGATGAAACACGAGGCTCAAAGCGCCGACAACGAGCAGGCCACCGATGCCCAAATGCGGCAAACCGAAGCCGCTACCACCAAATCCGCTACCACCGCCGCTTTCCCCTCTGCGGTCTTCAATATCCTGATTCGAATTGTCCGGAGTCCATTCCATGGCGATAACCAGTTTATACGCGTTCTAAGTTTTTGTCTGTAACTCCTGGAGGGCAGCCAGTACCTGACTGCTGTGTTGACTTGGGTTTACGGCTGTCCAGACTTTGGCGATCTTTCCGGTTGGATCGATGAGAAACGTGTTACGCGCCGCGACCTTAAATCCTAAGAAGTTTCGAAGGGAGCCATATTGTTGGGCTACCTTCTTCTCTGTGTCCGCCAGCAACTTGAAAGTGAGACCTTGTTTAGCGCAAAAGCCCTTGTGACTGTCGGCGGAATCGACGCTGACACCCAGGATGACGGCGTTACCATCCTGGTACTTGGCGATATCGCGCTGGAAGCTATGAGCTTCGATGGTACAGCCTGGAGTGGCGTCCTTCGGATAGAAATAGAGGACAACCCATTGGCCGAGATATTGGTTTAAGCTAACGCTGCTTCCGTCTTCGGAGACGAGAGTGAAATCTGGAGCCTTTTGGCCGACGGCTGACGCGAGGAACTGGCGTTTTTGATCGAACACCCAAGGTAAGGTAGCATACTTCGGCGTATGGTCAGTACTAGACTTTCGAAATCCTCGCAGATCCATTAATCTGTACCTAAAGGTAATGTGTCCGTCCTGCAAATCGGAGAGGCTTCGGAGATCGCATCGGCGCGGGTTATGGGATGCGCTGATGGGATTCACGGGCATGGTTCCTTATCGATGCCGCGATTGCAACCGGCGCTTTTTCGTCCATAAATCAGTGGATGAGAAGCTGGAATCGCTGCGGCAGCGGAACAAGCGAATGGCAACACCTTCGATATAATGTTGCAATGTTGCAAACCACTGAGAAAATTTGGCATAACGGCCGGCTGATTCCTTGGAACGAGGCCACGATTCATGTCCTTTCTCATGTCGTTAGCTATGGCAGTTCGGTTTTTGAGGGTGTTCGTGTTTACGAGACAGATCAAGGACCGGCTGTTTTCAGGGCGCCCGAGCATGCGCGCCGCCTGCTGGATTCCGCCAAGATATATCGCATTGAGGTTCCGTACACCGGCACCGAACTAACAAAGGCCATGATTGAGGTGGTCCGGGAAAACAAGGTCAACGCTTGTTACATCCGTCCGATCATCCTGCGAGGTTATGGCGACGTAGGTGTGCTGCCAAAGAACAACCCCATTGAAACGTATATTGCCTGCTTCCCTTGGGGACGTTATCTGGGCGAAGAGGCGATCAACGATGGTGTTGACGTCTGCATCTCTTCCTGGACGCGCATTGCGCCGAACACTTTGCCGGCGCTGTCCAAAGCGGGCGCGAACTACATGAACTCGCAACTGATCCGCATGGAAGCCGCCGCGAACGGATATGCGGAAGGGATCGCTCTGGATGCATCGGGCTATGTAAGCGAAGGATCGGGAGAGAACATCTTTGTAATTCGGGACGGCAAGTTGCTGACGCCGCCGCTAGGAGCCAGCGTGCTACCGGGCATCACGCGCGATTCGATTCTGAAGATCGCCGGCCAGTTGGGAATACCGATTGTCGAGACGATTGTTCCGCGCGAGCTGTTGTATATCGCTGACGAGATCTTCTTTACCGGAACAGCAGTGGAAGTAACACCGATACGGTCGGTGGATCGCATTTCTATCGGCAGCGGACATCGCGGACCGATTACGGAGAAGATTCAGAAGCGCTTCTTCGATATCGTCGATGGAAAAGCGAAAGATGAATTCGGGTGGTTGACGCTGGTCACGAATGTTCCGGAACCGGCTGGCGTTCGTTAGGAAACAGGAAAGACAAACGGAGCAGAAACCGCCTCCATAGTCAGTTAGTGGAGAACTGACGAGGTCTGATTCCTGCTCCGCGTTATGGGTTCATCACCAGTGGAGTGACGGGCCCAAGATTGAATTCGTAAGTGACTCGAAACAACCTAGCGCGAGCATCACAACCTGCAGCCACCTCCCCCGAGATTACCTGCCGATCTCAACGCTCGCGCCGGATCTTCAATGAGTGTGGCATTTTTCGCCTGCGTTGGCTACCCTTCCGACAGGCGTGTATAGGGGTTTTCAACACGTTTTATGTTCCAATTCTGCCAGTACTTTAGACGCAAGGGCATGTGCGTAAGCTGTGAAAAAAACAAGGATGACAAATAATGTTGCGGCCATCAGAGCTTGAGTTGGTTGGGCGATTGGTTTCAACGGGTGAAGTGACGCGCGTGGAGACGGAAGATTACGTCATTCGCGCGGTGGACGACTTATTGAATCCGGGTGACGTTCGCCAGTATCTGGCGCCGGGCTTCATCGACGTGCAGGTAAACGGCTTTGCGGGCGTGGATTACAACAACCCGGCGTCTACGACTGAAGACATTGCGAAGTCGATACAAGCCCAGTTCAAGACCGGTGTGACGAAGATCTTTCCGACTGTGATTACCGGATCGGAAGAGCGAATAGTCAGTTCGTTAAAGACCTTGACGCGAGCGCTGCGCGAGTTGGAGCGGAACGATCAGCCGGAAGCGAGCGCGATAGCCGGGTATCACGTGGAAGGACCACACCTTTCACCCGAAGATGGTCCGCGTGGGGCACATCCTTTGGAACACATCCGGCCACCCGATATAGCCGAGTTTCATCGCTGGCAAGAGGCGGCTGACGGCATGGTGAAACTGATTACCGTTTCGCCGGAGTGGCCGGGAGCGCCTGAATACATTCGCGATATTGTGCGCAACGGCGTGGTGGCAAGCGTGGGGCACACAAAGGCTACTTCGGACGAGATTCAAGCGGCGGTGGATGCAGGCGCGCGCATGTCCACCCACTTGGGAAACGCCGCTCATGCGCAACTGCATAAGACGCAGAACTACATTTGGGATCAGTTGGCGAATCCCTATCTGTCGCCGAGCTTTATCGTGGACGGCATCCATATTCCCGCACACTTCGTTACGGCGGCCATACGGTCGAAGGGCGTTGAGAACTGCGTGCTTGTTACCGACGCGGTCGCTCCGGCGACGTGTGCGCCCGGTCCGTACAAGTTGGGCCAAGTGGAAGTTGAATTAAAGGAAAACGGTAGCGTTGTCTTGCGCGGCGGAAACAGACTGGCTGGGTCGGCCTTGCGCATGGACAAGGCGATCAGCAATACAGTTGCATTGGCGGGTTTCACATTGAAAGAGGCTGTTTTAATGGCCACACAGAATCCGGCGCGCTTGGGAAGAATATCGGGGCGGCAGCGCGGAGTAGCACCTGGGCAAAAAGCCGATCTGGTTTTGTTCGATTGGGACCCGGAAAAGTTCGTGCTTTCGATTAAGGAAACAATCGCCGCTGGAGTCTCAGTCTACAAAGTGCTATCCAATTAGGGAGAGAGTATCATGCCATTCACACTACCAGCGTTACCATACGCTTCCGACGCACTTGAGCCGCACATTGACAAGCAGACCATGGAGATTCACCATGGCAAGCATCACGCCGCCTATGTAACGAACTTGAACAAGGCTCTTGAGACACATCCTGATCTGCAGTCGAAGTCGCTTGAGGAACTGCTGGCCAATCATTTAGCGATCGTGCCGGAAGGCATCAAGACGGCAGTTCGAAACAATGGCGGCGGCCATGCGAACCATTCGTTGTTCTGGACTTTACTGTCCGCCAAAGGGGGCGGCGCACCGCAGGGCGAGATTGCCAATGTCATCAACGGGACCTTTGGCAGTTTTGACACTTTCAAAGAGAAGTTCACGGCAGCCGCAACCGGCCGCTTCGGATCGGGATGGGCTTGGCTGCTGAAAGACGCCGCAGGCAAGTTTGAGATCACGTCTACCGCGAACCAGGATTCGCCGATTATGGAAGGCAAAACCGCGATTCTGGGGCTGGATGTATGGGAACACGCCTACTATTTGAAGTATCAGAACCGTAGACCGGAATACATCACGGCGTTTTGGAACATCGTCAACTGGGACACGGTCAATAGTCTTCTAAAGTAAGCAACCCTAAATCCTCGAAGTTGCGGCGGGTCTCTTCCAGCGAAACATGCTGAAAGGCAGTGAAGCCGAGGTTCGCCGCGACATCTACGAACATTTTGCGGTCATCAACATAGACAGTTTGCTCAGGTGTTAGTTGAGCCATGGCTAGAGCTAGTTTCCAGATCTGAGCATCCGGTTTTCGCATGTGGACGCAGTGCGAAACCACGATGAAGTCTGCGACAGCGCGCAGACCGAACTTATTCATTCGATACTCTGTGATGCCCTGCCCTTCGTTGCTCACCAAACCAAACTTGACATGATTGGCGACTTTCACCTGACGAAACAGTTCGATGTTTTCAGGCCAGGGAACAGATCCCGCGAGTATGAAGTCCCTCAATTCGCCGCGCGAAAAAGGGCGCGTCTCGGAAAAGAAAACATACTCCAAGTATTCGTCCAACGTGAGGAATCCGCGTTCGTAGCTATCGAACATCAACAGGTGACGCTTATCAATTTCTACCCCGTCCAGATGAAACTGCTGCACTACTTTGGCACGGAGAGCGGTGTCCCAACCGTTGGTGCCTAGAACCCCGCCGATGTCGCTGATGACCAGTTCGAATTTTCTCTCACTCATCTCCAGATAAGAGTCTCATATTGCGGCGCTGGCAGGCGCATTACGGGTGCTGACTTCATGTGCTTTATCTGTTCGAAAGAATTCTTGGCGGGTTAGACTCCTGTTGCCTGATTCGCAACTGGTTGTTGTTGATTGTTGGTTGCGTTTACAGAGGTAGGTGCGAGCTTCGACTGTGGGTTGGCAGGCTGGTTTTGCACATTTGAAAAAACGAAGCCATTTTGGTTGGGTGTGGATGGTGGTTGAGCTTTCACTGCGACTCTGGCAGCCTCTGCGGCAGCGGCTTCGGCTTCGGCTCGTTGGGCTTGGAAGCGGCGGGCTTGCATTTCCTCCAACGCTTGTTTATCTTTTTCGATATAGCGACGAAGGCGACTTTCCTGCAAGGCGAGATTTTTGAGTTGCTTTTCGTATTTGAGATAGACGTCCGCTAGGATTAACGTCTGGCGGATTAGTTCCGGCTGATCCTGGTGCTGACCTTGAAACTCGATTTGGCCTTTTGCATGGATGGCGCCTTCGATCCTCTTGATGCGTCCCAGCCGCCAGTCGGAGCTGACGATAGAGTCGACCAAGCTGCGTTCATAGTCATTGCCGGGCTGATAAACAGCGCCCCACATGTCCAGCATGGCTCGAAAGCGGGCGGGGTCTTCGCCCGGCAGGATGGCAATTTTGCCGGTGAGGCCGTGTTTGGTGGCGTTTTGGGAAGAGGTGGCGCGGCCTGCTTCTGTGATAGGCCCGGTAGAGAGTTGGGCATTGGCTCGGTTAGCAGCGAGTTGGGCTTCGGAGATCGGTTGCGTTGACATTGGATTTGGTCCTTTAGAAATAGAAATGGCCCGCAGCGGCGAAATGCCGTGCGAGCCTGATATGACGCTACCAGACGAGGGTCGAAAAACGAACCGCGAGTTACGGTGTTAGCTTATAAGTTGTTTTGAATGTGCTAGTTAGGGGCGAAAATAATTTTTTTCGAGCTGTGACTAAACTTTAGTACTGGAGCAATTTGAGGGCTAAAGGGCGATGAGGACTTCGAGGAGTAATCTCCGAGAGCGAATTCCGGAGTTTGCCGTTCAGCGCAGGTTGAGGTTGATCATCCGGTCGAGTTGGATACAGGTAATGGTCGGCTAGTGCGACAATTTGCCGCATTGTCATGGTAGACATATTGACCAGATAAGCGGCTAGAATGTCTACATTGGAAAGCTTGATTTACTTCAAGGGACGATTGATCTCCTGACTTTGCGTGCTCTGGCTTTGCTGGCGGATCGCTTCTGAACGCATCTCAAAACCAATCACGTTTAGCCCCTTCAAACACAGGAACAGCGTGCCAGAACTTATAGAACGAAAAGCCGACGAACAGAGCCGGCGTCTATACCGCGCTATCTGGCGCTGGCATTTCTATGCGGGTGTTTTTTGCATTCCGTTTGTTATCTGGCTGTCGATTACGGGATCCATTTATCTGTTTCGGCCGCAGATAGAGCGCTGGCTGGACCGTTCCTACGACCACCTGCAGCCTGAGGGCGTCAGAGCGACGCCGGAAGAGATTGCGCGCGCGGCCCTAACGGCGGTTCCAGGCTCCAGCCTCCACTACTACGAGCTTCCTCCGAACCCGGACGCGGCGACGCGCGTTGTGGTGGGCGTCGGCAGCGAGGAGTTCCGCGTCTATGTGCATCCCGTGACAAAAAAGGCTTTGTACATCATCAATGAGGACTACAGACCCATGACCCTTCTGGCACACATGCATGGCCAGTTGCTTGTGGGCCGGTGGGGCTCTTACCTGGTCGAATTGGCCGCTTCGTGGGCCATTGTTCTGCTACTTACTGGCCTGTACCTCTGGTGGCCGGGGCAGACGGAAAAGCTTGCTGGTGTTATTTGGGTGCGCGTAGGGAAAGGGTCACGAATTTTCTGGCGAGACATCCATGCGGTTTCGGGCGTGTGGGTCTCGGCCTTTGCGCTTTTCCTGATTCTGACCGGGCTTCCCTGGGCAAACGGGTGGGGAGCCTATTTGAAGCTCGTCCGCCAGATGACAGGCACGGCGGTGGCACACCAGGACTGGACAACGGGCCGCGAATCAGAGCTTGCGGCGCGCGCCGCCATGAACAGCAATAGCCTGAACGCGATGGCAGATATGTCCGACATGCCTGGTATGGAGCACGCCGAGCACGTTGAGCGTACGATGCGCCATCCGTCCATTGACGCTTATTTGGCTTTCAACCGGCTTGTTCCCCTGGCTGGGTCACTAGGTCTGGCGGCACCAGTTAAGATCATGCCCGCAGTAGCGCCCGGTGGTACGTGGACGATCAAATCTGATTCGCAAAACCGCACTTTGCGCGATGTTGTGGAGGCCGACCCTCAAACCGGAGTCGTGGCCGGTCGCAGAAATTTCAGTGAAGGAATGCTGATCGATCGCATAGTGGCTGTTGGTATCGCGACTCATGAGGGACAACTATTTGGTGTCGTCAATCAATTGCTCGGGGTAACGACGGCACTGGGGCTTATCACGCTGTGCGTAAGCGCGGTGGTCTTGTGGTGGAGGCGCAGACTTGCCGGAGTGCTGGGAGCACCGATTCCGATGGAAAGACCGCGCTGGTCAGTTGCGCTAATTGCGGCTGTGCTTACGCTTGCGGTCTATCTTCCTGAGCTGGGTATTTCAATCGTCCTGACACTGTTTGTGGAGAGGTTCATTCTCTCGCGAATTCCTGCTGCGCAGCGATGGCTTGGGCTCGCTGATGCATGAATTCCGGGGTCATAACGGTCAGCCCTTCTTTGCGGCCGCCAACGCCTCGGACTTCTTCACGAACTCCGCAAGCATTTCGACCATAGGAGCTTTCACCTCCGGGGGAGCCGTCTTCATCGAGCCGGCGTTGAACGGCGGGTCGGGGTCGTACTCGCTCATGAGCTGACAACATTCGGCATAGGTTCGGTCACGCAGTTCCGCGACCATGGTAAGACCAAAGTCGAGTCCGGCGGTCACGCCCGCGCCTGTAATGCGATTGCGGTCGCGCACGACTCGAGCGTCGGTTGGAATCGCGCCGAACCCAGCTAACACATGGCGCACAGACCAGTGCGAGGTCGCCTTGTAGCCCTTCAATAAACCCGCCGCACCAAGGATCAGCGAGCCCGAGCATACGCTGGTGACGTACTTCGCCCGTGCCCCACGATCGGCCATGAAGGCACGCGTCTCCGGATCCACAGCCGCCGCCAGTGTGCCGTCCGTGCCGCCAGGAGTGAACAGCACGGTGAGGTCGCGCGGGCATGTCTCAAAGGTTGCGTTCGGCGTGATTGTTACCCCCGTGTCACTCGTCACTGGATTGAGCGACTTCGCAACGAAGAATATCTTTGCACCCATGAGTCCGCCCAACATGCAGTGCGGCCCGATCAGGTCCATCACAGTCATTCCGGGGTACATGAGCATTGCGATCTGCTCGTCACCCATCCAGTGCACATTACCCGTATCGGGCATCTTATGCTGGGGCATTTGCGCCTGCTCGCCAGCGGCACCAATGGCGTGAGGGGCAAGAGGGGCGCTGAGCGCTAACAAAACTGCTTTGCGGCGGTTTATCTCGGTCAATCCTTTTCTCCTTTACAAGATCAGACGTGGTTGTCAAGTAGTCAATTGCAGCAGGTCTGTGCATCAAAAACGATAGGTCAACCGCATGCTGACCTCCCGAGGGTCGCCAGGAATCACATCATAGCTACCGAAGTCCTTCGTATAGTAGACCCTGTTGGCGATGTTTCGGACGTTAAGTTCTAGACGCGCGCGGCCGAAAGCATAAGCCGCACCCAAATTAACGGTTGTGTACTGGGGCAATATCACATTGTTTCCAAGCAGGTTCTGGCCCTTCGATTACTTTGGCCGTGTCGAGGAACGGGCGATTACCGACAAAATTCATGCCGGCGTGGATCTGAATTGGCAGGCGTGGGGGAGCGTAGCGGAGAAACGCGTCAGCACGATTTCTGGGCGTGTCGGCAACCGGGAAGCCCAGGTTACCTGAGTAACTCTTAATGATCCGGGCGTTCTCGTAAGTGTAGCCAGGTTCCACGAAGAAGCCTTTGCCTAGACGCCATTTACCTTCGAGTTCGAGACCGCGCCCGCGCACATCTCCATCGTTGATGCTATAGCCGGGATGGTTGGGGTCGGCGGTAACAGCATTTGACTTGTTGATCTGGAACAGACTAGCGGAAAAGTTCAACGCCCCCTGAGTTAGGCGGATACCCCCCTCACCCTGCCACGAGACTTCGGGGGAGAGTGGAGCACCGTTGAAAGTGAGTGTATTGACGGTAGATTCTATGTTGAAGCCTGTCGCATAACCACCGAACAGAGACCAGCCACTATAGAGCCTGTAGGATGAGCCAACCTGGAAAGTGGGGTGATCGAACGTGGTATTCAGAACAGTGGGAGTAGCGACAAAGTTTGGAGCGGAAGTGTGGTGGGCCAGGTACCAATCGCCGCGAACGCCAACTATCAAGTTCCAGCGCTCGGTCAGATCCATTCTGTCCTGCGCGTAGATTGCCCACGAGTCGTAGTTATTGAACACCACGCTGTTCAACGGATAGGGCCCATCGGCCACAGTCCCATACATCGGATATGGGTCTAGGGTGTTGATGGAAGGAACCGAAGGCATGTTTTGCTGGAAGTACCTCACTCTGAAAAGATTGTTTTGCATGCCAAGCGTCAGGTGATGCTTGAGTCCAAGCGCTCTCGCAGTGCCGCTAAGATCCACTTGTTCGATCGGATAATGATGGCGTTCTTCGTCATATCGTCCGGTGCGATTCACCGTGACCAGGTTCGCGGCGACCGCAGCCAGATTGATTTCGGAGTAGATTCCGGTAAACGTAGAATAAGACACACGCGGCGTGAGCGTCCAGTTATCGGTCAATTTGATGGGAGCCCAGGACTGAAGGAGCATACCGGTGGCCGTAAAATTGTTGTGGCCTGGGTCGCCGTTAGCCGCAGGATCGCCAAGATAGGTGGATGAGGGAATTGTTCCCACGCCGTTTGAGATGACTGTTCCGATGAGCGGAAGGCCGGGGTTGCGAAGCGTGTCCCGTTCCTCGTACTCGCCAACGAAATGAACCTGGGCCTTACTGTTGTGGTCCCAATCCAGGGAGAAGGCCCCGTCGTCCCGATTTTCGGGCACATATCGGACAAAGCTACCGGAGCGCTCGATTTCACCGGTTGCCCGGAAATAGAGGTTGCTGATGGGGCGCACCGGGCCTGTGACGTCGAAAGAGCCCGCAGCCTGGTCAAAAGAGCCGCCGATTACGCTGGCACTGCCGGCGAAATCCTGTTGTGGACGCTTAGTCGTTATATTCATCGCCCCGCCGACTTCGCCCTGGCCTAACAACACATCTGACGGACCTTTGACCACTTGCACATCCTCGATATTCGAGAGGGCGGAAGGATCGACATTGAAGAAGTAACGCTGATACACTCCGTTGTAAATTGGGTAAGCCGTGAATCCGCGGATTCTGAACGCGAACCCCTGGTAGGTGGACTCGCGTGGCGGACCTGGAGTCGCCGAAGGAACAGCGGCGAGAATGTCTCCGAGGCTGAGCGCGTTCCTATCCTGGACATCCTCCTGGTTGATGACCTGTACGGACTGCGGGAACTGTTCAATCGGAACTCCGGATTTTTCTCCGAAAACATCGCTCGCGGTTCCGGTGACGGCGACATTCTCGGACCGCGGAGCCACAGCAAGCTGGAGATCTACTTTGGCTAGCTCGCCGGCTACTACTGTAACCTGAGTCGTCGCTGGCTTGAAGCCGCTTTCCTCCGCACTGACGGTGTAAGTCCCGGTCGCGGGAATCGCTATCTGATAGTGGCCGCTGGCGTTGGTAATTGTCTCGTAGTTAGCGTGTCCGGGCGATTGACCAATCGAAACCTTCGCGCCCACAATTACTGCTCCTGTGGTATCGGTAATGGTCCCCTCCACCCCTGTTATTGCTTCTTGTTGGGCAAGCTGTGCCCACGTCGTGATGGACAGGCCCAAAAGGAACAACGAGGCCAGAAATGGATACAGAATCAGTTTGCTTTTCATGCGGTCATGTCCTTAAGAGTTAGTTGATAACTGGGATCCGTACTCGGGGCCCGATTCAAATACGTTCGTAGAGCGCGTGATCTCGCCTCGCTCGTGCGGCAGAAGCTCGGTAAGAATTGCGAGAGTGGTGAAGTGATCTATCGATTGCGAGAGAGGGCAGAAATAAAGGCACACATTTGGCTATCACTTGGAGGTCTAATGTACTACGTTAGTGGCAGCTTCTGCATGCGTCAACGTGGCATTTTGTCGCAGCTAAAGCGAACAAGGCGGCGGAAGAGATTAAAGACAGAGTCCCCTGAAAGCTCCAAATAACGAGACAGGAGACGAGCAAGGCTCGCCGCTGCATCAGCTTACCGAATGCGGCAAATTGTCGCATTTCGCATTTGAGGCTATAAAAAAAGATAGTTTATAAAGGATGCCGCGAATAGAGCCCTGGTTTGTTGTTGTTTGGCTAGGTTTGTATGCGATCCAGGCCGCCGATACTCACGCTCAGAAACTTTATGACTTGTTCGTACCTCCCTGCTGTTGGCGCGGGTCACTCGCGTTGCACCAGTCTCCGGCGGCCGACCAACTGCGCCAGGAGATTGACGCCTTGGTGAAGGCCGGTAAAAGCGACGAACAAGTTAAGACTCAGCTTGTAAGGGAGTTTGGAAGACAGATTTTGAGAACACCCGAAGGAGTAACGGGGAAAGTGCTGTTTGCAATACCGCTGCTGGGCACACTGCTGGCGCTGGCTGGACTCTCAGCTTATCTGAGGCGACTGAGAGGGCTACCCACAATGCCGACGGCGAGTGTATCCTCCGAGGTTCTCGAGCGGTGGCAGAAAGCTGTGGAGAGACAAAGCAACCAATGGGAGATTTGAAAATGCAGTTTCAGTTGTTCGCCGTCACTGTGTGCGCCGCCACTACGGCGCTGGCGCAGCAGGTGCCGGTGGCTATCCATTTTCAGGCGCAGATCAACGGTAAACCGTTTTCATGTAACGCTTCCTATCCGGAGATTGGCACATCGCATTCAAACATCAAACCAAAAGACTTTCGTTTTTATGTGAATCATGTGCGACTAGTGGATGCAGCGGGCAACGAATTCCCCGTGACGATGCAAGAAGGAACCGACTGGCAGGCGGATGACACGGCTCTACTGGACTTTGAGGATGGGACCGGTCAATGCATCAACGGTACGCCGGAGACGAACGACTCTGTTCGCGGAACCGTGGTTTCGGGACACGCATGGCGCGCCCTACGGTTTTCTTTAGGCGTTCCGTTTGCGGTAAATCACCTGGAACTGACATCGCTGCCGAGTCCGCTTAATTTAACTTCCATGAATTGGGTTTGGAACGCCGGACACAAATTTGCTCGCATCGAGTTTGCCAGCGACGGACAACCGCGCGGTTATTTCGTCCATTTAGGTAGTACGGGATGTATGCCGAACACGACTAAAACGACGGTACCAACGAGCTGCGCCCAACCCAATCGGCCTGAAGTGGAGATACGCGACTTTGACCCAAGTAAGGAGGTCGTGATTGCAGACTTGGCGGCGCTTTTGAAGGATACGAACGTGGATATCAATCAGCCACACACGCCAAACGGCTGCATGTCTTCCACCGACGATACAGACTGTATTGGAATCTTCGCTCACCTCGGTTTGCCGTTCGGAGGCAAACCGGCCGGTGAGCAGGATTTCTTTCGCAAAGGGGCCGAGGCAGTGCCTGCTTCGTTAAGAGCCGGTGAGCCTTCGCAGCATTAGTCTGGCGGCTGGCTGTGTCTGGGTGGCTTGCTTCATCGCCGACATGGCCGTGGCGCACGTAGGTCACGGGCATGCGTTGCCGCTAAAAGCGCGAAAGCTGGTGGACCCGTTGCGGCCCACATCCGAGAATCTGGCTGCGGGTGAAAAGCACTTTACCGCAACGTGTGGAGCGTGCCACGGAGAGGACGGCGCGGCGCATACACCGCTGGCTTACAAGATGACTCCACGTCCGGCTAATTTGGTGGATCATTTGATGGACGGCATGCGTGATGGTGAGATCTGGTGGGTTCAAACCCATGGAGTTCCACCTTCCATGCCGTCCTTTCAGAAGCAGCTTGCAAGCAACGAACGCTGGCAGGTGGTGCTGTGGGTGCGCGAATTACAAAAACGCCACGCGACTGAAGAGCGCACGAAAGTCGCGGGTGATTATGAATGGCAACTGCCATCGGGCTTTCCGTATCCGAAGATTCCTGGCGATGATCCTGTGACGATGGCCAAAGTTAAACTGGGCCGGTACCTGTTCTACGACAAGCGCCTGTCGGGCAATGAAACACAATCGTGCGCCACCTGCCATCAACAGCAATACGCGTTCACCGACCGGCGCGCCGTGGCCATTGGAAGCACCGGAGAGATGCACCCGCGCAATGCCATGAGCTTGGCTAACGTTGCCTACAGTCCCGCTCTGACGTGGGCGAACCCCAATATGCGAAGACTGGAACAACAAGCGTTGGTGCCGATGTTCGGAGAGCACCCGGTTGAGATGGGCCTAGCCGGCAGGGAACAGGTATTGATTCAACGCGTGAAGGGTGAGACCAAGTACGGCGAAATGTTTGCAGAGGCGTTTCCGAACGACAGCAACCCTATCAACCTTGCCAACATTGTTAAGGCGATTGCGAGTTTTGAACGCACTATTATTTCAGGGCGCAGCCCGTATGATCAATATCGCACGGGTGTGAATCCGAAGGCAATCAGTAAGTCAGCCCTGCGCGGAGAATCGTTGTTCTTCTCCGAGCGGACGGAGTGCTTCCATTGCCATGGTGGGTTCAATTTCACCGGAACGCAGGATTATATGGGCAAAGGGTTCGCCGAAGTTGAGTTTCATAACAATGCGATCTACAACTTGAAAGGCGAAATTACTTACCCTCCGGACAATCGAGGTCTCTACGAATTCACTCACGATCCGGCAGACGCTGGGAGATTTAAAGCTCCGTCACTTCGCAATGTCGCCGTGACGGGACCATATATGCACGACGGAAGCATGCAAACGCTAAGCGAGGTGCTGGACCACTATTCGCGTGGCGGCCGGCTGATCACATCGGGTCCCTACGCCGGAGATGGTTCGCAGAATCCCAATCGCAGCGAGTTCATCAAGGCTATAAACTTTACGGCGAAAGAGAAGCAGGACATGCTGGCGTTCCTGAAGAGTTTGACGGACAAAGAACTGTTAGTGGATGAACGTTATAGCGATCCTTGGCTAAAAGAAGATCAGAGACCCAAACATGTTCTGCGTGGAGTTGTGCGAGACATTGACGCGGTTGCGGGTACGGTTTTAATAAAGGGTGGTCCTGTTGACGATTTCATGCCCGCTATGACGATGGAGTATCGCGTCTCGCATCCGTCGGAACTAAAGGGCATCGTTGCGGGAAATAATATCGAAGCTGAGGTCAGCCGCAAGGGTGACGAGTACTGGTTGTCAAACTTGCATGTGATTTCCACGAAATAATTGAATCGCAGTCGGGCGCATACAGTACCGGCGTTGCGCGCACAGCCGGATAGACGCGTGAGTGCGCATCGTTCGCGGGATCTTCCTAATTCCCCAGAAAGCTATCCATGGCTTGTTAGACGAGAACGTGGTGAATGGCTGATTAGCGATCATTACAGATGACCATAAGCGGCGGGATCAAGAAACCTTGTCTTGCGACAAATTGTCGCACCTTGCTGAGAGCACTGCCCTTGGGCTTAGCATGAGAAAAGCAGGCATGAATATCTCGACACCAAGGGCAGCACCGAGCATCGCCTTGCCGTGGATTGTTCATTTGCGGTATTTCATCGCGGCGGGACAAATGGCCACTGTCCTCTTAGTGCAAACGGCTTTTGGAATTCATTTGCCGTTAGGCTGGATTTCGATTCCGCCGATTTTAGTGGCGTTGAGCAACTTCTGGCTTTCCGCACATGAGCGCCGCGGCGGCAATGGAGGCAAACTCGCTGAGTCAACGCTGATTGCCGGCGTATTTGTATTGGACACGCTTTGCCTGACGGCAGTCTTGATGTTGAGCGGGGGACCCAACAATCCGTTCACATTGCTTTATTTAGTGCATATCACGCTGTCGGCGACAATTCTGACGCGGCGCCAAACTTATTTACTTGGGGTGCTTGCCTGCTGTTGCTTTGCGTTGCTGTTTTGGACATATCGGCCAATTCCACAACTCGAAATGCACCACCACGGTGAGGGTGCCAATCTGCACTTGGTCGGTATGTGGGTTGGCTTCGCAGTGGCCACTTTGTTGGTTACGATGTTTGCCGGCAAGATTTCGGAGCTGTTACGTGAGCGGGAAGCGTCACTGCTCCGCATGCAGGCGGAACTGGCAAAGAAGGATCGGCTAGCTGCGCTGGTGACGCTGGCAGCCGGAGCTGCACACGAATTGAATACGCCGCTGGCAACGATTGCAGTGGTGGCAAAAGAATTGGAGCATTACGCGATGCGTACGGTGCGCAACGCTGCAATTGCGGATGATAGTCGGCTAATTCGCACCGAAGTAGAACGTTGCCGGAAAATACTTTACCGGATGAGCGTGGATGGGGCAGAGCCGGCTGGCGAGGCGCTGAGCGACGTTGGCGTTAAAGAGCTAATCGAGGATGTAGTGCTTTCGACGGCGGTGTTTGAGTCGCTGAAAGTCGTGTGGAATACGGGTGTGGACGCATTGCTCTTGCAGGTGCCCAGACACGCTGTGGAACAAGCTTTAATTGCGCTGATAAAGAACGCATACGAAGCGAGCGCCGATAAAAGCCCAGTGATGTTGAGGGTCAGTTCTAGTGACGGCGCGGTTCACTTTGAGGTTCAGGATTTGGGCATTGGCATGGATGAAGAGGCATTGCGGCACGTGGGTGAGCCATTCTTCACGACTAAGGATACAGGAAAAGGAATGGGACTTGGTGTTTTTCTGGTGCGCACATTGGCGGATTATTTAGGCGGCAGTTTGACTGTCGATTCTCAGCTAAATGTGGGGACCACAGCGAAATTGTCGTTACCTTTGACGCCTTTGACAGAGATGGCAAGGTAATGAGCGGAGTTGCGCCTGTGCAGTCGGTGGCTCTGGTCGTCGATGACGATGCGGTGTTTCGTACGCGACTGTGCCGCGCGCTCGATGACCGTGGCTGGAAGTCGTATGGAGCCGAAGATGCATCAACCGCGTTGCGATTAGCGGACATACACGGCGTAGATCTAGCAATCGTGGACCTGCGCCTGCCTGGAGAGACAGGATTGGATATTTTACGTGACCTTCACGCGCTGGATGAGACCACGTGCATTATTATGCTTACGGGCTACGGCAGCATCGCCACAGCGCTGACTGCCGTTAGGCTAGGGGCGCATGATTATCTAAGCAAACCTGCGGACGCTGATCAGATATTAGCGTGTTATCAGAAACTGAGCGGCGGCGATGAAGACACAGAAGGGTCATCAGCAACTGATATTCCGACGCTGGCTCGAGTTGAATGGGAGCACATTCAGCGCGTTTTGTCCGATTGCGATGGTAATATCTCGCAAGCTGCCAAGCGGCTGAGATTACACCGTCGATCATTGCAGAGAAAACTGTCGAAGTTTGCCCCGCCATAGTGAGCGACAGTTTATCCAGCGATGAAGTCAGTAAGAGAAGCATTTAGGGACAGTCATAGACCTTCACGCTTCTTTTCACACTTACAACTTCTCGAGCTTGCGCTATATGCGAGTGTGGGGCTGGTGGAAAGTTGGGCATTGGCTAGTTTGCAGCGAGTTGTGATTCGGAGATCGGCTGCGTTGACATTTGGTTTAGTCGATTAGGAATAGGAATGGCCCGCAGCGGCGGGAAGCCGTGCGAGCCTGATATCTGTCTCCACCATGGTTAAGCTTTGACTCCAGCAGGTTCGCAAGACTCAGCCATTTTGGCGTCAGTGCCAAGCGGAGCAAGACCCAGTTGGCTCCGGCCGAGTGCGGTGAGATCGGCCTCAGTGGCACGGCCCACAAAGTCCACCTCGAAATTGTCGGGTGCGAAATCAGGTGGTGTTTTACCTGAGAGGAATGTGGGTGCCTGCTTAGCTGTGTACTCACTATTCTTCTTACAGCCGACGGTTGCCGCTATATACATGACGTTGCTATATCCAGCTCCCTTATGTTCGTTCTCAACGGCATGCGCCACATCGGAGTGCCAGAACACAGTATCACCAGGTTGCATAAGAGGAATTGAGGTGAACGCTTCGATTAACAGTGAATGCCATTCCGGATTGACAGAAAGAGCACGCCCAGGCTTAGCGCCGCATAATTCATCTTCTGGAACATCGTCCTGGAGCGCTCTTAGCAACATGTAGACCATGCCATTTGCGATTGGAACGAGTTGGAGGGTACCATCGCCCTGGCCTTGACGAGTGAGCGCAGTCCAGCCCTGGAAGGTTCGAAACATGGAGCAAACTGCGGGTGAAGGAAACTCCTCCGCGTCTGGACGCCATGCAGCATCGAATGGGTTATATTGACGCCAGTCGCCAGAGAAGACGTGACGATACACTTTTCTGAAGTTCGGCTCAAGCCATCGCTCCACAGATCCTCCGTCCACATGCGGCGAGAGCCCCAGTGAATTAGATCCTGGTGGGCGTCTTCGAATGCGGTCGGCATAAACGGGCACTTGATCGGGATCGAAATGAACTTTGCCTTCGCTTTCGGCCAGCCACAGACGGTTCAGAAAACGGCGCACGCTGGTGAGCGATTCCGACTGCCTCGCCTGGACTTGCGGGCGCGACCAATAGATGCCGTAGATCTGCGGCTTTGCCGCGGCTAACGTTCCGAAATACTTATCTTCCGCCGCGTTGGCGAGTTTTTCATTTAGATGGTTGTCCTCAACATATCTCCCGATCTCGTCATCCCAGGCGCGCACCTGCTCAGCAGCAAAAGTGTTACGGATGACGCAGGCGCCTCGATCTTTGATCTTGGCGACCATATCTCCAGAAACAGTGCCTTGGGCAATATCCGAGTATTGAAGTATAGGAATGACCGCTTCGCCGGCATCTCGCTCCTTCACGATCTGGGCTACCTTGCGGCGCATTTCAATTTCGACTTGTTGGAAGACAGTTGCGTAGTCGGGTAGCTCCCGCCGCAGCTTTTTCTTGATTTCCCGAATCGCTTCAGGCAGATTCTCAACTTGGAATGACATGGTTGGTTAACTCCTTTAATGGATGGCGAAAAGCTTGGGGCCTCAGGGCAGGCTTGCATGGCCTTAGTTTCGCGTTGTGCTTTCCGGGCATGCGGACCCTTCTGTGCACCGCATTAAATGATATTAGGGTTGTTCGAGCGATCAGAATTTGCGATAAAAGACAGTTTGTGATACTATTCGGCCAACTCAACGCTACGTTCTGTCCTAAATATGAGGCGCGTTGAGGCGAGGAATGAAACCTCAGTTCGAACACGTCGCCATTCCAAAGGGCTGCTCCATCCGTGTTTTTCACCGGCAGATTCGGGAAATACCTTTTGAATGGCATCAACATCCGGAGTACGAACTAACTCTAACGTTGAATAGCCGTGGGCTGCGATTCATTGGCGACCATATAGGTCCTTACGACTCGCGCGACCTGGTGTTGGTGCCAGCGGCCATGCCGCATACCTGGGCATCGACAAACGCAATTGACGAGTCACAGCCGCACACGGCGGTAGTTGTCTGGTTTGCGGGAGATTGGGCTGTCCAAGTGGCGGATCTTGTTCCCGAGTATGCTTCGCTGCGAAAACTGCTGAAGAAGTCTACGGCAGGTTTGAGCTTTGCCGAGTCTATCGGAGAGAAGGTGGAGTCTAATCTCAGCGGGTTACTCTCTACCACACCGCGTGAACGTCTTCGTACTGTTCTGGATATCTTGACTGAGCTGGCCGACGCCGATTCGGTTCCACTTGCCACTCCGCTCGCCGAAGGGCGCGTCACGCCGGAGGAATCGACTCAGCTAACTCGTATCCTCAATTTGCTGCACAAGCGCTTCGCTGATCCGCTACACGTGAAAGATCTTTGCGCAGTCGGGAACATGTCCGAACGCTCGCTTCACCGCCTTTTTATACGCCATTTGGGTGAGAGCCTGAGCGATTACCTGGGCCGGCTTCGGATCGGACGTGCATGTATGTGGCTGGTAGAGACAGAACGGCCCATCAGCGTCATTGCGATCGACGCCGGCTTTTCGAATTTGTCCAATTTCAACCGGCGCTTCCGAGCGGCGCGACAGATGACGCCGAAGGAGTTTCGCAGCTACTATCTGAAACACGGACGCATGCCCGAATTAGACCATCCGGATCTTACGAAGCGCTCGCCCTCTTTGGACGGATCGAAACGACGAACCGTCGGCGGCGCGACGAACACAAAATGAAGGCCAGGAGGCTTGCGGCGGTGAGTACTGGACACCCGCAGAGGAAGCCTTGATCACCAATGGTGATTGGTATAGCACGGGAGAGATAGTCCGCACGCGGACGAACTTTTATCTGGTACTCGACTTCCGCCGCGCTTATCCAAACAGTGTCGCTCGTCATGCTGACCGCCTCCGGAACCCCGCTTTTCGGTTTGAGGTGCGCGGTGGCAGTGTGATCAGCTCGATTGGCCTGGCCACCTTCTAGAAGCGAGATGCGTGAACCTATGTCGAAGTGGGTCCGGTAAGTCAGCCGTCCCAACCAGGGCTAATCTTTCGCATTAAATACGTGCAGAGAAAGCGAGTGCAGATACATCAGCACGTTCCTGTTGCTTTGCCCGCGATACCGCTGTCCTAGAGAATGTGTTCGTTCGTTGCGTCGTAACGCTTCACGCTTCTTTTCAGCACTCGGAGCTTGCCGATGCCTGCACGATAAGCGAGAGTGTGCGCCTCCTGGAGATGCGCCAACAAGAACTCCTGACTTTCCCAGAGCTCGCTCAACTGAAAACGATTAGCAGTCGCCAAGTCGCGCGAATATGCGTAGTGAATGCAGCCTTTCTCTTTGCTCGTCTCGATCGCCATGGTTCGCATTAACTCCTCTGCAGCGATAACGTCGTCCGGGTGAAGATCGATCTGCCCTAGAACAGCAACCAAGGTCATGAGGCAATTCTATCGGCAGGTTCTAAGCTAGCCGGGGACGAACATACTTTTCTAAAGTTTGTGATAGAGCCTATGATACTGGTCTGATTCTGGCGTGGATGTGGACCGCCGCTGATTCGTGATTTGCGCGTCAGTAGCTAACACCAGTTGCGACCGGCAATGTGTCTCTGTTCTTCACAACGCAAGTTCGATGCGTGACTGTTTGTTCCGCCTGGTCGACTGGCGGCTAACCGTTACAAACATTACCGAACAAACGCGCTCGATGTATCAATGATTAGGGTCGCGAACAACCCAAGTAGGATCTGGGAAAGGTGCCGATCAGAACTGGAGATCCCAATGCACATTCTCTTTGCCGACGATGATCCGTTTTCTCGCCTTATCACGAAGCGGATGCTGGAGCGTCACGGACATCAGGTGACGGTTGTCGATAACGGATATGAAGCGGTAGAGGCGTTGGAACAAGCCCGCTACGATGTCCTGCTGACTGACATTCAAATGCCCCTCATGGATGGCTGTGAGGCCACGCGGGAAATTCGCAGGCGCGAGCAGATCAAGAATAGGCGTACCCCTATCATCGCCCTGACTGGGTTAGCAGATCCGGAATACCTGGCAGGAGCAGATCTGGACGGGCTTGTGGCCAAACCGCCTGACAATGATTTCTTGCTTGCGACCCTGGAATCGGTTTTTTGCTAGGATCGCTTAAGCGCGGTTGCCTGTCAGATCATTGTGAGCGGCACGGCCGTTTCCTGCAGGAAGTACCGAACCAATTGCGTCGAGCTCCGAAGCCCAAGATCAACCATCAAGTTCTTCTTGTGAAATTCCACCGTCTTAGGCGAAATATGCAGCTTGGACGCGATTTCCTTTGCCGTCAGGCCTTCGCCCACAAGCCGTAACACTTCCCGCCGCCGGCACGTAAGATCGGTGAGCGTTATTACGCCTGTATTGCCGCGCTTCTGAATCTGCAAAAAGTACCGCTCAAGACTTGGAGCCACAAACGTCTTTCCTGCCTGTGCATCCCGAATTGCAAGCAACAGCGAAGCAGCCGAATCCTGCTTCAGAACGTAACCAATGGCCCCGGCCGCGAAAGCCGCTTTCAAATGCGCCCTACTGGTCTGCGCGGTGACAAAAATAATCCTCGTCTTCGGGCTGCCTAGCCTAATCTGCATGGCTGCGTCAAATCCGTTCATCATCGGAAGCTCAGTTTCCAGTAGCATCAGATCCGGCTTTGTCCCGGCCGCCAAGGCTACCGCAGCTTGCCCGTCGGAAACCAATCCCGAAATCTCAAACTCGGCTTCCAGTAACCGGCATATTGCGGCACCAACCAGCGAGTACCCATCCGCAATTGCGACACGCAGCATTAAACTAATCCCCCGTTAGCTGCTCGCCTTCCGCCCGTTTCAGCACCGAGTTCACGACTGCTAGCAAATCGCCCGCGAGGAATGGCTTTATCAGAACGGCCTTCGCGCCAAGCAGCGTTGCGGCATTCAGATAGTTCACGTGATTCACTACACCCATCGCGATAACTGGTATGCTCGAATTCCATCGCCGAAGAGCTAGAATCGTTTCTATTCCCTCCTGGTCGGGCATCACCAGGTCCATCAGCACCAAATCCACTCGGTGGTTACTTGCTAGCGGAATCACCTGCCTTCCGTCGTGTGCCACCAAGGTTTCGAATCCATGTGTATTCAAAATCGAACTGGACAATTCAGTAATCTCGGCATCATCGTCCACAATTAAAACGCAAGCCCGAAACGGCACGTCGCTCACCTGAATCCCCCTGGCCGACCGAACGGTTCTAAAGACCATGTCTGTTTCCACTTCCCGCTCCTGATAAATCCATCGCCTGCGGAACTGCCAGCCGAAACGTTTCACGCGTCTGTGGCTGGATATCTATTGAATAGCCGCTTTTGAAATGCAAAAAAAACGTTTGTAAACCGTTTGTTTACCGGGACGGGATTAATACGGTTTTTTGTCGTCTGACGAGGGCGGCAAGGTCGGATGCCAATGTCTTTGTTGCAAGACAGTCTCCGGCGAAACTCAACCCTACCGCCCGAACCTGCCATGAAAGAACGTTTGTGCGCCCGTTTGCTGCGACGTTTGCAAGCTAATGAATTGACATCTAATGAGTTACGGGTTGTTAGTCTCGATCCGTTTGTTCTGCGATCGTCGCCTGACAAACCCCGGTCATTTACGTAGCAAGATCTTGTTATAGTGGAAGACGCCAGAGAGGCGCTCGATGCCAGCAGAAGGCGCAACTCCTCAGCAGTCGCTCAGCGCCGACCAGATTAATCTGGTACACGAACAGTTGCGTCTGGTCTTACAAAGTAACACGTTTGTGGGTAGCAAACGCGCTCAGGACTTTCTCCAGTTGGTTGTCGAACATGCCCTCGCCGGCGATTTCGACTCGCTTCGCGAACGAATGATAGGCGTAGAGATGTTTGGTCGTCCTGTCGATTACGATACGGGCAACGACGCCGTTGTTCGCGTTAAGGCCAACGAAGTTCGCCGCAAACTCTCCCAGTATTACACCCTGCTCGGTGGGGCAACTCCCGTGCGCATTGACCTTCCCGCCGGCAGCTATGTGCCCAAATTCACTTTCACCCAGAAGCCCCTAGCGGAGGCGCTTACACAATCGATAAGTACACCGTCGAAGCAAGCTGCCCTCGAAACTTCGGCCTCCAAGCCTTCGCTTTTGTCTCGCCGCAACCGGTTAGCTTTGGCGGTCACCCTTCTGACATTGGTTGCCGCAAGCACCCTGGCGTTATTGCGTTGGGGTAATCCGTTTGCGGCTCGCGAAATCCGCACGATCGCTATCCTTCCTCTCGAAAATGTTTCCGGTGATTCCAAACAGGATTACTTCGCGGACGGCATGACTGCCGAACTCACCGCTGAACTCGCTCAGATATCCGCGCTCCGGGTTATCTCGCGTACGTCGACCATGACTTATAAGGGAACCGTGAAGACTTTGCCTCAAATTGCCAAAGAGCTTCAGGTCGATGGCATCCTGGAGGGCTCCTTCAACCGCGAAGGCTCCCGCATTCGGATCACCGCGCAACTGGTTGACACGAAAACCGATAAGCAAATTTGGGCTCATTCCTACAACCTAGATGTCACCAGCATTCTCGAACTGGAAAGCCAGGTTGCTCTAGCAATCGCGGATCAGGTTCGGGCACAAATAACCTCGCAAGAGCAGATTCATTTCAACAATCCAAGACCAGTTAACAGCCAAGCGGTTGAGCTTTACTTGCGAGGTGTTCAAACCTTGGATTCCGGCAACTCTCCCGATGCGTACAAGTTGTTCGCGAAGGCCGTCGAAAGCGATCCGAGCTATGCCGCCGCGCATGGAGCCTTGGCAAACGCCGTCGGCTTAATGGGCAATGCGGGCTGGATGCCTTACACACAGGCGTTCCCTTTGGAAAAAGCTGAAGCCTTAAAAGCCATCGCAATCGACGATGCTCGACCCGAACCACATCTGGAACTTGGAATTGCCGCTCTCAACGAAAACTGGGATTGGACCACGATGGAAAAAGAGATTCAGCTAGCGCGGAAAATCAATCCGAATGCGGCTTCGGTTCATTGGGCATACTCCGACTATCTTGGCCGTATCGGCCGCACCAAAGAGGCAGTAGGCGAAGCTAAGCTCGCCTCACAATTAGACCCGGTTTCCAGCCGAGCCATGGTGAGGCTCAGTTTTGTTTATTATTACGACCATCAATATGACAACGCACTGGCCCTGCTTCGCACGGAAGCTGCGCTGCATCCCTATTTTGCCGAAGGCCCATTTCCACTCGGCGTCATTTACGCCGAACAAGGCAAATACGATCAGTCCATTCGCGAATTTCAAAAACTGGGCGATGCCCCGCACGCCCTCGGTCACATGGGCAACGCTTACGCGCGCTCTGGTCAACCACAAGAAGCAAAGGCGGCGATTGCCAAACTCGAGAAACATATTAGCGAAACCGGCGTCGGCACTTACGAAATTGCTCTGATATACATTGGCCTAACCGATAAAGATAAAGCCTTCGAATGGCTCGAGCGAGCGTATCAGATCCGAGACAAGGGCCTTACCTATCTGAAAATGGATCCCTGCATCGAACCACTCCGCTCCGATCCCCGCCTGGACTCGCTCCTGAAACGCATCGGCTTCCCGAAAGCTTAGTGGGTTGATGAATTTCATTACCCTGCTGGGCGATTGTATCGGTGGGTGCCGCATAACCGTAGGAGCGTCACATAACTCAAGCCTAATGGAATGAGTAACCTTTGGAAATAGCTGCGTTATCCGTCCTGATCTGGGCAAGGTGTGTATTTCCGGCTGTACTCGACTCCTTTTCAGTTGACTACCGGCCTAATGTCACGAAGATCGATTTCTTGCATCTACATTTCCATGGAAACAACTGTCCATTATGTAAGTAAGGTGCGCTTTGAGGCCGAGGCTCGCGGACACAAGATCATATGTGACCAACCGTCCGAAAATGGTGGCTCGGACGCTGGCATGACACCACCCGAGAGTTCCTGCTTGCGTCGCTCGGCACGTGCGCAGGCTATTATGCCGTCCAATACCTAACAGCACGCAAACTGTCCGCCGCGGGCTTAGTCGTAAAGGTAGAGGCTGGGAAAGCGGCGCAGCCGGCGCGCCTGGACAATTTCCGCATTATCATCGAAGTTCCTGGACTGGAAGATTCGCGGCATCGCGACGGTGTGATTCGTGCGGCGAAAAACTGCCTCATTCACAACACGATGCTCCACGCCCCTTCCATTGAAATAGCCATCACAGGTGTTCCAGATCGCAATGGATCTAGCGCTCGTGAAGCGGAGCAAGAACAGGTTTGCCTCGACGCGAGTTATCACTCAGCGACTATCTCCCGTCCCGATTAGACGGGTGCGGTTGCCGGATTGAGGTTTCTGATAGTGGACTCCTGGGGCAAGGCCATCTCGGCGTGTGAGAATCTCGGACTCGACGAGATGCGCGGTCAATTCGCAAAATGAAAACAAGCCTATAGCTGCGGGCTGCTGCCTGGAGCTTTCACCGATAACGACGTCACGATATTCAAAAGATTGCATCTTGGATCGTGAATGCGAACGAAATTCAGCTCAATGCTGGCATTGCTTTGTCTGACTTTGCCTATTGGGGCGCAGGAAAAGCTTTCGCTGCCTCAGGCTGTTGAAGTGGCTTTGCACCAAAACAAGGCATTGGAGGCATCGAAATCCCGAGCCAAGGGTGCGGAAGCCCACATGCGCGGAGTTCAGTCCGGCTATTATCCGACTCTGAATTACAGCGAATCGACCACGCGGAGCAACGACCCAGTGTTTGTATTCAGTTCCTTGCTTGCCCAACACCAGTTCGCGCCTGACAATTTTCAAATTGGACCTTTGAACCGGCCTAATGCTTTAGACAATTTTCGTTCGTCAGTAGTAGCGCAACAAACGCTGCTCGACGGCGGTCAAACCAAACATGCAATCCAAGCGAGCCGGATCTTAGAGCAAGCAGCCTCCGTCGATGTACTCCGCACCGAGACACAAGTGACCTATGACACAGCTCGCGCGTATTTGGATGCGGTCCTAAGCGAAGCCGCTCTGATGGCAGCAAATGAAGCTGTCAAGTCCGCTGAGGCCGACTTGGAGCGCGCTGAGAACATTCGTCAAGCAGGCATGTCAACCGATGCCGATGTACTTTCCATCCGCGTCCACCTGGCAAGAGTCAGGGAGCAACAAATCCGCCGAACCGCTGATTTGGCGATCGCCCGCGCGGCGCTGAACGACACCCTGGGAGAGCCCCTAGACAAGCAGTATGAGCTGACCACCCCGCTAACTCGCTCCGCTGAGCACTCCGATGCGTTGGCGGCGTTGGAAAAACAAGCCCAGGAGAAACGCCCGGAACAATTGCGCATGAAATACGCTAGCGATCTCGCGTCGGCCCAGGTTGCGCGCGAGCGATCAGCCCAATTTCCCATAGTCGCAGTTCAGGCGGCAATCGAAGCAGATCGTCAAACGTTTATCACGCGGGGTGGCGCCAACTGGACGGTAGCGGCTTCGCTCAACTGGAACCTGTTTAATGGCTTTCGAGACAGAGAGGCAATTGAAGAGGCGCATCAGAATCTGCTGAGCGCCAAGGCTGCGCAAGAGCGGATGAATTCAGCAGTGAGCTTGGAAGTGAGGCGGGCTTGGGAGGAAATGCACGCGGCCAATGAGCGGATCGTCGTGAGCGAGGCAACTGTGGCGCAGGCTGAAGAGAGTCTGAGAATTACCCAGAACCGCTATCAAGCTGGTTTGAGCACAGTCACCGACTTGCTTAGGACCGAGGCGGCACTGCTAGAAAGCCGCACGGAATATTTGTCCGCGTTGCACGACCAACGAATTGCGAGTGTTCAATTGGATGTGGCAGCGGGCCGCCTATCACCGGACTCGGCATCACTCAAGGATTAACTGACGACATGAAGAAACACACTTTCACGCAGAGCTTAGTCCTGCTATCAGCAATTCTATTTATTCAGTCCTGTAGTGAGCCACCGCGCACGGCAAATGACGACTCAGCCAAGGCACCGCTGCAGATTCATGAATACCAGGTCCAAATGCAACAAATCCCCTTGTTGTATTCAGCAACGGGCAATGTTCATGCGCGCACTGAGTCTCAATTAGCAAGCCAATTGATGGCGCGCGTGTTGAGTGTGAGAGTTCACGAAAGCGACCGGGTTCGTGCCGGCCAAACCCTGATTATCCTTGATTCACAAGAGACTGACACAAGCTACCGGAAGGCAGCGGCAGGGCGAGCCGAAGCCCAGAGCGGCATTGTTGAAAGCGAAAACGGTATTGCTGCTGCAAAGGCAAATTTAGATCTGGCAGATGTGACAGCCCAACGAATGAAGGACTTGTATGACAAGCGGTCCATTTCGAAGCAGGAGTTTGACGAAACAAACGCCAAGCTACAAACCGCGCAAGCAAATTATGAAATAGCCAAGGCACGACGAACTGAATTAACAGATCGTATCGTGCAGAGCGACGCCGCTCTTCAGGAAGCTCAAGTCTACCGCAACTTCACTGTTATTAGATCTCCGTTCGACGGCGTCATTACGGCTCGCAATGTTGAACCCGGTGTATTGGCTGTACCGGGTGCCCCGTTGTTGACAATAGAAGCAGGAGGGGGTATCGTCTCCATGCCGACGTAGAACAATCGCGCCTATCACTGGTGCATTTGAAAGACAGCGTTACCGTGTCGCTTGATGCCCAGCCAGGAGATATCCAAGGCCAGGTTAGTGAGATTTCCCCGAGTTCCGACAGCAACTCTCATACCTATACGGTCAAGATTAATCTCCCCGCAACGTCCGCTATACACGCCGGTCAATTCGGACGTGTATCTTTTTCCGCAGGCCAAAAACAGGCTGTGGCTGTCCCTGTGGCAGCAGTAGTTGAAAACGGCCAGCTAACGTCTTTATTCGTTACGGAAGGAACCGTTGCACGCGCCCGGCTTGTCACGCTTGGGGAAAAACACGATGGACAAGTTGAGGTTCTCTCCGGACTGCAACCTGGTGAGCATGTAATCTCTCCTGTTCCGTTTGGCTTGGCCGATGGTGACAAAGTGGAGGCTCGATAGTGAGTACCCCCGAACTTTGGGAATAGCGGGCCGGTTCGCCAGTATCTGGATTAACTCAAAGCTAACGCCTCTGCTCATCGTAGTATCGCTGCTGGCCGGTCTATTCGCAGTTATTAAGTTACCGCGCGAAGAGGAGCCCCAAATCATCGTTCCTATGATCGATGTGTCAGTGGCAATGCCAGGCGCATCTGCCCGTGAAGTGGAAGAACGGGTCACTAAGCCGATGGAAAAGCTGCTTTGGGAGATACCGGGGGTGGAGTATGTTTACTCGACGTCAAGCCCAGGCATCTCGTTGGTGATCGTTCGCTTTCTGGTTGGATCAAGACGAAGAAAAGAGCATTGTTCGACTCAACCAGAAGCTGATAGCGAATTATGATCTGATACCGTCAGGTGCATCGCAACCCCTTGTCAAACCCCGTTCAATTGACGACGTCCCGATCTTAGCCGTCACTCTTTGGAGTAAGCGCTACGGCGACTACGAATTGCGGCAAATTGCAGCCCAAATGACCGACACGATCAAACAGGTACCAGACGTTTCAGCCGTAACGCTAATTGGTGGTCAGCGGCGCCAACTGAGAGTCACACTGGACATAGTACGGCTGAATACCTATCACCTGACTCCTGCGGCGGTGGCGAAAGCCCTTGGAGCATCGAACCAGCGTGTCTCTGCCGGTCACCTAGATGACTGTAATCGCGAGATTCTTCTGAAGAGTGGAGAATTTCTGCGTAGTTCAGATGACGCGCAACGCGTGGTTGTTAGCGTCAATAACGGTAAACCAGTCTTCTTGCGAGATGTGGCTGCCGTTACAGACGAAGGAGAAGAGCCGATTCAGTACGTCAGATACAGAGACCGTAGTGGCTTCACGGCTCCAGCTGTTACGATCTCGATTGCAAAGAGAAAGGGAACGAACGCCGTCGTTGTTGCCGGGAATGTCTTAAAGCGGGTCCGGGCAGTGAAGGAAGCACAGTTGCCGCGAGACGTCGAGATGACGGTAACACGCGATTATGGAGAGACAGCAGCGGAAAAATCGAACGAGCTATTGCTTCACATGCTGCTGGCAGTAGTGTTTGTCAGCGTGCTCATTGCGTTCACTCTCGGTTTGCGCGAGTCAGCGATCGTGTTTATCGCCATTCCCGTGACGCTAGGGCTCACGCTGGCGGTCTTCTATCTTTATGGATACACGCTAAACCGTATCACTCTCTTCGCATTGATATTCTCTATTGGCATCTTAGTGGACGACGCAATCGTGGTGGTGGAGAACATCGTCCGTCACTGGCGCAAACCGGAGAATCACTGGCGTGCCGTGGCCGAGGTGGCCATTGAAGCGGTAGATGAGGTCGGCAATCCGACTATCCTGGCGACGTTGGCGGTCATTGCTGCGATTCTCCCCATGGCGTTTGTGGGAGGTCTGATGGGCCCTTACATGCGGCCGATTCCGATTGGCGCCAGCGCAGCCATGGCTTTCTCGGTTGTCGTGGCGTTTATGGTGACACCTTGGGCGGCGATTCGGATTCTGAAACAACACGGAAGCGAACACGGAGACGGACGTGAGGACTGGTTTACGCGGCAATATCGAGTGCTTATGAATGCGCTCTTGCATCAAACAAAAGTTCGCTGGTTCTTTCTTGCAGGTGTCACGTTTTTGTTGCTAGCTTCGGTCTCACTGTTCTACTTCGGCGCCGTAAAAGTGAAGATGCTCCCATTCGATAACAAAAGCGAGTTTCAGGTAATTGTTGATATGCCGAACGGCACAACTTTGGAGCAGACTCAGCGCGTAGCAGAGGCTTTTGCCAGCGAGGCGGTGAGGCAGCCGGAAGTCGTCAACATAGAGACCTATGCCGGCATCGCCTCACCGTACAATTTCAACGGCCTCGTCCGCCATTATTATCTGCGACAGGGCGCTAACATTGCAGACCTCCAAGTCAATCTAACTGGGAAATCGGAGCGCTCGCTGCAGAGCCGCGAAATCGCCAAGCAAGTTCGCCAACGGCTGCTGCCTATCGCGCGACAATACGGCGCGCGCATTAAAGTTGCTGAGGTGCCTCCGGGGCCCCCGGTCTTAGAAACAATGGTCGCCGAAGTTTACGGCCCAACCCAGCAAGGCCAGATTGCCCTAGCTGCTCAGATTCGGGACATTTTCAAGAGAACGGATGGCGTCGTGGATGCCGATTGGTATGTAGAAGACGATCAAACTGAATATCGCTTAGTTGTCGATAAAGAGAAGGCTGCAATTAGTGGAGTTTCTGACGACCAGATTGCGGAGACAATCCAGTCTGCATCGGGGGGATACTCCGCTGGACTAATGCATGTAGATTCGTCTAAAGAAGATGTGCCAATCTTTATTCGTCTTAACCGGGCCGACCGTTCGTCTATCTCTCAACTCCTGACGCTTCGTGTGCCGGGTAGCGATGACAAACAGATCCCGCTTTCAGATCTCGTCCATGTGGAGAAGACACTGATTGACAAGAGCATCTATCATAAGAACCTCATGCCGGTCACCTACGTTACGGCCGACCTTGCAGGCACGATTGAGAGTCCGGTGTATGCGGTCTTGAAAATCGGTCCGGAGATCGACAAGCTGAAAACGGCAGGCGGGTACTCAATAGAGCAACACATGGCTGCTTTGCCCGACTCGTCGGCCAAGTACTCCATGAAATGGGATGGCGAATGGCACATAACTTACGAAGTGTTCCGTGATTTGGGAATCGCCTTTGCGGCCGTGCTTATCCTGATTTATGGTTTGCTCGTAGGTTGGTTTGAGTCGCTGCTAACACCAGCGATAATTATGGCGGCCATTCCCTTCTCGTTAGTCGGAATTGTGCCAGCCCACGGCGCGTTGCACGCATTTTTTACGGCGACATCAATGATCGGGTTTATTGCCGGCGCCGGTATCGTGGTGCGTAATTCAATCATTCTGGTTGATTTCATCGAACTGCGGCTACGCAACGGTATGGCATTGGATCAGGCAGTTATTGAGGCGGGAGCCGTTCGCTTCCGACCAATGATGTTGACCGCGGCGGCCGTCGTGGCGGGATCTGCCGTGATTCTGTTCGATCCGATTTTTCAAGGATTGGCGATCGCACTCATGGCGGGCGAAATTGCGTCCCTGGCTTTCTCGCGAATGACCGTCCCCGTTGTTTACTTTCTAATGAATCGGCGCAAAATGGCGCCCGCCTCGTGAAACATGTCGACCCGCAACTAGGTTCACGCGGCAGTTCTATCGATGGCTCATAGCTAGGGTAGTGACTGGTCACCGGGCTTAGGTCAAGGCTATGAGTAACCCTTGAAAACAGCTACGTTATCCGTCCTGACCTGAGCGGGTAGTATATTTCCCCGCCTAAGCAATGCCATCTGTGCCGATAAGGAGTAGAGTGGCATTAATGCGGTTATGGTCTGAGATTGGGACCGGTCTTCTAAGTGGGCGGCAGAGTGGTAGGCGAGTCGCCTTTGGTCTGGCGGTAGCCGTCGTTTTAGCCGCGCTAACGACCTATGGATTGCGGCACTCGGCTCCGCCGCGTCTACGGACCATCGCTCAGGTGCAACGGCTTGCTCTGGCGGAAGAATCCAGTGTTACCTCTCCGGTGATATTCCGTGGCATTGTGACTTACTCGGCAGGGCATATTCTGTTTGTCCAGGATCAAACGGGTGGAATCAAAGTTGATACGACCGAGATATTGAATCAACCGCCAATCAGCGCTCTCGTAGAAGCGCATGGCGTAGTTCTCCAAACTTCGGGTCCGCCGGTATTAGTGCATGGCAGTCTTTCTGTTCTGGGACATGCTGAATTGCCTATTGCAGTGCCGGTGCGCGCAGCGGATTTGAGCGATGCTAAGTTTGCCGGCCGGATGGTGGAACTAAGAGGCGTAGGGCAGTCTGCCGCCATTGACCGGGATGGATTTTTGCGCCTGCGAGTGCGTGATGGAGATGAGGTCGTCAGTGCGCGAATCTCCGCTAATTCCACCGTGAACCGCGACGCGCTAGTCGGCGCCTCAGTAAGCATTAAAGGCGTGGCTGATGCCGTGATGAGCGTGGGTGGCAGCGTAGATGAAGAACGGATGTGGGCGGGCTCAAGTGACGCGCTGAACGTGGAGAAAGCAGCAACTGCCCGCTTTAGCGTACCGGTGAGTTTGGTTAGTCAGGTGACATCGCACTCCGCCAGTGCTCTCCTGTTGGCGAACGGGCGAGTACGGATGCGCGGACAGGTTACCGATGACGGTCGAGGAGGGCTAGTATTCCGGGATGCGACAGGCTCGCTGCCGCTGAGAATGGCCGAAACACTTCTGTCGTCATCCGGGAGTGATCTGTGGGTGTGGGCATTTCCGCGAGTTTCGTCTGCAGGCACTTTTCTGGACGATGCGGAAGTGGAAGACGTGAACCAATCGATCGCTTTAAAACGAGAAAAACGATCGATGCACTTCCAGCGGACGGCAGACGTTCGATCAATGGATCCGCGCGAAGCGGATAAGAGATATCCAGTTAGGCTTGAAGCAACGGTGACATATGCATCCGAGAGCGAAGGACTGCTTTTCGTTCAAGATGAGAGCGGGGGCATCTATGTGGATGTCACTGGGCCACTGCCGAAAGGGATTACCGCCGGTTGGCGTGTCGTCGTGGAGGGCCGCACCTCCTCCGGAGGTTTCGCCCCTGATGTCTATAGTGCGCAGGAAGTGCGGCACATAGGGCAAGCGGCACTTCCGACGCCAGTTGTTGTGTCTACCGAAGGGCTACTATCACCTCGCCAGGATAGCCAATGGATACAGGTTGAGGGCGTGGCGCGTTCGGTGGAACGAGTCAACTCTTACGTCATTCTCCGGCTAATCAATGGGCCGGTACGTTTTACAGCTTATCTGAATGGCTATCCGGATGTTCCAAAGTATCTATTGGGTTCAAGGGTCAGGCTAACCGGGGCGTGCGGGTCGAGTTTCAACTCGCGAGGCCAGTTTAATGGCCTTGAAGTCTATATCCAACGCCCGGAGCAAGTAGAAATCATCCGGCCTCCAATGAGTTTTGCGGACACTCCGATTCGTTCGGTGACAAGCCTACTGGAATTCTCGCCCAGCGATGAGCCGGGGGTGGCAAAGCGTGTCAGCGGTGTGGTTACGATGATTACGCGATCCCACTCCGTATTCATTCGCGATTCCAGTGGCGGTCTTGAGATTATTCCTGCATCCCCTACCACATTGAGACTTGGCGACGTAGTGGAAGCAACGGGATATGTGAGACCCACCCGATTGGGAGGCGTTCTGGAAGATGCCGATATCCGAAAACTGCACAGCGGTCCAATGCCAGAAGCGAAACACACCAGTGCGTATCAAATTCTAAATAACAACATTGACTCGTCACTGGTAGAGCTGGATGCCAAACTGATCAGCCAGGTGCCAACTTTAGGCGACGTTCGTCTGCTGCTGAACTCAGCGGGAACGTATTTCACCGCCACCTTGGAGTCAAGTTCACCCCTTCGGACGACGCTTGAGCCAGGAAGCGTAGTGCGACTGCGGGGAATTTGCGTTTTGCAGCCGCCACCTTCCGTTATCGAAAATATTCCGGATGGCTTTGATTTACGTCTGCGGACACCGGAAGACATTTCGGTGCTTAAACCAGCATCCTGGTGGACGGTGGAACACGCCTACCAGGTTGTTCTGGCCGCTGGAATTCTACTGACAGTGTGCTTCTTACTGGTTCTTATCCTACATAGAAAAGTGAAGCAGCAAACCGCCACCATTCATAAGAAGCTGCTCATCGAAGCAGCACTTCGTGAACAGGCACAATCCGCATCGCTGGCTAAGACCCAGTTTTTGGCCAACATGAGCCATGAAATTCGTACGCCGATAAATGGCATGATCGGGTATGCGCGTCTGGCGCTTGCCTCGACTGCTGAGACCGAGACACGTGAGTATTTGGGAATCATCACGGAATCGGCGTCTGCGCTAGTTCGAGTTATCAACGATATCCTCGACCTATCTAAGATTGAGGCTGGACGATTCAGCCTGGAGAAGTTAGCTTTTCCTCTGCGTCAGGAACTTCAGGCAGCCATTCGCATCTTCCGGCCGGAAGCCATGCGCAAAGGATTGGATCTTACCTTGGATGTGGATGAAGACGTTCCGGGGTATGTGATTGGTGATCCGCTGCGATTGCGGCAAATTCTGCTTAATCTGGTCGGCAATGCGATGAAGTTTACCAGCCAGGGGTTTGTGCGCGCCAAGGTGAGCGTGGATGGATGCGCGAACGAAAATATGACGTTGCGCTTTTGCATTTCGGATTCTGGAATTGGTATCCCGCCGGACAAGCAGCACGCTGTTTTCGGCGCTTTTACGCAAGCCGATTCCAGCATCTCGCGACAGCACGGAGGCACCGGACTTGGTCTAACGATCACAGCGAAGCTGGTGGCTCTTGCTGGGGGTCAGATGCATTTGCAGAGCGAGCCTGGGAGTGGCACCGAGTTTAATTTTACTTTAGTGTTCGGAAAGGTAGCGGCTGACTTCATGGACTCTGCGCCAACCGAATCTGAGACAGCGCCTGAGCCGGTGATTCCGAGCGGCATGTCCTTTCTTGTCGCCGAAGACAACGTTATCAATCAGCGGCTAATTCAAACACTGCTTCAACGTAGTGGCCAGAACGTAGAGATTGCGGCCAATGGCAGGCTTGCAATTGAGGCGTTCTCACGCCCGGGCGCTAGTTACGACGTGATGCTGATGGACGTGCAGATGCCCGAGTGTGATGGCTATCAGGCAACTCGGGAGATTCGCCAGATAGAAAAACTACGGCAACTATCGCGGATGCCCATTGTGGGGCTGACGGCTCACGCAATGGAGGGAGAACGGGATCGATGCTTGGGCGCAGGAATGGACGGCTATGCAACCAAGCCGATCGATATGAAAGCTCTGTTCCGCGAAATTAATGCTTGTTTGCAAGGTGTGGAGGCTAAAGAGCCCGATTTAGTCCTTTAGCAGCGCGCAGGGCGCGGATGCGCTTCTATATAGTAAATTAACGTTTACAGCCTACGGCTTCCGCCGCATACTGAGAAGAACGCATGCCCATCTGTGACTTCGGAGTACAAGTCTGCTGGTCTCATCTCTGCTCAACGTGCAACGAGTGGGATGGTTTTTTGAACGCAAGGGCAGAGGCCGAGCACTGGCTTAGTCGTTTTCCTAAGTGTCCGTTAGTCTCCATCTCGCTTCACGAAATTTGCCGCGAATTCGGTTATCAATCTCCGAACAGACTTTCCGACGACGATGCCATCAGCGCCATCGCGCCTTACCTTGCGTCGGGTTGGCTGCGCGCCTGCAACCACTCTTGGGACTCGACGCCCGGCGGCCTGACTTCCGTCGCTTCTTCAACCGGCGGAACAAGCCCTGAAAATGAGCCGCCCGCGCCAGCAAAACCTTCCGATTTATTCGTTCTTGGCAAGGCCTTCCCTCTCGCCGACCGCAAGTTGCGCGCCCCCTCGCCGACGGTGACGCCGTCGGAAACGGAACTGCTCACCTTCGCCGAAGACCTTAACGTTCCCAAACAAGTGCGAACCATGCAAACTGCCGCAGCCCGCGCCTCGGCATTCTGCGCGTTGTGCGGTCCTGTGCCCGCCGGCGCCGCGACTGTGTCGCCTATGCCGCTCACCATGCCGGCGCCACCGAAGCCACAGGAAACTTCGGAAACGCAGTTTGTTACCTTTGCCGAAGACCTAGACATTCAAAATCAGGTGCTTACCATGCGTACCGCCGCATTGCAAGGCTTGCCCTTCTGCCCGATCTGCAGCCAGGCTTCAGCCAATAATGGAATCTAAAAACATGAAAACTCCATGGGATCAGTTGGAACGTCAATTTTGGCCTGCGGGCTACCGTGCCGATATCTGGATGCTGGTGGATGCCGCGCGCCAGGAACAGATTTTCGGCAAGCTCCTGGATGCCCATCTTCAATTGACCTGCTTGTACAGCCGGCTCATCCATCCCGGTCTTGAGATTGTCGCGCCCTATCTGGTGCAACTCGAATTCGAAGATAAGAACACGCGAGGCTTTGTCGAAGCCGCCTGGGGCAACAGTTGGGGACTCTTTTTGAAATGCGACCTCGGTTTGCAGAAGACCCGTCGCCATCTGCGAACGCTTCTCACCGTCAAAGATGCAGCCGGCGCAAAGTTGCTATTCCGCTATTACGACCCGCGCGTGCTGCGCGCTTATCTTCCAACCTGCACGTCCGAAGAACTGAAAACCGTCTTCGGCCCCATTGAGCGCTTCTGGTGTGAGAACAGAAACGGCCAAGAACTGCTCGAATACAAACTCGCCGATCAAAAGCTTGTGACCACACAAGTGGAGCTTGCTCCAGGAGACCCGCTGACACAGGCAGCGGCAAGCACATAAGCCTGCCTTAGTGCTTACAGATTTCCAACATCGAATGTGAGCGGATTGTAAGGAACGGGAAATGCATCGGCATTCAGATCCGGTGTGACGCTCGACCTGGAAATAACCGGATCGTTTCCCCCGGCGCACACGTTCCAGCCGCGCAATTGCAAGTTGCATTTGCCGCAAAAGTGCGGCAGATGATTCTTTGGCAACAAGCGTTCTTTGAACACGCCAAAAGAACCTTCGTTGCCGGCAATAAACTTAGCATATTTATCGGGTGCGCCATCCGCACTTACGAAATTTTGAAGCTCGGTAAGGGCTTGAGTTCCCGCGGCTGGCAGCGTGGTCCCTTGGCCAATCAAATACGGGTAACCCATCATACAGTTCATGTCCGATTGGTCATGCTCAGTTTTCGGCGCGCCGCCTGCGTTGAACCAATGCTGAATGATGAGTTCATGTGCCCATTCGTGGGCACCCAGCGCATAAAGGCGGAATGGAGTGTAATGCGATGTGAAGAAAACTCCTAGCGGCGAGCCCATGGAGAGGCCGAACGGTGTCCATGCAGTTCCGTCCACCAGCGTGATCTGCGGGTGGGTAATATTGTCAACCATGATGGCGCCGTCGGAAAGCGCCTTGAATTTGCCGCCGTCCACTTGCAAAAGTCGTTTTTGGCGCACCGTTTTGTGCAGCAAACGCGACAGGGCGAAACCGATTTGGGCGGCCGCTTCCATCATGGCCTCGCGGGCCCTTACGAACTCATATTTGTTGTTCTTGAGGCGGAAGGGGAACAGACCATCCGGACGCAGGCGAAGCGCAGCCTGGAGCGTTTCCGGCCTTACAACAAAACGGTTTGCCGCGTTCTCGGTAAATCTTGCCGCCGGCAAATCTGCGCGTCTCAGCCCCGGGCGAAACGTCCAGGGGGCCGCAGGGTTCGCCTGTTGCGCCATGACAGCCAGCGCTTCTTGGTAGTGGATTGCTGCACGCTTGATTTCGGTTACATCAGCGTCAGTCCAGTCCGGATAATCGGCTCGCCATTGGGCCAGTTCCCGTGCATTCCATTTCGCAACCGCAGCTGCCAGATTGTTCAGTTCGGCGGTGTCAACAATCGGAGTAAGGTAGGCGCCGAGTGAGCTGTTCAGCGTGGCCAGTTTGCTCTGCATCGGCTTTAGAAGTTCAGTAATCGGACTCGTGTAAGCCTTGATTACGCCCGCTGCACTAAAAAACTGCACGCGCTTCGTCAGTTCCGCTTTATTTAACACTTTGAATCTGCGTGAGTCTGGCGCATCGCCGGGCTCAGTCACTGCATCTATTGCGGTCTTGTAGAACGTGCCACCTTCCCGCAGCACGGCCTGCAACACCGGATCCGCTTCGGTGTTTCTAATCCAAAGGTCGGCCTGTGCTACCGCAGGTTCAGCATTGGTTGGCCTGGCGGCATCCGCGGCGGCATATTGCAATTTGAGAGAGTTATTCAACTGAATAACCTTCTGTTTCAAGTCCTCCAGTCTGGCGTTGAGCTGCTCCAAATTGCTCTTCACTTTTCCTTGCGCGTCGAAATCGCCTTGCACTCGGCCATTCAAACCGCCGGGAGTCAGGCCCGTGCGAAAGATTCGATCAGCGCCGGACACTTCTGTCACCGATTCTACAGCGGTCCTGTAATAGGTCCCGGCGGCGACCAGAGCGGTCCGTTTCGTATCGTCCGGATCCGCGCTCGCTATCCATTGCTCGCAAAGTTCCAGCACTTCTTTCGCGCCGGTTGCCACTGGTCTTTCAGGTCCCAAATGAACCAGCAATTGTTGATTGACCGCCGGCAGATTTATCTTTGCCAACTCCAGTTCCAGGTCAGGCTTCTCCCAGCCGTTCCGGTCCGTTATTGTTGCCATGGCAGCGGTGTAGTCGGAGTTGATGTTCGGAAAGTCCGCAATGCTGCAAGCGTTACGCGCAGCAAAATCCGGAATGTCAACATAGGCATCCCGATACTCGTTTCGCACATGGTCCCACTCGGCACTTGTCCACAATCCGCCATTCCAACTGGATGCCGCGCTCCGCTCCGGCCAGTTGATGAAAGCGGCCAGCGTCATCTGCCGCCAAACCGTTAGCTTCGCTGATTCTCTGGCAACTAGCCGGTTTTCAGTTAGCTTGCTTATCCCACCGGGCAAAGCCGCGTTGTTAACCTCCATCGCCCCCGTCAATTTTCCGTGAAGTATCTTCAGCTCGGCTTCGCGCGCATCGCCACAGTCGGAAAAATCAAACCAGAGCTTCACCTTGTAGTTGTCGCCCGCAATAATCGACGTGTTCAGATAAACGCAACCAATGCTGTGCTGCACACCCCCCTGATAGGCCACCCGGCGCGAAGGAGTGACAACGTAACCCGGCTCGACGCCCGCCGCCGGCTTCTTCGCGGAAAATGCGTATCCCACATATTGCACAAAGGCGCTCCACGCATTGAGGTCGTTATCGTTCACCAGCTTTCCGCCCACGGCAGCGATTGTGTTATGAAACATGGCTGCATTTACGCCTGGAATCCTCAGCCGTGAGCGCCGCCACGCCTGACGGACATACTCCTGTGTCCGGCTCGCGCACTGCTTTGAGGCATCAATGCGGCTGGGCGTGCCGTATTGCGGAAGCGTGCCCAAAGCTTCATCCTCATCCTTCCAGGCCCATGCAACGCCCACCCCGCGCGTGGCCGTTGGCACCTCCTGCGGCGCACCTTGTTTGTCCTCCACTGTCAGGATGGCCCGCAACGCAAGGTGCGGTTCACTCAGCCAATCCCGGGCAATGCTGTAACAGTGGTTTTCAGTCGCCGTAAAGTCCCACTTCACACCGCCCCATTCGGTGTCGTTCGCCACGTAATAGCGGTTGCTGCGGAGAAGGAGTTTCACGCTCGCTGCCGGATCGGTGAAGCTCGCCTTCTGGTCAAAGGGATCCCAGGGCTTTTCCATGCTCAAATACACCAGAAGCTGATCTACCGCTGCGTCGCTTGCCAGCGATCCGGCATCAACTCCGCTTGTGTTTGCCACAAAATTGGAGCCGTTCCACGTGTACATTGCGCCATAAAAGGTATCGCCCGCATATTGATCCACTGGCTGGGGTGTCTCGCCCGCCACATGGACTGCAGCGCCAACCGGGACGACATGCTCGTCCAGCGGAATCAAACGCATGGCGCGATAGCGGCGCAGCGCCTTTTGGAAATTTGGGTCACTCTCGTCGTCGGTCAAAGGTCCGGCGAAGAAGCCCATCTCGTTTAGCTTGCACTTAAGCCAATAGATCTTGAACGACCGATCTTCGGCGACTGGAACGGTGGCGGCGTCTTTGGTCGTGAGATCAAAATATACGTCTGCCCAAGGCATCAGCTCAAGCCTAAGCGAATGGCAGCGGACTACCGTCTGATCCCGGCCTATCCGATGATCCGGAGCGGGTTCGGTGTGAATCGCCACCGCGTCGCTAAAATCACCCGCCGCCGGCAGGTCTGCCAGCGAAGCCCAAACCTTCACCGTATAGGGCGACCTCCGAACCAAAATGCCTTCATGATCTGCCGCCGCCGTTGACGCACCATTTTCCTGCATGCGCCATTTGAATGTTGCCGACGTTGCCGCGCCGCCGATCGCCGGCAGTTCGCCCTCGGACTGCCGATACAGCTTGCGCGATACCAGCACAGAGTTGTAATCCTGAATGTCAACTAAAACCGAACGCACGCCATCACAGTTTTCGAACTTGCAAACAATATCTACATCGTCCTTGGTAGGCGCAAACACAGGAGTGACGCTGATCAGAGTCACCTTGGGCTGAAGTACGACAATGCTGATGGAATTCGGAACGCGCGCCGGAGTCGACGCCGGACGTGATGCCACGGCCGTCAGCGTCGACGGATCGTTGGGGCAACGTTCAGAGGGCTCTCCAATGGGCTCGGTGCGGCTTATGCCAGGCGGGGGCATGGCTGGCGACTTCTTTGCCGGCTCGACGTCTGCCCAAACTTCCACCTTGTATGGAGAAACCAGCGGCGGCGCAACGTACTGCTTTATGGGCCGGTTCAGCGAATCTTGCAGAGCGGCAGCCCCCTGGTTTCTTTCGCCGTCCCAGGATAGCCTTGCCGGAAGTCCCTTGCTGCAGTCAATGGGCGGAGCGTTCGTATAGACGACGGCTCCGGCCGCATCGGTAACTTTCATCCACAGAGTCTTGATGACACCGCTAGCGCTTGTCACGTCGAATCCAATGGCCGCAGCGGGGTCGGCGGCGACTACCAGCGAGTTGCGGTCAGCGTTGACTACTAGCTGCTCCTCACCCATTCGACTGACCTTTCAGAATATGCAAATGATGGTATTCGATACGGTCCATCTTCTCGGTGCCGCTGAAATATTCGTCAGCCAGAAGTGGCGCAGCCCAATCAGTCATATGAAACCCAGGCCCGTGAATCAGCAATTGCTCGGCATAGCGGCACACATCCCACTCAAGCGTAATGCCATATTCTGCCGACTGCCGCCGCGCTGCTTCAACAATTTCCAGAATCTCTTGGCGCGACCGGCTCGCCGCCTGCAACGGCTGCCTGCCGCAAAGATAGTCAGCTATTCTCTCTACCGCGTTTTCTGTGGCGGCTTGACGCAAAGCGTCCATCTGCGCCTGGCGAATGAGCAACATTTGGAACTTCCCTTACAGATCTGGGGAATCCAATTCTACAACCTTGCCGGTCGCATTACGTTTCTTTCAAACGATCGCAAATTCGTCGGAGGCCCCAGCATGCATTCCCGGTCCCAATGTGGGCGGTTCTGCAGTGCCCCCCCGGTCGATCAGCCGCAAGGCTACTGCACGCGGTAGACGACTGTACGCTCGATTGCGATCCGACGCGGCGCGAACCGCCAGAACTTGCCCTGATCATTCTCGTCGCCGTTCAGTCTTCGTCCGGGCACCCACACCCCAGAAGAGAATGTGCCTTCTTCGATGTAGCCAATACCTGCATGCGGCGCTCCGGCACTCTGGGGAGTAAAAGAGACACGAAAGCCGCTGCCGACGCCCAGGAATTCGTTTGGCCCTGTCGCCATGACTAAGCCAAAGCCATGCTCTGACGCGTTGCCGAAGATTTCATCCAGGCGGATATCCAACTGATATCCGCCGAGCTTGACGGATACCGAAGGATGTTCTTTATTGAGTTGGAAACCGGTGATGTCGCCCGCAGCTTGATGGCTAAGGATGATGGGCGCCATCTGCGCCAAAGCTGCGTAAGCTTTGCCGAGGTCATTATCAGGGTCATTCCAGGAATCGATTCCAAACGGTGAAAAGCCGATTGCATTTCGCTGACCGACGGCATAGAACACATTTGCCTCACCAACTGCGCCGCCTTGGGTTTCCGGCACCAACATGGGATTGCCGCTGCGGTTGTAGCGATCGCACCAAGCAGCAAAATCGGGCGCGTAGATATCGGGTGAGTAGATATCGATGGCGCTTCCCGATGCTTTCCACAAATCGATTACCTCTGGCAGCGGACCACCGCTTGGATAGTTGCCAGGCATTGCATCTGCGCCGCCGAGCCACGTGTTCACATACATGGGGAGCGGATACTCAGCCTTGCCGGCCGCAGCAACCTGATTCACATAGCGGCCATAGTTCCACGCCATGAATCGCTTGTCGGTTTGAGGGCCCGGCCCAAAGACCTGCTCCCAGCTTCCTGAAGTTTTTGCTCCGGCGGATTCCCAAGCTGTTTTGAATTCAGACATAAGCTCGTCTTTGTGCTGCTCGAGATAGTGGAAGATTTCGCGCGGAACCGGACCATCGAACGCCTGATTTGCGACCGGCGAGCGGTCTCGCGAGTCGCCAAGCACTCCGACTTCGTTTTCAACCTGCATCATCACAACGGTATGTGCGTCGCCATCGACTTGGCGGATATGGCGCATCAATGCGGCGAACGCGCGGGCGTCTGCATCCGCGGTGGCTTTGCCGAAGGTACTGAGAATTTCTATTTCTTCGCCTTTGCTGTTGATCACGCGAGGGTAACGGCTGGCATTTTCTTTGACCCAAACCGGTGCATAGCTAGACATACCGTTCTTCCAGCTTGCAAGCCACAAAAAGACCAGATGCAGATTGTTTCGGCGCGCGTCCGAATCAGGCCGTCCACAAGCCCGAATTCAAACTGCCCTTCCGCGGGCTCGATTAACTCCCACGAAACGGGCGTTAGCACTGTATTCAGAGGAATGGCGGCTAGCTTGGGCCAGATGGGCCGCATGTAATCCAGGCTAGAGGAACTCGAGTTATGTAGTTCGGCCGCCAACATCAGAAACGGTTTGCCATCCACGATGAGCTGAGTTGCGCTTCCGCGTTTCTCGAGATGGGGAAAATCGGCGGAAGAAGCAAGGAGAAGCGACGCCAGCGAAAACAATGCCAGGTAGCGCATGCATCAATTGTATGGCGCACTTTTCTCAGTTGCTGATAATACAGAGCCGATTCCGCCGACTGGTGTGCTGAACATCACCGAAAAAGGCGTTCGTGCAGATCGACACGGAAAGTTATGCCACTGAGGTACAGTGAGAGGAATGTGAGCTCTTATTAGAGCATTTTATGCCCCCGTCCCAACTTCGCGGCAAGAACGCCGCGTATTGGTCGGCTTCTGAGACGAGCCGTAGCATCCAAATCCGCCGTGTTACCCGGTCTGGCACATTTTTTTATCTGTTCTTTCTGATTGTCATCGCGTTTGCGAGCGACTACCCGCGCAAACACGCGCTATGCTTCTATGGCTTTGGAACCGCGGTGTTCGTGGAAACAATGGTCCGAGGATTCTTGCTGTACTCGGCTAGGGACGTCTTCCCGGATGCAGCGGTTTGGGAGAGACAGGCAACCACAGTTTTTTTGGTGCAAAGCGCGACGTGGGGTCTGTTCTTGGCAACAACCCTGATTCTTTATGGGCTGTCGGCGAATGCTTCGTTGCTCATGCTGCTTTGCACCGTTGGGACCACAGTAGGCGCCATCACGGCATTCAGTCCTGCAATTGTTCTGCTGTACCGCTATTTGACATTGCTGCTGCTTCCTTCGATTTTTGCAGAGATTTATATAGGAGGTCGACTTGGCCAAGCGGTAGCGGTGATGTCCAGCCTATTCTTGGTGTTCTTACTCTGGCAGGGGAGGGTGCTCAACCGAGCAGCGAGAAAGCGTGTCGCCACTCACCGGCGGATTCTGCGCCACCGCGAGCAACTGGAGGAGCGTGTTTCGCAACGGACGATTGAGTTGATGCGAGCGAAGGATCTGGCGGAGTCCGCGAATCGAGCAAAGGGCGATTTCCTTGCCAACATGAGTCATGAGATCCGCACACCTATGCACGGCGTGTTGGGCATGACTGAACTGGCTTTGTGCAACGAGAATCCCGCGGATACGATAGCTTGTTTGCGAGATATTCAGACGTGCGCTGAATCACTACTGTCAGTTATAAACGACGTCCTTGACTTTTCTCGGATTGAGGCCAGGAAGCTGACGATGGAAACGCGGCCGTTTTCGGTGAGGCGATGTCTGGAAAACAGCATTCAGGTGCTACATCTGAAAGCGCAGGAGAAATCGATTCCGATTGTTCTTCGCCTAGATGTCCCCGAGGAACTGATGATGATAGGCGATGCACTACGCTTGCAGCAGATTGTCACCAACCTGCTTCACAACGCGATTAAGTTCACAGATAAAGGCTCGGTAACACTTTCCTGTAGTTGCGAGACCAGGGGAGATGCCTCGAACATTCATCTAGCCGTAGAAGACACGGGGTGCGGGATTCCGGAAGATAAGAGGGAACAAATCTTCGAAGCGTTTTCGCAAGCCGATAGTTCGACGACGCGGAAATATGGAGGGGCGGGCCTTGGGCTCGCGATCACAAGCCAATTGACGCAACTGATGGGAGGCGAGATCTGGATGGAAGGAAATCGGTCTGGCGGCAGTACATTCCATGTGGCTATTCCGTTGGGGCATGAGGTGGAATTGAGCAGGTCGGCTGCCAGTGAGTAGGTGCGCAGGGCGGCGGATGTGGGACGCCGCCCTATGAATTTGCTGAAGACTCTACGCTTTGTCGGTTAGTGCGACGACGCCAGGAAGGTCGAGGCCGGCGAGGAATTCGAGGGAAGCTCCGCCGCCGGTAGAAACGTGCGTGATCTTGTCGGCAACGCCCGCGGTTTTGATGGCTTTTTCAGAATCGCCACCGCCGACTACGGAGACGGCACCAGATTCAGCTACGGCCTTCGCGAGTGCTACGGTTCCTTTGTCGAATGGCGGCATTTCAAAGATGCCCATGGGACCGTTCCAAATGATAGTTTTGGCGCCTTTGATGATGCCGGCGTAGGTCTCGACGGTTTTGGGTCCGATGTCTACGGCGAAATCGTCAGCGGCAATGATTTCTGAGGCATGATTGGCGGCGCCGGGTTTGATCTCTTTCACGACGATGTGGTCGGTTGGGAGCACCAGTTTGTCGCTGTGTGCGGCGAGGAGTTCTTTGGCGAGCTCAATTTTGTCCTCTTCGACAAGCGACTTGCCCGTGGATTCGCCTTTGGCGCGCATAAATGTGTAGGCCATTGCGCCGCCAATGAGGAGTTTGTCGACGACCTTAATGAGGTTTTGAATGACTTCGATTTTGTCGGAGACTTTTGCACCACCGAGGAGGGCGACACAAGGCCGATCTGGATGCTTGGTAGCTTTGGTGAGCCATTCGATTTCCTTGTCCATCAGCAGGCCGGCGGCTGCAACGGGCAAGTATGCCACCATGCCGACGGTCGAAGCGTGGGCACGATGGGCGGTACCGAAAGCGTCGTTCACATAAACGTCGGCCAGGGAGGCGAGTTGTTTGGAGAATTCAGGATCGTTTTCCTCTTCCTGTTTATGGAACCGGAGATTTTCCAGCAGGAGGACTGTGCCCGGGGCGGGTTTAAGTTTGGCGGTTTCGGCGCCAACGCAGTCAGGAGCTATTATGACGGGCTTGCCCAGGAGCTCAGAAAGTCGTTCAGCGACAGGTTTAAGGCTCATTTCGGGGCGGGGCTTGCCTTTGGGGCGACCAAGGTGGCTGGCCAGGATGACTCCAGCAGACTGCTCAAGAGCGTATTTAATAGTTGGTAGGGAGGCGCGAATTCGTTTGTCGCTACTGATTTCTTTGCCGTCTGGCGAGAGCGGGACGTTGAAGTCCACGCGAATAAAGACCGTTTTTCCTTTGAGATCCAGGTCTTTGATAGACATTTTACGAGTAGCCATGGCTTCTAGTTTAACGGGAGGAGGGGTCTGGGCCAATGACGCGAATCACCGAAATTTCGCGCTATATGTAATGAATGCGGTTTTTCTTGCACTTAGCTTAAAGGGACCTGCGGATTAGGCCGAATAGTACTTTAGATGGATACCAAATTTAGGCCTTAAGTCCTAAAGTGGCGTTAAGAGTCAAATACAATAAAAGTGCTCGCAAAAAGCAGAATTCAGTATCGAAGTTCTGGAAGATATGGTACCAAGGTTCTAAGCACTAAGATTTTGGGATAAGAGAATGTCAACAACACCGATTCGCGTATTAATTGCCGATGGGCACCCCATCGTTCTGGAAGGATTGCGGCAAGTTTTGAACCAACAGGCCAGCATTCAGGTAGTGGGTGAAGCGACTGACGGCATGGAAACCATTGAAAAGACGGTGTCTTTGGATCCGGACGTCGTGATGATGGATTTGCGGATGCCGCGCGTGGATGGCCTGACGGTGTTGCGGAGCATTCATACCCGAGCACCACGAACGAAAGTGATTTTGTTTTCCGGCACGGATAATAAGGATGAATTCGTTGAAGCCATGAAACTAGGGTGTTCTGGGATTCTGTCGAAAGAATCGTCTGTTAGTCTTATCGAACGCAGCATCACAAAAGTTCATGCGGGCGAGATTTGGCTGGATTCGAATACGACTGCGGCGGTTATACGACAGTTTGCGTCCCCCACGGAGTTCCCCGTACCGCAAAGCAATGGCAAGTCGCCGCGCGAAAGAGCTCAATTGAGCCAGCGAGAACGCGAAATCATTATCCTCATTGCGCAGGGTTATAAGAACCGCGAGATTGCGGAGAAAATGTTTATCACTGAACAGACTGTGAAGAATCACCTGCACAATGTATTCGATAAGTTGGGCGTGTCCGACCGTCTGGAATTAGCACTATACGCGATTCACAACAGTCTCCATTTGAAGCAGTAACAGTTCTGCCGGAGGTCGGCAAGCATTATCGATTCTGGAAGCTCCTTCCTCGCTAACGTTTGTCCTACGAATCAAGCAACGCGGCTCATGCGGTTTTTGACGGGTTGGCGATGCTGCTTAGATTCCTAGAACGGTAACATCCCATCCGACAAATTTGGGCTCTCGAGTGTTACGCTCGTGAGGGTTTGAAGCGTTATGCAGAATAAAGTGATTATCGTTTCGGGTGGGGCCGGTGGGATTGGCGCCGAAGTTAGCGCGCGATTGGCGGAGACCGGGGCGCTTGTAGTGATTGCGGATTTGAATGATGAGCAAGCGCGTGCAACAGCAGCAAGAATAGCGGTAGGAAGTCGCAATGCGCTGGGAGCGGGATGTGACATCACTAAGCCGGAAGAGTGTGCCGCGGTGGTAGCAGCTGCGGTGTCTGAGTTTGGGCGCGTCGACGGAATGGTGAACTGTGCGGGACTTTCCAAGCCGCACGACAGCATCAGCCTGCCGGCTGCGGACTGGGATCGCATGATTGATGTCCAATTGAGTGGTGCATTTTACCTAGCCCAAGCTTGCGCAAAGGCGATGTATGAAACTGGCGGTGCGATGGTTTTCATCACCAGTACGAATGCCGAAGCTGCATTCCCGCGACGCGCAGCGTACTGCTGCGCTAAGGCGGGAGTCGCGATGCTGACTAAGGTACTGGCAATTGAGTGGGCAGAGCGGAACATTCGAGTGAATGCGGTTGGACCAGCGTATGTGGCGACGGAGATGACGCAGCGCAATATTGCTGCTGGGAACGTGAATGAAGATCAGATTAAGGCACGCATTCCATTGCGCCGCTTGGCCAAGCCGAAAGATGTGGCCGATGCCGTGCTGTTTTTGCTCGATGAGCAGAAAGCAGACTTCATTACTGGCCAGTCGCTGTATGTAGATGGCGGCTGGCTGGCTTACGGCTACTTTTAGAACTGCATTTCCTCGATGGATGCCGGCGTTTCGCCGTAGTCGCTAAAACGCGCCCACTTAGGCTTAACGACAATGTGACAGATCCCGGGCCATGTGAGGCGGCTGGGGCCGTCAGTCCAAGTGGCAAAGTAGACGGATCGATAGTGCTTGAGTTCCTCGCCTGCGGGTTCGCGTGCAATCCCCTCCAGTTGCAGTGTTTTGTCTCCGGTGCAACCGATGACAAGCGCCACGCGGGGATGGGCGATTAGATTTTGGTATTTGCGTGAAGTCGTGAGCGTGTCGAAGACGATTTCCAGATCGGGCGTGACAGCAATACCGACCAGTGCAGCCTGAGGGTGGCCATCTCCTTCGACGGATGCCAGCACAGCTAGTTTATGGCCTTTCACGTAGTCGAACAGTACTTCTTTCGTCATGCCCCTGCCTCCTGGTTATGTTTGCTCGCCTTTTATTGTATTGACACGGTAGGTTCGGACTCGAAAGAAAGGGTCGCTCGCGCTCTCGATAGCCCACGATTTTGTCTTCGCCAGGGATCGGACGGCAACGTTCACAACGAGATATTCACGCGAGGATAAGCTTTGCGTAAGGGGATTGTTCGAAGGATGGGTTGACGGTTCCCGAATGCTATTCATAGGCTGTTATTGTCTAGTATTCTGGGGCGAGCTAAAAATGATACACGAACAAACATTTGCACGGATTGAGGAAGTCGGGATAATTGCGGCAGTACGAGTCCCGACGGAAGCCGACGCCATGTTCGGCGCAGAAACGGTGCTACACAGTGGCATTCCGATTGTAGAGGTGACCCTAACCACGCCAGCCGCAATTGGCGTGATAGCGCGCCTGGTGCAAGAACATCCGAAAGCCGTGATTGGTGCGGGTACAGTGCTTGACACGGAATCAGCAGAAGCTTGTATGAATGCGGGTGCAAAGTTCCTGACTAACACGGGATTGGATCCGGAAATAGTCGAGTTTAGCCGCAAACACGAGTTTCCAATGATTCCCGGTGCATTGACACCGGGAGAGATCTTAATGGCAAGAAAAGCGGGTGCAGCATTCATTAAGGTCTTTCCCTGCGCTAACCTAGGCGGACCAGCTTACATCCGGGCCATAAAGCGGCCCTTTCCGGGGATTCGCCTGATTGCGGCGGGCGGGGTAACGCAACTCACGGCGGAAGAATATATTCGTGCAGGGGCAAGCGTTCTTGGGATTGGACATGATCTACTGCCTCAGGAAGCCATTCGCACTCGAAACGCAGAATGGATCACGGAATTGTCACACCGCTTCCAGGCAATGGTGAAACAGGCACGCAACGAAAAGAACTACCGATAATCGAGCGTGGGAAGTTTATATCTACTGGCTAGCTGCCTGAGCTATCGTTCGATTAGCCGAAAGAGATGTAGATTTATCCGAAAGAGCCATAGACGGAATGCGTCGTGGCTCCTACACTCGTTACAAGGAAAGCGCATCCCGGTCGATTAGAGGCAACACATTGTCGAGTTGCTACGCGCAATCGAATATGGCACAGACGGGCTAGCTACCTTCTGCGCCAAACGTTTCCTTTACGAAAACTTTATGCGCTCGAAGTGTGTCTTCACATGAAAAAGATTCTGATATGTGTTCTGCTGGCAGCGCTGAGCACACAGTACGCGGCGGCGCAGCAAGCGTTGACCTGGGAGCAGGTAAAGGCGAAGTTCAAGCGGCGAACCCAGTGCTGAAGTCAGACGCACGAAACGTGGACGAGATGAAGGCGGAAGAGATCACGGCGTATCTGCGGCCGAACCCGCAGTTCACGATGACGGAGGACGGGACAGCGATTGCGCCGCATGACGGTGTCTGGCAGCCGATCAAGGGCACGGACTTGCAGAACTTCAGCTATCTGCATGAGCGCGACCACAAGCGCGAGCTGCGGCTGGAGAGCGCGAAGGAAGGCACGCAGATTGCGCATTCCGAGCACGAGGACCTGGACCGCACACTGCTGTTTGGCTTGCGCTCGGCGTTTGTGCAGACGCTGGAAGCCAAGGCGGTGCTGGATCTCGCCAAGGCGGACCTGGAGTACTACGACAAGATCATCGACATCAGCAAGGCGCTTTCGGCGGGCGACCTGGCGCAGATCGATCTGGACCGGATTGAGTTGCTGCGGGTGCAGTACGAAACGGAGATCCAGACGGCGATCGTGAACCTGCGGACGGCGAAGATCGCGCTGCTGCAACTGCTGAACGACCGCACGCCGGTGGACCAGTTCGACGTGACAGGCCCGTTCGATTTGTCAGAGGACCTGAAGCCGCTGACTGACTTTCGGCAGGCGGCGCTGGATGCGCGGCCTGACCTGGAGGCGGCGATCGAGGCGATTGAGCAGGCGAAGACCAACCACAAGCTGGCGATCTCGAACGGCTCGACCGACCCGACATACAGCGCGTGGTACACGTACAACTCGTCGAACAACAACCCGAACGGCATCCAGACCGCTGGGGCTGAGCGTCAGATTCCGCTGCGGATTCTTCGACCGCAACCAGGGCGAGAAGCAGCGCACGCTGATCGACATTGATCGCAACCAGCACGCTGACGGACGCGGCGCGGGCGCAGGTGTTCAACGATGTGGACTCGGCGTACGAAGCAGGTGCGCAGCAACATCGAGCTGCTGAAGCCGTACAAGGCGCAATACCGCGACCAGGCGACGCGGGTGCGGGACACGGTGACCTATGCCTATCAGCATGGAGGAGCATCGTTGATGGATTTTCTGAACGCGCAGAGCGACTACCGCGTGGTGCAACTGGCGTATCTGCAACTGGTGGGCGCGTATCTGACCGCGGCCGGCCAGATGAATCTTGCCGTTGGGCGCGAGGTGATTCCATGACACAGCAGTTCGTGAACTTTGTACGCCGCTGCCTTGTTGTGTGTGTCTGCGCTGACGGCGCTGCCAGAAGAAATTCAACCCGGCTGACGGGGCTCCTCCGCAGCCGCCAGGTGGTGCCAACCGGCGACATGAGCCTGGTGACGGTGGACAAGCCCGACCAGTTTCCGCTGGTTGCGGCGGACCAGGTAGAGGCGGCGCCGGAGCTGAATGTGACCGGCGCGGTGATATCCGGATGTTGCGCGCGAGGTGCCGGTGATCTCGCTGGCCAGCGGCAAGGTGGTGGACATCAAGGCGCGGCTGGACGACTACGTGAAGAAGGGCCAACTGCTGCTGAAGGTGCAGAGCCCGGACAGTCACCAACGCGTACGACGTGTATCTGAAGGCAGTGAACGATGAGCAGATGACCAACAAGGCCTATGTGCGCGCCAAGGACCTGTTTGCACACGGCGCCATCTCGCAAGGAGATGCTGGAGCAGGCCGAGGACGCCGAGAAGGACAACCAGGCCGACCTGACGGCAGCCGAAGAGCAGCTTGAGACGCTGGGCATCGACAAGAACGACCCGTCGCCGCATTGTGCCGGTGTATGCGCCGATCTCGGGCGTGATTGTGGCAGCAGAACGTGACGGACGCGGCGGCAGCGGGCGTGACCTATCTCGGGCACCGCGACGGCATTCACCATCGCAGACCTTCGGTGGTCTGGATTGTCTGCGATGTGTATGAGAACGATATTCCGAAGCTGCAGCTGGGGCAGGAGGCGAAGATCAAGCTGAATGCCTATCCGGACAGGACGCTGACCGGGCATGTATCAGCGACATCGGACCGATGCTCGATCCCAGCATTCGCACGGCCAAGGTGCGCATCGAAGTTCCGAATCCCGGGATGCTGAAGTTGGGGATGTTTGTGACGGCGACCTTCAAGAGCAAGACAGACAGACCACTTTGCCGCAGTGCCGGCGCCATGCCGTGCTTGCATCTGCACGATCGCGACTGGGTTTTCGTGCCGGCGGACGATAACAACTTCCGGCGGGTTGAGGTGAATGCCGGCGAGATGCTGCCGGGCAACAAGCAGGTGATTCTGTCCGGGTATTCAGAGCCGGGCAGCAGGTTGTTTCCAACGTGCTTCAACTTGAAGCCACGCTGGAGGCGCAATGATCAAGACGATTGTCGACTTTGCACTAAAGAACCGCTTTCTTGATTCTGGGGGTGGCGTTCCTGCTGTTCATGTGGGGCGCGATCTCATTCAAGAATCTACCGGTTGACGCCTATCCCGACGTCGCGAACAACTACGTCAACATCATTACGCAGTGGCCCGGGCACTCGGCCGAGGATATCGAGAAGCAGATCACGGTTCCGACCGAAATTCAGATGGCGGGCATCCCGCACTTGAAGAACTTGCGTTCGTTCAGCCTGGCCGGCATTTCGAGCATCATGATGAACTTCGATGACGACTCCGACAACAACTGGAATCGCGAACGCGTGCTGGAGCGCATTGCGCATGGTCACGCTGCCGGCAGGCTTGACGCCGCAGCTGCAGACCGACTGGAGCCCAGCCGGGCAGATCTACTGGTACACGCTGGAAAGCAAGAATCCGGAAATAGACGTGATGGAGCAGAAGACCATTGCGGACTGGACGCTGGTCAAGCAGTTCAAAAGCGTTCCGCGACGTTGTCGATATGGCTATCTTTGGCGGACTAACCAAGGAATATCAGATCCGGCTGGATCCGAACAAACTGGTCAGCTACGGCCTGAGCATCGGCCAAGTCGAACAGCAGTTGTCCTTGAACAACACCAACGCAGGCGGCAGCTTCATTCAGACGGGTCCGCAGCAGATCAATGTGCAGGCGCAGGACTGTTCCGTACGGTTCAGGATATCGAGAATACAGTTGTCCTGCAATCCAACGGGGCAGCGATCCGGATCAAAGACATTGCCGTCGTTGATCAGGGACCGAAGATCCGGCTGGGCCAAATCAGCAGGGCGTATCGCGACGCGAAAACGAACAAGATCGTCGATAACCCAGACGTGGTGGAGGGCACGGTTCTCCTGCAAAAGGGCGATGACGCTGATCCTGCCTTAAAGGGGATTGAAGAGAAGGTTAAGGACCTAAACGAGAATATCCTGCCGAAAGGGGTAAAAATACTTCCCTTTCTGGATCGTTCAGATCTGGTGCACTTCACCACACACACCGTGCTGCACAACCTGACAGAAGGCATCATCCTGGTTGTCATCATTCTGTTCATCTTTCTGGGCAATGTGCGCGGCGCCTTTATCGTGGCCTGCACAATCCCGTTCGCTCTACTGTTTGCCGCAGCCTGCTTAAACCTGAATCACATTCCAGCGAATTTGCTATCGCTGGGCGCGTTGGATTTCGGGATGGTAGTGGACGGTGCGGTAGTCATGATTGAGAACATCATCCGGCACCTTGGCATGCCTAACGACTCGCGGACACCGTTTCAGAAGATTCGCGAGGCAGCGCAGGAGGTGCAGCGGCCGGTGTTCTTCGCCATCACCATTATCATCACTGCCTATCTGCCTATCTACACACTACAGGCGGTAGAGGGACGATTATTTAAGCCGATGGCATGGACAGTGGCTTTCGCGCTAGCCGGCTCGCTGATCTTTTCAATCATCATCGCGCCAGTCCTGGCAAGCGTCTTTTTCCGCAAAGGCGCAAAGGAATGGGAAAACCCCATGATGCACTGGCTGACCGATAGGTATCGCGAGGCGCTGCACTGGGCGATTGACAAGCGGGTTTTGACGGTTGGGATCGCCTTGGTGAGCTTTGGGCTTACGCTGTATCTGGCTTTCAGCGGGATCATCGGCTCCGAGTTTTTGCCGCATTTAGATGAGGGTGCGATATGGGCGCGGGGAACGTTAGCTCCTTCGACAGGTCCGGACGAAAGCCGGCGCATTGCGGAACATGCGCGTTACGTTCTGGCGTCTTTTCCCGAGGTAACCGAAGTTGTGGACCAAATAGGAAGACCGGACGATGGCACGGACTGGACCGGCTTCTTCAATACCGAATATTACGTGGGGCTGAAGCCGAAAGAGGAGTGGCGTTCGGCATTCCATGAGGAAAAAGACTCTTTGATTTCCGCGATGGATAAGGAGTTGGAAAAAACTCCTGGCGTGATTTGGGGTTTCTCGCAGCCGATTGCCGACAACATGGAAGAAGCCGTATCGGGCGTCAAGGGCGAATTATCAGTAAAGATTTATGGCGACGACTTGCGCACGCTGGAGGCAAAGGGCAATGAGGTTGTGAACGTGATGAGCAAGATTCCCGGCGTCGCGGATTTAGGTTTGTTTCGCATCATTGGGCAGCCCAACCTGACGTTTGTTGTTGATCGTGCAGCGTGTGCCCGTTGGGGAATCAACGTAGCGGATGTGCAAGATGCGATTCAAACAGCGGTGGGCGGCAATGCGGTTAGCGAATTCCTCTTGGGCGAGGCCCAGTTTGACGTTGTGTTGCGCTATCAACAGCAGTACCGCGACACAAAAGAAGCGATCGAGAATGTGCGGCTGCTTGCTCCAACCGGCGAACGAGTTTCGCTTGCCCAACTGACTAAGACGGAAACGTCTGACGGCGCTGAAGAAATCTATCGAGAGCACGAGTCTCGATACATTGCCATCAAGTACAGCGTTCGTGGGCGAGACCTGGGCAGCACGGTCGAGGAAGCTATTAAGAAAGTCCACGACGACGTCAAGCTTCCGCAGGGTTACTACACAGATTGGGCCGGCGAATACAAGAGCAAGCAACGCGCTGACGCGCGCTTGGCGATTATTACACCCATCACGATTCTGTTGATTTTCCTTATTTTGTATTCGATGTTCCGGTCGTTCAAGTGGGCGATGCTGATCATGCTGAACGTACTGCTAGCGCGAGTTGGCGGCCTCTTGGCGCTCTACTTTACGCACACCAACTTTAGCGTATCGGCGGCAATTGGAATGCTAGCGCTTTTCGGCGTGTCGGTACAAACCGGCGTGATCATGCTGGAATACATCAACCAATTGCGAGTTCACGGCAGGCCCATCCAAGAGGCAGCGATTGAAGGCGCAGTCCTGAGACTACGTCCGATCATGATCACAATGCTGGTGGCAACCTTGGGACTGATTCCGGCGGCGTTATCCCACGCGATTGGTTCGGATTCACAGAGACCGTTCGCAATTGTGATCGTGGGCGGCCTTATTGCCGATCTTGTAATGAGTATTTTTCTACTGCCGACGCTGTATGTCTGGGTTGCGGGACAAGATGATGTTCTGCCAGAACTTGAGCCGGGGTTTGAATCTAACGGCGGCTAAAGGGGAGGTCTTCTGTGAGTGAACACGAACCAGAAAGTGCGATTCAGTTGGTCCTGCTAGATGCGCATGCGCTGTTTCGAGTGAGTCTGCGACGCTTCCTAGCATCCGAGCCGGGTTTTGAAGTAGTTCATGACTGTGCCGAACCAGACGAGGCGTTGAAGGTTTTGCGCGAGAGTTCCGTCGAAGTTGTTCTATTGGATTTTAATATCGGCATACAGCAGATGGCTGATTTCATCCACGCTGCTCGCCGAAGCGGTTATTCAGGGAAATTTCTTATCGTCACTACAGACGCTAACCCGAGGTCCGCAGCTTGTGCTTTGAGGCTAGGCACATCCGGCATATTCTTAAAATCGGACGAGCCGGATTTACTTGAAGGGGCCATTCGGCTGGTAGTAAAAGGAGGCGTCTGGTTAGATCAGACGATCGCCCGGCTCTTAACCAAGGATTTGCTTGAATGGCCTTCTGAACCAGTTGCTCCAAACACAGAAGTCGAGCTCACCGAACGGCAAAGTAAGGTCTTGACAGGTATCAGCCGCGGATTGACTAATAGGGATATTGCGGAAAGCCTAGGGCTCTCAGAAGGCTCGATCAAATCAGTGGTTCAACAGCTTTTTTACAAGTGTGGAGTGCGTAGTCGAAGTCAGTTAGTGCGTATTGCCCTGGATAGGGGGCCAACGTCGCACTTGATGGTAAATAAACACGCTTAGGCACCAGAGCCTAAGGTTATCTGGAGCATCGGCCGATTAGTCTGCAAGAGGAAGCGAAAACACATCCTCCAACTTGAACTACGGTTGGTCCACATTGCCGAAAGCTGCGCTAGTTTTAACCACGATCTTTGATCCGGTAATTCTTGACGATTACCACGCGAACTTCAATAGATATGGCCGTTTGGAGGATGTTGAGGTATTCGTTATTCCAGATCGCAAAACGCCCGCATCTGCCTATGAAACTTGTGAGCGACTGAGTCTGTCAGGACTCAAGATCACAATGCCCAGCGTGCAGGAGCAGGACTGCTATCTGAAGCGACTGGGGTTGGGGGCGGCGTTTGTTCCCTACGATTCCGATAACCGTCGAAACCTGGGCTTTTTGATGGCGCTGGAACGCAGGTCCGACTTTCTAATCTCCATTGACGACGACAACTATTGTCTGCCAGATGAGGATTGCTTCGCGGAGCATGCACGTGTAGTGGGAGAAGCTGCAACTGAAACAGTTTCAAGTGCGAGCAGCGGATTCTTTAATGTTTGCAACCTTTTGCAGTTCGATAAAGCAATAACCGTATATCCGCGCGGCTATCCTTACTTCGCGCGCCACAAAGTATGTACGACCGAGAATCGTCAGGCGAAAGCTGATGTGATGATCAACGCCGGACTGTGGCTGAATGATCCTGACGTGGACGCTATTACCTGGCTGGGGTTAAATCCTTGCGCTGAGAGTTTCAAGAATCTGTCAGTGGTTCTCGATCGCGATGCGTGGTCGCCAGTCAATTCCCAGAACACAGCGCTGAGGGGCAATCTGATTCCTGCTTACTATTTCGTGCGCATGGGTTACCCATTGGCGGGAGCAAATGTGGATCGATATGGCGATATTTTTTCCGGGTATTTTGCGCTGGCCTGCGCTAAACACTTGGGCGGAACAGCGCGCTTTGGCACGCCGATCGCCGATCACCGCAGAAACCGGCATGATTATCTCCGAGATGCGGCCGCTGAGTGGAACGCAATTCTGTTGCTCGAAGATGTCTTGCGCTGGCTGAAAGATTTCAGGTTGGAGGGTTCCAATTGCCCGGATGCCTATGTCTCGCTGAGCCATGGGCTGCAAGCTGCAGTTGAGAAATTTCACGGCTCAGCCTGGACGGATTCAGCACGCGGTTTCTTTCATCAAATGGCGTTTTGCATGCGCACTTGGGCGGAAGCCTGTAAGCGATTGGGGGCTGAGTAGGAGCCGATTTATGGACGTTAGCGTAGTGATGAGCGTATATTCCGAAACCAAGCTGCTATCAGAGTCAGTGCGCCAAATTCGCGAGGTATTGGGCCCCAAGTTGTTTGAGATTATTCTTGTGGTCCATCCGAAATCCTCAGTTGAGTGCTTCGACATGTGCAAGCGTTTGGCCATGGAGCCGGATATTAAAGTGATTGTCCAAGGGCCTAAGAGCGGCATTGGCTGGGCTTACCGAGAGGCCATTCCGCATATTGGTGGTACGCATGCATTGATCATGTCGAGCGACCTGGAGACGAACCCCGCCGATGCAACGGCAATAGTTGAGGCCGCAGAGCGAACAAAAGCGGATATTGTTTGCGCGAGCCGTTGGATTAAAGGCGGCGGTTTTTACGGATACAGCCGGTTCAAACTCATCTTGAATTGGTGCTACAACGCGATTTTTCGAACGTTGTATAGAGCATCCGTGCATGACATCACCTTTGGCTACAAATTGGTAAAGACTAGTGTGCTGCGCCGGGTGCGTTGGGAATATGGAACGCACGAGTTCTGCGCTGAGTTGCTGCTGCGCCCCTTGCGTTTGGGCTACACGGCAACTGAAGTACCGACGCGATGGCTTCGCCGGACGGAGGGCGAATCGAAGATGGTATTTAGCCGCAATTTTCGGTTCGTAACTGCTGCCTGGAAGATTTTGCGCCAACAACCCAATGTCTCATCGATTTAGCTGGCCAACTGTTGTGTTGGCAGCTGCGCTAATCGTTTACCTGGCGTTGGCGTTCGGTTTCGCGCACGTCAAAACTCCATGGATTGACGAAGGATGGATCGCGTCAGCACCCGCGAACTGGGCAACAACGGGAAATTACGGCACGCCGTCACTTGAACCCACAGGATCGTGGCTGGACGCGGAACTAACTGGAATTCAGCAATACACTTACTGGAACATGCCGGTCGGCATCGCAGCGCAAGCAATCTGGTACCGACTCCTTGGCTTTAGCATCGTTAAGATGCGAGCCGTGGGCATCCTGGCCGGTCTGGCCGCAATCTGCGCTTGGTTTGTGATTGTCCATTCGCTTAGCGAAAGTATTTGGGCGGCAGTTTTGACTGCGGCATTACTTTGTGTGGATTATACATTCTTGTGGTCGGCCGCGGACGGCCGGATGGATATGTTGTGCGTGGCATTGGGTAGTTGCGGTTTGGCTTGGTATCTGAAAAATCGTGGGCTCTCTGAGGCCGTAGCCGATGCTCGACTGCGATGCGATCTGAGAACGATCATGTTCAGCAACCTGCTGCTCGCCCTTTCGTTGTTCACACATCCCAATGGCATTTTGTTCGTCGGGGCGTTCGGCATAGCGTTCTTGTGGTTGGATAGAAGGTGTTTTCGCTGGAAATTACTTTGGGCAGTCTTGCCATATGCAGTTGTTGCTCTGCTCTGGGGAATCGCAGTCTGGCCGCATCCGGACTTGTTCATAAAGCAATTTGGCGCTAACGCTTCGGCTTTGGGCGGTTCACGCTTTGATGGAGTGCTGCACCCCTTAGATGCAGCGTGGTATGAGTTGGGCCGCTATCTTACGCATTACGGGCTTAAGCCAATTTGGACGGGAGCGGTGCCGCGCTATGCAGAGGCTATCCCACTCATCTTTTGGATCAGTTTGATTTGTGCTGGAGCGATCCCTAGCATCCGGTGTTCCGGTCGAACCGCGCTCCTCGTGACACTGGGTTGGTTTTTCGTGCTCTTCATGGCGTTTTTTGTCGGCATGAAAACGCTGAACTATCTCGTCTTCGTGTTGCCGCCTTATATAGCGCTGCTTAGTATCTGGACTGTGCGTTCGCACATGCTGCGACATGCCGCAGCGCCTTTGACCGCGCTGCTGGTTGCGGTTCTGCTTTTCTGTAATGGCTCGATCGCATGGGCCAAGTTACGAGACAACCCGTTTGCTTCGGAATATGTGCCTGCGGTCCGTTATTTGCAGCAGCATTTAACGTCGGGTAAAACTGCCTTTGCCGGATCTTACTTTGGGTTCAATCTCGGTTATGATCGCGTCATAGACGATGCACGGTTGGGATTTTATAGCAGACGAACTGCCGACTATGTGGTGCAGGACATTTTCTACAGCCAATGGTGGGAAGTTGTCTTTCGCACACGCGAGCCAGTGGCGGCAGACTTTATCAAAGCCAGACTGGGTACCGATTACCATCCAGTTTTCAGCAACGGAGCCTTTCGAATCTATCAGCGCAATACAGTCGTGATGCCACTCACGAATCCGCCCTATACCTTTTTGCAATGGAAGGATTCAGCAGGGCATGAGCGGAGCATCAAGATTGACGGACAGTATTCAGAACCGGTCGGCACCCCTAATGGGAGCGGCCTATTACTTACAAAGGTGAAGCCGGGGATGGCGCAACTTTGGTATTTTGATTTTGCGACGGAACGGTTGCAGCCTATGTTGCCGCAGACAGAGCATGTTGGAGGCGTCGTTTGCGGCTCAAAAGGATACTGTGCATTGGCTCTCCGCAGGGAAAATAGGGCCCAGCTTTTTCTGTACTGGTGGCCAAGCCGAGAACTAAAAAGACTTCCTCAAAGCGCGAATCCCGATCTACCCTTGATGTGGTCATCGGATGGGACAGAATTTGTATTTGTGAGGCATAACGGAGCGCCGGTCCAATTGTGGTCTTATTCGGTTGCTGCAGAAGATTACGCGCCCTGCGGCCTTGGTCCGCCTCACGGTAGTGCAAAATACGCTACTTGCCGGGGTATTCCTAAGCCGATTGGGATGAGCGTAATTCTGCCAGTAGCCGATATGAATACCAGATGAGCGGGTTATGTTTCGGCTATATCCGAGCCGCAGTGGGAGGACAGGACTTTCCCTTGGCCAATCTCGGTTGCTAATTTGAGAAGCCCAAGTAGAAACACGGAAGCGCAGCCGCAGGGCAGCGAGAATTTGATAAGTCTTCCTCCTCTATACACACGATGGATTTCAGTCAATTCCACAGCACCTTCTTGCAGGAGAGCTTGGATGGCATTTCGGTTGGAGAGTGGATTACTAGCGCTAGCCGCTGCCACCCGCGGAGCCGAAGAACCCGACATTATTAACAACGTCTTTCGCGCGGCTCACTCCATAAAGGGCGGCAGCGCCACTGTCGGATTTCGCGACATTGCCGAGTTTACTCACTTATTAGAGACGATTCTAGACTTGGTCCGCGAGGGCGGCGCGATGCCGACACCGGCGATGATCAACGTATTGCTGGAAGCGGTCGACGTACTTCGTGAGTTAATTGCTGCACGATTGGAAGAACGAGAGCCGGATCGCGCATTCATGCAGCGAACGTCCGCGGATTTGGCATACATCCTTGCTTCTGTTCAAGATCAGGGCGCGGATGAGGCCATAACTCCGCCTAAAAGCGTCGCGTCCCAGCCGCGCGTTGAAGATGCTGTAAGAACGTTTGATAGTAGCTATCGTATTGCGTTTCGGCCAAGCCCAAAGCTGTTTCTTTCAGGTAACGATCCAATACGCTACTTGGACGATCTAGCGACCAACGGCGAGTTAAATGTCGATGTCGAACTGGACAAATTGCCCAGTCTAGAGAACCTAGACACGGAGACGTGCTATTTGAGCTGGAACATGCGCCTTGGCAGTGCCGCAATCTCAGCTGAAGATATCCGCGAAATTTTCAGCTGGATTGAAGACGAGTGCGATCTCGACATCGATGAGGCCAAAGACGTCGAAGAATTGGAAGCTGTATCCAGTCCGAGGCAAACTCCCACGAGCAGTGGAGAAAGGACGCCGGCAGCGGCTCGGGATGGCGGTTCTATTCGGGTAGCCACCAAGAAAATCGATTCTCTGGTGAATTTGGTTGGCGAGCTTGTCATCACTCAGTCGATGCTGAGCTGCATTGGAGACGAGTTTGACCAGAGTCTGCTAGACAAACTGCGGCAAGGTCTCGTGCAACTAGCACGCAACACTCGTGAGTTGCAGGAGACGGTGCTGCAAATTCGCATGCTGCCAATCAGCAACCTATTCGATCGAATTCCCCGTCTGATACATGATTTGAGCCGGAGAACGGGAAAAATCGTTCAGCTTGAAACGACCGGTGGGAACACTGAGCTAGACAAAACGGTACTCGAGAAATTGGGCGATCCGTTGGTGCATTTAGTTCGCAATTCAATGGATCATGGCATTGAGACGCCGGATGCCAGACGTGCAACCGGCAAGCCGGAACAAGGCACGCTGCATCTACACGCCGAGCACCGTGGTGGCAACGTATTAATTGAGATAACCGATGACGGTGCGGGGTTGAATGATGCCCGGATATTGGCGCGCGGAATTGAGCGAGGTTTAGTAAGCCCAGACCAAACATTGACGCCAAAGCAGATCCATGAGCTGATTTTTGAACCGGGGTTCTCAACAGCCACAGAAGTAACCGACATCTCAGGACGTGGCGTTGGTATGGATGTGGTCCGACGAAATGTGGAAGAGTTGGGCGGACGGATAGACATTCGTAGCCGCGCGGGCTTGGGCACTGTAATCACTATTGAGCTACCACTGACTTTGGCTATCTTAGAAGGTCAGTTGCTAAGGATCGGCGAGCAGCGCTTTGTGGTGCCGTTGGTTTCGATCGTGGAATCACTAAGAGTCGAAAAGAAGACGCTTCACGCCGTCACCGATGACTTAGAACTATACCGGTTGAGAAATGAATACCTGCCAGTAGTGCACTTAGATCGTTTGTTTCGTCTAAAATCCGAAAGCAAGAAAACGGCTGACAGCCTACTTGTTGTGGTTGAGTCCAACGGAAGAAGAGCGGCGCTGCGTGTGGACGACCTTCTGGCGCAGCAACAGGTGGTCATCAAGAGTTTGGAAACTAATTTCCAAAGAGTCTACGGCATAGCAGGCGCCACGATTCTGGGAGATGGCAGTATAGCTATGATTTTGGACATTGCAGGAATTATGGAAGGCATCGGGGCTGCCCGAGCGAACGATTTTGAAGAAAGCGAGAAACAAGCATGAGTGCGTTGATGGAAAACACTGCCAGTAGTCAACCCGGGATCGGCGCGGCTGATGGCAAATGCAATCAATTTCTAACCTTCCTTATAGGAGAGGAAGAATACGGAGTAGATATTCTGCGCGTGCAGGAAATTCGAGGGTGGGATCGGGCGACTCCCATTCCTAACACAGCTGATTATGTACGCGGCGTCATCAACCTAAGAGGCGCAGTCGTACCCATTATTGATCTTCGCAGACGCTTCAACAAAGAACCGATCGCATATACGCACACAACAGTGGTGATTGTCGTTAAGGTTTTGGTGGACAAGGCGGAAAAGACCATTGGACTGGTTGTGGATGCGGTATCAGATGTGCGCAATGCCAGCAACGATGAATTGCGGCCGCCCCCGGATGTTGGTGTGGGCTCGGCCGGATTTGTGAAAGGCTTGGCTACGGTCAACGACGCCATGATCATTCTGCTGGATGTTGACAGCCTAGTTGAATTGTCAGATGTAAAGAATGCCACGAGGAACTGAAGAGTATGAAAAAGCAAGCAACATCAAAGAATATCGCCCGGACTAACAGTAAAACCGTGGCAACCAAGAAGACAAACAGTAACGGAGTTGCGAAGTCTGCCGCAGGACCGCCGAGCATGCTTGACCGCTTATCGTCGCCCGTCACGGTGACCGACGTGAATTTCACACTCGCTTACGCAAATAACTCAGCCAAGCAAATGTTCGCGGCAAATGCGGATCAATTTCGCCAGCTTTGGCCGGGCTTTGACCCTGACAAGCTGAAAGGCACGAAGATACATCTGTGGCAAGCAAATGCGGCGCCTTCGGTCGTCCCTACGAATTTTGACCTGCTGGCTGGGAACAGATGTTTCTCGATTTCAGTAAGCGCAGCGCAAGGCGCAAGGAATTACGTTCTGGAATGGTTCGATGTGACGGAGACCCGGAGGCGCGAGGCACTGAGCGTAGATTACGCGGGCCAAATTGCAGCGATTGGCAAATCAAATGCCGTCATTGAATTTAGCTTGGACGGTACTATTCTCACGGCGAACGACAATTTCCTGGATGCCCTCGGATACACGCTGGATGAGATTAAGGGCAAGCATCACAGCATGTTTGTGGATGATGCATATAAGCGTAGTAACGAGTATCGCGACTTTTGGGCAAACCTGAATCGCGGTGAATATCAGTCGGGCGAATACAAACGGCTGGGGCGCGGTGGCCGTGAAGTATGGATACAAGCGTCTTACAATCCGATTTTTGATGCAAATGCCAAGCCCTTCAAGGTAGTGAAATATGCGACAGACATAACGCCGGCCAAGCTGAAAAACTCGGACTATGAGGGTCAGATCGCGGCTATTAAGCGGACGATGGCGGTGATTGAATTCAACCTCGATGGAACAATCCTGTGGGCAAACGATCATTTCCTGGCGGCGACCGGGTACACGCTTGAGGAGGTGAAGGGAAGACATCACAGTATTTTCGTGGAAGAAGCCTATCGCTCAAGCGAGGATTATCGAGGATTCTGGGCGCGCTTGAATCGTGGGGAAGCGGACAGCCGGCAGTACAAGCGGATTCGGCGGAATGGGTCAGAGCTGTGGCTGCAGGCCAGTTACAACCCAATTTTTGATCTCAACGGCAAACCATTCAAGGTGATCAAATACGCAACCGACATCACCGAGAACAAGAAGAAAGAGGATCAGTTGGCCCGGGCAATGGGTGAGGTGGGCCGCGTAATGCACGCGGTGGCGCGCGGCAACCTCGGAGAAACGATGGAGGGCGCTTTCGACGGTGAGTTTGCTGTGCTAAGGGACACCGTCAATACCTGTGTCGATTCGTTGCGCAGAATGATGGCGGAAACCGGCAAGGTGATGAAAGCAGTCGCCAGCGGCGATCTTCGCGATTCGATTCAGGGCACATTTGAGGGCTCATTCGGAGAATTGAGTGAGGCTGTGAATATCAGCGTGCAGCGACTACGCGAGACCGTGGAACAGATACGCAACGCCATGTCCACCATGACGGTTTCGGCCAGTGAGATTGCCAGCGGCAACCTGGATCTGAGCCATCGAACCGAGGAACAAGCTTCGTCTCTGACTACAACCGCCGCTAACGATGGAAGAACTAACGCAAACCGTAAAACGTAATGCCGACAACGCACGCGAGGCGAATGGTTTAGCCGGCAGCGCTAGACAGCACGCGGAAAAGGGCGGCTCGGTTGTCAGTAACGCGATTGGAGCCATGGGCGCCATCAACGAAGCGAGCAAACGAATCGCGGACATCATCGGCGTGATTGACGACATTGCATTCCAAACGAACCTACTTGCCTTGAACGCCGCTGTAGAAGCAGCGCGAGCCGGCGAGCAAGGCCGCGGATTCGCGGTGGTTGCTTCAGAAGTTCGCAATCTGGCACAACGTTCCGCCGGGGCCGCGAAAGAGATCAAGGGGTTGATCAAGGATTCAGTGGGCCGAGTGGAAGAAGGGTCGAGATTGGTCAACGACTCCGGCGCGACACTCGAACAGATTGTCACGGCGGCAAAGAAAGTCAGCGATATAGTTGCCGAGATTGCGGCTGCATCGGCTGAACAATCGGCTGGCATCGAGAAGGTTACCGAGTCGGTGCAGCAAATGGACATCGCGGTTCAACAGAATTCCGCTTTGGTAGAGGAGACCTCCGCAGCAAGCGACATGATGGACGAGCAGACACGCTCGATGTCGGCATTAGTCGCGTTCTTCAAGCTTTCGGATAACGATCAAGACTTTTCCGCAATACCCAAGAAGAACGCAGTTGAGAGACAGAAAGCACCCGCTGGGAAATCGCAGTTGGGGACACGCAAGGCGGCAAATGCAAAGCAGCCAGTCACATTCAGTTCTAGAAAACAGGCTGAACCAGCGGAAGTTGAGTTTTAAAACTTTAGGCTGGTTTTGATACAAGGCGGCGCGCGCATCTCTACGATGCCGAGCCGCCTTTCTGTTTATGTTGCAATGAGTTTGATGTTTAGTCGGGCACAGCACAACGGCTTAAATGCGGCGTCGCATCTTCGAGATCCGGATTGCTGTCAGCATGGTGTGAGTGACTGCAACGAATCGATGAGCTAGTCAAAGCCTCAAAGCGGGAAACGCTGGATGATTGCTTTGGCTACTTTAGCGATACCAAGGTCCAGATGGCCATTATGGTCCAGCAGATGGTATTCCGCGTGGTTGCGGCGAAAATTAGCCGCGGCTACTGTAAGCAACATCCCTAAAAAACACGGCGGCGTAAACGATCGATGGTGAATTTGGCGGTATCTGCGATCGCCATCACGGCCATGACGCCCGCCTGGACAGGATCGGTTACCACCAAATCGCACGCATCTGGAACGCTTCCGGCCATATTCAGGCTGATAACGATGAGTCCGCTGGCGCGCACTTCTTTGACCGCATTTTCGATTTCGCCACCCATCAGTGAACCTGCCAGCACAAGGACTCGAACGCGGGCCAATCGATTGCAGGCCCGAACTGCTGCTGCGAGGACTTGCTCGCCTACAAGCGGAATCGTATCGACTGAAATATGCTCGCCGCGAATGTTATGCCGGTCCGCTTCTGAGATGGCGCCGAGGGCCACTTGTCCAACTTGAGCGCCGCCACCCATAATAATGATGCGTTTGCCGTAGATTTTTTGCAGCGATTGAACTTCAGTTACCGAGATCACGACCTCTAAGCTGCGCAACTCCTCTAACAAGGGCGCCTCGTTCGACTGCGGCAGCTCGATTTCAAAGTAGATGCGGGTTTCGTTAGCCGTTTCTTCAATGATGGAGACGGAGCCAATGTTGCCTTTGTGCCGCGCTATTGCTCCTGTCAGCTGATAGAGGACGCCCGGTCCGCTAATCGTGCGCAGGACAAGGCCTAATTTGTCGGAAGCGAATTCCGTCAAACCATAACCTCATATTTGCGCAATAGTTCTTCCCACTTGCCGTGGCCTTTCAGCAGCGTTTCGGCGATCTCGCGGATAGCGCCTGAACCGCCCGCAGCGTCGGTCACAACATGCGCGGCTTGTTTGACTTCTGGGCGGGCGTTGGCTGTTGCGAATGCAAGTCCGGCCCGGCGAAACAGGACGACGTCGGTCAAATCGTCGCCTACATAGGCAATTTCGTCCGGCGAGACCTCGGATTCGTGTACGATGCGCTCAAATAGAGGGATTTTTTCAATGTGGCCCTGAAAGACCCACGTCATACCGACTTGACTGGCACGTCCGGCAGTAGCTGGCGATTCTCGACCGCTGATGACACCTGTTTTGATTCCGTACCAAGTCAACCAGCGCAGCGCAATGCCATCCTGGGAATCGAAGCCCTTGGTCTCCGTCAGCGTGCCGTCGGCCATCGGCAGAAGATAAAGATGGCCATCGGTGAGGACACCATCGACATCCATAATGAGGACTTTTATTCGGCCGGCGTGGGCGTGAAGCTGTTCAGGCGTAAGAGGCGCATTCAAATGCATAGGAGAAAATAGCGGCGTTGCTCAAAAACTTGCGTGAACAAGTGGCGGCGAGCCTCACTCGTTATAACATGCTGTCGCCTAAGGACCGGGTGGGCGTTGGCGTCTCGGGCGGAGCTGATTCGGTGGTGTTGCTGCATTTGCTGCACGAGCTGGGCTTCGCAGTCGTCGTTCTGCATGTGAATCATCAGCTGCGCGGAGCGGAATCCGACGCGGACGAGCAGTTTGTGCGGTCTTTAGCGAAGAGTCTGGGGTTGGTGGCGGAGGTAAAGCAAGCACCCATCGGAGTGGGAAACATGGAGCAACTAGCGCGAGACGCACGGCGAGCCTTCTTCTTTGAGATGAAGGAGCGGCTCGGGCTAAGACGCATCGCACTAGGACATACCCGTACCGACCAAGCCGAGACCGTGCTCTATCGATTCTTACGAGGATCTGGTTTGGCTGGACTGTCGGGCATGCTACCGGTTAGTTCCGATGGAATAATTCGGCCGCTCCTGGGAATTACCCGAGAAGAGATTCGTGCCTTCGCGACGGCACAAAGTATTTTATGGCGCGAGGATAGGTCCAACCAGGACACCGAACTTGTGCGTAATCGAATGCGTTTAGAAGTTTTCAACCCTCAATTGGTACGAGTGCTTTCCGGCAATGCCCTGATCGCACAGGATGAAGAAGCATGGTGGGCAAGCCACATTCCCGCGTTGTTTAACGACTTGGTTCGCCAATCGCGTTTTGGCCTGGAATTCGAGGTTGGCGCTTTAGCCGACCTTCATCCGGCCGAGTTGCGGCGCCTTATCCGGCACGCCGCTCGTCAGCTTAAGGGGGATCTACGGTCAATTGATGCTTCGCACATTGAGGCAATCAAGGACTTGACTTCATCTGAAGCCGGGCACGACCGGGTACTGATTCCTGGTGTAGATGCCCTTCGAAGCTTTGGCGTGCTTTTGTTGGCAGAGCCGGGCAGCCTGAATTCTCGGCCGCGTCACTACCGATTGTTTACCGAAATCGGCAAAGAATTGGCACTTCCAGACCACGGAGGACGTCTATATGTCAACTGGATAAAACGAAACAACGAGTTTTGTGGTAATTTCGGATTGGAAGCATCTTCCATTCAAGAAGTTACAGATTTGGATGCCGAGAAGCTGGAACGGGTAGGAAAGCTGGATGAATTGCACATCCGAAATTGGGAACCCGGAGATGGCTACCGCCGAGTTGGGCACGAAAAATCGGAGAAGATAAAATCGTTATTCCAGGAATATCGTATTGTTCTCTGGGGCCGGCGGCATTGGCCAGTGTTGGAATTGGGCGAAGAAATTGTCTGGTCGCCGCGCTTCGGCGCTGCGGCGGAGTATAAAGCATGTAATGACAGCCACTTCATTTTGCGCCTGATCTACGGGTCGGACGCCATCTGAAGGTAACCTGGATGAATCAAAAGTCCTAGTCATGCGTCAGTTTAAGTAGGCGAAAGTCGCTGCCTAGTCGCGCGGCAGAAGGTAGAGTTCGATGAGTACAAACGTTAAGACGGCAGTGTTTTGGGTCGTTATCATCTGTGCGGTGGTGCTGGTCTATATGGCCGTGAAGCAGACGCGCGGGTCCAACAATCCAGAGAACCTGTCAGCATTTCAATTCGTCCAGGCGGTAGAGGACGGCAAGATTAAAAAGGCTGACGTCACCGGCAGCACCGACGTCTCCGGAATCATGATCAAGGACGGAGCCGAGAAGCCCTTCCACAGCACTATTCCCGCCAACTATCCGGACATCTACAAAGCGATGCAGGAAAAGCATGTAGATTACAGCAGTAAGGAAGCCACCGGTAGCGGATGGATTGGCCTGCTTTTTAATGCCATTCCGGTATTGATTCTGCTCGGCTTATGGATCTTCATGATGCGCCAGATGCAGAGCGGCGGCAACAAGGCGCTGAGCTTTGGCAAGAGTCGGGCGCGTCTACACTCTTCGCAGCAGAAGAAGGTGACCTTTAAAGACGTCGCGGGTGTAGACGAAGCCAAAGAGGAACTGCAGGAAATCATTGAGTTCCTGCGTGAGCCGCAAAAGTTTCAAAAGCTGGGTGGGCGCATTCCAAAAGGCGTTTTGCTGATTGGACCTCCGGGAACGGGTAAAACCTTACTGGCGCGAGCTATTGCAGGGGAAGCGAATGTCCCGTTCTTTTCAATTTCCGGTTCGGATTTCGTTGAGATGTTCGTTGGTGTTGGTGCAAGCCGTGTGCGCGATTTATTCGAGCAAGGCAAGAAGAACGCACCCTGCATCATCTTTATTGACGAAATTGACGCCGTAGGCCGGCATCGTGGTGCGGGCCTGGGCGGCGGACACGACGAGCGCGAGCAAACGTTGAATCAATTGCTGGTTGAGATGGATGGCTTTGAATCGAACGAAGGCGTCATCTTAGTAGCGGCTACAAACCGTCCAGACGTTCTGGATCCTGCATTGCTTCGTCCTGGGCGTTTTGATCGTCGAGTGGTTGTCGATCGGCCAGATGTCCGTGGTCGCGAAAGCATCCTGAAAGTACATACAAAGAAGAGCCCGCTAGCCGAAGATGTAGATCTTTCGGTTATCGCTCGCGGCACGCCGGGTTTTGCCGGTGCGGATTTGGCCAACTTGGTGAATGAAGCCGCGCTGGTCGCGGCCCGGCAAAACCGCAAAGTGGTTACGCAATACGATTTCGAAGTCGCCAAAGATAAAGTGCTGATGGGCGTCGAGCGCAAGAGCATGATTATCAGCGACAAGGAAAAGCGCATGACGGCGTATCACGAAGCCGGTCACGCGCTGGTGGCGGCGGTGATTGAGCATGCGGATCCGCTGCACAAAGTTACGATTATTCCACGCGGCATGGCCCTTGGGCTCACCATGCAGTTGCCGCTGGACGACAAACTATCGCACGACAAGAAGTATTTGAACGCCCGGCTGGCTATTTTGATGGCCGGACGTATTGCGGAAGAAATATTTCTGGATCAGATGACTACCGGCGCTGGAAACGATATCGAGCGCGCTAGTGAGATGGCCCACAAAATGGTCTGCGAATGGGGCATGAGCGAACTGGGCCCGATGAGTTTCGGCAAGAAGGATGAGCAAATCTTCCTGGGGCGTGAAATAGCTCAGCATCGCGATTACTCTGAAGAAACGGCGATTAGGATCGACCAGCAAGTGCGCAAGCTGGTGGAAGATGGTTACGCAGCCGCGAAAGCGATCATCCAACAACACTCGGAAGCTCTGGTGCGAATCGCAGAAGCGCTATTGGAGCGTGAAGTTCTGGACGGCGCCGAAGTGCTGAGCCTGATTCAGGGCAATGCCCTTCCGAAGTTCACTGGTCCAAAGATCATGCCTACTGCAAACGACGGCGGAACGGTTGTTCCACACACCAATACGCCGCATCCGGGCATGGTGGGCGGCGAAAGTCCTCAGCCCGCGTAATGGGAGCCGGATCCGTACCAGCTTTCCAGGTCTATATTTTTGACGTTGATGGCACCCTGGTTGATTCCGCAGCAGACATCTGCGGAGCCATCCAGGGTGTTTTGTGTAAATCGACAGCCGCGCCGGTGACCGACGATTTTCTGCGTGGCTATATTGGGCGTCATTTATTGGACCTGTTCCATGATCTGCTGCCATCGTTGGATGCCGTGGCAATGGATGCGATGGTGCAAGACTATCGCGGCATCTATACTGCGCGTGAGCATCGCAACACCAAGCGCTATCCCGGCGTGCTTGAAACGCTGGCGGTTTTACCTGGCAGAAAATCGACCGCAACGACAAAAGGCACTCCGACCACTCGCTTGGTTTTGGAGCGTTTTGAAATGCTGCCGTATTTCCAGCATGTTCAAGGAACCGATGGTTTTCCCGCCAAACCCTCGCCCGATGTGATTTTCAAGGCAATAGAAGGTCTGAACGCTAAACCAGAAGACTGTCTCTTTGTCGGTGATTCAGCCGCCGACATGGAAGCAGCAAAACGCGCGAACGTGAAATCATGCGCAGTCACCTATGGCTACGGCAAGCGCGAAGACCTCGCTAAGTGGAACCCCGATTTTTGGGTAGACAGTTTCCCTGCCCTGTTAGGTTAAACTCTCCGGCTGCAAGTTCATGAAGAACGCAACATACTGGCGGCAGAACACCTAGCTTTTTGGATAGGCAGCCATAGCCTGCTTATGAGTAAATTCAATGTCGCCCGCACCCAGCGCGAGTGTGGTTCGTGTCTGGATATGGCGCCCAGGAGCGTCCGCAACTATCGTCCGAAGCCTGGATGTTCACGTCGGCTTTCTTGAATCACCGATCGTATGGATCGATGACGAAAGGCTAGGGATTGTAGCGTGGGAGCCATTGCACAAATTAAAACGAGGTGGCAGAATGACCGCAGCCCGAACAGCAAGCGAGCGTGGCCACCCAACGCTGCGGTGCGACAGCACTTGATCGCGCGCGCAGCACGTTCAGGGGTTGAAAAACCGAGCCAAGTGCTGTTCTGTTCGCAGAAGCGATCACCATGTTCCGAACAAAAACGAAAACTCAGAACGATCTGTGAACCGTTGCCGGCTGAACACTCTCTTCCATAGCGCGATGGCTACTGTCTTCGTCTTCCCAAGGTAACCATCTAACAAGCACTTGGGCCAAGGCGGCATATTCAACTGGCTTCGCAACGTAGTCGTCCATACCGGCCGCGAAGCAGTTCTCGCGGTCTCCGGCCATGGCACGAGCGGTTAACGCGATGACCGGCACTCTGCTGTTGCGAACGCCCGATTGCTTGCTCCGGATGCACCGAGTGGCGTCAAAACCGTTCATCTCGGGCATTTGACAATCCATCAAAACGAGATCGTAAGAAATGGCCCGGAGTGCAGCGATTGCTTCTTGACCATTGGCAGCGACATCGGCACGGCAACCCAGCTTGTTCAAAATGGCAACTGCCACCTGTTGGTTGGTGAAATTGTCTTCTGCGACAAGAATTCGCCACCGGCGCTTGCGTGAAACAGCCTGAAGCCGCCCGGCGAGGGAACTGGCAGACTCAAGCGTGGACTGGTGGGAATCTAGCGTAGAGTCTTCGTGTACGCTTTTCTCGAAACTGGCGGTGAACCAGAACGTAGAGCCGCTGGTAGCCTGTCGAAACGAATCATGGGCTCATTGTTTGGCGCATATCGCGCAAGTGCTGCAGCAAGCGGCCGCAATTCAAGTGCGCTGCGAATCATGAATGTCCGATTTCTGAACGGCATCCATGGCACCTGCTTGAACGCGAGCGTGCGCGACGCATATTTTCTGGCGGTCCTCCGGATTAAGCCAACCCCTAAGCCGCTCTCGACAAAGGCGAGGAGCGTGGTCGGCTCGGTAACGTTTTGCACAATCTCAGGGATGAAACCAAGCTTTGCGCAAGCCATGCAGAACTGATTCTGTTTCTCAAACGAAACTGCCTCAGAGAAAGATCCATTTCAAGCCATTCAAATCTTCAGGGCGAATCGACCGGCGTTTGGCCAAGGGATGGCTGCCGGGAAGCACCAAGAGAGACTCTTCTTCGGCCACGCACTGACATTCGACTCCTTGCTCGTTCGTCGGAGTAGACACGAAGCCAATGTCAATGCGCCCCGCTTTTACGGCTTCGACCTGCAAAATTGACCGCATTTGCTGCAACGACAATTTCGCCGAGGGATGCTCGGCTTGAAACTTCTTGATGAAGCGCGGGAGAATACCGCTCCATATGGCAGCGCTGGTAAAGGCGACTGCGAGGGTGCCCGTTTCTCCGCGCGCCCGCTGCTCGCTTTCCTCGCGAATCTTCTCAAACTGTCCCAGCAGGCCTTGCGCCCTATGGAGCAGCCAGCGCCCCAATTCCGTGAGATAGATCCTCTGCCGGCGCCGCACGAATAACTGCAGATCAAGCTCTTTCTCCAGCCGACGGATCTGGCGGCTCAGCGGAGACTGAGAAACGTGCAGCCGCTGCGCCGCCCTGCCTACATGTTCCAACTCTGCCACGGCGACGAAATATTCAAGCAAACGCAATTCCACGTTCGGACCTCCGCTGTCTCAACTGGAGCAAAAATTGTCTTTGACAGCAACAACTCCACAATCCATTATGGACGTAAAAGGAGCCATTCAAACAGCGTGAAGCTTCATTTCTTTCTATGCGTTCTGCTTTTCGCCGCGTGGTCGCTTCGCGGCGCGCATCTTCCCGTTTTGAACGCTGGCGGACCGGACGCGCAGCTTTATGGGCAAGCAGAGCACTACCCCACGGGCTCTTCCGACAATATGTTCGAACGAAAATATCTGGTGGGAGACTTCAGTCACTTCGACAAGCTCTTTCCCGCCGATAGCATCAGCCCATCCGCCAAGCCTTGGGAATTTAACGCTCCGGTCGATTCTGCGGAAATACGCTATCGGCACGCGGGCGAAGGTTATTCGATCACTGACTACCTAAATCACCTGCCCATTACCGGTCTCCTGATCGCCAAGGACGATCAAATTCTATTTGAGGCTTATCAGTACGACAGGACGCCTCAGGACCGGCTTACGTCGCAATCAATGGCGAAAACCATCATGTCCATGCTGCTCGGCATCGCCGTCTACGACCATGCGATTGGCTCGATTGAGGACAACACCAGCAAGTACATTCCCGAGCTAAAAGGCTCACCGTACGGCAGCAGCAAACTCATCGATCTTCTCCGCATGTCCTCGGGAATTGCCTGTGAGGACGGCGACAGCAATGAGAGCACAGTCAAAATGCAAACCCTGAAGACCGAATGTAAGCAGACGTTTCCCGGCGGGGAGCACTTTCACTATTCCGGCACCGATGCCGAAGTTCTGGGGCTCGCGCTGGGCAATGCGGTCCATCAAAGCTTGTCCGCTTATCTGGAAGAGAAGATTTGGAGTCAGATAGGTACGACATCAAAAGCTTCGTGGAATACCGATCCCTCCGGCCACGACCTAGCCTTCTGCTGCTTCAATGCAACGCTTCGCGACTACGCTCATTTCGCCCGTCTGCTGGCTAATGACGGCGCATGGAATGGCAAACAGATCATCCCGAAAGACTGGATTGTGCGGGCAACCACAGTGAGCGATTCAACCCCGCAGCTTGCGCCCGGGAAACCGGCGCCGTTCTTCGGCTATGGCTATCAGGTTTGGATACTGCCGGGTCAGCGGAGAATGTTTGCTCTTCTGGGGTCGAACGGCCAGCGAATTTTCGTCGATCCTCAATCAAAGCTGGTTCTGGTGCAAACGGCGGTGATGGATAAGTCCATCGACCGGGCAAAGGATGCCGAGACTATTGGCCTCTGGATCTCGCTGGTACACAACGGCACGCAATGACGGAAGCCACACCGAGCCGGACGGCGTTAGGAGTGGCGAGACGCAGAGCACTTCACCAGATGCTGGATCGCCCGATCGTGTTCGAAGATTCGCTGGCGGCTCGCATCCTTGTTGATATTGCGAATCTTGAGACTTACAGCAACTCGTATCGCCTGCCTGCACTTCGTGCCTTCGTCGTCGCTCGCAGCCGCTTCGCGGAAGACCAGCTGGCGCAAGCCTTCTTGGATGGCGTGCGCCAGTACGTCATCCTGGGGGCCGGCCTGGAGACCTTCGCCTACCGCAATCCCTTTGCCCCTGAATTGCGAGTGTTTGAAATCGACCATCCGGCCACTCAAGCTTGGAAGCGAGATCAGCTGAGCAGAGCTGGAATCGAGGTCCCCGACTCTCTTTCGTTCCTACCTCTCGATTTCGAGCACCAAACGCTGGCGGATGCGCTTCAATCGACGCCCGCGTTCGATCTTCGGCGGCCGGCATTCTTCGCTATGCTCGGGGTCACGCCGTATATGGCGCATGAGGCGTTACGAACGATCCTCAAGTACGTTGCCTCATTGCCACCGACCAGTGGAATCGCATTCGACTATACTGTTGCTCTCAACAAATTGAACATCATCGAGCGCTTCAATGTTGAACTGCTGGCAGCACGAGTGGCGAAACTCGGCGAACCTTTCCGCCTTTTCCTCGATCCCGATGAACTCGTTGTCACCTTGGGCAGTTTGGGCTTCAGGTGGGTAGAAGATCTAGACGCGCCGGCGATTAACTCCCGCTACTTTCAAAACCGCTCCGATCACCTTCAGGTCGGCCAGGCCGGGCGCTTGCTGTTTGCCCGCGTTTGACGCCTAAGCTCTTAGTCGTAGCCGTTGATGTTAACGGTTTCTTCGTCGCTTCGGGGCGTGAGGTTGGCGCCCCACGGTAGAAACATTGTTGGTGCTGGCTAGTCGGCAAGGGTTGGACCACGTCGTTACGCAAAGTATGTTTCAGTTACCACATTCAACAAATGCCGGACAGCGGCCCGCTGACGAAAACGAGTCTTCGCGCACCCCTGCCCGTGTCACTTACAGAATCCTTCAAAACACAGATTCTTGCTGAAGAACGGCAGCACGTGATTTTGGAATCGTTCGGCTACCGCGCTGGTATGCGTTCCCTGATAAACCTCAAACCCGTGCTGGATGCCGTAAGAGTCCAGCACCTCATGCAACTTGCCCGCATCAACGCGTAACCCGTCTTGATCTCCTACATCAATGGATATCGCGCGATACTCCTTCAAAGCATCGATGTATTGGTCGATAAAGGCAAGCGGCGCATTGGCGGCCCATTTTGCAATAACGTCCGGTTGGGGAACCCCGTCTTTCGTTGGTAAATCAAGAAAGAGCGGCGGATTCTTCGGATCAGGTGACCACGCAGCCGCCGAAGCAAGTTGCGCTCGCGCAAAGAAGGGTAGTTTGGTCGTTTCTTCGGGCGTCTTCACTGCCTCAAGAGCTCTTACTAGGTCTGGAGGGCCCGCCGGCGCGCGCCGACAGGCAGCACGGACTCATGATGTACAAGCTTCCGAACACTTCAGAATGCTTCATGCCGATTCGAGCGGCGCCGTAACCGCCCATGGAATGTCCCACCAGCCCGCGGCTCAGGCGCCCGGCAAGCGTCCGATAATGCGCATCGATATAGGTAACCAAATCGTGCGAAATGAATTTTTCGTAGTCGCCAGTAGTCACGGAGCTCGAATACATCGATCCGTTATAGAGCGTCTTCGAATCAGGCAGAACCACGATCATCTCTTTCGCGCCCTGAGCGAACGCGCCCTCCACTGTTTGCGGCACATGGATCTCATGGGTCCACTGTTCGGCTCCGATAGAATAGCCGTGCAGCGCATAAATGACGGGATATCGGCGATTCTTTTCCTTCTCATAGCTGGGCGGCAGGAATACGAACACATCGCGATCAACCGCGTCTTTCTCCAGATTTCCCTCCAGCGACCGGCCGTGAACCTTGATGTGCTCCACCCCTACCGGCTTGGCGTCAGGGATGACTGGAGGCACCTCCGTCTGAACCTGTGCCAGCAACCGAGCGCCAGGAACGCCACTAGCGAAAAGACGGATAGCGCGCGGACTGTTTGGTGCATCCCATTGCCCTCTCTTTCGCGAATCCTTAACTATACAAAGTGATCTTTCGAATCGATCATCGGAGCCCAAAAAACGCTAGTCGCAGGCGCCGTCAGATATTATCGTTGGTTGCCTATGAACACTCGACTTGATAGCCCAGGGAAGCGTATTGCAGTGGGGATGCTTATAATTGGCGGATTCGCGTTCGCCCAGGATACGACGGGTTTCACCCGGCGGAAACGAACGTTCCGGGAGCTGAATACCCGAGGGTGGATGCTTCGTCACGCGTGGAACTGCGCGTGAAAGCTCCCGATGCAACCAAGGTCAAAGTCAACTTTTGGAGCGATCCGAAACTCGACATGCAAAAGCAGGCAGATGGCTACTGGACCGTCACCACGCCGCCTCTCGCTCCCGGGCTTCACTACTACATGCTCAACATCGACGGCGTCGAAGTTAGCGATCCAGGCAGCTATTCTTTCTTTGGAGGCAGCAAGGATGCCAGTGCGATTGAAGTTCCCGAGCCGGGCGTTACCTTTTACTCCATACAAGACGTTCCGCACGGACAGGTGCGGGAAGTCTGGTATCACTCGAACGTTACAGGAACCTGGCGTCACGCCTTGGTGTACACTCCGCCAAACTACGATGTCCAGACCAGTCAGCGCTACCCTGTTCTGTACCTGCAGCATGGCGGAGGCGAAGATGAAACGGGCTGGACGAAGCAAGGCCGCGTCAATGTCATTCTCGACAACCTAATAGCAGGGGGCAGTTGCAAGCCTCTTATCGTCGTGATGGCAAATGGCTACGCCCGCCGGGCCGGGCAAGCGCCCCCAAACCTAGCCGGGAGGCCGATGGGGTCGCCCGAGTTCATGAAGGCCATGCAGGACGCTGCGGCAGCCTTTGAAGACGACATGACTCAGGCGTTGATCCCATTCATCGATACGAATTTTCGCACTTTGACCGATCGCGATCATCGCGCCATGGCAGGACTCTCGATGGGAGGGATGCAGACCTTCCACGTGACGTTCGACCGGCTGGACCTGTTCTCCTATATCGGGGGCTTCAGCGGAGCGTCGACCCCGCAAGCGCTCGGCGGCCAGAAACTCGACGTGAAGAGCGCGTATAACGGCGTCTTATCCGATCCCGCTGCTTTTGCCCAGAGAGTACATTTACTGTGGCTTGGGGTAGGAACCGACGAGCCTGCCCGCATGCATGACGGTCTGGTGAGCTTGCATAAGTCGCTGGAGGACGCAGGCGTCCAGCACGTTTTCTACGAGTCTCCGGGAACGGCGCATGAGTGGCAGACGTGGCGTCGGGACCTCAAGGACTTCGCGCCCAGATTGTTCCAGCAGCGCGCGTCGAATCCATAGCGGAACCGCTATTTACCGGCGGGCGACCGGATTAATCTCAACCACGTTCACGGATAAAGGTGCAAACCGCTGAGATTGGCCCGGGCCCCAGTTGATTTTCGTCTGCTGTGGAGTTATCGAGTCGGGCTTGGCAATTGAGTTTGTCTGCGCCGGTGAATCGCCTTTCAAAGTCCAGAGCCTTGCCGGACCTGCCAGCGTGGCTGCGTCTTTGGCCTTCAGCGTCAGGTCGAGTGGATCAGTCGAAGCGTTAACAATCTTTAAATATAGAGCGCCTGACTTTGAGTCGCGCGTTGCCGAATAGAAGACGCGCGGATCAGTACTTTGCAATTCGCCGTTAAGGATTTCGTCGCCTATGTGATTGCTGAACAGAACCTGGGCATAGTAGCTGGGAGATCCATAACTGCGGAGCGCATCATAGCCAATCAAATCCGTGGCCCACTGCATTCCTCCCGGCTCGACGTTAACAAACAGGGGCGCGTAACAGGACATAATAATGATGTCGCTATTGCGTTCGAGTCCCGTCATCCAGGCGGCATCGCCTAAGGCCGCGTTCATATCCGGAGTGGGCGTACCTTCGCGTGTTGCCCATTCGCCAACAAAAATCTTCGGGCCGTTGCGATCTGTCTTGTCATACTGGCCTGCGTTGGCGTACATTTCCTCGGCGCGGCGGTAGTAATGGTCATCCAAAACATCAGGAGTTATGCCTTTTACTTTGGTTGTGGCAATGACCTCCAGGCCGGGATATTTTGCCTTAACTGCTTTGTAGAATTGCGCAAATCGTCCGTCATAACTCCCGGATTTATCGAAGGAGTCTTCGTTGCCGATCTCGACGTAGTGCAACGGGAATGGCTCCGGATGACCATCGTTGGCGCGCTGACCGCCCCACTTGGTTGAAACTCCTCCCGTGAGGTATTCGATTTCATCGAGGGCATCATCCACATACGGCTGCAAAGGCGGTCCAGGATCAACATGCTCGCCCCGAAGAGAATATCCCGCATAGACCGCCAACACCGGCTGCATATGAAGGTCCTCGCACCATTCGAGGAATTCCAACAGGCCGAAACCATCGCTGGACGGATATCCCCATGGCGACAGATGACCGGGCCGGTCTGCTGGCTTGCCCACAGTTTTTTTCCATTCAAAACGTTCCGCGATCCGGTTACCTTCGACGTAGTTACCACCCGGGAAGCGAAGAAAGGCCGGCTTCATCGCCGCCATCTTTTCCATCAGGTCAATGCGGGTACCGTTCTCACGATCGTGATAGGCGGGCGGCTTGAGCGATACATAGTCGAGCCAAACCATTCCGGGGCGTTCAAAACTCAATACGAAGCGATTGGAAGTGGAGACGGCAACATCAGATCCAGTAGCAAGCTGCACATCATACCGGCGCCAATCATCGCCAATCGGCTCGCTTGTTCCAGTAGCCACGGTCTCTCCCGTATCGTCGCTGACAATACTCGCAGTAATCGATCCAACACCGCGTCCTTTCGCATAGATCGTGGCTTTGTACGTCGTCGCTGGCCGGACGGGAATCCCCCAATAGCCCTCGTTCCCAAGTGCGGCTCGATTGGTGGCATCGGCTTGCTTAATGTCTACTCGTAGCGATAGCTGACGGTCGGCCAGCCGGTAGACAGACTTGTCTTGCTGAAACGAGAGCTGCGCGTTGCCACGCGGCATCAAGAACCAATGCGATGGCTGATCCCATCCGCCCACAAATTGTGGAGTTCGAATTAACTGCGCATACAAACCACCCTCGTAGGAAAAATTAATCTCCTCAGTCATCAACCCGTACAGAGTAGGACTTACTTTTCCTTTCGGACGTTGAAGCTCGACAGTCAGCGTTGCGCTTTGCTGACCAAACATGGTTGTTCCGGCCATAAATAGGCTGAGAAGGACTTTTTTCATAGTGGCAAATCCGCTCCTCATGATACTTAAAGGGTGAACGTCCTCGTGGTTTTCCCAAGGGTGGGCCAACATGGACTTCACGGACGTCGCACCCACACTCATCAATATGTCCCATGGCCGGTCCAGTTTTGGGCCGCAACAGAGAAATTAGGGTAGAGCAGATTATGACACCGTTAACTACCTCGCGCGACGTTCCGGTTGGCCTTTTGACGTAAAGCGCGCATGTCGTTGATTAGAGTTCCGACGTTGTCCACCAATCCGAACCTGAGAACTGTCGACTGCATTCTTAGCCGATCACGCACCCCCGACAGAAGCCTCATTGTGAGGCAACCCATAAACCGCAACTGTCCACATTCGGCCAATCACGAACTCCGAGTGATTAAGGCGCAACTGAGAAAATCATCCGCAGATGCCCGAACCCCAAGTGCACTCACTCTTTCCGCAGCTCGTCGAAATCGTTTCGCGATTACCACTTTCGAGTCCTTCCCCCTCCTCTCCCCACCGAGTCCAATCAAACGTCCCAGAACTAAAGTTTAGTCACAACTCGAAAAAAATATTTTTCTCCCTAACCAAATCATTCCAAACCACTTATAAACTAACACCGTAACTCGTAGTTCGTTTTTTGACTCGCGTTTGTTACTGTCAAATCGTGCTCGCACGGCCTCCGCCGCTGCGAGCCATTTTCATTTCTAAGGACGAAAATCAAATGGCAACGCAACCTATCTCCGAAGCTCAACTCGCTGCTAACCGAGCCAACGCCCAACTATCCAGCGGCCCTGTCACAGAAGCAGGCCGAGCCGTGTCTTCCCAAAATGCCATCAAGCATGGATTGACCAGCAAAACCATCCTTCTGCCTGGCGAAGACCCCGCCGCCTTCCGAGCCCTTTCCGACATGTGGAGCCACCTCTTTGGCCCCAAGACCGATTTCGAACGCAGTTTGATCGACTCCATCGTCAGTTCCGATTGGCGTCTGGCGCGCATCAAACGCCTCGAAGCCGCTATCCAGGCCAAAGGTCACATGGAATTCAGTGATAAGTATCAGGATCAGCCGGAACAGTTGCGCCAGACGTTGATCGAGGCCGACGTTTATCTCAAATACGAAAAGCAACTCAAAAACCTCGCGTTACAGGAAAGTCGCCTTCGCCGCCACATCGAGAAAGATAAGTGGGAATTATTCGACGTGCAAGCTCGGCGAGCCAAGGCGGAAGAAGTCGAAGCCGCCAGAGCCGCCTTCGCAGAATTTGTCGCAAACCCGCAAACTCCAGCACCAAAGCCAAATGGCTTCGTTTTTTCAACCGGTCAAAAACCGCCCGCTCAATCATCGTCGTCCGCTCCAACTGACCGCGCCGCTGTCCAAAACACGCAACCGCAACCATCCGCCAACCATGCGAAGGGAGTCTAAGGTCACGCACCCGAATTCTGCTTATTGACAATGCAAAGCCGCCAATCTTATCATTTAACCTATTGGTTAATTAATGCATTGGTAAAGCAGGAGACGCAAAATGCCCGACTTTCTTCGCGAACTTAAATCCGCCGCCCGCGCCCTGGCTCGAACAAAAGGCCTGTCGTTGACGGTAATTATTACGCTGGCTCTCGGGATTGGAGCGAATGCGGCGATATTCACTTTGGTTAGGGGTATTCTGCTGCGCCCATTGGTTAACCGGGATGAAAATTCGCTGATTTATATTCGGCAGAGCGCGCCGGGTGAAGGCATTGAGAATGCAGCATTTTCGGTGCCGGAGATTCAAGACTTGAAGGCGCGGGTGAAGTCCATCAGTAAATTTGGCGATTTTTCCACCATCGGCTTCACGCTCGTGGGACTCGGCGAGCCGCGCGAAGTGAGAGCAGGCGTTGTTAGCGGCTCTTATTTCGACGTCATGGGCTTACATCCAGTGCTGGGTCGATTGTTGGATGCGCACGACGACGGACCTTCTGCCGCCGGCGCCGCGGTCCTGACATTTCGTTTCTGGTCCACAGTTCTGAAAAGCGATCCGTCGGTGTTAAACCGATCAATCCGTCTGGGCGATCGGCAAGCAACCGTCGTGGGCGTGCTTGAGCCGTCGGTGCCCTACCCGTCAGACACAGAATTAATCGCCAATATCGTGACCAGTCCGCACCATCTTTCAGCCACGATGGTAACCGGGCGTGTTCACCGCATGACGGAGCTTTTCGGACGCCTTGCGCCCGGAGCAACACTAGATAGCGCAAGAGCGGAGTTGCGCACGGTTTATGCGGCGATGGTGAAACAGCATCCCGAAGCCTATTCGGCGAAAGGGGATTCAAGGATAGATGCAACTGGTTTGCGCGACCAAATCACAGCACGCGCTCGCAAGGTCTTGTTGATATTGATGGCGGCTGCATTGTTGGTATTCGTGATTGCGTGTTCGAACGTGGCTAATCTAATCTTGGCGCGCACGGTCAGGCGCGAAGGAGAACTGGCTATTCGCTCAGCGCTGGGAGGCACGACAGCCGCATTACGACGAAACTTGCTGGCGGAAAGCTTGCTACTATGCCTTACCGGCGCTGCGTTGGGGGTGCTGAGCGCAAGGCCAATGGTAGCTATTCTCGCCCGTTACGCTTCGCGCTTTTCCGTTCGTGCATTGGATCTGACGATAGATCAAAGCATGCTTTGGGTTGGTGCGGGACTCGCAGTTTTTGCCGCAATCCTGCTGGCCTACATTCCGCGTCTTCCTTCGTCCTCCTCAACTCAAAACCTGAATCAAAGTTCCAGCAGTTTTCGCGTGACTTCGAATACCGGAAGGCGATTGCAATTATTTGCCGTTATTCAAATTGCGGCATCGTTCGTGTTACTGGCCGGCGCAAGCGTTCTATTGAAAGCGATGCTAACATTGCAGGCTGCGCAAACCGGCATGGACATCAGAAACGTGCTGGCAATTAATGTTCCGGTGATGTCTTACGGCAGATCTGACGCTCAAGTTGTCGATTTCTACCGAGAGACTCTCCGGCAGATTCGCTCGCTGCCGGGTGTGGATGCCGTTTCGATGGGCTCCAGTGTCCCATGGCGGGATGCAGGCTCTTTCGGACCTGGATTTGCGTTCTCAACCAACGGCCATGTGCGAGCACCCGGAGAGCAAGACCCGCGCAGTCAACTGAGGTTTGTTTCGCCAGGTTTTTTCGCGTCGCTTGGCGTGCCCCTGATTTCGGGACGTGATTTTAACGACAACGATCGAAAAGATTCTGAACTCGTGGTTATCGTCAGTCAAAGCTTGGCGCGCAGAATGTTCCCCAACCAGGATGTCGTGAACCAACACGTCTATTGGACTGATCCGGTGATGAAATTTATCGATCTCAGCGAAAAACCACGCCGCATTGTAGGAGTCGTTCCGGACATAGATGATGAACATGTTGCGCCGGGAGCCGTCGTCAATGTGTATCAGCCGTTTGGACAGGAGAACACTTGGGGCGGACGGTTGTTCATTCACACGCATGCGGACCCGAATTCGTTAATCACTCCAGTCACAAGAATTATTCGGTCGCGCGCTCCGGAACAACCGGTGGAGCATGCCGCCACGTTGGAAGATATTAGAGCTGAAGTTTTGTCGCCCGATCGTTTGAATACTGTGGTTTTCGGAGGCTTTGCAGGGGTTGCGCTCGCTATCGCAGTTGTTGGCGTGGCAGGCGTCCTCGCCTTCTCGGTATCGGGACGAACACGCGAATTTGGCGTGCGGCTGGCCATGGGATCGGAGCCGCGCCATTTGCTGACCGGCGTCGTCAAAGAAGGTCTTGTCATTGCCGTTAGTGGCATCGTCGTAGGCGGCGTAAGCGCATTTGCTTTGGCTCGCTTGGCCGGGAGCTATTTTTCCGAGATCCGGACGCCAAACCCGGTACCAGTTATAGCTGCGGTTGTCGTATTGCTGTTGGCCTCCATTATTGCCTCTGCCGTACCGGCTTTGCGGGCCGCTCGTGTTGATGTCATGGACGCACTGAGAGCTGAATAAAAGAACAATCACAATTCACGAATCTGTTCTGCGTGCCGGCGTGCGTGACCATCGATCAACTGGATCAATTCCACACCGTTCAATTCGCCAAAATGCGGATGCGTCACCGCAAGGGAGTAGAGATTCTCTCCCTGTTGCTCTACAACCTCAACACTCCTGTCGCGCGTGGCTTGGAATTCGGATTGTGCCTCAGCCAGTGATTTAAATTTACCGGTGGGCCAGAGCGCGTTAGGAGCTTCTCTTTTTGTTAGTCGGCTGCGAATCATATTGAAGAGCCGCAATTCTCGCGCAGTGTCGGGCCGCGGCGTTATTGTTTCCGAATTTCCGAGCCAGTCAAGGTAGCGATGCTCAAATAAGACGACGTGCTCAATACAATCAAGCGGCGACCATACCGAAGAAGAGCGAAGACGCAACACTCCAGGCGAAAGTTCGCTGAGAGCATTCAGAAAATCGCGCCGCCCCGCTTCCAACATGGCAGTTAGGTCAATCAATTTGTATTCGACTCCATTTTAGGGGACATTTTAGGGGACGTCCCGGAGCTCTATATGGAGGTGATAAGCTATGCGCGTGCAACGATTGCTCGATGCTTTGCGTGATGATCGTTCACCCGTTACACTCGACGTTGCAGCGCTGGAACTGGCGAGCATAGAGTTTCCCGGGTTGGACATGGAAGCGTCGTTCTTCCGGTTGGATCATCTGGCGGAACAGATTGGTTCGCAGTTGAAAGGACGCACCACTGCGCTGGACTTTATTTCTGCGTGCAATGAGCTTTTATTCGACGTATTGCAATTCAGAGGCAACGAGGAAGATTATTACGATCCGCGTAATAGCTGTTTGAATTCGGTGCTCATGCGTCGCCTTGGGATACCAATCTCGCTGTCAGTCTTGTATATAGAAGTCGCGCGGCGTCTGAATAGAAACATTTACGGCATCGGTCTTCCCGGGCATTTTGTCGTAGCGTACCAGGATTCGGAATCTCGGCATTTTTTGGATCCGTTTCACAGCGGACGAGTTCTGTCGTATGCTGACCTTACGGCGATTGCTAAGGAAGCCAGCGGTGTGGACATTCGGTTAAATCCAGCAGTCTTGGCGCCGGTGACAAATCGTCAGATTCTCGTGCGAATGCTGAGCAATCTGAAGGCGATTTACATTCGCGGCGAAGCCTTCGATAAAGCCAGACAGGTGCTGGACCTATTGATTGACGCTATGCCTGACTACGCCGAAGAGTACCGACATAGAGGGCTCATCCACTTGCGGCAGTTAAATCACCGGGCAGCCAAAGCAGATCTTGAAATGTACCTGCGTTTGGAACCGGGATCACCTGAACGCGAGCAGGTAGAGCAACAATTATTGTTGATTGAACGCTGGAAAGCCGGCTTAAACTGAACCGCTCGTTCTACGAATGGACTGACGCGTGAGGCAGTTGTCCCACCTCGGCGTGGCTGTGCAAATCAACTATGTCGCCCTTAGAATCGAATTCGAGTTCAAACGGATCTGAGACAGCCTTTGTACCGGGCGATAACTGCGAAACCAGGTTCTCACTCACAATTACTCGTGCTAACTCCATCGTGTTTGTTATTCGACAGTAAGTAACACTTCCCAGATCCAGCTTTCCCACCGTGGGTGCGATCGCTTGCAGCGCTTCGCGATCGGACGGAAAATGTATAGGTATGCGAATAGCTGCGGGAGTTCCCGCGGTGAGCGAGTTGATATAGGTTGGATTCCAATCGATATCATTCACTAAACGGTCATGCACAACATCGGCCATGCCGACACCAACGCCGCTGTTATAGGTGAGAGCGCTCAAGCCCCGGGCGTAGAGGCGATGCACTTTAGGCGTGTTCGGCCAGGGATTATAATCTCCATTGACGCTACGATTGATGACTTTCGTATCCATGCCTGCGCCGCTGATGTTCTTGCCAATTTCATCCACGATCAAGATATCCATTTCAGGTACCGGGATTTTGGCGGCCCAGCTTTTTACTTCGGCCAATAGTTTCTCTTCTTGCGCAATCATGGCACTTAGACCTTGCGCAGAATTTACGGCCACAAGACCGGCGGTTTCATGATGCGGCCCTTCCTGAATAGCCAAGCCACCCAGAACTTTGTTGCTTTCAAACACCTGCGTGCCGACGCTACGAATCATCTGTTCAAGTCCGATGCGATAACCAAAGGAATGATACTGTTGGGCGCCGGCAAACTTGCCTAGACCAATGGCCATCATCTTAAAAAGCCCGCTTTCAAGGGCGCCCACGAAATCGGTGTGCCATTTGACACGCGCTACCAGGAACACTCCGTCTGATTCGTAGGCATGTTTGTCCATATAGGTTTGGATGCCTTCGGGGGTTTTGCCAAGCTCCGTTACACTCAGCGAACTGAGTACCGGAACGCCCATGGTCGCCTCATGAATGCCGTAATGAGCGAGCACGTCGGACTGGCCTTCTGCACTAGCGGCGCCGTGGCTCCCCATTGTGGGGATGATGAAGGGCTCCGCGCCTTGCGATTTCCAGAAGTCGACGACTGACTTCACAATCGTAGCGATATTCGAAATGCCGCGACTACCAACGCCTATGGCAATGCGAGCACCTTTCGGCACACGCGACGCAATGCCGCTAACGCTCAGTTCCCGGTGAATATGCTCGGGGATGTTACGAATGGAGCGGTCGGGAAAAGATTGTTCGGCGATAACGAAACGTGGGAATTTCATCCCTTCCAGAATATCGCTAAGTGGTAGGGTCGCCGTGTATCTCTACAGAAGTATCGTCGAGAGTGCGGGCAGGCTCGGGCAGCTTTCCTGTCCAGTTGGCCCATCCCCAAAAAATAGCAGTCGAAGAACTGAGCAACCCGGAGGCAGCGCCTATGAGTCGGATGCCATAATGCTGCGAAGCGATTCCAGCAGCCAGCATGGACATCAACATTGTGCTCCAATTCATGGTCTCGATAGTGGCAAAAACGCGGCCGCGAAAACGGTCGTCCACATGATGCAGCAGTGTGGACCAGTTCAGAATTGAGCTAACCGCTACCGCCGCGCGCGAGAGGCACATGAAGGCCAAAGCCCAATACCAATTGCGCATCTGGCTGAAAACAACATAAGCGCCGCCGTGCAAGAGATAGCAGAAGAACACAGTCTTTTTATACGCTTCGAAGCGAATTCGCGGACTGAGGTAGTTACCGACGAATGCGCCGATTAACAGTCCCACACCCGCCATGCCCCACAACTGCCCTAATCCGGCCGCCCCGCGTTTGAACAGCATCTCGCTAAATAAAGTGAAAAGCACTTGAGCAGCACCGCCGCCGCTGGCCCAACCAACGGCAATAAGGCCAATACCCATGATGAGTGGCGTTCCGACCATGTAAGCAAGACCGTCGCGATACTCGCGCCAAGGGCGAGCTACCTTTGTTTCATTTAGACTGCGGTGCGGACGGAAGTGTCCTTGCTTCGAACGAAGATTGTAGATGCAGAATGCCGAGACGAAAAATGACAAGGAGTTAAACAGGAACGCGAACTCATAGCCGAACTTCGCCGCCATCGTGCCTCCGAAAAAGGCGCCGACCGCGAGTGTCAGCCAACCGGTCGTTTGCGTGAGCGAGTTAGCCGCGTGCAATTCGTCTTCAGTCGCGATAGTAGGCAGAATGGAAGACCGGCCGCTCGTAAAAAAAGGGGAGGCCATCATCAGTAATGCGCTCAACAAATAGAGCAGCCAGGTTTGGTGGTGGCCAATAGTAAGAACAAAAGCAAGTGCCACCACGCCGCGAATCAAGTCACTGGCGATCATGATACGGCGACGGTCGAAACGGTCCAGAATCACACCAGCCAGCGGTCCCACCAGCATGGCTGGGACGGCTCGCGAGATCATTAGCGATGCAATGATGGCGCCGCTGTGAGTTTCATCCGTCGCAAGGCTCAGCACTGCGATGTTGTTGAAGTGATCACCCATGTCACTTACGATTTGTCCCGCCCAGGCGAAGCGGTAGTTGCGATTGCGGGCGAGTAACCGAGTGAAATCGGACATCAGTACTTCAGCATTCTACAGATCAATACAGCTTGGCCCAGATGACGCTGGGTGTGTTCGCAGACATGGACTAACAAGCCCAACACAGAAGTCGGGGCGTATTTGCGGCCAACAGTGCGGTGATCATACAACGACTCCGGCTTAACGTTGAGAAGCTGCTGTTCCGCGCGCTGCAACGATTCATCTACTAGCGATAATAAATCGCTGAGTCGGCCTTCTGCCTGGTGTTCATTGTGCAGAAATGCGAGCTGGGCTTCCGAAAGTTCATTGCCAAGCAGGTAAGTAGTTAGACGATCCACGCTTCCCGCTATGTGCTTCAGATGGAAACCGAGAGAATGATTGCCGGCATACTCACGCCAAAGCGCGTCTTCGGCAATGGCGTGAGTATGTTCAGCCAGATCTTCCCGCACCTGTTGAAAACTAAAAAATACCGGCATTACGTGCGCCGGAACGTTTTCACGCGGGCCGCGGAGCCAAGGTTCAGTCACGAGTGAATTACCGCATATTTCCGGTATGACCGAGCGAATAACGCCCAGGTTGCGGATAGAAGCATAATCCGTGAGGCTGATCGCCGGCCTTTATGCGAGCCTTCAATTCTCCAGTAGCGGTATCAAACACGTAGACCTCTTTGTGATAGCGACCGGAAAGCCAAAGCGTTTTGCCATCTGCTGACACGCCGCCCATATCAGGGCTACCGCCGCCAGGAATCTTCCATTTCGCCACTTCTTTGTTCGTGTTCACATCAATTACCGATACCGACCCCTCGGCGCGATTGGAGACATACGCAACCTTGGCATCGCGACTGAAATAAATACCGTGCGCCCCTGCTCCAGTGGGAATGAAGCCAACCTGTTTGAAAGAGTTGGGCTCGATAATGTGCACTCCCTTGGTGTCCATGTTTGCAACATAAAAGTACTTTCCGTTAGGCAAGGTTCTGCAATCCTGCGGCATCCCGCCGCCTTCCAGCTTTAAGTGGGCAAGGACTTTTTGGTTTGGAACATCGACCTTGATCAGTTCGCTGGAGAACTCACAAGTTGCGATCATGATTTTTCCGTCCGCTGTGAAATCAGCGTGGTTCACGCCCTTACAATTAACAGGCACGCGATTTACGATCTTCATTGTCTGTGCATCTCGGAAATCCAATCGCTGTTCACGCTCGGCCATAATAATCGCGTACTTACCATCCGGCGTGTAATACATATTGTAGGGATCGTCAATATGCATCGACTTTCCTTCTTTACCGGTCATCGGATCAATCTCAGTCAGTTGATCGCCTAAGTCCTGAGCAACCCACAATGTTTTCAAGTCATAAGACGGGATAACATGCTGCGGCTCCAGCAAGCCTTTCGTGTGTTTGGGAAGGGCAAAGTGGCCGACAATCTTGTAAGTTTTCGGATCGATAATATCCACCGTGTCGCCCTTGCAATTGGGCACATAAACCAAGCTGGGCATACCCTTCACCGCTGGCGAAAAATTACCCACAGCGTCAGCCGAGTAAATGTTATTCGGGTCTAGAACTGGCGGCATGCCAGGCAACACATCGGCTGCGAAAGCACTGACATTGGTGCATAGCAGAGCCGCAGCAAAGCCGTAAAGCAAACAATAAGAACGCATACCTTTCGATTATCGCGCTTGGGTCAAAGTACAATTCAAGGTAGCGATGGCGGCAAGCTCAGAAAACGAATCGGAAATATTGTTAGGCAACAAGCAACTGCTCGCGGTTTTTGCCGCGGTGGCAATCTTGTTGGCAATTGCCTTTACGGGCGGTTATATGCTGGGCAAAACTTCGGCCCAAAAGAAGGCGGGTGCTGGCGAGACTTCAACTGCGGCCGCATCTGAACCCGGTGGTGGGCCTATCACCCAGAACGTCGCTCCGGAAGACACTCAGGCTCCCAAAACTGAACCACCAGTCGAGACAGCAAAAACCGAGCCCGAGCCCGTTACTGCGCCGCCGCCAATCGAAACGGCTCCAAAGCCGCAACCGACGCCGCCTGCTCATCACTCAACCGTCGATAGCGATGAGGTGGTGCTTGGTGCTAAACCGTCAATCGGTGCGCCTAAAGCTGGGCAGACGTTTGTGCAGGTGATGGCGGTCACCCGAAAGGAAGCGGAAGCAACCGCCGACGTATTGCGCAAGCACAAGTTTCCTGCGCGAATTGCGCCTGCGCCAGGAAGCACCGATAAATTTCGCGTGTTAGTGGGACCGACTAAAGACCCAGTTGATCTAAGAAACACCGAGGACGCGCTGCGCAAAGTTGGTTATACGAATTGTTTCCCGCAACGGTATTGAATCACCAATCTACGGTTACACCTTTTTGAAGTTCCCGCACCTTTATTCCGTCTTTGTCAAGCATCGCGCTTAACTCTGCAGGCTTTCCCGTCAAAGCGGGAAATGTGCCGTAGTGCATCGGAATGATCTGCTTCACTTTCAGCAAGCGCGCTGCATAGGCGGCTTCGTGCGGGCTCATGGTGAAGTGATCGCCAATTGGCAGGAAGGCGAGTTCAGGCTGATAGATTTCTGCATAAAGGCCCATGTCTGAAAAAACCGTGGTGTCGCCCGAATAGTAAGCTTTTCTGCCATCAGGCAAAGTCAGAATATAGCCGGCTGCTTCGCCTCCGTAGATCAATTGGTCTCCATCTTGAATCGCGCTGCTATGGAGTGCATGCGTCATCGTAAGTTTGACAAAACCAAGATCGACAGTGCCGCCCTTGTTAATCGCAATCGTATTTTCTGCGCCCTTCTTCTGAAAGAAAGTAGCCACTTCAAAAATGCCAACAATCTTGGGCTTGAATTGTTTGGCTAAAGGAAGAACATCGTTGACATGGTCGAAATGACCGTGAGAAAGAGCGATGGCATCCACACGTTGAATTTTGTGGGACGGCGGATAAGCCGGGTTTCCATTAATCCACGGGTCGAAAATCAAAACCTCTCCCGATTCGAATTCAATCTCGAAGGTCGCGTGTCCCAACCATGTGATCTTTGTCATTTCACACCATTTGATGCAGAGTTCTTTAGAGATATTACAGAAAGGCCGTCGCCAACTTTAGCCAAACCGGGAATCGAAACAGGCATTTTTCCGTTTATTGGGATGTCACCGGTAATAGCTTTTGCCACAGCGCTCTCAGACGTCGTGGTTGTACTAAATGTCGCCATGTAAGCGGAGACAGCTGCAAAATCTTTGAGTAAATATGGATTGCCAAACGAGATCAGAGCAACAGGCACAGGGCCTTTGATCAGCGAATTCAGCAGGCCGCCTAGACCGCCCTCCAAATTGACGCTGCCTCGATTGGCGGCCACCGTGATGAACGCCGCAACATAGATCTGTTTACAGCTTGCCGTTTGCTCTGTGTAGGCAGCCAGCAGCGAATCTGGCATCGAGGGCGAGGCCGGAAAAATCTTCAGCCCTGAAACTCGCTGGCCGAGTTCGCGAGCCAACACCTCGCCACGCGTTGAAAAAGGCCCTTCGCTCAATACAACCAAACAAGGCGCGGCCGGCGTCTGGATCGGAAATAGATGCGCATCATCTTTGACTAGCGTCAGAGCGTGCTCCGCGACCGATTGTGCAATCACATTCTCGTTTACAGCGTCCAACCGCTCGGTAATGTCAGCAAGCTTCACATAGCGATCTTCAAACAGACCGGCTCGCTGCTTGGCTTTCAATATTCTCTCCACGCTCGCGTTGATGCGCTCTTCCGACAGTCGCCCGCTTTTGACCGCGGTTTCTATCGATTCAATGCAAACAGCGGGATTGGTGGGCATCAGCAGAACGTCAGCACCTGCCTCGATAGCCCGAATGGCAGCCTCGCCTTCCGGGAACAATGACGCTACGCCTTTCATTTCCATCGCATCCGTAACGATGATTCCCCTAAAACCCAGTTCGTCGCGCAACAGCGTGGTAAGAATCTTCCGCGAAACAGTGGCTGGCACAGGATCAGGCTCCAAAGCCGGGACAGCAAGGTGAGCCGTCATGATGGAATCTACGCCACGCTCTATAGCGGAGCGAAAGGGCGCTAGCTCTACACGCTCGATACGATCTTTCGGTTGATTCAATTGCGCCAGCTGCATGTGACTGTCCTGTGCCGTATCGCCATGGCCTGGAAAATGTTTGGCGGATAACAGAACGTAGTTGGCTGGATCGGAGTGAGCGCCGTCAATAAACGCTGCAACAGCAGAACTGACCCAGGCAGGGTCTTCGCCAAAAGATCGGATATTGATCACTGGATTGTCTGGGTTGTTGTTTACATCGGCGTCAGGGGCGAAGACCCAAGTGACTCCCAAGGCACGAGCCTCGCGCGCTGTAGCTTCACCTAAGGCATGTATGGCCTGCAAGTCGTGCGCGGCACCGAATGCCATCAAGTAGGGAAATGCTGCCGTACCCGCGACACGCATAGAAGCACCGCGCTCAAAGTCAGAAGCCACTAAAAGAGGCGTCTTTGCGTCGCCCTGCGTTTTGTTTACGAACTCTGCCATCTCAAACGGCTGAGCGGGAATAACGTTGCCATGGCGGATGCGTCCCGCCACGATAAAACCACCAACGTGATCCACTTCAATCCAATGCCGAAAACGTTTGTACTCGGAGTCAGCGGCTGGCGGGTAATCGCCATAGCCTCTCACTACAATCAGTTGTGCAATGCGGTCACGCAAAGAAAGCTGCCGCAGGAGCTCGGAAGAGGGAGCGGCGGAAAGCATGCTAACCGCAAATAGGGCAAGGAGTGTTCTCACTGACTTTTAGCGTACGCCAGCGAGTTGCAGGATCTAGTTTATGGCGGCGTTTCCGCGCGACCGCTTAGGATTGCTCGTGCTCGCTGGCTTACGCGGAGTCAACAAACGCTTTGTGTGACGAAGCAAATTCTGCAACTCCGTCGCGCTTTTTTGCACAACCGCGTTCGCACCCGTTGTTTCCGGGCGTAAACCCAAGTTTTCAGCGAAACCGCTTAATAGAATAATTGGCTTTTGAAAATTATCCGCGCGCAAACAACGGATCAGTTCTACCCCATCCATCGACGCCATTTTGAAATCGGTGATGATCAGATCGAACTCGTGATCTTTGACAAGCATCAGCGCATCTTCGCCGCAACAGGCGGAGATGATCTTATAGCCCAATTCCTCGAGGACTGAACGTCGCGCCGATATCCCGTCGTTGTTATCATCCACCATCAAAATCAACGCGGGTTCGGCAGCGCGAAATGAAGAGACAGACCGCATTCGAACAACGGCAAAGTTAGCAAACGATGACAGAGAATGTCAATGCATCCGCTATCAGACTCAAATTGCAATAGATCTAGTTCTTGACAAGATTTCACGAAGTAAAGTCTTTTTATTCAACTTCGCGCGGCGCTTTGTAACCGGATTTCGCGATGATTTGATACTTGATAGGTTTGTGCTTTTCGTTCTCGATCCGAAGCGGCTCGTTATTGTCGGGATTGATCAATTCCACTTTAATGTGACGGAACTTACCATCTTTGGCAACGTTCGTCGGATGATAGATCAGTTGATATTGTTCGCGAAGTGCAGTTTCGATCTGCTGGAAGACGGCGGGATATTCGCCAATAAAGCGCGGAAAGAAACTTTGTCCGCCAGTCTCCTTGGAAAAGGTGCGCATTTCATTGTCGGCCTGCAGGAAATCCATTTCCATACCGCCTCCCGCGGGGTTACGCGCATCCATCATCATGCGTGCAATTTGCAGCGTGCTGATGGTATAAATGGGAACTCCCGCTTCTTGCAGGTCGCGGCGCGCTTTATCGAAAGTAATCTTACTGAAGGTGTCGAGGCCAGTACCTAGCAGGAGTATTGCTCTACGACCTTGAATTCCAGACATCCGGTCTGCGATTTCTGTAAGCGCATCGAAAACATTTGATTCGCTGAAACCCGGAATGCGTAATTCACCCATTGCATTTTCCGCTTGCCGTTTGTCCACCGAAAAATCCGAGAGGATCGTAGTACGCAAATCGTAAGAAGCGACAGCAACGGCATCATCGGGCTTAAGAGTACTAAGAAATCCGTATGAGGCGTTTAGCGTTTCGCGCCAGCCCGAACTCCAGAATCTCTGAAATCTACCGCTAAACTCAATGACCATGCAAATGGTCAGCGGCGCCTCGCCTTTGCTGAACTGTGTAATTTCTTGGGGCACACCATCTTCTAAAACCCGAAAGTGATTTTTGTCCAGTGTCGGGATGAAGTGATTGTGGTCGTCCAGAACTGAAACATCAACGCTAACTGTAGTGGCTGTGGAACGGAACGTCGGTGTATCGGCGGACGGTATCGACGGCTTTTTGTATTCGGACGGGATGGCAGGTTGGTCCGGCGTTGGCGTGGTCGTGTCGGTCGAGGGAGCCTTTTTCGGCTTGGCAACAGTCTCGCCGTTCTGAGATTGGGGACTATCTTGCGGATAGGCAGGAGTTACGAGCGCAATGAAAAGGACGGATAAAACCGCAAATGAGAGTCGCATCACAACCAGCTTATAAAAAGCAGGGCGACAGCACTGCTCGTTAATGGATAGTACGGTCTCGTCGAGAGTCGTTCTTGCGCAGGTAAACTTCGAACTTTTTCTTGGCACGCCGGAGCTTCCAGTCCTTGTAGCTATTGGACGAAATCCTGGCGGTTTGCGCGTACATCTTTTTGCCGCGCAAAATCAATAGCCCGGTCAGCATGGCGACCACGTGCGCTAGCAGGACCGGCATGCTGAAAAGCGACTGAAGAATGACTACTGCCGCGATAATCATTACGAAGTACTTTGACTTCATCGGAATGAGGAAGCCAAACAATAATGAGTTGTCTGGGAACATCACGGCGTATCCAACCAAGATGCCTAGCACTGCTTCTGAAGCCCCTAGATAAACCGGACCAGCGCCTCCGAACAAGAGCGCCGTCAGAGTCACTGTCACGGCTGCCGCCAATGAACAGGCAAAATAAAAGCGCAGAAAACGACGCGTGCCCCAGGTTCGCTCCAACTCGGCGCCAAACATCCAGAGCGACAACATGTTCCACAGCAACTGCATCACGCTAAGGTTTAGAAAAACGTAGGTGAAGAGTTGCCAAACCGCAAACCCGCGCATCACTTCCACGGGGTTCAGCAGCAGAACATCAAGGTAGGCTGCAATATTCGCCTTCGCCAAAATCATGTACAAAACAGAGATGGCCGACGTGACAATTAGCAGCCACTTGGTACCGACAGGAAAACGATTAGAAGGGACGTACCGATTCGCGTAGGGCCGGGAACTCAGAGCCATTGAGCGGGGATTGACCTCACACTGAGGATAACAGGAAAAGAAGGGAATTCACGTCTTGAAAGCCGTGGTTTATTGATCGGTGTTCGTATGTTTTTTCAACACCATGGCCGCTGCATTCACCAAGATAGCCACGCCTAGCCAGATTATCCAGTTGGATAGTGCACCAGTTGAAAATACAAACGTATCGGTCCAGCCAAGATTACAAGCCAGTGCCCAGGCGGCAAACGCATAGGCGGAAAAAACCGCCGGAGCCATAAGCACTGCTACCATGGTTCCAAACTGCAGAGCGGTATCTCGAGCCCAAATTCCAGCGCGGTTAAGCGCCAAATTGGTGGCTTGGGATACAGTCTGAATAGCGCCTAGAGCCCGCACCCGGGAGGACTCCTGCTGAATAGTTACTGCTGTCGCGCGAGGTTCGTTCATCATGCCAAGACCCTTGTCTGTATATTGTGATGCAAGTTACGCACCGAAAGTTCTAACCGTGAAAAATTATTGGTGATCAAAGTTTTACGAAGCTAAGCCTTACTGACTAAAAGGTTGTAGAAACTACCAAAAACTGGAGCAGGAACCCGAAACGCTCCCAAAAGCCATTCAAACAAGAGGGAGCCTTGCCTCGGCAGGAATTTCATCGGCCCTCTGGGGCAAAGCTTTAAGCAATTCCGCAAATAGGACCATTAAGTTCCTAAATAGGCTCATCTCCGGTGACAAGGATCTCCTGACGTGAAAGCTAAAGGCGTTACATCAAACTGGAGCAAATTTGAGAAGTGGGGTCCCTGATGAACATCGGCACCCTCGAAGGAAACAGATAACCGCAGACGCGCGGACCTATGAGAAAGTGGGCCAGACTGTCAAAATCTCTGCCTGGCGAGAAGCTTATTGTATCTCTTTCCACCCTCATAAGGCCATCCCGTTCATCGCGGCCCTTATATACTTTTTCAAGTAATCACATACGAAGAGAACTGGAAATGAAGAAGATAAAAACGGCGATTGTGGGAACCGGATTCATGGGAAAGGTGCACGCGGAAAACGTGCGGCGCCTAGGCAACGTTGAGATTGCAGCCGTTGTTGGCAGCAGACCAGAGACAGCACAGAAGTTCGCTGATGCTTACGGGATTCCATTGGCGTCCAGCAAATTGGAAGAAGTGCTGGCCATCACAGATATCGATGCAGTGCATATTTGCACTCCTAATGTGGATCACTTCCCCATGTCCATGGCAGCCGTAAAAGCCGGGAAGGCCGTTCTTTGCGAGAAACCGATGACCATGTCGGTCAAAGAAGCGAAAGATCTGGTTGCTGCGGCCAAAAAAAATAACACCGTGAATTGTGTGCAGCATAACTTGCGTTATTACCCCAATGTTCAGCAGATTCGCCAGATGATCAAGAACGGCGACTTGGGCGAGATCCTGGTGGTTCAAGGTACCTACTCGCAGGATTGGTTGCTGTACGACACGGATTGGAATTGGCGTCTAGATGCTAAGGCGAACGGAAAGCTCCGTGTGATGGGGGACATCGGCTCTCATTGGATGGATATGATTCAGCATCTCACGGGACTTTCCATTTCCGCCGTTTGCGCGGATATGTCGATATTCCACAAAAACCGCAAGCGTCCAAAAGGCTCTGTGGAGACTTTCTCAGGTAAAAAGCTTGCGCCAAATAACTACGAATCGTTCCCTATTGAGACCGAAGACTTTGCCATGGTCCTGTTACACCTGGGTGAACGGGCGCGAGGGGCTTTTACCGTGAACCAGATGGCAGCGGGTTGCAAGAATTACTTCGCCTTTCACATCTTTGGCACAAAGGCCAGCGTTGCCTGGAATCAAGAGCAGCCGGACACGTTATGGATCGGGCATCGCAACGAACCGAACCAGATCCTCATCAAGGATGCCTCGCTCTTCTATCCCGCTGCCGCCAGATTTGCCGACCTTCCAGGAGGACACAGCGAGGGCTATGACGATTCCCACAAGCAAGTCTTTAAGAACTTCTATGCGCGCGTTGCCGACCCTGCAACTCCGATCGACTACCCAACTTTCGAGGACGGTCTTCACGGAATGATTCTGCTCGAAAAGGTAGCCAAGAGCGCGCAGACGAAAAAATGGGTCGCCGTAGGCAGTTAACTCAGCACCTTCCTGAGGTGGGCGTTTAACCAGTCTCAAGTATCGGCGGTAATGCACCGATGATTCAGTTGGGATGGTGTTGGGCAGCCGACAAAATGAACTGGCATAAACCAGGAACGCGGGCATACCGGCGGGCGATCATCACAGCAGGTTGTTTACTGCTGAGTGCCGCTGCACATCAAGCCGCTGCTCGTCCTTCTAAAACTGCTTTAATTGACGGCTTGTGCCAGTCAATTCGAAATGAGTTTGTGGAAACCAAACCGCTATATTTTGCCGGTCCAGACCCTTGGCAAGAGTTGGACGCGCAGCCTAATTCAATTGACGACAAAGCTCTTGTATCTATCTATCGAGAGGGTTCAAGTATCCGGTGGCTGGTATTGGAGATGCTTGCGTCAGACAACAGTTGGTTTGAAACCACCCAATATTACTTCGATGAGGTCGGAGTTGTAAGAATGCGCGAACGCGATTTACATGGGTATGCGGCAAACATTCATATTCAAGAACGGGTATATCTGCAAAACCGGCGTGTTATTAAGACCCTCTATCAGCGCAACCGGATAGATGTTAGTCATGCGCTTAGCGGAGGGAAAGAAGATCCTGATTCTTTTCTCGACCCAAACGCACCACTCTATACGGACGCGGGACAATTGCCAGTAGAATTCTTAGGTGTGGACCCAAACTGGGCGTACCTGAGAAATATTTACCCTTTGGAAGCGCTATCATCCTTGGTAAAATTCAGCCGTCCGGCCTCTGAGCCGATCAGAACGGTATATCGCCAAGAGATGCAGGATTTTGACTTTCACTTTCGGACCGGTGCCGCATGGCCTCACAGCTAAACCGAACGGCAATAATCTTGACGTTGGCTGCCTCTGTCGGCGTAAGTATCTTAAGTATTAGTTTCAAAGCACCGATCATTCAGCAGGACATCTTAAAACGCTGTCAGGACGCTTTGGCGATGAATCGAATTTCAATCAAGGGCTTAGCCGTGGATGGGCGTGACGTCATTCTAAGTGGGCCCTATGGGTCAGACATTACTAGTCCTCTCGCACGGACTATTGTGAATCGGGTTAGCGGCGTACGTGTTGTCATGACTCATGTATTGCCGGGTACGGAAGCGATGAATCCCGATAATACGGATGATGACGGCGACGATGCGAGTGCGCCCCCATCCCCGGCTTCGCTGGCTCAGCAGGATATTCAAGAAAAGATCGATGGTTTGCTGGATAATCCCGGGATCACTTTCAAAACGGACACGGCGACACTTTCGGCGGACAGCCAGGCGTCTCTAGAAAAGATTGCCGGCTATTTGTCACTGGCGCCCAATCTGATCTGCGAGATAAGAGCATTCGATATGCCGTCGGCAGCAAGACGAGAGAACTGGGCACTGGCATTTCAGCGTGCACTGGCGACGCAGGACTATTTAGAGATGCGGGGGATCGCGGACTGGCGCTTGTCCACGCGCGCATTTCATGTGGGCGAGAATTCGCCCGACGGTCGGAAATCCGGCAGGCAGGTAGACCTGGTAGTGAAAGCGAGACGATAGATGGCCTACCTGATTACTCAGTTCGCGATTAGTCTGGCGATTGTGGGTTCGCTTGGTCTCTTGCTTGGCTGGCTTCTATGGGGCTACATAGCAAGACAACGCGGACAAGAAGTAAAAATCTTGCGCGAGCGCATGTCTGAGATGCAAGTCATGGCCATGCACGCCGCAGTTCCGCCAGCGGAGCAGCCATCTTTGCCGGAACCGCCGGAAGTTGTGAGTGCCGAATATATCGAAGATGAATCTGATGAAAAGGCTCTCGCTCGAAGAGCGTTTTTCGAAGACGAAGGCGAGGAGTTCGATGCTCGGCCCTTGCCAAGTCCCCCACCGTTGGCACCAGATCTCGAAGCGGAAGTAAAAGATGCGCGCATCCGCCATCTTGAATCACAAATCCGCGACTTGGAAGGCGTTCGCGATCGGCTGCATTTCTTGCAAGCTGACCTAAGTGATGCCATCGGGGGCCGAAGATCGGCGGAAGCCAAGTATCAAGAAGTCAAGAACGATTTCGAAGTTCGCTCTAGTAGCTTGCTGTCTCGAATAAGCGATTTGGAAGGCGCCGCCAGCGAATGGGACAAAAAACAAGAACAATTCGAGCGCGAACGGTTTGAAAGTCAGAAGGAACTGAGCATCGTTCAGGCAACATTGCGCGATTTGCAAAACAGCCAGCGCCCAGCCGCTGTCAACACAGCCATCGGATCGACTGTTTCCGAGGCCGAATTTGCCGACTTACGGCAACGCTATGACCAGGCAATTAGGGAGCGGGACGCCATCGCAGCCGAACTTGAGACGAAGAAGGAAACCGAAGGCGACGCGCGTTGGGATTGGTCCAGACAGGCAGAGTTAGAGTCCGCCCTCCGAGCCAAGGACGCTCAGTTGGCAGACCAGGCTGCTAGGGTCGAGAGTCTGCTTTGGCGCGTTGCCGAGTTGGAGCCGTTCTCATCCGACTCATCCCAGAAGGATGATCTGCTGCAACGGCAGGAATCGGAAATTGCGGGCCATATGGCCATGCATGCCGAGAATACAGACCGCATCAGGGCGTTGCAGAAACAGCTTTCCGAAGTTCGCGCTAACTCAGTGCCATTGGAAGAACTGCAGGCGATCATGGAGGAACACCAGGCACAAGTGCAAAAGATCTCCAGAGATCATGAGCAGCGATTGGCTGAAATGCGCGAGACATTATCACAAAGGGACCAGGAGATATCCGAACATGTGTCGGCGCGTTATGGACAGGCCAACGCGATGAATGGCACACTGGCGCGCTTAGCTGAATTGGAAGCTCAGGCACAGCGTTTTGACTCTCTGGAAAAAGAACTCAAGGATCGAACCTCAGAAATCCAAAGGCTCGTATCGATGCACTCCCAGGCGCAGCGCGAAGCGCAGTCGTGGAAATCGCGTGCCGCAGAACTCCAACCGCTGGCATCGCAAGTTCCCGAGTTGCAGGCCTTAGCTGCGCGAGTTCCAGATTTGCAAGCGCTTGCTTCACGCGTACCGGACCTACAGTCTCTTTCTGACCGCGTGCCCGACCTTCAGAATGCTCTGACCAGCCAAGCCTTGGAACTAAGGCAACTAAAGGAAGCTCACGCCGACAAAGAGGGCCAATTGATGTTCTTGCAGGAACGTTTAGGGGTGCTTTCGAATAGGCTTGCCGCTCAGCAACAACAATTGCAACAGCTGGAGCCGCTGGCCGCAAGGGCTTCCGAATTAGAGAAGGCGTTTACCGAGCGTGAACAGCAGTTGACGTTCCATCAACAGCAACTGAGCTCATACCAGGAGCGGCTAAACCAACTGGAGCCACTGGCGGCGAAGGCTTCCGAATTAGAGAAGGTGGCTACCGAGCGTGAACAGCAGTTGACGTTCCATCAACAACAACTGAGTTCATACCAGGAGCGGCTAAACCAATTAGAGCCGCTGGCCGCAAAAACTGCCGAACTTGAAAGATCCAATGCTGAGCGCGAACAACAGTGGCGCGATAATCTTAAGTCAATGGAAGAGCGACACCAAGCTGACTTGTCGCGGCTCAAAGCAAACTCGGCTCAGCGGATTCGCCGCTTACGACAGAGCATTACGGGTTTCAAGGGTTAGTCAGTAGCAGAAAACTTCGGACTGAACACCGGGTTCAGCTACCACCACACGCGGGGCAAATAAGGCTCGGCTGCTAACAGCGCGATTTGCCAAATTGCGCACAAGTTCCGGATGATTATTGTGTTCGCTGATGTGACCCAGCACAATCGTTGAGATACGGCTATCAAGGTCGTTTTCGATAAACGCAGCGGCCACCTCATTGGACAAGTGCCCACGCCGGCTCATGACACGCTGTTTGACCGACCATGGATATGGTCCTACCCGCAGCATCTCTGGATCGTGATTAGATTCGAGTAGCAAAAAATCCGTCTGTCGAAAATGCACGCGCAAGGAATCCGGAATATAACCTAGATCGGTCGCGATCCCGACCTTGATGCCTTTAGTTGATAGGGTGTAGCCAACTGGATCGCCGGCATCGTGCGGAATCGTAAAGCTGGAAATGTCAAAATCGCCAATCGAAAATCCGCATCCCGCCTGGAAGGTTTCGCGAGTCGGTGGCTTTTCGCCCCAGTCAATGTATTTGTCAGTACCGTGGGTCAGATAGATCGGTATGCGCTTCCGATCAGCTCTGGAAACAGCGCAGAGGCCATTCGTATGATCGGTATGCTCGTGGGTTACCAGGATGGCATCCAGCGTCGCAATGTTTTCACCAATTGCGGCCAGCCGGCGGGCAATTTCGCGGCGGCTTAATCCGGCATCCACCAGGATTCTTGTATTGTCCGTAGCAATGAAAGCTGCGTTACCGGCGCTACTGCTGGCGAGAATGCAGATTTTGACGATATGAACCCCTAACTTTCGCTTATCGGCTTAAGGGGGAGGGGTTAAGAGCGCCTCCCCCAATATTACACGACCAGGTATACCAGATTTTCACAAACATTTATAGGGGAAATGTTTCCGCGTCAATCTCGCGGCGACATGCTTGAAGTGTGCTTTCCCTACAATAAAGGTTCATATGAAAGCGCGCGTTTATGTTTCCATGAAACCTTCGGTCCTCGACCCCCAAGGTCAAACCATCTGTTCAGCCCTGAACGGCATGGGCCACAAAGAGATCGCTGCGGTAAGGCAAGGCAAGTATTTTGAGGTCAATTTATCTGCCGCTACTAGCAAGGAAGCTGCCGCAAGCCTGCTCGATGAGATATCGCGCGACGTTCTGTCAAATCCCGTAATCGAGGATTACCGGGTTGAGATTCTGGAAGATAAAGGGCCTCTTTAAATATTATGTGTGGAATTGTGGGATACATCGGCAGCCAAGAGGCTGTTCCAGTTATCATTGAAGGCCTCCGGAAACTGGAATATCGTGGCTACGATTCGGCAGGCGTAGCGGTCTTTTCCGGCGATAAATGTCTCGACGTGCGGCGCGCGTCGGGAAAGTTGCGAAATCTCGAAGAGGTCATTCGCCAGAAGCCGCTATCCGGATCGTACGGGATCGGACACACACGGTGGGCTACGCATGGCCGTCCAACGGAAGAGAATGCTCATCCCCATAAGGACTGCAAGGGCCAGATTGTCGTTGTACACAACGGTATTGTCGAAAACTATCTGCAGTTGAAGAAAGAACTCACCGCCGAGGGGCACACATTCGTCACTGAAACTGACACCGAGATCATTGCGCACTTGGTGGAGAAACATTTAGCTACGGCCACCTGCTTGGAAGACGCGGTACGTGCGGCACTGAAGCAGATCACCGGCGTATACGCAATCGGCGTAATCTCCAGTACCGATCCCGGCAAGATCGTGGCAGCTCGCAGCGGACCGCCAGTAGTTGTCGGATTAGGTAGAGACGAGTTTTTCGTCGCCTCAGACGTCCCGGCCATTCTAAGCCACACGCGCGACATGATTTTCCTAAATGACGGCGACATTGCCGTGTTAACAGCAGAAGGCGCGCGTCTCACCGATATCAATGGCAAAACTGTCCGGCGCCCGGTTTCGCACATTCTTTGGGACCCCATCATGGCCGAAAAAGGGGGCTATAAGCACTTCATGCTCAAAGAGATCTTTGAGCAGCCGCGTTCTATTAAAGACACTATGCTGGGTCGCGTCGGGCAAGAGAGCGGCCGGATCTTCCTGGATGAAGTAGATATCTCGGAAGCTGATTTCAAGTCGTTCCAACAGGTCAAAATCGTGGCCTGTGGCACTAGCTGGCATGCAGGCTTAGCCGGTAAGTTTATGATCGAGCGCCTGGCCAGACTGCCGGTAGAAGTAGATTACGGAAGCGAATTCCGCTACCGTGATCCGATCATTCAACCCAACACCTTGACTATCGTTATTTCACAATCGGGCGAAACGGCGGACACATTAGCAGCACAGCGGGAAGCGAAACAAAAAGGGTCAAAAACGATTGCAATCTGTAACGTAGTGGGCTCGATGATCACACGCGAGGCCGCCGGCACCTTGATTACCCATGCTGGCCCTGAAATCGGCGTAGCATCCACCAAGGCATTCACTTCGCAACTAGCAGCACTGTTAATCCTAGGAATGTACTTGGGCCAAGTGCGCGGAACGCTGACGAAAGAGGCAGCCATTCGGCTCACTCAAGAAATGGTGCAGATTCCGGGAAAGCTGGAACATATCCTGCAGCATACGGAGCTATACGATGACCTATCGAAGCATCTTTCACGAGCCAACGATTTTCTTTATTTAGGACGCGGCATTCACTTCCCCATCGCGCTCGAAGGAGCACTGAAGCTAAAGGAGATTTCGTACATTCACGCGGAAGGTTATCCAGCCGGAGAGATGAAGCACGGACCCAACGCTTTGATTGACGAGAACTTGCCGGTCGTCGTGCTGGCCACTATGGATCCTGAGTCGGAGGAGAGCAAGATCCACTACGAAAAAACGATTTCTAACATTCAGGAGGTCAAGGCGCGCAGTGGCATCGTTGTAGCCGTGGCTTGTGAAGGCGACGATGAGGTAGCAAAAATGGCAGACCACCTTATCACCATTCCGAGCACACGAGAGCTCCTGTTGCCTCTTCTAGAAATGATTCCTTTACAGTTGCTGGCGTACCACATCGCTGTACGCCGCGGTTGTGATGTGGACCAACCGCGAAACCTGGCCAAGAGCGTCACAGTCGAGTAGTTTTCATCTCTCGAGCAATTTGATAGGTACTGATTTTGAGTGGAAACCTCCGAGCATTCCCTCAAAACATGACGGCGATGTTTTGACGCCGCAACAAGTACGGCGGCGTGGAAAGGCGGTACCAGTAATCAACAAGATTCCGCTTTTTCTAATGCAACTGACACGTCAGAACATTAGCGTTTGCTCCATGGTTTGTGTTTAAGGTGTACTGATCGAGGACAGAAAAAGTAACGGATGAGGGTATTCCTATGCCAATCGGCTTAGGAATAATCTGAGTCATTGGGGTGTTTCATTCAAGCCTTAAATGCGCTATAAAACTAAGGTACGTGGTCTCAACGGTGAAAGCCATTGAGAAACGAATGAAGGAGAAGTACCCGCATGAAGATTGTGCTTAGTAATTGCTATTTCCTTAGTGATCGCTCTATTAAGAACATTTCTCTGATGGTGCTTGATCCGGTTTCCTCCGTTTAGTCTTCACAACAGAAAGCATATTTCCGCTTTCCCGACCTCACAGAAAAAAGTTTTGTAGCAAATACTGAAGGCCGACGTATGCCTGCCAGCACACGTGTGGCCTTGGAAAGGAGAAGGATTACATGAAGATCAACAGCAAAATCAGGGCTGGCCGCGCCGTTTGGGGCACCTAGTACGACGACAATCGTGCTGGTTCTATTCAACTTTCTTGAGAATGCGTTTGAATCTGGAGTCGCAAAAATCGCGACTTCAGGCTCGGAAGGGAGACAAAGCATGAAGGTCAACACGAAAATTAAGGCTGGAATTGTCGGTGGAACCCCAGCTATCGTTGGCGGCACACCCGCCGGCAACTAAAGCTGGTTGTTAGTTTTGGAAGCGTGCCTGCCAGCACGCTTCCAAACTTGAAAGCTCTTGAAGGATTAAATGAAGACGATGCGCGGTATCAAGGCGGCCCGGGCATCGCTGGTGTCTAAATAGTTATCGGAAATAAAGATAGTTCCTTTAGCTATCGTGCACATATTTTTAGAATATCTCGTTCTTGAAGACTTTTCCGAGAACAGCTAACTGACCTATGGCTACTGGTTTTTCCAAGACTGACCATTCGCTTCGCTCGGATCGTGGCGTTGTGACAGGACTGTTTCTGTCCGTCGGCTTGGCACTAGCGGCAGCTTGGGGCTTCTGGGCGTTCTCGGCACGAGTAACTCGTTATGAAGTATCAGATTCAGCTCGACTGGAAGTTACGGGAGCAGCCAGTCCAATAGAGGCCAGCCTGTCGGGAGTAGTGGCTGACTCACACATGGTTTTAGGCCGCCAAGTCGATGCGGGCGACATTCTGCTCGAATTGGACGACCGTGAGCAACAGCTTTCCCTACGTCAAGAACAGGTACGACGCGCGGAAATGGAACCGCAACTCAATGCGCTCCGCATGCAGGTGCAATCAGAAGAAGCAGGGAGAGTGGATGAAGGACGCGTACTCGTCCATTCTAAGAGCGGAGCCGAGGCGCAGGTTATACAAGCGCGCGCCGAGGCGGAGCTCGCATCTCAAGAGGCACAACGCGCACAAAAGCTGCATACCGAAGGCTTAATCTCAGAAGCCGACTGGCAGAAGGCGCAAGCCAATGCCGATTCAAAACGCGCCGTCGTCAGCAGCCTGGAACAGGCTGAGCTGCGCCTCGAGCCCGAACTCCAAGTGAAGGCAACCGACCGTGTGGGCAAGCAGCGGCAAATCCAGACCGACATCGCTAAGCTCGAAGCGGACGCTGCAGCTTCCGATGCCACCATCCTGCAACTGCGCTTCGAGATCGACAGGCGTAAACTACGTGCCGGAATCTCGGGCAAACTCACCGAATGCACCCCTCTCCACCCCGGTGCTCACATAACGGAAGGACAGCGTTTGGGAGTCATCCTGCCATCTGGACAAATGCAAATAGTGGCCGACTTCAACCCTGCGTCGGCATTCGGCAAACTGCACGCCGGGCAGCATGCCACCGTCCGACTGAACGGATTCCCATGGGCACAATTCGGCGTCATCAACGCTACTGTGACTCGGGTGGCGGGCGAGATTCGTGACGACAAGGTGCGCGTGGAACTGAGCTTAAATGATTCCTCTGCGAGTCGAATCCCGCTCCAACATGGTTTGCCCGGCACAGTCGAAGTGGAAGTGGAACGCGTCTCGCCGGTGGCGATGCTACTTCGCTCAGCCGGACAAGGCTTGGGTGCGCATTGAGGAAATTCTTAGTTCCTGAGGTAGTTCAGACTTCCAGTCTGGATTGTGGCCCCGCGTCACTCAAGGCCCTGCTCGAAGGTTTCGGACAACCAGTAAGCTACGGCCGCTTACGTGAAGCTTGCCAAACCGGCTTGGATGGCACATCCATTGAGGCCCTGGAATTAGTGGCGAATCAGCTTGGTCTGGAGGCGGAGCAAATCATGCTCCCGCTGGATCATCTACTGCTGACATCCTCAAAAGCGCTACCCGCCATCGTGGTGGTGATCCTGCCGCAAGGTCTCACCCATTTCGTAGTGGTTTGGCGCCGCGTTGGCAGATGGTTGCAGGTGATGGACCCAGCCGTCGGACGGCGCTGGATCAGCACGCAAGCTTTTCTACAGGATGTTTTCCGGCACAAATTGGTCGTCGGGGTTCAAGATTGGCTTCAGTTCGCATCTTCGGATGACTTTCAGAAATCCTTTTCGGAACGGCAGCAGGCTGTCGGCGTTAACTTGCCTAGATGCCAAACGACGGATTGGAAGAAATTGGCATCCCTTGATGCCGCGTTACGCTTGACACACGCGCTGGTAACAGCCAAGGGAATTTCGAAAGGTGCTCCGGCGCAAAAGGTTTTAGAACGCTTCGCCTCCGAGCCAGCGCTCATCCCGCGTGAATATTGGTCCGCGTCCGACGCAGGCAACGATGAGGAAGGCAATCCGCAAGTAACCATGTGCGGCGCTGTTTTGGTGCGCGCCAAAGCAAAGCGCAGCGAATTAAGCACCGACCTGAGTGAAGAACTAGCGAGCGCCATTTCGGAGCAACGCGTAAATCCTGGCCGCGAATTAGCTCGCCTTCTTTTCAGCAGCGGCACATGGATTTGGCCGCTGCTCTTCACTGCCCTCTTGGCTGCATCGCTCGGCGCGTTTCTTCAAGCGCTGCTGTTTCGCGGTCTGCTGGACGTAAATGCAACCCTCGCGTTGGTCGCTCAAAGAATGGGGGCTGCGGGAGCAGTCATTGTCTTTTGCACCTTATTACTGCTCTTGGAATTACCCGCATTTATAACCGGCGCCAGGCTGGGACGAATTCTCGAAAACCGCCTGCGCATCGCATTTCTCGAGAAGTTGCCGAAGTTGAGCGATCGGTACTTCCGTAGCCGTCCCGTTTCCGATATGGCGGAGCGCAGCCACATTTTGCACGCTTTGCGCCATTTGCCCGATCAATTACGTCAACTGATCTTCGCGCTCTCGCAACTACTTGTAACTGCTGCCGGCGTTATTTGGCTCGAACCAAGGGCGTGGCCTTTTATGCTCGCATCGTTGCTGGCTGCGCTCATCCCGCTTTTCAGTTCGAGGTGGTTTTTGGCCGAACGGGCCTTGCGCCTTCGCACCCATTCCGGCGGCCTGATGCGCTTCTATCTCGACGCTATGTTGGGCTTAATGCCTATTCGCACACATGGCGCGGCGGCCAACCTGCGACAGCAACACGGCCTATTGCTGCATGAGTGGAGCAGCGCAAGCTTTCGCCTGCAACGCGCCATCGTACTGACAGAAGCGCTGCAATTGACCACAATGTTCGCGCTGGTAGCCGCGTTGTTGCTGATGAACCCATTTACGGGAACACAAATGGGTCGCGTTTTGCTGATGGCTTATTGGGCGCTCAACATGCCCGAACTGGGACAGGAGATTGCGGGCGTGGCCAGGCAGTATCCGTACTATCGCAGCATAGTGATGCGCTTGCTGGAGCCCTTAGGCGCCCAGGAGGATGAGGCCGTCTCCACCGTCGCATCCATAACCACCGCTCCCCACCTGGAATTTCGCAATATCGACGTAGTAGCTGCAGGCACGTCGATTCTGAACTCCGTCTCGGCGGAAATTCAACCGGGCTCTCAGGTCGCGATTGTTGGTCCCTCCGGAGCCGGCAAATCCACACTCGTGGGGCTCCTGCTGGGATGGCTGAAACCATCTGCCGGCGATATTCTCATCAATCATGAACCTCTGGAGGTGTGCCAACTTCGGCTTTCCATCGCTTGGGTCGATCCGGCCGTGCAGCTATGGAATAGCTCGCTGCAATCCAACCTCCTTTACGGCGGCAACAACGGCATCGAACTGGCAGAAGTCGTCGATACAGCTGCCCTCCGCCACGTTTTAGAAGGCCTGCCTGATGGCTTTGAGACGGCGCTAGGAGAGAATGGCGGATTGGTCTCGGGTGGTGAGGGCCAGCGCGTTCGCTTCGGCCGCGCCTTGCTCCGCAGTGACGCCAAACTCGTGATCTTGGACGAACCCTTTCGCGGTCTGGATCGCGACACTCGACGCGAGTTATTAGGGCGCGCACGACGCTTTTGGAAAGGCGCAACCATACTTTGTGTCACTCACGACCTATCGGAGACCGAAGATTTCAACCAGGCGTTGGTCATTGAGAACGGCGCGCTCGTGGAGAATGGTTCACCCCGAGAGCTTGCATCAAATCCAGAATCGCGATATTCCCAGCTGCTCGCTGCCGAGACGCGCACTCGAAAAGAACTTTGGCAGTCCAGCAACTGGCGTCGCGTGCGCCTCCATTCTGGGCGAGTAGTAGAGGAAATGCCCAAACTCGTAAATCGCGACGCGCGGGAAAGTGAAGTCGCGTGAATCTTCAAGACCTTTCTTGGCCCTTGTCAGACCTCGGTCACGCATTTGCCACGTTAACAAATAATTCCGCAAAAGACCTCCCTGCCCCAACCTCCACCGACGCTTTAAAGGATTGGGTGGCTTGGGCAGCGCTTCACACCGGCAACGAAGCTACACCCGTGGACGTGAGCTTGCGAGAGCTGGAACTAACTCTGCGCCAGAGCGCTCCAGCCATTTGGGAAGTGAACGGTTGCTATCTCGTGGTTCTAAAGGCCGGCAAAAGAATTACCGTTCTGGCGCCAGACTTATCTCGCCAGCGTGTTACAGCCGCTGATGTAGCAGACTACATTCGCGCTCCTTTTGAGTCGGCATATCTCGCTAGTTACCAAGGGGCTATCGCTTCTTTGGGATTGTCCCAAACCAAGCAACGTAGATTGATTCGAGCCATGCTGAATGAACAAGCAGGTGACCGCCATTTCCGCCGCGCTTGGACACTCCAAGTCATTGACGAAAGCACCAGCATCTGGCGCGGCATCCCTGCTCTCATTTCCGCCCATGCCACGCAATACGGCTTGCTGCTGGCTTCGTGGGCCGTGTTGGGAACGCTCACGTTCAGCGGCCACATTGACAAGGGCTGGATTCAGGCCTGGGCACTCCTATTGCTCACTTTGATTCCTTTTCGGCTGCTCACCACATGGACACAAGGGAAGTTCGCCATTCGTGTAGGAAACATGCTCAAGCGCCGCCTATTGCGCGGAGCTTTGCGTTTGGAACCCGAAGAGGTTCGTTCCGGCGGTGTCGGATCATTCTTGGGCCAAGCGCTCGAAGCAGAAGCCATTGAAACGCTCGCCATCAGCGGCGGCATTTCGGGCTTGCTGGCGGCTATCGAGTTGATTCCCTCCGCATTTCTGCTTGGCCGCTTTTCACTAGCGCTGATCGCATGGTTTATTGTGGCAATCATCGCGGGCTGGCTGTTTTTCAAAAATTTCAAGCGTTGGACCGACAAGCGCCTGGAATTAACTAAACATCTGGTGGAGGTCATGGTCGGCCACCGCACCCGCCTCGCACAGCAGAATCGTGCAGACTGGCACAGCTCCGAAGACAGCGACTTGTTGCAATACCTCAACGTCTCAAAGGGCGTTGATCAAGTTGGTTCCTGGTTGGTCGCCGGAGTGCCGCGGGGCTGGCTGCTCCTTGGCTTAATCTGTATCTCGCCCTCACTCGTTGCCGGTCACACGCTAAGTTCCTCCACTGCCGTTTTGTTAGGCGGAGTTCTGCTGTCATTTTCCGCATTCCAACGGCTTGTTGGCTCCTTAACAAATATTGGCGGGGCAATCATCGGCTGGCAGCGCGTAAAACCCTTATTCGATGCCGCGGCACGAAAAGAAAGCGCGGGAGCGTTGCCGCCCAAGGAACGCGCCTCCAGTCGAGGTCAGCGAATACTGGAAGCCGACCGCCTATCCTTCCGCTATCCCAAACAAGCCACACCCGCATTACAGGGCTGCAGTCTATCCGTTCGCAGGGGAGAACATGTTTTAGTCGAAGGGCCCTCCGGCGGCGGCAAAACCACACTCGCCTCTTTGTTAACCGGGTTGCGGCATCCTGAATCTGGATTACTCCTCATCGGCGGTCTCGATCGTCATACCTTGGGCGAAACAGCCTGGCGCAGACAAATTGCTTCCGCGCCACAATTTCATGAAAACCACGTTCTCACAGAAACGCTAGCCTTTAACTTGCTGATGGGCCGCAACTGGCCGCCAACCAATGAAGACCTTGCCGAAGCCGAACAGGTCTGCCAGGAACTCGGGTTGGGCAGTTTGTTGGCTCGCATGCCTAGTGGCATCATGCAAATGGTAGGGGAAGGCGGCTGGCAACTTTCACATGGCGAGCGCAGCCGCCTGTTTCTCGCCCGCGCCCTTCTGCAAAAATCGTCTCTCGTCATTCTCGACGAAAGCTTTGCCGCCCTCGATCCCGAAAACTTACAAATAGCGATGGAAACGACGTTGCGCCGCGCCGAAACATTGATGGTGATTGCTCACCCTTAGTCGGCCGCAGCTTTCACAGTCTCGGCTTCCTGGAATGAATATTCGAAAGTGCCGCCTTGGCCAATCGAAACAGTCACCCCAATCAACTTGCGTCCCTCGGCCATGCTGGAAAGCAAATATCGCGAGATATCCGGCATCAATGTATTGGTCAAGATGTTATCCACGTTACGCGCGCCGCTCTCCACCTCCGTACAGCGATTCGCCACTTCCTGAATCACCGTATCGTCGTAATGCAACTGGATCCGATGATTGTCGAAAATCCGCTTCTTAATCTTGCCCAGCTTCAACGCCACAATCTTCTTCAGGTTCTCATCGCGCACCGGATAATACGGAATAATCACCATGCGGCCCAAGAACGCCGGCTTGAAGATCTTGTCCAACTCGGGCTTAATCGCCTTCATAATGCCCGTAACGCTGGGCATCGTCTCCGGATCCGCCGTTAATTTCGCCAACGTGTCCGTGCAGGCGTTTGTGGTCAGAATAATAATCGTGTTCTTGAAATCGATCTCGCGCCCTTCGCCATCTTCCATCTGACCTTTGTCAAACACCTGATAGAAAAGCTCCAGCACGTCCGGGTGCGCCTTCTCCACTTCATCCAAAAGCACAACCGAATAAGGTCTTCGCCGGACCGCCTCCGTCAACACGCCACCCTCGCCATAACCGACATATCCAGGAGGCGAACCCTTCAGCGTTGAAACCGTATGTGCTTCCTGGAACTCCGACATGTTTATCGTGATGAGATTATGCTCGCCACCATAAAGCAAATCTGATAAAGCTAGAGCCGTCTCAGTTTTGCCAACGCCGCTCGGCCCAACTAACATAAACACTCCTAGCGGCTTACCCGGATCGTCTAAACTCGCGCGTCCCGTTTGTATGCGTTGGCTAATCAGCGCCAAAGAGTGATCTTGTCCAATCACCCGCTTACCCAGATGCTGATCCAGCGCTAACACCGTCGCCACTTCATCCTTGATCATCTTGCCCAGCGGGATGCCGGTCCAACCCGCGATCACTTGGCCGACAATGGGCGCATCCACGCACACCTGCATCAGCGGATTTTCACCCTGTATCTTGTCCAGTTCGGCATTCAACTCCGCCAGTTGCTTGCGTTCTGCATCCAGCTTCGATGGGTCCTGGTCCGCGGACTTTTCAAGTGCTGTGCGTAGGTCTCGAATCTTCTCTACAAGGCCTTTCACCTTGTCCCATTTGCCATTCAAGTCAGCCAGGCTCGCTGACGCCGTTGCCTTGTTCGCAACTACTGTTTCCAATCGTTCACTATGATCCGTGCCTGTTGCCGATTCACGTCGCAATACGCGTTCTTGCACCTCTAAATCATCCAATTGCCGTTTCGTATCTTCAATCGCGGCCGGAATAGCATTCTGTCCCAACGCCAAGCGCGCGCACGCAGTATCTAAAACGCTGACGGCTTTGTCCGGCAACTGGCGTCCAGCCAAGTATCGGTGCGAAAGCCTTACTGCAGCCGACACGCCTTCATCCAGAATTCGAACCTTATGATGTTTTTCTAATGCGCCTACAATGCCGCGCAGCATCACCATGCACTGGCTCTCGCTTGGCTCTTCCACTTTGACAACTTGAAAGCGTCGCGCCAGCGCCGGATCTTTTTCAAAATATTTCTTGTATTCAGACCAGGTCGTGGCCGCAATCGTGCGCAGTTCACCCCGCGCCAAAGCCGGCTTCAATAAGTTTGCCGCGTCGTTCTGCCCCGCCTGGCCACCGGCGCCAATCATAGTGTGCGCTTCATCAATGAAAAGAATGATCGGAACAGGAGATTTTTTCACCTCTTCAATCAGCCCTTTCAGACGGTTCTCAAACTCGCCCTTTATCCCCGCTCCGGCTTGTAGTAGCGCCAAATCCAAAGTTCGGACAATCACATTTTTCAATGGCGGCGGGACATCGCCCTGCACCACACGCATGGCAAAGCCTTCCACGACCGCTGTTTTTCCAACGCCCGCCTCGCCTGTCAGAATCGGGTTGTTCTGGCGGCGTCGCATCAGGATATCCACAATTTGCCTGATCTCAGTATCTCGGCCCAACACGGTGTCAATCTTCCCGTTCTTGGCATTTTCCGTCAGATTGACTGTATATTGATCCAGATTCGTTGTTTTGCCCGCACCCTGCGCGGGTGTGCCCGGTGCGGCCCCCGCACCCGCTCCGGCTGCTGCGCCTATCTGTGCCACGTCTTCCGGCGAGCCAACAACAATGTGGAAGAAATCCTTCTTCAGCACTTCCGGTTCAATCGCCTGTAGTTCCCGGCTAAACTCCTTGACAAGACGCAGCAATTCGTCATCCGTCAGCAGCGCCAGTAACGTATAGCCGGAACGAATTTGGGCGGAATTGAAGTCAAGCGATGCTATGTTCCAAGCGCTCATAAACATTTTGACAATCGTCGGGCTGAACGCAGGCGTCCGGGCATTCCCCGTCTTCAGCTTGTCCAACGAGCGATTCAGTTCGCCCGTCAGCCTTGAATTATCTACTCCAAAATGCTTCAGGATGTGTCGCAGATCTGAATCTTGCTCATCCAGCATCTTCAGCAGAAAATGCTCTATCTCAATGTCGTAATGAGTTCGCGACAGACACAAGCCCGCAGCAGCCTCCATGGCTTTTCGCGTGCTGTCGTTCATTTTTCCGATTAGGGATTTCAAATTTACTGGCATATGCGTTGTTAGGAACAATATCAAAAAATGTTTACAGTTGCATTATGGTCTGGTTTGCATCGGCTTTTAAAGGTTGCGTCTTAGCCCAGCTCAGCCAGCCTAGTTGTGGAGCGGGACCGTCTGTCCCGCCTAGTTCGCACGCAGGCGTTTCTTCCTTGCGCAGGATTAATTGCACTTCGAAATCAAGTTCGTCGCCGGCATAAAACCGCACCATGCTCTGTAGTGGCTCGAACGCGGTGCCGGTGGGCAAGAAGTCCCGATACTGCTCTAACGACAGCGGACCCACCACAATGCGAGCATGCGACTGTGGGTCCCAGATCTCGTCGCCGACAATCGTGCCGAAACCAAGTTGTTGGCAGTCTAATTCAGCGTCGTCTAAGTTGCATTGTGCGTCCGCTTCCAGGCGATACCACGCCCCCAGAAACTGATCCACCTGAATGGGCACGCGGAAATAATCTTGCAACATCAGTTCCAGGTTCTCTGCGTTGCGTGGCTGTTGCGCCAGCAACCCTCCGTAATAAAGGTATTCGTGGTCGCCAAGTAGCTGCCGGTTCTGTAACGAAGTTAGCCCCAGACCAATTACGCTGAGCAAGTATTGAGAAAACTGATCGCCTTCTCCGCGCTCATACGGGACGATAAACCGATATTTCTCCCATGCGCGGTAGAACATCGATAGCGCACGGTGATGAAAAATATCGAAAAAATCGCGCATGGCGCGATCTCTCACCAGCGTGCGTTCAGCCACCAGTTCTGTGTAGTAAAGCGGCAGCAGACCCGTTGGACCAATCAAGCCCATGAAGTTCACTCGCATAGTTGGTGGCATGCCAGCGGTCAGCTTCTTGCCTTCCTCTTCCACCGCCAGGGAATAAACCTCGCTAGCCGGAAAAGCAAGCGACGGCCTGGCGCCAAAGCGTACCACTTCGGTGTGGGGAGACTGAAAATATCCAACTCGAGTGCGATTCGGATTGAATATGCGCATCAGCCGAACTGCCTGGAAGAACTCAAAGCAATAGGGTTCGGCGAACAGCCGGTCTTCGACAGTGCGACGCATTAAAGCAAGATTTTTTGGCCCGCTCGTGGTCGCCATTCGCGCAAGACCTCCTTTCGCTGCTTAGTTCGCACAACCAGTTGACTGAAGCTATTCAACGATGCGTACAAACCCAAAAACTGTTCCAACACGGACGCGAATAAATAAACGCCGCTGCCTACAAAATTCTCCTCATCAAATTCCAGTTCCACTCGTACGCCGCGCGCAAAACTGATGCCATGTTCTGAAACAACCCGTGCAAAATGGCGCTTGCTGGCAATCCCGGAAATGCCCGAAATCTGGCGTTCTTGCGCAGTTTCGTCAGTGAAGTTATAAAGCCTCAAAATATCTTGCAGCGCTCCGCGACCCTCTTCCACCATGGAAAGATAGTTCAAAGAAAGGTGGGAAATCAATCGCCATTGCAATCCACGCCGCAGCGGCGGACGCAAAGAACTCGTGGGTTTCTGCAATGCAATTATGCGTTTGACGCCCCCGCCTGCCTCTAAATCGAAGTCGCCGTTCTCATTACCCCAAGGCAGGCGGGACGGCAAATCACGATTCGTACACGTGCATCGAATCGTCATCGTCTCAAAACCGGTACGCGCCGCATGATACGAACTGTCCACCAGGGAAACGAACATCTCGGTGCCTTCGTCGTTCGCTCGGGTGGATGCCCTGCGGTTGGCATGCCAAAATGTTTGTGCTTTCGTCTTTCGTCCGTGATGGCTGCCATAGAACGGCTCGTAATGAAATACCTCGCGCCGGTCCGGGCTCGCCGTCATTACGTCGTCAACAGAAAAAACTTCCATAGCGTTGCGGCGGCGCGCGTCCGGAATCACCGGGTATTCGAATTTTGTCTGTTCCATCAGAATCGGCTCCGCCGTCTGTTGGAAAAGATTAATGATCGGCGCGCAAGCCAGCTTGAAAGTTTTGTCCGATACGTTCAACTCCAATGTCTGCTGCCTGTCTGATCGCTCAAACGGTTTGATCAGAAAAATCACTTCAGCTTTGGTCGTGAAAATCTCACTTCCTAAAACTTCAAGCCCGCTCAAATCCAGGTAAAAGAACTTCTCTGGAAACGCAAAATACTCCTGCAACAAGCGATAACCGGTAAAAGAGCGGCGCGGAAATGGAACCAGCGCATCATCCTTGTCAAAACCCACGGGTCGCAGAACTTTCGCGGGCAATTCAATTAGGCGCGACTTCACATCATCCGGATTCCGCACCACCACACGCAATGTGTTATTCAGCAGCAGTTCATAAAGGCTATGAATCAAACTGCTCTCGCCATTCAGGTAAAGCCGCAGCGACTTTAGCTTTAGCGTTTTAAACAGAACGTCGGGGAAACAGCTGAGTTCTAGGCTGCAGGCAGCCACGGCGTCCGGAGCTTTCAGTGCCGGCTTTAACAATCCAGGAGCGCGCCACTTTGCTTGCGATACTCGCACCGGGGGCACAGTTGTTTCGTAGCAAGTTCTGAACCGGCACGGCACACCGTCCACTGGCCGCGAGTAAAGCAACGCTCCGCGTGGAATAGTGAGGCAGGAAGTGAGCTTGCCTTGAGCCGGATCGACTGCGAACTCCACCATTGTCATCGAAGGCATGGGCCGGAGATAGTGCGGATAAAGCACATTGAGTAGTGATTCCGTGATCTCCGGAAAATCGTCGTCAAGCTTTAGATGAAGCCGTGCTGCCAGAAAAGAAAAGGCTTCGAGGATTCGCTCAACGTGGGGATCTTCGCAGATGTTCGCGCCAAGCGAAAGGCGAGACGCGACCTTCGGGTACTTTTCCGCAAATTCCGCGCCCATCTGACGCAGATAGGAGAGTTCGCTTTCGTAGTACTCCAGCAGTTCATCGCGCATTGGACTCTCCAGGAACTTGGTATTCGCCCTTGGACATGTCCAGAACAGTATCGAAACTGATTGGCTCTGGTGCCGGGTCAACGCGCAGCAGTCCTTCAACCAAAAATCGAATCTGCTGAACTCGTTCCGCTTGCGTCGATATCAATGTGACGCGCGGGTTCATAATCCGTGGCTCGAATAACCGAATCGCCTCTTCCAGGGATTGTGACAGGCGCTTCCTCTCCAAAATACTCGCAACGCTGAACGAACTCAAATCCGGCAACCCATACGCATAAAGGGAATTGCGTATAAGCTTACTCGCCTCGGCGGCGTCCAGCGTCTGACGCGTATTGAAAAGCCATTCCAGATCCCGGCAAACGCTGGTCTTCAGCTCGCGCAAGGATTGCGAGCGTGTTAGCGGGACCTCTTCGGACCGCTTCGGGTCAAGATCAATCAGGCGATCCAACACCGACAAAGTAATTGGGCCCTCACCCCTTGGTCTCGCCATCTATCTGCCTTTGACGGCACGCGTCATCAAATGAGTCCTTCTTGTTTAAGCCAGTCCATTGTTTCAGGGTTGGCCGCTCCCGTGTCGTCGTTGAGCGTGGCTTTTGTCAAATCAGGAAAATCGACTAACAAGCTCTTCAATTCCGAGCGAATCGCTTTCGCGGCAGCACCGTAGCCAAGCTCCGTCGCCGCCCGGATAGAGTAGCGCTGCAAATCCAACCAGCCGCGTCCACAAGTATTGCTCATTGCTGTCTCAGCGGATTCCAAAACGCCTTTCCAGTTTCCGGTCGCTGCCGCCGTTCTTAGCGCCCTTCGGATATCGGCCGCTGGCGCAGGCAAATCCGCCTGCTTGATATCAGCCGCGCTCCGCAACTCTCCCCAGCGCAAAGCCCGTAACAGCAGATAGGATGTCGGGCTAGCCGGATTCTGCCGCCGAATGAATTGCGCTGCCGCTACCGCATGTAAAACAGCTTGTGCTTCATTCTTGATTGCACCCGATTCCAATTGGCTCAAGTCAAGCGATTGCGCAGCCGTCCCATTCCCATCAGGCGCGCTGCCGGCTTCCGCTTCCTGCCGGGGCTGCTCTTCGGCCGCAGCAGCAAGGATGCTCGGGTCCGGCTCCACTGGATCCGGATCCTTTTCTAGCTTCTTGACCAAAAGAATGTGGACAACGTTTGCAACTTCTTCCAATGCCTTTCGAAGCGGCGAGAAAGATGGCGCCACATCCGCGAACTTCTCGTGACAGACGGTATCTAACTCAGCTAGTGAAGCTTGAGCTGTCTTTAAATCCGCTTGCAGTTCCTTGAAGTGAGCCTTCTTCGTCGATTCAAAGTCTTTGTCAAAAGCTTCCGGTACAACCTTTCCATCCTTAATGGCGGCATCTCGTACAGCCTTGCGTTGCGGATTTCGACTGACATCCGCCTCATATCCAATCTGACGCGATTCTTGATAGTTGAAATAGGTGTAGCCGCTCTGCGACAGCGAAACGCTTCGCAAAGCGAATATGGGCGAAGACATTTTGGCAGGATCGAAATACGAACCCACCCAATCCAAAGGAGCAGCGCGTGGCTCAGCGTCCCCCTCATCTAATTCGGGATAGACGGAATCCCAAAATCTAACCACGAACTCTCGCAATAGGTCCAATCCTGCCGCTAGCCCTTTAGCGCCTTCCTTGTGCGTCCATGCTTCAGTCAGCCACGCGGCTAATTGCAAGTCTTTCGTCTTGGTCGAAAGGGCTTCGGTTATCCACTTAATAATTAGACCGAAATCTTGCGGAGAGCTATCGGTCGCCCACATACCCTGCGGGCCCTTGTCTTCCATTTTCCGCGCGTTCCGGATCTTATCGAACAAGGGAACGCTGTCCAGCGGCGCCTTGAAAAACTTGAGGTCGTCCCCGGAGGGTTTGTCTTCAGAAATAGGATTAAGAAGAGGTTCAATATTTGGCATCGGGTCAGGTCACGCTCGGAAAGATCTCGAGTTCGCGAACGTCCAGCAACGCAACCTCTTCTCCGTCCACCAGCAAGGTCTTGCCGCCATACGGAGCAACCGCTCCGGATTCGTCCTCACAAAACTCAGTAACTCGCCCCAAGCGCACTTCATTGCTCTCGTGCTGCCAGGAAAGTGCCGCTATCGCCGGCAAAAGTATCTCGCCCAGTTCGCGCGACCGGAAAGTTGGACCAGTTACTAGCTTTGCTGGAGCCCAGAATAAATCACGCAGTTTTTTGGGTTCTTCCAACTTGACGCTCGCCAAATCATGGAAGGAAATCCAAAGATAATCGCCCGCTGCGAAAACTTCCAACTTCGCGCCGATTCGCGGGTCCGAATCTTCAATAGATGCAAATTCTTTGCCGTTCAGCTTTCCACGCACAGCGCCCTTTGGCGCGCCCGTCGGTTGCGGAAACGTCTTTGTCTCAAACATCTCTTGCCGCGTTTTCTCTGCCATAAGAGCAGATTTGTACAGCAAGGTTCCCAGCATCGAATCCTTACTGCCTTCCCGCTCTACGATATTCAATTGTTTTTCGGCCCGGTCAAAATCACCGGTGAAGCAAAGTAGTTCGAATAGAAAAGTCCGATTTTTCAGGTCTGCCGGATTGTCTCGCAGATATGCGTTTAAGGCCGAGACAGCTTCGGTGAGCTTCCCGGCCTTGAATAGGGTTTGCGCGTCCATGACATTGACAATACAACGTTCGCGCAGTCCGCGCTTACATCTTCGCGTTCTTCGACACGTCCCAACCCGTAACCATCTTGCTTCCCAGCGACCCATCTGCGTTCTGAGGAACGTAGGTGATTTGCAAGGTCTTGCTAGACATGGAGACTGATTCGGACGGCTTGCCTGCACTGGAGCCCCCGCCCCAGCTAATGCTGTCGATGAACACCTCGGTCATATCGTATTGATAAAACACCTGGGTGGTATCGGATCCGGTAGCTTCACGTACGACCATTGTTCCAGTCGAGATGTGCGTACCGTTGCAGCAATGCAGGAAAAGATCCTGAGAAGAAGTATCCAACTGCTTCTGCATGCTGATGCTGCTAATGTCTACCTTACCGGTACCTGAACCGGTACCGGAGGAGACGCCCGATGGGTTGTGCGCGCCGTTGCTGAAACTGAAAATTTCAATCCAGCTCTCAACGCCTTTTTTCTGTGACTCGCCCTTGATTCCATTTAAGGTCAAGTAAATTTCTGTTGCCATAATGATCCTTCCTTCTGATTAAACACACTTAGAGTAGCCGGTCTTTGGGTGCCGGGTTAATTGGTTAAAGAGCCTAAAATCCGGGTGAATCTACCGAGTGGGAGCCGGCAGATCCGCCACCAGACGTAATGAAACGGAGAGTTCGTCTAACTGGTAGTGCGGTCGCAAGAAAGCAATGGCACGGTATGCGCCAGGTTTTCCTGGAACTTCCATTACTTCAACCCTTGCTTCGCGAAGTGGGTTCTTCGCCTTTACGGTTGGTGATGCATCATCATTTCCAACCACATAGGTGTTGATCCAGTCGTTTAGGAAACGCTCGCATTGGCTGCGCGACATGAAGCTTCCAATCTTGTCCCGCATCATAGCTTTCAAATAGTGGGCAAAACGCGAAACGGCAAGAATGTATTGAAGCTGTGTTGAAAGCCGTGCATTTGCATTGGCCTCGTCTTTGTTGTAGAGCTTTGGCTTCTGCGCGGATTGCACGCTGAAAAAAGCAGCGTAATCGTGGCCCTTGCAGTGCACCAGTGGAATGAAACCAGCGTCGGCAAGCTCTTTTTCCCGCCGGTCGGTGATTGCAATCTCCGTCGGGCATTTAAGAGCTACGTCGCCTTCGTCGGTGCGGAACGTGTGCGACGGAAGTCCTTCAACCAAACCGCCGCCTTCCACTCCGCGGATCGAAGCGCACCAGCCAAACTGCGAGAAAGAATTGGTCAGACGAGAGCCTAGCGAATATGCCGCGTTACCCCAAAGATACTTGTCGTGCTCTGTGCCATCGACGTTCTCCTCATAGTTGAATCCCTCGACCGACTGACCGTTCTTGCCGTAAGGCAGACGCATTAATACATGCGGAAGGCAAAGACCAACGTACCGGGAATCTTCGCTTTCGCGGAAGCCTTTCCATTTCGCGTACTCGGTGTTGTCGAAAATACGACCGATATCACGCACCTGGCCTAGATTCGTGTAGTTGTCCAGGCTCAGAAGCTCCGGACCAGCGGCCGTTAAGAAAGGCGCGTGTGCCGCAGCAGCAACTTGGGAAACTTTCTCCAACAGTTCGATGTCTTCCGGATGCTTCGTAAATTCGAAGTCGCCAATAAGAGCGCCGAACGGCTCGCCGCCAAAAATACCGTATTCGTCTTCGTAGACTTTTTTGAACAAGGCACTCTGATCAAACTCCGGCGCGCGCTGCAGGTCTTTGAGAACTTCCTTCTTCGTGGCATTCAATACCCGAACCTTCAGCATCGGCGTCATCTCGCTGTTGTCCAATAAGAACTTCAGGCCGCGCCATGATCCTTCCAGTTTCTGGAATGAAGGATGATGCATTACTTCGTTCAACTGCAACGAAACCAAATGATCAATCTGGGCGATGCGCTGATTGATCATCGCCTCTGAATCGCGCGAAACCGTGACTTCGCCACTCAGAACCTGCGACAAAAACTCTTTAACGAGGTTGCGCCCGCGTTGTTGCGATGCTGGCTCTTCGCCAAAGCGCCCTTCCTCAACTATTTGATCCAGCAGGCTGGCTTCAGTGGTCGTTGTGGCTGATGCTGCAGCCGGTTGCGCTTGCTTGGCGTCACTCATTTCTTCTCTCCTTCTGCGTCAAGCCCCATCTCCGAACGCAGTTTGCCTAACTTTTCTGTATTCGAAACTGCATCCATCAAAACCTGATCCAACTTCTCGTTAGTCTGCAGAGTTCCGCGCAGATCGTTCAATTTGCCGCGCAAATCCAAAAGCTCGCGCAGCGGGCGGACCTGCCTCGCCACTTTCTCTGGCTCAAAATCTTCCAAACTGCGGAAGTTTAGATCCACTTTTAGATCTCCCGCATTCGACTCCTCAGCCAGCTTATTTTCAACTGTGAAGGCCAAGTGCGGCTTCATGCTTTCCAGCACGCTGTCAAAATTTTCCGGAGTCACGTCAACGAAACGGCGGTCTTTCAAACGAGCCAAAGGCTCCGTTGGTTGCCCGGTGAAATCCCCGATAACACCCATCACAAATGGGAGCTCTTTAAGTTCAATGGCATCGCCAACCTGAACGTCATAAGAGATCTGCACTCGCGGAGGTCGCACACGCGTTAGCTTTTTTTGAACACTTTCTCGAGCCATGGTTAATCCTTCTGCCTTGAACTAGGCGGTTTCAAGATCTTATCAGAGTTTCGTGTACGTTTACTGCAATGAAATGGCCAAACGTATCAAACTTTCGACCCAATAAGCTCAGGGACTTTTTGGGCCCCGTTGCCCTTACCCGAGGTTTGGCATAGCGGGGAGGTTAATGCGTTAGCCAAAGTGGATAATGGCTACCCAATTAACTTGGCGTCAAGCACAATTTCCGTGTCGTACAGCTTTGACACCGGGCAATTCTCTTTCGCAGTGTTCGTTGCACGAGTAAAAACTTCTTCCGTTGCGCCAGGCACTTTCGCCTCCAGTACGAGGTGGCTCTTGGTTATCGAAAAGCCATCCCCGACCTTTTCAAGTGAAATCGTGCAGCTGGTGTCGATGGTGTCCGCTTTCAGCCCCTCATTCTGGAGGATAAGAGAAAGCGCCATCGAGAAACAGCCGGCGTGCGCGGCCGCCAACAGTTCTTCAGGATTGGTCCCCACACCATCCTGAAAACGTGTTTTGAAGGAATACTGAGTGTTGGAGAGCACTCCGCTCGCAGTCGAAATCGTTCCGGCGCCGTTCATGAGGTCGCCTTTCCATTGGGCACTTGCTTTTCTATCCATGGCCAAATGATACTAACCCAAAATCGAGATGGCTGACACCATCCGGCGGGGGTCGCCAGGTTGTCGCCGGTACGAATAAAAACTTTCACTCTGGCAAAACGTGCACAGACTTAAATCGAAAATCTGGTCGCGCGGCACACCCGCTGATTTCAGCTGCTGAGTATTTGCCCCTGCCAAATCGAGATGTCGTTTTCCGTCGCCTTCCGCGTGGATAAAGCGGGACCAAACCTCCGGACCAACGTCATAACAGCATTCGCGAATGCACGGCCCGATGGCTGCATAGATATGATCGGTGTTCGAGCCGAAATCCGCGACCATTTTTTCGATGGTTCGAAGTAGAATTTGGCTGTCGGTTCCGCGCCAGCCAGCATGAACGGCTGCGACGGCACGTTCTTTGGAATCAAGAAGAAGAATCGGCACACAATCGGCGGTCCGGACACCAATCGAAAGTCCTGAGAGATTTGTAACTAACGCGTCGCCTTCAAATTCGCGATCTTTCAGACCTTGCGCGTTAAAGACGAGGTTCGAGTGGACTTGCCGCAGCGTTACGTCCGCAGTCGGATTTGCGTGACTTGTGCCAAAGCCATGCGTTTGCCAGTGAAACCGGTCGAATTCTGAACAGCGAAACACGCTATTTCTGTCTCCGGTACCAATCAAGCGTGCGACGCAATCCTTCTTCCAGCGAGAATCTTGGCTGATAATTAAGATCTCTGACAGCGGCGGTGATGTCCGCTTGCGAATCGCGAATGTCGCCGGCGCGCTCCGGTCCGTAATTTGCCGGGAGATTAATTCCTTCGATTTTTTGCAGCAAATCCCAAACTTCGTTCAGCGTAGTTCGTCTCCCGTTACCCGCGTTATAGACATTTCCAGAGACGATGCCCGCATTCCCTTCAGAAGCGTGGAGGAGGAAGTTGACGATGTCTTCGACGAAAATAAAATCGCGCGAACGAAGTCCGTCGCCGAAAATTGTCGGATTGCGGCGCGCCAAAAGGCACGACATAAATATAGATAGAACGCCCGAGTAAGGACTGGTTGGATCCTGGCGCGGTCCGAACACGTTAAAGAAGCGAAGCGAAACGGTTTCCAGGCCGAAACAATCAGCAAAGTTCTTCATATAGTATTCGCCAAGAACCTTTTGCGATGCGTAGGGCGATTTGGGACGCGGCAGCATGGCCTCGGTTTTTGGAAGTTCAGGCGAATCGCCGTAGGCGGCGGAAGAAGCGGCGAAAATTACGCGTCCGGCTTTACCTTCAGCAGCGGCGCGCAAGACATTGAACGTTCCGTTAATGTTGGCGTCGTGGCTGACGAGTGGTTCATTGATGGATTTAGGAACGGATGCGACGGCGGCAAGGTGAAAAACTCGGTGGGCACCAGCAATCACCGGAGCGATGCGAGCATAGTCGGCTACATCGTACTCGTAGACCGTGATTTGATCGGCTACTTCTTCTAAATTGTCGAGTTTTCCGGCTGACAGATTGTCAATTACATGAACGCGCTCTCCTTTGGCAAGCAGAGCACGGACGAGCGAAGAGCCGATGAAGCCGGCGCCTCCAGTGACGATAGTTCGGTTCATATTTGAGAATTAAGATGATGTAACGACCGAGAAATGATTTCTCTCGGATCACGGCTAAAATCGAAGGCTTCCAGCGAAATCCACCCAGAATAGTTCAGTTCGTTCAAACACTTCAGCAAAGACGCAAAATCATAGTTTCCCATTCCCGGTTCGCGACCGTCCATCTCGTTGACATGGACATGCTTAATGTACGGAAAATATTGTTTGATGAGTTCGGCGTGCGGTGTAGTTTCAGCTATAGCGTTGTGAACGTCGAACATGGTTTGAACAGCCGGGCTGTTGATCTGTCTAACAATGGACACAGCTTCGGCGAGAGAAGTCACGACATCGGTTTGTGCGGGAGAAAGCGCCTCGACTAGAAGGGTTACTCCGCGTTTTTCGGCGTGCGGAGCGGCATGTGTCAATCCTTCTAGGAAAGCATCGGTAGCTTCGCGGGCAGTTAAGCCATCGCGAGAACTGCGCTGCTTAGGTGAACCAAACACCACAACGCTTGTTTCGCCGTGTGCGAGGTCGGCGCAGAGATCAATAAAGTGGTTCACGTATTGCCAAGTGCGGATACGGATATTTATGTCTCGGGCGGTAGCGTGCAGGCCTTCCGGCGCGGCTAGCAGCCAGTGTAAACCGACGAATTCCAATCCCGAATCGCACATTAATAAACGGATGGCTGAGCGATCGTCCGCAGAAAGCGATGCAGGATCCGCAGCGAGCGTAAACGGGGCTATTTCCAGGCCTTGATAACCGGCTTCGCGCACACAACGGCAAACATCGGCCATCGGCTGATCTTTAAATACTTCATTACACGTGGCGAAACGGTAATTCATGCAACTTCAGTTTATCGGTCTCTGGGATACTCATTATTAAATATGTGTGAGGACGAAGTGCTGCTGGAGGCGAAGCTGCCCTTTCCGCTGGTAGCCCGAGGCAAGGTTCGCGATATTTTCGATTTGGGTGATGCGTTGCTGTTTGTCGCAACGGACCGCATTTCCGCATTTGATTGTGTTCTTGGAAGCGGCATTCCGTGCAAGGGGCGAGTGCTGACTCAGATGTCGTTATTCTGGTTTGAATTTCTTGGAGATCTGACCAAAAACCATCTAATAACGGCGGATGTGAGCGAATACCCGCGTCAACTGGCTGAGTTCAAGAAGATGCTGGATGGCCGTTCGATGCTGGTAAAGAAAGCCGAGATGATCGCGGTGGAATGTGTGGCGCGCGGATATTTAGCCGGATCTGGGTGGAAGGAATATCAAGCAAGCGGCACGATTTGCGGAATTCCGCTTTTCCCCGGTTTGAAGAACGGCGACCAATTGCCGGAACCGATTTTCACTCCGGCGACAAAAGCCTCGACTGGACACGACATGAATGTTCCGTTCGACCACGTTATTGGAATGCTTGGTTCGAAGGTGGCTCAGCACTTAAGCAATTTGACATTAGACATTTATAAGAAGGCAGCACAGTATGCGCAGAAGCGGGGAATCATTTTGGCGGACACCAAGTTTGAATTTGGCTATATAGATGGTGAAATCAGGTTAGCGGATGAAGTGTTAACACCGGATTCGTCACGATTCTGGCCAGCGGACACTTACAAACCAGGTGGTCCCCAGCTATCTTTTGACAAGCAGTACGTACGGGACTATTTGGAAACCCTTACCTGGGATAAACGGCCGCCTGCGCCGTCATTACCAGATGAGGTTGTGAAACGGACAAGCGAAAAATATCAGGAGGCGTACGAACGCCTCACCGGAAGGAGCATTTAGATGGAACAGTTGCAGTCGATGAATTGGTTTGACATAGTGCTGGGGCTGGTGATTGTTGCGTCTGTGGTTTCGGGATTGAAAGCAGGGCTGGCGCGCGTAGTGATTGGTTTAGTGAGCCTTGTGGTCGGCTTTATGCTCGGCTTTTGGAGTTACGGAATTCCGGCTGCGAAGATTGAACCTTTAGTTAACAACCAGGGGCTGGCGAACATTTTAGGATTCGTGGTGATTTTCGTGGCGGTGGCGGCCGCGGGAGCCCTTTTGGCAGCGTTGCTTTCAAGCGTCTTCAAATGGGTGGGACTTTCGTGGCTTAACTACCTGATGGGTGGAGCTGCGGGATTGTTGCGCGGAGCGTTAATAGTCGCGGTGATGGTGAATATCCTGGTTGCGTTTGCACCGTCGCCGACGCCGACGTTTTTGCAGCAAAGCACGGTGGTGCCCTACGCAAATGAAGTTGCGTCGGTGCTGGCGCAGGTTGCGCCTCGCGAATTGAAGGATTCCTTTGAACAGCAGATGCAGAATTTGAAGCAGTTCAAGGCTGCGCATAGCAAGGGTCAGACCACGTAATGGGTCAGTTAGTTGTTTTTGATTTAGATGGCACGCTGATCGATTCAGCGCGCGATCTGGCGATTTCCATGAACGCGACACGCGAATTCCTGGGGATGTCGCCGCTAAATCCAAAGTTGATTTACTCGTTTGTCGGTAATGGCGCAGCGATGCTGGTGAAGCGAGCATTGGGGCCGGATGCAGATGCGGATTTGAACCAGACCGCGCTGAAGTTCTTTTTGAAGTATTACCGCGAACATGCTTTGGAGCACACGCAGCTTTATGACGGCGTGCGAGAAGTAGTGGAGCGATTGGCGGCGGAAGGCCATTTGATGGCAGTTTTGACGAACAAGCCAGTGCGCATCAGCCGGGACATTATTGCCGCGCTGGGGCTTGGTCAGCATTTCAAACAGATTTATGGCGGCGATAGTTTCCCAACGAAGAAGCCTGATCCGCAAGGCTTGCTGGCAGTGATGAGCGAAACGGATTCGAGTGTCGAGAACACGTGGATGGTGGGCGATAGCGGCGTGGATATACAAACAGGACGTAACGCCGGCGTGCATACCTGCGGCGTCAAGTGGGGCTTTCAGCCTGACGCCTGCTTGGCGGAGAAGCCGGATGTGGTGATTGACCGGCCGGATCAGCTCTTCAAATTCTTAAACGCGGAAGCGATCAAGTTGCGCGAGCCAGAGTACGGATCAAGCGAGCCTTCGGTTTCCATCGAGAAAAACCCTTTGTAGCCGGCGGCACGCGCGACCTTGAAGATGCGGTCTACATCGACGGTCAAGGATTTCTTATCAACGATCTCGACGTCTTTCACGTGGCTAATGCTGTAGGCGTGTGGAAAGAGCTTGCTTAAGGCATCGGCGTTGTAGTTCTGATCGTCATGAATCTGCATGGAGTTGCAGAAGTCAGGCAGCGAACGCACCCAAGGACTATTTACCCCATTGAGGATTTTCAGAATGAGAGCTGGGTCTTCGCTGCGCGGGTCGTCGTTCTCCAGATTGATGGCGATGTTTTTACTGGCGGAGTAGTCGGAAACTCGCTTGAGAGCATCCACAGCGAGCGGCAGGAACTCGCCGGTTTTGGGAGGTTCAACGTGAATGCGGATGCCAGGCGCGCCGAGGATGGCGGCTCCGTCCAGCCATTTGCGCCAAGTTGTTTGAGCGGCAGCACGTTGCTCGGGTGAGCCGCAGGCGAGGACTTCGACATCGCAGGGAATGTTGACCACTTGAAGTTTGGCTTTATCGAAGGCGGCACGCAGCGATGAAACGTAAGTAGGTTCGATGGATTCGAAATGCACGCTCCAGGGTTCTATTCCTTAGACTCCGAATTTTTCAACAACAGTTGCGGCGAAGGCCTGCAGAGTGAGCTTGCCTTTTCCGAAGTAGTCGCGGAAAGGATAAGTGGAAACGGAAAGGCGATGCGCCGGATCGGTTGGGAATGGAAAAGAGGGGCGGGCGTCCGCGGCTGGAAGTTTCAATGCGCTAGTGAGGGCGGCGGCATTTCCGAGGAAGGTTCGTCTATTCATGTTCGAGCAAGTCACCATTGCAGTTTATCCGGGAACAAGTTTTGGAGTGTTGGAGTCTGAACTAGCATGTTCGAGCAAACACTATTGAACGAGCCTGAAAAGGCACGGAAGCCTTATTCCATGCTGGTTTCGCTGCTGTTGCAAGTGGGAGTCGTCGCGGTCTTGTGTCTGACGCCTATTGTGTTCACGCAGGTGTTGCCGGCATGGCAATTGAGGAGCGTACTGGCTGCTCCGCCTAAGCCACCTTCTGCGGTGAAAGTGGTCGCGGTTAGCGAGCATTCGACTTCGATTGGGCAGCATCCGGTGTTTCGCATATTAGATTTCAGGCCCACAGTGAAAGCGGCGACGGCCCGGAACTCCGTTGGCGAGACACCCGCGCCTTCGTTGGGTGTGGGAGATATTGTGGGCGATCCGAATGGCGTCCCGGACAGTACTTTTGGTGCTGCGTTACCACCGCCCGTTCCAGCCTCAGTCACACCAGTGAAGCCCAAGCCTCTAAATCATCTGCCGATTCGGGTAGGGGGTACGGTATCGAATGCGAATTTGATTCACATGGTGCAGCCGGTTTATCCGCCGATGGCGAAAACGAGTCGTACCGAAGGGATGGTTGAATTCACGGCAACGATCAGTAAGGCGGGAACTATTGAGAACTTGCAACTGGTACGTGGAAATCCTTTGTTAGTAAAGGCGGCGGAGGAAGCGGTGTTGCAGTGGCGGTATCGGCCTACGTTGTTGAATGGTGAACCGGTGGAAGTGATCACGGATATTTTGGTGAACTTCAGGCTGAGCCAGTGATTAGGCGGGCGACGCTGGGTTTGTTGGTTGCCGGTTGCGTGGCGTGTGGATCTGGTCAAACAGTGACGCCGCTGTGGGGACCCAAACCGCCGGGTCCGCCCATATTTATCGGCTACGGAGCGGAGGGCGGCGAATTGGTTCATCACGTCAGCCCCAACTATCCGCCGGAGGCGAAAGCGAAGAGAGTGAGCGGAATGGTCGAATTCAGAGTAACGGTTGGAACAGATGGATCGGTTCGGGACGTTGTGTTAGTTCGCGGCAATCCTAGTTTGGTGGGCGCGGCCAAGACTGCAGTTTTGCAATGGCGCTATCGTCCTCTTAGTCTGAACGGAACGCCAGTGGCGTTTAAGACCAATATCGTGGTCAACTTCACGCTGAATCAGTAGCGGGATAGAATCGTGAACGCGATGATGCGTTGGATTCTTGTACTTACTGGATTGTCCGGGATTGGTTTGGCGGCGCAGGATTTGCAGCCGCCGCGATGGAGCCAAGAGGCGGCGAATGACTGGTACGCGAAGCAGCCGTGGATGGTGGGAAGCAATTATCTGCCCGCCGATGCGATTAATGAGCTTGAGATGTGGCAGGCAGATACGTTTGATGCGAAGCGCATTGACACGGAACTGGGTTGGGGCGAGAAGATTGGCATGGACACGATGCGGGTGTTCTTACAGGATCAGCTTTGGAAGCAGGATCCGGAAGGTTTTAAGAAGCGGCTTGACAGGTTCTTGACGATTGCGTCGAAACATCACATCCGGCCTTTGCTTGTGCTGTTCGATTCTTGCTGGGATCCGAATCCGCATTTGGGCAAGCAGCATGCGCCGACGCCGGGAGTTCACAACTCTGGATGGGTGCAGAGTCCCGGGGCGAAAGAGTTGACGGATGAAGCATACTACCCTGCCCTGGCTAATTATGTGAAAGGGGTTGTGGGGGCGTTTGCGAATGACAAACGCATTTTGGGATGGGATGTCTGGAACGAGCCGGATAATCGGAACGATTCGAGCTATCACGACCCAAAGAATAAAACCGAGTTGATACTGGCGCTTTTGCCCAGGGTGTTTGCCTGGGCGCGAGAGGTGAAGGCGACGCAGCCGCTGACTAGCGGAATTTGGCACGAAGATCCGGCAACTCCGGACAAGCTTTCGCCTATGGCCAAGGAGCAGTTGGAGCTTTCGGATGTGATTTCGTTCCACAGCTATGAGCCGCCGGCAAAGTTTGAGGCCGAGGTGAAGTGGCTGCAGAGCTACGGACGCCCGATTATCTGCACGGAATACATGGCGCGGCCGCAAGGCAGCACGTTTGAAAGTATTCTTCCGGTAGCGAAGAAATACAAAGTAGCGGCAATTAATTGGGGTTTTGTGGCCGGGAAGTCGCAGACATACTTGCCTTGGGATTCGTGGCAGAAGCCTTATGTGAATGGGCGGGTGCCGGAGGTTTGGTTTCATGACATTTTCCATGAAGACGGGCAGCCTTACAAAGAGGATGAAGTGAAGTTTATTCGGGGCATTACTGAGCGGATGTAGGAGGATGGGCAGGTTTGCGAAACGAAGTGGGGGAAGAGATGGGGAAAATGGCGTTTTTGGGTGAATTGAGAGGTGGGAGTGGCCAATCGAGCGCGTCACGTGGACCGAGAACTGAGTTAGGTAATGGATTTTGGGGGTTGTTGGGGAGTTAGCCCGTTGGTGAAGGGTGTTTTGGTTGGAGTTTGGACAGAGTTGTGCCTGGAGGGGAGTCGTTTTTGTTTTTAAATCAGCGCTTGGTGGGGTTGAACTCGGGTGGTTTGAAACCTAGCTCGATGGCTTGCTTCTTCATCTCCGCTAGTTTTTCTTTCCAGGTTTGTTCGGGCCGGTTTTTCTTTTTGTAGACTTCCAAACGTTCTTTCGCGATACTTATTTTCTCGGCTTCGCGCTTTTCGGCTTGGCGGGATTTGCGGTAGTCTTCGATGACTTTGCGCTTTTTGTCCACTAAGTTGCTGGCGGCGGTTTTGTAGCGCATGTGGCGCACGAGTTTCTGTTCCATGTCCTTCGTCCAGGTGTTGGGATCGGAGTTGAATTCGTACATGCCGCGCTCGATGGATTCCAGGGTGCGAGTGGCTCGTTGGAGGAACCAGTCGGCGTTAATGAGTTCGGTGACCATGTGGTATTCGATCTCGTTGTTGGGCGAGTAAGCTTTGCGCCAGGCTAACTCGATGGTTTTGTAATCCTCCAGGTTTTCGTGCGCCAGGATGAGTGTGTGCGGGGCGCAGCAGCCATGTTTCATCGCGTTCTTCGACGAGAAAGCCTTCCCTGTAATTGTGGTAGGTCCCGTAGAAACCGCTACGGGTTTCGTGGTGTCAGGGGTGTCAGTGTTTTTTGTCGTGTCGATCATATTGTTGTCCATTGTTTGATTCCTCGATTCGTAAGAGTTTGAGTTAGCTCCAGATGATTTCTCCGTTGTCGTCTCGTTTCGGTTCTTGATATTTGTCGTAGCGGGAGACACCGGGAGTTTCTTCCCGTTCTTTGGTGCATTCCGGGCACGGGCAAGGACCCCAGGCCTCGGGACGCGGTTGCGGATAGCGCGCGCCGAGGGCGTGACCATTGCTTTTCCGCTCGCGCTTCATCAGATGCGGCCATTCTTGGGGTAACAGGCGCTGCACCCACATACCTCCGAATCGTTTGAACGTCGGAGACGGGCTTGTCCAGTTGTATTCGACCGGGACGCCATCGACGAAGTTTAGGCGGCGATAAATGAGATCCGGCTTGGGATTCATTTTGCGTAGAATCTGAGCCACTTCCTCGTTCGACGGATAGTAGGTAGAGACGGTTCGGTTTTTCTCTATCATGATTTCGATCCACTGTTCCAGCTGGATCGGCCTTTTTGTTTGTGACTTACTTCTCATTGATTGTTTCCTTCAGGAGTTAGTATTTCGATGGGTTCGTGATCTTGGTAATGCTCGTATTTGAGCCGTGGGCCGTTGATGAGTTGGCCGGTTTCAGCTTCTTGCGCGATCATTTTGATAAATTCTTCCGTTGTGTAGTGGATCACAGTCGCTATGTGGGTGCGATAGCGTTTGTTGTCGTCGATATTGACCCACTCGTATTGAACTGGTAACTCGGGTTCGCTACAGAGGAACTGGCGAATGACTGCATAGAACTGGTCTTCCGGGTGCCATTCGGTGAAGCGCTCGTTGGCTGGAGCATAACGGTGGCTCCAGAGTCCGTTTTCGTCTTTTTCGAGATAGACGGTTTGTTCGAATGGGATTGTGCCGGTGAGGTCGGGGTCGAGATTGAGTTCTGGTTTGGGTGGATCTTTGGGTTTCTTGGTGGTGCCAGAGGCGGGCAGGAATTTGGCTAAGAATTGGAGGGCTTTGCGAAATTCGTTTTGGGCGCGCTGGGCGACTTTTTCGAAGAACTGGAGATGTTTTTGGATGCAGCGATCCCAGAGTTCGAAGGGCAGAGCGGTGAGATGGAGGTCGAGTTGGATTTGATCGAAGGATTGACGGGCGCGGCGGCGCTGCCAGTCGGCTCGGACTAAGTCGTTGCGCAAAGTAGTTTGCAGGAACGAGTTAGTGGGGAACTCTTTGGTCCAGGCGGAGTTCAGGTTGGCCAGGTCTTCGGGTGACTCGTTGGGTAGCAGCAACGAGAGGAGATCCGGGTGGAAGTCGATCATTACGTGCCGAGTGTGACAGTTGCCGGGAACGCTCGATGGGTGGAAAGGCTTGTAAGGTGTTGAGGGGCGGGGAGATAATTTTTTTGGGGTGAGTGTGACTGAGGAATCCGATGGGGATGCCGCGGCGTGCTAATTTGGACTCCGAGAACTCTCGGGATGCCATTGCACGTCTATATCGTTTTGTTCCTGGCCTGGGTGGCATGGTGTTCTGCATTTGTGTTTCGGAAGAGTTCCGGAAGTCTCTTGCAAATCAACAAAAAGGCACGGTGGGGCATTTTGTTTCAAACGGTTGGCTTCGCACTTTTGTGGCAAGGGCGGTTTTGGGAACGGACGCCGGATTGGAAATTCCTGGTCGCGTTAGCGCCATTGGCAGGCGCGGTAATACTAGCCTGGACCGGAGTCGCTGCACTCGGGCGTCAATGGCGAATTGACGCCGGCCTAAATCTAGATCACCAGTTGATCCGTTCCGGCCCGTATTCCGCGGTTAGACACCCCATATACGCGTCAATGCTGTGCCTGTTAATTGGTACGGGACTGATCGTGACACCTTGGCCGCTTTTCTTACTAGCTGGCATCATCTTTCTATTTGGGACGGAAATCCGGGTGCATGTTGAAGATGGAATGCTTGCCGCTCAGTTTGGGGAGGAGTTCGAAACGTACAAACGCAAAGTGCCCGCTTATGTCCCGTGGTTACGGTAAGAATCGGCTTCGCCGCGTTGCTTTTTTGCAAACTACGTCGCAGCGTGGCGTTTTTCTGCGTTAAAGGCTATTGCTGCATATGGTTGACCAGTGGCGGAGGAGGCTGCGACTGACGGTCGCTTGTTAACCAAGCAAGACGATCCTCCAATTCGTTGCGGTGGATTTCGCCGAGAACACGAGCGATAATTACACCACTCTCGTTGACGAAGGCTGTGTCGGGGACGCCGCTTCCTAAGTGCAGCTTGTCGAGATCGTCGCTCGAGGCGCCAGTCAAGACGGGGAAACTGACATGATATTGATCGATGAAAGCTGGGATGTTCTTTTTGCTTTTGTCGTCATCAAGAGAGACAGCGATGAAAGCAATACCTTTGCCGACCCAGAGTTTTTCCGCTTCTACCAACATGGGCATTTCTTCGCGGCAGGGTGCGCACCAGGTAGCCCAGAAATTAACAACAACAATTTTGCCCCGGTAGTCGCTAAGGCGGATCTTCTTCCCCTCTAAGTTAGTAAGCCGAACGTCGGAGGGTTTCTCGGCCGCAAATAAGCGGGCGAGTAAGAGGCAGGTGGCTATTAGGCGGTAACGCACAGATTATGATGTACCGCAAAGTGAAGGATTACGCAACACTCGTAAATCCACGTTCAACTGAAATGTCCACTCCGAAATCAAACGGTGTGCTGATGACATCAATCACTATATCAAGTAATCTTGCGAAAGTCTCGTATTTCAACTAAGGACGATTTTTCTATGAGAATTCTAAGGAGCTTGAGCGTGGGCATAAGAGCGCGCCGCTCGGCGGTTTGGCTTATGGGAGTTACGCTCGTATTGCCGCTGTTAAGCGTGTCTCGTGCCAATGGGCAAGGATGTATTGTGGCTCGTTCCAATGGTGAGCAAGGAGGCCCGGACTCCGACGGAGGCTACCTGGCTCCGGGAGATTGGGAGTTTGGAGTAGATTACCGGCACCAGTTCTCGTTTATTCACTTTGTCGGCCCTACGGAGCAAACTTATCGTACGCAACAAGGCACGCAAGTTGAAAATAAGATCAATTTGGAGAACTTCACCGCGACCTATCAGATCTCGAATAGATTTAGTTTGACTTCCGACATTCCGCTGCTAACAGCAAGCCGACACACTAACGACTCGCCCATTGTCTATACGTCATCCGGAATCGGAGATTCCTCGGTGTTGGCGCAAGGATGGATATGGGACCCAAGAGAAAAGACCAGCGGCAATATACAGCTTGGTCTCGGGATCTTGTTTCCAACAGGCAACGATGATGTGAAAAACACCATCGTGTCAAATGGAGTGACTTCAACTGTGCCAGTGGATTACTCGATTCAACCAGGACAGGGCGGATGGGGGATTCCGTGGTCGTGGGTGGCATATAAGAACTGGCGGAGCAGTCAATTTTATTTCAACGGCAGCTACACGATGATGACCAAGGACTTGGGGGCGCGGCGAAGTAACACGGATAATCCCGTTACGTTGACGCAGTTTAACGCGGTAACGGACCAGTATTTGATGGAGGGCGGCGTGGCGCATTCGTTTTCGAAGGTACATGGATTGACAGTATTGTTTGGACCGCGCATGGAAGGCGTACCGGCGAAGAATTTATTGCCTGTGGGAGACAATCTGGGATTCCGGCGGCCTGGATTCGCGATATCGGTTGAACCGGGTATCCAGTATGTGAGGAACGGGCAGATGTTTTCCATCACAATTGCACGAGCGATTTACCGGGACCGCACGCGGAGCGTTCCAGACGATTTAACCGGCGGCCACGGTGATGCAGCATTTGCGAATTGGGTTTGGCTGGCGACTTATACGTTTCGCGTAAAACACAACGACACAACGCCACCGGTGAATTCTTCACACGCAGCAGCACCCGCACATACTGGCCAGATTTAGAAAGCTAATCGACAAATGGATTGGACTGAGTCATCGAGAACGTTCGTGGCGGCGTTCTCGATGACTCATCACCAGGTTGTACGGTGGTGCCAAAGTAACGTTCAGACAGCGCCTTCTGGTCTCTAATGGCCGGGTAGTTTCAGTTCCTGCGACGGCGCCAAGAATGGCAACGATTTCTGACGGGATGACGAAAGATTTAATTTCCGACCTCGCGGAGGAACGGCAGGATTGCCGCATTAAATTGCTCGGGGCGCTGCACGGGAGCAAAATGACTCACCCTAGTAAGGATCTGCAGCCGTGCGTAAGGAATGGTCTTAGACAGGTAGAGAGCGTGCTCATATGTTGTGAACTCATCTAATTCGGCATGCAGGATCAATACTGGAACACTTATCCTGGCGAGGTCTTCGGCGGAATAATTTGGCTGGGTTCGTTGCATTTGTCCAACCGACTCGCGGAGTTGATCAAAGTTGTGCGCGGTTTGCGACAACTCTAAATAATCTTTGCGATGCCGACTCAAACAGCGTTCAATGATCGGATTTGGCCGGAAGATGTTTGTTCCGCTGGGATCCATGTTGCAAGCAAAGAACACAACGCCACTGACACGCGCCGAATGCCGATGGCTTAGAATTAGAGCGGTGCAAGCACCGTCGCTCCATCCAACAAGCGCGGCCTTTTCAAGCCGAAGCGCATCCATTACAGCCAGAACATCAGACCCCATCAGTTCATACGAATAAGGGCGATCATCACGCGTACTTCGACCCTGCCCGCGACTGTCGATTACCACTACGTTAAAGCCATTCTCGGGCAGTGCAGCCACCTGATATCCCCAGTTGCGGCTGTTCCCTAAGCCGCCATGCAGCAAAATAATCGTAGGACCGGAGCCATAGCTCGCATACCAGATGTCCGCGTTTTCGTTTTCGACATAGCCTTCCCTGTCACTTACTGGCAACGACGCGGCGCCTAGAGCTTCAAAGCGGATCAGTTCGTCATCCAGGACAGCTTCCGATTTGCTGTCTAAATTGGTGGGTGCCGGGTGACTTTTCTGCTCCATGCGCCCACTGTATCGTGACTCGCGTGGGGCAAAACACCAAGTTTCGACCAAGAGCTTGTTTGACCGGAACAACTTGTCGCTTAATGTGAAGAACGCACATTCGAGGGCAGCCGCTCCCTTTAATTTGGTTTCTTCTGTTGACAATCTAGAGGAAGAGCTATATTCTTACTCTTGATCATCTAGAGGAAAGAGGTCTATGGCTACGAAACCCAGCGAACTGGTCCAAGGAACTTTGGAAATGCTGATTCTAAAGACTCTTGCCCTTGAGCCGATGCACGGGTATGGTGTGGCGCTGCGCATTGAACAAGTGAGCAAAGGAGTGTTTCGAGTCAACCCCGGAAGTCTATTCCCGGCATTCAGCCGGCTGGAACGTGCGGGCCAAATCAAAGCCGAGTGGAGAGCGACCGAGAATAACCGGCGCGCCAAGTACTACATGCTGACCGAATCGGGACGAAAGGCTCTCAAGGCGGAGACCCGTGAGTGGGAGCGCCAGATTGCTGCCATAGCCCAGATTATGGAGGCTTAACGGGGGCTACCAATGAGAGTGTTGCGAAATCTGATTGGCGGAATGAAAGCGCTACTCTGCAAGCAGCGGCAGGGGTTGGAGATGGATGAGGAACTGCGCGCTTACCTGGAAGCAGCGACGGAGGCCAAAATGCGCGGTGGCCTGAGTTATGCCGACGCGCTGCGGGCGGCGCGGGTGGAGGCGGGAAGCTTGGAAGCTATCAAGCAAGAGGTGCGATCAGCCGGGTGGGAGTCGGCGGTGGAATCGCTGTGGCAGGACGTTCGATACGGCATGCGGCAGTTGCTTGGCAGCCCGAGCTTTTTCGCGGTGGCTATTGTCACCCTGGCCCTCGGTATTGGCGCTAACACAGCTATCTTCACACTTGTACATGAAGTCATGTTGCAGCAGTTGCCGATTGCGAATCCGCAACAACTCTACCGTATTGGCGATGGCGAACAGTTCTGCTGCGAGTGGGGCGGCTTGCAAGGTTCGTGGGGCACATTCGACTACGCGTTCTATCAACACCTGCGCGATACGGATCCGAGCTTTACACAGATCGCGGCTTTTTCTGGAAACATACCGACGTTCAATGTACGGCGTGCCGATTCGCCGCAAGCCGCCCGCACGACCAATGCCGAATATGTTTCGGGGAATTATTTCACCACGTTGGGGCTTCAGCCTTATGCGGGTCGCTTGCTGAGCGCGACGGATGATCGTCCAGACGCCCAGCCAGTTGCGGTAATGGGATATCGCGCCTGGCAGCAGCAGTACGCAGGCGATTCTTCTTTGATTGGCTCCACGGTTTTAGTGAATGGCGTGCCCTTCACGGTGGCCGGCATCGCCCCGCCAGGTTTCTTCGGAGACCGGCTTACAAGTGACCCACCCGAGCTATGGATCCCGCTGAATCAGCAGCCCGCTTTTGAAGAGCAGAAGGAAAATGCACTCCTGCATTCCTCCGGAATGGCGTGGCTGTATCTGATTGGCCGACTAAAGCACGGCGTTGCGCCGGCTGACGTGCAGACGCGACTATCTTTTAATTTGCAGCAGTGGCTGCGCGCCCAGGGTCGCGTGGACGATGGCAGCAACAAAATCGCCGATCAACGCATCCGGTTGACAGCGGGTGGCAGCGGTATCTCGCAATTTCGGAGGGCTTCGAAGAGCGGCCTATATCTCCTGTCGGCGGCGTCAGTGTTAGTGCTGCTGATCGCATGCGCCAATCTGGCAAATCTGTTACTGTCGCGGGTTGCCTCGCGACAACAGCAGACGGCCCTTCGGTTGTCGCTAGGGGCCACACGCTCACGGTTGATACGCGCAATGCTTACCGAAAGCGTGCTGCTTTCGCTAATTGGAGGGGCAGTGGGAGTCTTGCTAGCATATGCGGGCAGCCACGCTATCCTGCTGCTGGCGTTCCGCGGCGCGCAATATGTTCCTATAAATGCTTCGCCTTCGTTCTCAGTTCTTGCCTTCGCGCTGATACTTTCCACCCTCACGGGGGTTGTCTTTGGTGTTGCGCCGGGATGGATTGGCTCCCATGCAGAACCATCGGAGACGCTGCGCAGTAGCAGCCGCAGCACGACGAGCCGTTCGTCAAAACCGCAGAAGACACTTATTGTCGTTCAAGCCGCACTTTCCGTTTTACTGTTGGCCGTGGGGGGACTAGTCACGCAAAGTCTGCGTAACCTGGAACACACGGATCTAGGTTTTCAGGCTCGAGGCAGGCTGTTAGGCGAGATTAGTTTTGAAGCGGCCGGATACAAGCCCGAACAGCTTACGCCGCTTTATCAGCAAATACAGACCGACTTAGAGAGTATTCCCGGCGTTCTTAGTGCCAGTCTGTCACGCAGCAGTCCCCAGAATCTGTGTTGTATCAACCTGGGTATCTGGATCGGCGGCCGTTCGGATAAGTGGATTGAGGACGTGAATGTGGTCTTCGACCGCGTAAGTCCACATTATTTTGAGACCATTGGTACGCCGCTTGTGGAGGGGCGCGCCATTACGGAGCGTGATACCCAAGCATCGCCGCATGTAGCGGTTGTGGATCAAGCATTCGTGAGAAAATTCTTCGCACGCGAGAATCCCATTGGCAAGCGCTTCGGCTTGTCACTTGAGGGGCATGCCAATGATTTTGAGATTGTGGGCGTGGCCAAAGATGCCAAGTACCGAAATCCCGGTGCGATTCAAAGTCCGATGGTGTTTCTGCCGTTTGCGCAAACTACCGACTATAAGCCCGCGGGCTACCGTCGTTTGGAGACAGCAATGCAGTATGCCTACGCTATTGAACTCAACGTAACAGGCGAGCCGGAGCGATATGAGAATTCACTGCGTCAAACTCTGGCGAAAATAAATCCTAACCTGTCACTCATGGAAGTAAGAAGCTACAACGAGCAGGTAGCTGTCCAATTCAATCAGGAGCGGCTTATTGCTTGGTTGACTGATTTATTCAGCTTGCTGGCGCTACTATTGGCCTCCTTCGGTCTTTACGGAGTGACGAGTTACAACGTCACGCGTCGCACGAATGAGATAGGAATCCGCATGGCGCTGGGAGCGAACAGGCGGAGCGTTTTGAAAATGGTTCTGCGCACGGCCTTTTTGCAAGTGTGTCTCGGGCTATGCATCGGCATTCCGCTGGCAATTCTGTGCGGACGATATCTTTCGCATCAGCTTTACGGACTTGCCGGTTTCGAGCCACTCACGGTTGTGTCGGCTGTCGTTGTATTGTGTGCTTGCACCTTACTTGCAGCCTTTCTGCCGGCGAGACGGGCAGCTTCGATTGAGCCGCTGGATGCTCTGCGTAGCGAGTGAGTCACACTTTGCAAGTGGCTGTCCAGGGGGACGTCAGCGTTGGATCACTGCCACTTGGGCGAGCTTTATGGTTATTGTTCCGGTTGTACCGGGATAGACAACAACTCCCGGATTCAGCTGGCCGCTAGTTGCGGGCATCTCCAGGTAGAAGGTACCGTCGGTTACATCTTCGGTCATGTTATAGGCGGCGTTAGGACCGCCGTAGCCGTAAGTTATGACGACTGATCCGCCGTTGGCCTCGAGCCCAGAGATCTGGAAGCGGAAAGCGAGAGCATAGGTATTGCCGGTGGTAACGGAGATGTTGTCACAGTTATAGCTATAGTACTGCCCTGCGGCGGTGGCTGGAGGAAACTGCAACTCCATCCAATTACCTTGGATGCTGGTGTCTCCGGTAACAACGCTAACGGTGGGAGCAGGGGCGGTGCCATAACCGGCACTCCAACTTGATCCGATCGGTTCAAAGAATAGGGCGTTGGGAACCAGGTTGATACTAGAGCTATTTGACCAGGGCAGGTAAGCGGAGGAGCTATATTGCAGAGCGGTGTCAGTTAGGAATGCTTTGGCGACTGCGGTAGCTCCTTTGACACTTGGGTGAATGCCGTCGGGTAGGTCATATCCACTGATATAGCCGCCGGAGGCATTGGCCAGCACCGAGTACAGATCAAACATGACTACGTTTCCATACTGGACCTGCTTTGCGGCGACGAGAGTCTTGATGGCAGCCGTGAGAGCTTTCGCGTTCGCTTCGTGGATGGCGACGGGGGCATCCTGGCGGGGTGGCACGTCACAGACAATTGGTTGAATTCCCGCAGCTTCAGCGGCATCAATAATAGAACCAAGCGTTGCGGTAGCCGCACTCAACTGGGCAGCGGTAAAAGTGGTTGTCGGTATGTCGTTGGTTCCACCGGCAATCACGACTTTGGCGGGCGAATAAGGGGTCACATCGGTAGAGAAACGCGCCAGCATCTGAGCCAATGTGTTGCCAGGTATGCCGGCGTTATTTACTTGCAGGATGCGGCCTTTGGAGAGGAAGGTGGCTTGGGCGGTCCAACCCCAACCGTAGGTATTGCTGGGCTGGGTTTCATATGCGTTTCCAAAGGCGGTGATGGAATCTCCGAGGAAAACGGTCGTGTTTCCGCTGACAAAGGTTGTTTGAGCAAGTGAAGGCAGGCAGGCTAACAATGAGACGCCGAGAGCCCGGAGCATCGCTTTGCGACTGAGGTTCTTGGTGGTGGACGCTAAAAATGCGAGAGTGTGCGGTGTTGGCATGTTTGCTTGGGTGGCTCTGAGGGTCGTGAAAGCTATTTGGCGACCGAGGGAGTTCTTCCATTTTTACCAGTAAGTTGACGGCAATACAACCAAGCCAAGGCCTGTACCGTACTTGGCTATCGATGAAACGCCGTCAGTTATCAAACTACTTTGCAAATAGGTTCAGGGGTATGGGTACTGCCTAAGTATTCGATTATGATAAGAACGCATTCGATTTTTAATCCTATACAAATGATGAAAGCGAACCGTGTGGAATGGTCGCGCGATGAGCGCTTATGAGGAATTCATACTTAACGCGCTTCGTAATTGTGTTTCTATGCGTTGTGCCTTCATTGCTTGCTGAAAGCAGAACACTACATATTACCCAGCAGTATTTGAACGTTCCGATAGGACGGCAGAGCGAAATGCGACTGTTTCAGATCGTCGTGGATGGAGTGCAACAGCGTCAATTCGCTATGCAACTGGCGGATAACTCGATCGATTACTGGATCTTCATCGATGTGAGCGAATTCAAGGGGAAGACGATCACTATTTCTGATCTGTCAGACGCCAAATACCCGTCTGCTGGAACTGGGCTGAATCGCATCTATCAGGCAGACAAAATTGAGGGTGCGTCCTCTTTATACAAAGAGCGAAACCGGCCACAATTCCACTTCACCGTTATGCGTGGCTGGAACAATGACGTTAACGGTCCAGTTTTTTATCACGGTCAGTACCACTTGTTTTGGCAGGCTTTCACATATGGAGTCAAATGGGATACCGACTTCATGTACTGGGGGCATGCGGTTAGTAAAGACTTGATTCATTGGCGGGAACTGGCGCCCGCACTTATGAATGACAAACTTGGATCGCCTTGGTCTGGCACGAGTCTGGTCGACCACAAGAACGACGGAGGATGGGGAAAAGATGCACTCGTGCTGGTTTATGCGGCTTTTGATCGCATTACGCACAAACAGGTTCAATGCATCGCGTTTAGTACAGATAATGGAGCGCATTTTTCCCGCTACGCCGGTAATCCGATTGTTGACAGTAATTCTAAGGCCGGATCGAATGATACGAGAGACCCTAAGGTCTTTTGGTACGAGCCAACAAAGCATTGGGTGATGGTCTTGTTTGAGAAGGATGGGATGTCATTCTATACGTCCACAGATCTGAAAAGCTGGACATGGAAGAGCCATTTCGAAGGCTTGCACGAGTGCCCGGACTTTTTTGAACTTGCGATTGATGGAGACGCAAAGCATAAGAAATGGATTCTTCACGGAGGGTCATCCAGCTACTTCATTGGGAGCTTTGACGGAGAAAAATTTAGCGCGGAATCTGTTAAACTTCGCTATGCCGAGGGTAAAAACCTGCACGACGACGATACGTTGTATGCCGCCCAGTCCTTTGTAGAGATGCCAGATGGCAGGCGGGTACAGATGGCATGGGGAAGAATTGAGTTAGAAGGCATGCCCTTCAACCAAATGATCCTATTTCCGACCGAGTTCAGACTTACATCGACAAAGGATGGCTTGGCTTTGCGAGCTACTCCAATTAGTGAAATCGATGGCCTTCGTGAAAAGAGACAGAGTTGGTCAGCGCCATCGATAGAAAGTGTCAATGAAGAACTGCGTACGGCCGGAAGTGGACCAGTAGACGTGAAGCTTCAGATTAAGTTAGGAGGAGAGGACAAGCTGACTCTCAAGTATGACAACATTCCACTCGCGACGATTGAGGCTGGTGATCTTGAGGATGGGAGTGGCTTGGTGGAATTGCTGATTGACAACTCGGTCGCTGAAATATTCGTTAACCAAGGGAAGCGGTACATCGTTAAGGAGATTCGACCAACGGCAGGCGGCCACCTGGAATGCGCTGGCTCGAGCAAGACCAGCGTTGATCAGCTTGAGATCTTTCGCATGAAATCGATTTGGAAGCCTAAATGAGAGTCGGGTCCAGGAATGCGTATGCCCACATTCCTGAAACCGACGAATCGGGAATGTGGGCATCGTTGTTCGCGCATTTGCCGTTGTTCTAGCCCTTGCGCGAGGGATTAGCTAAGCTTCATCTTCGACGGCTGCACAGATCATGGCTTCAGTTGTGAGCATCAGAGACGCGATGGAAGCCGCATTCTGCAGAGCGGTACGAGTGACTTTGGTGGGATCGATGACGCCGGCCTTCACCAGGTCTTCATATTTTTCGGTGGATGCATTGAAGCCGTAGTTGGGATCGTTTTGACTTCTTGATCTTCTCAACAACGACGGCACCTTCGGTACCGCAATTCAAGACAATCTGGCGGACAGGCTCTTCGCAGGCGCGACGCACGATGTTGACACCGAACTGTTCGTCGGCGTCCAATTTGAGCTTCTGCAGGGCGATTGACGCATGGAGGAGCGCGACGCCGCCGCCGGGAACGATGCCTTCCTCCACGGCTGCGCGAGTGGCATGCAGAGCATCTTCGACGCGGGCCTTCTTCTCCTTCATCTCGGTCTCGGTGGCCGCGCCCACTTTGATGATGGCGACACCGCCGGCCAACTTCGCGAGCCGCTCCTGTAGCTTCTCGCGATCGTAATCGGAGGTTGTCTCTTCGATCTGGGTTCGGAGTTGCTTGATGCGGCCTTCGATGTTTTTCTGCTCACCGGCGCCATCGATGATGGTGGTGATGTCTTTGTCGACAGTGATGCGCTTGGCGCGGCCGAGGTCGGATAGCTGGACGCCTTCCAGCTTCATGCCGGTTTCTTCCATGATGGGAGTGCCGCCGGTCAGAATGGAAATGTCCTCCAACATGGCCTTGCGGCGGTCGCCGAAGCCGGGCGCTTTCACGGCGCACACGTTGATAGTTCCGCGAAGTTTGTTGACCACGAGCGTGGCCAATGCTTCGCCTTCGATATCTTCCGAGATTAGCAGCAGCGGCTTGCCCGCGCGGGCGATTTGCTCAAGAAGCGGGCAGCACGTCCTTCATGCTGGCGATCTTCTTTTCGTGGATCAGGATGTAGGGATCTTCGAGAACGCACTCCATGCGTTCCGGGTCGGTCACGAAATAGGGCGAGAGATAGCCGCGATCAAATTGCATGCCATCCACCGTGTCGAGTTCGGTGGTCATGGTCTTGGATTCTTCGACCGTGATGACGCCGTCTTTGCCCACCTTCTTCATGGCTTCGGCGATGACGTCGCCGATGGTGGAATCGCTATTGGCGGAGATGCGGCCGACCTGGGCGATCATGTCGCCGGAGACGGGCTTGGAGATCTTCTTGATCTCTTCGACGACCACTTCGACGGCTTTATCGATGCCGCGCTTGATGGCCATCGGATTCGCGCCGGCGGTGACGGCTTTTACGCCTTCGCGGAAGATCGCCTGGGCGAGAATCGTGGCGGTGGTGGTGCCGTCGCCGGCCACATCGGAGGTTTTGGAAGCGACCTCGCGCACCATCTGCGCGCCCATGTTTTCGAGCGGATCTTTCAATTCAATTTCTTTCGCCACCGTGACGCCGTCTTTGGTGATGGTGGGGCCGCCGAATTTCTTCTCGAGAACGACATTGCGTCCCCTTGGGTCCAAGCGTGACCTTTACCGCGTCGGCAAGTTGGTTGACGCCGCGCAGGATCGCCTGGCGGGAATGATCGCTATAAATAATTTGTTTTGCCATTTTGTGTTTTATTACTTCTGAATTTACTTTGCTGCACCGTTGGACAGCGCTGAGGACGCCGAGGACATCGTCTTCGCGCATGATGAGATATTCGGTGCCGACCAGTTTGGTTTCGGTGCCGGAGTATTTGCCGAACAGGATGCGGTCGCCGACTTTGACATCGAGGGGCACCAACTTGCCGTCCTCCTGCCGTTTGCCATGCCCGATGGCCATGACTTCGCCTTCCTGCGGTTTCTCTTTGGCGGAATCCGGAATGATGATGCCGTTGCGCGTGGTTTCTTGTTCTTCGATCCGCTTCACTACGATGCGGTCGTATAAGGGTCTGATGTTCATGGATTAAGCCTTTCAGGCGAGTTGAATATCTATTACCGGGTTCTTGGCTACAGCTGCTGCACGGGGACTTCACGCTTGGCGCGTTGCTGCGCGCGGGCCGATCGCCCTTCCCCAGGTCCGACATGCTTTTTAGCCGCTCTACGAGCTGTTTGCCGAGGACGATGGCACCTGGATTCGGCTCGTGGCCGGGCATTTTCGGATCGATGAATTCTCTTCGGAAGAGTGCATCAGATGCCAAGCTGCCAAGCAGGTCGGCTTCCTCGGTTGTAAGTTTAATGTGGATAGATGTCATTTGGTTCTGTTCACGCTTGAGACTGAATCGGCGTGTGTGGCCGGTCCGAATACTTTGGGACAGCTAAGAGGATGGAATCAGATCGCTAGACTTAGTTCAGACGATCTGCGAGTGGGCAGGAGTGCTCAGGCATTTACCATTATTGGTTAATTCCGATTGATTGTCAAGCACTCCGTGTGTGATAATCCAGCTTTAGTTAACTAATTGTAGTTAACTCCAGATGGGGTTCGGTTGGACATTTCACTTTTGATCAGACGGCGCTTACACGAATTGGGGCTCGAACAGCGCGATCTGGCTGGCGCCGCACAGGTCACGGATTCCTATGTTTCGCAACTGCTTACGGGGAAGAAAATTCCTCCGGCACCAGGGCGAACGGATATCTACGACAAAATGGGCGAGTTCTTAAAACTGCCGACGGGAGAATTGTCGCGCCTAGCAAACGTGCAGCGCCAGCAAGATCTAAAAAAGCGCACGGCAGAGCCGCCGACGCCCCTTTTCAAGGAGTGCCGGGATTTATTGCTGCGGAAATGCAAGCCCGGAATTCGCATCGAGGTTAGACGGATTTTCGAGAAAGAGCCTTTCGGCGTGCTGGAGCGTCTGGTAACCCAAACATTGCTGAATGTTGCTCAAGGTGTGGCGAGAGAAGAGTTGCGCAGTGAGGAGTGGCTTAGTGTGATGGCTCAACTGAGCCGGCGGAGCTATAAGCAAGTGCAAGCTGCGACATCGGAGTTTTTGGACTCCGACGTGTTCAATGTATCGCTTGAGAATTGTGTGTCATTTCTGGACCCGATGATCGATTCCTGGGACATGGATCTGAAAACGTTCAGCATGGAGGTTTTGCTGAATCGGCGACTGGCACCAGAGAGCAGACGGCGATTTGAGTTTGTAGAACACCAACCCCATAAGCCTCTTAGCGTTGAGCCTGGACTGAAGCAGTTTCTGTTAGACAAGTCTCTGAGCGGCGATGCCAGTGAGGAAGAGATTGCATTTCTGATGAGTCTGAAGATTGCGGGAAAGCGCCCCGCTGCTTTGTACTATTACCGAGAATTGCAAAACCTGAGAGACCCGCTTCATTTCGATCTGTGAACTGCCTGAATTATCGGTGCGCTTGGGGCCGCGAGATTAGCCTATGGCTTGTGAATCAGAGATTGGGCCCGCGGATCGCTTTGAACGCGAACAACGTCTCACCGGGAATCAGGCGAACGGTTTGAACATCCGGAAAGCCTGCATCACGAAGCTGGCCGATGAGTTCGTGCTTGCCGGGCAGTCTCCCGCCTGTCAATGTTGCCGCACCCCAAAGATTGAGAACTTCCACCCCTAGGCTGCCTGCCTGACAACATGTGATCAGCAGTAGAAAGCCGCCCGGCTGAATGAACTGCCTGATATGTTGGAGCAGCGAAACTCGGCTCTCCACTGGAAAGTAGTAGATGTTGTTGTAAAGGGTGACGATGTTGAAACGGTCGCCAGGAACCCGTAGCCGAATGTCGCCCAGTTCGATTTTCACTCGCTCTTCGAGACCCCAGTCTGAGATATTCCGGCGAGCGACCTCCGCAACGTTAGGCTGTAACTCCAGACCCACAGCCGTCAGCGACGGATTTCTATTTGCAGCGTACTTAATATAAATACCGGAGCCGCAGCCTATCTCCAGCAAGCTGGCCATTCCTGAAGCTAGGAAGAACTGCTCAATGGCCTCCGCTTGGAATGCTTCCATGATGCGCGATGACCTGGCGACGATCTCGCCATCCTGATCATCGAGGTTCCAAAGTTCACCCTTGCGAAGTTTCCTAACGGTTTGTGAGATCAATTTGGCATGCAGTCCAGCGACTTCCTGGAGCAGGGCAAGCGCGGCATCGTTTTGGGGTAACGCCAGTCTTTTGGCCAGCCCCTTGAGTGCGTAACCTTTGGCATCTAGTCGCAAGTAACCGAGCCGGGTGCCCAGACCCAGCCAGGCCTCCAAAGCTTCGCGAGCCTTGTCATTTGTGCAATAGACGTCAGCAAGCTGATCAAAGCTTTTTGGCGTGTCTATTAACAGATCGAAAAGACCGCACTCTTTGGCACCGACCAGGTAATTGAGTTGATAAAAATGCTTAAGCAAGGCACTGCTGCCTCCTAACGCCTGGAGCTGATTATTCATCAGAAGCTTGAAAAAGGGTTTGATCGACATGGTTCCTCTGGATCAGCAAATAGGCAAGACTAGGGGAATTGCTTGATCCCTTCACGAACAGAATATCCTCAGAGAGGTGGCGTGGCTGCTTGCGCAGAAACCCCTGATTGTTGCGATTCCCGGCACCCGAAGCTTGAGGGAATCGAGGAGAACATCGGATCCACGCTCGTTGAGCTTACACTAGACGATCTGCACGAGTTATATAGCGCAACTGCAGAAACTACATGGCGACCGGTATCCAGCGGAAGTTGAGCGACTGACTTACCGCTAACAACGCCCAGTCATCAACATTGTTCGAGCGTGCCCAACGACGAATATCTCTCCTCTACCGCGGCTGTGAATGGCCACCAATGGAGGGTAAACTGCTTCTTCCACTAATTTTCGAGTTAGCCATTCCACCAGAAGTCTATTTTGCACTGTCGGGTGTAGTCACTGGCGCTACGGAGGTATCTAAGTTCTGAGAACATACTTTCAGTGCTGAGAACATAATTTCAGTGGATACCGCCTGGATCAAGAGAACCGAAACAGAAGAACTACTGGCCAAGGTTCGATCCCTTGAAGAAAGGTTGAAAACTACCCAAGAACGTTTGGCGGCTGCCGAAGAGCGTAGGGCCACAGAAACCGAACTGCAGTGCCGGTCGCGTATGTCCGAGGTCGTTTTGTCGAATCTTCCCGACCTCATCTGCACATTCGACGTCAATGGGTGCTTCACCTATGCCAACACCGCGCTGCTTGTTGTTTGGCAAAAGACGCTAGAAGCAATTATCGGGAAGAATACGCATGATCTGGGCTACCCTCCGGAATTGGCTGCGCGAATTCAGAACGAGGTTAGGAACGTCGTCGCAACGCAGCAACCGGTGAAAAATCTAACGGCATTTACGAGCGCTAGAGGTGAAGAGCGTATTTATGAATACATCTTCTCTCCGGTTCTGGGGGGTGATCGTTGGGTTCAAGAAGTAACATGTACCGCACGCGATGTTACTGACCGGGAGAACATGACCCAAGCGGATGCTTCAATCCAACGGCGGCTGGAACAATTGCTGGCACAGGCGCTCGTCGCCATCGTCGTTCTGCGCGGGCCCGATTTGATAATTAGATGGCGAATCCTTTCTACCATTAGTTAGTCCAAAACCGGCTGCTGGTAGGACGAACACTAGCTGAAGCGATTCCCGATCTTGGTAAAGATGTTCATGACGTTCTTCGTAAGGTGTTGACAAGCGGCAAGACTTTCGAAGCGAGTGAATGGCTAATCCCCTATGCGCCACGTGGCGACGGCGTTATTGAGGATCACTGGTTTAATGTCACCTATCAGCCTTTGCGTGAGGCAGACGGAGGTGTACTCCGGGTGATGGCGGTGTGCAACGACGTTACCCAGCAGGTTTTGGCGCGCCGAGAGCTAGAGCGCGCCAATCGAGAGCTGGAACAATTCGCCTACGTAGCGAGCCACGACCTGCAGGAACCTCCGCGCATGATAGGCATTTACACAGCGCTCCTTCTGCGCCGCCATTTAGGGAATGATCATAAGGCGGGCGAATATGCAAACTTTGTGCGCGCCTGGGTAGCTCGCATGGAGGAACTTATCCACGATTTGCTGACCTACTCTGAAACTATCCGAGACAACGATGCCGCATGCGGCAGTGCCGATTTGAACGAATCGCTGGTTGGAGCGGTGAAGTCGCTGGATGCCACGATGGGCAAAACACACGCGACCGTAAAGTCGGAGACGCTTCCCAACGTGCGTGGCGACGCATCCGAATTAATGATTGTGTTCCAGAATTTGTTGTCAAATTCTCTGAAATACCATCGGAAGGGGTTTGCGCCAGAAATTGAAGTCTCGTCTCGCCGACAGGGCGAGGAGTGGATCATCTCCGTACGGGATAATGGCATCGGTTTCGACCCTCGATACGAACGGCGAATTTTTGGGCTTTTCAAACGGCTACATAAAGACGAGTTTCCAGGAACCGGCTTGGGACTTGCGATTTGCGAACGAATTATCGAGCGGTACGGTGGACGTATCTGGGCCGAGGGACGTCTGGGAGAAGGTGCGACATTTCATCTGGCCCTTGCCGAGGCGCGATGATTGAAATCAACGTGCTGCTAGTAGAAGATAACGTTGCAGACGTTTATCTCGTACGCGAGGCATTAGAAGCAAATGAAGTTGTTTACCACTTAAATCATTTCTCTGATGGTGAGGAAGCGATCCATTACATGACACGAATGGGAAAGTCGGCTGACGAACCGTGCCCCGATGTTCTGCTTTTGGATCTCAACGTACCCAAAGCGGAAGGGGCAGTGGTGCTTCAGGAATTTCGGCGGCATCCGGAGTGCATTGAAACTCCCGTAATTGTCATCTCCTCTTCCGACAGCCCGCGCGATAGGAGCAACGTGCAGGTACTCGGCGTGACGTACTACCTCAAGAAGCCTAGCAGCTTTGATGCCTTCCTGCAGCTTGGAGTGTTGGTTAAAAACGCGGTCGAACACATGCCGAGCGAGCGCCCCGGCTCTTAGCAGCAACCGCAGTTACTCAGCCTGCACGACACGCTTAGGGAGGGCAATGTAGCGTAGTTGTGTGGGATTCGTTGTTCTACCAATTATTATTCTGTTGGGACTGCTGGGGACGTGGGCCGCGTTTCGGAAAAGTCCGCTTTTCTCATACAAGACAGCCGGGAAGCTGGTTGGCATCACGGTGGTGATTGTTGCGTTGGTTCTGGGCGTCGCGCAACTGAATCTTTCGCCGAACGCATTGGCTATCACGCTGGTGGTGATGATCCCCTTTATCGGCATTGGGGCGACGGCGTTGATCATCCACATTACGGATTCACATGTAGCAAAGTTACCGCCATCCACACGGCTACTCACGGTCCATCGACACAGAGTGTACCGTTGGATCTGGCGACTCCTCATTCTCTTATTGCTGTGCGGGGCTGCGACGGCGATCCTGCCAGATTCGTGGCGCTGGTTGCCTTCGGGAGTTGGCGGATTTCTGCTGCTGGGGTGCGGACCGATGGTGATGGGATTTTATATGCGAGCGCGGCGGTTAGACTTTGGGATGTCGCAGGTGATGGGTGCTTATTGGGTGCACTGGCAATATTCGCCGAGTCAGTGGAAAGACTGGGCGCAGAGTCAATTGGAATGGGAACGGGCTCAGGTGCCACCATTTTCGTGGAAGCGTGACGGCTTGGTGTATTTAAAGGTTGGATCGACGCTGTATTTGATTTTTGCAGTTTGCGCGTTGGTGGAACTTAGTGGAAGTTTGGGATCGAGACTAATGACGGCGACTGCCTTTACAGGCGGCATGACGGCATTGTTTGCGATTGCTCAGTTGATCAACCGCGGTAACTGTGAACGAAACTACCGACGATTAGTGGCGGCTCCTTCTGAAGTGTACTTTGGAGACGAAGGGCTTTTTTGCAATGGTAAGTATTCGCCATGGATTCTTTCCGGGAGTTACTTGATAGAAGCGAAGGCGGCCCAGGATGCGCCTGCCAGACTTACATTCGTGTTTCAGACGTTCGGAGGCGGGAAGTCTGTGGCAGTGGAGAAGCGGATTCCGATCCCTGTGGGAAGCGAGGCGGATGTTGCAGTATTGCAGGCGAAGTTGAGGACAGCTTGCCCTAAGGCGTTTGTCAGCTTAATGGCTTGACCCGGTAGCCGTGACGTTGCCCACCGGCCAAGTGTCTGGATTTAGAGTGCCGCGCACGATGTGCCCATCGGATGTTTTGCGACATTCCACAAACAATGCTGGCTAGGATGCGCGAGCTAGAGGAGATCGACGGTCAAGACCGCACGGATGGGAGACCCTGGTCGAGACGACTTCGCCAAGTAACGCGGGACGTGAGTAAGTTTATCGAGTGGCGAATTGGTCTGCATGAGGAAGTAGGACTCTCTTGGCCAAGATGATCACTTCGCGTAAATTCCTGGAGGTACACTTATTTTGTGTACGGCCTCGTTCACTAAATGAGCGAAAGGAGCACGACCGATGAGAGCGATGGAAAGAACTCCGCAGGCGAGCGGGATCGAGGTTTATGTATGCCCGACTTGCAAGCGCCACTTGCGCCAAGAAAAGGATTCGCTATGCTGCGCGATGTGTTCGCGTGAGTATGCGATCAACCAAGGCATCCCTGAATTCTTGTCAGAGGAGCTATGGCGAAGCGATGACCCGGTTTTAAGGAGAATGACGGCGATAGACAAGATGGCGGGCATCTATGAGACGAAGCTTTGGTATCCGATCGTGATGGCCATTTATGGCGGGGCGCGAAGCCCTTCGATGGCAGAGCTTATTCGCAAGGTTTGCAGAGATGTTGAGCCCGCAAGTGGCGCGGTGCTAGATGTTGCTTGCGGACCGGGCACGTTTGGACGGCACGTCGCATCCGCTTCGAAACCAGTATTCGGGATCGACGTCTCCAGAGGGATGCTTCGGCAAGGCGCGGCAAACACGGCAAAGGAAGGCGTGACCAACATGCATTTCGCACGCGCACGAGTAGAGGCGCTGCCATTTGAAGCCCGATTTTTTGACGCTGTGATCTGTTGCGGATCGCTCCATCTCTTCGCGGACACTTCGATGGCACTCGGCGAGCTAGCGCGCGTGATGAAGCCTGGGGCGATTCTCTCCGTCTTCACCTTCACCGCAGGCGATGGGGGCATCTTGAAGTACCGTCGCGTACGCGAATGGAGTAGAAAGAATCACGGGCTGCATGTCTTCGAACTTGGGGAGTTGAAACGGTACCTAGAGGACTCGGGCTTTGAGGGTTTCCGGCCTGAGGTAACAGGGTCGGTGCTGCAATTCAGCGCTTTGAGGCGAGCAGTTTGAAATCGGCGGGACAGAAACGCGGAGACAAGTCCCAAACCTCGGAAGGGAAGAGACCGCGGGGACGGCCGAGCAGCAAGGTGGTGGACCAAGCGCTGGTAGAAGCAGCCGTCGAGGAATTTGTGCTTCGCGGGTACCATGGCATGAGCATGGAGTCAATCGCGGCGCGCGCAGGAGTGAGCAAGATTTCGTTGTACCGTCGATGGAGTTCCAAACTCGAGGTCACTACGGAGGTGTTTCGAATTCTGGGTGGGACGAACATTCCTGCGGACAAGGGTAGTTTTGAAGCCGACATACGTTTCCTGGTTAAACAATCTACGGCGTCAGAGCACGCCAAATCTGCGGCGAAGCTGGTTATGAGAACGATGGGAGAGATTAGCGGCAACAGCGCACTGCTCGCCTCGTATCGGGAACATCTACTGAAGCCGCGAATGGAACAACTGCAAACGGTGGTGGAACGCGCCCGCGCGCGAGGGGAGTTACGGCCAGGGGTGCCGAGTGCGGTCGCGTGCGCCCTGATCGCTGGTCCGCTTTTTCTCTACTATCTTGCTCTGCTGGCTGAGTTCGAGATGGACTTGCCGAATGATCTGGCGACACATTTCACGCGTCTTATACTCTCTGGAATTGGAGCGTAGTATCGCTATATAAGGCGATGAATGTAAAGGTGGAGGTCTCAGTGGAGTCGGAAACGATGAAAGCGAATTTGTGAAGCGGTTCGCTGTGCCCAAAACCGATGGGTGAGAGAGCGCAATAATGCGTTGAAGTACGCACGGAGCGGACGCTGAGGCACGTCGTAATGGACCACGATGAGAAGCCTACGAAGGGCGGATGAACCTACTTCAATGCTGTTCGCATTCTTGTGAAGAGCCATTCGAGCGCAGTCGCAACAAGGGCAAGCGTTAGAAGGCCGCCCGTAGTGGGCTCGGGCGTGAACGCTGAGCCGCTGACCGCCCAGGTCCCGCCTGGAGTTTGAAGCATACTTCCGCCGTTGATCGAGCCTGGTACGAGATCCACAACGCCCCCTGCGTCGGTTAATGGTGTGACGAAGTCTAGCGTCAGCGTTTCACTAAGATCCTGACTCAGTTGGAAGACATTGAAATCGAAGGTATCGCCTGAAACGGTCACGGACTCTTGCAGGCAAGCGGGCAGGTACCCGGAAGTGCAAACCGCCGGTGTATTGAAACCCAGACCGATGGGAATGTTCCAGTACGATATGGCTTGAGTACTGGCATCGTACACTAACGTCCCCGAGTAGTGTCCCGCGAGGCCGCCACCACTAACGGTCAAATCAATGCTCCAGCCGACAGGCGTAGCCGTTAGTGTGAAGGCGGTGGCAGCGAAAAGTGCAGCAAACAGGAGCGCCTTCTTGCTGAAAAAACGGAACGAGGTTTTAGCAGGCATTTTCTTCTCCTTATGTTCGGCGTTGAACATTTTACGCCTACAATGGGGGAGCAATTTACTGCCCAGGCAGGTCGCGTTGGCGTTGGCTGCAACGGTAAGCATGTTTGGGCGCTCTCTCAAACGAAAGAGATCTTGAGCCCCGATGAAATCCGCGGGCGAATGAACGAATTTGTTTTGGAAAGGACAAAGAAATGAAGTGGATTTGTATCGCGGCACTGATGTGTGTGCCATTTATGCTTCAGGCGCAAAACTCGAGTTCTCCAACCGACCCGCTGAGTTCTCTTAGCTTTCTGGAAGGCGATTGGAAGGCGCAATCGCAGGGATCTTCCGGTGTAGTAACAAGCGGACGGTACGCTTTCCGGCGCGAACTTGGCGGCCACGTTCTGGCTCGCCACAGCACTTCCGATCCGAATTGTAAGGCGCCAGCGAGCTTTGATTGTGAACACCGAGACTTGCTGTATGTCTTTCCAGGCAGCGATGGGAAGGCGCTAAAAGCGATCTACTTCGACAGCGAGGGCCACGTTATTCACTATGACGTCGCGGTACCGCACGCAAACTCTGTTGTATTTGAATCCGAAAGCGCACCAGGACCTCGCTTTCGACTGACTTATGAATTGGTGTCGGGCACTATGACTGGCAAGTTCCAAATGCAAGCGCCTGGAAGCAGTGATTGGCACTCGTATTTGGAATGGAGTGGGGGGCACGAATAGAGGTCAAAAATTCGATGTATGATGCTTCGTAAGGTATTTCATGGCTGAACAAGAAAATGTGGCTCTTATCCAGAAGCTTCTGAAGGCTTTCGCGCGCGGTGATATTCGAACAATAGTGGAGTCTTGTGCTGAGGATTGCGAGACGCACCACGATGGTCCAGCGGCCATCCCATATGCAGACGGTAGAGCAGAGCGAAGTGCCTCATACCTTAGAAACTAACGGGTGAGAGAGCATTCGTGGACGGTAGCGGCGTTTGGCAATCATGAAATGACGGACGACATCTGTCTCAGTGAAATTGGAACCGGCAATCGGTCCGCAACAGTTCGCGTTGAAATTCGACGCGAGATTTCGGTGTGAGAAGGACGACGCTGGCATGCAAAGATCGAGTGAGGTTGAGTACGTTCATTAAATCCGCATACTCGCCTCCTTCAAAACTGACATAGAGTATCTGGCGCGTATCTGCTCCATAGATGTTAGGTAATGAGCCGATTAACTGAGTTTTCGGAATCGCCTTTCCATTTAGAGCAACGAGTCCATCGCCTAAGACCTGCACAACTTCCACATAAAATCCATAAACGTCAACTGGCGGTGGGGGTGGTAGACATTGGGGGAGAAGACGTACCGATATCGATTTTGCCTGTAGAGGCGCCCAATGGGAGTTTCCGCCATCTTGCAGAGCGCAAATAGCGAAAAGCACGGCAGCAAAGCGCATAGAGACTCTGACTCCAATGGTAGTCGGTTTGTGCCCGCCAATAAGCCATTTGGGTTTCAACGATTAGGTTCGAACCGGACCTGGAGTACCTGTCGACCCGGTTCCTGAAATGGTTATCGGACACTGGCTGTGCTCCTTGATTACAACAGGAAAACCTCCATCGGCGCAGCCAAATGTTCAGTTTGCCAAGGCGGGTTCGGTCTCTTCGGCGGCGGCGCTGAAGTAGGCGCAATCGGGGTGGTGGAAGACGAGGGCTGAGACGGAGGCTTCGGGTTCCATCATGAACCCTTCGGTTAGGTGGACTCCGATGTCTTCGGGCTTTAGGAGTTGGAAGAGTTTGGTTTGGTCCTCTAGATTCGGGCAGGCCGGATAGCCGAAGCTGTAACGTTTGCCTCGATAGCGGGAAGTGAAGCGTTCGTGCATCGTGATCGTTGGGGAATCGGGGAATCCCCAATCTTCGCGAAGGCGGCGGTGGAGCCATTCGGCGGCGGCTTCGGCGGATTCGATGCCCAGCGCTTGCAGGGCGTGGGCTTTGAAGAATTCGCCTTTAGCTTGGCTTCTTCTGAGCGCTGGGAGACGCCTTCGCCCGCGGTGACGACGAACATAGCGATGTGGTCGCGGGCGCCGTCTTGCGGATCGAGTGCGTAATCGCTGAGGCACGAGGCCGTCCGCTTTTGGCTTGGCGGCCGAAGTGGAATGTTTCGACGGGCGTTGCGCCGCCGGGGGCGAATAGATGCAGGCGTGTTGCCAGTCGCGTTCGACTTCAAAGAATTGCCAGACGGCGCGCACTTGCATGAATTTTGCGGCTTGGGCTTCTACATCTTCCATTTGATGAAAGAGTTCGAGCGCTTTGGGATCACGCTCGGACGAGCAACTTTTCGAAGTTGCCTTTGAAGCCGAGATGGCGGCCGTAGAGCATGAAGGGGTTGATGTAGCTCCAGACCTCGGCGAGGTTCGGAATGATGCGAACTCTGCGATCTTCAGTAAGGCGCGGGCGGAATAGGAATATCGGTACGAACTTTAGGGCTGCGCTGTTCGCTCACTGGGCACGGCACCGCGATTTCGGCTGGTGCGGCGGCGGCGGGCGGCATGTCGCGAAAGATATGTTCGATCGAGAACTTTCTCGCGCGTTTCGGAATCCATGATTTCGTTCATGATTCGAAGACCGTCATGGCGTCTTTGGCGTAGAACGTCGGGGCTTGGTAGGCGGGGCGCGATTTTCCCGTTGGTGAATCTTTCCGAGAGCGCTGCGCCGCCCACCAGCAAGGGCACGTTGATGCCGGCTTCTTTGAAGTCGCCCGCGGTGATGACCATTTGCTGCGCGCTTTTGACGAGCAAGCCCGGAGAGGCCGATGGCATCTGGCTTGTGTTCGTGATAGGCGCTGGATGAGATCGTCGGGCGGGACTTTGATGCCGAGGTTGATGACGCGTGTAGCCGTTGTTGCTGAGAATGATTTCGACGAGGTTTTTGCCGATGTCGTGGACGTCGCCCTTGACGGTGGCGAGCAACAATTTTGCCGCGCGCGGCGGTTTCGGACTTCTCCATGAACTGCTCCAGGTGGCTGACGGCAGCCTTCATGGCTTCGGCGGACTGCAGCACCTCGGCGACAATTAGTTCGTTGTTGTTAAACAGGCGGCCCACTTCGGTCATGCCGGCCATGAGCGGGCCGTTGATGATGTCGAGCGGGGCTGCGCCTTCTGTGCGTTTGAGCTCGAGATCGGCGATGAGACCATCCTTGGTGCCTTCGATGATGTAGTTGGCGAGGCGTTCATCGAGAGGCAAGTCGGCCGTCTTTTTCTTTGACGCCCGGTTGCGCCGCGGAAATGTTCGGAGATGGCGGCGATGTGGAATTGGTTGACAGCTATCTTCTGTTCGCGCGACTGTTCGCGCCAGTCGTCGGGAACTTCTTCGAGGACATGCGGCGTTGGCGATGATCAGCCGGGATCGCCAACGAGGCGGCGTATTGAAGAGCAAGGCTTCGGCGAGGCGGCGTTCTTCTTCGGGAATGGAGGCGAACCGCTCGAGCTTCTCAGCGTTGACGATGGCGAGGTCGAGTCCGGCTTTGGTGCAGTAATAGAGGAAGACGGAATTGACGACTTCGCGCGCGGCGGCAGGCAGGCCGAACGAGATATTGGAGATGCCGAGGATCGGTCTTGACGTGCGGGATCTGCTCTTTGATGAGGCGGATGGCTTCGATGGTTTCGACCGCACCCGCCGATGTAGTTCTCGTCGCCGGTGGCGCACGGAAATACCAGCGGATCGATGATAATATCTTCCGGCGGGATGTCGTACTTGGTGGTCAGTAGAGAGACGGACCGCTGGGCGACGGCCAGTTTGCGTTCGCGCGTGAAGGCTTGGGCTTGCAGCGGGTCTTCGTCGATGCAGCCAACCACCAGCGCCGCGCCGTATTTGTGCGCGAGCGGGCACAAACGCGCTCGAATTTCTCTTCGCCATCTTCGAGATTGATGGAATTGATGATGCTTTTGCCCTGGCAATAGGTGAGCGACAGTTCGACCGACTTTGGATCGGTGGTGTCGATCATGATCGGCGCTTTGATCTTGCGAATGAGCTTTTCGTAGAAGAACGGGATGTCGGTGGCTTCGTCGCGATCGCTGGTTTGGAGGCAGACGTCGATGATGTGCGCGCCGTTGCGGACCTGGCGGCGGGCTATTTCGGTGGCTTCCTCCCATTTCTCTTCGGCGATCATCTGCTTGAAGAGACGCGAGCCGATGACGTTGGTGCGCTCGCCGACGATGAGCGGGCGATTGGAATCGTCGGCTTCGACGATTTCGATGCCGGTGAAAAATGTGCGGTGGGAGGATTGGGCGAACGGCGCGCGGCTTCTTGCCTCGCACCATTTGCGACGATAGCGCGGATGTGATCTGGACGAGTGCCGCAGCAACCGCCGACAATGTTGAGCCAGCCGTGATCGACGAAGCGCTCCAGCTGAGCGGCGAGAGTTTGAGGCGTTTCGAGATACTTGCCTTCTTCGTCCGGCAGGCCAGCGTTGGGATAGCAAGAGATGCGCGTGTTGGCGAGTTCGTGGAGAGAGCGGATGTGGTCGGTCATGAACTCGGGACCGGTGGCGCAGTTGAGGCCGATGGAGAGCAGTTGGATGTGGGCGAGTGATGCGTAGAGAGCGTCGGCGGTCTGGCCGGCAAGCATGGTGCCGGATCGCTTCGATGGTGCCCGAGACCATGGTGGGAATTTTGTAGCCGAGTTCGGCGCCGACGCGGCCGATGGCGATGAGGCCGGCTTTGATGTTGCGCGTGTCCTGACAGGTTTCGAGCAGCAGAATGTCGGCGCCGCCATCAAGAAGGCCGCGAGCTTGGATGGTAGAAATTTTCGATCGAGTTCGTTGAATGTCACCCCGCCGGTTACGGTGATGGCTTTGGTGGTGGGCCCAATGGAGCCAGCGACGAAGAGCGGCTTAGAGGGCGTTGCCATTTCATCGGCAACTTTGCGTGCCAGGCTGGCGGCGGCGACGTTGAGCTCGTACGCTTTAGCAGGCAATGGCGTATTCGGCGAGAACCAGCGGGGTGGAACCGAAGCTGTTGGTTTCAACGATGTCTGAGCCAGCTTCGTAATAGGCGCGATGGACATCCTTAATCACATCGGGGCGCGTGAGCACGAGATTTTCGTTGCAGCCTTCGAGGTCGTGACCCCCGAAATCTTCGGCAGTGAGATGGCGCTGCTGGAGCATGGTGCCCATGGCGCCATCGAGGACCAGGACGCGAGAGGTGAGGGCGTCTTCGAGGGCTTTTCGGCGGATTTTCGCCTGTTCTATGGCGAAGGATGGCATAGGAATAGCTTTCATTTTAGCGTTTTGGATTGATTTAGGCGCGAATGTGGCAGCGAGTGGGGCCAATGGATGGTGGGAGTGGTAAAAAACAGGATCGTTGGATCGCGAGCGTCCGGGGAAGGCGGCTTGATCCCGGCGCGATGTTCGTTGTAACGTAGATACCACCTAGATCACTAGGAGGGTAGCGAATGTTCCACTATTTGCAGGTGCTGGGAAGCGTTGTGGAGTACGCACTGTTAATGCGCGTCCCGCTGCTGACCGGAGCGATTGTTGTGTTGCTGCCGTGGCTGGTTCGGCAGAGCAGCTTTAAAGCCTTGTTGCTGGGCTTGTTTGATGTGACTCCGGCGGGAACGGCAGCGGTCACAGTTGCCGCAATGGCGGCGGCGACATCAGTTGTCGATAACGCGCGCATCATCTATATGCATTCGGCCGAGCGCGGAGTTGGTGGTTTGGCCTCACCGCCGACGCACTTTGCCTGGTATTGGTGGTTTGTGCTGACGGCGGCATTAAGCTTGCCGGTGATTCTTTACACGATCCGATTTTCCGATCAGCAAAACCACGGGGATTTACGGCGGCGAATTGGGTTTGCACTGATGGCGGGATTGCCAATGCTGGCGGCGCAATTCGGCATTGCAACGCTGTTGCGCAGTTCGGCGAAGCGCATCGTTTGGAGCAGCACTTTGCCGGGTTACACGTCGATGGAGGACCATATCCTAGCGGCGGGCGGCTTTGGGTTGACGTTGGGGGTGTATGTATTTCTGGGCTGGTATGGATATGAGCGATTGGGCAAAGAGCGGACGGTGCCGGCGTTGTGTTCGGCATTGATGGTTTTGGTATTGGGATGTTCGGTGTTGTCGGCGTTGTCGTTCTACCTGGATTTGTGGCACGTGCCTTTGTTGTTGATTTTGACGATTTGGGGCGTGATCACGACGCAGACGAAAGCTTCCGATCATTACTACGATTTGTTGAAGGTGCGGCACGGGGCGAGGCCTGCGCCCACGCCCGTGGAAACGGTGCGGGCGACAAAGAACGATTGCAGGGGCCGGATTGTGGTGGTGGCGGCAAATGGCGGAGGCATACAGGCGGCAGCGTGGGCGGCGCAGGTATTGGAAGGCTTGTCAGAAGAGATTCCCGGGTTCAAGGAATCAGTACGGTTGATCAGTTCGGTATCGGGAGGAAGCTTAGGCAGCGTATGCTATGCGCACAGTTTGGCGAACCCGACGGCGGAAGGGGCGTTTGTTGCAGCGAGCCGGTCGAGCTTAGACGAAGTGGCGTGGGGGCTAAGCTGGCCAGATCTGATTAGCAGCATATTTCCGTGGATAACAAAGAACTTTGTGGGACGTGGGCGGGCGCTGGAACGGGCTTGGATTGCCAACGGGAAGACGTCGGATGAGGACAGCTTCAGCTTGTTGGATAAGCCATTGAGTGAGTGGAATGCCGCGGTGAGAAGCGGCGACATGCCGGCATTGATAATGAATGCGACGCTGGTGGAATCAGGCAATCGATTGCTGTTGGGAACGACACGTTTTACGAAAAATGAAAGCTCCCGAGCGCGGTTGGACGCAACGAAGTTGCATGGTGAGACTCGGGATGTGGCGGCGGTAACGGCGGCGCGGTTATCGGCGAGTTTTCCTTATGTGACACCGGCGGCTCGATTTGAGGATAAGAAGCCGCAGCCGCATGTAGTGGACGGCGGGTATTACGACAACTATGGGATGTCAACGCTGGTGGAATGGCTGGACGAAGCATTGTGCGCCGATCAAGAATCGGACACGAGCCCGGCAGTGAAGAGCGTGCTGGTTTTGCAAGTTCATGGCGCGCCTGTCAGCCGGGACGGCGATCCGCAGTCGGGTGACTTGACGGACCGAGGATGGTTCTTTCAGATTGGCGCACCGATAGTAACGCTGGCTAATGTGCGTGGCGCCGGACAGATCGCGCATAACGATATTGAATTGCTGCAATTGCAACAGCGTTGGTTTGGAACTGTGCCGATTCACAGTGTGACGCTGGAGTTTCCGGATGAGGATGCGCCGCTGTCGTGGCATTTGACGCAATCGCAACGGGAGAATGTTTTGGATCGATGGGATAGATGTGAGGCAGTGTTGCAGGCGCGTGTGCAGATAGCGGCGTTTTTGGGTGGGAGTGAACGGATCGATTGCAGCTGTCCGACGTGCCGAGGCGTCAGGACGCTGGAGAGCACGAGCGCGAAAGCATGACATTACGTGTGCGCGAGATAGATGAAGCGGGCGATGAACATCACGGTGAGTACATAGACGAGCCAGTGGACTTGTCGATATTCGCCGCGTAGAACGCGAATGAATGCGTAGGCGATGAACCCTAGCGCTAGTCCGTTGGCGATGGAGAAGCTAAGCGGGATCATGGTGAGCGTTAGAAATGCCGGGATGGCAACTTGGGGCGACTTCCAATCGATTTCGACGACGGACATCATCATGAGGCTGCCTACAGTAATCAGTGCCGGCGCGGTGGCGACGGAGGGAATGGCGGCAACTAGCGGCAGAGCGAGCAGTGAGACTAGAAAAAACAATCCGGCAACGATGGCGGTGACGCCGGTACGTCCGCCGACAGCGACGCCAGCAGCGCTTTCAATGTAGCTCACTACAGTGGAGGTACCGGCTAAGGCGCTGAAGATGGAAGAAATGGAATCGACGGTCAAGATTCGACCGAGACGGGGAATTTGATTGGCTGAACCCTTTTGAATGAGGCCGGCGGCTTTGCCGACGGCAAGCAATGTTCCGAGATTATCGAAGAGATCGACGAATAGGAAAACGAAAACTATTTCGAGGAGGCCGAGCTTGAGTCCCGATGCCAGGTTTAATTTGAAGGCAGTGGCCGTGATGTCGCTGAAAGTGAAAGCGGTGGACTGCCAATGAACCAGGCCTAGGGCGGCAGCGATAGCAGTGGAGGCGAGTATGCCGATGAGGATGGCAGCTTTGACACCGCGCGAGAGCAAAACAGCCGTGAGAATGAGGCCAGCGAGTGCGACAAAGGCGTTTGGAGTTTTCAGATTTCCGATGGAAACGAGAGTAGCGGGATTGGCGACGACCAAACCTGAGTTGCGAAATCCAATAAAAGCGATGAAAAGACCAATGCCCCCAGAGACGGCAGCGTAAAGCTCGACCGGAATTGCCGCAAGAATCATTTGCCGCACGCCGATTAACGTCAGGAGAAGGAAAATGCAGCCGGATAAGAAGACGGCTCCGAGCGCAACTTGCCAAGGCACGCCCATACCCTTGACCACGGTGTACGTGAAATAGGCGTTTAGTCCCATGCCGGGAGCAAGGGCAATGGGATAGTTGGCGAATACGCCCATCATGATGCTGCCAAAAGCGGCGGCGATACAGGTGGCTGCGGTGACAGCAGCAACGGGCATACCGGTTTCACGAAGTATGGAGGGGTTGACCACGACGATGTACGACATGGCGATGAAGGTGGTTAAGCCGGCGAGTAATTCGTTATGCCAAGTGGCGGAGAGGCGGGAGAACTCAAAAAAGTTTTCGAGCTTTTGCTTCAATAGCTTTTCAGTATAGATGAACGGAAAAGCAGAGAGCCAAACCTTAAGAAAGGCTTGGCTCTCTGGCTGAGGAAAGGAGAGGAAGGAGGGTTATTGGTTAGACGGACTTGCGGCGACGGATGACGCCGAGAGCGACTAAACCGCCCGCGAGCAGAGCCATTGTGGCCGGTTCTGGAGTGGGAGCGGCAAGGGTGGAAACTTCAGCAAATTCGAACGCGTTTGTTGTTGAGCTGAAAGTGACGGAATCCCAAACGGTGCCGGGGCTGGCGACGAAATCAACCATTTGGCTGCCCGCATTTGTGCCGGTCGGGGTAAGAGCGGAGAGCAGACCTTGTCCTGGGGTGAAAGAGACCGAGGCGCCGTGCGAATTGGTAAAGGTGATGGTGTTGTAGGAGTCAGGCGAGCCCCAGAGAAGGTCCAAAGCCGAGATCCCGTTGGCATAGTCTACCGTAATGCTGGAGCCGCCCTTGGCGTAGGCGTAGTAAGAGTTGTTTGAAAGCGGATCGAGGTATTGATTTCCGACGGAGGTGTTGGCTGTGGCCGAGCCGGTATGAAATGTCCAGGTGCCAGGGGTGGCGGAATCACCAGGCCCAAAAGTGGTTGAAGTGTAACCGGCGGGAGCGGCTCCGCCGACAGTAACGGTGGTGGCACCTGCGGTGAGCGAAAGGCCCAAGCTAAGTGTCGCCGTGGATACGAGAGAGAAGATGGTTGATTTGAATTGCATTTTGTTTTTTATGGCCTCTTGTAAGTTGAATCCGACCGTCGTTTTTGGATTGGGTGACGGGCTGTTCGATTACGAATATATCGGGAACAACCAGTTTGGTAAAGACCCATAAGTTTCGTTTTTTCAATGAGTTACGTAGGATAGGAAGGCCTAAGCAGGAGTATCTGGAGGCGTATAAGGTGAGGCAAGCAGAAGGGTTGAGTGAGAGGATCGCGGTGGTATGGAGTCAGCAATAATCTTGAGGTTTACTTTGGGCAGGACGACGGGCGCGAGTGGGCGAAGTTCCCGCATCGGATGGTGACGCTTTTCGTTGATAAGTCTTTTGGGGCGGCAAAGGTGGAAGCAACAAAGGAAAAGCCGCCCCGAAGGGCGGCTTTTTCCAAGAACAACAACTAAAACAATAAACTACTTGCGGCGACGGATGACACCAGCGCCGAGGGTCACGAGACCACCGATGAGCATGGCAAAGGTGGAGGGCTCGGGAGTGGCTGTGGCAACCAGGTCGTCAAATTCGAAAGCGTTCGTGCTGGAGTCGAAAGCAAGCGAAGTGATCGGGCCAGAGATCTGGACATACTGAGTGGTGGTCTGGTTGGTGGTCAAACCGATGGCAGTCGAGGTATAAGCAACACCGTTAACAGTGATGGTGTTGTAGGTGTCAGGCGAACCCCAAGCGAGCCACAGGCTGGTGAGCGGCGTGGCGAAGGTGGCGGAGATTGTGCCGCCCGCTTCAGAGTAAGCGTAGTTCTGGGTGCTACCGCTCGGCAGCGGATCCAGGTAATTGTTCACGGAGCTGGTGTTGGTTGTGCCGGTGTTGGCGGTACCCGTCCAAACGCCACCGAGGTTGGTGGAGGAGCCTACGGTCGATGCAAAGCTGTCGAACGAGTAGCCAGCAGGAAGGGTGTTAGAAACGGTGAAGGTTGTGGCACTGGCTGAGGCAGCAAGCCCCAAGCTAAGAGCGGCCACTGAAAAGAAAGAGAAGAGTTTTGTCATTGACATTTATTTTTTTAGATACTGACCTTTTTGCAAAAATTGATGAATTCTCCGAAGCATTTACGACTCTCCGACGAAATCGTCTTTTCCACTGTATATGATCGGGGCGCTCTGGTAAAGTACTAGGGCTCCTAGACGAGTGAGGAAAGCGAAAAATAGCTAATGTTTACGGGCTCAATAAGTTGCAGACGCCAGATAGGATGGGCGGGAATAGGGTGGAGTATTCCAAATTTGGAAGATGCAAACGTAAAAAGGCCGCCTTGGTAAGGCGGCCTTTTCGTGAGAAAAACTGCTGTAAGGGGTTATTTACGGCGACGAATGACACCAGCACCAACAGTGAGAAGACCACCGAGGAGCATGGCCAGGGTGGACGGCTCAGGAGTGCTAGTAGCCGGGATCAGATCATCGAACTCAAAAGCGTTGGTCGTCGAAAGGAATTCCAATGTAGAAATTGGACCGCTGATCTGTACATACTGCGTGGTGGACTGATTAAGAGTCAGGCCGACTGAGGCAGCAGTGTAGGTAGTGCCGTTCACGATGATGCTGTTGTAGCTGTCGGGCGAACCCCACGCCAACCACACACTGGATAGAGGCTGCGCGAAGGTTCCGAGAATCTCGTTGGTTGGACTACCTAATACGTAGGCATAATTTTGAGTATCGCCACTAGGCAGCGGATCCAGGTATGAACCCACGACGGTGGTGTTGGTTGTACCAGTGCCAGCAGTGCCTGCCCATGCGCCACCGAGATTGGTGGAAGCGGCTAACGTCGATGCAAAGCTGTCATAGGTGTAGCCTGCGGGTAAGGTGGTAGAGACGGTGAAGGTTGTGGCGCCAGCAGAGGCGGCAAGCCCCAAGCTAAGAGCGGCCACGGAGAATAATGAGAAGAGACTTGACTTTGACATTTCTAAAAACTGACCTCTTTTTACGAAATTGCGAATCCTCCGAATCAACTCAAAACGGGCATGAGGAATCGTCACCTACAACTATAAGGGCATCAGCACTTTCCGGTAAAGTACTAAGGGCCACTTTTAGCCAGTATTAGTCAAGGGAATAGTTTGTAAACTTGCGTTTCCGAGCGGCGTTTTTCGTCGCTTTATTTTTAGCTGCGCTAAAAGCCTAGGTGGTGTTCGTTAAGCATTAGAATTGAATGCGAAAATATCAACGGAAAATTGTATAAACTGTCATGAAAGCACTCGCAATAATACCAGGCAAATCTGGCTCTGCACAACTTAGGGATGTGCCTCAACCCGAGCCGAGATACGGCTCGATTCTCGTAAGAGCTTTGAATCTCGGTATTTGCGGAACTGACCACGATCTACTTGATGGGGGATATGGTTCCGCTCCTCCTGGCAGCGATTATTTGGTACTAGGGCATGAATCTTTTGGTGAGGTACTAGAAGCACCAGAACAGACCCATTTTTCGCGTGGAGACTTAGTTGTTGGCATCGTTCGACGCCCCGACCCGGTGCCATGCATGGCTTGCGGCCGAGGGGAATGGGATATGTGCCGGAATGGTGAATATACAGAGCGCGGAATTAAAGAGTCCCACGGCTTTGGTTCGGAGTATTGGCGGATTGAACCTGAGTATGCCATCAAAGTAGATGGATCGCTGCGGGACGTGGGCGTTCTTACCGAACCGACGAGCGTGGTAGCCAAGGCGTGGGATCATATCTCGCTTATTGGGAGTCGTGCTTATTGGGAGCCAAAGACAGTATTAATAACAGGGGCTGGACCGATTGGATTGCTTGGGGGATTGATAGCGAGACAACGCGAGTTGGAGGTGCATGTGTTAGATCGCGTGGGGGATGGTCCAAAGCCGGAGCTAGTACGGCAACTAGGTGCTACTTACCACGCATGCGATGTGCAGGATATTGGCTTCAAGGCTGACATCATTCTTGAATGTACGGGCGTGCCGACGGTTATAGCGGGCTGCATGATGCAGCTTGCGGCAGATGGGATTTTGTGTTTAGTCGGGGTGTCGCATTCGGGTAACAGCGTTCGGGTGGATATCGGGGCATTCAATTACGACTGCGTGTTGGGAAACAACGCCATTTTTGGGACGGTGAATGCGAATCGCAAGCACTGGGAGGCGGCGGCCAAGGTGCTCCATCAGGCAGACCGTAAATGGCTGTCACAGTTGATATCGCGGCGAGTTCCGCTGAACCGGTGGGAGGACGCGCTGGTGAAACAGCACGACGATATTAAAGTTGTGATTGATTTTACGGCTTAGGAAGGGGGTCGAAATACGGTCATTTGTTCAGGCCGAATTTGAAGGTGCCTGTAGGTTCGGCGATGAATCGTTCGCACAGAAAGAGACTTGTTTTTACGTGCTATTCCGGTAAAAGCGCCTGGAGCGATGGGTGAGATCCAGGATGGATGAGATCTAGATGGACAGGCGACGGCGAAGGTTGGTCACGTGAGCGGTGTGGTGGCGGCCATGCCAAGCATAGAGACCTAGCATACGGTTCAAGGAGTTTTCTCCAGAAGCGGGGTGGCGCAAGGTGCGATTGAATTGGTCGGCTGTCATTTGTGTGAGGAGATTGACCCATCGTTCGTGTAAGGAAGCCAGAAGGGTGAGCGATACGCCTACGGGCATGTGTTTGGCATCGGGCAGTTCCGCCCATAACTTCTCTTCGTAGGCTTTGATCACAGGTACGTCTTCAGTGAGCGCCCAACGAAAGCGGATGTAGCTGTTGAGGTGGCTGTCAGCAACATGATGAACAAGCTGGCGAACAGTCCAACCGCCGTCGCGGTAAGGTGTATCGAGTTGAGCTTCGCTTAGTCCAGCCACTGCGGCAGATAACTGAGCGGGTAGGTCGGCAATTTCTTGTATCCACTGTTGGCGGATCGACTCATCGAAGAGAGCAGGCGGTTGGTATTTGCCAACAGGATATTTCAATTCTTCAAGTGTGGGTGTACTCATATAGTTTCCAGAGCGCGCTTCATTACGCTGCGCGGGGCGGTATCGCCAGTCCAAATTTCGAATTGATGGGCTGCCTGTTCGAGCAACATTTCGATGCCGTAAATGAGGGTGGCGTTTTGAGCAGCGGCCAGTTTCAACAATTTGGTGTCATGGGGGTTATAAACCATGTCCATGACGAGGGCTGACGGGATCTTGTCGTTAAAGATAGAGCCTTGCGGATTGGGCGCCATACCGAGGGGCGTGGCGTTGATGAAGGCGTCGTAGCGGTCACTCTGTGCGTCTTTTAAAGTGACGGCGCTCCCTTTTACGACTGCAGCCAGTTGCTGTGCGGATTTCATGTTGCGGCCTGTGATAGTGACTTTGGCGGAGGCATCGGAGAGTGCGATGGCAGCGGCGCGCGCGGCTCCTCCATAACCAGCAATCAGGATGGAAGAATTGGCGAGACGGAAGTGCTTGGAGAGCGGCTGAATGACGCCAGCCGCGTCGGTGTTGGCTCCGCGCCACTTCCCTGCCTTGCGCCAGACAGTATTAACGGCTCCGATGCGCTTCGCTTGCGGATCGATGATGTCGAGATGGCGCATGATGCGCTGCTTGTGGGGGATGGTGACGCTGAAGCCTGAGACAGGAAGTTGCGCGGCTACATTCATCCAATCGGCGAGTTGCTGGGGTGCAACCAGGAATGGGAGATAGACGGAATCGATACGGCGAGCTTGGAAAGCACGGTTATGAATGAGCGGACTTTTGGAGTGAGACACGGGGCTGGCAATGACGCCATAGACGCGCGTGTTTGAATTGATTTTTTCGCAGCGGTAGAGCTGGCGCATGAGCTTCGAGGAAATTTGTCCGGGTGCAGTTCCTTCGTCGGTTGAAGGAGCGGCATAGGAATACAAGCTGCCGCGGCAGGGAGCGAGAATGCGGCTTAGGAGACCGATTTCGGACATAGCCATGGCTATCAAAGGAATGACACGCGGAGTTGCGAGGAGTTCGAAGAGGCGGAGATTATCGGACGGCTTGCGTGCAGTGGTTGCGAGTTTGTGGACATCGGCGGGAATGCGACTGAGCCTTTTCAGAATCGGCGCAAGTGCGGGAGTGGATTCGAAATTGTGATAGGAGAGGCACAGAGGAGCGAGTTCGCGCACGGATGGAAGAGCGGTTTTGATTTGTTCGGCGGTTTCAATTTCGAGGTCAATGAAGGCTGCGCCGGCTGAAGCGGCGTCTTGCAGAATGCGCAGTTGTTGCCGGACATCGCCATTGAAATGGCCGGAGGCTTGACGATGGCGGCATGTAGCCAGGACGAAAGAATCTGGATATTTTGTTTTGAAGGTGTGCAAAACTTCGATACCGGAGGCGGGAGATTTTAGATAGTCGAGGCGGAATTCGAGGAAGTTGTTGCCGTCTTTGTACTCAATCTCAGCGGCGTGAGAGAGCTCGTCGGCAGAACGAAGTCCTAGCGCAACGCAAACGCGAGGCAAGGACTTGGGGAGAGATGGCATGACGCGGAAAGCTGTTGGTTAGGATAGCAAGGACTGCCGGTATAAAGTGGCAGGAAAGAAGAAAGAGAAGTTAAGTGATGCGAATGGCGGGTTGGACGATCGCGATACTGTTTGCGAGTTTGGCGTTGGGAGCGGATTTTGATCAGCCGTTTAGGCCGCAATTCCATTTTTCGCCGGATAAGAACTGGACGAACGATCCCAACGGGCCAGTTTATTTTGAAGGCGAATATCACCTATTTTTTCAATACAATCCATTTGGCGACCAATGGGGGCATATGAGTTGGGGGCACGCGGTTAGCCGCGATCTGATTCATTGGGAACAACTGCCGGTGGCGTTGCCGGAAGAAAACGGAGTGATGATCTTCACGGGCAGCACGGTAGTGGACGAGCACAACAGCAGTGGATTTTGCAAGGGCGAGCACGGCTGTCTGGTAGCGATTTATACGGGTCATACGCCCGAGAGCGAGGGCAAGAAATCGCTACAGACGCAGAATATCGCGTACAGCAACGACAGGGGCCGCACTTGGACTAAGTACGCGAGCAATCCGGTTTTGGATTTGCACATGACGGATTTTCGCGATCCGAATGTTTTTTGGTCGAAGGAATCGAAGCGGTGGATTATGGCAGTGGCGCTACCGAATGAGCACAAGGTACGTCTATTTGCGTCGGCGGATTTGAAGAAGTGGACGGCGGTTAGTGATTTCGGTCCAGCGGGCGCTACGGGCGGGCAGTGGGAGTGTCCGGATTTGTTCGAATTACCGGTGGAAGGAAAGCCGGGACAGAGGCGTTGGATTTTGAAGGTTGGAATCAATCCAGGCTCGTTGCAAGGTGGATCAGGCGAGCAATATTTTATTGGGCATTTTGACGGCACTGAGTTTAAGAACGAGAATCCTGCGAATGTGGCGCTGTGGACGGATTACGGCAAAGATTGCTATTGTGCGCTGACTTTCAATAACCTGCCGAAAAAGGACAGTGCGGTGATGATTGGGTGGATGAGCAACTGGCAGTATGCGTCGAAGCTGCCGACGAGTCCTTGGCGTGGACAGATGACGCTGCCGCGGCGGTTGTCGCTGCGTGAGACGGCGGTGGGGATTAGGTTGTTTCAGGCGCCAGTGGATGAGTTACAGGAATTAGCTACCGGGAAAACGACGGTGATTAATCCGTCGGAGGCAAAGGTGGAGTTAGGAAGTTCGCACACCTATCAGATTCTTTTGAGTGTGGAGATGGCTGCGGCAATGGACGCGGGATGGAAGATTTCGTCCAAAGACGGTCATTACTTGCTAGTGGGCTATGACAAGAGCAAGGGAGTGCTTTATGTGGACCGCAGCCATTCGGGCAGTACAAAAGTGAGCGATGATTTTTTTTCCAGGATAGAAGCGCCGGCTCAGTTTAGGGATCCGCTGACGTTGGATATTGTGATGGACCGGCTTTCGACCGAGGTTTTTGCCAATCATGGAGCCCTGACGATGACGGACTTAGTGTTTCCCGATGCGGGGCCGTTGACGCTGGAGTTTTATTCGAAGGGCGGAACGGCGGGCAAGACTACTGCCGAGGTGAGGGAGTTAGGATCGGCTCATAAGTAAAGATGACAGACTTCTCTCGACGTACTTTTCTGTTGACATCACCAGCGGCCAGCGCGGCGCTTGGGGTATCAAAGAGGGAAGATTCTGATCGCACGTATTGGTTGAGTGTGCTGCGACGCTTGGCTGATCCGGTTCTAACGGCATTGAGCGAGGGGACGTTGAAGGCGAGTATGCCGGTGGAAGCGCCGCACGGGAATAGCGACGAGCGGCGAAAGTATACCTACCTGGAAGCGTTTGGAAGGTTGATGGCGGGGGTTGCTCCGTGGCTGGAGAATTCAGCTAAGTCGGCAGATGAAGAGAGAATGCGACGCCACTATTGTGAATTGGCGCGGGCCGGGATCGCGGCTGCCGTTGATACGGCTTCACCTGACTTCATGAATTTCAACAGCGGTGGGCAGCCTGTAGTGGACAGTGCTTTTCTAGCAGTTGCTATTCTGCGTGCGCCTACCGAGCTTTGGGAGAAGTTGGACGGCAGCACGAGACGGAGATTGGTGGACGCGCTGCGTTCGAGTAGAGTGATTCAGCCGGGATTCAGCAACTGGCTGTTATTTAGCGCGGCGGTGGAAGCGTTTCTTTGTTTTGCAGGTGAAGAGTGGGATGCGATGCGGGTGGATTATGCGATTCGCATGCATGAGGAGTGGTACAAGGGCGATGGCGTTTATGGCGATGGGCCGCAGTTTCATTGGGATTACTACAACAGTTTTGTGATCCAGCCTTTGCTGCTGGAGGTATTAGGCGCGGTATCGAAGCGATCGCACGCTTGGGACACGTTACGACCTGCAATCGAGGCACGGGCACAAAGGTATGCGGCGATTCAGGAGCGAATGATTGGGCCGGATGGGAGTTATCCGGCAATTGGACGATCGATCACCTATCGATTTGGCGCGTTCCATCTGTTGGCGGCAATGGCTTTGCGAAGGCAGCTAGCGACGGATGTCAAACCGGAGCAAGTGCGGTGCGCGTTAACGGCGGTGATGCGGCGGATGATGGAGGCGAGCGGAACATTTGATGAAGGCGGATGGTTGCGAATTGGATTTTGCGGACATCAACCTGGACTTGCGGAACCTTATATATCGACTGGCAGCCTTTATTTATGCGCGGTTGGGCTTTTGCCGTTGGGATTGGCGGAGGACGATGTTTTCTGGAATGGCGCTGCCGCGCAATGGAGCGGCCAGAAAACTTGGAGCGGGCGAGATATGCCAGCAGACCATGCGATTTAGGGACGGCGGCCACGCATGATTTCAACAAAACGCTCGAGCGACTTATCGGGTTCAAACGGGAAAGTTTCGGAGGTGAGTGCGAGGTTGGAGATTCGGTCGAGCCGAAAATTACGAAAGTCTTTGCGCATTTCGCACCAAGTGGCCAGAGTCCAAACTTTGCCCCAGAAGTAGAGGCCGAGGGGACGGACCAAGCGGTGGCTGGAGGTGTTTGATTCGTCGGTGTAATTGCAAGTGACTTTGATGCGGCCGGTTATGGCGCGACGCAGAGGGCCGATGCAATCCCAGGCTTTTTTGTCGGCGGCGACAGGGGGGACAAAGAGTTTCGTGGCTTCAATTTCGGACCTTCGTTCATTGGGCAGCGAGAGGGCGATTTTTGCGAGGGCAGAACGGACGTGAGGGACAAGATCGGGTCCGGCAAAGGTTTCCACCATGCGAAGGCCGAAGACTGCGGCGTCAATTTCATCTGAGGTGAACATGATGGGCCGCAGATCGTAGCTTCGATCAAGTTCATAGCCAACGCCGGCTTCACCGCGAACCGGAACGCCGCTGAGAGAAAGATCGCGAACGTCGCGATAAACAGTGCGTTCGGAGACGGAGAGCCATTCTGCGAGCTGAGCGGCGGTAGTGAGCCGCCGCGCCCGTAGATGTTGGACTATTTGAAAGAGGCGGTCGGCACGGCGCATGAACCTATTGTGCGCCGTGGAAGCCTATTTTGTTGCCGTCGGGATCGAGAATATGAGCGTAGAAACCCATGCCCGGAGGGAGTGCAGTGCGGGGCAGGACAACGGTAGCACCTTGGGCGACAGCGCGAGAGAGAACAGCATCCAATTCGTTGCCGGCGTTGAGATAGGGAATGGTGCCGACTCCCGGTTGATGATCTGCGCTTTGGATCAAGGCGCCGCCGACAGTGGTGTCGCGGTCATAAGGAAAGACGGACATGGTGGTGTGCTCGTCTTGATGGGGTCTTAAGGTGATGCCAATCGCAGTTTCGTAGAACTTTGTGGCTTTCTCGAGGTTGCTGGTTGGAATTTCGAACCAGTTGAGTGGTTTGTTCATGCATTCAATATGCGGGGGACATACTGACAGCGTTATGTCAGGAGAGTACGAGTCAATTGGCGAAAGTGCGGTCGAAGAGGGTGCGCATTTTCTGTTGAATGGCTTCCAGATCGGAATCCAGCTTGGCTGCGGAAGTGGTTTGGCCGGTCCAGCGCTGCAAGAGTTCGGCAATCATCTCGCGACTAGATGGCGCGGCGGGAATCTTTTCTTCGGCGCGGCCGGTAACCAGGCGGATGGCATGTTCGAGCGCGCGGTAATGCGTAGTGGCGGTTAGCAGGAATTCGGCATCGGCCCGATCCAGCAAGCCGGTTTTTTCCAAAATGTCGATGCGTTCGGGCGTGTTCAAGCTTTTGAAGAACATGCCGGCACCGCGGAGGCGCAGGAACATGAGGATGAAGTCGGCATCATAATAGCCACCAAGAGCGGCTTTGAGCGGAGTAGTTTCGCCTTGTTCGCGCTGCAGGCGGAGACGCATTTGATACAAGTCGCCCTTGGAGCGGCCGCCTTGTCCATAGCGACGCCAATCGAGACTTTGCAGATCGGTAAGGAATCTTGTGGCGCGCTCAGTATCGCCGGCTACGGCCCGAGCTTTCATGTAAGCGATGCCTTCCCACGCTTTGGCGGTGGTGGAGAAGTAATCAACGTAAGCGGATTCCGTTTGAACGAGGAGGCCTTCGCGGCCATTCGGCCGGAGACGTGTGTCAACCGAAAGAATGGTCCCATCGCCGGTGTAGGTTGTCAGGATATCGAGCAGATGTTCCGCGATGCGGGTCCAAAACAGGTGATGATGGCTTTCGCTTTCGGGCAGGATAAAGAGCAGATCGGCATCGGAGCCAAGATCGAATTCACGCATGCCCAGGCGGCCCAAGGCAATGACCATCATTTCGTTCTGGGGTTCAACGAACGGTTTGTCTTGGGTACTGTGGGCTCGGGCGTGGGCGATTCCGCGTTCCAGCGCAATGCGATAAGCGCGGGCGATGACGAATTCGGCGAGGGCGGAGTTGTTATCGAGAGTGGTGAATACTGACTCCGGCAGACAGACGCTGGCGGTTTGCGTGCGCAACATTTCTCGACGAAAGAAACGGCGCAGTGCTCCGATGTCGGTCAAGGGAGCGGCAAGACCTTCGTAGGCCCAACTTTTTGTGGGATGGTCCGCGGCGCGACGGATTTCTTCGAGCAGATCCGGATAGCGGGTGATTTGATCGACTAAGTACGGGCTGAGTTCGAATATTTGGAGGAGCCAATCTGTCAAGGTGGAGTGACCGTCCAACAATTGTTGGAGATCCGGCTGAGACAGCAGCGATTCCAAGAAGGTGGTGAGCAGGCGATCTTGCCGCCGAACACCACGAGTTTGCAGGCGCTCTACCAGATGGGGAGCATTCTCGGTAAGGCGCGCCAATAAATCGGCCGAGAGATCGACGGCTCGATTGTTTTCTTCGGACTGAGTGAATGAATCAAGCGCCGCGATCAGTTGGGGCGAGGGTGAATGCTCCAGTGGGCGCTGAGCATGGATGATTCGTTCGTAAATGGTTTGGACGTTTTCCAGATGCTGGTGCAGTTCGCGCAGGAGGTGCGCAGCAACACCACCCCGCGGAGGGGATTGGACGTTCAGCATGCGCCGAGCCACGCGTTCCAGTTCTTCCGGATTGGAAGGCAGGGAGTGAGTTTGACGGTCGTCTTCCAGTTGAAGCAAGTGCTCCAAATGGCGGAAATATTCGTAGGCGGAGGCGAGACGCCAATACTCTGTACTGGACAGGATGTCGCCATCGTAAAGGCAGGTGAGGGCGAGTAGCGTGCTGCCGTGACGGACGCGAATTTCACGCGCACCGTGAAGGCGCTGCAGGCATTGGACCAGAAATTCCACGTCACGGATGCCTCCGCGCGTCAGCTTGACATCGATCTCGTGTTCTTTTCGACGGCGGCGGGCCAGCTTCTCGCTGATTCGTTCGCGCGTGGCGGACATAGTTTCAATGGTGGAGAAATCGTCGGTGGTGCCGTAGATCAAAGGTTCGACGAAGAACAGGAGCTGGCGACCCAGTTCGAGATGGCCGGCACAAGCACGCGCTTTAATGAGCATCTGCAATTCCCAACTGCGGGCGCGATGCTGATAATAATGTTTCGCGGCGGCGAGTGAAATGGTAACTTCGCCCAGATTTCCTTCGGGACGCAGACGTAGATCAATGCGGTAACAAAGACCCGCGGAGGTATGGGTGGACAGCAGCGTGACGAACTGGCTGGCCACTTTTCGAAAGAATTCTTTGTTACTGATGACATGCGGACCGGAGGTTTGACCGTTGTCGCTATAGAGGAACATCAGATCGACATCGGAGCTGTAATTCAGTTCGCGGCCGCCCAGTTTTCCAAGCGCGAGAATGCAGAAGGATGCGGGCTCGGGCAGGCCGCGTTCGTTGGATTCAAAAGGCATGCCGTGACGAGCTTCCAATTCATGCTCTACATGGGCAAGGGCACAGGTGAGGATGGCGTCAGACAGATTGGAGATTTCTTCGGTGATTTCAGAAAGCGGAGCGAGTTCGAGGCGGTCGCGCAGGACGATGCGAAGAAGTTCGAAGCGGCGGAAGAGAGCCAGATCGAGCGCGATGTCGGAGCTGTGTTGAAAACTGCGAAAGTGCTCACGGAAGTCTTCGCGCGAGAAAGGGAATTCCAGATTTTGAATGGATGCCAACCACTCCGGATGGCGAAGAAGTTCTTCGGAAAGGAAACGGCTGCAGGAGAAGATGACTCCTAGCCAGCGGACACGTTCCGGATGCCGTTCCAGATCCGCAAATACGTGCGGATGACGCGACTGGAAATCCCTCCAGTACTGCGCGGCGCGTTGCGGATCGACCGACTGGTCAATCAAAGATTGGTCAATCAAGTTTTCGAGAACTGGCATATGGAGACGACGGGGTCCACCAATTGAATTGTATCGCCCGGCCTGACGACGCCGGCTTCGACAACGGATGCATAGAAGCCGCTCTCACCGGATTGGCGAAGAATTCGGCTTTCGATTTGTTTTCCGTAAGGACGCAATTTCGAGCAAGGTTCGCGCGGTTCGGTGAGTTCCAGAAGGGCGGTGCCCGCCCGATAACGCTGTCCCGGAAGCCACGTATTGTGAGGTAGGCCTTGGACGGTTAGATTCTCACCCATTGCGCCGAAATATACGGAAAAACCTTCAGCAACGAAGGCTTCGATGACTTCGGCAGCCATGAGAAGGATAGCTTTGCGCGGGCCGCCGTGAAAACGATAGAGATGTTTGTCGCCCTGGATGCCGAGGTGAGAAACAGTAGCGGTTTCGATGGGAAGCTTTGGGACGCCGCCGTTTGAAATATTGACTTGCAGAATGCGGCCGGGATGAAGCGCGTGAGCGGAATCTAAATGAGACATAAATTAGATGGCTATGTCCGGTGTCGTTTGCTGAAATGAAGTAGGTTTTGCTTCAGGGCGCATCTTACAGTTTCGACGCATGCGATTGCTTATCAGAATTCTTATTTTGACCGCAGGGCTTGGCTTGAGTGTTTGGGCTCAGGGCAATTATGAGATTCAGGTTTATGGATCGGATACAGTGGCACCGGGCCGGACGATGGTTGAATTGCATAGCAATTTTACGGTGACGGGTTTTAAGAGTGTTATCGACGGTGTTTTGCCCGATGAGCATCAATTGCATGAGACGGTGGAGATCACGCAAGGCTTCACAGATTGGTTTGAGACCGGGTTGTATATTTTTACAAGCGCTGGCCCGAACCAAGGATACACGTGGGTGGGCGACCACATTCGTCCACGAGTGCGAGTGCCGGATAGCTGGCATTGGCCGGTGGGCGTGAGCCTTTCGACGGAGATTGGATATCAGCGTCCGATTTTTTCCGGCGATACGTGGACTTGGGAAATTCGTCCGATTATCGACAAGCAAATGGGACCTTGGTATGTGGCGTTCAATCCAGCGCTGGAGCGGTCTTTCCATGGGCCGAGCGTGCCGGAAGGCGTGGGCTTTTCGCCGGCGCTGAAGGTGGCGTACAACGTGACAAAGAAGTTGAGCGCGGGATTCGAGTATTACGGTTCGGATGGGCCGATCACTGGATTCGATCCAATTCCAAGGCAGCAGCAGCAATTTTTTCCCGCGATTGATTACGATTTTGGGCCGAACTGGGAATTCAATTTTGGTGTGGGCGTGGGCGTGACGCAGAGTACGGACCATTTGATAGTAAAAATGATTATTGGACGGCGATTCCGCTTTATTACACCGCATCTTCCGCATGCCTGAGGCAACATGCGACGCATCGTTATAGCACTGGCACTGACGTTGAGTGCGGCGACACCACCCTTGGGTTTGCCGCGTATTGTTTGGCCAGCGGACGATGGTTACACACCAGAGAAAGCAGAACTGGGACGGATTCTGTTTTTTGATGGACGGCTTTCTTCGAACGACTTAGTTTCTTGCGCGTTTTGCCATGTGCCGGAGCATGCGTTTTCAGGGCCGACGGCGTTTGCGATCGGCGTGGATGGGCAGCATCTGAAGAGACACGCGCCAACTTTAATCAACCGCGCTTGGGGTAAAGCTGAATTTTGGGATGGAAGGGCCGCTACATTGGAAGCGCAAGCGATGATGCCGGTGATGAATGAGCATGAGATGGGCATGACCGAGGCTGGACTGGTTGCCAAGGTTTCGAAGATCAGCGGATATGAGCCGCTATTCGAGAAGGCATTCGGTGATGGGCAAATTACGGCTGTGCGGATAGGACAAGCACTGGCGACGTTTGAGCGGACGATTGTTTCTGGGAATTCAGCATACGACCGGTTTGTTGCAGGCGACAGATCTGCGCTGAGCAAAGAGGCGAAGGCCGGTATGGAATTTTTTAACGGCAAGGGTGAATGCGCGGAGTGCCATAACGGTCCGAATTTCAGCGACGAGAAATTTGCGAATTTGGGGGTAGGAATGGCGGATGCGAACCCGGATGGTGGGCGCAGCGAGATTACGGGCAAGAAATCAGACTATGGCAAGTTCAAGGTGCCGACGCTTCGAGATTTAGCGCATCGCGGTCCATATATGCATGACGGAAGCTTAAAGACATTGGGCGATGTGCTGGATTTTTATGCGCGCGGGGGATTGCAGAATCCGCATGTGGACGAACGCTTGTTGAAGTTTTATATGGACGCGCAGACTAAACAGGATCTGCTGGCGTATTTGGATTCGCTGAATGGCGCGGGCTGGCAGAATATTAAGCCGCCTGATAGTTTTCCGCAGTAGCTACTGCGCGGGAACGGCGATTTGACGCCCGGTGCGGATGCTTTCCTTGGCGAGGTCGATGATATGAATGACCTTGACGTTGATATCCATGGCGGTGAGGCCTTCGATTGGCTTATTGGCTTCGATGCGCGAGACCATGTAGGCGACGGGTTCGCTTTCGTCCGGTGGAAGCGGGGTAATGGGAAGATCGTGCTTATCGCGACCCACTTGAACGCTGACAGCGGAGTGAGTCATGTAGAGGCTACCTGGAGAAGTTTTGGGATCGGGCCGACCGAAGATCTCGAGATCCTGAAAGCTGCGCGGAAGATCCCAACTGCCTTCGAAGATGCCAACTGCGTTGGGATAATTGAGCACGAGTGTGGCGGCATCTTCCACTTTGGGAAAGCGTTCGGGACGCAGATGAAGAGCGGTGGCATAAACGGTTTTCGGCATACCGAGATACCAGATGCTCCAGAGCGCGTTGTAACAGCCGAAATCCATTAAGGCGCCTGCGCCGTTTTTGACGGGGTCGGTCAGCCAATCGAAGAAATATTTATTGCGAGCGCCTTCGGAACCGGGGCCGCCATGTCCTACGACGCCATGCAAACGATAGACAGTTCCGATGGAACCTTGGTCAACTGCGGCTTTGGCGGTGTAATTAGCGGCCCACCATGCCATTTGATAGTTGGTCATTACGCGGATGTCGTATTTCTGGGCGAGTGCTTGGATTTGTTTGGCTTCGGCGTAGGTGCTGGCGGTGGGCTTTTCAAAAATCAAATTGATATGGCGCGGCGCGCATTCCTTGGCGATTTCCAGGTGGCGGTTATTTTCGACGAAGGCCCAGACGATGTCGGGTTTGGTTTCGTCGAGCATCTTTTTGTAATCGGGGAAGAAGAGATTGTCGGGAACGCCCGCCTTTTTGGCTTCGGCGGTTAGTTCTGCGTTAGGTTCAGAGACACCGACTAGAGTGGCGACTTTGCCTTCGACCATGGTGGATAAATGGCCCCAAACGTGGGAGTGAACCAGGCCGATGACGGCGATTTTGTACTTCGGAGTCTGCCGGGCGAGGAGGCTGGTAGCGAGCAGAAGGGCAAGAAATATGATTTTTCGCATCCAGATAGGAATGGTACATTACAAGTCTTTCCTTGATGGTTAAGGAGCGCGGCGCGAGCGGGAATTCGTGGGTATCATGGATGGTCGGGGAGGAATGGCTAATGAGACTTTTGGTAATTGGGGCAACTGGACCAACCGGGCGCGAGCTGGTGCAGCAGGGGTTGGAGTTGGGGCATGAGATTACGGCGGTGGCGCGAAATCCGGAAACGGCAGGATTGGCACAGGGCGCGAAGGTTGTAAAGGCAGATGTGATGGATGCGGCTTCCATGCAAGTGGCGGTAACGGGTCAAGACGCGGTATTGAGTTCGCTGGGTTCGAAGTTGAGCCGCAAGCCCACGACCCTATTTTCAGAAGGTACGAGCAACCTGATTCGGGCGATGAAGAACGCCAAGGTTCAGAGGTTGGTTTGCATTACCGGCATTGGCGCGGGAGACAGCAAGGGGCATGGTGGATTCTTGTACGACAAGATTTTCCAGCCTTTGCTTCTAGACGAGATTTACAAGGACAAGACGCGGCAGGAGGAACTGATTCGCACGAGCCAACTGAAGTGGACGATTGTTCGACCGGGAGCGTTGACCAATGGTGCGAAGACCGGGAGTGTGAAGAGTTATACGGACTTGACCGGTGTGACGATTGGTAAGATTTCGCGAGCGGATGTGGCGGCGTTTGTTTTGAAAGCTGTTGGGGATGAAACTGCGGTTGGAAAGATCTACACGATTGGTAATTGACGTTGGGCGTTGCTACTAACTCTTCTTTGTCTTGGTGGGCTTGGCTTTTAATGACGATGCGTAGGCGAAGCTGATGTCGAAGAACTTTTTCAATTCGCGCGTAGCGGCAAGCAGCGAGTCGGGCACGTCTACATATTCAGGCTGCACCTTGCCATAGGCTTCGCATAACTTGGTTCTGTACTTCTTTAGGAAAGCTGCGCGCTCTGGTTCGGGCAGACGGAGTTCCAGCGTGCCTTCTTTGCTGAGATAGCTGAACATATTTCCGTTGACTGATGTGTAGGGTACGGTTGCGCCTTTCAGTTCGGCGTTTGGATTTGTGGCAACGAGTAGACGATATTGTTCGAGTTTTTCCTGGTAGGACATTAGGAACAGTTTATTCTGCTCTTAACGTCGTGGCAGGGTCTAGGCGCAGTACTCGCCAAGCGGGTGCGATGCATGCGAGGACCGATACGAATATCAGGATTACGGCAACCGCAAGATATGTGAAGGGGTCGAGGCCTGAAACGCCAAACAGCAACGTGGTTACAGTGCGAGTAGCGGCTATGGCTGCGATGAGCCCGATCGTCAGCCCGAGCATGGTCAGACGCATACCTTGGCTAAGCACCAAAGATAAGTTATTCTTTTGGGAAGCTCCGAGGGCGGAGCGGAGGCCTATTTCGCGGGTACGCTCGGTAACGCTGGCTGACACGATGCCGTAGATGCCCACTCCTTGAAGGGCGAGGGCGACGAGGCCAAACACCTCAAACATCGTCAAGACGAAGTGCCGCTGGGCTTCGGATTTTGCACGTAGGCTATCCATTGAGGCGAGGCGGACGATGGGCTGATTCTTGTCGATCGACCAGATGGCGTTCGAGATGGACCGCGAGAGTTTTTGGGGATCTCCGGAAGTGCGAACAACGAAGGAGAGAGCATCATCGGCGAACCAACTCTGTTCGGTTGAAATGTAGACTGCGTCGGACTGGTTTAGCGCGAGAGAGAATTGCTTGACGTCGGCTACAACTCCGACGACTGTATACCAGGGTCTGTCGGTGGGGCCGAGATGAAGCCGGTTCCCAAGGGCACTTTGACCTAGGAATCTGCTTTTGGCCAGAGACTCGCTGATGAGCGCAGATTGCGGGGCGCCAGCTACGTCGCGGTCGTCGAGACATCGGCCCGCGACCAAGGGGATGGCCATAGTTTGACAATATCCCGAGCTGATAGCGTAGCGAAATACACTATGTCCGGAGTTGGGTGGGTCGCCTTCAAACTGCGCGCCATACGAGGCCGACACAAATGTGTCGTCGCTTAGCGGCAGAATGCTGGTGAAAGCAGCCGCTTGGACTCCTGGAACATTGCGAACTGCTTCGAGAGATCGGGTAAAGAAGCGACGTCGTCTGATGTCTCCGATGGCAGGTCCAGATTTCGGATTGTCAAATTGATGACCGGAGGTCTGCACTTGAAGTGTCAGGAGATTAGAGACATGGAAGCCTGGATCGACGGCCAAAATATGCTGCATGCTTCGGAGAAGAAGGCCCGCACCGATGAGTAATACGAGAGCTAGCGCGACCTCGGAGACGACCAGGACTTGACGGATCAACGCATGACCGCCGGCCACCTGTCGCAAAGTTTCGCGCAGGCTCACTTGCAATTCGCTGCTGGATCCACTAAGGGCCTGAATAAGTCCTGCGAGAAGACCCACCAGGGTTGTAACCGTTACGGCAAAGGCAAAGACAGGATAATTAATGGCAACGGAAGACAGGCGCGGAAGAGCGGAAGGGTTGAGAGCCACGAGAGTGCGCACGCCAAACGAGGCTAACCCCAATCCGCCGCAGCCTCCGAGTAGCGCCAGCAGAAGATTCTCCGTAAGCAACTGTCGTGTTATGCGGAGGCGCGATGCACCGAGCGCTTTGCGGGTAGTAAATTCGGCGCGGCGCTGTGCGTTTCTGGCAAGCACCAGGTTAATTACATTCACGCAAGCGATGGCGAGCAGAAGCAAAACAGCGCCTAGAACGGCCAATAGAGCAGGTTTAACAGCACGGGCTATGTCGTCATAAAGAGAATCTACGATGAAGCCGTGGACGAGTGAGGCCCACGGAGGTCTGGGGAAGTCGGGCGAGCGACTTTTCGAGATTTGGGCAAGTTCGTGAGTCGCGCTTTCCGCTTTGACTCCGGGCTTCAGGCGGGCGAGCATGCTGAGACGATTTCCCCAATAGCCTGAATCGAAGCCTCCCGCCGGGTCGAACTGTTCAGGAGTCCAAAGGTCTGCCGATGGCGATAGCACGTCATCAAATGACGCAGGCATGATACCGATCACGGTAAAGGTGTCGTCATCGAGCTTTAGTTGGGTTCCGGGAGTAGGTTGCTGGGTGTGAAGGATGCGCCGTGCCAAGCGTTCGCTGAGAATGACGACTTTGGATGCATGCAGTATTTGGTCGTCGGGTCGGAAATCTCGGCCGACCGCTGGAGAAATTCCGAGAACGTTAAAAAAGTCTGCTGAGACGAATTGCCCGTTAAATCTTTCTGCTTGTGCGCCCCCTGTCACGGTGGGTTGCCATGGTTCGAAGAATGACATGGCGGCAAATGAATGATTGCGGGCGGAAAGTTCGCGGAAAGTTCCATAGGCGAGGGTGGAACGGGAGCCTTGGAATGTACTCCAAATCATGACGAGACTTTGCGGGTTTGGATAAGGCAGCGATTCGAAGAGAACTGGATAGACAGTGCTGAAAATGGCGGTGCTTGCTCCAATGCCGATAACCAGAGTGAGAACGGCAACAATGGTGAAACCTGGATTGACGCGGAGTTGGCGAGCGGCAAATTGGAGGTCGAAGAGGACTGTACGTATTGTGTTTTCCCACCCAAAAGAGTGAACCTGTTCTTGGGCAAGCGTGGGGTGTCCCAGTTCAAGGTAAGTGGCACGTCGCGCTTCTTCGGGTGAACGGCCACCGGAGATTTTTTCGGCAACTGCCTGGTCGAAGTATTGTTGGAGCTCTTCGCTTAGATCGGCATGCGCCTGTGCCGGCCGAAGCAGGTTGGCGAGGCCGCGAGTCAGAGTGCGCAGTAGAGACATGACATTCAGGCCTGAGCCTTCAGAAGACGATTAACGGCCGAGGTGCGGCGTTGCCAATCGGCGGTTTCCGACTGGAGTTGTTTCTCGCCAGTGTGGGTGAGCGAGTAATACTTCGCACGGCGAGAGCTTTCGGTAGTGCGCCATTCCGAATTCACCCAGCCAGAACGTTCGAGACGTTGTAGCGCGGTGAGAAGTGAGCCAGGGTTTACCTTGAAGACACATTGCGAAACCTGTTCTACCCGTTTTGCAATTCCGAAACCGTGCATAGGTTCGAGGCTGAGCGTCTTCAAAATGAGCATGTCGAGGGTGCCTTGAATGACATCTGTGTTCTGGTCGCTCATAAAACGATCGTAAATCCGTTCATCTTGATTGTCAAGAGGTAAGACTGGGCGCCTCGGAGTTTTTCGGGGAAGGTGATATTATGACTTCGGTCATTTATGACTGTGGTCATCACATCCAGAATTGAACGAAAGAAGAGTGCTATTCGCGAGCGCATCATTTCGGAAGGGATACGACTTTTCGCGCGTGACGGCATTGAACGGGTCACGGTAGAACAGATTGCCGAGGCTGCGGACGTTGGGAAGGGTACGATCTACAACTACTTCGATACGAAGGAAAGCATCATCGTGGCCTTTATGGTTCAGGTGGAGGCGAAGGTGCAGGAATCGACGGCGCAACTAATCCGTTCCCGGAAGTCACCGGTGGCGATTCTTACGGCGTTTGTGATGCAGCAGTTTGAGATGAAGCAACGGCATTACGAGTTTGTAAAGGTTTTCCTGGGCCAGATGTTCACGAAGCGGGATCAGTTCTTGCCTTATTTAGTTGACATGCAGAAGGCGATTGATCCTCCGCTACAGACGCTGTTTGAAGGCCTGCAACAGCGTGGAGCTATTCGACGGGATATTGCCGTTGCCGATTTAGTGAATGTATTCAAGACGGTTCAGTTAGGAATGACGGCGCTTTGGGCGATTGAAGGGCCACCATTTGTGGGGACTGAATCTGCAGTTAAGCAGGGAATCAAAATTTTTTGTGAAGGATTGAAGAATCTATGAAAGCAGCTTTTTTCGTTGCCGGAGCAGCATTATGTTTTTGCTCTTGTCTGATTGCTGAAGAGACGCATGGACCGCTGGAAAGGCACTATCAAGAAGGCGAGACACTGGTCTACAAAATGAAGGCCACCAACGATGGGAACCAGTATGAGGCTAAATCCACAGGAGTGGTTAAGAAGGACTCGTCGGGAGATTGGATAGAAGAGTTTGCCTGGTCGGGATTGGTATGGGGCGGACAACCGATCACTCTGCCTCAAGGCAGTACGGAGTTTCGACAGATACTTTCGCTTGATCCATCAAAAAATCCCGCAGTTCCCAATCTAGCTGTGGTTGATCCGAAGTTGATTGGACCAATTACTGATTTGCTGACCTTTTATGCGGATCTTTGGCTGGCGGAACGCACGGGAAAACTCAAGGAGCCGGGCGATCATTTCTATTTTGAGCGTGGGACGCCGAATTCGTGGGCGGATGGAAACTTTGTGATTCTAGGCCAAGATGCAATTGATTTCGATATGACGCTTACGCAGGTGACTTTGAGGAAAGCAACGTTGCTGGTGCGGCACGTGCCGCCGGCAAAGCCCCAGATCAGCATGCCTGCGGAGTGGATGCGCAGTCCGGTAGCTGACACGGCGAATAATTGGGTGAACGTGGTGCACGCAGGATCAAACTATATTGCGCAAGTAGGCAAAGAGACCTTTGACGTGCAATTGACGATAAGCCTTACGGACGGCGGCAAGATTGTTTCCGGAACCATCAAAAATCCGATAGAAGCGCGGGAGCGAATTTGCCAGGACGCAGAGTTGAAGACATGCGGCGATGCGTATCCGCGCAAAATTCTGCGCGAGATTCAGCTAGATTTGGTTCCCTAGCGACGCCAAAACAGCAAAAGTCCAAATAGGACGATCCACATGAAATCCATGAAGTGCCAAAAAATGGCGACTCCACGAGAAGTGGCGCGTGTAGCGATTTGATAGCGCGGACCTGAGGCAGGTTGACGCGTGCGGTGCCATAAGATGCCCATGCCGAGCAAGCCAACCAGAATATGGACGGCATGAAGTCCGGCGAAGATGAAAATGAACGACGAGTGGGGGTTATTACGTAGCCGCACTCCTGAACCTAGGATTTGAACGCCAGCGAGGGTTTGCGTGATCAAGAAGGCGAAGCCGGCGCAGAAAGTCCAGGAGATGAGGCGATGAAAGGCGGACTGGTCGGTCCGTAGAGCTTTATTCGCCGTGTGGAAGAGATAGCTGCTCACCAAAAGGATGACGGTGCTGAACCAAAGAATAGCGGGCAATTGAATATGCGACCAGAACTCTTCGGTTAAAGCGCGAACAACGAAAACAACAATCAGCGAGCCGAACGTCATACTGACGGCGGTAAGAATGACTAGTAATGTGATGGTCGCGAGCGAATTTAGATCCTTTTCACGCGCGATCAGGTCTTCAGCAACATTTTCCATGGGCAATTCCTTCTATTATCTGCCAGTGTTTGGATAGCGACTTGCTCTAATTGATGAATATGTCTTTTGCACGTCTTATCTGCGTGGTTGGCCTTTTATCGGCTTGCGTTACGCTTTCCGCGAAGGTCACCGACGCACGTTTGCAGGGAGCTTTCCGTAAGCAATCAGAGAATGGCTGGACAATGCTGCACTTGCAGGGAACTCCCGCGACTATTGGTTATCAGCACGGCTATCTTCTTTACGATGAGATTCAGAAAACCAAGGCGGCGATAGAGCTTAGCGTTACACATGAGGTGAACCATTCTTGGGCAGAACTGCGGACGGCGGCGGAACATGTCTTCTGGCCTCATGTCCCGCGTGAGTACCGCGAGGAATTACAAGGGATTGCAGCCGGGCTAAAAGCGCGCGGCGTGGCCATTGACGTTATCGATTTGACAGCCATGAACGGCTACATGGAGTTCGACTACTACTACAGCGAATTGAGCCGACGCCAGGGAGCTGCTGTGAATCATACAGTAGGTGAGCATTGCAGTGCATTTATTGCCACAGGTAGCTATACCAAGGGAGGCCGGATTGTCTTTGGGCATAACAATTGGACTGATTATTTGACCGGCAGCCATTGGAATATGGTGTTCGATATCGTTCCGGCCACTGGCCAGCGATTCATTATGGATGGCATGCCCGGGCTAATACACAGCGCAGATGATTTTGGGATGAATCAGGCCGGAATTATGATCACTGAGACTACAATTTCGTCGTTCCACGGATTTGATGAGCACGCGGTCCCCGAATTTGTACGCGCCCGCAAGGCGATGCAGTATTCCGAATCAATTGACGATTTTGTGCGGATTATGGAAGACGGCAATAACGGTGGCTATGCCAATACGTGGCTGGTGGGCGACCGGAAGAGCAATGAGATTGCAAGATTAGAACTGGGTCTGAAATATGTGACGCTGGAGCGCAGCAACGACGGGTATTTTGTGGGCTCGAATTTTCCAATCAATCCGAAGCTGACGGCGGAGGAGACCACTTTTCCGAACGACCCGAACACGCCGAATTTGTGCCGGAAGCGCCGTTGGGAACAGCTGATGGCGGAGAACAAGGGCAAGATTGATGTCACGATGGGTGAAAAGTTCGAGACCGACCATTACGATGTGATTACGCATGAATTCGACCCCAACGAGCGCACCATTTGCGGACATATTGATAAATCCAGCCGAGGCTTGCCTGGTTGGCAGGGTCCCTATGGCCCAGCCGGGACAGCGGAGGCTAAGGTGGCCGATAGCGCGATGGCGGAGCGGCTTTCTTTCATCGCTGGAATGGGGCATCCGTGCGGCGTCAAATTCGATGCCAAATCGTTTTTGAAGCAGCATCCGGAATATTCATGGCAGGCGCCGTTATTGGAAGATCTAAAGGCAAACGCTTGGACTATGATTTCGGTGTCTGATTCAGTTTCGGCTACAAATTAGCCGCAAATCTATTCAGCAAGCGGCGTCATGATTTTGGCGCCCCACTGATCGGGGCTTATGTCTTGCGCGTGTCGGGGGAATAGCCAGCGGTGACCGGCAAGATCCGGAACGCCGTATTGTCGTTCCCCATAAACGGTTTCGTGCAGCTCTTCGAAGATTCTGACGCCTTTAGACAAGGTGTGAGCGAAATGCGCATCGACGTCTTGCACGAATACGGTAAGACTTTGGGTACCGTAGCCGAGTTCGTCAGGAGTTAGCTCACCTGGCTTGGATTTGTGCAGCATGAAGAATGCATTTCCCAGTCGCATTTGCACACCGCTAACGGCTCCGTCGGGTCCGGCATAGCGATGGTGTTCTATGAAGCCAAATGTTGTAGTCAGCCACGCAGCCGCTTCTGCCACATCCGGGTAGGCGATGTGCGGCAGCAGAACATCGGTTGGCACGGAACGATTCATCAGCATGGCTTTTGACCCTACTATTTAGTCTGGTATAAAACCGCGATCTTTGATTAGACTCCAGAGGCGTTCGGCACTCTGGGAAGGGCTCTCTGAAGAAGTATCGATTAGGATATCGGGATTTAGCGGTTCCTCGTAGGGATCGGAAACGCCGGTGAAGTTTTTTAGTTCGCCGGTAAGGGCTCGGATATATAAGGACTTGGGATCGCGAAGTTTCAGAGTTTCTAACGGGCAGGATAGATAAACTTCAACGAAATTCTTGACTTGGGCACGCACCTCGGCACGTGCATCCCTATAAGGCGAGATAGCGGCAACGATGGTTGCGACTCCATTACGAGACAAGAGTTCGGCGACAAAACCAATACGCCGGATGTTTTCATCGCGATCTTCCTTGCTGTAGCCTAAGCCTTTTGAAAGGCGTGAGCGAACAACATCTCCGTCCAATACTTCGACGTTGATGCCGGATGCTGCCAAGCGTTCTCTTAAGAGTTCAGCTAGCGTGCTTTTGCCACTGCCCGATAAGCCGGTAAGCCAGAGGACGAATCCCTTCCGATTGGGCGATTCAGGCTCCCCAGGGTTTCGCTTCGACAATGCCTTTGTAGCCGTTCTTCATGCGCTCTTCAATGACGGCCCAGACCTTAGGATCGCAGCCTTCCCATTTTTCTACCGCCACGTTGCCTAAATAAGGAAGGTATTCAACACCCATTTTGCTGGAGAAAAAGCCGCCGACGGTGAGCGAGCGGAGTTCATTAAAGAAGGGTACGTATTGATGATCTTCGGGTGCGGCTTTGGCCAGGTAAGCGATGCGGTCCAGAATTTTCTTTTGCTGATCAACCGGAAGCTTAATAAATGTCTGCGGTTGAGCTTGTCGATCAAGCCACATCAAACCGCCAAAAATCTTCGCCGTCAGATCAAGATTGCCATCTTGTTGAGCGCGAAACGCGAGCCAGTCGTCAATGAATTCCGGAGCACCGGCTTGACTGGCGCTACCGGAATGTTCGTCCGCAGGGATGATCAAATCGCACAACACTAAAATGGTTTGCCATTGATGATCGTCGAAAGTCTGACGCTTGTATGGCCCAGTAGCCGCTGCTGCGCTGGAAACCATTCCGGCGTGAATATGCGCTTCGGCCGCGGACCCGACGGCGGCCACCGCAGGAACTGCACCAATAATCTGAAATACTGTTCGACGGCTGATGTCTGACATGTTTTTTATACCTTCACGTTGAGTTTCTTGACTTGATCGACAATGTAATCCGATGTTCGCCAGCCAAGCGCGCTAATTGTAAGAGTCGGATTTTTGTCCGCATTGCTCACGAAGGGGGCGGCGTCGGTGATGAAAAGATTCTTCACGTCCCAAGCTTGACAATACTGGTTTAGCACGGATGTTTTAGGGTCGTCGCCCATCTTAGTGGCGCCTACTTCGTGGATGATCTCGCCACCCGGTGCAATGCCCCAGTTCGATGCAGCGCCAGCATTACTGGTGACAACTCCACCCATGGCGTGAATAATTTGCTGGAAGGTTTCCTGCATGTGCTTAGCTTGCAAGATTTCATCCTGGCTCCATTTGAAATGGAACTTCAATACCGGGATGCCCCATTGGTCAACAACATTGTTGTCGATCTCGCAGAAGCTATCGTCGTTGGGAATCATTTCGCCGCGTCCGGCAAAATAGACACCGCAACCGTACATCTTTTTCAAATTCTGCTTCATTTCGACGCCATAACCGCCGCCCAGCCAGCGTTCGGCATAACCGCCCATTGCACCGAGACCCGGCAACCCTCGGCCGCCGCCAATTTCAATGTGATAGCCGCGAGCAAAAGGCATCTTGTTGGCTTTTTGCTCTTTATAAAGCCACCATGGCATGTACATGTGCATGCCGCCCACGCCGTCTTCATTTTGCGGTGGCAGGTCTTGCAGGATGGGCAGGAAGCCGCTGACAGCCGAGCCGACAGTATCCATAATGTACCTGCCGACCAAGCCGGTGGAGTTGGCGACACCGTTGGGAAACTGCGAACTTTTGGAGTTCAGCATGATGCGCGCAGTCTCGCAACAGCTTGCGGCTAGAACGACAATTTTTCCGCGAACCTCTTGTTCGGTGCGAGTTTTCTTGTCGATGTAAGAGACGCCGGTGGCCATACCGTCCGGGCCAACCGTTACAGCGCGCACCATGGCGCTGGTTCGGACTTCCAAATTTCCGGTGCGCAGCGCGGGCTTGATGTGGACGCCGGGTGAATTGAAATTTGCGTTCACACCGCACGACCGTCCGCATTGGGCGCAGTAATGGCATGCGGGACGTCCGTTCAATGGCTTGGTCAAAATAGCCAAGCGAGATGGAATGCAGGGAATGTTCAGCTTGTCGGAAGCGGACTTGATCAGGCGCTCATAACCGCGCGGCGCGGGAGCGGGTTGAAATTTGCCGTCGGGCGTATTTTCCAGACCCTCATGGGTACCAAAGACACCGATCAATTCTTCGGCTTTGTCGTAATACGGGGCTAGATCTTCGTAACTAATAGGCCAATCGAAGCCTTTGCCGTCGCGTGAATATGGTTTGAAATCATATGGCCCCATGCGCAGCGAGATGCGTCCGTAATGGTTGGTACGACCGCCTAGCATGCGTGCGCGCCACCATCTCCAATCCGATCCGGGAGCTTGCGTGTAAGGCTCACCAGGAACGCTCCAGCCGCCAACAGTTGTGGCGTCGAAGTAGCCCCATGGACGGTCGTGGGTTCCGGCTCCGCGATGGGGCACTTGATAAGGCCAGCCAAACATTTTGGAATCTTTGGTGCAGTCGAACCATTCGCCTGCTTCGAGCATGCAGATTTTTGCGCCGGCTAAAGCGAGGACGTGAGCGGCAACCCCACCTCCCGCGCCAGATCCAACAATTACAACATCATAAGTTTTGGGCGAAACGGTTTGTGCCATGCGTTGACTTTATCGTTACTTATCGTAGAACAAAGAAATCAAAAGGAAAACAAAATCCCGCCCAGGATGGTTACTGGGCGGGACGATGGCTTTGCCAAAGAATCAAGTTAGAAGCTAAATCGCAGCGAAAGCTGGAGGTTTCTAGCCAACCCGGTTTTGCTGGTGATCATGCCGAACTGAGAGGAAGTAGGGCTGATGTTGGGATAGCTCCAGTTCGGGTGGTTCGGGAAGTCGTAGGCTTCAGCGCGAAATTCGAAATATGTTTTTTCCGATTCCGTGACGGCGAATTTCTTATACATGGAAATATTCCAATCCTGAAACCACGGTCCATAGATTTCATCGCGGACACCCTTTTGGAGGTTAAAGGTTCCCGCAGCGGGCTTGACGAAAATGGGCTGACCGTTGACCGTTGTGGAGAAATACAAGGGCGAAGAAGAATTAGTAACGGGTCCGGCGAAGCCGCCTAATGTAGTGGGCACGGAGCCGTACACCCAGAACTGACCTTCACTGCCGCAGCCCATGCTGCCCAGATCGTTGCTGCTGACGCCGGCATAGTCGCTATTCGCGCCGACGCCGCAAGGGTTGCCACTTTGGACTTGTACGTCGCCAGCCAGTTCCCATCCGCCGAGCAACTTGCCGGTCAATGTTGATTGGTTCTTAAAGAAGGGCAGATCGTATAGATAATTGATGATCAATATGTTGCGAGCATCGTATTCAGACGGTCCCCACAAGTTGCTGGTGTTGTAAGTATCTTGAACGATGTCGCGATAGTTGGAGCCGTTATCCATGCTTTTTGAAAGCGTATAGGAAACGCCAAACATGGAGCCGTGGGTGAAGCGGCGATTCCAGGAGACTTGCAGCGAGTTGTACATGGAATTCACGACGCTTTCTTCTTCCTGGATGGCGGCGTAGCCTTTGAACGGGCGCAACCGATTGATGTTGACGCCGGGATTCGCTTGCAAAGTTCCCGCCTGGACCTGGTTGATGTCGTAGACCTGCCAGGCGTGATAGCCGCGATGCGCAACGTAGGCGATGGAGAGAACTGAATTCAAGGGCAGCTGGCGTTCGAATGTTGCGTTCCAGTTCCAAGCTACAGGTTGCTTCAAGTTGGGGTTCAGCGTGGTGGCCGTGATAGCGGCAGCAGTGCCGGTTACGAGTGAAGCCCCGGGATTATCGACGCTGACGTTCTGAACAGTCACGAACGGCTGGAATGGAGAATTGCCGCCAGGAAACACGTTATCTAAGAGCGGCATCGCGGTCATGAACTCGCCCGCGCCGGCACGTATTACAGTTTTGTCATCGACCTGATAGGCAATGCCCACACGGGGCTGCAATAAGTTGTCGTTTTTGATGTAGCTCTTGGAGAGGCTTGGGTCGAAGAGCGAGTTGCAGGAGGCGCCATCGCAGATGTTACTGGACGCTGCCAATACGCGTCCGACGGCCGCGCTGGGAAAACTGCTCAGGCCAGGAATTACCATTCCGTTGTATGGGTTGCCGGTGCCGAGGACAACGTTTCCTGCTGTGTTTATAGTGACGGCATTTGCGGAGTTATAAAGTGCGCCGTCGAAGTAGTCGGCATTTCCCCACAATGGGTGGAAGCCAAAGACAGTTGTCATGCGCACGCCATAGTCGATATGGAGTTTCGGGGAGACTTTCCATGAATCCTGGGCGAATTCCTCATACATGGGACGACGCCAAATAGTGAAAGCGCGCGGTCCAATTTCGGTATAACTGTCGGCGTAGCCTAGGGCCAAATTCGCGATGCTAACACCGGAAGTCGCTCCGGTACCGGCGTCAGAGAAAGTGAAGTTGCCGTTTTGGTTGTTGGCGCCGCCGGGGACGGTGGAGACGTTGATCTGGTCGCCATCGTTTTCGCCAGCATATTCGAAGTACACGCCGAACTTCAATGTGTGATTGCCCAACACTTTGGTTAAGCTATCCGATGCTGTGAAGATAGGGCCGGCCGAGTGTGACGGGTAGGGGCCACCGGCGAGGCTGTAGAAGTTATCGTTCAGGTTGACGGAGGGAATTTTATTGGGAAGGTCTTTGCCTGCAAACAAGTAAGGATAAGTAATAGGATCGGTGAGATTTTGGCGGTTGAATCCAATTTCTGAAGTGTCTACCGGGATATACACATCGTCCAAGCTATAAGTGGCGCGCAATTCGTTAACAATTGTGGGACTAACTGTCCAGGTCCATGCCACAGTATTGGTCTGGTTTGGACGATTGAAATATTTTGCGGTCTCGCCCGATCCTTGATCAAATGGATCGAATTCGTTGTAGGCAAGGCCGGACCGGCGCAACTCGATGTGGTTGTTATTGTTCGGAATGATGTCCATATTCCAGACATCTTTTCGCTGGTTGATTGGCTGGGCAGCTTGGGCAACCCAGTTCTGTGTGCCTTGCAGATAGCCGGGCGTGGCTACCGGATAGGCGTTCAGAATTGCAAGCCCGTTCGGGCTCAGCGAACTGGCTGGAATCACATTACCCGGAATCGGCATGCAAGAGGCAGCGCCCAATTTCGCGCAGGTGCCCGGATAGTACAACTGGTGTGAACCGCTATACCAGGGGTTTGATGTGAGCAACTCACTGAAGTTACCTTGCCGCATCAGGTTAGTTGGTACGGCCTGGGTCTGCGTTTGCGTGTTGCGTTCCCTAATCCAATCCTCGGCGATGAAGACAAATAGTTTCTGCCTGAGTTTCTCCCACTTGCCGGGAATAGCGACAGGGCCGCCGAATGCATAACCGAAATTGTTATAGCGAAACGGGGAAGCAAAATTGGTGGTTTTGCTGAGATTGCGCGACCAGGTATTAGCATTCAAATCGGAGTTGCGAAAGTATTCGTAGGCAGTTCCATGAAAATCGGTAGTACCGCTTTTGGTGACCATACGAATCTGTCCGCCGGCTGCGCGTCCATATTCGGCCTGGTAATCGGCGGTCAGCACTTGGATTTCTTGAGTAGCGTCCACATCGCCGACACCGATCACAGCACCGTTGGCACGGGTACGCATAGCAGGAGCGCCATCAACCGTTACAAGAGTGTCTTGAGAGCGCGTGCCGTTAACAGAAAATGGGTTGCCACTGAGACCGACGCCGTTAAAATCGCCCAAGGTTCCACTGCTGCGGACACCGGGAAGCATCTGCGCCTGATAGATTGGACTGCGTCCATCCAATTCCTGATCAGCAATCTGTTTGCCCGTGACTTCAGCCTGAACGGAACCGGATTCAGTCTGCAAGGCTTCCGCCGTGGCGAATACCTGGACTGATTCAGTCGCTTGGCCAACTTGCATACTGGCGTCGAGTTCTACCGCAGAGTTAGCTTCTAACTTATTCTGCGTACTAACAAATCTTTTGAATCCACTTACATTGACTTCGATGGCATATGAGCCAGGTATGAGGTTAGTAACCGTGTAGTGTCCTTGCGAATCAGTCGATACAGTGTGTTCCTCACCGGTCGCTTCGCTTCGAATCACCACCTTTGCATTGGGAATAACGGCGCTAGACTGATCCTTCACATACCCTGTGATGGATCCAGCATCAGACTGGCCGAATATTGAGACAGTGCTGCAACAGAGCAAGAACGTCAATATGCATACGTGTGCAGATTTGGCCATTTTGTAACCCTCTCCAAACTTATGAAATGAAAAATCCCCTGGTCCTCTGCGAGTTTAGAGGACAACTATTACTGCTTCGTGAACATACTTCCAAGTGCCCGAAAGCATTACTATAGTCCCAGCCTAATAGGAATTCAATAGATATTTGTAACTGTATGTTAGTTTCTTACTCGGAGTTATTCGGCTTACTTACTTTGCTTCACTTACTAGGAAAAATGGACTTTTCACTGACAAGTGTATCCAGCGCAGGTCTTAGATTGCCTTTGGGCAAAGTGATTTCAAAGCGGCTTCCCTGCCCCACATGACTAAGCACTGAGATTTCGCCGCCATGCGCGCGAACGATACTGGCAACAAAACTCAACCCAAGTCCCAACCCTTTTTCGGGATTCGGGTCGGGCACACGATAGAAACGGTCGAAAATGTTGGGCAAATGGGATTCTGGAATACCCACTCCAGAGTCTTCAACCACTAATTTGACAGCTGCGTCCATACTTTCGACGTACGCTTTTACCCAACCATTGGCTGGTGTGTACTTTATGGCATTCGAGAGGAGATTCGTGATGAGACGCTCCATCTGGGTGCGGTCGGCATCGCAAAGCACTTCATTTTTGAATGGCTGCGCCAAAGTCAGGCCAGCCGCTTCGGCGGGAATCTGGAATTGGTCAACAAGATCTTCGACAAGCTGGCATAGATCTAAAGTTGTTTTATGCAGCGGCAACTGACCGGATTCAGATTGCGAAAGCAACAACAGGGCACGCACCAGATTTGACAGGCGCTCGACATCCTGTAACGCGTTCTCAATGGCCTCTCGGAGTTGTTCTTTGTGGGTAGCGGTGAACAAAGCAACTTCCAACTGGCCCTGGATGGCGGTGAGTGGAGTGCGAAGCTCGTGCGACACGTCGGTTGAGAACTGACGGATTTGTTCGAACGAAGATTTAAGGCGGCTGCTCATCTGATTAAAAGAATCGATGAGCCTGTCCAGTTCATCGTTGGCGCCGCGCTTGGGAATCTGAAGTCCCAAACTGGAGCCAGTAATACCGTGAGCCGCGCGTTCCACAGACTGTAAGGCGCGAAGGGCTCTGCCAGCCGAAAACCAGCTTACCAAAGCACACGCCACAAGCGCTAAAGAAAGAGAAATGAGGAAATTACGGCGAAAGCCTCGACGGAGAACTTGATCACCAAGGAGAGATCGGCCTTGTATGGCATACCAACGCTGCTGCTGATCGTCGATAAGAGTGCTGGCAATCACTTCATATGGAACGTGATCGGTGCTAACAACTGTTTTGAAGATTGGTTCCGGCGAACGACGCAACTCGTCCATTTCCTGCTCGATCGCCTTGGGGTCGGCGAGGGCGGCGAGCGAGTGATCCAGGTGCGAGTGTGGATCGATGTGACCTTGACTGTCGACCAAAAGGAAAGTCCCGCTTAAACGGGCAATGACAGACTCTTCTTCGGGATCGCTGCGGTCGGCAAACCAGTAAGGCTTGCCATCTTCAAAGTGCATATAACCGCGCAGCGCTGCCAATTCGTCGCGCAGAGACTGCTCGCTACGATCCTCCAGAACCGAGCGAAGCAGAGCCGTGCCGCTGATGCCTGCCAGAACCAAGACAACGGCAAGCAGCAAGAGGAACGTGCCCGCCAAACGGACTCGCAAGGTTCGGAAGACTCGAAACTGCGGCAGGTCCAGCAGGCGCATAGGCAATTTAGCTCAGTGGATCGGGAAGCGGAGCAGACGCCGTTTCGGGTATATCCAGCATGTAGCCGATTCCGCGCACGGTATGAATCATCTTCAGTGGATACTTGTCGTCGATTTTGCTGCGCAAGTGGCGAATATAAACATCAACGATATTGGTGAGCCCGTCGTAATCCATATCCCAAACATGTTCGACAATCATGGTGCGGCTAAGGGGACGTCCGCGGTTTCGCATCATGTATTCCAGGATGCTGAACTCTTTGGGCGCGAGCTCAATATTCTCGTTGCTGCGCGTCACTTTGCGGCGAATACAATCTAGAGTGAGCTCGCCAATTTGTAGCTTTTCCGGTGTCGGTGCGCCACGGCGCAGCAGCACACGGGCTCGCGCCAGGAGTTCCACGAAAGCGAATGGCTTCACCAGGTAGTCGTCGGAACCCTGCTCCAGGCCTTTTACGCGGTCGTCAACAGAATCGCGCGCGCTCAGTATGAGAACGGGCGGAATGACTTTCCGGTTCTTGATCTTCTGCAGTACTTGAAGACCATCCATGTCGGGGAGTCCCAGATCCAAGATGACCAGATCGTACTCGGTGGCATGGACGCGTTCAATTGCGTCGCCGCCATTATGCACAACATCCACAGCATATCCCGCGCTTTGCAGGCCCCGGGTCAGAAAGTCTGCGATTCGCTTTTCGTCTTCCACTACCAATAAACGCATGAATGTTTCAGTTCCGCCAACATCAGTGTACAAATATCCTCTTGCGCCTACCCACCCTAGTTGTGACATAATCCAAGTTCATGCGCCTGTTTGCGGCCAACTTTTACTGGTTTCGATTTTGGTACGGTTTAAGACCGAACCGAGGGGCGTCTGCAAACTAGGCAGTAAAAAGCAGGTTTAGAAAGGGGCCCACTCGGACGAGTGGGCCTTTTGTGTTTTACTCGTGGGGGTCAAATGATTATTTCTATGAAACTTCATGCAACGGCGACAGAGATTGAAGCTGTTCGCGAACGCATTAATGACTTTGGATACAAAGTGCATTCGATAACCGGTGAGGAGCGCGTTGTTATTGGCGTGGTGGGTGTTGGCGACGTGACCGGTTGCCTGGAATCACTTGAGGCAATGCCGCAGGTGGAAAAGGCAGTACGTATTTCGGCGCCTTACAAATTTGTGAGCCGCGAATTCAAGCATCACAAGTCCGAGATCCTGTCGGATGGAATTGGCGTGGGCGGCGAGGACTTTGTTGTCATGGCTGGCCCTTGCTCGGTTGAGAACGAAAAACAGATTTTAGACACAGCGCATTTTGTGGCCAAGCACGGAGCGAAATTTCTGCGTGGTGGCGCATTCAAGCCACGCACCTCGCCTTACGACTTTCAAGGGATGGAGCGCGAAGGACTGAAGCTGTTAAAGAAAGCCAAGGAAGAGACCGGTCTGCGCATTATCACCGAGGTGATGAGTGACAGTGATGTTGAAATGGTGGCCGAGTACACCGATATTTTGCAAATTGGCGCGCGTAATATGCAAAACTTCGCGTTGCTGAAAGCGTTGGGGAAGGCGGGACGCACCGTGATGTTGAAGCGGGGACTTAGTTCCACTATTAAGGAACTACTAATGTCGGCAGAATACGTCGTGGCACATGGCAATCCGAACGTAATCCTATGCGAACGCGGAATCCGAACGTTTGAAACGGCTACTCGCAATACATGCGACATAACCGCCATCCCAGTTTTAGACGAGTTGTCGCATTTGCCCGTTGTGCTGGATCCAAGTCATGCGACAGGCAAGCGCAGCCTAGTACCGCCCCTGGCGCGCGCCGGTGTTGCCATTGGCGCCGACGGCTTGATTGTGGAGGTTCACCCGCAGCCGGAAAAGGCAGTTAGCGATGGTGCACAATCTCTGACGTTTGATCAGTTTGCAGCCATGATGAAGGAGTTGCAGCCTCATATCGAGCTTTGGAAAACAGCGCGCGTCGCCGAATTGGCCATAGCCTGATTGTGCGGCGCGCGATTCAAGGGGCGTGTTCGGTCATAGCGGTGGCATTAATTCTGATAGGAATCCATTCCTACCGCTATCGCCACGTACGTCACAATAGCGATCTTGTAAAGTTGCTTCCGGCCGGTGGTGACCTAAACCTGGTTTATGCAGACTTGCAGGCACTGCGGCAGGCTCAACTGCTGGGACTTTTGGCGAATATAAAAGTAGCTACTGACAGTCAATATTCAGCTTTTTTGAAAGAGACGAATTTCGATTACACGCGAGATCTGGACGCGGTTGCAATTGGGTCGGACGCCAACCGCGTCTTTCTGCTTGGCCGCGGACGGTTTGACTGGTCGAAATTGGTTTCTTTCGCCATCAAACAGAACGGTAAATGCGACGATGCCGCTTGCCGCGTTCCCGCTTCGGCTACTGGCCGTTGGGTGAACCTTATCTTGCTTCAGCCGGACGTGCTGGGCGTGGCGATTAGTCCGAATCCAACCGGCGCGGATGAACTGCGGCCACCCGGCCGGCGCGTGCAGGAAGAGATTCCGCCCGCACCGATTTGGATAAGACCTTCGCACGCGTTGCTTAGCCGTCCGGCAAGCCTGCCCTTGCCGCTCCAGATTTTTGCAATCGGCCTGCAATCGTCAGACCAGGTCACGGTATCGGCACAGAAGGACCGCGTGCAGTTGAAAGCAAGCTTTGCTAACGCGGCCGCTGCAGATACGGCGCGCCATCAACTAGAAATCGAAACCAAGCTGATAAAGGCAGCCTTAAAAAGTGAAAAGCCCGATCAAAGTTCGCTGGCCGGGCTGCTGATGGGCGGGTCTTTTCAGGTCATTGGCACAGATGTCTTGGGTGTCTGGCCGGTAAGCCCTGAGTTGCTAAAAGCGCTTCAGTAGCCGGGGCCGTTACTTGGTTTCGGAAGTGGCTTGCGAGGCAGCATCTCCGGCCGGTTTGCAGTGTTATACACAAACGATGCCACAATGGCGCTGGCCTGAATTAAATCGCTGGCTTGTATCCGGTCATAGACATCCATGTTCGAGTGGTGCGTGCGCGTTTCGTAATCGAGCGGATCCTGCACAAACTGAAACCCAGGCAGACCAATGCCATCGAATGACAAGTGGTCCGTTCCGCCAGTGTTGCGAATGGTGATGGTCTGGGCGCCCAAATCTTTAAAAGGTTCAAACCAAGCGTCAAAGATAGGCCGCATCATGTCATTGCCTTGCAGGTACACTCCACGAATTTTTCCTGTACCGTTGTCCAGGTTGAAATAGCCGGAAAGGCGGTTAAATTCGTCGGTTGTTTTCATCGTTGTCCTATCGGCGAAGTGTTCTTTGACATAGGCACGAGATCCGAGCAAGCCCTCCTCTTCCCCGCCCCACAAACCGATCCGCACAGTGCGATCCAAAGTGAGATTGGCGGCTTTTAGCACTCGGACCGCTTCCATCATGACGGCGCTACCGGCACCGTTATCTGTGGCTCCGGTGCCACCTTGCCAGGAATCAAAATGCCCACCTAGCATTACTATTTCGTTTTTGTGCGGACCAGTACCGGGGATTTCGCCGATGATGTTGAAGCAGTCCGTTTTGTCGAGGAATTCGTTTTTGATATCGAACGATAGCTTCACTGGAATGTTATGACTCAGAAGTCTTGCGATGCGATTGTATTGTTCCGGCATGAGCGAAACCGCAGGGAGCGCCAGCGGTTTATCCGGCTGATAAAAGCCGCCTGACGCTGCAAAAATCGTTCCACCGTCACCATTGCCACTAGCCGAAAGAACCAATACGACGCCTTCATCACGAAGAAATGTGGCGATCTTTTCCTGTAGTTTCTGGCGTTCCTCGCGGGACAGGACCGGTGTACCCGGGGGAGTTGGGGGCCGACGCGGCGCAACTCCGGGATCTGGCGCAGTAGCCTCCGACTCTAACTCTGCATCGGTGTAGCGGTGTGACTCGGCAGTTATGGGCAAAGGCAGGTCACGTGCTTCAGATGTCATCACAATTTTGCCCTTTAGCTTACCTTTGAATTTTTCCATGTCGGCTTCGGTATGGATGGATGCAAGAATGGGTTCGGCCGTGATCGGCCCTTCGGTGCCGGCAGTCCAGGCAAGAGAAACGCCGGTGAGAGCCGAATATTGGGGTTCAACTATGTGACCTTCGTAATGTTTGTTTACCCAACCCTTGCCGAAGGGTCCCCATTTTTCTTGGTGGACGTTCGTTAGGCCGAATTCCTGCAGACGCTTTACGGCCCAGTCACCGGCTGCCTGGTAGTTCGGAGAATTAGTCAGCCTGGGTCCGTAGACATCGGTAAGGTAGAACATTGTGTCCATCACCTTGGAATCGGTAAAGGCTTCGGTTTTGATCCTGTTTACAACCGCCAAGTCTACATTTTCAGCGGCATAAAGCATGGAGGTGCAGAACACGCAGACAGCAATACGTTTGAGTTTTGGGACAAACATGGATTCATGAGGAACGATGCGAAGTGTTCCAAGGTTACGTAGAGGCTGGTAGTTTATGCGGCTGAAATGACACAAATGCCGCTTACGATCCCCGACTCCGTGGCAAAAAAGACACACTTTGTGATGATAAGCCGATTAGAATCATTAAATTAGAAACCGTGGTCCGAGTCGGTTGGTATTCTAATTGAGACAATCCGTATGCATTTTGAATCGACGATTGCTCGCCCTGTGCAAGTAAGCGGGGTTGGCCTCCACCATGGCGCACCAGTAAACCTACGCATTCTACCTGCTCCCCCCGCCACGGGAATTGTATTCATTCGAACCGACCTTGAAAACACTCGAATTCCAGCCAGTTGGGAATTTGTAGAGCGCGTCAGTTACGCAACTAGTTTGATGCATCCGAAGGGGATTTTCATATCCACGACGGAACATTTGATGAGCGTTCTGTATAGCATGCAGATCGACAACGCGTTCGTGGAACTGGACAATTTGGAGTTGCCAATTCTAGATGGAAGCGGACTTCCGTTTGTGCAACTGCTGGAGAAAGCGGGCAGGAAAGAATCCAAACGTTTGCGGCGGTACATGAAGATCGTCAAGGAAGTGGTTGTTGAGTCAAACGGTAAATCCATTGCCATTCTTCCGGGCGAGCATTTTAGTTTACGTTGCCACAACGTTTTTGACCACCCGCTAGTAGGTGAGCAAAGACTTGAAATTGACGTTACTCCCGAGAACTACGCGGCCTGCATTGCTCCCGCGAGGACATTCGGCTTTGAGGACCAATTGGATCAGATGCGCGATATGGGCCTGATTCGCGGAGCAACTCTGGACAATGCCGTTTGCTTCAGCCGCGACGGGGTGGTAAATCCGGGCGGACTTCGGTTCAAAGACGAATGCTGCCGGCATAAGGCTTTGGACCTGATTGGCGATTTGGCGCTAATTGGTTTACCAATTCTGGGAAGTGTGGTCGCGGAAAAAGCGGGACATGCGATGCATGTGGCGCTGGTCAACAAAATCATGTCTGATTCGTCGCTGTATGAGGTGGTTACCTTCCCGAGAGTCCGCGAAACAGTAGCGTCTGCGATAGCCTCATAGCAGAGCGATCGCTTTCGTGTCACTGCGCTGGATTCCAAATGCTTTCACAATTGCACGTTTCCTTGCTTCGCCACTTCTGGCGTGGTTACTGCTGAAGCACGAATTCCAATTGGGCCTGTATCTGGTGGCGTTTGCCGCGATTACCGATTGGCTGGACGGTTTTTCAGCTCGCAAACTGGGCGTGACCGGGAAAACAGGCGTGGTTTTGGACCCACTGGCGGACAAAGCGCTGCTGGTGACATTGTTCCTGGCCCTGGGCTACGTGAGATTAGTTCCGTTTTGGATGCTGGCTCTTGCCATTGGCCGCGATTTGGTAATCGTTTTGGGGTCGGTGCTGCTGCGAATCTTCCGTAATCGAAGGCGATTTATTCCAAGCATTCTGGGTAAGGTCAGCACGTTCTTCCAAATCTGCTTTGTGCTGTTAGTCTTGGTTCATGCAGCGGCTCCGGGCTACAACTGGTTAGATTGGCTGGAGATTACCGCACTTCTGTTGACGGCGTTTTTCACCGCGACCAGCGGATTGGACTACGTCCGCAAGGGCATCATCATGACCCGCCAACCACCCGTACCAAACGAAGAGTACGCTATCTCAACCCGGAGTCAATGAATAAACGGTCTAATAACAAATGTTCTGGTCGCTCGCATTGACTGACCAGAAGAGGAGGGAGTAGCCTGAAGACATGGAGCCGTGTGTCGAAACATTTGTGCCTTCCCGCTTATACGCACGCGCGGGTTGGCTTTCGGCTGTGTTATCGGCCTTGCTCGCTTCATTGGCTTTTAGATCGCCAATTCTATTGATTGCCGGCGCGATTTGTTCTCTCGTTGCCTTGTCACTCCTTTGGTTGTCAGCCCGTCCCTGTATTCAAGTAGGCGAAATGCAATTCAATATTGGAGACCGTGCCATCGCGTGGCGAGAAGTCACAGAGGTGAATCGCATACGCATCATTGCGCCGCTTGTAATGCGGATCAAGCTTACAAACGGCCGTAAGCGCTTGCTCATCTATCCAGGTGAAGTAAAGCGGGCTGAACAACTGCTGCACCGTTTGAGGAAGAGCTCCTATTTGGCTACTTTTGACGGGGTTGCCTATCGCGACTATGTGGCTTGGTCCGGGATGCCTGATTTAGCGAGTACAACAGCTCAGGGTGGCCCGAGACCGCAGCCAATCCGCATGATGAGCCGTTCGGACGAAGACGAAATTGAAAAAATGTTTCAGAAGCTGAAAGCGGTAGGCAGTTTGGATTCGCGTACCGACCCAACGAAATCAGACGAGGAATAGGCCTGCCGAAACCTTCTGGGCGGCCAAGAGGTTGCCTCGCTTTCCTGTTAATTATTCTGGTAATCTGCACTGGCTCTTGGCTCCTGCGCGACCACATCTTGGCATCAGCCGGTTGGGCACTGGTTGAGGACGATGGTCCGATAAAGGCTGACGCCATACTTGTGCTGGGCGGCGATGCGTTCGGGACTCGCATTCTTCGGGCGGCTGAACTGGCAAAGAGCGGCTACGCCCCGATGATACTGGTGAGCGGCCCAGTAAATCTGTTAGGGCATGATTCGGATGACACAATTATTTATGCTGGGCGTCGAGGCTATCCGGCAGCGATGTTTGAGCCTATTCCTCTACCAGCGCAAGCGAGCTCAACACGGACCGAGGCACAGTATCTTGGTCAGCAACTGAAGGCTCGCGGCATAAAGTCGATTGACTTAGTCACGAGCAATTACCATACCCGGCGCGCGGCTTGGATTTGGAAGCGAGAGAACCCGGCGATATTCGTACACGTGATTCCGGCGACAGATCTATACTTCAGTCCTGATTCCTGGTTTCGAAACCGGGAGGGTCAGAAGACCTTCCTTCAAGAATGGACCAAGACTTTGTCTGCTCGTCTTGGCAACTAGGATTGTCATTTAAAGATGTTTTGCGATGACCGGAGCGATTTTATTGAGTGGGTGCACTTCGTGAGTGCCGCCCATAGCGATCGCTTCCTTTGGCATGCCAAAAACGACACAAGAGGCTTCATCTTGAGCGACATTGAAAGCGCCAGCGTTCTTCATAGCGAGCATGCCGCGAGCGCCGTCGTTGCCCATGCCAGTCAAGATCACGCCAACAGCGTTACCGCCGGCTTGTTCGGCGACGGAGTCGAACAGAACGTCAACCGACGGGCGATGTCTGTTTACGGGTTCGGTCAAAACGATCTTCACCGAGTATTCAGCGCCTCGCCGAACCAGCAGCATATGCTTGCCGCCGGGCGCGATAAGCGCATGACCGGGCAGAACGCGATCGCCATCCTCAGCTTCTTTGACACTGATCTTGCAAAGTGAGTCCAGGCGTTTGGCGAACTGCGCGGTGAATTTTTCAGGCATGTGTTGGACTACAACAATACCCGGAAAATCGGCCGGCAATACTTCCAGCAGTTCCTTGAGCGCTTCCGTACCGCCAGTGGAAGCCCCAATGGCCACGATTTTGTGGGTCGCTTTAATCTGCGAGAGGTAGGCGACAGGCGCTGGAGTATGGAGCGATGTCCCATTCGAATTCGATCGAGCAAACACGCGCGCCGAAGCTGCTGCCTTCACCTTGGCGACAATTTCATCGGCAATGTCGAGCGTGCCGGTTTTCACGTCGAGTTTTGGTTTAGTGATGAAATCAACGGCGCCAAGACTCAAAGCGCGAAGCGTTGTGTCACAGCCTTTTTCGGTGAGCGACGAGATCATGACCACCGGCATGGGATGACCTTTCATCAACTTTTCGAGGAATGTCAGACCATCCATGCGCGGCATCTCGACATCCAGCGTCAGGACATCGGGGTTCAAAGCTTTGATCTTATCTCTGGCTACATAAGGATCGCTAGCGGCGCCAACAACCTCTAGCGCCGGATCGGACTGCAACACCTGTTGCAGGATCTGCCGCATAAGAGCGGAGTCGTCGATGATCAAGACTCGAGATTTTTTCATGTATTACTCCTTCCGGGATGTGGAGCTCCGCAACCGGTAGATCGTGCGCCCAACCGGCTCGATCAATTCGTTCAACCAATGCAAATGTTCAGAATGGCCGACAATCAGGTAACCGTGAGGTTTGAGGAAGCTAATGAACTTTCGTAGAATTTGATCTTGCGTGGCGTGATCGAAATAAATGAGAACATTCCGGCAGAATATGAAATCGAACTTGATGTTAATGCCCCAAGATGGAGCGATCAGATTTTTGTGACGAAAGGTAATGAGGTCGCGAAGCTCGCGGTTAACGCGAAACTTATTCCCTTCGATCTTGACATAGCGCGACTGAAATGCGGCTGGGATATCGTCATAAAGTTCTTCATCATAGAGCGCCTGCTCGGCCTGGTGGAGAACTTGCGTATCTATATCCGATGCCAGTATGCGGATGTCACGGCCTTGAAGCGAATTAAACGCCTCGGCCACCGTCATGGCGATCGAATAGGGTTCCTGACCAGTGCTACACGCCGAGCTCCAGATGCGAAGAGGATTCGCGCTCTTGTGATGCTTCAATTGCGCGGCCAGGAATTCGAAGTGATGATTCTCGCGGAAGAAAGAGGTCTTATTGGTGGTGATGCTGTTGACAAGCAAACGAAACTCTTCGGTTTCCGGTCCATGGTTTTGCAGAAACTTATAATAGGCGTCGAATGTCGGCAACTTTAACTGGCGGAGACGCTTACTGAGGCGAGCGCTGAGCATTGTCGTTTTGGTCTCCCGCAGGGAGATGCCGGTATGCTGATAAATAAGATTGCGAAAAAGCTGAAACTCGCGGTCGCTGATCGCAATGCCGCTCGTGATTCCTAGATCTTCCGAAGTGTCGCAGGCGATTGGCATCAGGCAGCTTCGCTAACGGTCGCTTTTGTGATCTCACTCTCGGTTAATAGCCTTTCGAGGTCTAATAAGACAACCAAGTGATCGCCAGACTTGATGAGTGCCTGGACAAAACGCGCATCTGTGGTTTCGCCAAAATCCGGAGGCGACTGCATACTGGCATCGGAGGTCGACAGAACATCGGACACGGAATCGACGATGAGGCCCACACTTTTTCCAGCGGAATGCGCAATGATGATAACCGTGAATTTAGTGTAGGCGGCCTGCGGCATGCCAAATTTAGTGCGCATGTCGACGACCGGCAACACGGCACCACGCAGGTTCATGACACCTTTTATATGCGCAGGCATATTGGGGATAGGAGTGATTTGCGTAAACCCACGGATCTCCTGAACTTTGATTAATTCAAGACCATAATCCTGCCCATTAAGCAGAAACGTAAGTACCTGACGAGACTCTTCCTGAGCCCTCTCTGCGACATCGCTTCCTAGCATTTTGGCAACCATTTCCGTGATTCCTCAATTCCTCTAAAATTCTTCGAATTCCTGATCGTGAGTCTTGGCGATAATCGACTGGCCGACGTTGCGGGCCATGCTCTGAAGATTGGCGCTTTGATCCTCATCTACCGCATCGGCAGACGCAGGGCGCGAATTAGGAATTTCTCGCGACGATTTCTGCTTAGCAGAGGCTGGCGCCGGTGCGGAAGGCTCAGGATCGCCGGCGGCAGCGGAGCACGAACTGAGAACGAAACGCGACACCAGATCATCAAGATGAGCCGACTGGCTGGCGAGAGATGCGGCAGTAGCTGAAAGTTGTTCGGTCTGAGATGAATTGGATTGTGTCACACGGTCCATCTGAACCATGGCTTTGCCCACCTGTTCAATGCCAGTGGCTTGTTCTTGTGACGCCGCGGCTATTTCGCCAACGATGTCGCTGACGCGCTTGACAGAGGAAACAATTTCCTTCAAAGTGGTGCCCGAGTTAGTAACCAGAACAGAGCCGTTCTCGACTTTTCTGACGGAACCGTTAATAAGAGCTTTGATTTCTTTTGCGGATGAGGCGCTTCGCTGGGCTAAATTGCGAACCTCGGTCGCAACAACCTTAAATCCGCTGCCGTGGACACCAGCACGCGCAGCTTCAACAGAGGCGTTCACTGAGAGCAGGTTAGTCTGGAAAGCGATTTCATCTATTGCTGTGATGATTTCAGAGATCTTGGAAGATGAGGCCTTAATCTCGGCCATGGCCGCCATCGTTTCGGTCGCGACGACACCTCCCTTTTCGGCCGAGTCGCGCGAAGAAACAGCCAACTGGCTGGCGTGCTTAGCATTGTCCGAGTTCTGACGAACTGTAGCGGTGATCTCTTCCAAGCTAGCGGAAGTTTCCTCGAGACTGGCAGCCTGCTCCTGAGCGCCCGTTGCGAGCGCCTCGGCGGCCCGCGCCAGTTGCTGCGAGGAAGCGTTTAGGTTTTTTGCAGACTCCCCGACCTCGGAAAGAGCGCGGTCCATACTATCCATGGCTGCATTTAAGCTGGCGCCAAGCTGACCTAGCTCATCTTTGCTTGAGCTGGCAACAAAACGTTGCGACAGATCGCCCTTGCTTAGCCTCTGAAGAAGGCTTACGGCAGCGATAAGCGGAACCGAGAAGCCACGCGAAATGAAATAGCTCATTAGGAAGCCCATGGCAACCGCGGCGCCAAGCAAAGACAACATGGTGGAGCGAGTACCTTTAGCACTTTCCTTTTGTGCTGTCCGTAGCTCTTCGAAATTTGCTAGCTTGACTTTATAGGTCTGACCGCCAAGCGCGTCCAGTTGGGCGTTGAAATCGGCGTTTGCGGACAGAGCATTGTTGGCCTTAACGGAATCGCCGCTCCGGGCGGCATCAAAAACATTGCGGCTGCGCTGTTCATATTCAGGCAACATGCTATCGATCTGGTCAACGACTGACTTCAAATTCGGACTGTAAGCTAGCGAGGCGATGAGCTTGACTTCAGATTGAAGTTGCTCCATCTGCTCTTCGAAGTCCGCCTGCTGCTTTTGTACTTCGGCCTTCATCGCCGGGTCGTTCTTCGAGCTAGCTTTTGCCGCGGCGATTATGGCACTTTTGGTGGTTGAGGCGATCTTGGACTTAGTCGCTTCGAACTCTTTCGTGGTCATCAAGGCGATGATGTCCCGTTCAAACAATAGGTCACTTTGGGTTGCTTGTGTAGATAGATTGTGAAGGCCCACAATCCCAATTCCAACGGTGAAAGCTAGTATCACGCCGAAGCTGAGCATTAGCTTCGGCATCGCATTCAAGTTTTTAAACCAAGTCATTTCGCTAATCCTTAAGAACTTCTCACCTGGCTATGCAACCAGGCTCATACTCTGTTTCCCGCCGGCCTCAGCCTGCGATTTAGAACGGCGTGTGATCAAAGCATGCGCGTCCAATATCAACGCAGCCTTTCCGTCACCCAAAATAGTTGCACCGACAGTGCCTTCCAACTTGGCAAAATTGCGTTCCAGGCTCTTGACGACAATCTGTTGCTGACCCAGTAGTTCGTCGATCTCCAACGCAGCATATTGGCCACTGTGCTCGACAACAACGATGAGCTTGCGATCACCGAGCAAGCTATCGACTTGCTCCTCGTCCGGCTGCAGTCCGAACAGGCGTTTCAGGCGGAGGAAGGGAATGGCTTCTTCTCTTACGATTGCCACGTCACCCTTGCCGGCAATATTATGTATCTGACTGCAGGGTAGGCAAACAGTTTCGACGATGGACACTAACGGGACAACAAAGCTATGAGTTTCGACGCGGACGATAAGCCCTTCCATGATTGCCAGAGTGAGCGGCAACTGGATTTTGATATGTGTACCGACTCCCTCAACACTATCGAGGGAGATGCTACCGTTTAGTGCAGCAACATTCTTATTGACGACATCCATGCCGACACCCCGACCGGAAAGATCGCTCACTTGGTCCTTGGTTGAGAATCCGGGCTGGAAGATCAGCATGCGCAATTCTTCATCGCTTAAGATGGCGTCGGCTTCGATCAGATTGCGTGCGACAGCTTTCTCGCGTATGCGCGCCAGATTGAGCCCGGCTCCATCGTCAATCACTTCGACTAAGATGTTGCCAGCTTGGTGGGAGGCGCGCAATGTTATAGTGCCCTCGGGATTTTTGCCCGCTCTGATCCGGATATCCGGCATTTCGATGCCGTGATCCGCAGAATTCCTCAAAACGTGGGTCAGCGGGTCGCCAATCAACTCGAGGATGCCACGATCAACTTCCGTGTCGTCGCCTTCAGTAACCAATCGCAGCTTCTTACCGGTTTTGACCGCAAGATCGTGAATGAGCCTTGTAAAGCGGCTAAACAGAGATCCTAACGGCAGCATACGAACCGACATTGTGCGCTCGTGCAGTTCTCGGATATAGCGTTCGAGCGTGGCAACGGATTCTTGAAGGGCAGCGTTGGCGTCGCCGGAAAGGCCTTCAACTAAGCGCGTGGTAATCGAATGGGCGATGACCATTTCACCGACGATGTCAATTAGTTTGTCGATCTTCTCGGTTGGAACGCGGACGGAGGCATTGTCAGTGCGGCTGCCGGCGGACTTGGAAGCGGATGCATTGGAATGCTCAGCAATGTTTGCGACGGTTTTCGCGGTTGTATTTGCACAAGCCGATACCCCTGCCGGGCGAACATCTGACTTATCGGTAATCACGATCGTGGCACAATCGAGAACAAATTCGAAAACTTCGTCAATTTCAGCCTTGGTTGCAAGCGTTAGCAGGTCCACATCCCAGCCGAGATAAGAGGTATCCGTTGAAAGGACTGATAACTGCGGCAGGCTTTCCAGATTGACATGAACAGCCTGCAGTTTGCCCAGGTCGCTCAGATTACGTAGAAGGAGCAGTGGATCGGAACCAATAGAAAACAAATCAGCTGTGGGTCGGATGGTGACGCAATAGAGAGTCTCGGCGGCAGACCGCGTGATCGGCTGGGCAACTGAAGTTCCAACCGTGGTCTGTCCGGAACCGGCAGCTACGGCTTCTTCCAGCAAGCGCTGCACTTCGTCGATGCCAACCGGTCGCGAGCCCTCCTTGGATGCGATCAAGTCCTTTAGCAGATCGTTGGCGCGAAGCAGCAGAGCAATCAGTTCAGGCGAGACCACAACGCGGTGCTCGCGCATCTGGTCGAAGAGATTTTCCAGGACATGGGTGAATTTGACGACATCTGTAAGACCGAACGCCCCAGCGCCACCTTTTATGGAGTGCGCCGCTCGGAAGATGCTATTCAAGGTGTTGTCGTCGGCCGAACAGCACTCCAACTGAAGGAGGCCGCCTTCGATGTCGACAACGTGCTCAGAGCTTTCCTGTAGAAACGTCTCGCGAAACTGTGAAAGATCAATCTTCATATGGGCCACTCACTGCACGCATGGAATTTACGGCAAGACTTTAGCGACGGTCTGCAAGAGCTTATCCGGATCGAAGGGTTTGACGATCCAGCCTGTAGCACCCGCAGCCTTGCCTTGTTCCTTTTTATTTGACTGAGTTTCAGTTGTCAGCATGAGGATCGGCACAAACTTGAACGCAGGCATCGTACGCACCTTTTGAATAAAAGTGATGCCGTCCATCACAGGCATATTCAAGTCAGTAATAATGATTTCGACTTTGTGATCGGGAAGCTTATTAAGGGCATCCTGACCGTTTTCGCCTTCCACCACATCGAATCCACCTTGACGCAGAGTATAGGCGACCATTTGACGCATGGATGCCGAATCGTCGACGATGAGTGCTTTCTTAGACATTCTGTTCCTTTAGTTCCCTCTGTACAAATTTCAAAACAGCTCCACGTCGCCTGCGTTCGAGGCTGCGTCGCCGTTGCCAAGAACGCTGCGCTCTTCATGCATTGTGTATAGGCTTGACAAACGGTTGAGCACTGACTGGGTATCGACCGAGACGCCATCGCAATGTTTGGTAAACGCCGTCCGTAACAATTCCAACTCACCGATCACGTGAGCCATGCGCTGATTGATTCGATCCTGAAACTGAAGCGAACGTACGGCAGCAGAGATTTCGTCAGCAACCGAAGCGTTTTCACGCGTCATTGTTTCGATGAACTGGCGCGTATGCCCGTGCATACGGCGAAAATCCTCCAGGACGCGATCTACCTCCTGCTTGCTGCGCTCGAGAGCGCGCTGATCGTCCGCCGCCATCACCTGCAAGTCGGTCAAAGCGGAATGTGCGACGTTGCGCAAATCCTGTGAGACGCTGCGGATCAAATCGACGATCTCGGCCGAACGCCGGGCCTGCACCGCAATTTCATTAGCGACACCGCCAAATCCAGCGGCCCTATCACCAGCGTGAACGGCCTGAATACGCGCGTTTACCGCCAGCAGGCGATTGCCAATGGTGATATCGTCCAATTGCGCCAAGGACTTCGTTATGTCATCGATTGCATGCTGCACTCGATTAATACGCTCGATAGCGCTTTGCGATACTTTTGCGGAATGCTGGGTATGATCCAGTAGGGTTTCGATAGTCTGTTGCGCTTCTTCAATGAGTGCGCCAATGGATTCGCGTGACTGGCCCCTGGAATCGCCGGCAAGCAGTTCTGATGCGCTGGTAACGCCCGCACGAGCCCGTTCAACCATATTTTGAAAACGGTTGCAGACATCAACCACAGCGGTTTCAATCTGGCTCGCAGTTTGCTTGAGCTGAGTTTCCATTACGTCGAGAACCGGAATGGCGGTCGCGACGCGCTCCTCGAGAGTCTCTGGCTCTTCCAAAGTTTGATGTTCCATGCTCAATGCGAACCATCCGAAAATTCGAAGAAGCTTTCTGTTCCCGAAATGTTAAAAATCTTTCGTAGGCCGGAGTCCACGGATTTCAAGATGACTTTTCGTCCCTGTGCGGACAAATCCTTCTGCAGGGCTAGCAGCACTTGCAGCGACGCCGCGTGCATTCGGTCTATATCGCCAAAGTCCAGAACCGCATTTTCGCTGGTATTCAGGAAACGAAGGACATCGGTTTTTAAGGTTTGAGCAGCGTATTGATCCAGTGGTCCTGAGAGGATCAGAGGCTCGTTACTAGCCGTTGGAATCTGCTGGTTAGGGCTGGGCGAGTTGATTGTTGACGTATCCAAGGATGATCCTTTCGACTTTCTCGACTTGCTGTGACCGTTCACCTTATTGGATTGGCGCGAAGCTTTCACGAGGGAACTATCGACGCACGAATGCCAAGAGGTTAGGGCAAAACAATAAGGTTGGGAATTCGATCTCCCCCGATCCCTAGGAGTAATCCGATTCATTGACGGCAAAGGTCAATTTGGCCGGAAATAGATATTTAAAGCATCGAAACTGGCAAAATTGCTGGGCTCGATGAGGTCGCTTAGTTCAATCGAAATCCTTATTTGATACACCGCATCTGGTTAAGGCATTCATGGCTCGGGAGCAGTGTCTAAGACATTTCTTAAAGCTGCAGCGAATAAAGCCTGTTCCCGCTGGAACTGCCACCACCGCCAGGTTGATCGCGTAAACTGAAGCCATTCAGACAAAGTTCAATCGCGCAATGATCTATTTGTTGGCAAGCCTTCTTGGCATCGCGAGCGTCGCCCAGGCGCAAACGCCGGACGTAAGACCTCTAAGTGCGGATTTACAGAAGGGTGCGTATGCGCGCTGGCTAGCAAAGCCAGTGCTGCATTCCAAGCTTCTGGACAACATGCAAGATCTGCAAAATTGGACATTCCGCGGCGCAGGCGACCTTTTGCTTTCGACAGAGCATTTAAGGCAAGGCGCTCACTCGATCCGCATGCGAAGCACAGACAGCGTTGCGCGAGTGGAAGGCGTGGGTGAATGGGAAGACCTTGTGGCTACGCGCCGGTTTGATGGTGACGATTGGCGAGCCTACAACCGGATTTCGGTTTGGATTTATGCAGATGTTGTGGGTGCGCCTGCCATTTCGTTCTCGCTGAATCTACAAAATGATGGCGCGCATAAACTGCCGGACCGTTATAACGAAGGACGCAACGAATCGCTAAATCTGCAGAACCACACGTGGAACCATTTAGTTTGGGAGATCGGGCCGCTGGATCGAGACAAGGTGACGGGACTCGAGTTCGCTTATTCACTCCCCAAGAAATTCCCTGATCCGGGAGACCAGTCTGTCTTCTATTTAGATCAATTGGAGTTGCAAGACGTGCCGGCAGATCATATGGAAGGTTGGGATGTCGCGGCAGGTGACATCGCCTACAGCAACAGTGGATATGGTCTGGGCGCGCCTAAATCGGCAATTGCGAGCGGGCTTGCAGCTGCGGCATTCAGTCTGTTGCGCGCCGACACAAACGAGGTTGTAGTAACCAAACCGATAAAAACTGAGACAACAAGCCTGGGTGCGTTTGGAGTAATGGATTTTTCCGAAGTTCAGAAGGCGGGCGATTATTTCTTGCGGGCTGGTAACGTTTCCACTCGCACTTTTCATATTGGCGACGACCTTTGGCGCAGCAGCATTTTAAAAGCGGTTAACTTTTTGTACGCCGAGCGCTGCGGGATCGAAATCCCCGGGGTACATGGCATATGCCACCAGGATTGCTATACAGAACACAATGGTTCGCGCATTGTAGTAAATGGCGGATATCACGATGCGGGAGATCTTTCAGCAACCGGCAACACGCCTATGATCGCTTATGCGTTGCTGGATCTGGCGGACCGGCTCACGCACCGGAAACAGGATCCCGAGTTAGTCGCGCGAGTCATTCAAGAAGCGAAGTGGGGATTGAATTGGACTCTGAAGACACGTTTCGGGGACGGTTATCGATCCACGGGGCAGCTCATCAGCTATTGGACAAACAACATTATGGGCGATGGAGACGACCGTTTTGGCAAAGCCGTGAATCGTCCTGATTGGAATTTTCAGGTTGCCGCGGTGGAGGCTCTGGCGGGGCGCGTGTTGCGTAGCAGCGATCCGGAATTGGCGGCTCGAAGTCTGAAGATCGCCGAAGAGGATTGGCGCTTTGCGGTAGAAGGTCGAAAGACGGAAGAGCCGAAAAAGGCTGTATATGGTCAGTCCGATGAGTTAGAAGTGATCTCGATTGCGGCGCTTGCTTCAGCGAATTTGTACGCAGCAACGGGTAACAATGTGTATGCCGATTATGCAACGGCGATGGCGAGTGCAATTGTGAAATCGCAGGAGCGGAAGATTCAGCCGTGGAGCGTCCCGCTGGCCGGATATTTCTATACGGGTCCGGACCGCCAGCATCTGTTTCATCGCTTTCACAAGGGTGAGGAACAAGCTCCGCTGGTTGCGCTGGCGCGAATGTGCGAAATGTTTCCCGATGACAAAGATTGGATGAAATGGTACGCGGCCGAGGTACTTTATTCCGAATATTACGCGAAAGTCGCGGCGAAGTTGGATGAACCGTTCGAAGTGCTGCCCGCGGGCGTCTTTCGCGAGAGTGAAGCCAGTAGCATTCGCGCAGAGCAAGGCTGGACGCCATTACGCGCAGCCGATGAAGACTCATTTGTACAGCAAGTGCGACAGGGCGTTCCGCTGGGCGGCGATGCATATTTGAGACGCTTCCCGGTTTGGTTCGATTTTCGCGGCAACTTCAGCGTCTTGTTATCGCAGGCGAAAGGACTTTCCACGGCAGCGCGATTAAGAGGAGATCTCGCTTCGGCCGATCTGGCGGAAGCGCAAGCAGAGTGGGTAGTCGGGCGCAACCCTTTTGCGGCCAGCGTTATGTATGGCGAAGGCTACAACTGGCAGCCGCTTTATAGCGTGCGCTCCGGACAGATCGTGGGCGCTCTGCCGGTGGGCATCGAGACGAAAGGCTTCGCCGATGCGCCGTATTGGCCACATCAGATTTGCTGGACTTATAAAGAGGTTTGGACACATCCAGTCGGGAGATGGCTATGGTTGATGCAAGATCTGGCAGGCCCTTCGATCATTGAAGGTATGGCGAAAGGCGGTGCCAATCAGTTCGTGACCATACGCGAGAGCAAGACGCAAACCAGCATAAGCGTTCCAGTGGAGATGGACACAGGAACTTTTCGCACTGAAGTTGCGGAAGGCCACTACACGGTGTCAGGCAACGACGTAACAACGACATTGACAGTTCTACCTGGCAGCTCCTACTTTGTGAACTTGCTGGCGGAGCATGCTGTCAATTTCGAAGTTAGTTCACAAATGATTGATGATGAGGTCACAATTTCAGTCAATGGCTCGGGCGCTGGGGAACACAAGTTCTCGATACGTGTGGACAACTTGGACGGGTCCGCGGAGACGAAGCAAGTCGCACTCAGCAATATCTCGAGCAAGCTGACTTGGCGCTTCCGGGTGAGGGCTTTGGACGAACCGTGGACTGCAGTTGTGATTCCTGATGGCAATATCACTCAGCGGCGGGAAGCAACAGGGCTGGCGCAGCACAAACGTTGATACTCAGCGAATCGAATTCTTGACGGTCATTTGCGATTCGGCAAGTGCAGATTTAACCTCGTTTGCTTCATCGCTCTGAATGCCATGGAGTTGAATCTCGATCGCCAGAGCGTTTTGCAACAGAGGCTGCGCTTCGCCAGGCCGGTGCGTTTTGCTTAGGAAGACGCCATAACGAGTTTCTATGGTGCCCCGAAGTTCATTTGAAATCGCTGAATTCTTTTGCGCAATGTTGAGGGCGTCTTGATAGGCTCGCTCGGCGGCGACTACATTTTTGCGCTGCTCCAAGACTTGGGCGAGAAGAGTGGAAGCCCTTGCCACGTGGGGGTCCAGCGCCCCGAATCTGGCTTTGTCGATAGCAAGCGCCTGGGAAACATCCATCTCGGCTTCGGATAGAAGGCGGTTTTCAGCAAGCAAAGTCCGCGTTAGGTTCATAAGACAAAGCGCATAAAACGGATGATCTACGCCCACAGTCTTTTGGTAAGTCGCGCAAGCCTGACGGAATTGAGCTTCGGCCTCAGCATACTTGCCTTGATCCCGTAAAAGCAGAGCAAAATCGTTTTCCATGGATGCCAGTGAGGGCGATGTATCTCCCATTGTCTGGCGCTGCACTGTAATAGCTTCCTGAAACAGTGATGTAGCTTGATCCCACTTCTTTTCGTCATCCAGCACGTCTGCCAGATTGACAAGCGCAATGGCGGTCCCGTGGTGAAACTCACCATAAAGCCTTTTTCTGCCTGCAAGAACCTTGCGCAGATACATTTCCGACTCGTTGAGTTTGTGTTGGGAATCCAGCGTCAGCCCAAGGCCTTCCATGCTGTCCAACGTTTTCGGATCTTCTTCACCCAGTAAATGGGATCGGACGGACAACGCATGTTGAAAGAGAGCGACAGCTTGCACAAGATCGCCTTGGTAGGAAAGAGCGCCCGCCAGATCGGACTCCACTTGAGCGACAGCGGTATTGGAATTACCTAAAAACCTGGTATCAATGGCAAGCGCCTCTCGCTGCAAACGGACGGCATCCGCATATTTGCCTTGGGCAGACGATAATTTGCCAAGCAGATTCAGGCATTCAGCTTGATCGGTTGATTGCCCATGAGCGTTGGCGCGATAAATGGCGAGTGCTCTGGATGCGAGTGCTTCAGCCTGCGGGTAATCCTGGTCACGTGCGAACTTTTCAAACGCGATGTTGAAGTATGAGCGCGCCAATTCCGGTGCTCCAGCACCATGGCTTTCGCGAATGTGTAGCGAGTCATTGTACAAAGACTCAGCGCGACTATACAGGCCTAAACCTTCGTAGGCCTTGGCCATAGTGTCGAGCATGGCGGTCTGCACCTGTGGTTGATTGCTGAGTCTTTTGGTGATAGTGGCGGCGCCTTTGTCCAGAAGGTCGCGCGCCGTCACGGCGTTGCCGCGCGATTCACTGGGGTCGGAGACTTTGAACAGGCTGGCAAGAAACTCTGAAACTTGCTGGGCCCGCGCCTGTTGTTCCGTCGCGCGATCTCGTTCAACAGCCAGACGCCGCGCAAGAATCGCCATGCCGATGCCGAAAACGACCAGGAACGTTATCGCGAGGATAGAGGCGACAACGGCAACCGGATGGCGGCGCACGAATTTCACACTGCGGTAACGAAGCGTTGGCGGACGCGCCGTGATGGGCAACTCATAAAGATAACGGCGCACGTCATCTTCCAGACGTTCGACGGTGGGATAACGCTGCGCGGGATCCTTGCGCAGAGCTTTGAGGACGATTGTGTCAAGATCTCCTGCCAGCTCGTGGGCAAGCTGCGAATCAGACTTGGATGCGGCGACAGAAGGGGCTGGCGGATCCGTTTGGCAGATGGCACGCTCCATTTCGCCGAGGCTTTTATTGTTTAGGTTAAGGACACGCTGGCCGCTGAGCAATTCGTAGAGAACAGCACCCAAGGCATAAACATCTGTAGCGGTGGTTGTAGCTTCACCCCTTATCTGCTCTGGACTTGCGTACTCCGGAGTAAGCGCCATTTCCATAGTCCGCGTCATGCCCAGAGCGGCATCCGGATCAAGCAGTTTAGCAATGCCGAAATCGACGAGCTTCGGCTCACCATCCGGTGTTACCAGAATGTTCGCGGGTTTTAAATCACGATGGATGACCAGATGGCGGTGCGCATAAATGACAGCTTGGAAGACCTTGCGCATCAACGCCAAGCGGCCAGGAACATCAAGCTGGAGTTGTTTCGCATAGGCATCAATGGAAAGCCCTTCGACGAATTCCATGACTAAATAAGGCATGCCGTCGTGAAGGGCCCCGCCATCAAGAAGGCGGGCTATGTTGGGATGTTCCAGGTTCGCCAGGATCTGTCGCTCAATGCGAAAGCGCTCCAGCAGGTGGTCGTCGAAAGCGCCGGGATACATCACCTTAATGGCGACACGCTTTTCAAAATGATCGTCGGCGCGAAACGCTTCGTACACCTTGCCCATGCCGCCACGGCCAAGAAGTCGAACGATCTTATAAGGACCGATGAAGCCTTGGTCGTCGGATGAGCTTGCGGTTGCCGCCGCGGCTGCGCCCTCAATCGCGCCTTTAATCAGATAGGTGGGTTGTTCATTGAAATTGAGGAGCGATTCAACTTCAGCTACAAGATTCAAGTCGCCATCGCATTCGCGAGCCAGGAATTCGGCGCGCTCGGAAGAAGGCAGGTCGGACGCCGCATGGAACAAAGCCTGAACGCGGCTCCAATTGGATTCAGGAGTCGACATCTTGAAGGGGTGATTGATGCATTTCGCGGTAGAGCCAAGCCTTGGCCGCAGTCAATTCGCGCTTGACGGTGGCGGGACTAGTGTTCAGTATCTCGGCCGCTTCCTCTTGCGTTAATCCCACAAAGAATATCAATTCGACAACTGATACTTTGCGAGCGTCAAATTGGCCTAGCTTCTGCAGCGCATAGTCCAGCGAGAGGAAATCGAAAGAGGAGAACTTATCCGGCAGCTCAAGGCCGTCCAGCGGAACGTCCAGTGTGCCGCCACCGCGTTTGTTGCGTCGTTTTGCTTTGGCATGATCCACTAGAATGCGACGCATCATGGTAGCCGCCATAGCAAAAAAATGACGCCGATGCTCCCATTGCAAATCAACGCCGGCTAAACGCAGATAGGCTTCATGAACCAGGGCCGTGGGTGTCAGAGTGTGCCCAGAACGTTCGCCGGACATTTGACGGGCAGCCATGCGGTGAAGCTCCGCGTAGACGATACTGGTCAACTCATTGGAAGCACTGGCGTCGCCGGCCTGTGCGCGTGTCAAAAGCTGTGTGATAGGAGCGTCTTCGTTCACGCTTGTGCGCCTATCAAACAAGCATAGATCGTTTTGCCGGCAACAGTGTGGAGATAAGATACAAAAACGGCGACTCTTTGAAATCCAACCGCCTCGGAAACACCGCCCCGATGCGAATCGGACTGCGTTGCTTTGCCTGTCCTCCGACGAGTTCAGGTGAGCCGCGGCAAAATCGAATAAGCCTTTTGATGATCAGGCAGCTTTGAGGTTTAGCAGACGTTCAATGTTCGCTAAACGCTCGGTAAGCATGCTCATTCCGTTAGTGAACGCCTTGACTTCCTTATATGTGTCATCAATGCTGGTCCAAAGTTCGCCCACAGTGGAGTCCCAATCCAGCAGTTGCGGGGCATTACCTTTCAGCAAATCTACAAAACCCACGCAATCAGCTTTTTCGGTCTTTAATTGGGTGATCAACTTGTTGCAGGCGATGATCATCTCGGCAGCCATTTTCTTGGCTCCAACGCTTCTGGTTATTGACGCTTCCTGCACTACTTCGTCGCGCCAGCCAAGCAGCAGTTTTATTAGGTTGTCGAGCACTAAGCCAGTGCCTTCCAGCGCCTTTCGTGAAGCGTGCAGTTCCAACGACGTATTGAAGTTTTGGAACACGGATTCGTTGTCGTCGGAACGGTCAGCCTTTTTCAGCGCCGCAAATAGCTTTTGCAACTCTTCAAAACCAGCAAAGCCGGTAGCCAAGCCGGTGCCGGCCTGTGGGTGCGGAGTGACCGCGGCGTCGCCTAGAAGCACAGCTGAATAAGCATCGCTATAAAACTGTTGCGCGCGCTGAATGGCAATTTTGAAGAGTCCGACATTCTTCTCCACATCTTTGATCTCGGTCATTACGGTCCGGGTCATGGTCTCACCAACCGCTTGCAGAATTTCGCGTAGTTTTTTGGAATCGCGCTGCAGCATTTTGAAATCATCGCGTGGACATTGCGCCAGAGTGGCCAAAAGATAGTTGTGTTCGGGCGTGTGGTAGTCAATGGCACCCGTTACTATTTTGTTGGTCTCCGCTTTCAATCCTTTGAAAATTGCATCTTGCGTATCAACATTTCCCGTACGCACCAGAGGTGTGAAGACGCCGTAAGCCCCGTAGTTCTTGGCGTGGAGTTTGTGGAAAACGAAGCCCAGCTTCTGGATCACAACTGGATCGGCAGCGGCCGCGCCACCCGAGCAGATTATAAGCAAGTCGCAATCCAGAGTCTTGATTTCGCCCATGACCTTGTGAGTCTTGTTTGCGCCGTCCCATTCACGAATGGTCAACGCAATGGACTTGTAGCGGCCAAAGCGGCTCTTATCGCGACCCAGCAAACCTTCAACCACGTAGCCACGCTCAACCTTTACGCCGATGCTGCCGCCATCTTGTATAACGCATCCTCCATCCGGGAAAGCGGCGCCAGTGCCTCAGTCGGCTTTGGAAAGACCTGACTAGCGACACCGACTTTCTGAAGATGCTTGATGACGGGTGTGGCTACAAACGGAACATTGTTACGGGTGTATTTCGAACGCTTTTCAATGACGGTGACATCCTTCACGAAATTTTGGCGCGCTTCGATGGCGGCCATCAGCCCTATGGGGCCGGCACCCACGACAACGACCTTTTTGTACGACATTTCCTATGGACCTCTCATCCACGTAAGCGACATCTTCATCAATCTTTGGTCAGCGGCTTGCGATTTTTTTTGGGCGACGAACTAAGCTGTTCTTCATGAGGGCTACTACATTTCCGGCGGCAACGCTGACACTTTTACTTGGCTGCTGGAGTTTGTACGGCCAGCCGGTAGTGAGGAATCGCGCTCCTCTGGCCGAGAACGCGTTTGATCCTCTGCCATTGGGCTCTATCCATCCGAAAGGGTGGTTGCTTCAACAAGAACAGATACAGGCGGCTGGACTAACCGGACATTTGGATGAGTTTTGGAAGGATGTTGGCGACAACAGCGGATGGTTAGGCGGAACCGGTGAATCTTGGGAGCGCGGACCTTATTATCTGGATGGATTGCTGCCGCTGGCGTATCAGTTACAGGATAAGAAGCTGGTAGAAAAGGCCAAGCGCTGGGTGGAATGGACCTTGAATTCCCAGCAGCGGAGCGGCCAATTCGGTCCGGCAAGTAACGACGACTGGTGGCCCCGCATGGTCATGTTGAAAGTGCTGACGCAATATCAGGAAGCCACGGGCGACCAACGGGTAGTTCCTCTTGTGACGAAATACTTTCAATTCGAGTTGAACGAACTGCCCAAGCGTCCCTTGCGTGATTGGGGAAAATATCGATGGCAGGACAACGCGGACTCCGTGCTCTGGTTGTACAACCGTACTGGCGATTCCAACTTGCTGGCACTTGCGAAGCTTCTGCACGAGCAGGGTTTCGATTGGGAAGCTGATTTCAATAACTTTCGATTTGTCAGCAAGCAAACCGTGCATGGCCTGGGCCTGGATGTAAAAGGGCCTATCCCTGAAATGGCCATGCAAACCCATGGCGTAAATAACGCTATGGCATTGAAGGCTGCTCCCGTTTGGTGGCTAGTCTCGCACGATGTTGCCGATAAGACAGCGCTATACCGCCAACTGGGCATGTTGGACAAATATCATGGCTTACCCAACGGCATGTTTAGTGCGGATGAGCATTTTTCGGGCACCGACCCTTCACAAGGAAGCGAGTTGTGCGCCGTGGTGGAAACTATGTTTTCGTACGAGCGCGATTTTGCTGTTTTAGGTGACGCGACATTGGCCGACCGCTTGGAACGCACGGCCTACAACGCGCTGCCCGGAACAATATCAAACGATATGTGGTCGCACCAATACGATCAGCAGCCCAACCAGATTGCGTGCTCCCGAGCACAACGGCAGTGGTCCACAAATGGCCAGGATTCAAATCTGTTTGGTCTTGAGCCGAATTTTGGATGTTGCACCGCAAATTTCCACCAAGGCTGGCCGAAACTTGTGAGTGCGCTCTGGATGGCTACACCTGACGACGGTCTGGTAACGAGCGCCTATGCGCCAAACCAAGTGCAAGCAAACCTCAACGGAACACAAGTCACGATCGATGAAGACACTGCGTACCCATTCCGGGGCCAAGTGGATCTAACCGTCCGCTTGAAGACGGAAGCAAGTTTTCCGCTGTGGCTGCGCATTCCTGCGTGGGCAGTTGGCATGAAAGTCACACTGAACGGTAGCCGGCCCGTCGCGTCGGACGAGGATATCCAGCACCCGGGATTCTATCGGCTGAGTCATAAATGGAAAGACGGCGACAGCATTCGTATTTCGTTTCCCATGTCGCCGCGAGTAAGCCATTGGTATCGCGATGCAGCAGTTTTTGAGCGTGGTCCGCTTGTTTTTTCGTTGCCGTTTAGTGAACAGTGGACAGAACTAAAAAAGTACGCCGAGAAGTCGGGTGATTGGCAAGTGACATCGAGCCACGCCTGGAATTTTGCAGCAGAACTTGGTGATTGCGCCATCCGAGTAAAAGAGTCCAATTCAGGAGCTATTCCTTTCAACGCAACGACTCCCGCGATCGAACTGCAAATCAAAGTGAGACGCTTGGCAGCCTGGCAAGAAGTAGATCACTCAGCCGGGCCTTTGCCGTTGAGTCCGGTTAGTTCGGATCAAACGCTTCAAGTGGTGAACTTAGTGCCTTATGGAGCAGCCAAGCTTCGCATCACGGAGTTTCCTTACTTGGAGGAACAGTCGAGTTGTCCTGCCTCGTCGGCGCAGGCGCGCAGCGGGATTTTGCTTCATTAATCTAATGAATCGCCTTGACCGGTGAGTCAGCTTGAGTCGCTACAGTTGGAATCTTGTCGGAGTTGTCGGCCACAAGATCTTTTACAGATACGGCGGCGGAAGATTCAATTTCAGGGTTGAAACCAATTGACGTCAGAAGGTCGTCATATTTCTGTGCTGCCATCCGGCTCTCCTCCACCTTGCGAATGTTATCTTCGTAAGACCGATTTATGACCTCGACACGAGTAACCGTCTTTGTTGCCATTGGGTAACGTGACGAACCACGCGAGTATTCGTCGAGGACAGATTGAGCCTTAGTGGAGTAATACATCACTTGATAATGAAAGTATTTTGAAAGCTGTCGATATTCGTCCGCAGTCTTCGCATTGGCTTCAAGATAATTCAACTGCTTAGCTGATAGATTTGCGGGTGCCTTATAACCATATGCGCTGCCAGCACCAATCGCCAGTAGCGCGATCCCAACGCTTGCGAATCTCTTGCAATTCATAGTTGCCGCTCCACTATCGGAAGTATGGGGCGCTAATCGTTAGGCAGGCATAAGCTTTGTATCAGGAACACGTAAAGCAATAGCAAAACAAGAACTTTATGCAATCTTCACGGCTTTGATTTGATACTTCAAACGTGGAAGCAACCGGCAGAACCTTCGGAGGTGTTTTGGCGGGAATCGTCGTATCCAGTGCGCTGATCTTCCTCTCGCATCAACTGCATTTAAATCTCGCAGCAACGGGTTTCTCTCAATTGTTAGTAATTGTTGTTGTTGCGGTGAAGGTGGGTTTCTGGGAGGCTACCGCAGTTTCCCTGTTCGCTAACCTGTGCCTCTGGTACATTGTGATTCCACCTGCCTTTTCGTTTGCCGTTCAAGATCCACAGAATTGGGTGGCACTCGTTATATCAGAGATTGTGGCGTTGATAGTGAGCCAGCTGTCTTCGCAAGCAAAATTGGAGTCATCAAGGGCCATTAAGCGCCAAGAGGACATTGAACGGCTGTACGACGTTTCGCGGCAATTACTATCACTAGAACGCGGCGAATCAGTTGGAACCCAAATCGCGCGGCTGATTGCACGAGTCTTTCCTGCTGACTCGGTTGTCTTTTATGACGCGTCGACAGGCTTATCGTATTCCGCTGGAAAAGTCGAGAATAAGCTCGAACAGATGGTTAAGGACGCCTTTGCTTCGACCAATAATGCGGAATCACTTCAGGAGCAGATCTGGATTCGAGTCTTACATTTGGCAAACAAGTCTGCAGCGGTGCTGGCGTTAAAGGGTTCCGCTTTTTCAGAGCTAACATCCAACGCACTTGCCTCGCTAAGTGAAGTGGCACTGGAACGAGCGCGAACATTAGAAAAGGAGAGCCGCGTCGAAGCGGAGCGCAGGACCCAGGAACTGCGTACGGCGCTTCTGGACTCACTGGCACATGAGTTTAAGACGCCGCTCACCGCCATCAGAACTGCGAGCACAGGTCTGCTGGCAATGAACGAGTTAACGGGCGTGCACCACGACCTGGTTTCTCTCGTGGATGGTGAAGCTGAGCGCTTAAGCGAATTAACAAATCGTCTAATTGAGACTTCACGCATAGATAGTGCCGAAATACGCCTGCGGATTGAGGCTACTTCGGTGTGCGATATTACGACTACAGTGTTAAGAAACCTGAGACATCGACTGGTTGGGCACGAAGTAGAACTGATCGGTTTTGACGCAAATATCCAGCTGAGGTGCGATCGTGAGCTCGTTACCAGCGCACTTTCGCAATTGGTGGATAATGCAGCTAAGTATTCCACCGTGAATTCGCCTATTTCCATTCGCGTTTCGCAAACAGCTAAGGACATTACAATCGCGGTGCACAATTGGGGAACAGGCGTTAGGCCGGAGCACAGGCAGCGCATATTCGAGCGATTCTTTCGCGCACCTGGTTTCGAGCCGCGTGTTGTCGGAACAGGACTCGGCTTATCGGTCGCGAAGCGAATCATGGAAGCCCACCACGGAACCATTTTCTTGGAAAGCGAGCCAGGCGCGGGCGCTTTATTTACGCTTTGCTGGCCTAATTTAGAGGCGCGGGCGCCAAGCCTCACTGCTAGCTACGTACCTCAAATAAAGATTCCTTAGAAGCATTTATACCTTCCTTATCTCCTGCCGCTAAGCTGATTGAGAGGAAAACATTTCAGCTAGACAGATCATGGCTGTAGCTATCTCAAAACCACCGAGTATTTCTGCGTCGCAAGGGCAGATTCTAATTGTCGATGATGAACCAGCAATCCGGTTAGCCTTGCGTACTACTCTGACCGCATTCGGATTTGATACAGAAGAGGCATCCAGCGGTGAAGAAGGTCTGCGGTTGTTCCGGACTGAAAGATTTGAGGCAGTGCTTCTCGACATCAACCTGCCCGGCATGGATGGGATAGAAACTTGCCGCGAGATGCGGCGCCAATCGTCTGGCTTATCCATCATCATGCTTTCTGTCCGCGAAACAGAGGATGAGAAAGTGCGCGCTTTCGACGCCGGGGCGGACGATTACATTACCAAGCCCTTCCACATCAGCGAACTGACGGCCAGATTGCGAAGTGCGGTGAGACGTTCGCGCTTGCTTGGGAATGCTTCGCCAGGCGAGGTTTCGATCGGCGAGATTGAGATCAACCCCTCAAGACGGACCATAAAGAAGCGGGGCAGATTCTTGCATCTCACACCGAAAGAGTTCGATCTTCTGCATTATTTGATGGCTCACGCAGGCGCTCCCATCGCCCACGCGCGATTGCTGCAAGCAGTGTGGGGACCGGAACATGGGAACGAGTTGGAGTATTTGCGCACCTTTGTTCGCCAGTTACGCCTGAAGATTGAAGATACACCGGCGGAACCGGTGTATCTGAAGACGGATGCCTATATCGGGTACAGGTTTTTGAGCCCGCAGGAAGCACTGGCAATGCAATCAGAAACGAACTTAGACAACGGTACGATTCGCTAGATCGTGGTGTAGACTAAATGCCGAATGGCTAAGGCAACCAGATCGCAATTCGGTTTTGCCTGCAGCCAAGGCGAGATCGCCCAATTGATCCGAATACATTTTTAGATATGACGCGGCGTTTCAACGCGTGAATCCGCAGGTGATTTCGGGTTTCTGAAAGGGAATGAAATGACATCGAAGTGGATAGGCGGGTTGGGATTGTTAGTGTGCGCGGCTTGGCTATTAGCGGGCCATGAAGACGCGAAAAACCTGCCGAGAACCGGTTTGGCTGACTTGAAAGTCATTCTGCCGACAGTTGAGTGTTCGGAACTTACGCGCACGCAGATTACGCTGCCTGGCGAAGCGCCGACGCACATTACGGAAGCGGTTGAGGTGACTGGCCAAGGCCCTGCGGCGTATTGCAAAGTGAGCGGATATGCGGAGCCGGAGGTACGTTTTGAAGTGCGGCTGCCGCTGAAAACTTGGACGCAACGCTTTGTGCAAACGGGGTGCGGCGGCTTGTGCGGAATGCTGAGCATTCACACGGGGAATGATTCTGGGTGCGCTCCATCGCAGAACGGTGAACTGGTGCTGGCATCTACGGACATGGGACATAGCGGCGGCATGGATGGATCTTGGGCCGATGGGCATCCGCAGCGGGCGATTGATTTTGCGTATCGCGGAGTACATGTGACAACGCTGGCGGCGAAGGCAATTTCGGCTGCCTATTACGGACAGAAGCCGAAATATTCTTACTTCGCCGGATGTTCGGATGGCGGGCGCGAAGCATTGATGGAGGCGCAGCGCTATCCGGAAGATTTTGACGGCATCACGGCGGGAGCGCCGGCGATGAATTTTATTACGCAGAACACTTACTATCACGGCTGGAATGCGTTTATGAACCGCGATGCGGACGGAAAGCCGATTTTGACAGCGGCGCAACTGCCGATTCTGCATGCGGCCGTATTGAACGCTTGCGATGCGCTCGATGGCTTGAAAGATGGTTTAATTTCGGACCCGACGGCGTGTCACTTTGATCCAGGAACGGTTGTGTGTAAAACGGGACAAGATCCGAAGGAATGCTTGACTGAGGCGCAGGCGGATGTGGCGCGGAAGATTTATCAGGGCGCACATGATGCCAAGGGCGATCAGATGGTGATTAGCGGTCCGCAACCGGGATCGGAGTTGGCTTGGGCCGGAGTGTATATCCCGCGCGGGCCAAACGATATGGTGATGAGCGGCAGCATCTCGCTGGGCACATTGCGGTATTTGAGCGCCTGGGAGGCGCAACCGAAGTTAACGCTGGCTGACTTGCACTTTGATTCGCCAGACTTTGGAAAGGTGACGCATCTGCATAGCGTGTTCGACGCGACTGACCCGGATCTTTCGAAGTTTGCCGGGTTGAGCCACAAGTTGATTTTGTGGCACGGATGGTCTGATCCGCATATTTCGCCATTGAACACGATTGCCTACTACGAAGCGATGCAGCGAACATTGGGCGAGGCAAAGGTCAAGGAGTTTGCGCGGCTCTATTTATTTCCTGGCGGCTATCATTGCGGCGGCGGGGATGGGCCTTTCAATATGGACTTGATGACGCCGATTATGCAATGGGTGGAATCGGGCAACGCGCCCGGGAAGATTGTGGCGACGCACGAGAGCGGCGGGCAAGGTGGATTTGGTGGACCGCCTCCAGGTGAACGCCCCGCAGGTGGACGTGGCGCGAATGGGCAGATGCCACCGATGATGCCGCAAGGCAGTGGGCGACCGCCGGCCGGTGCACCGGGATTGCTGCCGGCGACGCCTGGGAAGGTGGATCGGAGTAGACCGGTGTTTCCATATCCGGAGCAGGCGAGATACACGGGCATGGGAAGTCCGGATGAGGCGGAGAATTTTGTGGGTGTTGGCGGTAAGGAATTGCCGGCAGACCGGTTGCAGTGGCTGGGCAGTTCGTTTTACAGCGGTGGGTATGAGAGTTGGTGTTCGGTGTCAGGCGGTGCAGTTCAGTGTAGTAAGGGCGGGAAGTAGGTTCGGTTCTCTTGGATAGAATTCGGGCATGCTTGTTGGCAAGTGGTTAATTGTTCTATCGGTCGCCTTGACTGCGTTTGGTGCGGAACGGTCCCCGCAGTACGAGACGGTGCAGCGGCGATTGGCTAGCGGGTGGAATACCTGGGATGTGAATAGCGTTACTACGCATGTTCTGTTGCCTGCTGGGATTGGCGTGCGTATCGGTGTTGAGAACAACTCTACACTGTACTCCGACGCTTTCCTTAGCGAGGCATTGATTGGCCGAATGAACAAGAGTGCGGAAGAGGTGTTTCCTGGACCGCATTCGTGGGACGGGTCTTATAGCGAGCTGCGATTGACTTGGCGCGGCCACAGCATGCGTATTCAGAGTGCGCATGTGGGGCAAGACTTGGCTCTGTTGGTTACTCCGCTGCCGGTTGAGCATGCAGGAAATGTTCCGGCTACGGTGGTGTTCTCGGTTGGCTTGTTCTGGAATTCTGCTGGAAGTTTGACGCGCGAAGGGCATGTGATTCGGGCGCAAGGTGGCACGAGTTCGGTTGTGTTCTACCTGGCAGGCAAGGACGCTAAGCTGCGAAACATTCCTGTCACCGGTCCATATTTCGCTGCTGATTTGACCGAGCCAGTGGGCTTGAGCACGGGACGAGATCGCAGCCTGGTTGAGATTCAAGGAATTGTTGAGAAGCAACGCGCGGCTTATGAGGCGTCGGTAGCGAAGTCGCAATTAAGGGACGCGATTGAGACGACGCTGGGGTGGGACACGATCTACGAGCCGGAACGGAAGCGCGTGATTTCGCCGGTAAGCCGGCTGTGGAGCACGTCATGGGGCGGCTATGTTTTGTTCGACTGGGACACGTTCTTTGCGGCGTCGATGGCGGCAATTGGCAGCCGTGATTTGGCGTATGCTGATGCGCTCGAGGTTTTGCGGGAAGCGACTCCGGAAGGTTTTGTGCCGAACTATGCGCGCGGTGGGAACTGGAAGAGTTCAGACAGGTCGGAGCCGCCGGTGGGCGCGATCACTGTGCTGGATGTTTATAAACGGTTTCATGAGCGTTGGTTTTTGGAGGATGCGTTTGGTCCATTGTTGAAATGGAACCGGTGGTGGGCGGAGCATCGCAGCGAGGGCGAGTATCTAGTGTGGGGAAGCGATGGGCAGAATCAGCCGGCTAACTTGGATGACGATTCGCGAGGCACGCGACAGGGAGCGATCCTTGAATCAGGTTTGGATAACAGTCCGATGTATGACTCGGCGGCGTTCGACGCGAGTACACATCATTTGATGATGGCAGATGTTGGGTTGATCGGGATGTATGTTGCGGACTGCGACGCGCTGGCGAGTATTGCCGATGCGCTTGGGAAATTGAATGAGGCGACGGAGTTGCGGGCGCGTTCGAGCAAGTACAAGGCGGCGCTGATGACGCTTTGGAGCGACCAAGCCGGGATGTTTCTGAATAAGGATTTGAAGACGGGGCAACTGTCGATGCGGCTTTCGCCTACGAATTTCTATCCGATGTTGGCGCATGTGGCGACTCCGGAGCAGACGGCGCGGATGGTGAAAGAGCATCTGTTGAATGAGAAGGAATTTTGGGGCGAGTGGGTGATTCCTTCGATTGCCCGGGATGATGCGGCGTTTAAGGATCAGAATTACTGGCGGGGACGGATTTGGGGGCCGATGAATTACTTGGTGTATTTGGGGCTGCGTAATTATGAGGTGAGGGATGTGCGTCGGGAGTTTGCACAGAGGTCTTGGAATTTGTTCTTGCGGGAGTGGCAGGAGCATGGGCATGTGCATGAGAACTACAACGCCATTACGGGAAGCGGTGATGATGTGACGAGTAGCGACCGGTTCTATCATTGGGGAGCCTTGTTGGGGTTGGTGCAGTATTTGGAGTCAGGTGAGAAGTAGGCTGGGTGAGGCGAACGAATTTGGACTCCGGGTGCCATGCGAAGTCACCGGAGGCAGAGGGGCTGTCCAACCAGTGAGTTTTTCCTGAGAGTTGGGAGGCGTGGGGTGCTTGAACGGTGTTGAGTTGGAGTTTTGGACGCGCTTGTCCTTGGGAGTGGGACTCGGATTTCCTAAAAACGCTAATGAGTAGGCGCTTGCTGGGTAGGATTGAACTTGGGTGGTTTGAAGCCAAGCGCCACGTCCTGCTTCTTCATGTCCGCCAGTTTTTTTCCAGGTTTGTTCGGGTCGGTTTTTCTTGTTGCAGGCACTTTTGTAGCGCATGTGGCGGGCGAGGGTTTTCTGTTGTTCCTCGGTCCAGGTGGCAGGATCGGGATTGGAGTTGTAGATGCTTTCTTCGACGGCGGCGTGGGCGCGGGGCACGTTGGAGGAACCAATCGGCGTTCACCAGTTCAGTGATCATGTGATATTCGGTTTCGTTGTTGGACACGAAGAGTTTGCGCCAGAGAACTTCGATGGCCTTATGATCCTCGATGCTTTCGTGCTTCAGGATGAGCGTGTGCGGGGCGCAGCAGCCATGCTGGTTTCCGGCCCACCGATTGAAATTTTGCTGCGCAACATTTCATGGATTCCTAGACGAGATTGCCTTGCCTGCATCTGATCGGGGACCCGTTTGGGCGGGAGTTGCAGGGCTGGTATTGGTGTTCGTGTCGGCCTTGGCGGGCTTGTCGTTCAGGTTCGTCATTTTCTTGGTCCTTAGGTGAAGAAATTGGGCCGTTATCAGCCTGAACTTAGAATCTCCGAAGAAATGGGACAACGTGTATGGGTGGGGGTAGCTGCGGAGGGGTAGAATTTGGAGTTATACGGCTGATTTGATTGGGGTTGGAGGAAGTGAAAATTTTTTGCCAGGCTTGTGACTGGTTTTATTGAGGATGCTATCGATAGAACCCGAACTGCGCCGAAACCAAGTGAGCTTGCGGCGTGCAGCAATCCCTCATTTCTCCGAAGAAACCGGGCGTTCCTCTGGTGGAATCGGAGAACCAAAGCCGACTTCCGAACCTATCTGGCTGCGCCCAGCCTTTGTCCGAGTATCTGACCATCTGCGGCAGGTGGGAGGAGACCGACCATGAGCGTTATCGGTCCTAATCCGCCCTGCCTAGGTGACGAGATTTAACCGACCGCTGTACAATGACAACGGGAACGGACGGGGTTCACCAAACTAATTCTGGCTCGGCCTACTGACCGAGCGGAAGACAGTGTCGTGCGAAGTATCCGGCAGCGATGCTGCGAGACGACTCTACGATTTGATCTGATCCGCCGTGAGCCCACGATCCGGGGCGAGGCATTGGCTTCGTTGCCCCATTGAGACAGGAGGCCGCGATGTCAAGATTAACCGAGGTGTTCATCCGATGCGCTCTCGCCGTGTTGCTTGCAGCAACTGTCGATGGCGTGCTTCGACCGCAGTTATTGTCTGCGCAGGCTGGATCGCCGCAGGCCATGGCCGATGTGCAGGCCGCGTGCGCCTCTGACGTGCAGAAGCTGTGCGCCGGTGTGAGGCCAGGCGGAGGACGAATCGTCGCCTGCCTCAAACAGCACCAAGCGGAGGTTTCGGACGGCTGCAAGCAGGCCATCGGCAAAGCCATACGAGGAACCCGGGGTGACGCCGGTTCCGGCGGCGGCACGCCGGCCGCGCCTCCCCTGTCACAACCTGACACGCCCGCGCCGTCCAACACCGCCCCGCAAGCGTCCTCGTCATCCCCTGCCGGACACGAAGCGGCGGCCAATGCTGCTTCAGGCTCTTACCTGCTCTTGAAAAAGGCGCAAATCATGGTAACTTATGATGACCCGAACGAGGCGCTGTCGCCGGCGATCGAAATGTTGATTCCCAGCACCTGGGACTTCAAGGGCGCGATCCATATGTACGGCGGCAAGACCGGCTGTTTCAGCGAAAGTTTTTCCGTGTTCTGGGAGGCCGCAAGCCCGGATGGCGTCACCAAATTCCAGGGCATTCCCAATTACGCTTGGCAATACTCCGACGACCCGCAAGAGTTGCACAACCTCACCGATCCCAACCGGCGCATCCACACAGGGAACAAGGCTAACGATCTGTGCCCCGTGTCAAGACCCTTGAGCGCAGAGCAATATTTCCGCCAGAACGTGCTGAACGACCTGCGGCCTGCGATGACGGTGGTATCGATCGAGCCGTTGCCAGTCCTCGAACAGACCGTGCACCAACGCTATGGGCTGACGGCGGCTGACGCCGGAAACGGCGGCGCCCGAGTGGACGCGATCCGGATACGGCTCGCATATCAAAAGGACGACAAGCCGATGGAGCTCTGGTACTCCGTGGCGCTTGTGACTCAGACCTATCGCGTCGGTCGAGGATTTCTTTACGATATCCACGCCGTCGGCCAAATGGCGTTGGGTGCGCCCAAGGGCAAACTCGATGGCAACGACAAGTTGTTCAAGGTGGTGATGAGTTCCATTCAACCTACGCCTCGATATACCGCCTATACGAACAAGTGGATCGCCAATTACTACCAGATACAAGCCACCAAAGAGGCCGCTATGGATAAGATCCAGACCGACCTGGATAAGTTCATCACCCAAACGTACATGCAAATGAGCGCGAACGCCCAGCGGGTCTCCGATATCGGTTTTCACGCCAACGACCAAAACCTGCGGGATGTGCAAACATATCGCGATCCTACAACTGGGCGCACGTTTGAGCTGAGCAACCAGTACGGCCACGCCTGGCTCAATGGCGCCAATCAATACGTGATGAGCGACGATCCCAACTTCAATCCAAATGCCGACCTCAGCGGCAACTGGACTCAGTTGCAGGCAGTGCAGCCGTAGCCCTGACGCACCGCGGGTGGGGTGGTTTTCAGGAAACAGAATACTCAGACCACTGAATCTCTCTACAAGAGCGGGCGGCGCTCGAAGACTTGAAGAAGGCTGAAGAGGTCCGATCTCGTCAGATCAGCTGACGTGTTGCGGTGAGTACGCTTTCGCGGAGAAAGATGTGAGGGCGTAATCCACATGTTCCTTGTTTGCCGGGAGAGATACGAGACCTCTTAAGGATTGTCCAATGTAATCTTGGCGGGAGCATCGCCAAAATGCCGTAGTATCTTTTAAAAGACGCGTAACTTTTAAAAAGACAATACCACTATGAACTCTCGCAAGCTAAGTTGGCTGCCCTGCATCAGCCTTGTCGAGACGGTCTTCGGAAGGGTGACCATGAAACCGTCTGACCGCTCGCAGATCCTCTGCCGGTACGGCAGGCCGTCGAAGACTTTGACGCGCGCCTCCGTATTACTCCTTTTGTGGCTTGCGATGGGCGCGTTGCCCGCTAGGCCTCAAACGGGAACAAGCCTTTCGGGCGTGGTGACGGACCAAGCCGGATCACCCGTTGGCAAGGTCGCGGTGATAATCAGAAACGTCGGTGCAACTGGCACGCGCACGGTCGTGACCGACAGCAGCGGGCATTATCAGGTGTCCGGTTTGCCTCCTGGCCGCGTCGACATTCGGGCTGCAAAACAAGGGTTCGCCAATGAAACGCTTGCTGGAATCAGCTTGGTGGGTGGTCAGGACAACACTGCCGACATTAAGCTGCATCCCAGTACCCCCGAAGCCTGCGCGAGCGGCCACGAGTTCGTCACCACCGACTGCGAGTTGTCCTGGCACGGCATCACCCTGTACGGTGCGTATGACGTTGGCGCAGGTTGGGTCAGCCATGGCTTGCCGGAGAACGCTACTAACTATGAAGGTGAATCGCTGGTGAACCGAAATGGTTATCAACATCGTTTCCTCGTCGCACCGAACAACTTACAGCAGACGGGTTTCGGCATCAGAGGCAAGGAAGCATTTCTGCCTGGGTGGTCGATCGTGTTCAACGCTTCCAGCGGCGTGAATCCCCAGTCCGGCCAGCTCGCTAATGCGTCAGTTACCGACATCTCTAACAACGGACTTCCACGAAGCAGTTATTCGGAAGCCATCGATGGCGCGCGAGCGGGCCAGCCTTTCAATGACGAATTTTATGCCGGCATAGCATCCACGTCATTCGGTACGTTGACCTTCGGCCGTCAGCGTTCTCTGGGTACGGATGCGATGCTCCTCTACGATCCGGCCGGCGGTAGCTACGCTTTTTCGTACATCGGATATAACGGCACCATGGCCGGAGGCGGCGACACCGAGGACAGCCGCTGGGACGACGCGGTTAAGTATCGCCTTGCTTATGGCCCGGTTCATTTCGGAGCGATGTATAAATTCGCCGATGGTTCTGGCGGCTGCTATTCTGCCATCGCAAACTGGACTGCAGCCAACTGTAGACCGGAACAGGCGCATAACAACGCCTATGGATTCGACCTGGGCGGAGAATACCATAACAAGTTCTCCGGCGACATCCTCTACCAGCATTACAACCAAGCGATCAGCGTATTGAACCCGTTGTTGGGACCTCAGAGTCCGACGCAACCATACCAATCGACCACCGACAGTATCAACACAAATCCCATCAGCGGGAACAATCTGATTGGGACCACAAACACCGTGTATGGAATCGTGACCGACAACAACGCCATCATGGCTGTTGCGAAGTATGCTTGGGACCCGTTCAAGTTTTATGGCGGCTACGAATGGATTCGGCAGACTAACCCGTCGAACCCATTAGGCGTTGGAGCTTTGGACCAAGGTGGATATCTTATGAGCGGCGTTGAGGACAACAATCTTGATTCTCCGAAGATCGTGCAGATTTTTTGGATGGGCGCGAAATACGCAGTAGGCAGCAAAACCGATATCACGGCGGCCTGGTATCACCAGTTGCAGAACGATTTTCGTCTTCCCTCAACCTGCTCACCGGAGGCTGGCTTCCGTAGTTCCTGCGCGGGCACCTTGAACGAAGTGTCGCTCTATACGGATTACCACTTCACCAAACGTTTCGACGCTTTTGCGGGAGTTGCGTATTCATGGGTGACCGGTGGTCTGGATATTGCGATCCCGCATGGCCCCGGCGTCCCCTATAGATACGACAGCAACGTTGCTCCGACAATCGGTGGTCGTTTCACCTTCTGATCGCTCGCAAAATGGAAAGATGCACGGTACGCAAACGTGTGGTCCGCGCTCTAGCGAGATTTCCGAACTTTCCGTATCATTGATGTCTAAGGGAGTATCGAGTAACGAGGCAGAGCATGCCGTCGATTGAAAATCATCTCGCCATGCTGCGCAAGAAGCGGGGCATTTCCGCAACGCGTCTTGCTGCGTCGGCAGAAGTCAGAAGGCAGACAATCTACGCAATAGAAGCGGGCGCATACGTGCCGAATACTGCCGTTGCTCTGAGGCTGGCGCAATCATTGAATGTAACTGTGGAAGAACTTTTTTCTCTCTCGGGAGAGTCTAACGGTACTGCTACGCGAACGTGTGAGGTTACGTTGCTGCCGGGCTCCGACACTGCGCTCCCCAGCCGACCCGTCCAACTATGCCGTGTGGATCAACATCTGGTTGGTTGCGCGCATCTTCCCGGTCCCTGGTACTTCGAAACAGCCGACGGGGATATCGCAAATCTCCCGCGCTTCCGCGCCAAAGTGGGCGGAAAGACACGAGTCGAACTTTTTCAGCCTGGCGAAGATTTTCGCAACCGTCTGCTTGTGGCCGGGTGCGATCCGGGAATTTCTGTGTTGGCGCGCCACCTGCGTTCGGCCGGAACGGAACTGGTCCTGGCGCACCGCAATAGTTCACAGGCTCTAAAGCTGCTGAAAGACGGTCAGATTCATGTCGCCGGAACGCACTTGCGGGACGAGGCAAGCGGTGATTCCAATCTCCACGAAGTAGCGCGACTGTTTCCCAGAAACTCGGTCGCGGTCATTTCATTTGCGAATTGGGAGGAAGGAATTCTTACTGCCACAGGCAATCCGAAAGGCATCAAAGGTGTTGAGGACTTTGCCAGACGCGATGTGACGATCGTGAATCGCGAGCGTGGTGCAGGGAGCCGAGCATTGCTGGACTCTAAACTGAAGCGCCTCGGAATTGATAGAGCCGCTGTGCAAGGTTATGAACGCTTGGCACCGGGTCATATTCAGGCGGCAATGCAAGTGAGGACGGGCGCTGGAGACTGTTGCATTGCCACGTGCGCAGCAGCGCGCAGCTTGGGATTGGACTTCCTGCCACTGGTGTGTGAACGCTACGATTTTGTTATTCGAAAGAAGCATCTGGAGTTGCCTTCGGTCCAGATACTGCTCGATACGCTTAGCCACACGAGTTTCCGCCGGGAGCTTGGAGGTCTCGGCGGATACGACACTGACTCATCCGGTCAACGAATGCTGTGATGCTTGCGCTTTGCGGTCAAACTCGCAGTGAATGCAATCCAGGTGCAATTTGACTGCACAGGACCTTATGACTAACTATGCGAGCAGTGGTTGTTTTCGATTGGTCAGTACGGAGATTGCCACCAGGGCAGCAGAGAAGCCAGCAGCGGCGACGATGACGAGAGTGGCAGCAAAGCACCAGTATCCAGGGGCCAATGCGGCCAAGGTCCAACCAAGCCCGAAGACAGCAGTTCCGACCCAGAGAGAAGTTAGGCCTGGTTTCTGCCGACCGGCAGCAAACAGAGCCCCGGAGAGGGTGCCCATGGCCATGGCAGAGATGAAGATGAGAAAGTTCAAGCCGAAGGTGCCGATTTAGAAACAACATGATGAGGATCGCACGGACGTCTGGTTTTCTCCACACGTAGCGAGCCCTTCGAGAAATCCGGATGTTGTGCGATGCGCACTGGCACTGGTGCGCAATTCCGAGAGACGGAAGAAAAACATTGAGATGAGAACCGCCGCGGAGGAGTGCCCGTTGAGGAGAAAGGCCAGCCGATGCCAATCCTTGCGATGGGCAGATCGGCAAGGGCGGGACCGACCATCTGAGCCGCATTGAAGGAGGTTGAGTTCGACGAAACGGCGTTAGATAGATCCGTATCGCCAACCATTTCTGTTACGAAGGTCTGCCTTACGGGAGCATCCAACCCCGCTGCACAGCCAGCTAGGCCAACATATATACTTGCCAGAGCTGGATGACGCCTGCGATGGTGAGGAGCCCTAGAACGAGCGCAAATGTGCCCATGGTCGCCTGGGTGAACATGAGGAGCTAGCGCTGATTCAGACGGTCGACTGCAGATCCTGTCCAGGGCAGGAGCAAACGTTGCGCGTGGGCACGAGACAATCCTGAGCGACGCGCTGCATCCAGGTACCGATGTTGGAAACGAGAGAGCCGGTCGTCCACAAACGGAAGTTGAAGCTTCTTAGAGAACGGATGGTGCGGTGCCGCCCACTGGGTTCGTCATGTGCGCGTTGGCGTGTTGCCTCCATGAAACTGGCCGAAGTGATACGCCGACTAAAGGCTGATGATCAGCGCTCCCAGGTCGAACGCCAGGATGTGGCTTGGTTCCCGCGGCGCCCCCGAACAGGTGCGCCACAAGCCAAAGCCGATTCACGATACCGAGTTCCTTTCTTTTAACAACCTTTAAAGTAGCGAGGACTTGCTGGACGCAGTGCGCTTACTCCGCAACCAGCCGCGAAAGTAGTTCGAGTGCCGCCTGAAGCTTTTCTTGCTCGTGAGCTGAGAGCTTCTGTGAGTTGGTGGCGGCGAACCAATCCTGTCTCGCCTCCCTGCCCTCCTGCATTCACTTCAAGCACTTGGGCGTGAGAGACATCAGAGTTTGCTGCCCGTCGCTCGGGTCTGGTGCACCATTGATCAGACCGGACTCCTGCATCGGGGTAACTATCGCGCTCATCGTTTGTGGGCGTATTCCTTCCGCTCGCGCCAGACTTGAAACCGTGGCCGCGCTGTCCTTTTCGAGTCGAAGAACAGAGATTTGAGATGGCGTCAGCTCGTTGCCTCCCCAATGCTCGCGACAACGTAGCTCGAGTTTGCGGTACACCGAACGGATTTCGGCAGCAAACAGATACACCGGTAAACTGTATAGTTTAACTGCACCCTCAACTGCGCGATGCTTGCCTCATCGTTTAAAAAGAGGCATTCTGCGAAACGCTGGCGCGCCATATTTCACCTAGACTTCGGAGGTGTCTTTTCATGATTGCGTCCTGTCCTTACCCAGCTCAAGGCACACAAACAGTTGTTGACCAATGGCCCGAGATCAGCAGTAGATCTGCAGTGCTGCTCCATGCATAGACGGAGCCGACTCCGCCATCGCTATTACTGCGAGCGCGAGTTGGGCTGGTTTCCGCTTCATTCGTCAGACGGTTACCAACAATATACTTAAGCGATGAAGTCTAACCATGTTGAGTCTCCACTCGGCCACTCCACATCCGTAGAGTCATGGCTGGTTTCAGCAGGTCGTGATGCGCAACCGGGGCACCGCTGAACGTGCCACCGTATCCAGCGTCAAACTTCGTTCTGGGTGAAGCGCGAGCGTACTCACGGGATGATGCCACACCAGGGTGGGAGGCGCTTGAGCAACTGGTGGGCGGCCTTGAGGGCGGCGGTTCGGTAGCTTTCGCTTCTGGAATGGCGGGTATCGCTGCGATCTTTGACCAACTATCGGTGGGTTCGGTGATTGCGCTTCCCGATGACTGCTATCAGGGCGTCGCGGGATTGGCGCACGCTGGCGAACGACGAGGCCGCTGGAAGGTAAGCCGTGTTTCGGTCACCGACACCGGTGCATGGATCGAAGCGTGCCAAGATGCGGACTTGATCTGGCTGGAGTCGCCTTCGAATCCACTCTTGACTGTGGCTGACCTGGACATGATCTGCGCGGCGCCGCGCAAGCCAGGAGCAATCCTCGGAGTGGATAACACGTTCGCTACGCCGCTGAATCAACATCCGTTATCGTTGGGAGCCGATATAGCGGTGCAATCTGTCACAAAGTTCATTGGCGGGCACTCGGACTTGCTTTGCGGCGTTGTAACGACACGAAACATGGAACTATTGAAATCGCTTCGGCACGCGCGAGAACTAGCGGGGGCGACACCTGGCACGCTGGAGGCTTTTCTTGCGGTTCGTGGTGCACGAACGCTGGCTGTACGGTTGGAGAGGGCACAGCACAACGCCATGAGTCTGGCTGAGCGTATCGCGAAACACCCGCAGGTGGCGGTGACCCGCTATCCAGGCCTGCAGAGTCATCCGACACACGAAGCAGCGAAGCGACAGTTGAAAGGATTCGGGACGATTATTTCATTCGACGTGCGCGGCGGGGCACAAAAAGCAGATGACGTCTGCTCCAGCGTACGGCTTATTCAGCACGCCACGAGCCTTGGCGCGGTGGAATCAACTATAGAACGGAGAGCAAATGTTCCTGGCCAGGAACATTTGCCGCCGGGATTGCTACGGCTGAGCGTTGGTATTGAGGCGATGGAAGATCTTTGGACCGATTTGGATGGGGCGTTACGGGCTAGTGACCGAAGTAGCCGTTGATAGCTCGGTCGTTGCGACGGGCGTAGTCTTCGAAATACGACATTGCCTTGGGCAGGGCTTGGATGACGCCTGCATAGAGTTCGCCGAAGACAGGGACTTTGCCGACGACGAAGGCTGCTACTTCAGCGACAAGTTGGCGTTGCTGGTTTGGGGCGGACTTAACGGCTATGTAGCTGTCCATAAAGCCCTTGATGGCGGCCCCCAAGCTCCACCATTTGACGGCAACGGCGTTCAGGTCTCCCGCGCGCTGGGAGGTAAAGCCGAAGGAAGCCCACATTTTGGGTCCGACCAATTCGATGACTTTCTGGCCGTGGTCGAGATTGGAGCCGAGGCTTTCCCAGGATTGCTGTTGTTTCCACGTTTCCATGCCTTTTTGCCAGCGTTTGAATTCGGTGAAGGTTTTGGCGATGTCGGAACCGCGAGCCATCATTTGGCTTTCAAAGGCAAAGATTCCGGCGGGGGCTTTGATGGTTCCGTTGCCGTCCCATTCATCGTCTTTCAGTTTGCCTTTGCTTTCCAGTTCGTCGAAGATACTCTTCAGACTTTGGCCCATGCTGCCGACGCGTGCGCCAAAGTAGGGTACGCGCACATTGAACATGGAAGCTTGTTTTGCGGCGTCCATCAGATCGTCGCGCATGGCGTACATGAGATTGGACAACGGAGTGTAGCGCGGTGTGCGGGCCGCGTGAGTAACGGCATCGTCCATCGAGTGATAGGCACGATAGTACGTGTTAAATACGTTATTGCATTCGGCCACAGTCAGACCGATTTTGATGTCCCGTTGGAACACTGCCGGTAGTTGCTCCGCTTTGATTTTGGCGGGACCACCACCATAGAAATAAGACATTCCGAACCTCTGCTTAATAAGGCGTCAGCGGAGGGCGAAATGCGTCAGGACAATCGGTAATGCAGAGCTAAGCCTTTGGCGGCGCGTTTAGCTTTAGGCCGAGATCGCGCAGAAGACGGTCGGGGACGGGCGATGGGGCTTCGCACATGAGATCGGTTCCTTTGGCGGTTTTGGGGAAGGCGATCACGTCGCGAATGGATTGTTCGCCGGCGAGCAACATGACTAGGCGGTCGAGCCCGAGGGCGATGCCTCCATGGGGAGGTGCTCCGAATTCGAGCGCGTCGAGCAGGAAACCGAATCGTTTCTTGGCTTCTTCTTCGGTAAAGCCGAGCGCGGCGAAGACTCGAGACTGAATCTCGCGTTGATGAATACGAATAGAACCGGAGCCGAGTTCGACACCGTTGAGCACTAAGTCATAAGACTTGGCGCGGCAGTGGCCGGGGTCGGTGACGAGTTTATCCATATCGGAATCGAGTACGGATGTGAACGGGTGGTGCGCGGCGTTCCAGCGCTTTTCGTCTTCGTCCCATTCGAACATGGGAAATTCGTCCACCCAGAGGAATTTCAGATTGTTGGCATCGAAGAGTTTGTGGCGGTCGGCAAATTTTTGCGCGATTTGGAGACGCAGCGCGCCGCAGGCTAGCAGGGCTGTGCGATCTGGCAGAGGACCTTGTTTTTCGCGAGCCCAGGTGGCGAAGATGAGTAAGTCGTCTTCGGCAGGATTGACTCGTGCGCGCACTTGCGCCATGATTTCGGGATAATCGCGTTCCAGGCGTTTGAGGTCGTCGAAAACGCGCAAGCCGCGTTCGTGGCCGAGGGCTTTGAGTTCATCGCGTTCTTTGCGGCTGACGGTTCCCACTTTGGGAACGTGAATGGCGACGAAAGGCAACCCTTCAGGCACCAAGCCGGAAGGCGCAAACAAATCTTCAATGCAATGAAACGGGGGAATGCGCATGTCGGGCTTGTCGGAGCCGTAACTGCGCATAGCTTCATTGAAGGTAATTCGCGGAATGGATTTTTCCACGGCCCTGCCTGCGGCTTCGCAAACGCCGTAGATCAACGGCTCGATGACATCGTAGATTTGCGCTTCCTGCGGGAAAGACATTTCGAGATCGATTTGGGTGAACTCGGGCTGGCGATCGGCACGCAGGTCTTCGTCACGAAAGCAGCGCACGATTTGGAAGTAGCGTTCGTAGCCGCTGACCATAAGCAACTGTTTGAAGATCTGCGGAGATTGCGGGAGAGCGTAGAAGCTGCCGGGTTGGACACGGCTGGGAATGAGATAGTCACGCGCGCCTTCGGGAGTGGAACGCGTCATAAATGGCGTTTCAATTTCCAAGAAGCCTTGTGCGTAGAGTGCTTGACGAATGGCAAAGGTGATTTTGGAGCGCATGATGATGTTGCGCTGCATGCGCGGGCGGCGCAGATCCACAAAGCGATATTTCAAGCGAACGTCTTCTTTGACGTCTTCATTGTCGAGCGAGAACGGAGGTGTGCGCGAGGTATTGAGAATCCAAAGTTTGGAGACGGCGATTTCCACTTCTCCGGTGGCGATATTGGGATTAACAGTTTCAGGCGAGCGGTCTTCAACAATGCCTTCTACGGCGATCACATATTCAGAGCTGAGTTCTTGCGCGCGGGCGTGGGCTTCGGGGTTCTTGCTGAGATCGAAGACAAGTTGGGTGATGCCATCGCGATCGCGCAGATGAATGAAGATGAGAGCGCCGAGATCTCTGCGGCGGTGGACCCAACCCATGAGGAGGGCGGTTTTGCCATCGTCACTTCTGCGCAGGGCTCCGCAGGAGTGGGTGCGTTTCAGGTCGCCTAAAAAGTCGAGTTTTACTTCAGCCATTTTAATTTTCTATTGGGGTGTGGATTGGGATTACGCTTGGACACTTTTGCGAAGTTGATCCATGAGCGCGGGCCGCGTGTAAGTTCGTTGGTCGCCGGTGCCCATGTCTTTTAGCGCATAGGACTGAGAGACGATTTCGTTGTCGCCAACGATTAAGGTGAAGCGGGCTTCGAGTTTATTGGCGAGTTCGAGCATGCGCTTCAGTTTTCGGTCGGTGCCGACTTCGACGGAGAGATTGAGTTTGCGGATATCGGTAGCGAGGACGGCACAGTGGCGCAGAGCGGTATCGCCCATGGGAGCTATATATAGGTCGAGCGGTTTCGGTTTAGCAGCGTTGGCTTCTTCGACGGCCATGATGAGGCGATCTTCGCCGATGGAGAAACCGATGCCGGGTGCGGGGACTTTGGAGCCTAAGTTTTCGGCGAGACCGTCGTAACGGCCGCCGCCGAGGATGGCGTTTTGCGCGCCGAGAGCGCCATGCGTGATTTCAAACGTTGTGCGGGCGTAGTAATCCAGACCGCGGACCAGGCGCGGGCGGACGGTGTATTCGATATGGCGGTCGTCGAGGAATTCGCTGACGCGGGCGAAATGGTCGCGGTCGGCTTGGGTGAGGAAATCGAGGATAGACGGCAGCTTTTCGATGATGGGCTGGTCTTCGGGCACTTTGCAATCGAGCACGCGCAGAGGATTGGTGACGGCGCGGCGCTGGCAATCGGAACAAAGCTGCGAGGCGACGAGTTTCAATTCCTCCCGCAGGTCGTCGTTGTAGATGGCGCGCGATACTTTGGTGCCGACGGAGTTGATGAGCAGCTCGAAATCGGAGATACCGACGGCGTTTAGGAGTTCGACAACGAGTTCGATGACTTCGGCGTCGATGGCGGGCGAATCGGACCCGATAGCTTCGGCGCCGATTTGAAAGAACTGGCGATAGCGGCCTTTTTGCGGACGTTCGCGGCGGAACATGGGGCCCATATAGTAGAGCTTTTGAATGCCGGGGTGCTGGTCGAGGCGGTGCTCGATATAGGACCGAAGAACGGAGGCGGTGTTTTCGGGACGCAGGGTTAGGGATGAGCCGTCGCGATCCTCGAAGGTGTACATTTCTTTGCTGACGATGTCGGTTTCTTCGCCGACGCCGCGGGCAAACAGAGTTGGTTTCTTCGAGGATGGGAGTGCGGATTTCGTGGTAGTTGAAGCGCGTGAAGATTTTTCGGGCCGAGGCTTCGACCTGATTCCAAACCTCGCTGGAGGGGGGAAGGATATCGCGCATGCCTTTGACGCTGGTGATCACGATTGTTCTTCCTTATATATGGAACTGAGGCGGACGTAGTTGTCGCAGTTTTCGCCGAAGCGCTTGGCTTCTTCGGGTGCGACGGGGCGTTTGACTTTGGCAGGCGCACCCATAACGACCATGTTCGGCGGGACTTGCATGCCTTCCGGGACCAAAGCTCCGGCGGCGACGACGGCTCCGGCACCGATTTTGGCGCCGTTTAGGACTGTCGCTCCGATGCCGATGAGAGCGCCGTCTTCCACTTCGCAGCCGTGAAGGACGGCGGCATGCCCGACCGTGACGCGATTGCCGATGATGCAGGGGTAGATTTTGCTATCGACGTGGACGACGGTGTTGTCCTGGATGCTGGTCTCGTTGCCGATGCGGATGTAGTTGACATCGCCGCGGATGGCGACGTTGGGCCAGACGCTGGTGTGTTCGCCGATAACGACGTCGCCGATGACTTGGGCGCTGTGATCAATGAAAGCGGAGGCGCCGATCTTAGGCATCACCCCGCGAAATGTTCGAATCATGGGAAAAAACGGGCGCAGCTATTGGGATGCGCGTGCTCTGTGAATAAGGTTATGGTAGCAAGCGCGGCGGTGGCGGAGGGGTTCAGGTTGCAACAGGTAGGTTACGGAGCAATTTCAAAGGGTAAAACATTCAGAGGCGGAAATGTTTAAAGACGGGGGCGAACAAAAAGCGGTCACAAAAGCAAGTAAAATTATATTTCTTTTGTAATCAACATTTTACGAGAGTTTTCTCCGACCGAAATGGGGTTGGCGCGTGGGACCTTGTGTGCAGAAAGGACCTACGCCAATGCAACGACCGATCATCACCGACCCCTGCATCGCTTTCATTTTGAGCCTGTTCGGTTTCTAAGCCAGTCGCTTGAGGCCGATATCGCCGTTGAGCGATTAGTCAATGTAGACGTAACAACTACAAAGTCGTATTCATGCAGACAAATTTTGGGAAGTAATGAAAAGAGAAGCACTGAAATATTCAATAAAGGACTCTCCGCTTGAGGCCGGTTCATTCGATAAAACTCGGTTTCGGACCGAGAGTCCAATCCCAGATTTGAAGACAGAGCTTCGTCAGTTCAGAATGTGTGTAAGTCCAATCGGCCGGACGCCTTTGTCATCAAACCCTATCCGAAGTAACCGGCTATACGCTTGAGCCGGCGCTTCCGAAGTCGTAGCTAAGAATGATCCAGGGTCTGTTATGACAGGCACCACTCCCAGCGGCCAAGTAAAGGTCTCGCGCATTTCATCCCGGGCGACCGGTTGTCACTCGCGAAACGCACGGCAAGGAGCCCCGGTCCGGGCAGGTGTTGCACATCTTTTGCACCAAGCGGGCAAAATCTTACCCCTCCGGCTGTGTCGTTCCCGACCTTTTTAACCGAAAAAACTCATTATTGTCCCTATTGCAATCCCGGAACTATTCGGACCCACGCACCGATCGTGCCTGGCTCTCGACTTTCGCGGGATGGCACCCCATAGCAGCGCCTGGTTCTATTCGAACACCCCGCAGACTGGAAAAAACATCTCTAGGAAGAAATGTTTAAAGTGCGGGGCGAAGAAAAAGCGGTCACAAAAGTACACGGAATTATATTTCCTTTCTAATCATATATTTGCGAGCTTTTCCTCAGGCCAAAATGGGGTCCGTGCGTGGGAACGTGAGTGCAGAAAGGAACTTCGCCAATGCAACGACCAATCATCACCGACCCCTGCATCGCTTTCATTTTGAGCTTCTTCGGTTTCTAGATCCGATCAGGGAGTAAAGTCGCCGTTGAGCGAACATTGAAACAATAATGTAGACGGAGCCCTACAACGTGACACACGAATTCCGCCAAAAAGGGTGGTAGATTTAAAGGGTTAGCGGTTTTGACCCGATAGGTAAGGAAGAACACTGCCACTCTTTAGGCGAAGAGTCCTAAACGCCACTCATAGATTTCTCATTGTCTTTTGTTGGCTAAATCTGGTTTGCTATCGCCAGTCTGGTTTGTACGGGGCAAATCAACCTCAGCGTTCGGACTCAACGCAAAAAAGCTTAGCACCATCGGCCCAGGACCTTGTAAAAGAGGGCAAACAAGAGCGAAATAAGGGCAATCTGTCCGCTGCGCTTTCCCTATTTGCCAGGGCTCGTGCGATAGCGCATCAACAAAATGACAGAACTTACGAAGCCAACACTCTGATCCTTTGCGGCACAACTCAGATGCTGGAATTCCAGTATCGCAACGCACTGGATTCTCTGGAGAAGGCTATCCAACTGGGAGGCGAGTTAAAGAATTTCCTTATTATTGGGTCGGCGAGTCAGAATTTAGCTACATTGCACTGGCAACTGGGTGAGCTACCTTCATCAGAGGCCAGATCAAAGTACGCGATCCAAAGTTTGGAGCGAATCGAATCACCCAATGCCTCAGTGAAAGCCGCATTAGCCAAGACATTTCTAGTTCACGCCGCTGTTTCGTTCGAACTGAAACGCAATGCCCAAGGTTATAAAGATTTCGATGACGCCATGTCGATTGCGAGGGAGTTGGGCGACAAGGATTTAGAGGCTCTGATTTGGGATCAACGTGGCCTTGAGCTGATGAAAGACCATCGGACTGGAGAGGCAGAGCCTGCCTTGGAAAAGGGATTCCAGTTAGCGCAGCAGGTGGGTGATAACGATCAACTAGCTTACGGACTAGAACACTTAGCTGAATTAGAATTGGAGAAATCCAAGCCCGACTATGCGGCGGCCCTTAAATTAATTGACAAGGCATTTTCCACTGCAAGCCCTGCATTTAAGACTTCTCCTCAATACTATCCAAATGATATTCGGGGCCGAATTTTACTGGGAATGGGACACAAATCGGAAGCGCTTGCAGAATTTAAAAGCGCGGTTGATATTGCCAATCGATGGCGACCCGGCGCACTTCCCGGTGATGCCACGAACACTGAGACGGTACGGGAATTAAACGTCGTTTATGAAGATTATTCGCATTTAGCGGCTGATATCGCGTTAGATGGTAAAGATAAACGGCTTGTTATCAGTTCGTTAGAGGTTTTAGCCGAGAACCGAGCCGCAAGTCTGCGCGAACAGGTCAGACTTGTTTACAGCAACAACGGACGCCTGCCGGATGCGTATTATGCCAAGCTTGCGGAATTGCAGGCCGCGCAGGCGGCTGTCACACTAGGGCAGAATTCGAGCAAAGATCAGGCGAAACTAATGCAAATCCGCGTAGATTTCTCAGCTATAGAGAATAAAATAGGTATTAATTCAGAAAAAGTGGAGCCGAGAGGAGAGAGAATTCCTCGTCGGAATTCACTTAGAGATATCCAGCTTACATTGAGCCGGGATCAGGTGCTGATAAGTATCTCATTGGGAAAGCGCCGATCTTACTTATGGGCTGTGACAGCTGGGGATGTTTATCTGGCGAAATTGCCAGGAGAGGAAGAGCTTACGTCCGAAGCGACACAATTGACGACTGCCGTGCGCACCGGCCAAAATGCCGGCGTGCAAGCGGAGCGTTTGTCGCGCGCTCTTTTCTCTGGTTTGACCCCGGACACATGGAAACGGCCTGAATGGATGATTGTGGCTGACGGGGCACTTCTAAACGGCGTTCCATTCTGCGTTTTACCGGATTTAGTGGGCGCGCACCGACTGCTAATTGAAGACAGGAGTTTGCGTTTTTTGCCGAGTGAGTTGTTGTTAACGTACCGGCAGCCGACAAGGGAATATCGGAATTTTGTTGGTCTAGGAGATCCGATTTATAGCCAGGCGGACGCGCGTTATTCCCATAGCAAGAGGGATGACGGGAAAGAGTTCTCTGAAGGAACAACGCTAGCGCGGCTACCGGGCAGCGCCAGAGAGGTGCAGATGGCGGCCAAGCAGGTTGCACCGACCGGCTCTGTGGTTTTGACCGGTGTGAAGGCAACTCGCGATGACTTGTCGTCGGCTTTGAATGGCGGAGTGGGTGTTTTGCACTTTGCCGTACATGTGGTGAGCCCGCCAAGCCAACAACAACAAGCGGCGCTGGCGTTAAGTTTGAAGAACGGTTTTCCAGAATTACTCACGCCCGAATCTATTGCCGCATTTCGCGTGCCTGGAAGTTTAGTTGTGTTGAGCGGCTGCTCATCAGGACAAGGGAAGTTTGTGCCGGGAGCCGGATTGGTGGGATTAAGCAGGGCGTGGCTTTTGGCAGGTGCAGCGGCGGTTGTGGTGAGCAACTGGCCAACCCCCGATGATTCGGGAAAGTTTTTTGCAAGTTTTTACGGTCATTATGATCAGCTAACTTCCGGTTCTACGGCTCAGCGCGCGGCGCTGGCGCTGCGCCGGACTCAATTAGATATGTCTCGCGGATCCGGCTACCAAACTTCTCCATCGTTTTGGGGCGCTTTTGCCGTGATCGCCAAGGAGTAAACTCGAGGAAATAGTAAGTACGTACTATGGTGGCAACTCAAACGAAACTCTCTCCCGCGCCCGCCCAAGACGGTAGTCTACGGGCCAACGAGGTTAGCGAAAAAACCTCAAGAGCGAGTTACCAGCAGATTGAATGGAGCGTTCTTGTTTCACAGGTGAAGGCCGGCGAGGATGCGGGCATGGAACAACTTTATAAGCTGTTCAGCCGCGGTATCCGATATTATTTGTGCCGCCAGTTGGGACCTCAAGAACTGGAAGACAAGGTCCACGACACCTTTTTAATCGTGGTCAATGCCATTCGTCGTGGTGATTTACGCGAACCCGAGCGTTTAATGGGTTTTGTCCGCACAGTAGTACGCCGCCAAGTAGCAGCGTATATCGAACAAGCCGTACACAACCGGCGTGAACAAGCAGATTTGGAAATGGGCCACACGGTAGCCGACCGGAAACAAAATCCGGAACAGGAAGCCATGGTCCGGCAAAAGGCAGAATTAATGAAGAGCGCCTTGGACGCGCTATCTCAAAGAGACCGAGACATTCTTGTGCGTTTTTATCTACATGAACAGCCCCAAGAACAGATTTGCAAAGAAATGGCACTCACAGAAACCCAGTTTCGGCTGTTGAAATCACGGGCGAAAGCGAAATTCGGCGAAATTGGTAAGAAAAAACTTGCTAGTAGCGGAATTTTCTCGGTGTTAGTGAGAGCTTAGGAGGGGTGATAGGTACTAATCTGATATGGAGAAAGCGGTCAAATTCCGTACGATTATGAACGAACCATATCGTGATCATCCGTCAGAAGACGCACTGGAGCGTTTCCTGCTCAACCAATCGGACGAGGAAGAACTCGAGATTGTGGAAACGCACATCATGGCCTGTGAGTCATGCGTCACCCGGCTCGAAAGTCTTGAGTTGAACATCGCCGCGACCAAATTAGCAATTAAGAACAAACTGGCTGAACAAGAGGTAAGAGTTGTTCAGCCGGTTGCAGCCAAATCAAGGACCAGTTGGTTTGCATGGTTAACCATGCCGAGGTTATCTTTCGCAGGGGCAGGACTTGCCGCCTGCGCGTTGGCGCTTACCTTTATCTCCGTTCCACGGGATGTCACGTTGGTGGCTGAACGCGGAAATGAAACAACTGCCGTTAGTGAATATGTTCCGCTGCATTTGCATTTGCAGGCACGCGACATGGACCCCGGCCCGGTAACAGTGGAAATGGTAGACCAGGCGGGCAAGCAAGTATGGCAGACGGAATCGGCGGTTAAGGATCAGCTAATTGATGTGAAGGCTCCGCGCCTGACCGCATCCGGATCTTATTTCATTCGCGTGTATACGCCGACAGCAGGAGATGCGATCGGCAATCTTATTCGCGAGTACTCCATCAAGGCCAAACCGGGCCTTTAAGAATTACCAGCCCAGCACTGCCGCGAACATAAGCGGCGCAACAATCGAGGCGTCCGATTCAATTACGAATTTGGGCGTCTCGATTCCTAGCTTTTCCCAGGTGATTTTTTCGTTCGGTATGGCGCCGGAATAGGAGCCATAGCTGGTGGTGGAATCGCTCATTTGGCAGAAGTATCCCCATAGCGGCGTGTCTTCGCGCTGCAGATCCTGGCGCAGCATGGGGACCACGCAGATGGGGAAATCTCCGGCGATGCCGCCGCCGATCTGGAAGAAGCCGATGCGACGATTTCTTGCGAAGTAGATGTGTACCATTCGGCCAGCGACATCATGTATTCGATTCCGGTTCGCACGGTGTGAACGTTTTTGACGTCGCCCGCGATGCAATGACCGGCGTACATGTTGCCCAATGTGGAATCTTCCCAGCCCGGCACGAACATTGGCAAGTTACGTTCCATGGCGGCGTAGAGCCAGCTATCTTTGACATCAATCTGAAAACTTTTCTTCAGTTCATCGGATTGTAAGATTCTGAAAAAGAATTGGTGTGGGAAGAGGCGTTCGCCTGTTTGATCGGCTGCCATCCACTCTTTCAGAATTACGCCTTCGATGCGCCGCATGGCTTCCTCTTCGGGGATGCACGTATCGGTAACGCGATTCATGTGACGGTCGAGCAAGCCTTGTTCATCTTTCGGCGTCAGATCGCGCCAATGCGGAACGCGTTCGTAGAAATTGTGGGCTACAAGATTGAAGACATCTTCTTCCAGGTTGGCGCCGGTGCAGCAGATGCTGTGCACTTTATTTTGTCGGATCATTTCAGCCAGTGAGACACCGAGTTCCGCTGTGCTCATGGCTCCGGCTAGGGTCATGAACATGATGCCGCCTTTGTCCAGGTGCGCGATGTAAGCTTCGGAAGCTTCGACTAGGGTTGCGGCATTGAAGTGGCGATAGTGATGCTTGATGAAACTCGAAATGGGTCCGTTGGTCATGTACAGTTTCAAGTTAGCAGGAGGGATGGTAGGAACCGTTGGGCGTACGAGGCGCCGACTGTCAAGTGTCTTTTAATCGGCGTTAGAGCCGCCTTGACTTAAATAGGAGGCTTCGGCTTCGACTGCACCCGGCGGAAGTGAAAACTGGAAGGTGTCCGGCGAAAAGACACAGGGTTGCTTTCAAAGTCGATAAATGTGGTTGTCTTGACCAATCTAGTAGCCGCCTTATCATCCTTCCCGTCGATAACGTCCCGCAAAATCACTGGTCGGGCTAGATCGATGCACATGGTGCGGGCAGCGATTACCGTTTCGCGTCTCGACAGGACACGTATAACCGCACAGCTTCGGTCTCCATCAGCTAAGTGAACGTGATCTGCGCCGACGACTGAGTGCGAAGGTCCGCACCTTTCGAAGCAATTCATTCACACTTTGGACGCTCTGAGCACGGACTTGGATGGAGACCAGTAAGGATATCCATAAGAGACGGCTCATCGCGCTCAGCTTGCCACTGCGACGTAACCGAAAAGGTATTTTGCTATGGTCGGGCGTTAGCACATTGGACGATCCGATTTGGAGCGCTTTCACTAATCTGGGAGCGAAAGCTTCGTCGTGCACTACGTCATGAAGCCAGCAATAAAGAGATTGACTGGTAAGTCCGATCCTAACCCTCTGCGACTTCACCGTGCTGGACAACACAGAAAAGATTCCCGTCGGGGTCTTCTAAGACTACAAAATCGGAACCTGGCTGATATCTCCATGGATAGCGTCGCGCTCCAAGTTAGAGAAGTCGTTCCACTTGTTCTTCCTGGCTATCTGTGTAGAGGTCTAAGTGAAGCCAACTCCGTCGTGATGCGCGGGTCTCTCTTGCTTGAAAGGATAAACTCAGCCCCTTACCCTTAGGGTCGCGCAAAACCACCCATCCATCCTTTGCGGGTTCCCTGGGGACATAGTGCAGGGCATTTTGCCAGAAGGCAACCATAAGGTCAAATTCGTGGCAGTGTATAACGATAGAACCGATTTTCACGGCCACAACCTACTCGAGCTCGAGCGGGACGTAGATCAGATGTCCAGAACGTTCCACAAGCAGCACGGCTGCCTGACCGGGCTTGATGGCTTTCAGCACTTCGCGGAGTTGATCGACGCTGGATACGGTTTGGCGGTTGACGGAGTAGATAACGTCTCCAACTTCCAGAGGTGGACCGGAAAAGGGCGCGTTCGCCCTGCGCGCTGCAACGACTACACCTGCGGGACGGCGCAGATCGGGCATAAGCTTAACTACTTCAGGAGTTAGATTGAGGCCCACGATTCCCAGGGGCTCCACTACGTTGCGAACAGGATCGACCAGATCTGCCATGGCGTCCAGTTCGTTGCCCGGTTGTTCTTCGGTAACAACAGGGATCGTCATCGAACTCGGGCCACGCTGGACTTGCACATTTACTTTTGTTCCGGCGGAGATGCGATAGACGCGAGATTCCAACTGGCTAAGGCTGGTGATTTGGCGGCCATCAATAGCAGTGATGACGTCATCGATCTCGACTCCGCCAGCGGCGGCTGCCCCACTGGGTTCGACATCGGAAACAATGACTCCGTGACTGATCTCCAGAGAAAGTCCTTCGGCCATTTCGGGCGTAATGGTTTGTCCGGCAATACCTAGCTGAGCGCGGTGGACGTGGCCTTTTTCCTTGATCTGGCGAAAGACGAGGGCTGCGATCTTACTGGGGATGGCAAAGCCGATTCCTTCGCTGCCGCCGGACTGAGTAAGGATAAACGTGTTCAAACCGACCACTTTGCCGTCGGTATCGAGCAAGGGGCCGCCGCTGTTACCGGGATTGATGGGAGCATCAGTTTGGATGTAGACCATGGGATCATCCGGTTTCACTTGCCGCGCCACAGCGCTGACGACGCCCATACTCACAGAATTTTCCAAACCCAGGGGATTGCCCAAAGCCAGGACGATTTGACCCTGCTTCAAAGCATCGGAACTGCCAAAGGTAAGGTACGGCAAATTAGCCCTGTCGATCTTGATGACGGCAAGATCTGTATCGCGATCAACTCCGACAAGTGTTCCCGGAATGGGCCGGCGGAAATTGGCATCGTTCAATTGAACCTTTATCGTATGCGCGCCCTTGACGACGTGGGAGTTAGTGAGAATGTAGCCGTCCGGGGTGAGAATGATGCCCGAACCGCTGCTATTTTGGGCGGTCAGCAGTTCGCCATTGGTTTCTTCGGTGTCGCCAGGCACATAGCTGCGCACAAAGATTTGAACAACGGCGCGTCCGGAATTTTGGGCCACATCTTCGAGCGATGCGCTCAATTGTTTCAAAATGTCCATCTTTTGCGGATTAGGCTCCGCAGGAGGCTTGACGTCCTGGGCGGCCACCGATACTACGCCCAGCATCAAGGACAAAACGAGTTTCATGCTGATTGGATGCTTGCCGGGGACGGTTTTGATATCAAGAATTGTTAACCTCAACTGTAAAGCCTCCAAAGTTGCAAGTTCGCATAAGAATCAATCGTCCGCAGTTGAAACAGGCCCCCGTCGTTTCGCCTGTTGCGGCGCCCGGCGCCGTGACCAGCCCCATTGTCCGCGAAACTCCAGCCACAGGTGGATCGTCGCACGTCGCACTTGGCATTCTAGGTAGCCGCATAACCGGCCTCCTCCGCGAACACGTTATTGGGCATTACTTTGGGGTGGACTCTCCGGTTGCCGATGCGTTTCGCGTTGCCTTTCGCATACCGAATATGCTGAACAACCTATTTGGCGAGGGCGTGCTTTCGGCCTCTTTCGTTACTGTCTATGCGAAACTACGGGCTCTTAAGGATGACGATGCGGCCGACGATTTAGCGGCGGGGGTGTTTTCATTGCTGGCGGTGGTATGCGCCATTCTGGTTGCCATTGGTGTGGCGGCGACACCTTTATTGATCTATGTTTTGGCGCCCGGCTTTAAGGAAGAAAGCCGCGAACTAGCGATAAAACTGGTTCGAATTCTTTTTCCGTTTACCGGCTTGCTGGTGATGAGCGCGTGGTGTTTGGGCGTGTTGAACAGCCACCGCAAATTTTTGCTGTCGTACCTTGCGCCGGTGGCGTTAAATATCACGGTCATAGTAATAGCAGTTTGGGCGGGCGGCACACGAACCGAAAATCAGTTGGTAGTGATTGTTGCATGGGGATTTGTGGTGGGAGCGGCACTGCAATTTCTCGTTCAGGTTCCTTCGGTTCTGAAGTTTCTGCCGGATTTCCAGCCTTACTTGGATTTTCGGTCTCCTCACATACGCCAAGTGGTGAAGAATTTCGGTCCAGTATTTGTCAGCCGCGGCGTGGTGCAGTTGAGCGCGTTTGTGGACTCCATTATCGCGAGCCTGCTGGGCCAAGGGGCGGTAGCAGCGTTCGGCTACGCGCAAGTGATCTCGATTCTTCCCATCAGCTTATTCAGCATGTCGGTGTCGGCGGCGGAACTGCCTGCATTGTCGAGCGCAGTGGGAAGCAACGAACAGATTGCGGAGACGTTGCGCAAACGCTTGGCTGTGGGTCTGCGGCGGATTGCTTTTTTTATTGTGCCGTCGGCAGTGGCGTTCCTGGTTCTGGGCGACGTCATTGTGGCCGTGCTTTATCAATCGGGAAAATTCAGCCATGCCGACTCGGTTTGGGTTTGGAGTATTCTGGCCGGGTCGGCAGTGGGGCTGCTGGCGACTTCATTGGGACGACTGTATTCTTCGACGTTCTACGCGCTGCTGGACACCAAGACACCATTGCGCTTTGCAGTAATTCGCGTGAGTCTGACGAGTGTTTTGGGGCTGATTTTTGCGCTGGCGGTTCCCAAATTTTTCGGCATCGATCATAAATGGGGCGTTGCGGGATTGACGGCTTCGGCAGGAATCGCTGGTTGGGTTGAGTTCGCTTTGTTGCGGAGAGGATTGACCGCACGCATTGGCAACGTATCGCTGGACATTTGGTTCACACTTAAACTGTGGGGGGTGGCATTTGCGTCGAGTGTGCTGCCATTTGTGGTGAAACTGATGGTGGGAAGCTTGCACCCCTATGTGGTTGCTTTTTTGGCGTTGCCGGCTTACGGCTTGTCGTATTTTGCTGGCTGCATCTTGCTGCGAATTGGCGAAGCGGAAACCATGTTGCGACGCTTCATCGACCTGCCTGCCGTCAGGCGGCGGATGTTTTGAGGAGTGATGAAGTAATACGAGCGATTTGCAGATCTTCATCAGCGGGCAAAACTCTTATTTCAAAGGCGTTCAAACATTTAAGGCCGCTTAGAATCTCGTCGCGCACGGGGTGGGCATGTTCGCCAATTCCACCGGTAAATACCAACATGTCGAGCCCGCGCAAAGCGGCAGCCATGCCCGCGATGGTTTTCTTTACCTGGTAGGCAAACATACGCAGGGCCAAGTCACACTTTGGATCGGTCGCGCGCGCCTGAATGAGTTCACGAACATCGCTGGTGCGTTCGGAGACGCCGAGCAATCCTGATTCGCGATCGACTAATGTGGCCAACTGATCAGCCGACTTTCCTTGACGCTGCAGATACAAAAGAGCGCCAGGATCGACATCGCCGCAGCGCGTTCCCATCATTACGCCACCGGACGGAGTGAGTCCCATGCTGTTATCAATGGAATTGCCGCTCAAGATGGCAGTGATGCTAGAGCCGTTGCCGAGTTGCGCCACGACTAACCGCTTTGGGATTGGATTCAGCTGGGCCAAGATTGATTCTACGGCGAGGCCGTGAAACCCGTAGCGTTCTATGCCGAGCGCGCGTGCGCCGGCCGAGAAGGGAATGGTTTTTGAAACGTCGGGTAGGTTGCGATGAAACGCGGTATCCAGACAAATGACTTGCGGGACATTCGGCAGCCACTGAGAAACCGCTTCAATAACGGCAAGGGACGAGGGCAGGTGCAGAGGCGCAAACGGTACGGCTTCCTTCAGATTTTGCAGAGTTTCGGGAGTAAGGCGGAAATGGTTGCGGAGTTTCGGGCCACCGTGAACGACGCGATGACCCACGGCGATTGGTTGCGACAAACCCTCTGCGGAGAATGCTTGGCGAGCTAAATGGAAAGAGGCGACATGATCTGGCAATGGTTGCTTCGATTTAGATTTTGCCCCTTTCTGATCGCGCCACGAAAAGGCGGAGGCGGCGTGACCGATCTCCTCGGCTTCACCGAACAGAAGTGCCGTGTCGCCTGAATACACGCCGAACTTGAGTGATGAAGAGCCACAGTTGAGCGACAGGATCAGGTTTGTGTCAGGCATTGGCACCAGCTTGGATGAGCTGCTCAGCGTGTTTGAGCGCTTCTGCGGTGATTTTCTCGCCCGACAGCATGCGGCCAATTTCCTGAGCGCGCGTTTCGCCGGCAAGTTCATCGATAACTGTTGTGACTCGGCCTTTCTTCTCGGCTTTGACAACGGAATAGTGATGGTCGCCAAAACCGGCAATCTGTGCCAAGTGCGTCACGCAGATCACTTGATTGTGGCGCGACAGAATCTTCAGGCGCTTTCCCACAGCGGCAGCGGCAGCACCGCCCACACCGGCGTCCACTTCATCAAACACGAGAGTCAAAAGGCCGGTGCGCTTGCCGGTATCGCCGGCGGCTGTCTTCAGAGCGAGCGCGATGCGTGATAGTTCGCCGCCCGAGGCTATCTTCTCCAGCGGCTTCAGATCTTCGCCCTTGTTTGGTGATACAAGAAACCCGATCTCATCCACTCCATTTGCGGTCCAGGCAGAGGGTCTTAGATTGATGGAGAAGTGCGTGCCCGCCATCATCAAGCTTTTGAGTTCATTTTCCACTTGCTTGGACAATGTGGCGGCAGCGGCGGACCGTTTCTTGGTGAGCTCGTGCGCGAGTTTTTCGTAGCGTACTGCGGTTTCATTGCGCTGCTTTTCCAGCGCTTGGCGATGTTCGGCTACGTTTTCGACTTCGTCGATCCGCTTGGCTACCTCGTCTCGGAAAGCCAGGATTTCTTGTATCGTTGCACCATATTTGCGTTTTAGTTTTTCGATTGCAGCGAGGCGGCTTTCGATATCTTCCAAGCGCGCGGGATCGTTTTCCAGCTTGCCCAGATAATCGCGCAAGGTAAATGACACTTCTTCCACTTGCATGACCGCTTGCTTGAGAGAAGTGGCGGATTCAGATAGGGAGGGATCGATCTTAATTAGTTCGTCTAGTTTTTTTGCGGCCTGATGCAACTGTGCGTTGGCACTCTGCTGCGAGTCATAAAGAGCACTGAAAGCGGCTGCGGCTGATTCCTGCAGGCGAGATGTGTTTTGCAGGATGCGCCTTTCGGCGAGTAGTTCATCATCTTCACCGGGTTTGGGTGCAACCGCTTCGATTTCTTTGTGCTGGAAAGTCCACAGATCGAGCAGGCGCAACTTTTCCTGTTCGTTGCGGCCAAGTTCGTCAAGTTTCGTTCCCAGATCGCGCCACTCGGCGTAGGTCTGCGATACGTGTGCGAGTAACGCATCCACTTTCGCGTACCCATCCAGCATTTGCCTTTGCGCGTAGGGAGTGAACAGAAGTTGCTGTTCGTTCTGGCCATGGATATCGCCAAGCAATGGCGCGAGTTGTTTTAAGAACGATGTGGTGACCGGACGATTGGAGACAAATGCGCGCGATTTGCCTGTGGAGGCAACTTCGCGCTCGACAATGAGCTCATCTTCCGAATTCTGGTCGATGCCGGCTTCGGTTAGCAAAGCCGCCAGTTCGGGAGAAGCATCCACAGAAAAAATGCCGGAGACGCGAGCCCGTGTTTGCCCGGTACGCACCATTTCGGCGGAGGCGCGTGCGCCCAGAAGAAGGCCTAACGAGTCCACCACGATGGATTTTCCGCTGCCCGTCTCCCCCGTTAGCACGTTAAGACCGGCATGAAAACGAATGCGGGCCTGTTCCACCACGGCATAGTTTTCCACCAGTAATTCTAAAAGCATTTGAGCTAATTCTAGCCAAGATAAAGTTGCGACAGCGTATGCTAATTTGTAACACTCGCCTTTTTCATAACTCATGGATTTTAAAATTGCCGGGATATTGCTATTAGTCGCGGGCTGGGCATTGATGCTGGCCGCGGTCATTATGTTGTCTACCCTGCCCTTGCGCACCGCATTTGCAACGGCAGGCTTTGCGATTGAATTATTCGGCTTCGTGCTGTTGGCGCGCACCTATATTCCAAAGCGGAAAAAACAAGATGCCTGAAACGCTTTTCCCGCTGGTTTTTGTGCTGATGATTCCGTTGGCGTTGGTGGGCGTGGCGTTGATCAGCACGGGCTTGAACCGTAGCCGGAACGCGGCACACGCGGTCTTAAGCAACATGAGCGCGGCGGCGACCGGTGTGGTCGCTTTTATCGTGCTAGGTTCAGCGCTATGCGGCGTGGCGGGCGAACCCGCGCATGTGCTTGTGATTGGCGGCAAAACATTAGGATGGGTAGGAGGCAGTCAATTATTCGCGCGCAGTTTTCATTCGAACAATCCGCATTCCATGTTGGTTTTAGCGTTCCAGCTTCTGGCTGTGGGGCTGGCATCGCAGATCCCCGTAGCTAGCGGCGCGGAACGCTGGAAAATTATTGCGACGTGTGTTTCAACGGCTTTCTTTGCGGGACTGCTATTGCCTTACGTTGATTTCTGGATTTGGGGCGGTGGATTCCTTTCGCAAATGGGTTCGAGTTTCGGACTTGGCAATGGGGTGATCGACGCGGGCGGTGCGGGTGTAATTCAGGTAACAGGTGGCTTAGCCGCTTTGGCGATTGCGTGGCTATTGGGTCCACGGCAAGGCAAGTTCACACCGGACGGAATTCCCACGGCTATGCCCGGACACAATGCGGTGCTGGTTCTGGTTGGGAGTTTACTCGCGCTCGGCGGATGGATTGGTTTGACCGGCGCGGGCGCCATATTGTTTTACAACGCAACAGAAGGCGCAGTGATGCTTGCCATAGTGAATACAGTGGTGGCGGCTTCGGGCGGGGCGCTGGCCGCATTGTTTACCACGCGTACGCGCTTCGGAAAACCGGATGCCTCATTGACCGCTAATGGATGGGTTTGCGGCATGGTGGCGGTGAGCGCGGGCGCACCTTTCATGAAAATTCCGGAAGCCTTGCTCGTCGGACTTGTAGCTGGTGCGATTGTCATCTTCGCAATTGAGATTGTGGAGTTGCGCATGCATGTGGACGATCCTGTAGGAGCCATCTCTGTGCACGCGGTAGGCGGCATCTGGGGTTTGTTAGCGGCGGGTATGTTCGTAGAAGGTTCCGGGCAGTTTCTGGCGCAGCTATTGGCTGTAGGCACGCTGCTTGGATTTGTGCTGCCGTTGAGCTACGGCGTCAATTCAGTTGTCAGTAGATTCGTACCTCACAGAGTAGAGGCTGCTGGTGAGCGCCAAGGTATGGATTTGCACGAGTTGGGTGCTGGAGCATACCCGGACTTCGTTACGCACCGCGAAGATTTTCAGCGCCGCTAATTCGACGCCGGGGTCAAGAGAAAGAGCGCCGAGGCATGCGGAGCAAGATTCACATCCAGCGAACTGGCAACGCCAAGATCTTTCTGCTGCCATGCATCGCGCATGTTATTGGCTTTCGAAGCCAGACCGAGTTCATTCCACGCATAGTGAATGTCGCGTGCTTCATCGGCGAGATTGAATACGGCCAAATATTCGCCGTCGCCAGTTTCTGGCCAAGCAATCCAGATCGCCGTGGTTGAGTTCTGAATCAGCAAGTGATTCGCGGTTGAATGCTGATTGACGGCAATGACTTCCGGATTCGAAAGCAGCGACGCGGTCCAATCGTCAAGGTGCGTCAGGTTCCCGCCCATCATCAAAGGTGAGCGGCAGATTGACCACAATGTCATCAACGTGCGCTGCTCATCGTGGGTGAACATGCTCTGTCTAGGTTCGGGGCCGCCTTCACCGGGCACAGGGCCAAGCCAGCCGAGTGGGAGCATATCGGAGTCGGGCCAGTGTCCGGGTTGAATTAGCGGTGCCCATTTCGCAGCATTGGTGAATTGCGCCAGCAGGCCCTGCGACCAATCATGGCCAGGCCACTTGATCCAGTGGTCCCAAAAATCGTCAGAGATGCGCCACATTTCAGCGTATTGACGAAGTTCGATGCCGTGTTCGAGCGCAGTGGGCCCAGGCGAGAGGCTCAACACGATGGGGCGGCCGGAACGCACTATCGCCTTATGGAGCATACGGATCTCGGAAACTTTGTAGGGATGGTCGGCAATGCAATCAACTTTCAAAAAATCGACACCCCAGGTTGCCCAAAGCTTGGCTAGCGAATCGTAGTAAGCTTGGCCGGCGGCATCGTCGCGTACGCCCCAGTTGTCGGCATTCCAAGGGCAAGTATCCAGTTGATCGGCTGCATCGGACGCATGCCATTTCGTTCCCGCAATCGGAAAGTTCTTTTGTACCGCTTCTCGCGGAATGCCGCGAATGATGTGGATGCCGAAGCGTAATCCCAACGAATGAACGTAATCGGCGAGTGGACGGAAGCCGGCGCCATTGGTTGCGGACGGGAAGCGATTGGGCGCGGGAATAAGGCGGCCGTTAGCATCCAAAGTAAATCGAAACGCTTCGTCTTTGTTCTGGCGCACTGGATTCTGAATAAACCAGCCTTCATCAATGACCGCGTACTGCCAGCCGAAGGCTTTCAAGCGCGACGCCATTACGTCCGCGTTCTGCTTATATTGCGCTTCAGTAATGGTCATGCTGTAGGAATCCCAACTGTTCCAACCCATAGGCGGAGTGGCAGCCAGCACGAGGGCGAGCACGGTATGCAACATGACGTTAGTAGGTCTCGACCTTGCGCTGTTTGTATGGCGGAGTGACGAATGCGGCAACTAGACTTTCGTTGCCTTGTTTGTCGATAGCTTTCACACCCAGCACCACTTCATCAATGTTCACGTTGGGCAGCGTGTAGCTTGTTACGTTACCAACATAAACCTCGCGTTCCCAATCGGGCGAAGTGGTTTTGCGCATTACAACTGCGTAGCCGGCAAGATCGGTTTCAGGCTGCGCGTTCTTCCATTTCATGACTGCATCATATCCACCGCCGCGAGTGAGTGGCGTGGGGAAGGCTCGCCCTTCAGTCGGAGGCGGCGTAGAAATGTCCGGTGTTTTTGGAGCAAGAGCTAACGAAGCGATGGCAGCCGCGTTGGCTTTAGTGACTAGCGCAGTGTAGGCGGGCGCAGTGTTGGCGAATGTGTCGGTTGCCGTGTGCTGGTTCGAAAAATTCTCCATTGGCGTGCTGATGCGGACCGCGGCAAATCCATTCGCATTGAATGGACTATGATCGCCGCCACGGCCGAAGCGATCATGCCGAAAAACCATATTCACTGTGAAGCCCGGCTGATAACGTTCAGCCATTTCTCGTAAATAGCGGGCTGCTTGGCGCGAGGTAGAATCGTTCGGCTCCTCGGAATAAACATTGACGTAGCGATTGCTGGTTTCGCCGTTGCCGGTTAGATTGGTGCCGATGATGTCGTTGTTGAAAACGGCTTCAATTTGGTCGTGCCTGTTGGCGGCATCCTGCGCATAAAGCGAACTGCCAAACAAGCCATATTCTTCCGCGGCGAAGGCAATGAACACGATGGTTTTGCGAAATTCATGCTCGCTCATGACGCGCGCCAGCTCCAGCACTGCGGCGGTTCCGCTGCCATCGTCAGTAACACCGGGTGCGGGCGCGACTGCGGTTGCTTCGGCGTCCAGTTCACGCGCGCCGGGGGCTCCGACTTTGTAAACCAGGTTGATGGTGTCGTAATGGCCGCTGACGATTACCTGGCGCTCTGGCTCGGATGTTCCCGGCAGCACTGCAACTACATTCCAAATCTCAACATTCTTGAACGCGCGGCCTTGTGCGGCGAGACGATGTTTGTCGAACGAGACTTGCAAACGCGGACTGATGCTTTTGAATTGTGCGGCAATCCATTCGCGAGCGGCGCCCACGCCATGGTTGGGATCATCCGTCGCGGAATAAATATTACGTGTGCCAAACGATTCCAGCTTTTGCTGGGTAGCGGCGATATTGTCGGCTGATATTGCGCCTACAATGGCTTGCACATCTGGCTGCAAGGCTGCCGCCGCAAAGCCGGAGCCAACGGCTAGCAGGAGGACACCAACGAACTTTAGTCGCATGGACGACTATTTTTGCATGGCGGGAGGCGGACTGGGCGGACGCTGCTCACTGCTGGGGGGCACAATGCCCTTAAGTCTCATGTAGGTGACCATGTTGCCGTAGTGCTCATCGGTATGCGCGGTGTTGATGGATAGGATAGTCAACTTTGCGAGCTGAAAGTTCATGAACTTGGTCATCTGCGCACCTTGCGCGTCGGTCATGCCAGCATAGGTTTCTTTGCAGTAGGATACGGCTTCTTTCAGCGCATTCACCAAGTCAGCCTTCGCAGTTTTGGTCTTTTCAATTCCTTTATTGGGGTTCGCGCCTCCAGAGGCGATCGAGCAAAACATGTATTGAGCGTCGGCCGCATGCCCCACGAGTTCTCCGAAGCTGCGAATGTCGGGCGTTGGTTTGAAACTGTAATTCTCTTCGGGCATTTTTTCGGCGGCAGCAACAACGTAGTTGCTGATCATCATATAAACGCCGCGTTCACTGGCGGAAATGGGATTGGCGGGAGGCGTGGAAGGAGCAGTAGCTGGGGCTTGAGCGAAAGCGACCACGGCCGCAAAAAAAGTACCAACGACAACAAACTTTTGTTTCTTCATCTTCATCCTCAAAAAACTTAGGAACTAAATTTTAACTTTGCTATCCTCGAAGTGCAGTCCAAAAACTGCCCCCCAGGGGTTAGACATCCCTCCGAGTTCTAACCTCTGATAGACGAGGGACTTCCCTCCGGGTCCCTCGTCGCCCCACCGCTGTTAGGCAGTGGCGGCTTCGTAAACATCCTGGTTTCGAGCTTCCGATTCTTCTTGTGCGCGTGTAACTAGGCGTGTCTTCTGAACTTTACCATCCACAGGAGCCTTGAACTTCACCGAAACCAGCCTGGAGACGCCGGGCTCCTGCATGGTCACGCCGTACAGAGACTCGGCGATTTCCATCGTACGCTTTGCGTGTGTAATTACAATGAACTGCGTTTTTTCGGCCATATCTTTCAATAGGCGAGTAAGCCGTTCAATGTTAGGCTCGTCCAACGGCGCATCTACTTCGTCTAGTACGCAGAAGGGGCTGGGCACGTATTGGAAGATTGACATCAGCAACGCCATGGCTGTCATGGATTTCTCGCCGCCCGAAAGCAAGAGGACGGATTGCAGACGCTTCCCCGGAGGTTGAGCAACAATATCGATGCCGGATTCAGCCAGGTTATCTTCGTCAGTAAGGCGCATTTCGCCCGTGCCGCCGCCAAACAACGTCTGGAACATTTGCTTGAAGTTGGCGTTGATCGCGTGGAAGGCTTCGCCAAACCGCTTGCGCGATTCGCCATCAATTTCATGAATGGCTTTTTCGGTGTCGCGAATGGAATCCAGCAAATCCGTGCGCTGCGTAGTGAGGAATTCCTGGCGCTGCGCTGATTCTTCGTATTCTTCCAACGCAGTCGGATTTACCGGACCCAAGGCGTCAATCTTGCGGCGCACTTCGGTATACTGCGCGTCGATCTCGGTTAGCTGGGCTTCGTCCGGAATAGTTTCCACGCCTTCGACTAGCGAAGCCAGTGTGGTTTCCAACTCCTTGGTCGCCGTTTCTTCCAGATGCTTCAGGTCAGACTCGGTTCTCGCCAAGCCTACCTGCAATTCGGAACGCTGTTCTTGCAGAGTTTGAGCACCGGTGCGAAGCAGACGGAGTTCCTCTTCGGCGGCGGCGAGTTGCGATCGTAATTCGCTTTCTAAGGCAGCCAAGCGAGCAACGTTCGCTTCCACATCGACAATCTTTTTGGCCAGTTCTTCGGCTTTGGTTTGCAAGCCGCTGTTGCTTTCCAAGAACGCAGTTTTTTCAGCGCTAAGGCGTTCCGTCTCGGCGGTTAGATTTGCACGGCGCTGCGCAAATTCACGAACCTGATTTTCCAGGCGAACCCGAGTAGACGCAAGCGCACGACGACGCTCTTCCAAGCTGGCAAGATTGGCGCGTAAGGCCGCATGTTCCTCGGTAACCCGAGCCACTTCGGATTGCATGGCAGACAGTTCTTCACGCGCTGCTTCCAGGCTATATTCTTCCTGGCCACGCGCGGCTTCTCGTTCTTCCAGGGCCAAGCGGTCAAGCTCAACCGCTTCTTCCAACTTCACTCGGTCGCGGCCAATGCGCTCCAATTCCAAGCGCGCAGCCGACAGGCGGCTATTGACGCGTTGAAACTCCTCAGCCAGCTTGCGAGTTTCGTGGTCCATGGCCAGGACTTCTTTTTCTTCCGCCTGTTGGCGCGAACGCAAAAGCTCCAGGTGTTCCGAAAGGTGCGCAATGCTCTGTTCCAGTTCAGCCAGACGTTCTTGCGCGGCGGCAAGTTCAGCGTGTTTGGTGCTCTCAATTGCAACTACTTCGCGCAACTCGCGTTTTAGAGCAAGCGGACCAGCACCGGTTTTTTTGCCGCCACTGACAGCGCGGCCGTGGTAGTTAATGCCGTCTTTCGTAAGGAACCAGCAATGCGGAAACTTTGTCGAAAGCTGGCGCGCAAAGCTTCGATCTTCGGCGATGAAACAGTTCGCGATACGCGGCAACCAATGACGCGGTAGCTCGGTTAAACCATTATTGAAGCGCAAGGCATCGGTCAGGCGAGTAAGCGCGCCTTCGGGCGCAGTGGGCATGGCCAGTTCAGCCGGAACCTCGGCCGGGTCGCCGGGGTGTTCAGCAAGAAATGTGGCGCGGCCATCCAAATCGGTGCGCATTAATTCCACACCGCGTTCGGCATCATCCCAATTACGAACTACGACGAATTCCAATTCGTCATGCAAGAATTCCTCGGTAGCTTTTTCGAATTGTGGATCGACTTCCAGGAAATCAGCCAGCACTCCGACAGGTTTGAAATCCTTTGTTTGACCTTTGTCTACAGCCGAGAATAAGCGCTTGACGGTTTCGGTGGTGTAGCTGCGATGTTGAATGATTTCATCCAGCGAATCGCGCCGCGCCTTGACGCGTGAAAATTCGCTGCGCAGACGTTCCACCAGCTGACGGTTCTCGCCCAACTGACCTCGCTGCTGGTGCAATTGCGATTCCACCTCCTTGCGTTGATCGGCCACCGAGATCAATTCGTTTTGGCGCGCGGCCAAGCGTTCCCCAAGTTGCGCCTTGATGCCTTGAATGCGCTCCAAGTCGGATGTGCATTGCTGTTCTTCGGCTTCGGCGCGTGTAGAATCGCGGTTCAACGTGGCCAACTGCGCTTCGACTTGGGTAATGCGATTCTTCAGGCCCGAGGCTTCATTCAACAGCCGCAAAACACGCTGACGAGCTGCTTCTAAACTGCGCTCGTGTTCCGCTAAACGAGTTTGCACTTCCTGACGCTGGGCAGATTTGCCATCCAACAGTTCGCGAGCCCCTGTAAATTCAGCGTCGGCTGCATTAACGGCTGCCACCTGCTGTTCCAGTTCGGCGGCACGTTCGGTTTGCTGGCGCTCCAAGACTTCCGATTCTTGCGCCGCAGTCGCCAAGCGAGTTTCAATCTGAGCAATTTGCTTTAACTGATAATCCAGTTTGCCGCGCGTACGCTCGTTTTCCAGGTTGTGGTCGGCAAGCAGTTGACGTGCCGAGGTAAGTTCCTGTTCGTTGGCGTAAGAATGTTCCAACACCGCCATCTGCTGTGCTTCGCGCTCGGCGATAGCCGCTTTCGCGGTTTCCAGTTCGGCCATCGCGGTGCTAAGTTCAATCGCCAGGCGTGCGCCTTCGCGTTCCAACAACTTAAAGCGCGCGGCCAAAAGCTGGCGCAAGAAACCAGTGGCTTCCTCTTTCAGTTCCTTATAACGCTTGGTTTTGGAAGCTTGGCGCTTCAGCGAATTCACCTGGCGTGTCACTTCTTCCAAAATGTCGAAAACACGGGCCAAATTCTGCTTCGCGCTTTCCAATTTGGCTTCAGCTAAACGCTTCTTGGTTTTGAAGCGCGTCACTCCGGCAGCTTCTTCAATGATGGAGCGGCGATCCTGCGGCTTGTTGCTAAGAATCTGGCCAATGCGCCCCTGTTCGATGATGGCGTAACTTTCCGGTCCAAGACCCGTGCCCATGAAGAGATCTTGAATATCGCGCAAGCGAGCGGATTTACCGTTGATCAGGTATTCGCTTTCTCCCGACCGATAAAGCCGTCGCGTTATGGTGACTTCGCCGGTTCGTTCGACCGTTTTCATCGCTTCACTGGATTCGTTAGGCGTTCCTGGAATGTGGTGATGATGGCCGTTTTGATAGCCGTTGATGGCAACAGGGATATTGATGCCATCGGCCGCGACCGTCTCTTGGGTTGTTGGTGCAAGCGAATCCGATTGAACAGCTTCAGCTTGCGGGGCATCCGGGGGAGGTGGCTCGGAATGAGAAACAAAAACTCCGGCGAGCTTCGACTCGTCTGGGACCAGCGTCATAGTGACGGACGCCATGCCCAACGCCTTCTTGTCACGCGTCCCGGCGAAGATAACATCTTCCATGCGGGCACCGCGGAGGCTCTTGGCCGATTGCTCGCCGAGCACCCAACTGATGGCGTCGCTAAGGTTCGACTTGCCGCACCCGTTGGGTCCGACAACGGCCGCGATGCCGTTGCCGTTAAACTTCATCTCAGTCCGATCGTAAAAGGACTTGAACCCGTGTATCTCTACTCGCTTTAATTTCAGCAACAGGAGTTACCCTTCCCATTTAGAGAGTTTCTCGGGGGTGTTTTGATTCTAGCGCGTCTCGTCTAACGTGTAAAGGAACCATGGCACCCTAAATTGTGTTTCGTACGGGCAATGGCCCTATATATAGTGTAGCTGTCGCGAAGGCAGAAGGAAATATTGCTATGCGAGGCGGTAGCATACGAGGATTCTAATCGATACAGCGTTCACTTTGCAAATGCCGAAAAGGGCTTATATTTCGTCGCTCACCACGCGCAACAGGTGGATAGGAATCGTATGACCACGTTTCTGGCCACCGCAGCCGCAGCTCTAATTCCACATTCGCGAAAGCCCGATCGACATCGTCGTGGCCCTCAGAGAAATGCGCCAGTCGTCAGGACGGATGGGAACAATCAAGGCATTCGCAAATGCGGATGGCAACTGGGAGTGGAATGGTATTGCGCGGCGCCTTTTCACAAATCGGAATCGCACTTGCGCTTGGCATCCCCGCAGCGGTTGGCGCGGGCAAACTGATGAGCGATCAATTGTTCGGCGTGCGGCCTTGGGATCCAGTCTTGCTCACGGTTACGACTTTTACACTTAGCTTTGCGGCCTTATTTGCGTCGGTGATACTGGCTTCACGCGCTGCTGGCATTGAGCCGATGCGGGCGCTGCGGAACAAATAGGTGGGGACACGTTCCTTAGGAACTTTGCTGCTTGCTTTGAAGCGCTTTATACAGCCACGCCCTGGCAAAATCCCAATCGCGCTTAACCGTATTCACCGAAATTCCAAGCGCCTCTGCAGTCTCGTGCTCAGTGGCGCCGGCGAAGAACCGAAATTCAACCACCTGCGCGGCGCGCTCATCCAGTTCGGCCAACTGTGAAAGCACGTGGTCCACAACCAGCAGATCTTCAGGGCTGGCGGCGGGCCGAAGTTCTGCATTAAGATCCGGCAACATAGCCACATCCCGTTTTTGAGCGTTTCGGCTTCTGGCGTGATCAACCAGAATGCGTCGCATCTGACGGGCCGCGATGGCAAATAGATGCGTGCGGTCCACCGGGTTGACGGATCCCGGCGCAAGCAGGCGCAAATACATTTCATTCACCAGTTCGGTAGCCTGCATGGTATGGGCGGGCGCCTCGTTGCGTAGGTTGGCGGCAGCGATGCGGCGGAGTTGATCATACACAATGGACACCAGGCGATCACGCGCATGCTCGTCGCCGTTGCGCCACTCGGCCAGCAAAGTGGTGACGTCCGCTGGAACTGGGCCTTCCGCCATCTTTAAATTATGCAAATTCAAGTCATGGCCGATGGGCTGTTTTTTGTCGCGATTCCGCTGTAAAGTGCAGAGGTAAGAAATGAAAGCGGAAAGATTTCGGCAAATTCGCAACGTCTTTGATGCCGCAATGGACCAACCGGAGGCGGATAGAGCGTCGTGGGTGGCGGAAGCGTGCCAAGGTGACCAATCGCTGCAGGTTGAAGTAAATGAACTTCTAGAGCAACAGCAGAGGCGCGCTGGCATTCTGGACTCGCCAGCCGTGGCCGTAGCCGAACTTGCCGCGGGTGACCGAATGGAAGGCCGTAGGATTGGCGTTTGGGAAATCCTGCGTGAGATCGGCAGGGGCGGCATGGGCATGGTGTACCTGGCGCGCAGAGCAGACGGCGCCTTTCAAATGAATGCGGCCGTCAAAATACTGAACACGCCTTTTGCCGGTGATGAAATGCGCAAGCGCTTCAGGCAGGAGCGCGAGATTTTGGCGCAGCTTTCACATCCCCATATCGCGCGCCTGTTAGATGGCGGCACGACGGAAGATGGGTTGCCCTTCTTAGTGATGGAGTTCGTGGACGGAAAGCCCCTGACCAGTTGGTGCGACGAGCATAGAGCATCCATCGGCGAGCGGCTGGAATTGTTGGAACAACTTTGCGAGGTTGTCCATTATCTTCATCAAAACAAGGTGATTCATCGCGATTTGAAGCCGGCGAACGTCCTGGTGGATGGTGATGGCAAATTGAAATTGCTTGATTTCGGTATCGCTAAACTGCTTGGCCCGGTGGGAGAGGAGGGTATTCTGGCTACGCGCTCTGGATTGCATCTGCTCACGCCGGAATATGCGAGTCCGGAGCAAGTCAGCGACGGACCCATCACGCCACAGACTGATATCTACGCGTTGGGAGTCATTGCGTACGAAGTGCTGGCGGGAAGACGGCCGTTCAATATGCGTAGCCGGGCGATGCACGCCGTCATGCACGCGATTTGCGTGGAGCAGCCCGAGAAGCCCAGTACAGCGGTAACACAAAACCGCAACTTATCGGCTGATGGAGGTTTTGAAGCCGGAACAGTGGGACGGTTGCGAAGATCGTCGCCAGAGCAGCTAAGCCAGCGATTGCGCGGCCTGGATGCGGTTGTCATGAAGGCGATTGAGAAGGAACCGGCACAGCGATACCGGAGCGCGGAAGAGTTGGCATTGGATTTGTCAGCACGACGCGACGGCAGGACAGTTTCGGCCCGCGGAGACTCGTTGGCAAAGCGGGCGTCTCGGTGGCTAGGCAAGCATCGCATGGCAGTTGTGTTGGCAATTGCAGGTGGTTGGATTTTGGCTTCGGGTACGGTGTCCATTCATGCGCAAGCCATCGTCTTCGCTTTGGCTGCGGCAATTATGCTGACCGTGTGCTACATATTTGCAAAGCCAGAACTCAGAGCGCAAATGGCCACTGAGGTGTCAAAATGGCTTGGCCGGACCGTCTTTTTGGTTGTGCTCTTCAGCACCCTGGCTTTCGTATCGGTAGCGACTTGGGAAACAGGACTGAAGTTCATTTCGTCCGCTTCTGTGGGACCCGGGCTCACTGCGCTCTCCGGCCTCTTGATTTTGTTTCAGCTCGGTCTCATCTCTTACGTGATCTTCAGACAGCGGTGGGCGGGAAGGCTATTGGTAGACGCGCGAGTAAAAGCGTTCTATTGGTACCGCTGGTTCTGCGCTTTGTTCCTCGTAGTTGTGGCTGGCCTCTATATCGATCAAAAAGCAAATAATATTAGCTTTCAGTGGGTTCAATGGGTTCAATTTGGTTATATAGGTCTGGGATCCATTTACGGCCTACTGTGGGTGGGCAAGCAGGAATTTCGGCAGCGCGGAATTTTCGTCAATCAAGGACTTCTCCGCTGGGACCGGATTCAGAGTTGGCGCTGGGAGACACAGGACCAGTCTGGGCAAGGCTCTGAACAGACTGGGCTCGCTTACAAACAATTTGTTGATGGTTCCAGGTTGCGCCGGAACCCAGTCCTACTAGTTGAGATGCAGGCCGGTGCTCGCCGTGGGGTGCCTTTGCGCATTCCGATACCAGCAGCAAAAGTGGATGAAGTCTCACAGGTATTGAATCGATATTTGGGAGATTGGCCGTCCGATGAAGCAGTTGAACAGGATATTGCAGGTCGACCCAGTAAAGAAGAGCGAATTGATGTTCGCGCGAAAAGACGCCTAGTTTACTTGACGCTCGCGATTCTGGTACTGAATGGCATCGGCATTGTTGTGGCATTGCGTCAGCCAGCAATCAATCGGCTGCTGGAGTCTTCAAAAACAACCATTTCTCCCGGTCCAATCCTTCGCAATCCAACGGATGGATTGGAGTATGTATGGATCCCGCCGGGATCTTTCCTGATGGGTTGTTCTTCCGACGATGACAAATGCGGTCCGAATGAGAGACCCTCACACAGAGTGACCATTACGCGCGGATATTGGATCGGCAGAGCGGAGGTGCCTTGGCTAGCGGTCAATCGTAAAGGCTGGAAGCACACTTACGTCCGGCCACGTCAGGTGAACGGATCGTCCGTGCTTGTGACTTGGAAGGAAGCACAGCGGTATTGCGAGGAGACAAATATGCGCTTGCCGACGGAGGCGGAGTGGGAGTATGCGGCCAGGGCGGGCACGACCGATGCGAGGTACGGTTTAGACGAAACAATAGCGGCCCGGACAGACGGCAATATACCTGCAAATCCATGGGGACTTTCGCAAGTTCTAGGGAGTGAGCGGGAATGGGTGGCAGACCGGTACGGCCCCTATTTCAATGGCGAGTCTCAAGATCCAACCGGGCCGGAGATCGGAGAGCAGCGCGTCTTGCGAGGCTGGGGAACCCGAGTGTCGGAAAGAGGAAGTTATAATGAATCTGCTCCCGTCGGAGTTGCGGCATTTCGTTGTGCTGGCGATCTGCGCTAAATCGAACGCCTTTCTTATTCCGGTGCCAATTCCGAGTGCTGGATAGAAATTCTGCTGGGAAATACAGGTCTCCGGTTTTGATAACAAGGCTCGTGAGAGGATGGCTGTGGATTCGCGGCCAGCGTCCAGATCAATACATTGGCGACCTGTCGAATTAGGCTGCTTGCGTGTCTTCAGATTGATTTTTCCAAGCCGCCAAGCCATTCGTTAGAGAGAAATATTCGTCAGCGGCATTCTTCCTGTAATCGACGCCTTTAGTTTCGTCGGCGGTCACGCGTCCGCTGTCTCGAGCAATAGAAAGTGTAGGTTTCGGGGGGCCGCGGTCATTGAATTGGAAGAATTCGTGGATGCGACCTTCCGGCGTTTTCCAAACGGCGTCTTGTCCGCTGGGCGTTTTATCGGTCATTTAGTATGCGCAGATCGGCAGATTGGGGAATGTGGGGAGAGCAATTCAGGTAACGGCGGGTGTCCGTTCTGCACGAATAGCGCGGCGACGAGCAACCAGGTTGACAAGGAGAACCTCATGAGCGACGGCCTTTCTTTGAGGAGGTATGACTACTTTGCATTACTTCTTTGGAACAAGTTTGTTTGAGTTTTCGTTTCAGGATGCGGGAGGCACGGCGTGAAGACACTTCTGTGCGTTTTGTTTTTTTCGGCGCTAACGATGCGCGCGGCTGATTTGACAGGCAAATGGTCCGGCAGCTTTGATATCACCAATTCGAACGGCGAGACCAAAGCCGATACGGCTTACCTGGATTTGAAAGAGCAAGGCGGCGAGGTGACGGGAACCGCTGGACCTAATGCCGATAAGCAATGGAAGGTGGTGAAGGGCAAGCTTGATGGGAAAAAGCTCAACTTCGAGGTAGACGCAGATGAAGGGGGCGTATTGATATTTAATTTGACGTTTGATGGGGAAGAGATTACTGGTGACTGTTCGGGAACGGGCGACGGAGGAGAGAAAATGACGGCCAAAGTAAAGGTGAAACGCGTAACTACGTGAAGCCGTTTAGTTGTTAGGTGTCTCCGGCGAGCTCCAGCGATTATCTTTCGGTCCTGAGTCGTTTTGTGCGATTGTCGTACGGGAGAGATCATGACGATTAAGGATGACTTGGTAGCGGACATTGAAACTCCAACAGGACTCATGCGGACGTATTTGTTTCGTCCAACGGCTGAAGGAAAGTATCCAGCAGTAGTATTATTTTCAGAGATTTTTCAGGCGACGGGACCGATACGGAGAACCGCCGCATTGATAGCCGGACGCGGATACATAGTGGCGGTGCCAGAGGTCTATCACGAATTAGAAGCGGCTGGAACGGTCTTGCCATACGATCAGGCGGGAGCGGACAAAGGCAACGCGGACAAGTATGGAAAAGAACTGACGTCTTACGATGCGGACGCCAAGGCGGCATTGCAGTATTTGGCAGCGTTACCGGATTGCACAGGGAAGTTAGGCGTGGTGGGCATATGCCTGGGTGGCCATTTGGCTTTTCGCGCAGCCATGAATCCGGAGGTGTTAGCGGCAGTTTGCTTCTATGCGACAGATATTCATTCCGGTAGCTTAGGAAAAGGCAAATCGGATGATTCGTTGACACGCGCAGGCGATATTAAGGGCGAGTTGCTCCACGTTTTTGGACGGCAGGATCCGCACGTGCCGTTGGAAGGGCGCGTGAGGATTAAAGCACGGCTGGATGAGGTGGGAGCGAATTATCAATGGATTGAGGTGAACGGCGCGCACGCATTTCTACGGGACGAGGGATACCGTTATGACCCCGAGTTGGCGGCTTTATGCCAGCAATGGATGATAGCAGTGTTTGAACGGCGTCTTAAGACTTAGCTCCTGGGGCTTTCGCAACCTTCGCACGGCCCAGTCGTCTTACTACTAGGCAACTGACGCGCAGAGTAAGCGCGCTCAGTGAGGAGAGAAGAAAACATGAAAGTTTTAAGACGCCATATTGGGTTTACCACGATCGCGGTTATTTTGGGAATTAGTGTTCTGATTCCCTTAGCCCAAGCGCAACAGCAAGATCATAACGATGCTTTTGTTCCCGGCACACAGAACGAATCGAGAATTGTGCAGGAAGTACGGCATCAGTTAGTCATGCTGCCGTATTATTCGATTTTTGATGACTTGGCTTTCAAGGTCGATGGCAGCACTGTCACATTAGTAGGAGCCGTTGTAAGGCCAGTTCTGAAATCTGACGCCGAGAATGTCACCAAGCGTGTCGAAGGCGTAACGCAGGTGAACAACCAGATTGAGGTGTTACCGGTCTCGCCTATGGACGATAGAATCCGACGCGCCGAAGCTCGGGCCATTTATGGCGATTCCACGATAGGAATGCGCTACGGAAATCAAGCTCTTCCACCGATACACATTATTGTGAAAAATGGACAGGTCAGATTGGAAGGCGTCGTTGCTAATGAGATGGATAAGACCGTTATAAACGTCCGCGCTAACGGTGTCCCCGGTGTTTTCAAGGTGGACAACGCTTTGCAAGTCGCTAAGTAGCCCTTTTGTAACATCGCGTTTCTCACGTCGCAACGCCTGTTACTTTTCCAAGCAAAAATACTTGCTGCGGGGCCATTTGGTCTGATGGATTTGACCCACACTACCGCAGCGGAAAGGGCCTTTCAGGGCCCTTTTTGTTGTATAGAGTGTGTTTATAAAGTCAGGCCGGCGTTGAAAAAGCGTAGGGAATCTGTTTACGGTACGACGCGAGAATCTTGGGGAATGTAATGAAGTTGCTGGACTTGGAGATAGTACTGACGATAATTGTCCGCGTTTTTCTTGGGCGCCGGATTTGAGCGGCTTGGTTTAAAGACCGATCTGCCGGCGCTACCGGACTTGAGCAAGTTTGCTCTTGAATCAGAATTGCCTCCGACCGTTGATTTGAGCAGAGCATGCGTTGAAGTCGGACCTGCCGGTATCGCCCGAATTTGAGGGGCTTCGTCAGGAAGACTGAAGTCACTCAAATACTGCCCGACCTCAGCTGCTTTGCCCGCAAAACCGATCTGCCGAAGCTGCCCGATCTGAGCGGTTTTGCTTTGAAATCGGAATTGCCCGCTATCCCGCGCAGCTTGCTGGATTCGTGCTCAAGAGCGATTTGCCGGCGTTGCCTGATTTAAGCGGGTTCGCTAGAAAGTCAGATATTCCATTGCCTGCGCCCCAGCCGGATCTAAGCGGTTATGCTTTGAAGTCGGACTTGTCTAGAATTGATTTATCGCGCTATGTGCCCAGAGCACAGATGGAAACAGAGTTGATATCGTAATCGGGCAATTGCGCGAGAGTCTGGAAAAAGAATCCACCTTCCGCGCAAGTGAAATTGCACGGCTAGAGAAGCTATTACGCGAGCGTCAAGCAGTCGTCTTAGCGGCCCCGGTCGCGGCGGCAGAACGCCACACAACACATCGTGTCCGACATCATCACGAACGTCACGATTTGGAAGCAATTCGTGGCATTGGCTCAGTCTTTTGCGACAAGGCTGAACAACCTGGGCATCTTTACGTACTTACAAATTGCAAATTGGACGGAAGCCGATATCCATAAAATCAACGAAGAGTTAGACACCATACCGGAACGGATACACCGCGAAGAGTGGTTGCAGCAAGCTCGTCAATTTCATGAGAAGAAGTATGGCAGATCTCTAGCTGCAACCACCACATAAACCGCCAAAAAGGCTAAACCCAAGAATGACGCGCTTGGATGCAATTCCATGCGCGTCATTTTTTTTGGCTAGCGGAAAGAGTAGCCGACAGGATAAACTGGCAAATATTTTGATTTCGGGTTCGGAGGAAGCATGAATCGGGCAAGAACAAGCTTCATCGCAGGCGCAAGCATTTTCCTAACGTTGGGCGCGACGTTCGAGTGGCCCGCGGCGGGTGAAGATGTTTCGGCGAATGCCAATAACGACGCACAATACAGACAACTGCGCGACGTTGCTACTGGCCTCAGCTATCAGGTGCATGGCTTCACTTTGAAGGTGGATGTCGGAACGTTTGTATTGGCGGAAGGAACACTAACATTTTTGAAGCCGGTACAGAATACCGTCACGGGCGCAGTTTTCATTGGCCAAGGACATTTTTCACTGAGTGCCGGCCAGGACATGGACCGTCGCGAGTTACTGAGACGAACGCAGGCACCGGAGGTAGTGGAAAAATTCACCAGTGTTGTATTCCGCTTCACTGGTGATTTCAGCCGGTCCTTCTTGGGCGGCCTAAAAGAACCCATTGACCAGCCAAAAGCCGCACAAATTTTTTCGCAGTGGCAAGAGCAGGTTCGCACCCGCCACATTGAGGCACACGGTTTTACTGACATGATGTTGAATGGCAGCGATATGGAGAACGTAGATGCAGAGCTGCTGACGTGGATGTATAACCCGGTGCATTCGCACGCCTTCTTAGAGGCATATATCCACGGTGAGAAGCGCAAGGATTTGCGTTTTTTCTTCCGTGCACATAGCGGCGCCATACAAGGGCTTGGTTCGCCCGAGGAAATCGGGCTTATTAACTATGACCCTGAGTCGATGGAAGACGGTATCTGGTACCTGTCGCACATACAGAACGAGTTTCAGACGGGAAGTGCAAACTCGCTGGAGGACAGGCGTTTTGTTTCAGCGCACAAATTCACTATTCAGACGTCAATCGGCAATAACGATCATCTGACCAGCACCGCGACCATCACGTTTGAGCCGCTAATTGCCGGCGAGCGCGTTGTGAGATTTGGATTGCTGCCGAATCTGCGTGTTTCACGCGTGACAGATGGAAGCGGCAAAGAGATCTCGTTCATTCAAGAGGGACGAAAGGCCGATGGATCGTTTTACGCGATCCTACCCCAAGCCACCGAGCTAAAAAAAGAATACACCGTAACGGTGGATTATGCCGGCGACAAGGTGATCACAAAAGCGGGCAGCGGCAGCTTCTATATCGGCGCGCGCGAAGAATGGTATCCGAGCTTAAATCAGTTTCAAGAACACGCCCTTTACGATCTGACCTTTCGGGTTCCTAAACATTACCAGGTTATCAGCGTTGGCCATTTGGCTAGTCAAACTGTGGAAGAAGGCCAAGCCGTTACGCATTGGGTGACACCAGTTCCGGTAGCAGTCGCGGGTTTTAACTATGGCGAGTACAAGAAATTGGAACTCCACGACGACAAGATCGGAGTTGATATAGCCGGATACTATCTGTCTGATCTTCCAGATGTGTTACGACCGTATCGGGCGCTGGCGAACATGGCTCCCAAAGCCATGACGAATTATGCGATGGATCAAACACGCGCACAGTTAGAGGTTGGCAACATTTATTTCGGCAAAACTCCGTTCGACACAATCTCCATTACGGAGCAACCGGATTTTAACTTCGGTCAATCTTGGCCAAACCTTGTTTACTTACCCATCTCCGCTTATATCGACGATACACAGCGCTGGGAGTTGTTTGGAAATATAGACAACAAATTCACGGCGTTTATCACCGAGGTTACCCCGCATGAAGTGGCTCACCAATGGTGGGGTCACACGGTCAGTTGGGCGACGTATCGCGATCAGTGGCTATCGGAAGGCTTTGCCGAGTTCTCCGCTGGATTGTTCTTGCAGCAGGCGACCGGGCCGAAGTGGCAAAACGATTACACGGTGTTTTGGGACCGCCTGAGAAAGCAGATTCTAGAGAAAAACCAGTTTAATTTTGCAGCAAATGATGCCGGGCCGCTTTCGCTGGGGCTACGCTTGATCACGCCGAAAACGGAGGGCGCATACCGAATGCTGGTTTATCCAAAGGGCGCGTATGTGCTGTCAATGCTGCGCTCGCTGATGTACACCAACAAAGATCAAGACAAAACATTCATTGAAACCATGCATGATTTTGTCGATACCTATCGTGACAAACCGGCTTCGACTGAAGCATTCAAAGCAATCGTGGAAAAACATATGCCGCACACGATGGATTTCGAAAACAACGGAAAATTGGATTGGTTCTTCCGAGAATGGGTTTATGGCACGGAGGTGCCGAGATATCAGTTCGATTATCAAACCGCGCCCGGCGAAGGCGGCAAGACAAAGGTTCATGTCAGCTTGACTCAAAGCGAAGTTAGCGACCACTTCGTTATGTCGGTGCCAATTTTCGTTGATTTCGGCAAAGGCTTCAATCGGCTGGGCCAACTTCCGGTAGTGGGTAATTCCACCAAGACTCTCGATTTCGAATTGCCGCAGGCACCGAAGAAGATTGCGCTGAACGCTTTCAAAGAAGTTTTGGAACGTTATTAGGATCGCTTGCGGAATAATTCGGCCAGCGCGGCCTCACGCGATCGCCGCGGTCTCCCAGAGCCTGTGAAACCATATTCTTAATGCCCACCGAGACAGAACCGGCGTCGCTTCAGGCTGCCAGCAAAAGGCTTCTGCCTTGGCTGGTAGCTGTGGCATTCTTCATGGAATCGCTGGACACAACGATTCTGAACACGGCCGTACCCGCCATTGCGCATGCCCTTAACGTTGCGCCATTAAGTATGAAGTCGGTGCTGTCCAGCTACACGCTGAGCTTAGCGGTTTTTATTCCCATCAGCGGCTGGATGGCAGACCGGTTCGGAACGCGACGTGTGTTTGCGTCTGCCATTGGAGTGTTCACGCTAGGGTCGTTGCTGTGCGGTATATCCAGCAGCATTCATGTTTTGGTGGGGTGTCGTATTCTGCAAGGTTTCGGCGGTGCCATGATGGTTCCTGTCGGACGTCTGACGCTGGTGCGGACGTTTGCAAAGTCGGAGTTAATTCGCGCCATGAGCTTTGTGGCGATACCGGGATTGATTGGGCCGATGCTAGGACCCGTTACAGGCGGCTTCATCGTTGACTACTTTCACTGGCGTGCGATTTTCTTTTTGAACATACCGATTGGCCTGTTGGGCTTGACGATGGTGTATCTGCATTTGCCGGATTACCGCGCCGAACAATCCAAGCCTCTGGACATACCTGGGCTTTTATTATTCGGTTCCGGAGTCGGGCTGCTTTCCTACGTTCTGGAAGTCTTCGGCGAACATACTTTGAACACATTTCAGATTCTGTCGCTACTGGCGCTGGCATTTTTGCTGCTCACCGGTTACGGATTTCGGGCGGAGAAGGCGCAGTATCCTTTATTACGGCTTAGCTTATTTCGCATCCGCACCTTTCGCGCCTCGGTAGACGGCAGTTTCCTGACAAGGCTCGGCATTGGTGGCATTCCTTTTCTCTTTCCGCTGCTCTATCAGGTGGGTTTGGGCTTTTCGCCAGTACAGTCAGGTTTGTTGTTAATGCCGCAGGCTCTTGCTTCCATGAGTTTGAAGGTGACAATGCCAAGCATTCTGGCACGCATCGGTTACAGAAACGTACTGGTGTCAAACACGATTATTTTGGGCATCATGATAATGCTGTTTGCCACTATCGGTTCGCACACACCCGTATGGCTGATTGTTGGTCAGCTCTTCTGTTACGGGTTCTTTACGTCGCTGCAATACACGAGCATGAACACGCTGGTCTATTCCGATGTAAGCACGGAAGACACAAGCAGCGCGAGCACGATTGCCAGTACCATGCAGCAAATGGCGGTTAGCTTTGGCATCGCTACCGCATCGTTGGCAACCGCGTTTTTTGTGCCGGATCGATTTCATTCGTCGCCGCCGGAAATAATTCAAGGCATTCATCGGGCGTTCTTAGTTCTGGGCGCGATGACGATCTTTTCAACTCTGGTGTTTCGCGAACTGAAGGCGTCGGACGGCGAAAGCGTCAGCCAGCATAAGTTGGAGCATCAAAACACCTAAGCTGCTTTTGTCACGCCTATAATGGCGACATGGCGGAGAATTCGGAAAGAGCTAGCAAGCCCACGCGGCGGAATTGGGCAGCGATGATGTTTGCCCTACCTGTGGCCATGCAGGTGACGCCGCCTCCCCAGTCAACCGCGCCGAAGCCTACAGGCGCCGATGGCGTTCGAAAGGTGAGCGATCAACTGGCACAAATTGAAGTGCCGATGGCGACGGAGCCAGCATTTGTTTTTCGTCCCTAATTCACATGCCGAAATCTAAGCTGGACCAAGCCAAGCTTCCATTTGCGAGTATTGTCGAACTAAACCGATCGTTAGTAAACCGCGAGATTTCATCCGTGGAGTTGACCGATTTTTTCGGCAAGCGGTTGGAAAAGCTTGGGCCAACTTATAACGCACTGGCTCTGTCCTTGCGTAAAGATGCGAAGAAGACCGCCAAGCAAGCGGACGACGAGATTAAGCGTGAGCGATTGCGCGGACCGCTGCAAGGCATCCCCTATGCGGTGAAAGATCTCATCTCCGTCGCACAGTATCCAACAACGTGGGGCGCTAAGCCGTTTGAAGATCAGGTGTTTGACGATGATGCTGCCGTGGTTCAGCGGTTGTCCAGTAAGCGGGCGCCTTTAATTGGCAAACTTTCCATGGTGGAATTAGCCGGTGGAGGCGGATATTCCTCCGCCTCGGCTTCGTTGCAAGGACCGGGATTAAATCCGTGGAACAAAGCCTATTGGTCGGGTGGATCCTCCAGCGGATCCGGCGCGGCTGTGGCGGCGGGATTGGTGCCCTATGCATTGGGGTCGGAAACATCGGGATCCATTTTGACGCCTGCGTCGTATTGCGGCATCACGGGCTTGCGGCCCACTTATGGATTAGTGAGTCGCCGTGGAGCCATGGCCCTTTCTTGGACCTTGGACAAACTGGGAGTGTTGGCGCGATCTGCCGAGGATTGCGCGCTAGTTTTGCACACAATTGCGGGCGCGGATAACGACGATCCCGGGTCGGCGCAGAAAAGTTTTTATTACACGCCCGAATATTACGAACGGTTTCACGAGCTTAGAATCGCGTATGCAGAAATTGACTTTTCGCAGTGGCCAGTGGACAGTTTGCGCTCAGCTTTTGAGGAAGCGCTGGCGGCGGTGAAATCGATTGGTTCACAGATGGTTGAATCGAAGCTGCCTGATTATCCGTACGGCCCGGTTATTAGCTGCATTATCGACGCGGAGGCGGCTTCCATCTTCGAGCCGTTAATTCGTTCCGGCAAGATCAACCAACTCGCCGACCAAAGCCAGATTGAGGGCCTAAAGGCGTCGTTGAATTATTCGGCGGTGGATTATTTGAAAGCGATGCGAATTCGGACGCAGATCAAGCATGCCTTCAGAGATTTGTTTGCGCAAGTGGATTTAATCGTCGCGCCGACTAAGTTGGAACCACCTGACCGCTCGGATGCGCCGTTTGATGAAACAACGCCGAAACGTCCAGACCAAAAGGGAATGTGGGCCGGTTTAGTGCAAGCGTCCAATCTAGCCGGATTGCCCGCTATCACGGTGCCGTGCGGTTTTGTGAACGGTCTGCCCATCGGCTTGCAGATCGTTGGACCGGCATTTTCAGAAAACCGCGTGATCGCATTTGCGCGCGAGTTTCAGCGACGCACCAGTTTTCACACGCAGCATCCGCTGGTCGAAGCTTAGTATTTGGGAACTTTCGGGTCCACCTTGTCGCTCCAGGCGCTGATGCCGCCCGTCATGTTTCGGACATTTGCGAAGCCCTTCTGCTTCAACAAGTCGACAGCTTGCTGGCTGCGTCCACCCATTTTGCAATGCGCCACAATTTCGGCATTCTTATCCAGTTCAGTCAGGCGCGCGGGCAACTGACCGAGCGGAATTAAGGTCGAGCCAGGAATGCGTGCAATCTGATATTCGTGCGGCTCACGAACATCCAGCAGAAGAAAGTTTTCTCCCGCATCCTGCTTTTTCTTCACTTCAACGGGATCAATGACGCCTTGAGTCAAGGTTGGGCTGGCCAATGGTTTTACTCCACAAAATTCTTGATAATCGATTAGTTGATGAACGGTAGGATGATCGCCGCAAACGGGACAGTTCACGTCGCGCCGCAATTTCAGCTCGCGAAACCGCATCCCTAACGCATCATACAATAGCAAGCGACCCTTCAATGTCTCGCCAATTCCGAGAATAATTTTCACCGTTTCGGTGGCTTGCACGACGCCGATAATGCCGGGCAGAATACCCAAGACACCACCTTCTGCGCAACTAGGGACCAAGCCGGGGGGCGGCGGCTCGGGATAAAGGCAGCGATAGCATGGTCCACCTTCGTAAGCAAAGACAGTGGCCTGACCTTCAAAGCGAAAGATCGACCCATAGACGTTGGGCTTCTTCAAAAGAACGCAAGCATCGTTCACCAGATAACGCGTGGGAAAATTATCGGTGCCGTCCACCACCACGTCGTAGTTGCGAAGAATTTCAAGCGCGTTGGCGCTGGTCAGGCCGGTATCGAACTTGTCGATCTGAATATTGGGGTTGATGTCGCGCATGCGGTCGGCAGCTGAGTCCAATTTCTTGCGACCAATGTCTTTTGTGCCATGGATGACTTGGCGCTGCAAGTTGGAAGCATCAACAACATCAAACTCTACAATGCCTATCCGGCCAATTCCAGCGGCGGCAAGATATAAGCCAAGCGGGGCACCCAATCCACCCGCGCCCACCATGGCGACTTTAGCCTGCTTCAGTTTCGTTTGACCGGCTATGCCAACTTCAGGCAAGATCAGATGGCGGCTGTAGCGAGCGATCTCTTCGTTCGTTAACGCAGATTCCTCCGCTATTGCAGTGCTACCGCCGGCGATGCTCGGAACAATGGAGATGGTTTCATTGCCTTCCAATCTGGTGTCGCTCTTGTCCAAATAACGGATGTCTTCATCATTCACGTATACATTCACGAAACTGCGCAGTTTGCCTTGGTCGCTGAACAAGTTCTTTTTGATGTTGGGATAGCGGCTGGTCAGCGCGTTAAGTGCGTCGCCAACCGTCGCTGCTTCCACCTCAACCGAATCGCTTTGTTCGGTGAATTGGCGTAGCGCCGTAGGTATCAGGATTTTTGCCATACTAACTCTTCTAATTCTGCCTTAGTTTGATCGATATCAGGGAGAAAGCTGTGTGCGTGATCGAATTTACCACAATTGATGGACAGCACTACGAAGGAATACCAGGGACACGAATTCTTCAAATCGGTTTCCGAGAAATAGGCTTTGCAGTCAGGGTGGGAATGAAAGATACCGATTAAATCGAGTCCATGCTGACGAGCGGATTGATCCGCTTTCAGCAAATCTTCGGGACGTATTTCGTATCGCTCGTGCTGCACACCCTCGAAGGCGTTTTCCAGCGGAAGTGCTTCCGTTACAGTTTTCTTGTCCCCGTGATTTCTGCCCAACATCACGCCACAGCACTCATTCGGGTACGAGCGTTCAGCATGAGTGACCATGGTTTGCCAGGGATTTGCTTCGATCTCAATCACTTTTTCAGTGTAAAGGGCGCTACGAATCGAACAACGAGAGTTGACTTCCCTCGGCCTGGATGATTTGTGAACCGGCGACGCTGGATGAGTCCCACGCGTTAGAGATCCAAAATAGTTCGGATTGGCAACGGCTGGCGGAATGGACATCTTCGTTTTGCTTTGCAAGCGCCGCGAACCAAAGCAACAGCTCGTGCGCTTCAGCCAAGCGGGCTTCGCGCTTCAGGAACTGCAGGGCACGAAACGCTACGGACTTCAATTCGTCCCAATCGCAGTTCCGGTCAAAGTCATCAATAAATTTGCCGAATTCGCGCCAAGCTTCCGCTTCATCAGCATCCGGCGCGAAAAACGCTCGCTTCAAATCCGAAAGGGACGCTGTTGGTGTTGCGTCATGATTCAACACAATGCAGGAAACTTTGCCACCCAAGTCGGCCAAATCTTGAAACTCGCTAGGCAGATTCTCAAAAATGTAGAGATCACGATCTTCGCTGGCGTGATAGAGCAGCGTGATCCAGTTCTGGTCGGCACTCTCCGACAGTTTTAATTGCAGCGCGAATCCGATTTCTCCGACGAGGGCCGCTCGGGTCGCGCGACCACATTTCACGCGCGTGACATGATCAAACAGTTTCCAGTGGGCACTCACGAACCCTTCAGCGGAATCGGAGGACACTCCGGTTATGCAGGTAGCAGAATCAATCAGCGGAATCAACGAAGGATCTGGCACACCGGACAATGCAAGTGGCGGCATGCGGTCAGGATCCAGCAGATGGATGGCCCAACTGCGCAAAGCGGCAAGATTGATATTCTTCGCAAAGTCGAAGAATCTGTGGCGCCTAAGAAGAGAGGGAAACAGACAAGATGCCAGCAGCACATAGGCGATGTGACAACTCGAATCTCGCGCCGCATCAACTAAAACGGGTTCCCATAGCTGTCTAGGCCATGGCTTTGGTAGCGAGTTCGGCGACAGGACAACAATCAAAAAGTCGTGTCCCAGGCACTGTTCAATCGTATCCAGAAAATCTGTAGCCAGCTCACATGCCACCAACTCCACCTGCAAAGATGTTTGCTGACCTAGATAACTATGCAGCTCTTCCGCAAACGCACAGTCTGCCGCAGAAAAGCAGATGGCAGTGCGGCGACCAAGGCGTAACTGTTCCACGCAGGAACCTAGCTTAGCTTAGCGTGATCGGCCAGGACGCTGACGGTGTTGTTGAAAACCTCGACGAAGCCGCCATCGATTTCCACAACACTCTTTTTGCCATCCGCTGTGTACGTAAGGTTACCCGCGCCCAAGGCGCTAAGCAACGGCGCGTGGCCGGCCAGGATGCCCATATAACCATCCTTGCCGGGAATCTCCGCATCAGTGACTTGCGAATCGATAACAAGTTTCTCCGGTGTCGCCACGCGGAGTTGAAACGTGTCGGCCATCGTCTAGCTCTTCATTTTCTGCGCGGCTTCCAAAACGTCTTCGATGGTGCCTTGCATATAGAATGCCTGCTCGGGTAAAGCATCGTGTTTGCCATCGACGATTTCCTTGAAGCTGCGGACAGTGTCTTCCAGCTTTACGTACTTGCCGGCACGGCCTGTGAACTGTTCGGCTACGTTGAATGGCTGAGACAAGAAGCGCTGCAGACGGCGAGCGCGCGCAACTACCAGTTTGTCGTCGTCGCTCAATTCGTCAATACCAAGTATGGCGATGATGTCCTGAAGGTCTTTGTAACGCTGCAAAGTCCCCTTCACTCGTTGGGCAACATCATAATGTTCGTCGCCGACAATTTGTGGATCAAGAATGCGCGAAGTGGATGCCAGCGGATCGACGGCCGGGTAAATGCCCAATTCCGAAATGGACCGCGACAGGTTCGTCGTCGCATCCAAGTGGGCGAACGCTGTTGCCGGCGCCGGATCAGTGTAATCGTCGGCAGGCACGTAAATCGCCTGCACGGAAGTAATGGAACCCTTCTTGGTGGAAGTGATACGTTCTTGCAAATCGCCCATTTCAGTGGCTAGGTTTGGCTGATAACCCACGGCAGAAGGCATGCGGCCCAGCAACGCGGATACTTCAGAACCAGCTTGGGTAAAGCGGAAAATATTGTCAATAAAGAGCAGCACGTCTTGGCCTTCTTCGTCGCGGAAATATTCAGCAACAGTGAGACCGCTAAGACCAACGCGCAGACGTGCGCCTGGCGGCTCTGTCATCTGGCCATATACCAGCGCAACTTTCGATTTCTGCCAATCGTGCGGATCGACAATGCCCGATTCCTGCATTTCCAGCCACAAATCGTTACCTTCGCGTGTACGTTCGCCCACCCCGGCAAACACCGATACACCACCATGCTTCATGGCGATGTTGTGAATCAATTCCTGGATGATAACGGTTTTGCCGACGCCGGCGCCGCCGAAGAGACCGATTTTTCCGCCGCGCAAATACGGCTCCAAAAGATCGATGACCTTGATGCCGGTCTCAAACATTTGCAGTTCGGTAGCTTGCTCATCGAACGCGGGCGCGGAGCGATGGATAGGCAGTTTATGATCGGTAACAATCGGGCCCATATTGTCCACCGGCTGTCCAAGCACGTTCAGCACGCGACCCAACGTTGGCTTGCCGACAGGAATTGTGATGGGCTCGCCCAGATCGTAGGCCTTCATGCCGCGCACCAGACCATCCGTTGGCTCCATAGCAATCGTGCGCACGCGGCCTTCGCCAATGTGCTGCGCCACTTCGGCGGTAATATCGATGGCTTGCGGCACGTCGTAACCTTCGCTGGTAACTCGAACAGCATTATAAATTTTGGGAACGTGACCTTCGGGAAACTGAATGTCAATGGTTGGCCCGGCCACCTGAATGACCTTGCCTTCTGCAACAGCAGTTGTGGATGACATGCTAAATACCTTCCTTACAAAGCGGCAGCGCCGCTCACAATCTCGATAATTTCGCGGGTGATGCTCGCCTGACGCACTCGGTTCAGATAAAGGGTCAAATCGGAAATTACATCCCCCGCATTGGAACTGGCGGCATCCATCGCGGTCATGCGGGCCGCGTGATAAGCCGAAATAGATTCAAGCATGGCGCGATAAATGGACATCTCCACATAGCGCGGCAGCAACACGGCCAATTGTTCCTCTGGCGGTTGCTCAAAAATATAGTCGGTGGCGGTGTTCTCGGTCTTGGGCAATTCCACCGGCAGAATGCGCCGCGTGACTATGTTCGGCGACATGACGCTTTTAAATTCGTTGCCGATCACATAAGCAGCGTCAATCTTAGCCGTGCTGTAAAGGTCGATCATGCGCGCAGCAATTTCGCGTGCCTTTTCGATATGCGGCTTGTCCACTACGCCAATATGTTCAGTGGCAAGGGCGTAACCACGTCTGCGGAAGTAATCGCGGCCTTTGCGTCCCAGCGCATCGACTTGTATTTCGCCAGATGCCTTATGTTCATCCACGAAAGCGTGCGCGGACTTCAGCAAATTGGAATTGAAAGCGCCTGCCAAACCGGTATCACTGGTGACAACGATTGCAAGAACTCGTTTTTCTTCACGAACCTGCAGCAGCGGCAGACTCGCAGTTTCATCGCTACCCGCCGCCGCAGCCGTGATGTTGGACAACACATGGCGCATCATTTCCGCGTAGGGACGGGACGCAATGGCTTGATCCTGAGCGCGCCGCAGCTTTGCAGCCGAAACCATTTTCATGGCCTTCGTAATTTGCTGCATGTTCTTGACGCTGCGTATGCGGCGCCGGATGTCGATTAAGCTCGGCATCTGTTATCCGCCTAGGCCTTCTTCGCGCTAGTTTGAAAGCGGCCTTTGAATTCCTTCAGAGCGGCGTTCAACTGCGACTTAATGTCGTCGGTCAATTGCTTTTGATCGCGGATGGACTTCAGCAAATCGGTCTTACTGTTATCCAGGTAGGTGCTGAATTCAGATTCAAAACGCCGAACATCTTCGACCGCGATATCATCCACAAACCCATTGCCGCCGGCGTACAGAATACATACCTGCTTCTCAACCGGAACAGGTGAATACTGTCCCTGTTTCAGAAGTTCCACCCAGCGCTTACCGCGGCTAAGCTGATCTTGCGATGCCTTATCCAGATCGGAACCGAACTGTGCGAAGGCTTCTAAATTGCGATATTGAGCCAGTTCCAGGCGCAGCGTACCGGCCACCGAACGCATGGCTTTCACCTGTGCGCTACCACCGACGCGGCTCACCGAGAGGCCGACGTTGATGGCGGGGCGAATGTTCGAATTGAACAAATCGCTTTCCAAATAGATTTGTCCGTCGGTGATGGAAATAACATTGGTCGGAATATAAGCCGAAACGTCACCCGCTTGCGTTTCGATGAAGGGCAGCGCGGTAAGCGAACCACCGCCTTTGTCATCGTTTAATTTCGCAGCGCGCTCCAGCAAGCGGCTATGTAGATAAAACACGTCGCCGGGGAACGCTTCGCGGCCCGGGGGACGGCGCAACAGCAGCGAGATTTCCCGATACGCTGCGGCGTGTTTTGAAAGATCGTCGTAAATACACAGCGCGTGGCGGCCGGAATCGCGGAAAAATTCACCAATGGCGCAGCCCGCATACGGCGCAATGTATTGCATAGGCGCAGGGTCAGACGCGGTAGCGGCAACCACAATGGTATATTCCATGGCTCCATGCTGCTCCAGCGTACGCACCACTTGAGCGACGGTCGAACGCTTTTGGCCGATGGCGACGTAAATACAAATCACGTCCTGGCCCTTTTGATTGATGATGGTGTCTAGCGCAACGGTGGTTTTGCCGGTCTGACGATCGCCGATAATCAATTCGCGCTGACCACGGCCAATCGGCACCATGGCGTCAATTGCTTTGATACCGGTTTGCAGCGGCTGTTTGACAGGCTGACGATCAACCACACCAGGAGCAAGACGCTCAATCGGGTTGAACTGCGTGGTGGCAATCGCTCCTTTACCATCAAGCGGCACGCCCAGTGCGTTCACTACACGGCCAATCATGGCATCACCAACCGGCAAAGACATGATACGGCCCGTGCGCTTCACTTGATCGCCTTCTTTGACGTTGCCGTAGTCGCCAAGCAAGACCGCGCCAACCTGATCTTCCTCCAGGTTTAGCGCAATGCCGACAGTTTGGGGTCCGAATTCAATCAGTTCGCCGGCCATCACGTTTTCCAGGCCGTAAATGCGCGCAATACCATCGCCCACGCTGATCACCGAGCCCGTTTCGGCTACATTGGCAACCGCGTCAAAATTCTCGATTTCGGCGAGAAGCACACGTGAAATTTCATCCGCTCTAATCTGAGCCATAACTTTTGCTTACAATTCCCCTACTAAACTCTTGCTGCTAAAGGTTTGCCGCTAAGCGTTGGCGCATGCTCTCCAGCTTGCCGCGAACCGTCGCGTCATACTCTTTCGAAGCAACGCGTGCCCTCACTCCGCCAATCAGCGACGTGTCCACCACGTATGTTGCCCGAATAAATTTCCCCAATTGTGTGCCCAGTGCGCGTTCAATTTCCTCGCGCTGCTGCGGCGAAACTTCGTGCGCCGACGCGATTTCCGCGCGCACCCAACCCAGCCGGCTGTCCACAACCTCTTCAAAATTTTCGCGAATGGCCTTCAGGTCGGATACGCGACGATGCAATACCACTACCAGCAGAAAATTCCGAATGAGTTTGTGCAGATTCAGAGATTCAGTAACTTTCGCAACAACCGCCTGTTTCTTGCTTTTTGTCACGGCTGGCGAAAGCAGCACCGAAGTCAACAGCTTTGAGCCGCTAATAAGATCCTCGGCCGATTGAAATTGTGATACCGCCAGTTCCGCCGACAATCCGGAATTAGGTGCGAAAACCGCATCCGCCAACGCTGCGGCATAGTGCGCGGAAAGAGCATTCATTTAGTTCTTTCCTCCGTATACCAGGTTTATAAACTCACGCACCGCGCCTTGCGCATCAGCTTGCGAATACTGGCCCTGCAACCGGCGTTCAGCAAGCGAGAGAGCAAGTTGGGCGGTGTGGCGTTTCACCTGTTCCGAGCCGTCGGCGCGTAGCGAATCAATCTCCGCTTCGGTATTCCGCTGCATATGCTCAATTTCAGATGCCGTTTCCTGTTTCATGCGCTGATGTTCGCGTTCCATTTCAGCGGCGGCCTCCGCCTTCATGCGGGTCACCTCAGCCGACAAGTTCGACATTTTCTTGTCAATCTCGGAATAGCGAAAATCGGCTTCAATTTTTAGTCCGGTTGCATCCTTAATCGCCTTTTGAATCGCTAGGCCGCGCGTCTGAAAGAATTTCGGCCCGTACATGACGGCGGCATATCCAACCACGGCGAAAAAGATGCCGCTGTTGATAAGGTTCCACTTCATGTCGTCGTTTTCAGGCGCTGCTTCAGTCGCTTTTTCGGCAGTCTCTTGAGCTACCAATTTGGGCGTCGCTACCGTGCTGAGTGAAACAACGAACGCGAAAAGAAGAATGTTTTTGCGCATCAGGCCGCTCTCCGGCCCGCTAGCGATTCCACGATGCTGGTGCTTAACGCTTCCACATTCAAGTCCATTTCGGCTTTAGCGCGCTCAATTTCCTGTGCAACGGAAACTCGCGCGGCCGCAATCTTCGATTCCACAGCATGGCGCGCGTTCTCCAACTCATGCGCTTCTTCGCCGGCCCACTGGCGGCGCAACTGCTCGTTCTGCTGATTAATCTCTGCCCTTGCCAGTTGTAACGCTCGCTCAAATTCCGACGTCTTCTTATCCGCGGATTCAAAGGCTTGCTGAGCAAGATTCTTGACGCCCTCGGTCTTGTCGTGGCGCTCTTTTAGTATCCTCGCAATGGGACCAAAGTAGGTGGCCCGGAGATAGATGGTCAAAAAGATGAAAATAGCGATAGTTGGTATCGCTTTGATCAGAAGGGCAACAAGGGCCTGTAGGGTGGCGTCCATTCGGTCGTACGTTTAGTCTGGCAGGATTGTGAAAGCGGACACACACCGGGCAAACGAGCCGTAGGTATGGCTTTCTTTCCTAATTAACTACGCTAACATAGCAGATTTCGATGATCAATTTGCGGCAAATCCAACTGTTGGTGCTTACTTGCGTGATTGGGGGCACTGCCGCGGCAGCTACCAGCACTGCCTGGGAAGTTTCGGGCTTTAACGACTTCTTAAAGGGCCGTCTGCGCAATCTAAGCGTCACTTCGGACGGCATTCTAAAGCCCGGTCCCTCGATGCTCTGGAATGCGGCTTTGAACCAGCCGGCCGCCTGGGCTGTGACAACCACTCCGGATGGAACGCTCTATGTGGGATGCGGGCACCAGGGCAAAGTGGTGCGTGTTGCTACCGATGGAAAAGCCAACAGCGTCTACGCTGGACAGCAAACTGAGGTGTTCGCCATCGCCAGCGACAAAAGCGGCAACGTTTTCTTCGGCACCTCACCGAACGGTGCAGTCTTACGGCTCGCATCCAATGGAACGGCGAACCAGATCTGGCGCTCACCGGCAAAGTACATTTGGGCGATTGCCGTTGCCGCCGACGGTAGCTTGTACATTGGAACTGGCGAGCCGGGGGAGATTTTCCACATCGGATCCGATGGCAGTTCCAAAACACAAACGCCCGACGCGCTGTTTTATGACACGCAGCAGATGAATGTGACGGCACTTGCCATGGCGCCGGACGGCAGCGTGCTGGCGGGCACAGATCCAAACGGGGTTCTGTACCAAATCACCGCGCCGATGAAGGGGTCAATTCTCTATAATTCATCGCTACCCGAAATTCGTTCGATCGTAGTCGATAGCGGCGGCAACATTTACGCGGCCGCAATGGGTGGGGCAGTCTCTTCGCGCGGTGCGGCCTCTGGCACGACCTCTAGCCAAGCAGTGACAGCCGTAACAGCAACGTCACCAACTGTAATCACAGTGGAAGCGGATAACGAACCGGCAGCTGTAAAGGCCGCGACAGATGCTGGACGCGGATCTGGTGTCGCCAACACCAGCGGCACCGCCACCGCCACGGTTGTTGAAGTAAGTGGCGCGGAAAAGTCGGCTATCTATCGCATCCGGCCCGATCACGGAGTGGAAACAATCCGCAGTTCAAAACAGGAGAACATCTACGATCTGATGCTGGTAGGCGATACGGTTTGGTTTTCCAGCGACGACCATTCGCGCATCTACAAAGTGGAAGGGTCGCGTACCACGCTGGTTGCCGAGCCTGGTGACGGTGAAGCCACACGTCTGCTGAAAACCAATGGCGGCTTTACTGCCGTATTGAGCAATCCGGGCCGGGTAGTTTCATTTACCGAGGCTGGCGGACAGGTGGCCACTTATGAATCCACCGTGCATGATTCAACAAATGTGGCACGCTGGGGGCACATGCAATCGTTTGGCGGCAGCGCAGGAGTAAAGTTTCAAACGCGGACAGGCAATTCGGCGCGACCGGATTCTACCTGGAGCGAATGGGCAGCGCCGAATTCAGCATCTGGAAATTTAATTACAAGTCCGATCGCACGCTTCGTTCAGTGGCGCGCGGAATGGCCGGCTGGCAGCAGCGCGCAATTGACTGCGGTAGACTTACCCTACTTGCCGCAGAACGGCGCGCCCAACATTCGGAGCATTACCGTAACCGCCGTTTCTAACACGAATGCTCAAAAAAGCACGGCAGTAACAAACACTTCCAGCGCCGCCTATTCCATCACAGTCACCGACACGGGAGAAGCGCCCGCCGCCAGTTCGGCCACCTCAGCCAGCCAGTCCGTCTCGCGCCTGCAGACTACCCAAACGCAGATTTCTTGGCAGGCGGATGATCCCGATGGCGACAAGCTGGCTTATTCCGTGTACTTTCGGCCAGAGGAAGCAACAGTCTGGCAATTAGTTCGCAGCCGTATGTTCGAAAACACGCTGCTGTTGGACGCAGACGTGTTTGCCGACGGACGCTACTACTTCAAGATTGTGGCATCGGATTCGCCTTCTAACGCGGCCGAGTTCGCGCGTGAGTCCGAATTGGTTAGCTCGGCTGTGCTGATCGATAACACACCTCCGCTGCTAACTCTAAGCAAGCCCGTTCGCGACGGGGCGAATGTCGATTTCGACGTGGACGCGAAGGACAATACCAGTCCATTGCGCCTGTGCGAGTTTTCGGTAGACGCCGGATCCTGGCAGCCGGTGGAGGCGGTGGACGGTGTGACCGATTCGCCGCAAGAGCGCTTTCACATCCACGTCGAAAAGCTAAAGCCAGGCGAGCATCTGATCGTGGTTCGCGTCTACGATAGCGCGAGTAACGCCGGGCTTGGGCGTGTGATTCTGCACTAGCGGGAACCGCCAGCACGTTTGATGTAACCTAACTTGTCAGTCTTCACGTTCTAATAGGTGTCTCCACTGCGGAGTTTGGGGGAGGTTTGCCTTGATCATCTCGCGCTGTCGCATGCTCGCCGGTCTGCTGGTAGTCCTTACAGGCGTAGCGCAAGAGCCGCTGGTAATTAAGTCCACAACAAGATTGGTTCAAGTTAGTGTAATCGCTAAATCCCACGATCAACCAGCCGACGGGCTTAACGTTGACGACTTCAAAATCTTCGTGGACGGCAAACAGCAGAAGATCAGCTTCTTCTCAGCGGTATCCGCAACCGACCGGCCTAACTCCGCCCCGGCCACTCCACCCGCTGCTCAACAGACATACACAAATGTCTTAGCAGCCAGAGGGCAGGCCGTCAATGGTGTGACTGTTGTGTTGCTTGACTTGGTCAACACTAAGTTAAAGGACCGCATCTTCGCCCAACAGCAGCTAATCAAGTATTTACTCTCGATTCCTTCAACCGATCGGGTAGCAGTCTACTTATTCAATGGCAGGCTGCGCGTTCTGCACGACTATACGTCTGACATGTCGGAGTTCCAACAACAACTAGCAGCCGCAAACGGAAAGCTAGTTAGTGTGATGAATACAGCCGATGCGGGCGCTATAGATTCAACTTCTGCGGACTTCGCTTTCGACACTCTGGACAGCAGCGGTGGAGGCGCCGCTGCACGCGCCTTCTTTTTGCGCAACCGTGTTGTGGGCACGTTGAACGTTCTAAAATTTATTGCCTCGAATTTGGCGGAAGTGCCGGGCCGCAAGAATCTGGTTTGGCTATCGGATGGATTTCCGCTGACGTTTGGCTTCGAAAGGATGAGCAACTTCTCGGAGGATTTTCTGGATGAGATGGATGCCACCGTTCGCTCCTTAAGCGATGCCAGCATCGCGGTATATCCGGTAGACGCGCGCGGATTGACTACTCCAGGACAGTTTGATGCTAGCAGGTCCGGTGGCGCTGGAATGATGGGTGCCGGTGCACCAGGCAAGGGCGGTGCTCCAAGCAAAAATCCAAGGCCACCGCGCGTAAGCAGTCAGCCGCAGAACTCCGCGCACGACACCATGGAGGAACTGGCGCACCGCACCGGTGGCAAAGCCTACTACAATACGAACGACCTGTCGAAAGCCATCCATGAAGCGGTAGAAGACTCCGCGTTGACTTACACACTCGGTTTCTATCCGGAAGACGAGAAACACAATCGCGAGTTCCACAAATTGAAAGTGGAGGTGGCAAAACCGCATATCAATTTGAGTTATCGCAGCGGGTATTTGGATCTGGCGGCAGTGCCTAAAGACGATAAGACCAGATCGTTGCAGGTACACGATGCGCTGTGGAGTCCGCTCGATTCCACCGAGTTGAGCATTAGCGTGAAGCTGCTGCCTCCCACAGCGAATGCGCTCAATGTGGCCGTTGCGCTAGACCCCAAGGGTATCCAGATTGAGCCTAAAGATGGGCGGTTTGCCGGACGCGTTGATTTCTTGCTGGTGCAATTTGATCACGATGGACAACCGATAGCGTTGGGCACCAATACTCCGATGCAGACAGTGGATTTGAACATGCTGGAGCCGACCTATCGTAAGTTCTTAACCCAGGGGTTGAACGTAACGCAGGCAGTCAGTTTAAGTCCCGGCGCAAGCACTTTGCGAGTGATTGTTCGGGACTACGGATCGGGAATGATCGGTTCTGTTACCATTCCGCTTAAAGGCAGCGCTTAGCTTTCGGTCCTTAACCGACTAGCCCAGTTGGCCCAAAGTGTCATACTCCGAAAGTGGCCGCTCTAAATTTTTTGGCGTCAGCCCTACTGTTCGATATGGATGGCACGATTGTAGACTCAACAGCAATCGTAGAACGCGCATGGGCTGGTTGGGCAAGCCGTCACAAATTGAATCTGGCTGAAATCCTCGAATACTCGCACGGCCGCCCAACTCTAGACACCATGCGATATTTTGGCGCGCGCTTTCTTCCCGGCAAGGATTGGCAGGCCGAAGCAGACGAGATGCGGGAAATGGAGGAATTTCACCTTGGAGGAACAGTTCAGGTGCCCGGAGCATTGCAGTTGATTTCACAATTGAAAGAAAACCAGTGGGCCGTGGTAACATCCGCACCTCGAAGTCTGGCTGAGTTTCGGATCGCGGCAGTTGGATTGCCGTTGCCCAAGGTGTTGGTTGCGGCAGATGAAATCAGCAAAGGCAAGCCAGATCCGGAAGGCTATCTTAAAGCAGCGCGCGAGCTTCGAGCCGAACCCGCAGAATGCATTGTGTTTGAAGATACGCCGCCCGGCGTTGAAGCCGGCCTAAATGCTGGAATGCGGGTCATAGGCTTGCTTACCACAGTGGCGTCCGAACGCTTGCGAACAAAGTATCTGCTTCGTAATTTGCTCGAAGTGCGCGTGAAAGCCGCAGGCGAAAAAATCGAACTCACGCTTCCCGATCCCAACTAATCAAAGATCACGGTTTTATTGCCATAACGCAGAATGCGCCAGTCCAGATGCCATTCAACCGCACGCGACAGAACCGACTTTTCGATTTCGCGGCCTTTCTTCACCAGATCCTCCACTTGGTCGCGGTGGGAAATACGAACCACATCCTGCTCAATGATTGGGCCATCGTCAAGTTCCACCGTCACATAGTGACTGGTTGCGCCAATTAGTTTGACGCCGCGCTGAAAGGCTGCATGATAAGGCCGCGCCCCCACGAACGCCGGCAAAAAGGAATGATGCACGTTGATGATGCGGCTTGGATACCGCTGTACAAACTCGGGTGAAAGAATTTGCATATAACGGGCAAGAACAATCAGATCAATATCTTCCGCGGCCAGCACGCGAAGTTGCTCTTCTTCCGCCTGTTGGCGCGAACCAGAGGGCACCGGTATGTACCTAAATTCGGCGCCATAGAAATGCGCCAGCGGCTCCGCATTCCTATGGTTACTGATAATTAATGGAATAGCGCAGGATAACTCTCCACTACGATGCCGCTGCAGCAGATCAACCAGGCAATGTAAGTGCTGCGAAACGAACAGCGCCAACCTCGGCGCATTCGTTGTTAGTTTCAGTTGCCAATCCATTTTCAAATCGGCTGCTAGCGTCTCAAATTCCGACTGAAAGGCTGTCTGATCAAATCCGTCCAGAGACCATTCCACGCGCATGAAAAAAAGACCGGCATCATGATCTTGATGCTGATCCGCGTGAATGATGTTGGCCCCATGTTTGTAAAGCAAGCCGGAAACGGAAGCGACCAAACCTTTACGGTCGGGACAATTGATTAGCAGGACAGCGGAATTTCGCATGCGTTTGGGAGCATTCTAGCCCAACCAGATGTTCGCATGTACCATGGTTCTGAAGGCAATAATTGAGCTTCACGGCTTGAGACAAACGTTAGCCCGCGCGACAACGCCGCTTTGTCATTTTCCCCGCATAAAGGGCGGATTAGTGGTAGTCAGAGTTTCGAATCGTGCTGCCGACGGCGAGGAAAGCTGGCCCGGCCGGACTGGGCGGAGGCAAGCAAGCGTCAATTTCGTGAATTAGCTGAGGCGAGGCCTTGCCTCATGAGCACCGCAAATGCCAGCGATGAATTTGAGTATCGCAATAACTCTGGTATGGAACAACCGGAATAACAAGACGGCTGAATCTGAAGATGCAGAGCACTGGCAGGCAGCGTCTGCCGAACCAGCCGTATCAGATTGAGCAACGTTTCTGGAACGTGAGTAGAAGTGGTTATCGATGACACTTGGGTCGCGGTGTGCCACTGCTTGATTCGAACGGCAACGTTAGTGTGCTGGCTGGGCGCTTACATCGACGTCCATGAGCAGAAGACACAAGCAGTGAGCTGGAGAAAGCGGTCGAGGCGAGAACCGAGGATTTGCGCGCTCACTAGCTGAAAAAGAGATTCTGCTGAAAACAGTGCATCACTGGGTAAAGAGTCTTACTGAGCAAGGGAACGAGGCTGAAGAGTTGAGCGAAGGCAATTCCGGAACGACTGAGCTCCGTTACCTAATCACGATTGGGCTACCGGAAAGCTTTGGATACAACAGCACCCAAGTCGCTCGGCTTCAGCAATTGAATGGAACATTTAAACATAGAGCGCTATAACGGCACCAAATTTGTATTAGAATTTCCTAGATCTGACAATAAAGCCGTCGCTTCGACCGCTTAGTTTTTAGTCGCCGGAGGCGCGCTGAGGTTCGGGAGCAGGACGGAAAAATGCCTGCATGTCTTTGAATCGCGTTTGACCGACCGAAAGCAGGATCATCAGCCCGATCAGCAAAATCGTGAACACGATCACGCCCGTCACTGACAAGTTCTCTTTGAAATAGCCAAACCAACGGCCATAGACTAGCTCGATATGAACCCAATAAACGAGCAGTGATGTCGTCCCCAGCTGCCGGAAAATACTCCAACGCAGCGGATCGCCGGCCAAGTTAACCCACAGATACGCGCCCGCCATGATCATCATCACGACACCCAGTTTCATGAAGACCAGCGCTGGACTGTTAAGCCAGAAATCGCTCTTCGCGTAAACCGAGTAAGGCATGCTGGATAGGCCCTGCGCGGCCAACATAAGCGCGATGCCTGCGCTCAGAGACCAAAACATCAGTTGACCCAAATCCTCCTGGCGGACCAATCGGATGATGCTTCCCGCTGCCATACCAAATGCCAGGAACGCAGCCCACGGGAAGAAAGCGAAGAAATTGAAATTCGGCACCAAATACGATCGCACAATCCACGGCAGTGCGTTCGAATCAAACTGCGTCATGATGGGCGACAAGCAAGCGACAACAATGCCCAGAACTGTACATAGACGCGCTCGCTCTAACGTTGTGAAAATGGCCATGGGCGCGAATACCAACATCGCGAAGCCCATGCAATTCAAAATGTCCACCTTCAAAAGATCGCCAGCTGAGCTGTCCGGGAAGCCAAATACAAAAAGCTGAATGCGGAACAAAAAGGCAATTAGGAAAAGATAGCGCGACCGCTTCAACGCGCCCCAGATCTTCCTCCATGAGCTACTCTCTTTGCGTTCCTGGCTGTGCATCAAGAATGCAAACGTAATGCCCGTAAGGAACAGGAAGATAGCAGGAGGCAGACCGCCGGCGAATTGGGACAACATGTAGGCGTCCTTGTCGCGAAGATCGGTGCGCGCAAAGGACTGGAATGTATGGCCTTGCAACATGATGATTGCCGCCAAACCACGTGTCCAATCAATAAATCCTAGTCGGGAAGCTGATTTTGAAGGTAGGCTCATTTGGCTATTGCTTGCGCTTCTCGATACCAGACGGCATGTCAATCGCCAATCGGCCTTTCATCGGTGGATTCATCTGAATATTGGAATATGTAATCTTTCTGTAATTGCCCGAGGGATCCTCAAAAAACTGTTGCTGTACGGGGTTTGATTGGCCTTCCGGTATCCAAAGCTCCGCCCGGGATAGGTGCTCTTTTACCTTCGGATTTTTGGGCACTAACAGCAGCTTCGTTGCGGTTAGCCCGGAAATTTTCTCTGTACCGTCCGAAGAAATTGTGTAGCTTTGGGATAATTCGTCTCCCGACGCGCCGAAGCCCAATAGCAGGAATTGATTCAGCACATCGCCATTTTTCCCGAATTCATAATCCTGGTAGTACTTCGCATTAGGAAAATACATGCGCACCATGCTGCCGAACAGACCAATCACTCTTGAGGAATTCTTAAGCTGGGAAAAATCGAGCACAGCTCGCAGCATGCCATTCTTTTCGCGCTGCATTTTCAACGTGCCGTCCTCGCTGATCGTATCGCTCAAAACGGCTGTGTACGTAACCAAATGAACATTTGCCGCTAACCCATGCATTTTGGGCGCGTTTTCATTCATTCTTTGCAGGATTGTGGAAACATCCTCAGCGCTCGCTGACAAGGCTGTGGCAAGCACGCAGAGTGTACCCAGAAACTTAGACATTCAGTGATTTTGAGTCAAAAACGGTCAGTTTGGTTGCGACGTGTAGGCGACAAAGCCCTTCACCTCTTGTTCGGTAGGATCTAGCAACGGCTGCACTTTTGTCACATGCCAGTTTTTACCAATCCGCTGGTGAATAACTCTGGCGGCAACCATAGCCCGTTGATCCTGAGGAACGTTTTCCAAAACCTCGTTGGCCAAAAAAACCTGATTTTGCCCCATCATGATTACCGTGGCGGCACGGGGCTGGTCGTGGAAAAAGCTATGCGGCGTTGCAAATATGAAAATGAGGATGAGGGCAACAACAACATCGTATTGCCACGATGCACGGGGAAAATCCCAGAAAATCAGACGCTTGCCCACTATCCCATTTTATCAGTACTTGCGCATGACCGCCAGTACGCGGCCTTGAATATCTAGCGAAGCAGGGTTTGTATAAATCGGCGCCATCGATGCATTTGCTGGTTGAAGCCGCACTCGCCCATCCGTTTCCATGTAATAGCGCTTCAAGGTAGCTTCGCTGCCGTCGATAAGCGCCACCACGATGTCGCCATTCTTAACTGAATTCGTCCGCTCCGCCAGCACAAAGTCGCCGTCGCAAATATGATCTTCAATCATTGATTCGCCACGCACCTCCAACGCGAAGGTGCCTTCATGCCCGACAAAATCGGAAAAATGCAATTGTTCCGGATTAGCAATCGCTTCCACAGGTCTGCCGGCCGCAATGCGCCCCATCAACGGCACCGTCGGCATCGTCTGGTTCGCACTATGGCGAGCGCGCTCTTCCGTCGAAAACCGTTCTGCCACTTCAAGCGAACGGCTATGGTTGTAACTACGCTTTAAATACTGCTTCGATTCCAGCGCCTGAATGTGCTTATGCACGGTGGCCAGCGAAGCCAATCCTAGACCAGAGGCGATTTCCTCGTAACTGGGGCTATAGCCATTCTTCTGAATGAACTGAGCCAGGAAATCCATTACTTCTTTCTGCCGACGTGTCAGAGCCATACCGGGGGAACACTCCTTTAACAGTATTGGCGAACAAATGCCGAAGGTCAAGAGTTTTGTTTATCAATATTGAAACAACCGTGGACCATGTCACTAAATCCCTCGGTGTACGTCTATCCTTCGGGTAAACGAGTGATACAGCAAGATGAGCGCATAGTGCTCTATGTCGAGGACGAGCAAGCGGCAGTATTCTTGCTTGAGTTAGCGTTGCGCAAAGCCCGCGTGCCCGTGCGCTTACATCGTGTCGCCGACGGTGAGCAAGCGCTCGAATACTTGCGCCGCGGATCAAAAGCCGATGTAGTCTTGATGGATCTCTACCTGCCTCGCAAAAGCGGCCACGAAGTACTGGCCGAAGTGCGTCAGAATCCGGCGTTCAACGATCTTCCAGTAGTGATTTTCACATCCTCGCCCGCAGTTCCCGACAAGCAAAAGTCATTCGCCTTGGGCGCGCAGATGCATATTGTAAAACCGGCGGTGCTCGAAGATTTTATTAATGCTGTACGTGACGCGTGCTCCTACCCGGATCGCGTCTGTCCCTTAGTTCATGCCGCACATGCCGGAGCCGCATAAACCTGCCCCACAGCCGCCACCGCCGCATGGAGTTTCAGCCGCTTTCGGGGCTGCGGCGCGTGCTGCAAAAGTGGAATACTCGGTTTTCAAGTGCTTTTCCCCACACCCAGGGCACGCAACGGCATCCGCATCCGCGGAACGACGCACCAGCTTTTCGAACTTAGTCCCACAATCATCACAAGAATATTCGAAGATCGGCATACTTCCAGCCTATCAATTTAGCGTAACTTCGCCCAACCCTGAATCGAATTAATATACGAATATGCGACGCAGAGATTTCTTCCTGGCTTTAAGTTTCGTGCCGGCCATGCTGGCAGCGGCAAAATCGAAATTAGTGCAAATTGTCGATTTCAGCAATGACGGCGCGCGCAAAGGCGTAGCCGATGTGGAGAAAGTCCACAAGACTGATGAGGAGTGGAAAGCGCAGCTCACTCCCGAGCAATTTCAAGTCACGCGCAAAGCCGGTACCGAGCGTCCCTTTACCGGTAAGTATTGGAACAACCACGAACACGGCTTGTACCGCTGCATCTGTTGCCAAACCGCGCTGTTCTCATCCGAGACGAAGTTCGAATCCCACACCGGATGGCCTAGTTTTTGGCAACCCATTGCGAAAGAGAACGTGCACGAGCGGTCCGACTCGTCCCTTGGCATGGACCGGATAGAGGTGCTGTGTGCCAAGTGCGATGGTCACCTGGGGCATGTATTCCCGGACGGCCCCAAGCCCACCGGATTGAGATACTGCATGAACTCAGCCTCCCTCGATTTTATTAAGAGCTAAGGAATGCTTTAGTTCTTCGAAGTTCCTGCTTCGCATGCGCACCTTACTCTCTTGCGCTGGCAGCGGATCGTTGTTAGCCTTAAGTTGCTTTTTCGAACGGAAGTTATCGTTTGACAACCTCTGCTAATCGCGCGTATCTTCTCGGACCTTATCCGGGGAATACCCATATCAGCATCAATAACTATTTCGACTACTGCCGCACCAGTCTCCAAAAATATCTCTCGGGCTGGGAGTTCGACGCTCTAAAGCCCGGCCAGTTCCATGATGGAGCGTTTTTGAAGGCCGATGTCGGACGCAAACAAGCCTGGAAAGAGTTGTATTTCGACTGGCCAATGCGTCTCCGAAAACTCGACGCCGCTGTCTTCCACATTGTCGATCAAGGCATGGCGTGGTATCGCATCTTCCTATCGCGCCGACCGGCTGCGGGCAAGACAATCGTCACTGTGCACGACCTTATCAACGTGCTCAACATGCGCGGTAAAATCGCAATCGAAACGCTGCCCAAACGGCGTCAGCATATGGTGAAGGTCTGCATGGCACAGATCCAGAAATCCGACGCTGTCATCTGTCCTTCCAGCGCGACGGCGTCAGATGTCGCACGCGAACTGCAAATTCCTTGTAACAGAATCCATGTCATTCACAACTCAATCCCCAGCGTCTTCCGGCCCATGCCGGAAACCAATCGGATAGAAACCCGCAAGCGCTTGTTCGGCGATGTTGCCCATGTCATTCTGCATGTCGGAAAGCCCACCGCATACAAGAACAGAATCGGCGTTTTGAAAAGTTTCGAACTCATTCATGCATCTCTGCCCGATAGCAAACTAGTATTGACAAGCCAGGCGCTGACGGAAGAGGAAACCGTCTTCCTCAAAGGCCGCGCCTGTGGAAAAGCTATAGAGGTGCATCAACCCGCCCACCAGGAAGACCTGCGCGAATTGCTCTGCGCGGCCGACGTCTTCATGTTTCCATCCATCACAGAGGGCTTCGGCTGGCCGCCTGTCGAAGCCATGTCGTGTGGCTGCCCCGTCGTCTCTTCGGTTGGCGGTTCGTTGAACGAGGTTGTTGGCGATGGCGCCGTCCGCGTGAAAAACCCGATGGATGCGCAGTGTTTTGCCGCTGAAGCAATTACAATTCTGAAAGACCGAAATGCCGCCCATCAATGGCGTGAGAGAGGTTTCGCCAATGCTCAGCGATTCTCTGAAGAGACTCTGGGGCCACAATTAGCTAGTTTGTATTCGAGTCTGGGTTAAGGTGTAAAAGAGGGAGGACCTTCAGCATATGGCCAAAAGCCAGGATCGTCGCAAAGAGACGAAGAAGCCCAAGAAGAAAAAAGAGAAGTAGACCGTAAGAAAAAGGGAGCTCGACATCGAGCTCCCTTTTTTGTGCCTTGTCGTTCAGTTTAGAAGACGAACTTAGCGCCCAACTGAACGTTGCGATAGCCGTTGTAGAGGCCTGTGATGTTGCCGGCTCCGCCGACAACGTAAGCAGAACCAGTATTGATGCTGTAGTTTGCGTGATTGACCGCGTTATAAGCTTCCAGTCGCAGTTGCAAGAAGCGGGTCTCGCCGAACTTAACGTTCTTGTACATGCCCAGATCAAGATTCCAGGTACCCGGTGTTTTGAACGCATCGCGACCAGTCATGTTTGCCGGGAACGGACCAAAGTCCGAATCTCCGGTAAGCGGATTCATGTATGAATTCGTTGCGATGTTGGCGAAATTGTAATTCGTGTACGAGTCCGCCCCATTGGCAATGCGCGTGGCAGCAGGCATAGCCTGATCCAACAGCACTCGAGTGTAGATGTAGTTGGTGTTAGTCAGGTCGTAAATAGAGTATGGTGCACCGGTTCGGGCCGTAAATACCGGAGCCAGTTCCCAACCGTCCGCAATTGACTTCACAACGCCGTGGGTATGTCTGAAAAACGGCATGTCATAAATTGCCGACACTGCAATGCGATGCCGATTATCGAACTCCGCGCTTCCCTTATCAATATTGGGATGTTGGAAATCGGTATAGCCCAGGTTGAACTGATTGCCTGAGGAACTAAAGGTGTCACTCAGATCGTCGATTGCATGGCTATAGGTGTAGTTCGCACGCATAGTTAAGCCGCTGTGGCCAATGTCCTGGATGTCGTAGCGAATATTGCCGGAGTTATATGTAGAGTGGCCGCCGGCGCCGCGCAGGTTAATGCCAGAATACTGGTCATTCAAAGTGGCGTTGCAAGACCCTGGTGTGCAAGGAATGCCTAAGTAGTAATTGCCAGTACCTGGGAAATTAGTGGCCGAGATGTCATACTGATTTTCACCAATCGTGCCGGAATAGTCGATTTCCAGGTGCTGATGGCTACCGATTTGGTGCTCGATCGAAGCACTTAACAGGTGAGCGTAAGCCTGTGGAATATTGGGCTGCACCCAGCGAAGTTCAGATGGCGGCAGCGCTGTAGATCCGCTGGCTCCCGAAAGGATACCGAAGTTTGTGGTGCTCAACGGGATCGTGTTGAAACCGGGTGTACTGCCCGAAATCAACTCGACAACCGCGTAGTTCGGTGGATTGAACAGAACGTTATACGTCACGTTACCGAAATTGCGTTCATACCCGATGCCGTAGCCCCCGCGCAGCGCGGTCTTGCCGTCGCCAAAGACGTCCCAAGCTATGCCAACTCGCGGACCGAAGTTCAGCGGGCTGGCGTACCAAAGGGAACCGACACTGCTTTGCGGCGCTCGTTCAACAGACCCGTTAGCAACCGCCTGCGGGAAATTCGGGTCTTGCGGGCTCAGATTACCCGGTATATAGAAGTTTGAATCTAGCTCAGCGTTGACGTTATGCTGAGTCCCGAAGTATTCCCATCGAACACCCAAATTCAATGTCAGGCGCTTGTTAACCTTCCACGCGTCCTGAACATAAAGACCAGTCTCTTCGTAGCGGTTACTGCGTTCGAAAGTAGGCGGCGCAACCGGCAAAGTGATAGTGCAGGCTGGCGTCTGAACACCGGCAACACAGGGGTATTTGCCTTGCGGATTGATTGCTCCCGCAAACTCGTATTCATTGCCGGCGTACAGGTTATCTAACCCAGCGCCAATACTGGTGCCGAGAATGTTATCAGACTCCTCGTAGGCTCCGAACGTTCGGTTATCACGCAGATAGGTCTGCGTGCCACCCCAGCGGATTTCGTGTTTGCCGGCCGTATAGCTGAAGTCCTGATACAGTTGACCGAAATTCTGCGGGCCTCCGAACGGAAGCGCATTACCCGGAGCGGTGGGCCCGTAGCCGGGCATGACCACGTCGAACGACCCTAACTGCGTCGCAACATTGGCATTGCCAAGAAAATAAGTCGGAACGACGCCTGCGGTAGACAGCGGCTGGTCAATGTTGAAGCGGTTAAAGTCTAACTTCGTCTGCGAGACGAAACGCTCATTGAAAGCATGCGTAATTGCTACTAGCAGGCTGTTGTTAAAAACGGTCTGACCGGTATTGAAACCTTGATAAGGGCTGTTAACAATCGAACCGGCCAAATCGAATTCACTGTAAAGCGCGTAGCGAACGTAGGCTTGCGTCTTATCGTTGAGATTGTAATCGACACGGCTCACCGTGTCGTAAGTGTTTTGTGGGGAGCCAGGGCTATTCGGAAGATTATTTACACCACTGCTGTTGACGGCCGCCGGTGAGTTGTAGGAAACCTGGTCGAACATCGGTGCATTCGGGTTGTAGCTCACGCAGCCACCTGAAGCAGAAGCACTGGCGCAGGGGTCGTTGCCTTGAGCAATTAATTGATTGCGGCTATAAGTGCCTATGGTCGTGACGCCCGGAATCAGCTTGCCATATTGCGAATATAATGATTGCGCGGCAGGTGACGAAGCCGCGATGAACGCTGGGTCAAGTGTCCAAACTACGCTGTTTGTTACGCTGCGAACACGAGTCCATTCCGTGTTGTTGAAGAAAAACAGCTTGTTCTTGATGACAGGTCCGCCAACCGAAAAACCAAAATTATTGCGTGTGAACTTCGATACCGGCAGGCCATTCGCGTCGTTGAAGAATGTATTCGACGCCAAGTCGGACACGCGATTAAACTCGTACGCGGTCCCGTGAAACGCGTTGGTGCCGGATTTCGTAGTAACGTTGACAACGCCAGCCGATGCGCGCCCGGTTTCTGCGGTGAAGTTGCTGGTTGTGATTCCGACTTCTTGGACCGAGTCCACGGGCACCATCTGACCAACGCTCGCCGTAAATTCATTATTGTTGGCCACGCCGTCCATCAGAACATTCGTTCCGGCCGAACGTAACCCATTTATGGCCACGCCCACCCCGCGTCCGCTTGGATCGTCTTCACTCACGTTACCGGATGTAACAACCAACGCGTATGGATTGCGCCCCGATGTGGGAAGTTCGGTCAATTGCTGAGTAGACAACGTCTGGTTGATAGTTTGAGTTTCGGTATTCGTCTTAACGGCAGCAGCCACTTCGGCTACCTCCACAACCGTGACCGATTGACCTACCTGCAGTTTTACGTCTTGTCCGACCTTCTCGCCTACTGTTACGGTCAGCTTCGTTTCAAAGCTACTGAAACCTTGGGCCGTCACCTTGATGCTGTAATCCCCCGGAATCAAGTTAGGCACAGCGTATATGCCCGACGCGTTCGAGGTAGTGACGCGTTGCGCGCCAGTAGCAGTATTTGTCACAGTGACTGATGCATTGCTGACAACAGCGCCAGTCTGATCACTCACGACACCCGTCACCTGGCCCGTTTCGGCTTGCGACCACAGCAGGACGGTGCCCGCAAGCATTGCGATGAAAAGCTTTAGTAAATTGTTTGTTGATTTCGTTAAAACAGAACTCATAGTTTCCTTGCTAAGTTTGGTAAACCCCTTGCCTCTGAAATTTTCGTCCCACCAGTTACCTCACACGTGGAGGATAAACCTCCGACGCAAGGCACATATTGCATCGGTCAATCGGGCCTGGTAAAGATCTCTAAGTTATAGTTCCGTAAGTACTTATGCGAGGCATGCCACATCAATACTCACTTCAAGATGCCCGATCCGAAAGCAATCTAACTGCCACAAGCTAACTTATTGGTAACAGTAGGATGAGCTTGCGATGAGTTACCAATCCCGGAAGGACGACTAGGACAATCTCCCAAAATAAGAATTCGACATATTGTGGGAAATTCTAGGTGGTAAAAATTGTGCTGGGAATTATTCGCATAAAAGACGGTTCCGATCAAGCAGCGAGGGTATCAATGTGGAATCAACTTGCACCCATCTGTCAGATCGAAAGCAGTTTCGTGCCGTGCACGGCAAAAAAAAGGAGCCTCAATCGAGGCCAACCCCAACTGAAATCTCGAAAAACTTGGTTTCATAAACTCCCTTAATAGAATTAATCCCCTCTGTTGTAGGTGATTCCCTTTGGGAGCAATTGCACGGCCACAAGGCTATCTAATTGAAAACAAATAACTCGTTACCTCAGAAAACTACGGATTCTAGAAATTCCCACGTAGAATTTCTGATTTATGGGAGATCTTTAACCCGGGGACAGTCCGCGTGTTTCCCTATTTCCCACCACCCCAAAAAACTCAGTCACAGATCTCCATAATTGCCTTTACACCAATCCTCTCAATCACTTAACCCACCTCGGACATACCGTTCGCCAATCGCGCCATTTTAGACTCCATTCAGAAAGGAGCTCACTCAAATGAGCGATTATTGGAAGAAATCAAAGGGTCCCAACCCTTCCTATCGGATCGTCGAATCCCCCACCACCACTCCGGCCAACCCGGATGCCCCAGGCCCCACCAGTCCGACTGGGAAAGCCATCTCATCGAAGAACGCCATGAAACACGGTTGCTGCGCCGCCAGCACCTTGCTCCTCCCGCACGAAAAAGAGGAAGACCTCAAATCTCTCGAAGCCTCCTGGTGCCGCACCTACAATCCGCAAACCGACACCGAGCGCCACCTGGTCGCCGAACTCGTCAATGCCGATTGGTTCCTGCAGCGAGCCACTCGCGCCTTAGCCGACGTGGAAGCCCACTTCTACGAACTCAATCCCAATCCAGCCGAATGGACCGACGAGCAGGAGAAAAAGCTCGCCCGCCACATGCGCTACAAAACCGCCGCCAGCAACTTAGTAGACAAGAAAAGTAAAGCCGTCGAAGACTTTCGCAAAGCCCGCAAGGCGGAAAAAACGAACGAAGAAAAAATGGCTATTGCGAAAGAGCGCTTAGAAGTCTATAAGAAGAAAAACCGACCCGAAGAAACTTGGAAAGAACATCTGGTCAGCATGAAAAAGCAGGCGATAGCATTGGGCTTCAAACCACCGGAGTTCGATCCCACCATGCGCTAACTCACTTTCCCGCCCGCGCCCGCATGTTTGCGCAGCAAACTCCAACCGGTTGACCGGAAACCATGTTTGCGCAGCAAACTTCAACCGGTAGACGGGAAACCATGTTTGCGCAGCAAACTCCAACCGGTAGACCGGAAACCGAAGAAGCGGTGTCATTTTTCAGAAAACACCCGCCACTCAAGGCGCAACCACGTCCAAATCCCAACCAAAACACCCTTCACCAACCCGTCTTTCCCTTCGCCAGCTTCGAAATCGCACTCTTCTTCAGTTTTCGGCCCACACGAGGCATCTCGAACCCGACCCGCGACCTCTCAGTTCGTCCCTAAAGTCGCCTTTCCCCATTTCTTCCCCCCTTCGTTTCGAAACCCCAATCGGAACCCAAAAGCGGCTCAACCCCGCAAGAAGTTGAGCCGCTCACCCCCACTTTGAGACTCAGATTAGAAATGCACTCGCACGCCTAACTGAATGATCCTTGTAAAGTTAGCCGATGCCCCACCGCCGCCCAGTCCAAGGCCGTTGTACTGGCTTTCCAGAGCACCAAAGTCAGCAGGATCCTGCAGATTCATTGATGGGTCAGACCACTCCATGTGGTTGAATACATTGAATGCCTGAGCATAAAGCTGGAAGCCGATCCGCTCAGTAATCTGCGTGTTCTTAGTCAACCCGAGATCCAGGTTCCAACGCTGTTGGCCGCGCAGAATCCCGGCACCGCCGCAGCTTCCATCGATCCCGACCAGGTTCGGCCGGAAATTGGCATAGACTGCTGCAGGATTGCTGAACATATATACTCCGCTGCCTCCGTTCGACGGGAGCCCGTTTTCGCCGACAGTCTGGCTGGTCGTCGCGTTAAACACAGGAGCGTTCCCGTATCCCATACTGGTCAGGGGAACGGCGTTGCAGCCATTCCCGACGTAGCCGTTGCCCCATTCCTGGAATGAACCGGTGTAGACGCTAAGCGGCAAACCGCTGCCGTAGGAAAAGAGCGGTGAAATCACCCAGCCGCCAATTACTTCGTTGATAGCGCGATGGTCGGTGGTGAATTTCTGGCCCTTTCCGAAAGGCAGCTTGTAAGAGCCCATAAGATTGAACGTGAACTTGCGATCAAAGAATTGGGGACCGTAATCGGTGTTCAAATTCCAGGGGTTATTGACGTTGTTCTCGGTATAGGCCTGATTCAGACCGAGGATTCCCATCGCTTTCGACCAGGTGAAGTTGGCCACCAGGTTGAAGTTTGTCGCTCGTTTCTGCAACGAAAGCACGCCCGCGTTGTAATTGGAATAGCCAGTGGACGTATCGATATAGAGAAATCCGGTCTGGGTGGTAGATAAAAGCGCCGGACCGAAATTAAAGCTCGTGTCGAGGTCCGACCAGAGATTGGTCACGGCATTCGAGGTGATGTTGCCCGATTCGCCTGCCGCCACAGCCGCCGTGCAACTCGAGAATCCATTACAGTACGAAGACCCCTTCAGGGCATTCTCAAAAAACGGCTGCGGCGTGACTGCCTGCCCCTTGGAAAGTGCGAAATACATGTTGTCGTAGGCGTTGGCAAATGTCTGCCCGCCCAGTTTCATCATCCAGGGCACGTCATTCATGTCCTCGCCCTGAAATAGATTTCTGGAGTAGACTCCAACGTAGCTGACCTCAGCTATGTAATTGCCTTTGAATTGGCGCTGTATGCTGATGTCAACTGAGTCGGAATTGCCAGGCTTGTAGTTACTGTCAAGCGTAAAGGTCCGGGATGCGTAGGCGGCGTTGATGCCTGGTTCCACCGGAGTTGTCAGCGTATTGGTAATTGGTCCCTCGGGCGGAACACCATCAACACCGATGCGGAAGGCGGTAGCAGGTGTTGTACCACTAGCCTGGGTGCAAGTGCCGCTGCTTGTGGGGTCAACACAAGCAACCGGCTGCAAGAAACCATCACCCAAGACCGGAGTGGACACTAGGTTGATACCAAGATTACGCGAATAAGACCGGCCGTAACCGGCACGAATAACAGTGGCTTTATCGCCTAGCAGCGCGCCCAGCCAGCCGCCTTTGACATCCGGAGTCCAGGCGATGGCTATGCGCGGCGCAACTTCTCCGTAATAGGGCGTATACGGATAGCTCAATCCGCCTTTTACGGCTCCGATCGGAGTGAAGGCGATTGTGGGGTTATAAACTTGTCCGTTTTCCGCAGCCGCCAAACGTGCTGCCAAATACTGCTGCGAAGTGATGGGAACCCCGGATGCATTGGTAAGAATGTCCTGTATTCCGTTAGCGTCGATGGGCGGCAGCTGAACTTGGTAATTTAAGCCGTAGCTCAACGTCAAATTTGGCCTGATCTTCCAGGTGTCAGCAGCATAGATGCTCCAGGTGTTATCAGTCACGTTCGAATGGACGGGCGTGCCCTGCGGGTTGGCCGTCAGGCTGGCGCCGGTTCGCGTCACCACAATCGAACTCGCGCCCACCAATCCCGCCATTTGTCCGTAAAGGCTGTTCCAGTTGCCAACTTCGCTCGACGGCAGGCAATTCGCGCTGACCGTGGAAGAACAGGGCATTGGCTGAAAACTGGGAGTGAACTGAACGTTGTCCGAGCCAACGTCATATACCAGCGAGGTCAATCCCAGACCTACATCGTCATAACGGTCAAATTTCCAATGCTGATGGAAACCGTCTGCGCCCACCTGGATAAGGTGGGTGCCCTTTAGCCAACTCAACCCGTCGCGGTATTCATAATCGTGACCGTCCCAAAGGCGTTGGCGCGCATCTTGCGAATCAACGTTGAGCGGGATGAGAGCTTGCGTCGTTTCGCCGCCGATTTCGATAGCGCCCGGGTAGTTGGTATCGGCCGCATTGCTCGCGCCCGCCCGCAGCCATTGCCATTGATTCCGCAAATAGCTAAAGTGAAATTCGTTAGTCAGCGTGGGAGAAAGGGTGCCGGTGAGTCCCACCACCAGCGAACGCGGCTGCTGAATATCGGTGGAAGCTGATGCAGGCTGCCCAAACTTGTCGCCAGGCAACACACCGCCGATATCAACTTGGTTGGTGGTCGGATTCTCGTCACGGTAATAACGATAGGAACTGAAAAATCGCCACTTGGCGCCAAAATCGTGGTCGATTCGGACCACCCCGAAGTCATTCGCCAGCGGATAAGTGAGGTTTGCGGTATAGCCGCAAGTGTTCAGCCCGTGGTCGCCGTAATCCATGTTGTTGCATTGCGGCATGTATTTCGACCAAAGCTGGCTCACCAGCGGATTGATGCCGATGTCGCGCGGATCGCAGGGTTGGCCTCCGCTCGATCCACAAGCCATCGATGTGGCGAGATTGTATTGCACAATATTGCCGTTGCCATCGCGCTCCTGGATAATACCTTCGCGCAGCGTGGCCGATGGCACCAAACTCGTACTGGGACCGGAGCGCGGATAGCGCTGGCCTTCATAATTCACGAAGAAATAAGTCTTGCCACCCAAAAACTCAGGCCCGACCGGACCGCCCAGTGCTCCGCCAAACCGGTTGAAGTGCTCTTTTGGCTTGGCGATTCCGTTGAAATTGTTGAACCAGTCATTCGAATTCAGCCACTGGGCTTGGAAGAAGTCGTAGGCGGACCCGTGGAAAGCACTCGTTCCGCGCTTCGTCGACACCATGATCTGGCCGCCGCCCGACATCGAAAAATCCGCGCCCATATTGTTCGTGTTGACGCGAAACTCTTCCACGCTTTCCGCCGGCGTTGGCAATACACCCGAGCCATTGTGGTTCACATAAGTTGCGTTGTCGCCGTCCAGATCGCTGGTGTTGTTGCCGCCGTCCAACATGAACGTGTTTTGATCGGCTGCCGCGCCCGCAATGTTGCCGCTCGTGGTGTTCCCCTCTGCTCCGTTAAAAGTGGGCGCAGCGGTAGGCTGCAGAAAAACCAGCGACGAAACGTCGCGGCTGATAGTCGGCAGATCGAGAATAGCGTCGCCGCCCAAAGTTGCGCCCATCGTCGCGTTGTCCGTCTGCAACTCAGCGCCGGCCACTGACGTGACTTCCACCGTGTCACTGGTGGCTCCAACTTCCAGCGAAACAGGCAGGTTCACCTCCGCACCAACTACTACAGTTTGTGATGGAACAATAGTTTTCCTGAAACCTGTCTTGGTTACGACAACATCATAGACACCAGGTGCCACGTTGCCAAAGACAAAGAGACCGGCGCTATTGCTTTTCTGTTGGATGCTAACTTTCGTGGACTGGTCAATCAGTATAATCTCGGCGCCCGGGACGACCGCTCCGCTAGCATCGGTAATTCGCCCGGAAACACCGCCGTTTCCATTTGTACCCTGGGCGTGAAGCAGAGTAGTAAGTGTGAGAAGAATAAAGACACCTATGGCATTAAGGCGCATAAAACTCCTTTAGGCTGAAGCAATAAACTTTTAAAGATTTTGTACAACGCTCTGTGGTTCCAGAGGGACTAGAATTCAATTCTCTGGAACACGCCGACTGACTAACTAAGCCGACTGAGTTCGGTCGTGGGGTTAACGTCGCCCACTAATGGAATGCAGTTACGAAATAGATTAGGTTATTCTACTCACCCCAAATAGAAGTTACAAGCAAGGAGATGTTCGGATATGGTACGCCTAAACATAAACAAAACGAGGCGGCCCGGAATCCCGGGCCGCCTCGTTCGTTTGTTACTGACTTAAATTTGCCGTTTAGAAGTGGACGCGAAGGCCAAACTCCATTTGTCGTGGAGTGTTGACCTGCCCGCCATTGGGGTTATTAGTACCGATGACACCGAAATCGCCCGGATCACAAGTACACAGAAAAGGATCCGCTAACTGTACGTGATTCAGAACGTTGGTGATTTGGAACATTAGGGTAGCGCCAACGCGGCCCTCTTTCCAGACACCGATGTCTTTGGAAGCAGTCAGATCCATATTCCAGAACGACTGGCCACGAATCTGTCCGGTAGATCCACACTGCGTATCCAGGCCAAGTACGCAATCGCGGAACTCGGCATAAACGGCGGCCGGATTGGAGAACATGTTGATGTTTTGGCCGCCATTGGAGGCATTAGAGTTGACGCCAACGCCTGCAGCGTTGGTGATGTACTGATTGTAGAGAGCCGCGTTGCCGCCGGTGAAGGGCGCAGCCGCGACCGCATTGTCGTTGGTGCCGCCCGCGGTAGTTTCACCGAATGACTGCGAACCGTCACTATCGTTAGCAACGGCCAGGGGAGCGCCGCTATGATACGTGTAGATCGGAGCCAGTGACCAGCCGCCCAGCAGATGACCGACGATACCCCGCTGAGTCTTAAAGAAGGGATCCTGCCACAGCATCGTTAAGCTGTACACGCCCTTGTAGTCAAAGAACTGCGGACCATACATGGATTGTGTAATGTTCCAGGGATCTGCAACTGTGTAGCTGCTGGTGGCCTGGACTTGGTTGCCGGTGCCGAGCGCGCGGCCCCAAGTGAAGTTGGAATGCAACGTAAAACCTTTGTAGTTCTTTGTGGTGAACGAAACATAAAGGGCGTTGTAGTTGCCTTTGCCTAGGGCCGCGTCATAGAACAATCCTGACAACTGGCCGGAGGGAACGCCCGGTCCGGCGCTGCTAGGCAGCGTGCGTCCCAGGGTCCAACCTTTTTGAGCCGACATATAGTTCCAAAAGTCGGCGGCGGACGTGGTAGCCAGATCATTCATTAAATTAGAGTTGTGCAGAACCGCCTGCGTGCAACTGCCGTAAGCCGAGCAGAATGCCGAATTCGCGCCACCCAAAGCCGCCTCAAAGAAGGGCTGGTTGGCAACTGCAGTGTTGCCGGATATCGAATCCGGATAGAGCGCCGAATAGGCTTGAGCGAAGGATTGGCCGCTGAGCGTGGTCATGTACGGAACAGCGTTTATGTCAACCTGCTGCCATTCGTGATTGATAAACCGCCCAATGTAACCAACTTCGGCAATCAGGTTCTTCTTGATTTCACGCTGAATGCTGAATTGGAAGTTGTCGGTAGTCGCTGGCCGGAAATTCGGATCGAGTACCGAGCCAGAACCTGCCGCTGCGTTCCCATTGATGCCCGGGAAGTAGGGCTGCGACAAAGTCTCTGAAACCGCAGGGAGCGGCGCGACCAATCCATTGGTTCCGATACGGAACGCCGTTGCTGGAGTTGCCCCCTGTTGACCCAAGCACTGGCCGTTTGCGGTGGCGCCAATGCAAGATACGGCTTGTCCAAGACCGGTACCTAAGAGCGGAATCAGGACCAGATCAACACCATTCAAGCGGCTGTCAATTCGACCATACCCGCCTCGGATAACGGTATTGCCATTACCCAGCAGCTTGCCGAGAATGCCATCGCTAAACTTTGGATTCCAGGCAAAGGATACACGCGGACTTAGGCCGCCGTAGTAAGGGTTGTACGGGTATTCGTGGCTGGCACCGGTAACATTCTTAACGGTTGCAAAGCCTAGGATTGGGTCGTAAACCTGCCCAGCGAGAGCCGCTGATTTGCGCTCGTTCAAGTAAGTCGTGACATTAATCGGATCGCCACTCTGGTCAACAAGCTCAACTTGTTTGCCGTTTCTTTCCACTGGAGGCGTTTCCACTTGGTAGCCTAGGCCGTACGTCAGGGTGAAGTTTGGCTTCACATGCCAGGTGTCTGTGATATAGGCGTTGTAGGAATAAATCGTGCTTTGATCGAACATCGGGGTACCAAGAGGATTCAACGAAAGCTGTGATCCGCTGCGTGTGTAGAGAGTTTGTGGTTGATCCACAATTCCCAAGACTTCGGCGTAAAGGTTTTCATAGGTTCCGTAGAGACTACTCGGAACGCCCGACGGAATATAGGCACTCGACCAACTCAGACCGCTATTGTTGCCAATTTGATAAACCGTTTGATTCATGATGCCCTGGCCGTTGTCGGTGCGAAGGTGATAGTCGTAGTTGCGCTCAAAAGTTCCACCGTACTGGATGAAATGGCTACCCTTGAACCAGGAAAGATCTTCCTTGTAGCTATAGTCGTGACCGTCCCAGAAGCGTTGGCGAACGTTTTGTGTGTTGACGTTGTAAGGAATCAGCGCAGAAGAAGTTTCGCCGCCGATTTCGAGAGCGCCACCGAGTCCAGGCAACTGTGCCGGTGCACCGGCAGTGCCCCATTGCCAAAAATTGCGAGCGTAGCTGAAGCGGAATGAACTTGTGAGGTCCGGAGAAATGCTTCCATCAATGCCGGTCACCCAGTAACTGGGAATCTGAGGTCGTGGCGCGGTTGCCGTATACGTGCCAAGCTTGTCACCGGAGATCGCTCCCCCTAAATCCACTTGATTTGTCGTCAACTGGGTGGCGCGGAAGTACCGGTAGCTGGCCATTAAGCGCCATTTGTCGCCGAAATCATGGTCGATGCGGCCCACGTCGAAATTTGACGTATAGGGAATGGACACAACGCCAGTGTAGCCCTGCGTATTGTAGTGATCGCCCGACAGCGGGTTGTTCGGCAGTGGCATAAATTTGTTCCAAAGCGCGGAAACCTGGGAATTCAGACCAATTCCAAGCGGATCACAAAGATTTGTTCCGCACTGAGCCGGAGCGTATTGCACTCCGTTTACCGTTACAGAAATCGGATTAAGGTTATAAGGAACCTCAACTCCGTTTTCCTTGATTTGAATAATTCCGTCTCGCATCAACTGAGTCGGGACGGGCTTGGTGAGAACTTCCGACTGCGGGAAGCGAACGTATTCTGTGTTGTAAAAGAAATATGTTTTACCACCCAAAAACTTGGGCAACATTGGACCACCGATGGCAGCGCCGTAGCGGTTGTTGTGGGTAATCGGAAGAGGGGTGTAAGCCAGATTTCCCGAGGGAGTGTGGTTATTGTCCCAAGTATTGGCAGCCCCTACGTCGGTAGCGAAATAGTATTCGTATGCGGATCCATGAAAGCTATTGGTTCCACGCTTCGTCACCATCTGTACTTGACTACCGGCGGAGCCGTTAAAATCGGCGGATTGACCGGCCGTACTCACCTTGAATTCTTCCACCGATTCGATTGGCGTTGGAACCACGCCAGTCGGTGTCGAACTCGAACCGAAAGACGTGGTTGCAAACGTCTTCGTGTAAACACTGCCGGAGCCGTCCATATCCTGACTAGCGTTTCCGCCATCCAGTTGGAACGTGTTCTGGTCGTACATGGCGCCAGCTACTGCGCCTTCCGGAGAAACACCTGGCTGATAAATAGCCAAACTGGCGGCATCGCGCCCCGTGTTGGGTAAAAGAATAAGCGAATCGCCCTCGATGCTCGATCCGACACTGGCATTTAGCGTCTGCAACTCGGCGCCAGTCTCGGACGTAACCTCAACCACGCTGCTAACCGCGCCCACTTCCATGACCGCATTGATGCTCAACTGAACACCGACGTCCACCGACTGCTGAAGCACCTTCTTCTGGGAAAAGCCACTCTTCTCAAACTGGATATCGTAATTGCCTACCGGCACACTCGGGAAAATGTAACGTCCCGTGTCGTTGGTTGTGGTTTTGAGTTCGGTACTGGTGACCTTATCGGTTACCGTCACATTTGCTCCGGCTACTGCGGCCCCTTGTTGGTCAGTGACGGTGCCCGTTAAGGTGCCGCCGCCGCTGCCTGCCTGTGCCCAAAGCATTATGGAAGTAAGGGCTAGAAAAATGAATACACGTATCACGCCAAGGCGCATAGAACTCCTTTAAAGTGAAGCTATTAACTTTTTAAGATTTATCGTGCAAAGGTACGCGAGGTTCCGGAGAGGACGAGGACTTATTCCCGAAACGTGCCGACTAACTAGCAAAGCCGATCGAGTTCGATTTGTGAGCTAACCCTGCCCACTAATGAAATTCTGCTATGGATTAATTAGGCTATTCTACTGGTCCGCAGGTAAAATTTGCAAGTGGAAAATGCTCGAATTTGGCACGATTGACCGTAAACGGAAAAAGGTTGACCCAGATTACTGGGTCAACCTTTAGTTTTTCTTGTGTATATAAGAAGGTTGCTTATCGCGCCGCGAGCAGAGCGCGCAAGTGTCTGGCTCGTTCCGGCGAACGCAGCTGACGCAATGCTTTGGCTTCAATCTGACGGATTCGTTCGCGGGTAACGTCGAACTCTTGACCGATTTCTTCCAACGTATGTTCGCGCTCGCACCCGATGCCGAAGCGAAGCCGTATGACCTTCTCTTCTTTCGGTGAAAGCGTCTTCAGGATATTGGCAGTTTCATCGCGAACGTTTGAATCGATCACCGCATCGACGGGCGAACCCACCCAGCGGTCCTCAATCAAATCGCCGAGCGCAGATTCGCCATCACGGCCGACTGGAGTTTCCAGCGAAACCGGATCGCGAGAGATCGTTTTCAGTTTTTGAACTTTTTCAACCGGGATTTCCATCCGGCGGCTGATTTCTTCGTTAGTCGGTACGCGCCCCAACTCCTTCTCCAATTCGCGCGTGGCGCGTAGGAACTTGTTCATACTCTCGTTCATGTGAACGGGGATACGAATCGTCCGGCTTTGGTCGGCAATAGCGCGCGTGATGGCCTGGCGGATCCACCAGGTAGCGTAAGTGGAAAACTTATAGCCGCGACGGTATTCGAATTTGTCGGCCGCGCGCATCAATCCGATGTTGCCTTCTTGAATCAAATCAAGCAGATGCAAACCACGATTGACATATTTTTTTGCTACCGAAACTACCAAGCGAAGGTTGGCTTCAACCAAGTCTTTCTTGGCGCGTTCGGCCTCAATTTCACCGTGGCGAATAATCGACAGACTATTTTTAAGGTCGTGGAGCGAAGCGCCAGCTTCCATCTCCTTCTTCTTCACATCCCGCTTCAATTCCTTGATCCGGGTCTGCAAAGCAGTGGTGTTAGCCTTCGGCTCGAGCTTCTTGATCTCGGCATCGAGAAGAGACATTTCTTCCACGTTCTCTTCGATCGTGTGAACAAATTCTTTCCAGCGAGCGAGATTAAAAGGTATGCCGCGAACCGCTTGCGAAACTTCTACTGTAGAACGCGCGACCTTGCCGGCCCACTTCTTGCGCAACTTCTTATTGGCCTGGGGAACGGCTGCATGCTTATCTACCGTCTGCGCCAATTTTTTCTCGGCGTTCAGATAGTTTTGAAATAATTCGCTAACTTCGTTACGGCGCTTAAGATCCGCCGCACTACCTTCTTCGATGTCGGAAGGGCCAAAATCAACATAGCTGTCGACATCTTCCGCCCCGCGACGAACCAAATTAGAGAACTCACTAACGCGGGCCTGGATCAGTGGAGAACGGCTGATCGCCTTCTGCATCCGGACTTTCCCGCGCTCCATTTTCCGCGCGAGTGTAACTTCGCCTTCCCTCGTTAATAGCGGTACCGAACCCATTTCGCGCAGATACACGCGCACCGGGTCATCGGTATAAATCGACTCTTCAACCTGCTGAGCACCATGGAACTCTTCATCTTGGATTTCTTCCGGATGGAAAAAATTCGCCTCCTCATCAAACGGGAGACCTAGTGGTTCCGGGCCGTCAGCTAAATACTGATCTTCAAATTGGTCCACTTACCTCATCACCTCTAATAACCAACCCTGACAATAAAATTTTTTTTGAATTAACGTAAACGCGCCTAAAAGACTGATCGGCAAACCTCCACACCTCCGCCACAAAGCGATTAGAAAGTGGGATTAGCCCTGTAAGATTTGCGCGCAACTATTATAACCGCTTTGCGCTGGATGTTAATACCTAATTAAGGGATGTCCGGCGAAGTGATTGGTTTCACAAAAGATAGCCTGACATCCTGACTGTAAACGACGACCGAATTTCGGCCAAAAATAGGCCGAGCTTGACGAAGCCTAGTTGTTCCTACAGTATTAGACTTTCCGTGGAGGTGAAACGTTTTCTAATTCACTTAAAAATTCTTCCACCGCCTGAAAATCTCTGTAAACGGAAGCAAAACGAACGTAAGCGATCTTGTCAATCGCCTTTAGACGATCCATCAACCGTTCCCCCAGTAAAGTAGTCTGGATTTCCCGATCGGGGGATTCCAATAACATTGTCTCGACTTCGTTAACGAGTTCAGCCAGTTTTCCCATGCTGACCGGACGTTTTTCGCACGCCCGCAACAAGCCGTTCAAAACTTTCTGTCGATCGAATTTTTCGCGCCTCCCATCCTTTTTGACAACCATATAAGGCACTTCGTCACAAACCTCATAGGTAGTAAAACGACGTTCGCAGGAAAGGCACTGGCGACGCCGGCGGATGGAATCGCCTTCTTTGCTTTCGCGCGAATCGATGACCTTGTCCTCTCGGAAGCCGCAAAATGGACACAGCATGAAATAGTTTCAATTGGATTGTAACGCGCGTAGACAGTCTATAGGCCGACTTACCCCGGTTTGATAGCATGCCTTACTTTTCTAGTGATTTGGGGCTAGTCAAAGTCTGAGGTTTACATGTATGCTGGCTCCCAATGAGGATTTCCCAAATTTTCAGGTTCTCGGTGCTGAGTGTGCTGGCTTGTTTCGCCAGCCTTGGCGCTTCGGGCAAGAACGGTGACCCGTTTCAGGAAGCCATTAAGCCGAATGCTGACCGAACGGACCGATCTTGGAAGCGATTTCGAAATCCCCAGCTTGGATATTGCGTTAGCTATCCTTCCCGTTGGAACAGGGGTGCGGCCTTTGATGGCTCCGGGCTATTTGTCGAAGCGGGAGCAAAAATCGGTCACTCCAATAAGCCAGCCGCAGAGATCGATATTGGGCCGATGGCGGTGGATACCAGCGAAGACGCCCGATTAGAACCAGCTCGACTTACCGGCGAGGAGGACTTGGTTCAGGACGTGAAAGAGCACTTGGCCGATCTGAAAAGGTTCGTGCGCGCAGAACGGTTGGAGGTTCTCGATCAGCATAGCCTCACGGTACAGGGCTCGCATGCGCTGTATTTGAAAGATAGCTACTATGATGCGCTAGAACGTTCGCATTGGGTGGAGGAGCTTGTTTTTGTCCAACATCAGGGCCAGGTCTATCGGTTGGAAATGCATTTTCCACCCGAGCAAGAACAGCGCTTTGAACCTGTGTTTGCTTATCTGGTGAATTCGTTCGAGTTGGATTGCAAATAGCGCTATCGGGCGCTTTGCACTTTCCAGCCGCTGCCCTCACGCACCAGTGAAAATGTAATGGCTGAGCCTTTACTAGTTTCTTTGGGACGATATCGCACGCTGGCTTGGTTGGTCTTGATATCGATTTCATCCAGCACATCGTCATTGATGCGTTGTCCGTTTGCACCGCTATAGGAGCGAACAGCGTCCAGGATACTTTGCTCGTCGGTGGGTGGAACCGGGACATCCTGAAAGATGCCATTGGAAGACTTCGAAGGACTAGGCACCGCCTGCGTTTCAGCGGGCAGTGGCACGAAAACTGATTTCGCGGCTGGGGCATGAATTGTGAAGTGCTGCCAAACCAATACGCTGCCGATAGCGAACACCAACGATGCCGCGATAACAAGCGAAAAATTAATAACGATGGGTTCCTTAACCGAGGGTGGGGCCGGATCCTTCTGCGTAATTTTTTCCGATTCTGAATTGCTAACCGGTTCCGGTGTGCGTGCTGGGTTTGACGCTACTGCCTCACTCTTCGCAGGTTGATTCGCACTTACCCGGGACTTCGGACGTGCTTCATCTACACGTGCTTGATTTAGTTTCTCGCGTATCGGTGCCTTCAAAACAAAAACCGGTTCAATAGGCGAGAGTTCTTGCAACATAACCTCGGCTATGCGCCAGTTCTGTGGCAGCAGCGTCAGGATAAATCTGTCCACGTTTTGATCTAAGCGTGTCTTTAGATGCGGCAATCCCCGGCATAGCCCGATGGCTTCGCGGAAGTGGCCCATAGCAGCGGAGAATCGATCCTCGTCCAAATCGCGGCGAATGGCCAGAAGTGAAGTATCAAGCCATTCAGATCGGCGAGCGAGATGAGTGGGCAACTCGAGCGTGTCTGGCGAGGCGTCGGAATGCGAGTTTTGCATAGAAATTTCGAGCGGCCTGAAAGATCAAGTCTTTCGTAATTCGATTAACATTCTATTCCTCTAGCGCAAAGACACCTAAGAGGCAGTGGGTACTCCCTGAGAGGTTTCCAGCGGATAGTACTCACAATATAGTGTGCGCAGCCGATGGGAAATCTGTATGCAGTTGATACAAAAGCGCACGTTCGGCATTTTAGTATACGCAAAGTAGAACAGAGTACCACTCAGTACCCCGCTGTAAACCCATCCAACCAATTCAGGTGGCTCACAAACCCAAGAAACTATTGGTATTTATCGGCAAAAATGCTACAACTATTGTCATCCCGAAAACCTACAGGAGATGAGAATTCCGAGCTATAGTTTCGTTTAGCGTCCCGCTACGTTGCTTCGGGCCTAAAGTCTTTGTCACGTCAATTCTGAGTGCAAAAAACATCATGAGTGCAAATCCTCTAGTCCTCACTTCACAGCCAACGTTGCAGAGCAGCCGGGCAACCGCCGCACATTCATCCGCGGCAATTAGTTCATGCATTATGCTCGGAGACCTGGTGACACTGGCGTTTGTCTTTGGCTTGGTGGTGGCATGGCGTCATCATCTGTCACCGCTTTATCCACTGCGCTCCTACTTTGAAATGGCGCCGCTTATGGTGCTGGTGGTGATTTCGTTCGGCATTCAAGGGTTGTATCCCGGCGTGTTATTGCATCCTGCGGAGGAGATGCGTCGCATTTTCATATCGGTCACGGCCGTCTTTCTACTACTAGCTTGTTCGGCTTTCTTGGTGCGTAACGGTCAGGATTATTCCCGCTCCGTGTTTCTTGTTGCCTGGGCTGCAGGCGCTCCGATGGTATTGTCGATCCGCTTCTTCTCACGACGCTATTTCAAACGCTTCGACTGGTGGGGCGTGCCAGCCGTAATCTTGGGTTCCGGGCCCGCCGCCCAGCGCGTTGCGCGGACATTGCGCGATGGGCGTTGGGGTATCAAGGTAGTTGGAGTCTTGGCAGATGACAGAAGTTCAAATTGGGCAGCCGATTTGCCGCCCGTACTTGGCCCAATCAGCTCTGCGCCATCATTTTCGAAGGGCCGGACGTCGCAGTATGCAATTATTGCGATGCCACATAAGACCGCAAACGAGACCAGGCATTTGATTCAGGATTGGTGCTATGGCTTCCGGCATGTATTGCTGGTGCCGGATTTGCCTGGCATTTGCAGCTTGGGTGTGGCCGCGCGCGAAGTGGGCGGCGAAGTGGGATTTGAAATGCCACAGCGGCTATTTCAGCGCGGCTCAGCCATTGCGAAGCGGAGCATGGATTTTCTATTCTCGCTGGCGGGGCTCATTGCACTGGCACCCCTGTTCATCGCTATTGCGATAGCGGTGAAGCTGAGTTCAAAGGGTCCGGTCTACTACGGACAAGTTCGCTATGGAAGAGACGGGAAAATCTTCAAAGCACTGAAATTTCGGAGCATGGTTCCGAATGCCGACAAACTTTTGGCGGAACACTTAGCCAAGCATCCGGAAGATCTGTTTGAATGGCAGCGCGATCATAAGCTGAAGAACGACCCACGCGTCACCACCATCGGCAAATGGATACGCCGCTTCAGCCTGGATGAATTACCGCAGCTATTGAACGTGCTGGCTGGTCAAATGAGCTTGGTTGGGCCTCGTCCCATAGTCAAAGCCGAAATTGAGAAGTATGGACGGCGCTACGGACTTTACAGCCGCGTTCGTCCCGGTATTACTGGCCTATGGCAGGTTTCCGGACGCAACAATACAACCTACGACGAGCGCACCACCCTCGATGAGTACTATGTGCATAACTGGTCGGTTTGGTTTGATACCTACATCCTGCTGCGCACCATAAAGACCGTAGTCTACGCAGAAGGTGCTTACTAGGCAGTCGCCACTCGTGGGATAATTCGCTTGTGGGCGACTCCGAGAAGTTTGAAATCAACCAGCCGGCAGAGCTATTTGCCCGCGTAGATAACGACGAATCCCTGGATGTGGGGGATAGCATCATTACTACCACTCTAGATAGCGCGTTAAACTGGGCGCGTAAGAATTCGTTGTGGCCTATGACGTTCGGGTTGGCCTGTTGCGCTATCGAGATGATGTCGATGATGGCCTCGCGCTACGATGCTGCCCGCTTTGGCGCAGAAGTGTTCCGTGGCTCGCCGCGCCAATCCGACTTAATGATCATTGCCGGACGCGTCTCAAACAAGATGGCGCCCGTCATACGCCACTTATATCGCCAGATGCCGGAACCAAAGTGGGTAATCTCGATGGGCGCTTGCGCCACATCAACAGGTGTGTTCAGCAATTACGCGCTTGTGCCAGTGAACCAGGTGATACCCGTCGATGTGTTTGTGCCCGGCTGCCCACCTCGTCCGGAGCAGTTAATTTACGCGCTCATGGTATTGCAGGAAAAAATCCAGAAAGAGCGCGGAACAGTGTCTAGAACCTTAAACTTGCGCTAAGAAATATAGATGTTCTTACCGCGATCGACAAAGTAGCTGTGAATGTTGGCGGTTATACGCTGCCGCTCCATCTCATTGATGGCTTCTTTCGCCGTCGCATCCCAATGACGGATGGACGAGGCAAATACCGCGTAGCCATCCGGCATCGCTTCGCCACGAATCTGCACACTACGGCCACGCTCGCGATAAATGACGCTTCCTTGGATTTTGTCGTAGGAGACCGAGTACTTTTTGCGTCGAAAGATGCGAAATAGGCGGCCCACTTGCCTCAATGTTAGCCGAGCTATACCTTAGGGGCAAGACCGGTATAGTTGATAGAATTCACAGTACTCCTGGCTATTACTCGCAATGTGATGGATTAGGATCGGGGTTCGAATTACGGGATTATGGTGGCCTTTCTTATCGCGTCCATCCGGGGAAAGTGCTCTTCCAAATAAGCATTGCCAATGTCGGCAATAGCCGCCTGGTTCGGGCCTTCGCCGTTGGGCGGCCCGTCTCCGTAGCCGCTATAGATCTGCATTACGTTATCCAAGCCTTCAATCACCTCACCAAAGGGAGTAAAGCCTTGCGAATCTAACGTTGCGCTGTTGTCACCCAAATTGATGAAGATCTGCGTGGTACGTGAATTAGGTTCGCTTGTCTTGGCGAAGGTAACGGAACCGGTTTTGTTCGACACTTTGGGCTTATCGTCTTTGATGGTAATTTCGCTCCACGATTTGTTCACCGCGGGATCGCCATTCATGCCGAACTGCGCGACGAACCCTTTGATGACTCGGAAGAAGCCATTGTGGTCGTAGTAGCCCATCTTGACGAGCTCATAAAAGTGGTCGGCCCCGAGCGGCGACCAGTCCCGGTGCACAAGAATAATGACATCGCCCTTGCTTGTATCCAGCTTTACTTTGTACTGCGCGGGAGATTGCGCCATTGCCGTTGAATGCTTTTCCGATTTACAAGACCCCAGCATGACGGCAAGCATCAATACAACCGCGAAAGATTTGCGCCGGTTCACTTGGCATCCCTCCAATTGAGGCCATGTCCAGTTTCAGCCGTAAGCGGAACGGAGAGCGGATAAACCGTTTCCATTTCGTGTTTGATCAAAGCTTCGGCTTCGGCAAGCTCGCCCGGAGGCGCTTCGAAAACCAACTCATCATGAACTTGCAGCAGCATGCGTGTTTGCATCTTCTTCTGTTCTAGCAAGTGATGGATGCGAATCATCGCCAACTTGATGATGTCGGCGGCGGTGCCTTGCAGCGGAGTATTCACCGCGGTACGTTCAGCAAATGAACGCGCGGATGGATTGCGGCTTTGCATGTCGGGAATGGGCCTGCGACGGCCCAACATCGTTTTGGCTACGCCGCTTTGGCGCACTTCAGCAATTGTTTTATCGATAAATTCGCGCACGCCCACATAGCGCTCGAAGTAACGGCGTATGTAAAGGTCGGCTTCTTTGCGATCAATGCCCAAGCTTTGCGCCAAGCCAAAGGCAGTTTGCCCGTACACGATACCGAAGTTCACGGCTTTGGCCGCGCGACGCATGTCGGAATCCACCAGCATGGGGCTGACTTTGAAAACTTCCGCTGCAGTGCGAGTGTGAATATCTTCGTTGCGTGTAAACGCCTCGACCAGCACCGGATCTCTCGACATTTCTGCCAGCAAGCGCAGTTCAATTTGCGAATAATCGGCCACAACCAGTTCCCAGCCATCCTGTGGGATAAAAGCCGCGCGAATGCCCCGCCCTTCCTCCGTGCGAATCGGAATGTTCTGCAAATTAGGATTCGAGGACGAAAGTCGCCCAGTAGCCGCGCCGGTCATATTGAATGTTGTGTGGACGCGGCCTGTTTCTGGCCGGATAAGCAGCGGCAGGGCATCCACATATGTGCCTTTTAGCTTCGAAAGCTGGCGATAATCCAAAACTGATTGGGCAATTGGATAATTAGGGGCAAGGCCTTCCAAAACATCGGCCGCAGTCGAAATAGTCTTGCCCTTGCCATACTTCACCGGCGACGGTAAATTCAATTCTTCGAATAGAACCTTGCCCAATTGTTGCGGCGAATTTACATTGAAGGGATGCCCCGACAGCTTGAAAATCTCCTGCGCAATGGTTTCGATGCGTTCCGACATCCGCAGCGAGGTTTCCGCTAAGATGGAAGTCTCGACACGAATTCCCGTAAGCTCCATGCGCGCAAGAACTGGCGCCAGCGGCAGGTCAATATCGCGATAGACACTGGTTAATTCCTGTTTTTCCACTTGCGGCGCAAGCAAAGCAGAGACAGCTAGGGTAGCTTCGGCTTGCTGCTCGGCAGCGGCGTTTAATTTACGATCTAGGAAGCGTTCAGCCAATGCTTCGGGAGAGCAGCCACCCGGATCCGCTGTCAGTAAAAACGCATACATCATCACATCGCCTGTGAGACCGCGCGGATGAATCTGCAGCGCCGCGAGTGTTACCTCAAGCGCCTTGGCGTCGTGGACAATTTTTTCGGTGCTTTCCGACTCTAAAAGCGGCTTCATTTGCTCCATCAGCGAAAACGGAACAGCGCGGCCCTGCCCAGGTTTATAGGCGAGGCCGAAGAATTGATTCGTGGTGTCCACGGCAACCGCAATTGGCGCATCTGCCGGCCTTGCCTGCAGCCAAGCTTCAAAGTCTTGAACGCTGGTAAAAGCTGAATAATCGCGCGTAGCGCTGTCATCCTCCGGAGCAATCTCTTTCATCAGGCTGAAGAACTCAAGTTCTTTGAACAGCCCTTTCAGAGCAGAATTGTTCGGAGAGTTTGTGCGCAGCGATTCCAGTTCCACTTCAATCGGCACGTCGCAATGGATGGTGGCGAGTTTCTTGCTCAATTCAATTTGAGCGCGATTATTCTGCAGGCTTTCGCGGTACATTTTTCGTTCCACTTCAGCCGCTCGATCAAGCGCCGCCTCCACTGAGCCAAACTTCGCAATGATGTCGCGTGCGCCTTTATCCCCAATGCCCGGCGCCCCTGGTATGTTGTCGATGGAATCACCTTTCAAGGCCAACAGGTCTGCCACCTGAGATGCTTTGACGCCCATGAACTCTTCCACCTTCGCCTCGTCGTACCATTCGTCGTCTTTCATTGGGTTGAGCATAAATACGCGCTCGTTCACAAGCTGAAGCATGTCCTTGTCGCTGGAGACGATAACAACTTCCAAAGGTTTTGAATATTTGCGGCAAGCCAAAGCGCCGATGACGTCATCAGCTTCAAACTTGGCGAATTCCAGAATAGGAATCTGCAAGGCCTCAAGCAATCTCCGGATATATGGAATCTGTTCGCCCAGGTCCGGTGGCATTTCTGTACGGTTGGCTTTGTATTCCGTGAACGCTTCGGAACGAAAGGTGGGTTCGCTGCTTTCAAAGATGGCAGCAATGTAAGTGGGTTTGAAGCTGGTCAGCAGCTTGCGAACCATGTTGTGGAAGATGAATATTGCTTCGGTGGAAAGGCCGCCGCTGGTCCGCATAGGCGGAGCGGCAGAACGAGCGCGGGCGTGGTACGCACGGAAGATGAATCCGAATGAATCAATCAGGTATAGGCGTGGTAACGGCAACTTCTTTAGGATAGTTCGGCGCTCTGCGAAACCCAGAAGCAAAGCATGCAAGAAGCCAAGCGGTGCTTCTAAAACTATGGATTTTGAGCAGTCTTGGGTCACGGTTCGATAATCAAAGCTTGTGCTAGTCACCATCACAAACCGTTCGCAGCCTGCAACCGACCTTGGCTTCTTGTTGCACAAAAACCCGGCTAACCTACATACTTTCGAGCTACCGTTTGGCAAAGCTCGCGTGTTTTATTCAAAAGCTGACCCGCAAGAATGCACTGCGTGTTTGCTGCTGGATATAGACGCCGTGGGACTGGTTCGGCGCGCACAGCAACTGGAAGATTACGTCAATGACCGCCCCTACGTAGCGTCTTCTTATTTTTCAGTCGCCTTAGCCCGCGTGTTTGGTACGGCGCTCGCGGGTAACTGCCAGCGTCACCCTGCGCTTGTGGAGACGAAGCTTGCCCTCGAGATTGTGATCCCGGTGATTCGTGCAAGGCAAGGACAGAAATTACTGAAGATTCTTTTCGAGCCCTTGGGCTACCAAGTGGACGCACGGATCATTCCGTTGGATGAACAATTTCCCGACTGGGGCGAAAGTTCGTATTGGAAGACGACTTTAAAAGGCGATCAGACGGTTCACGACGCGCTTTCACATTTGTATGTCCTGATGCCGGTTCTGGATGACGAGAAGCACTATTTCGTGTCTGATGAAGAAGTGAGCAAGCTGCTAAGGCATGGCGAAGGGTGGCTCAGGGAGCATCCCGCGCGCGATCTGATTGTGTCTCGTTATTTGAAACGCAGAGCGGTTCTGATGGAAGAGGCCATGTCTCGTTTGCTGGAAGAAGAGGGCGCTGCGGTTGAAGAGCAAGAAGTCAACACCGAACAGGCAGCACTACAGGAAAAGGACTTAGAGCGGCCTTTAACGCTGCACACACAACGCCTGAATCTAGTGGCGACAAAACTGAAGGAACTTGGCGCGAAGACTGTCTTGGATTTGGGCTGCGGCGAAGGTAAATTGTTACGGCGCTTACTGGCAGACCGGGCCTTCGAGCGCGTCGTTGGCATGGACGTGAGTCATAAGTCGCTTTCCACAGCATCCAAAAAGCTCCGCTTGGAAACCATGCCTGAACGGCAACGCAAGCGAATCGAATTGATGCATGGATCACTGCTATATCGCGATAAACGTCTTGCGGGATTCGACGCAGCCGCGCTGATAGAGGTAATTGAACACCTTGACCCTCCGCGGTTGACCGCGCTTGAGAGAGTTGTCTTCGAATTCGCCAAGCCCCGCCACGTTGTCATTACTACGCCTAACCGCGAATATAACTCGTTGTTCACCACCCTTCCATCGGGAAGTATGCGCCATCGCGACCACCGCTTTGAGTGGACCCGGGACGAGTTTCGTGCATGGGCCAGTGGTGTCGCAGAACGCTTTCGATACAACGTCGCCTTCGAACAGATTGGTCCAGTGGATGAGCGTTTGGGCGCTCCGTCCCAGATGGCTGTCTTTAGTTCGACAGGGGGAATCTAAGTGCGCACAATCGAGATTCCCGAATTGGCCTTGGTGGTTTTGATAGGTGTTTCAGGTTCCGGGAAGTCCACGTTCGGACGCAGCCATTTCTTGCCGACCGAAATCCTTTCGTCTGATTTCTTTCGCGGTCTTGTCAGCGACGACGAAAATGATCAAACCAGCACGAATGACGCGTTTGACGTTTTGTATTACATGCTGGATAAGCGGCTTGCTCGCGGCAAGCTGACTGTTGTTGATGCGACAAACGTTCGGGCGGAAGATCGTAAGCGTTTGATTGAGCACGCGCGCAAATATCATTGCTTCGCAGTGGCGATAGTGGTGGATACGCCCGAGAGTGTCTGCCAGGAACGCAACAAGCTTCGTCCTGACAGGAACTTCGGACCCCATGTCATCCGGCGTCAGCAAACTGAGTTAAAAAGGAGCTTGCGCGGGCTGGAAAAGGAAGGCTTCCGCTTCGTTCATATTCTGCAGAGTCCGGAAGATTGTAACATTCGCCGCATTCCGCTATGGTCAAACAAAAAACACGAAAGCGGGCCGTTCGACATCATAGGCGATGTCCACGGTTGCGCGGATGAACTCCGAATACTGCTGACACAGCTTGGGTGGGAGAGCTACGTGGGCTCGCACACTGAGTTATGGGGCGATGAATGCTGGCGTCATCCGCTGGGTCGCAAAGCGATTTTCCTTGGAGATTTGGCAGACCGCGGCCCAGATGTGCTGCAGACGATTCAGATCGTTCACAACATGGTTGAGGCGGGCGTCGCTTTTTCCATTGTTGGAAATCACGACGAGAAATTTCTGCGCTGGCTTCGTGGCAGAGATGTGCAAGTCAAACATGGGTTAGACGTGTCGATTGCGTCGGTCGATCATCTATCGCAGGAAAATCGCAAACAGCTGGCCGCATTTTTAGATGGCCTGATCAGTCATTACGTATTGGATACGGGACGCCTTGTTGTTGCCCATGCAGGCTTGCGAGAAGAAATGCATGGAAGGTCGTCCGGCGCAGTGCGTGAATTCTGCATGTATGGAGAAACAACTGGTGAAACGGACGATTTCGGCCTTCCGGTTCGCTACAACTGGGCCTCGGAATATCGCGGCAAGGCAATGGTTGTCTATGGCCACACCCCGGTTCCTAGGCCAGAGTGGCTAAACAACACCATTAATATCGACACTGGCGCTGTATTTGGCGGCGCACTTACAGCCCTGCGCTATCCAGAACGAGAATTGGTCTCAATTAATCCAGCGCGAGAATATTGCCAACCAGCGCGGCCATTCCGTACCTCTGTGCACGAAGCGAGAAGTAGTCAGCACGAGTTGGACGACGTCCTTGATATGGAAGACGTTGCCGGCAAACGCATTGTTGAGACGCGACTGCAACGCTCCGTGACGATTCGCGAAGAGAATTCAGTCGCCGCATTGGAAGTAATGAGCCGCTTCGCGATAGATCCACACTGGCTCATCTATCTGCCGCCCACCATGTCACCATGTGAGACATCATCGCGGCTCGAGTACCTGGAATATCCAACAGAAGCATTCGCGTATTTCCGCAAGAATGGTGTCGGTCGCGTTATATGCGAAGAAAAGCATATGGGTTCGCGCTCAGTCGTGGTTGTGTGTCGCAACCAGCAGGCAGCGCGCAATCGTTTCGGAGTTACGGATGGCAGTCTCGGAGCTTGTTACACCCGAACCGGAAGAGCATTTTTCACCGAGGCAAACTTAGAGATCGAGTTTCTGAAGCGCCTCCAAACAGCTCTTTCGAAAGCAGATTTCTGGAACGAGTTCAGCTCCGATTGGTTTTGTTTAGATTGCGAACTGATGCCGTGGTCAGCGAAGGCGCAAGAATTGATTCGCCGTCAGTATGCAGCCGTTGGCGCAGCCGGAGAGGCTTCATTAAGCGCCGCCATGGAAGAAATAGCCAATAGTCCAACCGCTGCGGAACTTGCTCTCAAATACGGCGAAAAACTGGATTGCGTGAAAAAATACCGGGACGCCTACCGGCGTTACTGCTGGCCCGTTCTCTCACTGAATGATTACCGGCTGGCGCCATTCCATCTATTAGCGTCGGAAGGTTTTGTCCATTCTGATAAGAGTCACATTTGGCACATGCAAACATTGCATCGCTTAGCCAGTTTTGATTTTCCTTTCCTGGTCGCAACTGCCTTCATCGAAGTCGATACAGGCAACGACACCGAGGTGCAACAAGCTGCTGCATGGTGGGAGCAGCGGACGAACAGTGGAGGTGAAGGAATGGTCGTAAAACCTTTGGACTTCATTGCCACCGGATCGAGAGGCATCTTGCAACCTGCAGTTAAGTGTCGAGGTCGAGAATACTTGCGCATCATCTACGGCCCGGAATACACAAACGACGATCAAATGCCCAAGCTTAGGCCGCGCGGCCTATCCAGCAAACGATCGCTAGCGTTACGAGAGTTCGCATTAGGAATCGAGAGCTTGGATCGATTTGTATCCCGGCAACCTTTGCGCCGAGTTCACGAATGCGTATTTGGAGTTTTGGCGTTGGAAAGCGAACCAGTCGACCCTCGCCTTTAGGGGAGCGTTATGCGTCGATGGAGCAGACTGCCTTCTTAAGAAAATCGCCGCCCTTTAAAATTTCCCCAGAAAAACTACTGCACCTACATCCAAACTCCTCCAGTACCCCGTACAGGAAATTGACTATACAAGGAACACTCAAAAACGTATACTTTTTTGGGGGCGCTGTGAGGCCCATCACATTTTGGAGGGTTTAAAGACTTTGAAAAAACTAGCATTCTTCGGAGTAATTCTTCTATCAATTGTTCCCGTTTGCTCGGCCGCAACGTGCGTGAGCGGCTCACTGGCAAGCTACATTGCGTTGGGATCGACTGGTTGCACGATTGGCGGCGATGCATTCACCAGCTTTCAAACACTGGCTGGCCAAACCGGCGCAACTGAGCTTGCGGCGTCGGCCATCACGATAAATCCAAGTGGGGGAACAGTTGATCCGACGCTTACCTTCGCTACCACCCAAAGTGCTGCGGCGCCAACGTTATTGGAATCAATCTTCACGTACGATCTTTCCGGACCCTCTTTTACAAGCTCGTCCACGACGCTGTCGAATTCCTCGGAAACCGTGGATGGCGCCGTGACCGAGGTTGAGAATTTCTGTGCCGGCGGGACCTTCGGTGCTGACGGGGTCGATGGATGCACGGGGACGGCAGGGAGTTTGGTGGCTCTGGATGGGGTACAAAATCAAGACCAAAGTTCGCTTGGTCCTGTGACGTCCTTGCAAGTGACAAATGACTTCACTGTCGATGGCGGAACCGGAGGGACCGCCAGCGGAGGGACGTTTACAAATGACTTTACCGCAACTACAGCAACGCCCGAGCCTTCAACTTTCGCACTGGGCGTTTTAGGACTATTGTTTGTCAGAAAAGCTTTATGGAGGAATAGATGAACCGATTGCAACCACTTTTATGCGTGCTGGTAGCCGCATCGCTCGTAACTCCGATGCCGACGTTTGCGGCAAGTCACCGCGAGGCGCCGATCACAGCTCTCGATCACGCTGCCGATATCACAGACTTCTTCGCTTTTGTGAGCTACGAAAGCCCAACAACAGTGACATTCCTTCTGAATGTCGATCCGTTCCTGGAACCAGGGAACGGTCCGAATTACTTTCCGTTTGATAACAACATTCTGTACTCGATCAATGTTGACAACAACAATGATGCCACCGCACACATTTCATTCCAGGTGCAGTTTCAAACCACGATTAAGGCTCCTGGCGTCTTCACCGGGTTTGTCGGAGCAGGCGCCGGAATCAATGCGCCCGCTAACTCACCTGCACCAGTAGCACCCGGCACACCCATAGTGCCACCAGCGATAACTGCGCTGAGTGGAGCAGGGGCGGCCGGTCTCAGTCTTTCACAAACTTACAGCGTGACAATGATTAAGAATGGCGTCAGTACGCCGCTAACCGCCTTGAACGGAGAGCCGCTGTATGCGGTTCCCAGCAATGTCGGCCCGCGAACCATGCCGAACTATCCTGCACTTGCGGAACAGGGTATTTACAGCCTTACGAATGGAATAAAGGTTTTTGCGGGCACAGTTGACGATCCTTTTTTCATTGATCTTGGCGCCGCATTTGATTCGCTGAACTTCCGCATTGCCGCTGGCGGGGGCGTTCTTTCCGCGGCGGCTGACGCCAACGACAACGTCAATACCGCGTCTGACTATGTATCTGGTTACAATGTCAATACCATCGCCATTCAAGTTCCCATCACACTCCTCACTAGGACGGGCAACATCGAACCGGCAACCAGTCCTGCGGCAACCATCGGAGCTTGGGGAACCACTTCCCGTCCGCGCATCTTTGTTCGCCGCGCACCGCTGCCAGCAGAAGCTTCTGGCGGTTGGTCGCAAGTGCAGCGTATGGGAAATCCATTGATTAACGAACTCATTATTGGTACCGGCTCGAAAGATTTTTGGAGCATGAGTCAGCCCGTGAACGATTCTCAGTTCGCCAGCTTTGATTTGGATCCCTTGTTGGCGCGTGTGTTCAATGCAATTTATGGAATTGCAATACCTACGCCGCCCCGTACTGACTTGTTGCCGTTAGTCACCTACGCGCCGCCCATCGCCGCTCCAGGCACAACTGCTGGACCGATTTCCGATTTGCTGCGTTTGAATACCGGTGTTCCGCCCACGCCTGAAGGCACCCGCAAGCGGTTAGGATTGCTGGCTGGTGATGCGGCTGGTTTCCCGAACGGCCGCCGCGTATCTGATGACGTAACCGACATCGCAGCACGAGCGGTGGCCGGGATCCTGGCTGGCCCGCAATACAATTACCCGATCGGTGATGGCGTTAATACGAACGATGTCCCTTACCAGGAGGTATTTCCGTACGTAGCCTGGGCACAGAGTGGCAGACAGCGTCGCCACATTGATCCAGGCGAACCTGGCTGCACTATGGGTGCAGGTGCTGCCTGCCCGACTAATTAACCAAGTCTAAGTTAAAACGGGCCACTTCATTTTCTTGAGAAGTGGCCCTTCCTTTCTTCTTATGCATAAACTTCTCCTTGCCGCATCCCTATTGCTCTGTGCCTCAGTTGACGCCTTTCAATCCCCGTCGCCCGTGGATGCCCGAATAGCGGCTGCGCAAAAACAAATTAAGGACGATCCAAAATCGGCGCTAGCCTGCAACAACCTTGCCTTTGCGCTTATCCGCAAAGGCCGCGACTTCCGCGATAAAGCTCTTTATGTCGAAGCGAACAAAGCGATTGATCAATCGCTGCAATTGGCCGCTGGCAACTTCGATGCGCAGAAATTGCGGGTAGCGGCGTTGTTGGGCCTGAATGAGCCCGCCGCCGCCTTGAAGCTGGCTAAGGAATTGAATCACAAGGTTCCCGATGATATTCAAGTTTGGGGTTTATTAGTCGATGCCAACGCAGCATTAGGAAACTACGACGAGGCCGAACACTCGGCCCAGTGGGTTCTTGATTTGCGCGCGGGTAGTTCACTGGGCTTCGAGAAAGCCGCTGGACTTCGCGAGTGGTTCGGTGACTCCGAAGGCGCCATAGAGTTCCTGGATGAGGCTAACCGCCGCACCTCGCCAAACGATGCGGATCAGAAATCATGGCTACTCACTCAAAAGGCGCGTCTAATGCTGGCTAGCGGCAACATCGATGGCGCCATCAAGATTCTTTCGGATTCGACCAGACTCTTCCCGGATTCCCAATGCGCTGCCGCTACTCTGGCGCAGGTGCGTCTGGCACAGGGTAACTATTCGGAAGCTATCAACCTGCTTCAGGCGCGCTACCAGCGCGTTCCCAGTGCTGAAAATCTCTACGATTGGGCTCAAGCCTTGACCGCTGCTGGACAAGTGCAGGCCGCATCCGTACAGTTCGCTACTTTCGAAAAACAGGCTCGAGCCGAGATAGCCCAACACAATAACGCCATTCTCCAGCTTATTAGTTACTACTCGGATACCAAATCGAATCCTGCCGAAGCCCTGTCACTGGCGACCAAGGAAGCAACTGAACGGCAGGATGCGCCTACGCTCGCGGCCTATGCCTGGGCTCTGTATCGAAGCGGCAAATTCGCCGACGCAAAGCTGCAAATGGATAAAGCTCTAGCCGTAGGCGTTCGCGATCCGGTGTACTTCTGTCATGCCGCTGCTATCTCATCCGTGCTCAAAGATAGTGCCTCTCTCGGCCGCTATCAGAAAGCGTTAGGGGAAATGCCGCGCAATACCTGTTCGGTGAGCGCAACTCTGCAATCGGCCAACGAGGCTCATCCATGAAGTGCGCGCTGGTCATCATCGTTACGGCACTCAGCGTCTCGGCCCAGTCCATCACTGGAGGCCGTCCGGTTGTTTCTGAACAGTTGGCTCATACCAGCACAGATGAACGCGTTAAAACATGCGAGAAGCTGCTCGCTGCGAAACCGGGAGATCTGAAGCTGGAGATAGAACTGACCTCGGCGTATCTGCAGAAATTGCGTGAGTCAGCCGATTTTACCTATCTCGACCGCGCCGCCAAACTGGTTGACAAGATGCTCGAAACCGATGGCGGCAATCAGGTGGCACTGCGCTTTCAAAACGAAATCGACATGCAGCGGCACGATTTCAAAAGCGTGGCCGACCGTGCTCAGGACATGCTCAAATATGATCCTTCCGACAGTGGCACATGGGCCAACTTGGGTGACGCGTCAATCGAACTGGGCGAATACGAACGCGCTGGCGCCTCATACATTCACATGTTCGCCCTGCGCGCAAACCTGGCCAGCTACAACCGGCTTGCTTGGTATCGCTTTGTTACCGGCGACGCTCAGACAGCCATTACTCTGATGCAACAGGCGGTCGAAGCCGGAGATCCAGCGCCTGAGAAGACCGCGTGGTGCTGGGCCGAGTTGGGCGATATTTATTTCAAGACTGGAAAACTGTTGCAGGCGCGAAGTGCATACGAATCGGCACTGGAACTCTTCCCAAGATTGCATCGCGCCTTTGCAGGCTTAGGCCGGGTGAGCGCGGCGCAAAGCCGCAGAGACGACGCCATTCAACACTACCTGCGTGCGCAGGCAATTGTGCCGCTGCCGGAATACGCAGCCGCGCTAGAAGATCTCTATACTGCCGTTGGCATGCCGGATAAGGCGAACCAACAACGCTCCATGATCGCAACCATCGAGAAGCTCGGTCAGGCAAACAATGAAAAAGTGAATCGGAATTTGGCTCTGTTGCTGGCCGATCATAACCGGGATTTGAACGTTGCTCTTACTCTGATTGAGAACGAGCTTCCTACGCGCGGTGATGTTTATACCTGGGACGCTTACTCATGGATTTTGCTCAAGAATGGTCGCGTGGCTGAAGCCCAGGCCGCTTCTTCGAAAGCTCTCCATCTGGGTACTCCCGAACCAGTGTTCTATTACCACGCTGAGCAGATTGCCAAGGCTGTGGGCGACGACAAAGCTACTCACGAATACTCGGCCCGCGTGGCTGCGCTAAATCCTAACTTTGATTTCACTAAGATCGCCATTCGATAAATGATGCAGCAACTCTCTCGGCTGATTTTGGGATGCCTCGCTTGCGCTACGCTCGCTACGGCTCATCCGATGGGAAATTTCAGCGTCAGTCATTACGCTAAATTGCAAGCCAACAACCACGGAGTTGAGATGGAATATGTGCTTGACTTAGCTGAAATCCCCACTTCTGCACTCCTCAGCACATGGAACTTGGACGCCACATCTGCTCATTCTGATCTCGAGGTCCGTGCGGCCGCGCAGGCCCGCGAATGGCTGCGAAACCTGAGTGTAGATATCGATGGCAAGCCGGTTCAGCCGGAGTTCGATTCCTCGCAGTTCGTCATTGCCGATGGTGCTGGCGGGCTTCCGATTCTGCGCATTACAACGCTAGCGCATATCCACTCGCGCGGCGGTCTGCTGCGGTATGAAGATCACAACTTTCCAGATAGAACCGGCTGGAAAGAAATCGTAATTGAATCTGGCGCTGGCGCAACGATAATCAGCGCAAGTCACACCAGCCACGACGTCAGCCACGCCTTGACGCAATACCCGGCCGATCCTCTGATCGCGCCACCACAGGATCTGCGTGCCGAATTGACCTGGGACGTTCCTGCACCCACTATTCCCTCCAACGCAAAACCCGTTCCCATTCCTCAACCAAGCAAGGTTGTTACGCCGATTGCGCAGCCCAAAGCTGCGATAACACCGGCCGCGCCCGCTACGATGACGGCGCCTGGCGCTCCTCTCGGATCGGTTGTTAAAGGCGACTTTCTTTCGCGCCTCTTGCACCAGCGCGAATTAACAACTTCCATGATCTTATTGGCCCTCGGAGTGGCCTTCCTGCTTGGCGCAGCACACGCATTAACGCCCGGACACGGCAAAGCAATCGTCGCCGCTTATTTGGTTGGTTCGCGCGGCACCATGAAACACGCGGCGTTCCTGGGAGCGATGGTTACCTTCACCCACACCATTAGCGTGTTTGCCTTGGGTGCCGCAACTCTATTTCTTTATCGCTTTATTGTTCCAGAGAAGATTACTGAGGTATTGGGCACTCTTTCCGGTTTGTCCATCGTGGCGCTTGGTGCCTGGATGTTATGGAAGCGCCTCCGCGCACGCAACAGTTCGAGTTCCCACCGCCACTCACATTCGCACTCCCACTCCCATTCGCACTCACATTCTCACGCCGGAAAACGTTCACATAGCCATTCGCACATGCCCGACGAGATCTCGTGGAAAGGTTTGGTGGCTCTTGGCGCTAGCGGCGGTCTGGTGCCCTGCGAATCGGCGCTCGTGCTGCTTTTGGGTGCCATCGCTTTGAACCGCGTGGCACTCGGCTTGCTGCTCCTGCTATCGTTCTCCTTCGGCTTGGCGGTAGTTTTGGTCCTGATAGGCAGCGTTGTTCTTTACGCCAAAAGCTTACTGCCGGCCAGTAATTCAGCGCGAAGTCATTCCGTCTTGCAGTGGGTCAGCATTGCTTCTCCCGCTATTGTGATGGTCGTCGGGTTGTTAATGACCGGCGTCTCACTTGGGTGGATCGCATCGAAGTGGAGCATCGGCTAAGCGCGGCACTCTAACGCGCGGCTTTCAATTCAGCATAGTCCGTTTGAAGCTGCTTCCATTGGTCCGCATTCTGCTTCAGCTTCATATCCGCCGAAAGGTCTCCGAAATACCCGGTCAGTTCCGTCTTCATGGCAGGTGTCAGCGTTGCGAAATGCTTCTCAGCTAATTTGTGCAACCACAGTGCATGAACATCGTCGGACATGAAGTACTCCCCAGCTTTGGTTGTTTTACCAACGTCGTAATTCAAATCTTCCAGAACGAGTGTCTTCGAATTGACTGCGTCAAGTTTTTCGCGGTAGTGCTCTGTCGCCTCATCAAAACTATTTGTAAAAAGCATCTCCACTTCAGGCGTCGGAATCTTCAGTTTTAGCGCCTGCAATGGGCCGATGGGCGGGATGAGGCGCAGCAGGAAAGCTAATATCTTGTCCCAAATATTCGGCTCATCGCGACGCCGACCCCACTCCTTTTCGTAGCTCGAGCGCCGCATGATATAGACAAACCGTCTATGCGACATATTGGGCTCAGCCTGCTTGATTTCATCGTGCCTCTGCGCCCAGGCAACACGAGTGGCGGTAGGAATAGTTCGGCTAACCGCACTGCGACAAAAGTCTATTGATGTGGCAAAATCGCTGAAAACTTCGGAAAGAGGAATGCCGTAGTTTTCTTGAAATGCGCGCGTCACCAGATCTGGCGCAACGTTGAAGCCGATGAAGTCATGGTAGGCTTGCGGAGCAAAATTCCCGCGCGCGACCTCCAGCACATCAAACCCAAATTCAGTTTTCAAGTGATAGGACGGCCTGTCTTCATAGGTGATCACCGAACCGAATTTCTTGCGCAATCGGGGATACAAAATAGGCTCACCCAAATTGGTACCCAAGCTGTGTCCGTCCACATCGCCAATGTAATGCGAGAGGGCACCCAGCGCGAATGCGAGTTCGTTAATGTTCTTCGCGTCACGAATCAGCGTGCTAACAAAATCGCCCCCCCGAACGTAGTGGGCCAAGTCGCTGAATGGTTCGCTGCCACGCGGATAGTATCCAATATCCTGGATAATCGCTCCGCCGTAAGCGTAGGAATGCGCGAGGTTCAGATCTTCTGCGGTAGCGTTGGCGTAGCGCGTCAGCAAAATCGGCTTTATGCGAATGTCCCAAAGTGCGTCCACCAAAGCTTCATGCGAGAGAACGGAATAAGCTGAAAGCTGTGAAACAGCAAGAATGAGCAAAAGCAACAGGCGCGACAAAGACATTACCTCCTTTATCGTGCCAGATCAATTTGGCTTTGACATCATAGACAGGAACTAAAATCATGCAGCAAAACAAAATTTATGACGTGGTGATTGTGGGCTCGGGCGCTGGCGGCGGAGTCGCTGCGCATGTCTTGGCCCTGGCCGGAGCAAAGATCTGCATGTTGGAAGCTGGCGAGTGGTTCGACGGCACCAAGGATTCCAAGATGTTCGAGTGGCCGTACCAAGCCCCGCACAGGGGCGCCGGCACGAAGGAAATGCCCTTCGGATACTTCGACGCCACGTTGCTAGGCGGCTGGCAGGTTCCCGGCGAGCCATACACTCAGGCGGAAGGTTCGGATTGGATGTGGTGGCGCGCGCGCATGCTGGGTGGCCGGACCAATCACTATGGCCGCATTTCATTGCGCATGGGTCCTTACGATTTCAAGCCATACTCGCGCGATGGCAAAGGTTTCGATTGGCCCATCACTTACGACGACCTTGCGCCTTATTACGATAAAGCCGAGGAATTGATCGGCGTCTTCGGCTCGCATGAAGGATTAGAAAATACTCCGGATGGAAAGTTTTTGCCTGCGCCCGCGCCCCGTGGTTACGAACGCCTGATTCAGTCCGCTTCTAACAAATTGAACATTCCGTGCGTAGCGTCAAGGCTCGCCATTCTTACGAAATCCATCCACGGACGCCCCGCATGTCACTATTGTGCCCAATGCGGCCGTTCTTGCGGCGTCAACGCCAACTTCAATTCACCCGGCGTCCACATCAAACCTGCAATGAAAACTGGCAACTTGGAAGTTCGGGTCGGCGCCATGGCGCGCAACGTGACATTGGGGCCCGATGGATTAGCCAACGGTATTTCGTATATCGATAAAAAAACGCGGACAGAGCAGGAAGTCCGGGCGCGCATCGTCGTATTAGCCGCCAGTTGCTGTGAAACCGCGCGCATCATGTTGAATTCGAAAAGTGCGCAGTTCCCAAACGGAATTGCGAATTCGTCGGGTCTTGTTGGCAAATATCTGATGGACACCGTCGGCTCCGACGTAGGTGGTTTTCTTCCCATCTTGCAAGACCTGCCGCCACAGAACGAAGATGGTGTCGGCGGCATGCATTTGTACATGCCGTGGTGGCTTTATAAAGAGCAGAAAGCTGGCAAGGTTCCGTTCGCCCGCGGCTATCACATCGAAATCGGTGGCGGACGCGGCGTACCGGATAACGGTACCTTGTACGACTACCCTCAACGCTATTTGGGCGGCGGCTATGGAGTCGAATTAAAAAGTAATCTGCGCAAATTGTATGGCTGCGACATCGGCTTCTCCGGCCGCGGCGAAATGATTCCCAATGAAAACAGTTATTGCGAGATCGACGACAAGGTTGTCGATCAATGGGGCATTCCCGTTTTGAAATTCCACTTCAAATGGAGCCAGGATGAAATTCTGCAGGCCAAGCATATGCAGGAGACCTTCCAGGAAATCATTCGCACCATGGGCGGTATTGTCACCGATAGCTCCGACGAAAAGACAAACTGGGGAATCGCGCGCGGCGGCGAAATTATTCACGAAGTAGGTGCGGTTCGAATGGGAGACGATCCCAAAACTTCACCGCTGAACCAGTATTGCCAAGCGTGGGATGTGAGGAATTTATTTGTTACAGACGCTGCTCCTTTTGTCAGCAACGCCGACAAGAATCCGACACTGACGATCTCGGCTCTGGGATGGCGCACATCGGAATACATTGTTGATCAAGTGAAGAAGCTAAACGTCAAGGTTTGATCGAAAAAGTTGTTGTACTTTTGAAAAATGCCGCTTCCATCAGACGAGAGAATTTTAGAGCTAAGCCGTAAGTTTATTCAGCAGTTTGACGAAATGTTCGGAGTGCATCCGGGCTTTCGGCCCGCCCACGCCAAAGGAGTTTTGCTGTCCGGTATTTTCACACCTGCGCCTGAGGCTGCTTCCCTGACGAAGGCGTTCCATATTCAAAACCCGTCCACCCCGGTATCGGTTAGGTTTTCGAATTCGACAGGCTTGCCCCTTCTGCCCGACAACGACCCCAAAGCCGATCCGCGCGGCTGTGCAGTTCGGTTTCACCTGGCAGAACACGTGCATACCGATATCGTGGCGCATGCGGCCAACGGCTTCCCGGTTCGCACCGGAGAGGAGTTTTTGGAATTCTTGAAAGCGGCTGTCGCCAGTGAATCCGCAACCACTTCGCCCAAGCCGATTGAAGTCTTCTTGGGTAGCCATCCGTCCGCTCTGCGCTTCATACAATTGCCGAAGCCCGCTCCAGTAAGCTTCGCAACAGAAGAATTTTTCGGCGTTACCGCAATGCGCTTCATCAATGCGTCCGGAGCCAGTCAATACGGAAGATATCGCATCATTCCCGAAGCCGGCGTCGCCCACTTGAATGAAGCCGACACAAAGAGTAAAGACGAGAACTACCTCTTCAATGAAATTACAGAGCGCATCGTGAAGAATCCAGTCGTCATGAATGTACAGGTTCAATTGGCCGAGCCGGGCGACATAGCGGACGATGCAACCCAAATTTGGCCAGAGGATCGCAGGTTGCTGCCATTCGGCAAGATCACGTTAAAGGAACCCGTGAACGAGCAAATTGCCGAACAAAAGAAAATCATCTTCGACCCAATACCGCGCGTAGAGGGCATTGAGCCCTCGGGCGACCCGTTACTTGAACTGCGCGCCGCGGTCTATTTAATCAGCGGTCGCCGCAGACGGCAAGCCTAGTTTGATGAAAACATATCGCATTGCCACAGTTCCAGGCGATGGTATCGGCAAAGAAGTCATTCCGGCCGGAAAACACGTACTCGAAGCATTAGCGCGCGCCGAGAAATCGTTTCGATTCGAGTTTGACAATTTCGATTGGGGTGGCGACTACTATCGCCAGCACGGAGTCATGATGCCGGACAGCGGCCTGGATGACTTGAAACGCTGCGATGCCATTCTCTTTGGTTCGGCTGGTGATGCCAATATTCCGGACCACATCACGCTATGGGGACTGCGCCTGAAGATCTGTCAAGGCTTGGATCAATACGCCAACGTTCGACCTACGCGCATTCTTCCCGGAATTGATGCCCCATTAAAGCGTTGCGCACCGAAGGATTTGGATTGGGTCATCGTGCGCGAAAACTCCGAAGGCGAATATTCGGGCGTCGGCGGACGCGTTCACAAAGGTCTAACCATGGAAGCGGCCACCGACGTAACAGTGATGACTCGCGCCGGCGTGGAGCGAATCCTTCGTTTTGCTTTTCGTTTGGCCGAATCAAGACCGCGCAGGCTGTTAACGGTCATCACAAAAAGCAATGCCCAGCGTCACGCTATGGTTATGTGGGATGAAATCGCAGTTCAAATCGCAGCCGAATTCCCCCGCGTCACCTGGGACAAAGAACTGGTGGACGCCGCTACCGCCCGCATGGTGAACCGGCCCAAATCACTGGATACGATTGTTGCCACCAATCTGCACGCCGATATTCTGAGCGATTTAGCTGCTGCTCTCGCCGGAAGCTTGGGTATCGCGCCCACCGCTAATCTTGATCCAGACCGGCGCAACCCCTCCATGTTCGAACCCATACACGGCTCAGCCTTCGATATCGCCGGCAAGGGTTTGGCAAATCCCATTGGAACTTTCTGGTCGTGCGTCTTGATGTTGCAACATTTGGGTGAGCAAAGCGCGGCTGCCCGCCTGATGGCTGCGATTGAGCGGGTGACGGGCAATCCCGCGCTGCACACTCGCGATCTGGGTGGAACGGCAACTACTGCCCAATTGACTGAGGCGGTTTCGGGTGAACTTTAAGTATCCAGTATTCCTCGACGTTGGCGGTAGGAAGTGTATGGTCACCGGCGAAGGCTATGAAATTCCCATCAAGGTAAAGAACCTGGTGGATTGTTCGGCCATCGTCACTTATGTCAATCCCGACGCCGAAGAAAGCATCGAAACGCTGGCTGCCGCTGGCCTAATTCATTGGGAGCAGCGCGATTTCGTTCCGTCCGATCTGGATGGATGCTTCCTGGTCATTGCCGACCTGGCCGACAATTCTTCAGTTTTTCACCTGGCCGAATCGCGCGGCATTTTGTGCAACAGTGTGGACGATCCCGAACATTGCCGTTTCAGCTTTGGCTCGCTGCATCGTCAGGGCGATTTAACCATCGCCATCTCCACCAATGGTGTCGCGCCTGCGGTAGCAGTTCGCATCAAAGAAAAGCTTCAACGCGAAATCGGCCCCGAATTCGGCACATTCATCGCAATGCTAAAAGCTGTTCGCCCAACAATCACCAGCGCCATACCTGATTTTTCTGCTCGGCGCGATCTTTGGTATCGAATTGTCGATTCCGATTTTCTGCCAAGAATAAAAGCCGGTGAAAACGAATCTGTCGAAGCGGATCTCCGCCTCATAGTTCAAACCGAAGCCGACAAATATCGCTAACAGCACTTGCCGTTTTGGTATTTGCGCTTTTGTCTGCTATCGAAGAAAATGCGCCATTCCTCCGCACTATGCGGACGCTTCACATATTCCAAATGCCGGGAGTAAGCGGTCTCGTCAGATAGCTCGCGTGCCAGTTCAACGATGAATTGCAAAAGCCGCTGGATCATAAATTCGACATCTCCATCTCCGTAGCCACAAATGGCGATTCCGAACTGCGACGCGGAATCCGCCCAGCCAGAATGCCGAACCAAACGCGCAGGCAATCAAGAATAATCACAGTAACCAATAACAGGAACGATCCGCATACAACCGCGTCCAAACGTTCGTTAAAAATTACCGTCCGGGTAGTCTGCGAAATTGTCGCCGCTGATTCCAGAACACGAGCATGCGCCAAGAAACCAAGATGTGGATCAGCCGAAAAAATCTTTTGTAAGCCGGCCGTAAAAGTTACCGAGATCAGCCACAGCATGGGCACCAGCGTGATGGCCGCGTACTTCGGTCCGTGCATCTTAAGAAACACAGTCGTTCCTACAGCCAAAGCAATAATCGCCAGTAATTGATTGGAAATTCCAAATAGCGGCCAAAGTGAATTGATGCCGCCTAAGGGATCAATCACGCCCTGGTAAAGAAAATAACCCCACGCGCCCACAACAGCCGCGCTAGTCAGAACGACTCCAGCGCGGCTCTTGGTCGATCCAACAAAGTGGCTCAATAAATCCTGCAACATGAACCGGCCCACGCGCGTGCCCGCATCGATAATAGTCAGAATAAACAGCGCCTCAAACATAATCGCGAAGTGGTACCAGAAGCTCAACAATGCGCTGCTATTGAAAACGCTGCCAAAAATCTGCGCCATGCCCAGCGCCAACGAGGGAGCGCCACCCGTGCGGCCAAACAGCGAGGTTTCACCAACCGAGTGCGCCAGTTGCGCCATGGCATCGGCGCTCACCGGAAAACCCCAACCGCTAATCGTCTGCACAGCCACTTGCGGAAGCGTGCCCACCACACCGGCCGGAGAATTGACCGCGAAATAGATGCCGGGCGCAAGCGAAGCCGCCGCTACTAACGCCATAATCGCCACAAAACCTTCCAACAGCATCGACCCGTAACCAATCGGCCACGCATGCCATTCACGCGCAATCATTTTGGGTGTCGTGCCTGAAGAAATCAACGCATGGAAGCCGGAGATCGCTCCGCACGCGATGGTAATAAAACAAAACGGAAATACCTTCCCCGCAAAGATTGGTCCGGTGCCATCTATGAAACGAGTTACCGGCGGCAACTGAAGCTGGGGATGCACGAAGAAGATGCCCAGCGCCAGCAAAAACACCACGCCCAACTTTACAAACGTGCTCAAATAATCACGTGGCGCAAGCAGAAGCCACACCGGCAACGCGCTAGCCAGAAAGCCATAAAGAATGATAATCAGCGCCAGCGTAACTCCGCCAAAAGTAAACACGGGCGCAAGCGTGGGCGACTGAGCAACAAGCTTGCCGCCATAAATGCTCAGCAGAATCAGCACAAACCCCGCACTGGAGCATTCCAGAACTTTTCCCGGGCGCAAAAACCGAAGGTAAAGACCCATCAGTAATGCCACCGGCATCGTCATGGCGATCGTAAAAGTGCCCCACGGGCTGCCCTTCAGCGCGTTGACCACTACCAAACCAACCACAGCCAACAGCACCACCATAATCAGCAACACGGTAACAAGCGAAACATAACCGCCGACAGTGCCAATTTCCTGCCGAGCCATCTGTCCCAGCGTTTTGCCATCCCGCCGCATGGAACAGAACAGAATGATGAAATCCTGAACCGCCCCCGCCAATACGGCGCCGAAAAGTATCCATATCAAGCCGGGAAGATAACCAAATTGTGCCGCCAGTGTGGGACCTACCAGAGGACCCGGCCCCGCAATAGCCGCAAAATGGTGCCCCAAAAGTATCCATTTGTTCGTCGGTTCGAAATCATGACTGTCTCGCAGCCGCTCTGCCGGAGTCGCCCGCGAATCGTCCAAGGCCATCACTTTAGCCGCAATGAATTTCCCGTAAAATCGGAAGCCCAGCAGGAAAATGGATATCGCCGCCGCCACTAGCCACAGGCTATTTACCGGCTCACCACGCTGGGTGGCAATCACGCTTAGACACAGGGCCGCAACTACTGCAACAGCCGCCCAAATGACAATAGAGGCAGTTCTTGACATTGCAGATTACTGTACCGCGAATTGTCTGATGCTCTAAACTTGAGGTGTTTGTCTTCTTCCGCCGTTACCATCAATCCCGCCGGGGAAAGCTCATCTGCCCGAAAGTCGTTTGCGCTGGTTTTCTGCTGCACGCTAATCGGAGCCTTGGCTCAAATCCTCGTAAAAAAGGGTACGGAGCAACTGGGTGCGCACATCACTTTGGGTCAGGTGGCGCACGATCCTTCTTTATTCTTCCGTTTCGCGCTGGACATCATCAGCCACCTAAAGTTGTTCATCGGCTACTGCCTCTATGGAATCAATACATTCCTAATGGCCTTGGCGTTAAAGGGCCGCGAACTTTCGCGCCTCTACCCCATCATCGCGTTGACCTACGTATGGGTGACAATTCTCTCGCTTTTTGTTCTGCCCGGCGAGCACTTGAATTTCTTCCGCAGCGCCGGTATTGTCACCATCGTCGCCGGCGTCTCCATCCTGGGGCTAAAAAAATAAAATGCGCACGCCGCTCAGCTCCATCATTTTGGTTCTTTTCTCCTCATTCGTAGGTTCCTTCGGTGCCGTTGGATTGAAACTCGGCGCCGAAAAAATGGGCGACGGCATCTTGAAGATTTTTACCAACTATTGGCTGGCAACAGGCATTGCTCTCTATCTCATTTCGTCGGTCTTCTATATGATGGGCATCGCCCAGGGAGAATTGACCGTCCTGTATCCCATGATCTCGCTCGGCTACATCTGGGCGCTGCTTTGGGCGCGCATTCTGTTTAAAGAAAAGTTCACTGTCGCCAAAGTGGGCGGCCTTGCCTTGATTGTCTTTGGAGTGGCCCTAATCAATCTTGGAAACGCCTGATTGAACTAGAATTTGAATGAAAGGTAATCCATGAGGAAGTCCGTCTTTTTTGCCGCTCTTTTCGTTTTGCCGCTGGTTGCGGTTGATCTGCCTCAACTCAAGGAAGGTCTCTGGTCCGTAACAACACAAACCGAGATCAAACCCGCCGGAAACAAAATTGAAGGCTCATCCACTCTCTGCCGCGATCACGCCTACGATGAAAAGGTTCGCGCCCACGCCCATACCGCGATGAAAGGCTGCACCATTACCAAGGAAACCTTTGCAAACGGGAAATACACCGTAACCTCGCATTGCGACCGGCCCAACATGGCAATTGACACGGAATCAGTCACCACGATGGAAAGCGATTCCGCAAGCCATTCCGAAATCCATTCGAAAATCACGCCACCACCCCCGGGCCATGAAGAGACATTGATCACGATTGACGAAAAGTTTATAGGCGCTTGTCCGGCCAACATGAAGCCCGGAGACCGAACCAGCAAAGATGGCTCCGTCATACACATTGATAAATCGCCAACCAACTAGCGCCCGCACTTTACATTCCATAGCGTGCTAATCTTCGAGTTTGCTGTATGGCAGATAAGAAGCTACAAGTAATTCCGATCGGCGGCCTTGGCGAATTCGGCATGAATTCCATGGCTCTTCGGTACGGCGAGGACATCATCGTCATCGACGCCGGCATGATGTTTCCTGAATCGGAGTTCCCGGGAGTCGATATCGTCACTCCCGATTTCACCTATCTGGAACAGCACTCTGAGATGGTCCGTGGTCTGATCCTCACCCACGGACACGAAGATCACATTGGTGGCATCCCCTTCCTCCTCTCGCAAATCAATCTACCTATCTATGGCACCGAATTCACGCTGGCATTAGTCGAACGCCGTCTGGAAGAGCACGAAATGCTCGAGCAGACAAAGCTCAACATCATTAAGGCGGGAGATCGCCTGACGCTGGGCCCATTCAATATCGAATTCATCCGCGTCACTCACTCCATCGTGAGTTGCGTTGCACTCGCCATCACCACTCCACTCGGCGTTGTCATTCACACTGGCGACTTCAAGGTCGATCCCACTCCCACCGACAACCAGCTTTTCGATTTGCACACGTTCGCCGAATACGGAAAGCGCGGCGTTCTCCTGTTGCTCTCCGATTCCACCAACGTTGACCGGCCCGGCTATACCGAGAGCGAACGCGCCGTGCGCCCCCGTCTGGAGGAACTTTTCTCCCGCAGCGAGCGCCGCCTCGTCATTTCTCTTTTCAGCAGTTCCATTCACCGCTTGCAACAGATCTTAGATCTGGCAGCCGAGTATGGGCGCAAAGTCGCATTTCTTGGCCGCAGCATGCTAAGCGTCACCGAAATCGCCCACAATCTTGGCCTCCTGCACATTCCCGATTCCACCTTGCTCCGGCCGCAGGACATCATGCAGATGGCGCCCGAGAAAGTTGCCGTCGTAGTTTCCGGAACTCAGGGCGAACCTATGTCCGCCCTGTCGCGCGTTGCGGTAGATAACCACAAGCATCTCTATCTTCAAAAGGGCGACACCGTTGTTCTCAGCTCGCGCATCATTCCCGGCAATGAAAAACAGATCTACCGGATGATGAACCACATTGCCAGGCGCGGAGCAGACTTGGTTTACGGCTCCATGAAACCGCCCGTGCACGTTTCCGGACATGCCAGCGAGGAAGAACTGAAACTCGTCCTTAATCTGGTGCGGCCTCGTTACTTCATTCCCATTCACGGCGAATACCGTCAATTATCTAAGCATGCTCAACTCGCATCCCATCTGCGCTTCGCTGGCTTGGAAGAAACCTTTGTCTTGGAATCTGGCGAGACCCTGGAAATCGATCAACTCGGCGCGCGCCGCGGCGAGAAGATCCCCGTTGGCCGCGTTTGTATCGACTCGGGCTCCTTGGATGATGTTGTTGAAGATATGATCATTCGCGATCGCCGTCATCTATCCGAAGACGGCTTCGTGGTGCCTATCATCGCCATCAACAAACACACCGGCAAAAGCGAAGGCCTTCCCGAAATCATCAGCCGCGGTTTCGTTTCCGGCGACAACGCTGCCATCATCCAGGAAGCTCGTAACGTAGTTGCTCGCACTCTGGAATCATCCAGTCACGAAGAACGCGGCGACGCGGGCATGATGCAGGAAAAGATTCGCGTCGACCTGAAGCGTTATCTAAGCAAGCAAACTCAGCGCAGGCCGTTGATCATGCCCGTCATCCTAGAGGTATGAAGTATTACTAGCCGCTATTTTTGTCTCAACCATTCGCGAAATTTAGTCATAGAATGGTCAGGTGTTTTAATTTCCGTTGGAGGAAAGTACATGAAGAAACTCTTTGCAGGAACCTTTGCCGCTCTCACAATCTGTTCGGCAATGGCCTTTGCAGATGACTGGACCGGCTACATTTCTGACGCACACTGCGGTGCCAAGCACAACAAGGTGAGCGAAGCCAATACGAAATGCGTCGTCGATATGTGTATCAAAGGCGGGGCAGATCCTGTCTTTGTTTACAAGGGCAAGGTTCTGACATTCGACGCAGACTCAAAAGATAAAGCCAAAGCGTTTGCCGGACAGGAAGTAAAGATAAACGGCAGCCTGGCGGGCGATGTCGTCACAATTTCGTCCATCGACAAAGCAGGTAGCTAACGTTTTAATGTTCGAATTCGAGGTCCAGCTTCCCTGCTGGGCCTCGATACAGCACTGCTAAGTCCTTTAGCTTGTGCTTTCCATCCAACGCGAAATACAAGTACCCGGACACCTTGTCTGTTACCTCTTTATTGGGTAACTGTTTAGCCTTCAGAGCGTCCAACAGCGTCTTGTTCCCCTTTTCCTTGTCATCCATCGTCCCGCCTAGAACCACGGGTTTCGAGTTCCCAGGCGAAGATCCTGTACCGCCGCCAATAATGCCCCCCGCGCTGAACGATGGACCGCTCTTTTTCGCCGTTTGCGCCGTATTCTTCACTATCAATGCGCCGTCCGCCGCAATCTGCTCGGGTTCATAGGGTTTATTGCGTTCGCCGTCGTCGTGCGCTAAAAGAATGAAATCGTCTGGGCTAACTTGGATACTTTTGTCTGTCTTCGTGGTAAGTTTCACCTCTAAAAGCACTATGCCCTTACCCGCATCAGCCCCTAGTTTTTGAGTAACTTCATCTTCCGCAAGCGAAATTGTCGCCACTATGTCCACTAATTCATTTCCGGCGTTAGTTTGTGGAGAAATAACCTTCTTCGAAGCAAACAAGGTAAGTCCTGTCATCAAAAAAACAGCGGTGGCAGCAACGGTTCGCATAAGTGGTTCTGCTTTGAAAATAGCAAATATACGACGATGAGAAGATTAGCTGTAATGGGCGCGCGCGAAGCTTTTGCAAAAAATCCTGAAGTCACCGTCGTGTCTTCATCGCCCGGCTGGATTGAACTGCGGGTGGCCACATCCATTGCTCAAGTGCAGAAAATCGGAGCATTTGTGCGTGAGCAACTGGAGGATTTGCCAAATCAGCTTTGCGAGGACTTAAGCACCGCCGTGGAAGAACTTTTGTCCAACTCCATGGAACATGGCTGTCACCTGGATCATCACTGCACCGTGGATCTCAAGATAATTCGCACGCCGCATTTGCTGCTGTTCCAAATCCAGGACGATGGGCCCGGCTTTTCGATGGAATCCGCCGAGCATGCCGCCGTAAATAATCCGCCCGAAGAACCGCTTCGCCACACGCAGCGTCGTAGCGAACTGGGTATGCGCCCCGGCGGCTTTGGCATCCTGATGGTCAGCAAGATTGCCGACGAACTGCTCTACAACGAACGTGGCAACGAAGTAACTTTAGTGAAGTATTTGAACGGGCTTTAAGTTTTCGTCGAAGAAGTTAGTCGTCGCCTGTTCCAATGCGCGCCGCGCTTCCCCCGAAACACCATGCGTCTTCTGCGGATAAATCTGCATAAAGAACTGCCTGTCTGCCCGCTCCAACGCATCCGCCAATTGCATGGTGTTTTGAAACAACACGTTATCATCTTCCAGGTTGTGCACAATCAGCAACTTTCCACGCAGCTTCTCGGCGTTCTTCACATTTGAAGTCGCGTCATAGGCTTCTTGGTTTTTCTCAGGCAGCCCCATGTAACGTTCCGTATAAATCGTGTCGTAATTGTGCCAATCATTCACTGGCGCGCCCGCCACACCCACTTTGAAGACATCCGGCGCGAATAGCAACGAGTGAATCGTCATAAATCCGCCATAACTCCAACCAGTGATGCCAACGCGATCTGGATCTACTAACCCGATCTTCACCAAATACTCCACGCCAGCCTTTTGATCGGCCACTTCGGTAGTTCCCATATCGTGAAAGATCGCTCGTTCGAACGCATGCCCGCGCCCCATCGACCCGCGATTATCCAGGTTGAACACTACATATCCCTTTTGCGCCATCATCTGGCCCCAATTCGCGCCGCTCCATTCGTCGTGAATCGTCTGTACGCCCGGACCGCCATACACTTGCACAATCAGCGGATACTTCACGCCAGCCTTGTAATTCAACGGCTTGATCAAATGCCCGTAAAGCGTGGTGCCATCGCTTGCTTTCACCTGCACCGTCTCCATCGGAAGCAGCGTGTATTGATCCGCCACTGAATTGTCCGGCGAAACCAGCACTTTCTCTGCTTTCCCCGCGGCATCCTTCAAAACTGCTTGGCGCGGCTGCGAATAATTCGAAAAGGTATCAACAAAAGCGCTCATATCGCCGTTCGCGGAAATCGAATGCAAGCCCTCTTCCGTCGATATACGCACGCGTTCACCGCCATCCAGACTTACCGAATAAAGCTGAGTCTCCAGCGGACTCACTTCGGACGATGTGAAATAAACGCGCCGTTTCGATTCATCAACGGCACAGATCTCGCGCACCTCCCAATCGCCAGACGTTAGCTGCTTTTCCAATTCACCTTTAGCCGAATAAAGGTAGATATGCCGGAAACCGGATGCCTCACTCGTCCACACAAACTCTTTGCCCGAAGCCAGCGGGAAGAAGCCATCCGCAAAGTTAATCCAATCTTTGGATTCTTCTTTCAGAACGCGCCGCGAATGCCCGTTCTTAACGTCACAAAACAGCAATTCCAACTTGTCCTGCAAGCGCGTGAGCCGCTCCACCGCCATCGTCTGTGAATCGGGCATCCAAATCACCCGCGCCAGCAGAGTATTCGACGTATCTCCCAACTCCATCCACTTCACATCGCCCGAAGCTAAATCAATCACTCCAATTCGAACCTGCGCATTCGGTGTGCCTGCTTGCGGATAACGTTCCGGCTCAGCCCGCGCCCGCTCGCCCAACAAGTCCACTTGCGGATAGACAAATTCCTTGGCTACATCAAACTGCATGAACGCAACTTTGCTCGAATCCGGAGCCCACCAACTAGCCGTATCTAAATCCAATTCTTCCGGGTAAACCCAGTCCAACTGGCCGTTTAGCAAAGTCGCCGTACCATCGCTTGTAACCGCAGTTGCTTTTTTGCTCGCAACATCCAACACATACAAATTCGATTGCGATCGATACAGAACCTTCGTGCCATCGGGCGACAGCTTCGGATCTTCATGGTCGCTCTCACCACGCGTCAATTCCGTCGCCTTCCCATTCGCATGCACCAGGAAAAGCTCCCCATCGACAGACGCCAACATCTGGTTTCCGTCCGGCAACCATTGAAAGGAATTGCTGCTCACGCGCCGGTTCTGCCATCCGAACGGCTTTTTTTCGGTCGAAATATGTACCTTGCGCTTCAGTTCCGAAATAGTAAAAAACTCGCGGCTCTCCCCATTCGCAGCGTCAATAACATTCACGACATCATGCTCTACCGAAGCAAAATGCTTCCCATCCGGAGTCCAAATCGGATTCGGCATCGCCGCGCCATGATGGCTCAAAACCACATCCAACGTTACTGGTTTCTTCTCCGCTGCAGCCGCGATACCGACGCAAAGCGAAAGCCCCAAAACAAATTTCTTCACAGTTTTTACAGTACCGGACCAATTCTCCACGGCACAAATTCATGATGGCCCAGACGTTCCGCCTTCGTGCGTTCACCGGAAGCCACGCGCAGTAGCATCTCGAAAATCTCTTCGCCAATTTTCTCCACGCTCGCCTCGCCATCCGCAATCCGTCCGGCGTTTATATCCATGTTGCCGGTCATACGCCGGTAAGTATTGGAATTGCTCGCAATCTTCAAAACTGGAATGCTCGGAAAGCCAATCGCGCTTCCCCGCCCTGTCGTGAATGCAATTAAATTCACGCCACCCGCCGCCAAGCCCGCCAGCGACGGTGGATCATATCCGGGCGTATTCATGAACACGAACCCCGGTGAATGAATACGCTCCGAATAATCGTAGACATCTTCTAAAATGCTCGTCCCAGCCTTGGCCACCGCGCCCAAAGACTTCTCAAGAATATTGGTCAATCCGCCATTCTTGTTCCCGGGCGAAGGATTGTCGTTGAAACTGCCGCCGAACTGTCGCAAATACGCTTTGTATTTCTCTATGCAGGCCAGCAGTTTATCCGCTACTTCGCGATTCCGCGCCCGCGCCAGCAGCAAATGCTCCGCACCAAAAATCTCCGTCGTCTCAGCCAGCACCACCGTCGCCCCTTGCTCCACCAGCAAGTCGCAGCAATGTCCCAACGCCGGATTTGCCGTAATCCCGGAAAACGAATCAGAACCGCCGCAATTCAATCCCAAAGCAATCGCCGACGCCGGTATCTCTGTCCGTTTGCTGGCCGCTGCAATCTCGAAATAACGCTTCATCTGCGCGCGCGCCGCTTCCAACACACCCGTTGTGCCGCCGGAATCCTGCAGCGTCAATCCATGCAGAGTCTCGCTGTTCGATGCGCGACCCAGGTAATGATCTATCTGGTTCACCTCGCATCCCAATCCTAAAATCAACGCCGCCGCCACATTGGGATGGTCCAAAACACCTTCCAATGTCCGTCGCAGTTGATCCGTATCCGGACCCATCGCCTGCCCGCATCCGTCGCCATGCGGAAATGCCACAATCCCGTCCACGTTTTCCGGCAACTTCTCGTCACGAAAACTATCCGCAATCAAATTCGCCGTGTAAGCCGCGCAATTACTCGCCGCCACCACCGCCAGGTAATTGCGGGTACCCACTCGTCCATCGGCCCTTTGGAACCCTTGGAAAAATCGCGTCGAAGTTTTTGCCGGTCTCGGCCCACGCGCCGGAACTTCCACCTGCTGCGTGTCTAGTTCTTCATAAGTCAGATTGTGCGTGTGCACGTGCTCGCCCACGTGAATCGCAACCGAAGCAAACCCAATCACATTTCCATAGCGATAAACCGGCTGGCCAGCTTGAATCTCGCGAATCGCCAGCTTGTGGCCCGCTGGAATTTCCGCCGAAACAAAGATCTCTTCCGGAATCTGAATCGTCTGCCCAAGCTGCAAAGGAACACGCGCAATAGCAACCGAATCGCTCGGATGCAGCACAATTACGGAGTTCGTTCCGGTGGCGGGTTTATCAATGGCGTACAGCACTTCCCTATGATAAGAACAAATGCGGCTTGTCGTAGGCATCACCGGCGCTTCGGGCGCGATTTTTGGCGTTCGCACTCTCCAGATGCTGCGGCAACTGAATGTGGAAACACATCTGGTCATGAGCCGCTGGGCCCGCGCCACCCTCGCCAGCGAAACTAAATTCAGCCTGGCCGAGGTCGAAGCGCTCGCCACCGAAGTCCATCACCAGGAAAACCAAGCCGCGTCTATTTCCAGCGGTTCCTTCCGAACCGACGGCATGATCATCGCCCCCTGCAGCATGAAGACGCTAGCCGCCATTCGCGCCGGCTTTGGCGATAGCCTCATCACTCGCGCCGCCGACGTCGTCCTAAAAGAACGCCGCAAACTTGTCCTAGTTGCCCGCGAAAGCCCGCTTTCCGAAATCCACCTCGACAACATGCTCGCCCTCGCCCGCATGGGAGCCGTCATTCTGCCGCCTGTCGCCACGTTCTACACCAACCCCGAAACGCTCGACGACATGATTAACCACATCATCGGCCGTCTGCTCGATCAATTCGGCCTGGACATGCCCGGCATGCACCGCTGGGAAGGCTTCGAAGGCAATGCCGCCAAAAAATGACCGCTCGTATTACTGGTTGGGAAAATATTTGTCCCTCGCCTTAACTCTTCCCGCCTCGCTCTTCGCCGGATACTTGCTCGGAACGTTCGCCGAAAGCTATTTCCACCACTCCTGGCTGCGCCCCGTCGGCATCCTCGCCGGTTTCGCCGCCGGCATCACACAAATCCTCAAAGAACTCGCGCGAGATGAAAAACGCAGGTGATCCGCCGCATCTATATCCTCACCGCCGCCTTCGCCATCGCTGGCTTCATCGCGTTCTGGACTCGCCACGGTTTCAAAACCGCCCTCGCATTCCTGCTGGGCAGCGCCGTCTCGTGCGGCAATCTCTATCTTTTCGACCATCTTGCCACCGTCATCTCGCCCAACCAAGGCGCACGTAAGCCCTGGGCCACCCGCGCCTTCATTAGTCGATACCTACTAATGTTCGCGGGCGGCTATGTTATAGTCAAAGGCTTGGGAGTGAGTCCGTTGGCGGTACTGTTGGGCTTGTTAGCCAGCACCGCCGCGGTGGTTTCATCCATCGTCGTTGATCTCCTCGAAAGCCTTTTCACCAAGTCATCTACGCCCTAAATGGAACAAGAACTTTGGATTACCGGCGTCTTCAACAATCTGCTCGCCGGCCCCGCTAACAGCGTCCTCAATCTAGCCCACGTCAAAGTGCCCGATCCGGCACATCCCTGGAGCGATTGGATGGTATGCGAACTCATCGTAACCGCCTTCATCATCGTTTTGTTCGGTTACCTGCGCGCCCGCCTCTCGGTTGATAATCCCGGCAAAACCCAGCACATCTTCGAACTGGCTTACGAATTCTTCCACGCCTCTGCCGAAGAGATCGTCGGCCATCAAGGCCCTCAATATCTGCCTTTCTTTGGCACGCTTTTCATCTTCATTCTGTTCATGAATCTAATTGGCTTGGTACCGTTCTTCGACGCCCCCACCAGCCACACCATGGTGCCCTTCGGCTTGGCCATCGCAACGTTCCTCTTCTACCACTTGGCCGGAATTCGCGAACATGGCTTCGCTTATATCAAACAATTCTTGGGTCCATTCTGGTGGATGGCTTGGCTCATGCTGTTCATTGAACTGGTCAGCCACTTCGCGCGTCCGCTCTCGCTCACCGTTCGTTTGTACGCGAACATGTTCGCCGGAGATCAGGTCTACCTCACCTTCCTGCACCTGACCAAGCTCATCATCCCGGTCATTTTCATCGCCTTGCATACCTTCGTTTCGTTCCTGCAGGCGTACATTTTTATGTTGCTCGCAATGGTCTACGTAGGTGGCGCCGTTTCGCACGAGCACTAAATCAAGTTTGCTCTCAGTGTGAGCGCCCGGCGTCCCAACGCACGGTGCCGAACCACCTCCTGATGGCAATTTCATAGGAGAAAAAATGAAAAATAAAATGATGTTGCTGGCCGCCACGCTTATGGCGCTCGCAACCCCCATGTTCGCGCAAGGTACCACCAATACCGCCACTTCCGACAACCGTCTGGCTGCCGCCTATATTGCCGTCGGCATCGCTTCCGGCCTGTGCGGACTTGGCCAAGGCCGAGCCACCGCCTCCGCTGCCGAGGCGATGGCGCGCAACCCAGGCGCAATCGCCGCCATTCGCGTCTCTTTGATTCTCGGCCTCGTGCTCATCGAATCACTGGCTCTGTATGCATTGGTTGTCACCTACATTGCTAAGTAAGTAAATTGAATTTGAAGAAAAGCCTGTCCGGTCCCGCACCGCACAGGCTTTTCTATTTTGAAAGTATGAAACTCCAAGGCATCTTCCCTGCGCTCGCCACCCCGTTTGATCACAACGGCGAAATCTACAAAGCCAAAGTCCAGCACAACATCGATAAGCTGAATCGAGTCGCCTTAACCGGCTACACCGTTTGCGGCTCCACCGGGGAAACGCCGCTACTCAGTGCCGAAGAGCGCCTCTTGCTCATGGCGCTCGTCAAAGAGAACGCCGCCCCCGGCAAGATCATCATCGCGGGCGTCGGAGTCGAAAGCGTCCACGAAACCGTGAAAATGGCCAACGCCGCAGCCGACCGCGGTTCTGATGTAGCTCTCGTCCTCGGGCCTTTTTATTACAAAACGCAGATGTACCGGCCCGACACCCAAGCTCTCTATTACCGCTCCGTGGCCGACCGTTCCAAACTCCCCGTCCTCATCTACAACATTCCGCAAGTTACCGGTTATGATATCCCGGCCGACACGCTCGGCGCGCTGTCCGAACACCCCAACATTATCGGCATGAAAGATAGTTCCGGCAACATGGACAAAATGCGCGAAACCGTCAAAGCCGTCAAGCCCGGCTTTCAAATCCTTTGCGGTGCTGGCGGCGCATTCCATGAAGCCTTCCAAATCGGCGCCGTCGGAGCCATTCTCGCCCTCGCCAATCCCCTGCCTTACGCCTGCGTCACCATTTGGGAAGCCTTCCGCACCCGCGAAGAAGAAGCGGCCAAAGATTGGCAAGCCCGCGTCTTACCGGCCGCAAAAATCCTCGCCACCAAATACGGAATCCCCGGCGTCAAATACGCCATGGATCTCAACGGCTACTACGGCGGCCCACCCCGCTTGCCCTTCGTCCCGCCGTCACCAGAAGGCAAGACCGAAATAGAAAACGCGTTCGACGGCCTCAAAGGCTAATGAACACTCAGGACTTCGCTATAATCGTGTCTGTCCTCCAATAGGAAACCCGCATGGCTGGCGCTATCGTCTAACGGTTAGGACAGAGCCCTCTCAAGGCTTAAATAGGGGTTCGATTCCCCTTAGCGCTACCAATTTCCAGTTTCTATGAAGTCCAACGCCCTGCTGTGCTGCTTGCTCTGCTGCGCTTGCCTGCTGGCGAGCGAAGAGCACTTTTGGGACAAGCAAGCTCTCTCCACTTGGACCAGCGAACAGACCGCACAATTCGAAACCACCTCCCCATGGGCCAAACAAGTAACCGCAACACTGATCAGTAACGACTCCAACATGGCCGGCGGAGGAACGCGCGCAGCCGGAGGAGGCGGAGGTCGCCGCGGCGGAGCAGTTTATTCCGGCAGTTCTCGCGGCTCTTCTAGTTCGTCACCGGACGCCGGGATACCAAAATTCCAAGCCATCGTGCGCTGGGTCAACGCCCCCATGCGCCAACTGCTAAAGCCCAAACTGCCCGACACCTTCAAAGGCCACTACATCCTCAGCGTCACCGGACTGCCCATCGGCGAAGACCCCAGCACCCTAACCGAACAAACCACCCTGCAAATCAAACGCGGCAACCCCATCAACCCCGAACTCGCCTATCAAGACCCCTACGACACCGCAACCATCTACTTCGCCTTCCTACCTTCCACGCTAGACGTAACCAGCAGCAAAACCGCCGAATTCCACATGACCGCCGCACCCTTCGAAATCAAAGCAAAATTCCTGCTCAACGAAATGAAGATTAGCGGCGAACAGGCGTTTTAGTCTCAGCCCGCAACATAAAAAAGCCCATCAAGCCACAAGCGAAATGCGGGGCTGGCTTCTCATTCCCAACGCCGCAGGCCGCCGCTGGAATGAGTTGCCTGTCCCAGTCATTTCGCGCTCTTCCAAAGTCCCGTAACCCTTCTGTTCTCCACCTACCCATCCGCAGCGTCGATTCTTCACAACCACCCCCTTGACACGCCACCCCAAACCACCTCATACTACAGCTGTCGGACATCGACATGTCGAAACCACAAACCGAAATCCCGCACGGCACCCTTGACCTCCTCATCCTCAAATCCCTCCACACCATGGGCCCCCTCCACGGTTACGCCCTAGCCCGCCGCATCGAACAAGTCTCCGGCACCCTCCAACTCAGCCAGGGCTCGCTCTATCCAGCCCTCATTCGCCTCCAACAGGAAGGCTGGATCGGTACCGAATGGGGCGTCTCCGAAACCAATCGAAAAGTAAAAGTCTTCTCGCTAACTAAAGCCGGACGAAAACAGTTACAAGTGGAAATCGTCAATTGGGAAGCCGCAACCGCAATGGTGGCACGCTTCCTGGAGGCTGAATCATGACTTTTCGTCGATCCATCTCGCGCCTGCTCGCGCTCGTGAGAAACCGCCGCCTCGAAGCCGATCTCGATGACGATATCCAAACTCATCTAGCACTCGCCGAAGACGAGGCTATCGCTCGCGGCCTCTCACCAGAAGCCGCCCGATACGAAGCGCGGCGTCAATTCGGCGGCATCACTCAGATGCAGGAAGAACATCGCGACCACCGCACCTTCTCATGGATCGAACAAATCGCCAAAGACTTTCGCTACGGCTTGGCCTCGCTAAAACGCACGCCAGGGTTCGCCGTGGTCGTCATCAGCGTCCTCGCATTAGGCATCGGCGGAACCGTTGCCATGTTCAGCATCGTAGACGCCGTCCTCATAAAACCGCTGCCGTTTCCCAAGCCCGAACAAATCGTCGCCGTGTGGGAAGCCCCGCGTCCAGGCGTCTCGAACGACACCTCAGTACCCCAATTCCTCGCCTGGAAGCAACAGGCTCGTGGCTTCGCAACGCTTACCGCCGAACTGTCTTTCTCTGCCGCCCTAAACAATCAGAACGGCCCCATCCGAATGCCAGGAAAGCGCGTAACCGCCGGTTACTTCAACGTCTTCGGCACAAATACAATCCTCGGACGCCTCTTCCGGCCAGATGAAGATCAACCAGGTGCCTCCTCTGTCGTCGTCTTAAGTCATGCCTCATGGCAAACCCACTTCGCGTCCGATCCGGAAATCCTCACCAAGCGAATCCTGCTCGATGGGCAAAGCTACCAAGTCATCGGCGTGCTCGCCCCAGGCCCGTTCGACCGTGACGATGCACAATTCTGGACGCCGCTCGTTTTCCACCCCGCGGAAATGGCCAGCCCGATCCACTATCTGTCGCTCTATGCAAGGCTCGCAGACGGCGTAACGCTTGAACGCGCGACACAAAAGATGCAATCCATCTACGCTTCGCTGCAATCGAACGCATCCATGGACGAAGTCCCGAAAGGAGCTCTCGCGGTTTTCCCCTTGTCTCGACTCTTGCTGGGCAACAATCTCCAGCACTCAATCACAGTAGCCTTTGGAGCAGTGCTGCTCGTACTGCTCATCGCCTGCGCGAATGTCGCCAATCTGCTCTTCGCGCGCGGAGCCTCACGCCGAACCGAACTAGCCGTTCGAGTAGCCCTTGGAGCAGGCCGCGCGCGTCTAACCGCGCAATTGCTCACCGAATGTTTGGCGTTGTGTAGCTTGGGCGGCGCTTCCGGCGCAGCCATCGCCTTCGCTCTCATCCGCTTCGCTAAGCCCGCGTTGGCGCAGGCACTCCCATTCACTGCCGACGTCCAACTCGACATGCACGCGCTGTTGTTCGGAGCCGCCCTCGTGCTCGGCGTAGCATTCCTCACAGGCACATTGCCCGCTTGGCAAGCTTCTTTCGGAGATGTAGCCGGTTCGTTGAAACACTCCGCCCGCAGCTCCAGCACAGCCCATCTGAAACTAAGGCGCAGCATCGTCATAGGCGAGGTCGCCCTGTCCTTGGTGCTGGTATGCGGCGCACTACTTCTGGCACGCAGCTTGCTGAATCTCCAAAGAGTAGACACCGGCGTGCGCATCGAGAATGTCGTAACCACATCGCTAAGCCTGCCTACGGATGCGTACGCAACTCCGCAAAAAGCCGCGCTTTTCTATGACTCAGTAGCGAATCGCCTTCTCGCCACGCCGGGCCTAACTCACGTTGCGCTATCCACCGCCCTCCCACTACAGTGGATTCGTAATGGCGAAGGCATTTTCATTCCCGGCATCGAAAAGCAAATCATGGTTCGCCTCAAGCGCATCGATCCCGGCTACTTGCGCACGCTCGACATTCCCTTACTTACTGGCCGCGCCTTCGACCAACAAGACCACCTAGGCACGCCGAACGTAATGCTCATCAACCAAGCTCTCCAAAAGCGATTAGCCGACATAGCAAGCATCCAACGCCCGGTTGGCATCGAAGTGCGTTTGACCGGTAGCGATTATCTCGGCAAACTAGACACAACCACCAACGTGCGAATCGTCGGAGTCATCCGCAGCGAACGCACCACCGCACCCGGAGCGCCCGACCCGCCCGTAGTCTACGTCCCGTTGGCCCAAGTTCCAAATCCAAACATAAAACTCTTGGTTCGCACACAAGACGCAATGCCCGCAGTCATGCCCGCCATTCGCAAGGCCATAGCCGAAATCGATCCCAACTTGCCCTTGGGCGAAGTGGAAACCATGCAGCAAGTGAAGGACGCAACATTCTCCCAAGTCAGCCGCCCAGCCTGGCTAATCGGCGCATTTGCAACCATAGCCGTACTCCTCGCCGCCATCGGCCTCTACGGAGTGGTCGCTTATTCAATAACCCAGCGAAGAAAAGAACTGGGAATCCGAGTAGCCCTAGGAGCACGTCCCGAAAACGTACTCATCGAAGTCCTCCGCAACGCCCTGGCCATGATCACCGCAGGCCTCGTCATCGGATTAGTCGGCACCTACGCACTCACCCGCATCCTGGCGAGTCTTTTATTCGAAGTCTCCCCACTCGATCCCTTCTCGCTCGCCATCGGCTGCATGGCTATGGCGGCGATCGGCGTGGCAGCCGCATACCTGCCAGCCAATAAGGCATCGCATTTCGATCCCATGCTGAGCCTACGCGACGAAGCTTGACCCCAATCGCTACCCTACTGCCCAAGCGTCATCGCCAGCGCTGTAACGTCCACATTCTTCGGCAGCGTAACAGAAACTGCGGTCCTCGTGCTATCCAGCGTCATCCTCCAGCCATACAAGTTGAACGGCCCCGTTTGATTCAAACCTTGCCAAGTCAAACGATAGGCGGCGGCAATTACAACAGATTCACCCGCGTAGATTTGGCTGAGACTCGGCGCATACCAGTCATTGATTCCTTGCGTGAGCGTAGTCGAAGTGCCGTCGGAATAGTTCACTGTGAACACCTGGTTCGCCTGCGACCCATTCGCGGCCGTACCTAAAAAGGCAAGGCTGTTGTACTGCCCAGCCGGTAAAGCTACCGTCGTGCTGGAGACTGCATCTGGCGCATTCGCCGGCCCAAAAACAAACGGATATCCATACCAACTGTAGCTGTTACCAATAATCTGCGCTGGATAGGCATCGTCGCCGCCATCCACCCCTCCATTGACAGTCTCCTTGCCGGCCTGCGAGATCGCGTTCACGTTGAATGACGCCGACATGTTAACCGTAGTTGTGTTGGAAAGCGGAGCCAGACTCCATTCCTGCGCGGCAGTACCAGAGCAGGTTTGCGGTTGTACTGCAGAGGTATTGGAGCCATCCAGGCAGCCTCCGGTCCCGGCATTCTCCACGTTGAAATATCCATCCGCGGTTTTTATCAGTTGCCAATGCTGAGTGACGCTCGAACTTGGCGTATTCTGAATCGCCAAACCCGGGTAGGTTGCCGTCGGACCTCCGATATCCAAAGCCAATCCGCTGTTGAGGGAAATGAATTGATAGGAACCATTCGCCGCTGCAATTAGATTCCAAATCTGGTTCGCTCCGCCCCAGCAAGCCGCCTCGCCCGTTCCGGTACCAATCGCTTTAGATACACCCCAAACATCCAAGCACATGCCCGTGGCTTTGCTGATGATTTGCACATTGGTAAGGCTCAAACCCCGCGTCACGGCCAAACTCACCGCGGCCGTGCGAACAACGCTGCCGTATGTCCCGGTCACCGTAATCGGGAATGTGCCCACCCAAGCTGTGGTTGTCGCGCTAATCGTCAGCGTTCCGTTAGAGTAACTGGACGTCACTCCCGTCGGAAGCCCCGCCACTGTTATCGTGGGCGTACCCGCTCCGGCCGGCGTAATGCCGATCTGACTCGTCACCGACGAACCTTGCTGCACCACCAACGTACTCGGCGTCGCCGTCAAAACCACAGCCTCAACCTGAACGTCGATAGTGGTTGCGTTCGAAATCGCTCCCGATGTCGCCGTGATCACAATCGGGTAAATGCCCGGCACCGCATTGGCCGTAACATTAAATGTCGCAACCGCCCCAGTGCTCGCCGCAGTGAACCCAGCGGTCACACCCGCCGGCACGCCTGACGCACTCAATGTCACGCTACCGGAAAAGCCATTCAGTTGAATCACGTTGATTTGGTCCGTGCCGCTCGCGCCTTGCGGCACTGCTACCGTGGGCGTGCCTGCGCTGACATCGATCATAGGCACTGGAAGCAGCCCGTACACTGTTACCGCGCCGGCCCCAGCTACGTACACCTTGCCGTTAACGATCGTGGGCACCACGAACGGACTAGCGCCGCTGCCGGCATCACGCGCCGGATTGGCCGCACTGCTATATAACGTCTGGGCCACATTGTTAGCGTTGTACGCATACAGCACTTCGGTCGGAACATTCCAATCAATCGCCCATACAATTCCATTCGTTGGCCCGTACGACGAAACTGACGGCGTAGAGCCCAAGCCCGTAGCCTGTTGGAGTGTACCCGTAGCCACCGGCGTCGTCGAAAGCAATCCGTTCGTCAGGCTGAATTGCCTCAGTACATCGGCACTCGTCCACATATAAACATTTCCGTTCCAATACGCCGCCGCCCCGAAAGCCGACGTATCCTGATTGTCAATCTCCTCGACAATGTTGTCGCTGGTAGTGCTGTAACCGCCCAGGTTGTCGCGGTTGACCAAATATATTTTGCTTTCCTTGCCAATTTGCACCAGTAAATGAGGGTTCGGTCCGGTCTGGTCCGGCAAAATCAAAGTACCTCCCGAAGCAAGATCTAAGTCATTGGCCTCCCTTGTCGGCTCGTCCATCGGCGTGAATGCGTCTTCAACGCTCAGCCCGCTCGTGGCGTTCAAACGCAATAAGTCGTCTCCATAATCGGCTTGATTCGTAGTGTAGGGAATGGTCGCATCAAAAGTGCCATTGCCGGTCGGCACGAATAGCCGCGTCTCGCCGTTTTCTGTATCCGACGCCAAGCCGGTTCCTCCCATCCAGATGCCCGAATCAGTGCCGTTAGGCGTGGTAAGAAATACTCCCGTTTGTGCCAGGGTCGTGGCGTTGTACGACATCACCCAGCCATGGAAGTTAGCGAAATCGCAATGCGAACCCCACGCAAGATAAACGTTCCCATTGGTCAGCAACAAGCCCGGCCGTTGGTTTTCCCATTTCGGATCGAACGCAATTTCCCCATTCGAACTGCCCGATCCAACACCAGCTACCGACCCCGATATCGTCACCGGTCCCCCAAACTTCTCCAGTCCCGTATGGACATCCAAAGCATGCAGCCTTTGCACCGGATAGGTGCCTTCGAACGTTATGCTTACCACGTAGAGCGTGCCGCTTACCGGGTCAATCACGGGGGTGCCCGTAATCCCGTGTTCCACACCGGTGTCGTCGCACCCAGTGTCCGAGCCGGGATCGGTCGTAGCGCCCGGAGCCGCGCCGTAGGCTGTCGAAGTCAAGCTTGCCTGCCAAAGCGCCGCGCCCGGACTGTCGGCATCGAAGGCGAATACACTGTCGTGCTCCGTAGCGACAAACACCACGTTGTGCGTCCCTCCCGCAATGCTCAAGCCCGGTAGGTAGAGCGGCTGCGCGACTACCCAGCCATCCACGGTAAGAGAGAACAACTTCCCAAAATTGCCGGAACTCACGTTTGCCGGGTTCAGAATCGTCTCTTGCATATTCTGTCCAGTCCGGCCAATATCGTTGTGCTGTGTGGTCACACTGGCCTGCCCCGAAAGCAGAGCAATCGGTATCAAATACAAGAAGGCTTTTAAAACTCTAACTCCGATCCGAGGAGAACGCTCCGAACCCATCGTATTGCGCATGAACACTAGTAACACCAAATGCCACGTTCCGCGATACCAATCCACCTTCAGCCAAGTACTATGTCCGTGCTGATTAGTCCCAGAGCGGTGCACCAGAAACCAACAAGAATTGTTCAGTTTCCCCCGGCGAGTTACAAAACTTCAAAAAGTATTGTCTCCAACGCCCTCACCCCAAAATCCCGGTCACAAACCTTCAAAAAACTCTTTCTCCCACGCCCTCAACAACCTACACGCCCTTTCCCCCACCAAACCGCACCACCAGATCTTACCCTCACAACGGAGATCTCCATCTCCAGAAATGAGTATTTACAATGATTGACCAAGACCTAAACATCGAACAAACAGACATCGAGGAACAACTAGAAACCGACCTCGACACCACCGAGCCCGCCGAGGCTCCCGACCAATACAACCCCAACGGAGGCCCCCGCACTCAGCAAGGCCGCGAAATCTCCTCCAAGAACGCCACCAAACACGGCTGCTGCGCCGAATCCACCTTGATCCTTCCCGACGAAAAACTCGAAGATTTCAAAGCCATCGAAGCCTCCTACTTCCAAACTTTCCAACCCAAAGACGCCGTCGAAAAGCGCCTCGTCAACCAAGTGGTTCTGGCCGACTGGCTCCTCGAACGCGCCAACCGCACCCTCGTCACCGTCGAATCGGGCATCCACCAATGCGGCTACATGGCCAAGCACTGGCACGACGAAAACCATCTCCGACTCAACCGCTTCACGCGCTATCAAGCCGCCCGAGCCAACGCTTTCGCCAAAGCCAAAAAGGCACTCGAAGATCACCGCAAGAATCGCCTAGCCGAATTCGAAAAAGCGTGCAGATACGCCATCACGCAAGAACGCCTCCGAGCCGCCAAGAAGAAGAACAACAAAAAAGAACTCAACTGGAAAGAACAGTTAGAGCTAATGACCAAGACCGCGCGCGAACTCGGCTACACGCCACCGACCGAAGACGAACTCTAGCGTCTCCGCTCACCCTTATTTTTTAAAAAACCAACATCACCCCAGGGACAAGTGTGTCCAAAATCCTTACCAACGGCCGTTGCCGGGCCAGCAGACCCTCCTCACCATCAACAAGAACGCCGCTCGCTCCTCAATCCCAGCATTACCAACCAGTGCGTTAGGCCCGAGCCACGCCGGCACGACCCATCTTCCCTATTTCTTCCCACGAACACAAGACGAAACGGCGGGTTCGTTTCGAAAGTCCGATTTCACAAAGGCTATCCCCCCGCGCCCCCACTTCTCCGGCAACCGAAATCCATACAACATTTCGCCCGACGCCACCACCACGTATTGCATCCCATCCAACTCATACGTCATCGGTCCGTTCGAAATATTCCCCCCCAAATTCACATGCCAAAGGGGCTTGCCGCTTGCCGCCTCCATAGCAATGAAATTCCCAGACGTATCTCCGCTGAACAGCAATCCGCCCGCTGTCGTCAGCATCGCCGTCAATCCTCCCGACTTTCCCCAATCATGCGACCATCTGATCTGCCCCGTCTTGTAATCAATCGCTCGTAAGTAGTTATCGCTCCAAGACCCACGGTCAATCCCGCCCCAGCCTTCCGGCTTGGCGCCCAAATCCGTTAGATAAAACACCGAGTACCCTCGTACCGCGCTCACATAGAACAACCCAGTCTGCGGATCATAACTCGGAGGCGGCCAATTCGCCGCGCCACCCGAACTCGGCGATACCAACGCTCCATCCGGCTTCGGATCTTTATCTGTGTTCCGAATCGGCTGCCCTTTGGCGTTAATCCCCTTCGCCCAGTTCGTCTCAATAAACGGACTGGTCAGCAAGTGCTCACCCGTCGCGCGATCCACCACAAAGAAGTAGCCGTTCCTGCTCGCCTGTGCCAGCAATTTCCTCGGCTTTCCCGCAAACTCACCATCAAATAAGACCGGAGTCTGAATCGCATCCCAATCATGTACATCATGCGGCGATGGCTGAAAATGCCATGCCATCTTTCCCGTGTCTGCACGCAGCGCCACAATAGTTTCGGTATAAAGGTCATCGCCCTCGCGTCCTTTGCCCGCCAAAACGGGTTGCGGATTTCCCGTACCTAGATACAGCAGGTTCAACTCCGGATCATAGGTACACGGACCCCACGTCATCCCGCCGCCGTGCGCCATCGCTTCCGCGTTCGGCCAAGTTTCCGATCCAGGCTCGCCCGGCTTCGGTTCCACATCCCAATGCCACTGCACCTCGCCCGTCTCTGGATCGCGCGATTCCAAGTATCCCGGCACGTCCAAATCATCGCCGCTCACGCCCACAATCACATGGTTCTTGATAATGATGGGCGCTCCCGAAGCGTAGTAGTTCTGCTTCAAGTCGCACACCTCTTGCGACCACCTCTGCTTCCCGTTGCTCATGTTCAGCGAGACCAGATGACAGTCCGGCGTCTCGAAGAACAGCCAGTTCCCATAAATCCCAACACCCCGGTTGCCAATATGGATGCCGCCCTTCGAATCCCATTTGTAGTGCCACAACTGCCGCCCAGTGCGCGCATCCACCGCCCACACGTGATCTGGTTCGGTGAAGTACAGAATCCCGTTCACCTCGAGCGGCGTTGACTTAATCGACGATCCAAACAGCGTGCTCTCTCCAGGCGAGGCATGAAATACCCACGCCAATCCCAATGTCTTCACGTTGCTCGTTTTGACATCGTCCAGCGTGCTGAAGCGCATCCCCGAATAATCGCCGTTATAAGTCGGCCAAGTATCCGTCGCTGGCGCGCTCAGCTTACTCGGGTCCAACCCCTGCGCATCCAGCAACACGGCCGACGCCAACAGAACCATCGCTAACTTCATTTCAATGTCTCCAGAAAAGCCAGTACATTGTGCATATCTGCGTCCGAGTATTGCTGCAGCAATTCAATATGTCCCTCCAGCGGATCATGCTCTTCCGCCTTCAAACCGGGCATCGCCTCAAACAGGAACGAATGGTAAACCCCGGCACTGTCATAGAACGACACGTTGAAGGAATCCAAATGCTCTAACGTTCCCGTCATTGTCTTGCCGTCGGGCATCGTCACGGTTACCGAACTCGGCTTAGACGGCGGCGCCGGCATACCCGGGCCCGCACGTTCGGCTTTCGGATACAAGAACCGGCTCTGCAGTGCTACCGGATCAAATCGTGTCGCAACACCTTTCAAATCGCCCGCCGTCGAATGGCAACTCGCACAATGCGCCTCATAGTACGCCTTCCCTTGCCCCGCATCGCCGGTCACAATGTTCTCAATCTTGTAGTTGAACCGCATTGTCTTCGATTCTTTCTGCGATCGCAAGAACGCCGCAATGTCCGATATCTGCGCCTCCGTCAGCGAGAACTTCGGCATACCCTTCGCTTGCCGCCCTTCTAAAATTACCGGGCCAATCGTGTCGCCGTTGTTGTCATGTCCCACCAATGCCGAGCGCACTAAATCCGGTCCACCTTCGCCGCCGGTCGCGCTGCTGCCGTGGCAAAACGCGCAGTTCGACACAAACACGCCCTTTCCCCGCGCCACTTTCTCCGGATCAGGAGCCGGCGGCAACCCGAACGCCTTGCGAATCATGGCATCGCGGTCCGGCGGCGTAGGCGTTTGCGCCCAAATCGGAACCCCAACCAGCGCCGCCATCAAGTACCAGAAACACTTCATAACCCGTGAATCTATCAAACATGGAACAAACCGTGTAACCTTTCCGTCCCTTCTGTGGTATCAACACACGAGAGCTTATGTCCGATTCAAAACTTGACCTACTCCAAGGAACACTCGACGTTATGGTGCTGCAAACCCTCGCCGTCTTGGGCTCCATGCATGGCTACGGAATTGCCCGCCGTATTGAAGATGTCAGCGGCAATGAGGTTTTGCTCAACCAGGGAACCATCTACGCTTCGCTTGTTCGCTTACAGCAACGCGGTTGGATTGCGGCCGAATGGGGCACATCCGACAACAACCGGAAAGCCAAGTTCTACTCCATCACGCGCACTGGCAGAAAGCAGCTAGCGCAAGATCTTGCTTACTGGGAACGACTTACCAAGGTCATGTCTCGCGTTCTGACCATCGGAAAGGATCTCGCCGCCCATGCGTGAAATGTTTCGTCGCCTCACATCATTCCTCCGTCCATCCACCTGGGAGCAGGATTCGTCTGCCGAATTCGAATCGCATCTTGAAATGGCTACCGCCGACAATATTCGCCTGGGCATGTCGCCTACCGAAGCCCGCCGTCAAGCGCTCTTGCACTTCGGTGGTCTCGAATCAGCCGAAGAGGGGCACCGCGAAGCGCGTTCCCTGCCTTTTCTGGAACTTCTCAGCCAAGATCTGCGCTACGCCTTCCGCACCATGCGGCGCGATCGTGGATTTGCCATCTTCGCCATCCTCATCGTCGCGCTCGGCATCGGCGCCTGCGCCACTGTTTTCAGCGTTCTAAACGCCGTACTCATCCGTCCGCTGCCATTCCGAGACTCCGCTTCGCTCGCCTGGATTCAAAACTCCGGACTGGACGAAGGTCTCTCCAGCCACACCACGCAAGTCAGCGCCTATCTTGATTTGAAGCAGGACAACAAGTCTTATTCGGATATGGCCGCCTATTTTGCCTTCTACGGTATCGGCGATTCGCGCCTCAAAATCAACGGCGGTGACGAACGCCTCAACGTTGTCCCCGTATCACAGAATTTCTTCTCCTTGCTCGGAGTAACGCCCGCAGCGGGGCGCTATTTCAGCACCGAGGAATGCAGATTCAACGCGCCCAAGTCCGTTGTTCTCAGCTACGGTTTGTGGCAGCGCCGCTTCCAAAGTGATCCTAAGATCGTCGGGACAACGTTAACGCTCGACAACGCGCCCGCCACCGTAATCGGCATTCTCCCCGCTACCTTCGATTTCGGCTCTGTCTTTGCGCCCGGATTGCGCGTCGATATGTTCGTGCCATTTCCTTTGACGAAAGAAACGGATGCCTGGGGTAACACGCTGTCCGTTGTCGGCCGCTTGAAGAGTGGCATCTCGGTCGAACGCGCCGAAGCCGAGTCTACTCTCATTGGCAGGCATTATGAAACGGCCAACCCAACTAAGAATTGGTTCAGACCGAAAGTCGTTGCCCTTCGCCAGCATGTAAGCGGCAAGTTCAAACCGGCACTCGCCGTGCTGGCCGCGTCTGTATGCGTAGTAATGCTGATTGTGTGCGCGAATCTCTCGAATCTATTGCTCGCCCGCGGTATAACACGCCAAAAAGAACTCGCCATTCGCTCCGCATTGGGTGCCGGACGCCAACGCCTCGTTCGCCAAATCCTTACCGAATCGCTTCTGCTTTCTTTCTGCGGCGCAATTCTCGGCATTGCTCTCGCATGGCTCGGAACCGCCGGCCTGTCGCATCTCACTTCGTTCAATATCCCGCTTTTGTCGAACGTTCATCTGGATCTAACGGCACTCTTCTTCACGCTTGCTCTCGCCGTGCTCACTGGCGTTGTCTTCGGCATCGTGCCCGCTACGCAAGTGCCAAAAATCTCGGTCAGCAACACGCTCAAGGAACAATCCCGCAGTACCAGCGCCGGCAAACACCATACCTGGATTCGCAGCACGCTCGTGGTGTCTGAAATTGCCTTTGCTTGCATGCTCATGGTCGGCACTGGCCTGTTAATTCGCAGCTTTCTCCGCGTTCTCGACGTCGATCTTGGCTTCCAACCCTCTCGCGCAGCCGCTCTCCGCATCGATCCCAGCATCAATTTCAAGTCACAAGCGGAGGCGAACGCTTATTACCGTGAAGCGCTTCGCCGCGTGCGCGATGTTCCAGGCGTAGAAGCCGCTGGCTTGACGGATTGCCTCCCGCTTGGCAGCAACCGCACTTGGGGCATTAGCGCCAAAGGTCACACTTACAAAAACAATGTGAATCCGGAAGCCTTCGTACGCATCGTCAGCGACGATTACGTGCGTTCCATGGGCATCAAGGTAGTCGAAGGTCGCGACCTGAACGAATTCGATAGCGAGAAAAGTGCGCCCGTCATCCTTGTCAACCAAACCTTGGCGCGCGTATTGTGGCCAAGCGAAGATGCAATTGGCAAGTTCATGTCTGCGGACAAAGATCGCAAAGTGGTCGGCGTGGTCGAAGACGTCCGTCATCTCGCATTGGAGCAAACCGCCGGCAACGAAATGTACCTGCCCATGACGCAGTTGGGCGATTATGCCAGTGGTATCAATCTGGTTGTCCGCAGCAAACAAGACAACACACAACTAGCATCCAGCGTTCGGGCCGCGCTTCTGCCGCTGGATTCGCGCCTGCCCGACGAACAATTCAAAACTTTGCGCGAAATCGTGGACAACGCCGTCTCGCCCCGCCGCTTCATCGTCGAACTCCTGTCCGGTTTCGCCATCTTCGCACTCATCCTGGCCTCACTTGGCATCTACGCGGTTATCTCCTACTCAGTCGGCCAACGCACCGCCGAAATCGGCATTCGCATGGCCCTCGGAGCCTCACCGGCCGAAGTGCGAGCCGGAATCCTGAAACAAACTCTCTTACTGGCGCTCATCGGCCTTATCGTCGGAGCATTTGCCTCCGTCCTTCTCACCCAGGCCATGCGCGGCATGCTCTTCGGAGTCACTCCCGCCGATCCCACAACCTTCGTCGCCATGATTGTCACACTAATTGGAGTCGCTAGTGCAGCGGGATATATTCCCGCGTTCCGAGCTTCGCGCATCGATCCAATGAAAGCCCTGCGCGCGGAGTGAGGATCTGACGCTAAAATCTTTTATATGAGCACGGCGGTTCACCACCACATCACTCTCGAAGAGTTCATCGCCCGGCCGGATCGCGAAGACGACCGGAAAGAAGAACTGCTTGAAGGAGAATTGATCGTGTCCCCGTCCGCCAAAGTCTGGCATTCCGCTATCGTCCGGCGTATCCGTGAACGATTGACGCCGTTGGAGCCCAAAGGTTATATCGTCGCCAATGATTTTGCCTGCATGCTAGGTAAGACTTCGATGCCGGCGCCTGATCTGGCTGCAGTATCCATTGAGCGCTGGAACCAAGCGGAAGATAGTGAAGGCTGGTTGGACGGTGCGCCCGAACTGGCCGTTGAAGTTGCATCACCCAGTAACCGCAAATTGCAACGCAAAGCCGCTATTTATCTCGAATATGGTGCCGAGCAAGTCTGGCTGGTTTATCGCAAAACCAGGACGGTTACCGTGATGACGCCCGAAGGGACAACAGAAGCTCGCATGGGCGAAGCGCTGGAATTCAAAGGTGTAGCAGTACCCGTTGATTCCATCATGACCAGAACCGGGAAATAAGCTACTTAATCCCCCTCGCAAACGTGATCGAATCCACGTTAGGCGGAGTGTGGCCAAGCGCTCTTATAAATCCAACCGCTTGTCCGCGATGATGCGTGGAATGATTCGCCACCTGCAGCACAATCTGCCACAACGGCTGGCTCCAACTATTGCCGCGCAGGTCGTGATAGTGGAGAAGCGTCTCCTCGGCCTCGTTCCCAATACTTTGCGACCAATCCACCCAGCGCTTACTCAAAACGGGCCAATTGTTCGTTAGAGCAGCCAAAGTGTCATCGCCAGGAGTTTTGAATTCAGCCGCTTCGCCCAGGACTCGCGTCAACCAGATTCGCTGCGCACGATAAACATGCACCAACGTCCCAAGGATCGAATGCTCAGAGCTCCGAAAATCCTGCGCCAGTTCCTCCGCGCTTAACGTCTGAGCGGCTGCAAGTACTCGAGCATCTGCCCACGCCGTGTACCCAACTTGGTACGCAATCACATTCATTGATGGACTCCCAAGCGGCGAATCCGAAACTCTGTCCCAGTTTGTTTAAAAATGTCGCCCAGCATCCCTTCGATTTCATCAAATCCACGTTCAGCGAACGCCGCAACCGAAGGCCCTGCACCGCTTAAACAAACCCCCAACAAATCCGGATGCTCCAACGCCAGCGCCTCGCTCAAACCAGGCACAAGCTTTTGTCGATACGGCTGATGAATACGATCTTGAAAAGCCTGGCGCAACACTTTAAAATTGCTCGTCATCAACGCATAGAGAAGCAAATTCGAACGCTGGATGTTGAACACTGCATCCTCGCGCGAAATCATTTCCTGCAACGCTCCGCGTGAAGCGGAGGTGGAAAGCGGAAAATGCGGCGTCAGCACCATGATTCCCAAGGCATCTGGCCATCGCATTCGCACCGCAAAAGCGGATCGGTCGGGCAACTGACAACTAATCGTCAGCCCACCCAGCAAAGCTGCGGCCACATTATCCGGATGTCCTTCTAAAGCGCAAGCCGCGTTCAACAAACCTTGCTCAGGCAGCGCGCCCGCAATCGCTTCATACAAACGCAACCCGGCAACCGTCGCGGCCGCACTGCTTCCCAACCCGCTTTTCATCGGAATATCGGCATGCACAACCACATGCATGGACGGAAAGCTATCGCTCTGCTGCTGCACCACAAACCGGAACGCCCGTTCAATGTAGTTTTCCCCGTCAATCTTGCAATCGGGAAACTCAAAGTGAAGTTCGTTCTCGCCTGCAAGCGGCTTTACATCCAGCCGCAAATAAAGCTGCACGGCAACTGCCAGCGTGTCAAAACCGGGCCCCAGATTAGCAATGGATGCCGGCACGCGTATCTGCACGCCCGCCTCCGGCAGCTTAATGAACATGGCCATGCATCTTGACGATGTAGTCAGTGTCCTTCAAAACATGTCCGGTCAATATCGCCACCACCCGAGCGTCTTTATCTAATTTCGCCTGCTCATAAAGTTTGCGTAGCCCGGCAAGCGTTGTGGCCGACGCCGGCTCACACCCGATTCCGTCACGCCCAATCAAATCTTTCGCTTCGCCAATTTCCTGGTCCGTCACATCCATCACGAATCCGCCCGTGAAATGGACGCCCTGCAACGATTTCTTCCATGAACGCGGGTTACCAATGCGGATCGCCGTCGCGACGGTTTCCGGCTTCGCCACGGCAGTCAATTCAGGCGCTCCCGAATCCCACATGCGGAACAACGGATTCGCCCCGCTCGCCTGCACCACCACTATCTTTGGAGCCTTTTCAATCAGCCCATACCGTTTCATCTCAATGAACGCCTTACCAAACGCTGACGAATTGCCGAGATTCCCGCCCGGCACTACCAGGTAGTCGGGGATCTGCCATTCCAGTTGCTCCAGCATCTCGAACATCGCCGTCTTTTGCCCTTCAATACGAAAAGGGTTGATGGAATTCAGGAAATAAAGGCCGGGATCGTTGCCATTTAGGAGCACGTTCAGCGCATCGTCGAAACTGCCGTCAATCTGAACCATCTCCGCGCCATAATCCAGCGCCTGCGCCAATTTGTTTGCCGATGCTTGTCCTGCAGGCAGATAAACTCGTCCGACAACTCCGGCGCGCGCCGCATACGCCGCCAGCGAGGCAGCAGTGTTGCCCGTTGAAGCACAGGCCACTGCTTTCGCCCCCAGAAATTTCGCCTCTGTCATGCCCGCAGTCATGCCCAGATCTTTAAAACTGCCGGTAGGATTGAAGCCCAAATGCTTAAAGCGCAAGTCTTTCAATCCAACCCAATCGGCCGTTTTCTGCCCGCGCAGCAAAGGCACATTGCCTTCATTGAGCGTGACAACGCCATCCGGACCGTAAACATCGGGTAAAAACTCACGAAATCGCCAAACGCCGCTCGCGTCCCGCGGCTCGTATGATAAGCGGCGCTCAAGCCATAATTTCCGTAGATCCGGAGGCGTTCGTGAGCCTGGATCAATGACGACCTCCAACAACTCGCCACATTTGGGACACGCCAACGCTCGGTCGTGCAGATCCAGCGTCGTTCCGCAGTCGGGAATGCTACATCTCAGGTGCATGCTGAAACCCTTACGGTAGCATCCGCTCCATCGTTTTATGTGATACCTTGCAGTCTGCAATGTTACGTTTATTACTTCTTGTCTTCTGCATTTCTACCAGCATGTTGCTCGCATCCTCCGATCAAGGTTTTCTTCTCACCGCCAACAAAGGCGATCGCACCCTCAGCATCATCGATCCAGTCACGATGAAGCAGATTGCCACGGTACCCGAAAACGGCGTTACCGGTCACGAAGTCATCGCTTCTCCCGACGGCAAATTCGCTTACGTCCCCATTTATGGCAATTCCGGCGTAGGCTCACCTGGAACTGATGGCAGCAATATGGTTGTCATTGACCTCAACGCCCATAAAGTGGTTGGCAATGTGGATTTTGGCAAAGGTCTCCGTCCGCATTGCCCTGTTTTTGATGCCAAACGCAACCTGCTTTATGTCACAACAGAACTGGACAACAGCGTCACTATCATTGATCCCGCGTCTTTGAAAATCGTAGGTTCCATTCCCACCGGCCAACCGCAAGCGCACATGCTCGCCATTTCCCATTCCGGCCATCTAGGCTACACCGCCAACGTGGGACCCGGCACCGTTTCGGTGCTCGACATGGATGCTCACAAAACTCTTACTGTAATTCCAATTTCGAAGACCACCCAGCGCATTTCCATTTCGCTGGATGATTCGATGGTGTTCACAGCCGATCAAACACAGCCGCGTCTCGCCGTTATAGACACCAAGACCAACACAGTAAAACACTGGATCACACTTGACGGCCTCGGCTACGGCACCGCTCCGACGTCAGACGGAAAGTACTTGGTTGTCGCGGTTCCCGGAGCGAATCAAGTCGCGATCGTCGATTTAAAGACCTTACAAGTCATTCACAAGATCTCGGTACCCGCCAAGCCGCAAGCCGTCGCCATCCGTCCCGATAATCAGATGGCTTACGTTTCCTGCGACCGTAGCAACCAAGTGGCGGCCATTAACTTGGCCGATTGGACGGTCAATCTGATTAACGCAGGTAAAGATACCGACGGTATTACTTGGGCAGTTCGTCAATAATCTCCGGCAATCTCTGCGCAAACGCTGATCGGGCGACCACAACATCACACCCACTTGCGACAGCCGCCGCGCGTAAGTCTGCTTGAACGTGAGATACGAAGGCGAGTAACTGGATGTTTTTCGTCTTTTCGTTTGCCTTCAAATCGCGAATGACTTCTAACGGCTCACCAGCCGAGTAATTCAAGTCAATAACGATAAGCTGGGGCGCATCGTCCAAAGCCCTGGAATTACAACGTTCTCTGGTTTTCACCGCCACAGTTTCAAAACCTGCGCGCTTCGCCGTGTCCTGAATTTGAACCAGAAACATGAGGTCCTGCATCAGAGCAATTATTCGGTTTGTAGAATCTTTCACTAATTCCGACATATCATCAAGGTATCCATGAGCGTCGAGACTCAGACAATTCCTGACCTAAGTTCGCTTGAGACCAACCCGCTGCAGGACCCGCTAAGGTTCGCGCGGCGCATTCCTCCGTGTGCCATTGTCATCTTCGGCGCAAGCGGAGATCTCTCCAAAAGAAAACTCCTCCCGTCGCTCTACCGGCTTTTTTACGAGCGGCGCATCTCGCCTAACTTCGCTGTCGTCGGCAGTTCGCGTACGCCCATGTCGGACGACCAGTTTCGCGAACGAATGAAGGAATCGGTCTCCAAATTCCTGGAGGATTCTCCATTCGATGAAGATGTCTGGAAGTCTTTCGCTCAAGGGTTGTTTTACGTTCCGGGCGACTTAACAGATCCGTCATCCTATGACAATTTGCGCAAAAAACTGGATGAAATAGAAAAATCTCACCAAACCGCTGGCAACGTTCTGTTTTACCTCTCAACACAGCCCAGCCACTACGCCGAAGCCATTAAGGAATTGGGCGCGCACGATTTCTACAAGGGAAACGGCTGGAGGCGCGTAATCATCGAGAAGCCGTTTGGCCACGATCTGTCCAGCGCACGCAAGCTAAACGACGAAATCCACTCCGTTCTCGACGAATCGAATGTTTACCGGATTGATCACTATCTAGGCAAAGAGACTGTTCAAAACATCTTGGCCTTCCGCTTTGGTAACGGAATTTTCGAGCCACTATGGAATCGCCGCTATGTCGATAACGTGCAAATTACCGCTGCGGAAAGCATCGGTGTAGAAGGTCGTGGCGGCTATTACCAGGAAGCCGGAGCGTTGCGCGACATGATTCAAAACCACTTGAGCCAGGTGATGGCGACAGTGGCGATGGAACCACCGACGGTTTTTGATGCTGAAAACGTTCGTGATGAGCGCGCGAAACTGTTGCGTGCTGTTCGTGTCATGAAACCCGAAGACGTTTCGAAATATGCTGTTGCGGGTCAATACGGACCTGCGAAAGTTGGCGGCCAGGATCTTCCGGGCTTTCGTCAAGAACAAAGCGTCGATCCCGAGTCGCAAACTGATACTTATGCGGCTGTCACATTTTTCGTCGATAACTGGCGCTGGGCAGGCGTTCCGTTTTACATTCGCTCCGGCAAGCGGCTGCCGAAGCGTGTAACCGACATCGCGATTCAGTTTCACGCGCCGCCGCTTGGACTTTTCACCCAAGAGACGAAAGCGGGCGTGCTGCGCGAGGCTCGGCCCAATTTGCTGGTGCTGCGCATTCAGCCGGAAGAAGGAATTTCGCTGCGCTTCCTTTCGAAGAGCCCCGGCAGCGGCATGCGGGTTCGTCCAGTGTCGATGGACTTCAACTACGGGTCGAGTTTCGGCGAACGCACGCCAACAGCGTACGAAACGCTGCTGGTTGACGCCATGGCTGGCGACGCCACGTTGTACACGCGTCAAGACATGGTGGACGCAAGCTGGCAGATCGTTCAGCCGGTCTTAGATTACTGGGCAAGAACGAAATTCAGTTTTCCGAATTATCCATCCGGAAGTTGGGGACCAAAGGAATCTGACGAAATGCTGGCTCGCCAAGGCCATGTGTGGAGGATTCCATGAGCTCCTCGGTGATTTTCCCCGCTCAGCCAGAACAGATTCTGAAAGGCTTGGGCAAACTCTGGACGCAGCTCGGAGAAGAAGAGAAAGATCATGGCAAGCCGACGGTTCTACGTGCTTGCGCCATGACGCTCATCGTAGCGACCGACGAAGATGACGGCGGCTATACGGCTTCGCAGACCATATCGGAATTGATGAAAAACCATCCCAGCCGTGGGATTGTGTTGGTCATCAACGAAGGTGCGGAGCACGATTTGGAAGCGCGTGTTCTGGCCCAATGCTGGAAGCCATTTGGTAAAGCCCAACAGATCTGTTGCGAAGAAATTGAAATTACGGCGAAACCGTCCAGTTGGCCAAATGTCGGCCCAACTTTGGTGGGTTTGGTGGCCGCGGATTTACCGGTCATTTTCTGGTGCCGTCACAGAGCCGCGCTACGGCGCGACGCTCGTTCCGCACAGAAAGAAGGCTTGGCCGCAATCGTTAACATCGCGAACAAAGTAATTTTTGATTCGCGAGAGTTGCCCTCCCATGACGCGCTTTTCTTGATCGACAATTGGCAAAAGCAGCAACGTGTTGTTGCGGACTTGGATTGGACACGCCTCACACCCTGGCGAGAACCTATTTGCCATCTCTTCGAAAACGAGGGTCGCGAAAATCCGTTCTCAAAGTTCAAGAGCTTCGAAATCGAGCACACGGAAGAGGCTCCTCCGCTTTCCGCCTTTTACATGGCGGCTTGGTTGTCGAACCCGAACAAAGCGGGCGTCACGTTCCGCCAAGCCAAAGGTTTTGGGCCCGGCCTGCACAGAGTCATCATGAAGTCCGAAGGCGAGACGATTGAGTTTGGACGTACGAGCGCAGAGTGCGCAACTTTGACCAGCACAAGCGGACGTTCTCGCCGATATAATTTCGGAGAACAGCCCTTAACGACTTTAATGACGGAGGAATTGACGATTCCAGGTTCGGACCCGGCTTTTCTTTCGACGTTTGTTCGGGCGAAAGAACTGGCGGAAGCATATTGAGCAAACCAAACCTGAATATTGCAGATTCGGCTGAGACCGCGTCCACCCGCTGTGCCGATTTTATTTTGGTTGCGCTGAGTGACGCATTGAAAAGGAATTCGACAGCAACGCTGGCCATTTCAGGCGGCACAACACCGAAGCTTCTCTTTGCCGACTTGGCGAAGAAGATGTTTGACTGGTCGAAGGTTCATATCTTCTGGGTAGACGAGCGTTGCGTGCCACCAACCGATTCGCAGAGTAATTTTAAACTCGCCAACGATAGTTGGTTTCAACCGGCCAATTATCCGACCAACAATTTGCACCGGATCTTTGGCGAACTACCGCCTGCTGAAGGCGGCCGCAAATATGTTGAAGAAATCGTTGATTTCTTCGGACTGGGTGCGGGTGAGATCCCTGTTTTCGACGTTATTCATCGCGGCATGGGCCCGGACGCTCACACCGCGAGTTTGTTTCCGGGCGACCCGCTGATAAACAATCGTTCCAGCATCGCCACCAACGTTTGGGTTGAGAAATTTCAAATGCATCGCGTGACTCTTTTGCCGGCGGTTTTGCTGGCGGCACGCCACACTGTTCTTCAGGTTTGTGGGCCCGACAAAGCCGATGCGCTGAAGAATGTGCTTGAAGCGGCGGAGGATTGGCAGAAGTATCCATGTCAGATTGCCAGCCGCGATTCCAACGCAACTTGGTTTCTAGACCAAGCTGCGGCAGCTCGACTTTAAGTGAAAATTGCGGCGGTCGTTGTATTTCTTTTTTTGATCACGCTCGCAACCCCGGAGCAATATAATCGATTGATTTTTGCAGGCGACGTCATGCTTTCGCGGGACGTCAGACAGCAAATTCTCAACTCTAAGGACATGGCAATGCCGTTTCGCAAAATTGCACCCCTGATGGCTGCTTCAGACATTGCGTTTATCAACCTTGAATCACCCTTTTCAGATGAAGGTCCGTACTTAAGCGACGGACTGATTTTTCATGCGGATCCACGGATGATCAGCGGATTGCAATTGGCGCACATTTCCATTGCGTCAACCGCCAACAATCACGCTCGGGATTGCGCGTCCCACGGAGTTGAATTTACGGTCAACTGGCTGCGCAAGCATGACATAGCAGCGCTGGGGACAGGTCTAAGCGAAGAAGAGGCGCACCGGGGCGTCGTACTCGAGCGCAACGGCGTCCGGTTTGGCTTCTTGGGATACACCTACGATCAGAGCAACGGGAATTGGAAAGAACCAGACACACGAGTGGCAATCGCGAGATTGGATGTAATGAGACGGGATGTAGCGAATATGCGAGAACGCGCCGACGTGGTGATTGTCTCGATGCATCACGGCATAGAGTACATGCCGCAACCATCGGCCGCGCAAAAAGAATTCGCTCATGCAGCAATTGATGCCGGCGCCACGCTAGTAGTGGGTCATCATCCGCACGTTATCGAACCCATTGAGGAATATGGAAATGGAGAAATCATCTATTCGCTGGGAAATTTTGTTTTTGATCAATACCAACGAGTGGAAACTCAGCATGCTGAAGTAGTGCAAGTTTCATTTGTGGGCCGCCAGATCCTAGCGACCCACACATTTCATGTTGCGATAACAAAGACCGGACCTGAGATCGAATAGATTACTCGCCGGTTGGAACACGTTCGACGTGGCCGCCAAACTTGAACCGCATGGCTGAGAGCACTTGCTCGGCAAATGTGCGTTCCTTGCGCGAGCGGAAGCGAGTGAACAAAGCCGAAGCGAGCACTTCGCACGAGACAGCTTCCTCGATAGCTGCATTGATGGTCCAACGCCCCTCGCCGGAATCCTGGACTGAACCGCTGTAATTGGATAGGGTGGCATTTTCGGCCAAGGCCATAGCCGTGAGATCGAGCAGCCAAGAGCCGATCACGCTGCCGCGACGCCAGAGCTCTGCAATGTCAGCGACATTCAAGTCGAACCGCTCGTTTTCAGGGAGATCCTCGGAATTCTTGTGGACCATGATGTCGAAGCCTTCGGCGTAAGCCTGCATGACTCCATACTCAATCCCGTTATGAATCATCTTCACAAAATGTCCAGAACCTGCGGGACCTGTGTGAAGATAACCTAACTCTGCGGTACCTGGCATTTTTTCGCGACCAGGAGTGCGTTCGATTGTGCCGATTCCTGGAGACAATGTGGAGAAGATGGGCTCCCATTTTTGGAAAGCCGCGTCGCTTCCACCCACCATGAGGCAGTAGCCTCGCTCAAGGCCCCATACTCCGCCGCTGGTACCAGCGTCCATGTAATCGATACCGCGCTTCTGCAGCTCAGCAGCGCGGCGGATGTCGTCCTTGTAAAAGCTATTACCACCGTCAATGATTGTGTCGCCCGGTTCCATTGCGTCTGCCAAAGCTTGTACCGTGCTTTCCGTTGCCTTGCCAGAGGGCACCATAATCCAAACGCCACGCGGCTTGGCCAACTTCTTCACTAAGTCTTCCAATGACGATGCACCTTCGGCGCCATCGGCAACGACTTTCTTCACATTCTCCTGGTTTAAGTCGAAAACGGTACAAGAGTGTCCACCCTTTTGCAATCTTCGACTCATGTTCGCGCCCATGCGCCCCAGACCTACAAGTCCAATCTGCATCGCTGCTCCTTCAGTTTTCTGAGTTTCTGTAGTACCAACTGATAGCTTAACTTCTTTGAATGAAGCCGGACTCTGAATTCAAATATCTTTCAAGGAGTGTGGACATCACCCGGGATTGGCGAATCGTATGCGCAACCCCGGATGTGTTTCACGTGAGCCGTTATTGGCTAGCAACACTTAGTGGCGATAGAAAGCCACCAAGGAGTCGCCCGTCTGCGGCGCCGTAGCTGTGCTCGAGAAGGTGATTGTCGATCCACTGATCGAGTAATCGACACCCTGCGACAACAACAAGCCATTTTTATAAAGCTTCAAACTGGTTGCTGGATTTGGCGCGTAAGCCAGAGTGAAGACTAGATTTGTGCCGTTGATTGTGCCTGCCGGTGTGGCATCGTCAACAAAGTTGTTTGTCGTAGAGCCACCGGTGGCCACCCGATAGGAAGCAAGCAAAATATCGTTTGCCTGCGGTATTGCGCCAGTGAGGAAGGTAATGGTCATTCCGCTGAGCGTATAGTCAACTCCGACCGATTGGAGCAAACCGTTGCGAAACAGACTCAGGCTGGTAGACGACACTGGCGTGTTTGCAAGCGTGAATGTCGCATTGGTACCGTTCACCGTTCCGCCGGGAGTTTCAGCATCTACGAACTCGGCCGTAACGGTGCCACTTGTCAAACCGCTGACGGTGGCAGCCAGACCATTAACTGTGTTTGTCAGATTGGTTACCGATGTCGAAAGACCTGACACCGTGCTGGTAACGGTGCCGAGGTTGGTTGTAAGCGTTCCAATTGAACTGGTGTTCGAACTGACCGTGGAACTTAGTCCGTTAATCGTCGAGGTCATGCCGTTCACAGTGGTGGTCAACCCACTGACAGTACTTTGCAATGTTGTTACAGTGCCCTGCAGCGTTGTGACGGTATTTTGCAATGCGGTTATAGTCGCATTGCTAGCTAGCGACGCCATTTCCGTGTTTAAGGTCGTGATGGACGTGTTGATATTGTTCAGGTCCGAACTAAGATTCGTCACCTCGCTAATTGCAATTGGCAAGGTTGCGTAGGTGTTGGATGAAGTTGTAGTGGTCGTTCCAGAGCCTTCAGTTGTACTCTGCCGTACTTGGCTTACGGTCAACGCTGTGGTGCTCGGCGGCACCTGCCAGGTTTCTACCCAGGAGACTGTTCCGTTGCTGCTGCTATAGACGACCTGATAGTAAGTTCCGGAGGTCGCGGTAGTTGTTGGAACCAACAAGACCGACAACGCCCCGTTGTAAATTTGTGCGGAAGCACTGAGTTCCGAGACTGGAGTGCCACTGGGAACAGAGAACCCGTTCCAAGTGATCACAACCATGCCGTTGAACAGGGTGCCGTCCGGATTTGTAATCGTATCCCGAATCTGGGTTAGACTAGACTGCGCAAACGCGCTAATTGTAACTAGCGACGCGAAAAATAGCGCCGCTAGCAGATGGCGGAATTTAACCATGATGCCTCACGTGAAATTTCGCTCGTAACATGTACAAGCGACTTCAATGAACCATGCCGAAAATCGAAACTTGTATTGCCGCCCGGGTGTTTCAAAACCCTAAAAAACCTCGGATATTATTGATTCAATTCGAGTTACAAGAAATTTATGAAAAGTTTTGAAAGTTGTGACTGAGTTTTAAGATGGGCGCGAAAAGCGGATTCCACTTGCCTTTGGACGCTATGTAGCATACTATCCAACAGGAGGTTGCCGAGTGATTGAAGCGGTCCACCTAACAAAGAGGTATTCCGGCGTTGCGGCCGTCACAAATGTGAGTTTTCGAATAGAACCTGGCCAGATTCTGGGTTACTTAGGAGCGAACGGCGCAGGCAAAAGCACGACCGTCAAGATGTTGACCGGGCTGCTACAGCCAAGTGCGGGCAAAGTCCACTTCCAAGGAGAAGATATAGCCAACAATCTGGCCGACTACAAGCGAGACTTGGGGTATGTACCGGAAGAAGCCACTCTCTATCCTTATCTTTCTGGCCGAGAGTATTTGGAGTTGATTGGTGAACTGCGCGGTTTGAATACAAACTGGTTAAGCAAACGGATTGACGATTATTTGCAATTATTCTCCTTGTACGGCAGCAGACACTTGGCCATCAGTACCTACTCAAAAGGCATGCGGCAACGAATTCTGATTACCGCTGCCCTCTTGCACAACCCACGATTCATGGTCTTTGACGAACCGCTTTCGGGTTTAGACGTCACTTCGACACTAATCTTTCGACACTTAGTACAGGAACTAGGGAAGCGTGGCAAAGCAATTTTTTATTGTTCACACGTGTTGGAAGTTGTTGAGAAGATTTGCACGCATGTGTTGATTCTTCGCAAAGGCGAGGCGGTGGAATATGGTTCGCTGGCGGAAGTTAAGAAGAGGCAATCGATGCTGTCGCTGGAGCAGACCTTTTCCCGGCTTGTTGACGAGAGCGATGCGTCGGAAACTGCGAAGAATCTGGCAGATCTCACCGAGGACATACGATGAAGGCGGGACAACGCCTTGAGGCTCTAATCCGAAAGACTCCATTTTTGCGTCTGGTACGGCATTTCATGGAGCGTGCAACCGGGATTAGTTCCACCTCCGATTTTGATTTTGGCATTGGCGGATTGTTGGCAGTTTTGGCCCTGCCGGGAGCGTTCTCATCTATACTGCTGCTGGATAAATATTCGAGTTTGCTTCAATTCTTTCGAGGTCAACGGAATTTCGATCCTTACCTGAAGAGTATGTCGGACGAATACTTTTTTGTTGTTTATTCCATGGCAGTCATGGGTTTGATTGTAATCCTCCGTTGGGATCTACTGCTACCCGATAACCGAGATTTCGCAAACCTAGGTGCTCTTCCTATCTCTTTGCGGAATGTCTTTTTGGCGAACGTTTTTGCGTTAGCCGTTTTGGCGTCTATTTTTGCATTGGATATCAACGCAGTTTCAATGGTGGTGTTTCCGGTACTCGTAACGATTCAGTCGCAGCAGGCAAGGCCTTTCTTTGAAGTTATGTTTGCGCACACTCTTTCTACGCTTGGTATTGGCGCCTTTAGTTTTCTCTCCATAGTTTCGGCGCAGGGCATCCTAATGGCGATGTTACCGGCAACTCTGTACCGAAAGGTCGCATTGGTTTTGAGAACCGCGCTGCTGATTTTACTGACAGCAACATTGATTTCCGGGTTGTTGCTACCGATGCCTTTCCTGCACCTGGAGTTTGCGGCCCAAAACGGCTCCAGTTGGTGGCCTCCGCTTTGGTTTCTTTCCGTTTATACCAACCACATCAAAGTTCTGCACGGGCAAGGGGGACCTGGATCGGGAATGGCAGTCCGAGCATTGTTGATCGTGGGATTTCTGGGCGTCTGCGGTTTCTCACTCAGCTATAGACGCTACTTTTTAAAGATTCCGGAACAACTGTCCGCATCTCCGCGTAAAAAGGCCGCGTGGCTTCCTTTCGGCCGCGTGTCCGCCCTTTTCCGACCATTTGTTTCACCAGGATTGGAGGCGGCGTGCTTTCGGTTCATTTTCCGGTCGTTACTTCGGAGTGAGACACATCTTTTATTCGCCGGATTGTGGTGTGGAATTGGGTTGCTGCTGGCCTTAGAAAGTTTGCATTCCGCCGCAGGCGCACATGACAGTTTGAAGGCTTTGTTAATGCTGCCGCTCACGGTTGCGCTGTTCAGTATAGTTGGTATTCGATTTGTCTTTGATATCGCTAGCGCTCCGGAGGCCAATTGGGCGTTTCGTTTGATAGCAACCGAATCAAGCGGATTAGTGCGCTCGGCATGCCGAAAAGTTCTGCTATTAGTGGGGCTAGCACCCTTGGCGCTAATCTGGTTTCCTGTCGCCGTTCAACGGGCTGGTTGGCACACAGCACTAATCTATTTTTGGCTGCATGCGCTAAGTGTGGCAATTCTTGTGGAGGCGTGCCTATGGAGATTTCATAAAATGCCTTTCACTTGCAGCACGGTTCCGAGCAGGGATCGATTCTTGAAAATGTTCACCGCCCTGCTGATTGTTTTAGTAGTGGTTTTGCCGGCATTGGGATCTATTGAAGCATCGGTGACTGCTCACGGATTCGTATTGCCTTTGTTCGTTGGCTGCCTGATGGGCATTCTGATATGGATTTACAAAAATGGCGCCGGTGAGGCAAAAGGCCTCGTTTATCAAGATTCCGGCCTAGACCCGTTCGTTTTACTGCGTATAGAGAGCGAGTAGCTTGCATTGAACGCCGGAGCAAGCCTAGAATGCTACATAGCGTATGAAAACAGATGCAAAGCTTTCGCATAGCGCGTCGCTGATTTTGAAAAGTATTGATTGCGGTTATTGCTATGGGTTCGAGATCATGGAGCTTATCGGTTTGCCCAGCGGGACCATTTATCCCGCGCTTCGAAGACTCGAGCGTGACGGTTTCATAACCGCCAAATGGGAAAGCGAAAAAGCCGCGACCGCTGAGCAAAGGCCGCCTCGACGCTACTACCGAACGACGAAGACCGGCAAGGACGCATTGAGCGTTTTGGCTGAGCGATACCCGCTTCTTGACAAATTGACGCCTGCGGAAAAAGCGGTGAAGGCGCGGTAAAAGATGAAGTCGCTGCCGGTCGAACTACTCCCGTATTGGATTTGCCTTCGCTTAGCCGGAATGTTGATCCGCCGGAGCGAACGCGCAGATTGGCGAAATGAGTGGCTGGCAGAGATTTGGCATCGCTGGAATGGACATCGTTCTTTCGACGAGTGGAATGTGCGCACAGCAATAAGGCTTTATATGGCTGGCGCTGGGTGTTTTACCGATGCGCTGCACGAATTTCGGTTCGATCAAGAACGATGGTCCACGGCCAGAGGACGGATGCGGACACCGAAGTTTTGCGTACTGTCGCTGGCGGCAGCGCTGATGGCCACCGGCCTATGTAGCCATTTTTTTGTGGCGACGCGGGGGACTATTTCCAATCTCCCCTATGAGGATCCGACACGACTAGCGTTGATGTCTCGCACCGGGCGGTTGGAATCGATTCGTCAGGGCATTCCTGCGAACCTTGCTCATTTATGGCGACGTGACAGCAAGCTGATCATGGGAATGGCTGGCTTCTCCATTATCAAACCTGCGAGCGTGCGGATTGGCGGTGCACTCTATCAGACTTCTGAACTGAAAGTTACCCAGAACCTATTTAATGTTCTGGGCCTGGCAGACAGGACACAAGCAGGTGCGAACGGACCGGTGGCCTGGGTTTCATACGATTTCTGGGCACGCGAACTGCACAGCAACTCGAAATTGATTGGGCAATATGTAATGCAGAACAATCGCGGTTTCCGGCTGGCGGGTGTATTGCCAACAGACTTCTGGTTTTTGTCTTCGAATATTGGAATTTACAAACTGGGCGCGCTGGATGATGCCGCGCAAGCAACGCTGGTGGTGCGAGTGAAGCGGGACATTAGCGCGAGCGAACTGGAGGACGAGATTGCCGACGTTGCCGAAAGAAATGAGATGCCCTTCACTCAGACTGCACCATCTGCTGTTTTTCTGGTGGATGCGGCACATACGCCGATTTGGTTGTTCGCAGCTGGTCTATTGATGGCCTTAGTGGTAGTGGCAATTAGCCAAGGAGCACGGCTGCGGCGAAGCGACCGGCCAAAGATGCGTAGACTTGTAGGCAACATCAAATGGTGGAGCTTCCTGGCATTAAAAGCTGTTCTTGGCTTGGCGCTGGTCTTTGTTTTAGGTTTGGAGTTAGTGGTTGGTTCGAGCCATCAAATTAGCGGGCCGTTAGGCGGGCCGACTTTGCTATGGTTCTACACCGCCGGATGCAGTTTGGCGTTGTTGGCCGTGATTGCGGATCAGCAGTCGCGCTGCCGAGTGTGCCAGCAGTCCCTGGCGTTTCCGATTCGGGTCGGTTGCCCAGGTTGCTTGTTCCTGGACTGGTCAGGAACGGAACTGTTGTGTCCAGACGGTCATGGAATGCTTTATGTTCCACATCTTCAGGCAAGTTGGGATGAGGCGGAACGCTGGGTCGCTTTGGAAATGTAGCCTAGAACAAGCGACCGGAAGAATCGATTCGTTCTGCCCCGAGATAGGGCTGCAAAGCTTGGGGAACAGCGATACTGCCATCGGCTTGCTGATAATTTTCGACAATGGCAACCCAGGTGCGCCCGACCGCCAAACCACTTCCGTTCAAGGTGTGAACAAAATCGGCTTTCTTCCCGCTCTTTTGTTTGATCTGTGCTCGACGCGCCTGAAATGCTTCGAAGTTAGAGCAGGAGGATATTTCTTTGTAGGCGTTCTGGCCGGGCAGCCAAACTTCAATATCGAACGTCTTAGCGGAACTGAAGCCCATGTCTCCGGTACAAAGCACAATCGTTCGATAGGGCAAGCCGAGTTTTTCGAGGACGGTTTCAGCATGATGGGTTAATCTCAAATGCTCGTCGTTGCTTTGTTCGGGCAGCGTGAATTTAACAAGTTCGACTTTCTGAAATTGATGCTGGCGAATAATGCCGCGCACATCTTTGCCATACGAGCCGGCTTCGCTACGAAAGCACGACGTGTAGGCCACGAGGGACAGGGGAAGCTTCTCGGCAGGCAGAGTTTCGTCGCGGAAAAGATTAGTGACTGGCACTTCAGCAGTGGGCGCGAGCCAGAAATCCAAACCTTCGCACTTGAATAGATCTTCCTTGAACTTTGGCAACTGGCCAGTGCCATAGAGGCTGTTTGAATTAACCAAGACTGGCGGCAGAACTTCTGTGTAGCCATGCTCTTTTGTGTGCAGGTCGAGCATGAAATTTGCCAGCGCACGCTCTAGCTTCGCACCTAAGCCGAGATAGACGGCAAAGCGGGCACCAGTGATTTTAGCCGCGCGGTCTAGATCTAAAATGCCCAGTGCAGGGCCAATATCCCAGTGCGCTTTTGGAGTGAACGAAAACTGGTTTGGGGCTCCCCAGCGGCGCACTTCGACGTTGTCATGTTCGCTTTTGCCCACCGGCACGTCGGCTTGAGGAAGGTTCGGAATTCGCGCTAGAACATCGCGAAATTCGAGGTCTATTTTCGCGACTTCACTGTCCAACTGTGCGCTGTGTTCGCCCATGGCGCGCATGGCGGTCTGACGTTCGGATGTGTCTACTCCTTGTTGACGGAGTTTGGCGATTTCAGCAGTGGCCTGGTTGCGTTGTGCCTTTAGCTGCTCGTTCTCGGTAACGACTTGACGGCGCTTTTTATCGAGTTCGGCAAACGCTTCTGTGTCGAGAGTGAACCCCCGGGTTGCAAGCCGATCGCGCACCAAGTCTAGGTTATTGCGAAAGATATTAAGATCGTACATTTCAACCTAGTCGCGCTTATTGAGGGGCACCCAGGCCAGACCGTCGGCGGGTCCCTGGTAATCGGCTCGGGGGCGAATCAGGCGATTGTTGCGATACTGCTCCAAAACGTGAGCCAACCAGCCAGCCATGCGACTTACTGCAAAGATAGGCGTGAACAGATCGACCGGGATGCCCAATGCATAGTATGTGGATGCCGAATAGAAATCCACATTTGCGCTCAAATTCTTCACTTCGCGCACAGTGTCTTCCACTCTGGTTGATTTATCGAAAAGTTCGGCTTGCCCAGTACTCCGGCTCAATTCCTGACTGAGTTTTTTGAGGTGAATGGCGCGCGGGTCGAGAACTTGATAGACGCGATGGCCGAAACCTGAGATCTTCTTTTTGGCCGCCAGATCCGCTCGGACCTGAGCTTCGGCATCGTCCGCAGATTTAGTTTTCAACAAAAATTGAATGGCAGCTTGGTTGGCTCCGCCGTGCAGAGGTCCTTTTAGCGCTCCTATAGCGGAGGTTACGGCGGAATAGATATCCGACAAAGTTGCCGCAGTGACGCGGGCGGCAAAAGTGGACGCATTCAGTTCGTGATCAGCATGCAGAATTAGCGCCACATCGAATACCCGCTCCATTACGTCGTCTGGCTTCTTGCCGGTCAGGGTGTATAGAAAGTTTGCGGCGTAGTTGAGGGCTGAGTTCGGGGCCAGAACAGCTTTGGCGTTACGCAGCCGATCGTACGACGTAACGATCGTGGAAACTCGTGCCATCAACTTGCAAGCTTTTCTGGTGCTGGCTTCGATTGAATCGTCATGTTCTAGCGGATCGTACAAGCTAAGCATCGAAATGGCTGTGCGCAGCACATCCATAGACGCTACGCCCTTCGGTACGGACTTTAGGAATGCTGTAACTTCTGCTGGCAGTTCGCGGTCGGCTACGAGTTCGGCTTTCAATGCGTCCAACTCGGCTTTATTGGGCAGCTTGCCGTTCCATAGCAAGTAAATAACTTCCTCGAAAGTCGCATTGTCAGCCAGCGTGTGGATGTTATATCCGGCATAGCTCAGGACGCCATTGTCGCCATCGATATAACAAATCTTGGAAGTCGTAGCGACAACGCCTTCGAGACCAGCACCGGAACTTGACATGAAATGTATTTATATCCTTCTGACGATTTTATATAAGTGTAAAGCCTGCCCTAGGAATTCGAAGGTTTTCGCCTTGGTCTAATCGCTCAAAAATTTGATGTTCTAGGACTAGACGGGGGATAATGTCAGTTTGGTAACCGCGTCCATACAACCAATTGTGGCCACTGATCCAGCTTTTGAAGGTTTAGAACGCAGTGCGCTGCTGAGGGCATTCCGTTTGATGTACTTGTCCAGGAGCTTGGATGATCGGGAAATTCTCTTAAAGCGGCAAAACAAGATCTTCTTTCAGGTAAGCGGGGCCGGGCACGAGGCGATTCAGGTAGCCGCCGGAATGGTACTGCGCCCGGGTGTGGATTGGCTGGTGCCTTACTATCGGGACCGGGCACTTACGCTGACGCTGGGAGGAACTGCAGAGGATATGCTTTTGCAGGCGTTGGGCGCCGGGCGAGACCCGAATTCCGGCGGCCGGCAAATGCCTTCGCATTGGACTTCGCCGAAGTTGAATATTCTGACGAACTCGTCCGCTACGGGAACGCAGTTTTTGCACGCTGCGGGTCTGGCACACGCAACAAGTTATCTGAATCCGGGATCAGACGAAATTGCATTAGCATCTTCGGGCGAGGGTGCTACGAGCGAAGGCGAGTTCTGGGAGTGCATGAACATTGTATGCCTGGACAAACTTCCGCTGATTGCTCTGATTCAGGACAACGGATATGCGATTTCCGTGCCGGTGGAGCGGCAGACAGCAGGCGGCAACGTGTCTCGCCTTTTGGAAGGGTTCCCAGGGTTGCTTCGTCTGGAAGTGGATGGGACGGATTTCCTGGCGTCGTATAGGGCGATGAAGCGAGCTGCCGATTATTGCCGCGCAGGAAACGGTCCGGCCTTGGTTCACGCCGCTGTGATTCGGCCTTATTCTCACTCGCTTTCCGATGATGAGCGGCTTTACAAGGCGAAGACGGAGCGAGATACAGAAGCGCAGCGGGACCCATTGAGGCTTTTTCCAGAGTTTCTGATTCGCGAGGGCTTGGCGGACAGAACTGAGTTGGACAGTATTATGAAGGCCGTGGACACGGAGGTGCAGGAACTTTCGCTTAGCCTTCTGAAGGAACCCGCTCCCGCGCCTGGTTCGGCGTTGCGCTTTTTATATTCGGAAAAAATTGATCCGTGTTCGACGGAATTTCAATCTGAGCCTGAATTTCGGGGTGAACCGCGAACGATGGTTGATGCGATTAACCAGACGCTTGCCGAAGAGATGCGCCACAATTCGCGCATGGTGGTGTTTGGTGAAGACGTGGCGGATTGCAGCCGCGATGAAAATTTGGAGGAGCTAAAAGGAAAAGGCGGAGTTTTCAAAGCGACGACTGGGTTGCAGCGGGAATTCGGCGGAAAGCGCTGCTTCAACTCGCCATTGGCGGAGGCCGGAATTATTGGGCGAGCGATTGGAATGGCGGCGCGAGGATTGAAGCCCGTTGTGGAGATCCAATTCTTCGATTACATTTGGCCGGCCATGATGCAGCTACGAGGCGAACTGGCGAATTTCAGGTGGCGTTCGAACAACGGGTTTTCAGCCCCCGTCGTGGTACGCGTACCAATTGGCGGCTATCTGACTGGCGGCGCCGTGTATCACAGCCAGTGTGGCGAAGTGACTTTCACCCATATACCGGGGTTGCGCGTGGTGTTTCCGTCGAATGCGTTGGATGCTTGCGGGCTGTTGCGAACCGCTATACGCTGCGACGATCCGGTGCTTTTTCTCGAACATAAGAAGCTGTATCGCGAGCCTTATAACCGGGCTCCGCACCCCGGACGTGATTTCACGGTTCCTTTCGGCAAAGCCAAGGTTGTCAAGATGGGGCAGAACTTGACCATCATTACCTATGGCGCATTGGTGCAGAAATCTTTGCAGGCGGCGTTGCAATTGGAACAGCGGCACCGGGATGTGTCAGTGGAAGTGATTGACCTACGCAGCATTTCACCGTACGACTGGCAGACAATTGAGGCATCGGTGAAGAAGACTAGCCGCGTAATGATTGCGCACGAGGACATGCTGTCCTGGGGTTATGGCGCTGAAATCGCTGCCCGAATTGCGGATGAGCTTTTCGGCCACTTGGATGCGCCCGTGGGACGTGTTGCGGCACTGGATACTTGGGTCGCGTATAATCCACAGGTAGAAGATGAAATTCTTCCGCAAGTGGACAATTTGGTTATGGAAGGCGATCGACTGCTGCGGTACTAAATTGCTGCTATCCTAAAGGTTTCCTGGGCGTTTTTGGCCCTTTTCATCAGCAGGAACAGCACCACATCTTGAAAATTGGTTTTGTAAGTCTTGGCTGCCCAAAAAACCTTGTTGACACCGAGGTCATGATGGGACAGCTTGTCGCCTCCGGGCATGAGCTCACGCCTCAACCGGAAGACGCCGACGTGATCGTCGTAAATACATGCAGCTTTATTGATCCGGCTAAGAAGGAATCGGTAGACACGATTCTTGAAATGGCGGAGTTCAAGAAGACGGGTAAGGCACAACGTTTAGTAGTGGCGGGCTGCCTTGTCGAACGCTACCGCAACGACATTCGAAAAAATCTTCCAGAAGTGGATGCGGTGTTGGGCACCAATGAGCTTGAGAAGATTACCGCGATTTGTGAGGGGCTATCGCCCAAAGACAACGTGGCTGAGCCGTATCTTTACCACGACTTGACTCAGCGTGTTTTCACGACTCCGCGCCATTCGGCTTACATAAAAATTGCCGAGGGATGCGACCATCCGTGTTCTTTTTGCATTATTCCGCAGTTTCGAGGAGCGTTTCGGAGCCGCCGTTTCGAAAGCGTGGTGAATGAGGCTACGCGAATGTTGGGCATGGGTGTGCGTGAGATCAATCTGATCGGGCAGGACACCACTTGCTATGGCGAGGACTTGGGCCTGAAGGACGGCTTGGCGATGTTGATGCAGCGTCTGGCAGAGATTCCGACGGATCTGCCTAAGTGGATTCGCAATCTTTACGCCTATCCAAATAAGGTCACGCAAAAGCTGTTGGATACGCTCGCTGCAAACGATGCCCTAGTTAAATACATCGACATGCCCTTGCAGCACGCATCTGCGGGAACACTGAAGCGGATGAAGCGCGGGGCGAATGGGGATATCTTTCTGAAGTTATTGGAGCGCATTCGCGCGACTGTGCCGGGAATCGCCATACGGACAAGCATGATTGTCGGCTTTCCGGGTGAAACGGCCGCTGAATTTGAGGAGTTATGCCAGTTTGTTGAGGCTGCACAGTTCGACCGACTTGGAGTTTTCTCGTACAGCGATGAAGAGACAAGTCAGAGCTTCCATTTGGAGAACAAGGTCGACAAGCGCACGATTTATCAGCGCAAGCGAAAGCTGATGGCATTGCAGCGTCGAATTTCATTGAAGCGGAACAAGCGAATGATTGGTGAGACTTTTCCGGTTCTGATGGAAGGGCTGTCAAAGGAAACCAATCTGCTGTGGGAGGCACGACTGGCCACGCAAGCGCCTGAGATCGATGGTGTCTGCTATATCAATGATTTTGGCGTGGCTGAGCCTAGAGCGGGCGAAATGCGTACTCTGCGGGTGACAGAGGCACACGATTACGATTTAGTTGGAGAACTGGTTGATGGATCGGAACCAGCGTTTCGGCACAACGCCAAGGCAAATCCGTTTCCAATTCTCAGTTCGAATCATCAAACAAGAAGGCCAATGGAGGCCCGTTGATATGCAATGTCCTGTTTGCAAAAAATTGGTTGATTTCAAGTCAGAGAACATGCCTTTTTGTAGTGACCGTTGCCGATTGATTGATCTGGGTCTGTGGGCATCTGAGAAACATGTGATTTCGACGCCCATTCAGTATTACGATTTCCAGGATGAACTAGAGGCTTTAGATTCAGCGTCGTTCGACCCGTCATCCGGCCGCGTGCAGTGAAGATTCACACCGCGATTTCCACGTGGTTTGGGTGCGGTTTCTTTCCGCTTGGCCCAGGAACGGCTGGTTCGCTAGCCGCAGTTCTCATGGCTGCTGCTGCGCATGTCTATTTCGGCGCCGGACGGCTTTCGTTTCTGATTGCAATGCTAGCTCTACTCGGTCCGGGCATCTGGGCAGCAACGGCTACTGCGCGCGAACTGAAACGGGAAGATCCGAGCTTGGTGGTGATCGACGAGGTCTTGGGAGTTTGGCTGACTCTGTTAGGCGCTGCGGCTCTAAATTGGAAATCGTTCACCGGCGCGTTTATCCTGTTTCGAGTCTTCGATATTTGGAAACCCTGGCCAGTACGACTTCTGGAAAGACTGCCCGAAGGTATGGGGATTATCGCTGACGATTTGGCTGCTGGTGTGTACGCTGCCATTATGTTGTATATAGGTGGGTGGTTACACCTTTACTAAAATGTCTGGCAAATCACAATTAGAAGAGAAGCCACTGCGGCCGCAGATTTCTCAAGTCGAACCATTCGCGGCAATTGCTGGTGGAGAATTTCAGATCAGAGGCAGACACCTTGCGGGGGAAGTTCGCCCGGCAGTGTATCTTGGCAATCAAAGCAGTCACTTGGTAGTGGCGGGGGACGATTTGATTGTGGCTCGCATTCCCGACAATGCAGTTGTCGGCGATGTTCTGGTGGAGACCGATAGCTTACGCAGCGATGTGTTTAATGCGCATCTTGGCATTCAGATTGCGGACAGCTTACATCCGGTCGCTAATCCTGCAGTGGATAGTGAAGGTAATATCTTTACAACCTTCAGCGGGTCTCGCGGTCAGAAATCTCCAGTCTCGATCTACAAAGTAGACACTAGCTTTACCTGCAAGCCGTTTGTTACGGATCTAATGAATCCTACGGGGCTGGCTTTTGATCGTGGCGGACTGCTGTATGTGTCCAGCCGTCATGACGGCATCATCTACCAAGTCACTCCCACCGGGAATATGTCGGTTTATATTGAGGGCATGGGCGTGGCGACGGGAATCGCCTTCGATGGCGAGGAGAACCTTTACGTCGGCGACCGTAGCGGCACGGTTTTTAAGATTAGCCGCTCGCGACAGATTTACGTCTTTGCAACGCTCGAACCGTCTATCGCTGCATATCATCTAGCGTTTGGAGCCGAAGGCTATCTTTACATTACGGGTCCCACAACATCCAGTTTTGACTGCGTTTACCGCATCTCGCAAGCTGGTGAAGTAGAGACGTTTTATCGCGGCTTGGGAAGACCGCAGGGGTTAGCATTCGATGCCGAGGGCCGTTTATACGTTGCTTCATCCTATCGGGGACGCAGAGGCATCGCCCGAATTGATCAGAAACGCAGCGCCGAATATTTCCTTTCAGGTCAGGGCATTGTTGGTTTAGCGTTCACACCAGGCAACGCGATGGTTCTGGCCACGCATAATGCTCTTTTCCGAGTCGAAACAGGCATTGCCGGAAGACCTTTGACATAAACTCGTCTGAGTGCCATCCGAAGTTAAAAATGCTGAAATTATAGCGATTGGCAGCGAACTGCTTACGCCGCAAAGGCTCGATACAAATTCGCTTATTGTTACGGAACACTTGAACGCTTTAGGCGTGGAAGTTGTTTCGAAATTGATTATCGGCGACGATCGGGAACGCCTGACGGAGGCGATTCGCAGAGCCCTTTCGCACGCTCACGTTGTTATTTTGATTGGCGGCCTGGGCCCGACGGAAGACGATGTAACGCGCGACGCGGCCGCTGCAGCTCTCGACCGAAAGCTGTATCTGTCGACGGACCAAGAGGCGATTCTGTCGAACCGTTTCCGGCAGTTCAATCGACCGATGGCGCAAAACAACTTGCGGCAGGCTTACTTGATTGAGGGTGCCGAAGCAATGGCGAATCCGAACGGTACAGCACCGGGGCAGTTCGTTTCAACAGATCACGGCGCACTGGCGCTGCTGCCCGGCCCTCCCCGCGAACTTAAGCCGATGGTGGAGCAGGAGCTTGTTCCCCGCCTGAAGCCAGTTCTCCCGCCGCAGGTGATCCGGGTTCGGAGCTTTCGCATCACGGGCATTGGCGAGTCTGATTTAGACACGCTGATTGCTCCCGTTTATGCCAAATACACGAATCCTGTAACAACAGTGCTGTCGGCAGTTGGGGACCTTTATGTTCATCTGCGCGCACGCTGCGACACGGCGGAGCAGGCGGATGACTTACTTCGCGAGGTAGGTGACCCGATTGCGGAATTGTTGGGCGATCGAGTCTACAGTACCGTCTCTGAAGACACGTTGGATTTGGTCGTGGGGCGAATGTTGCGGCAACAAACTGCGACATTGGCGGTGGCCGAAAGCTGCACCGGAGGCATGTTGGCTTCCCGGCTCACGGACGCCCCTGGCGCTTCTGACTATTTCGTCGCAGGCTACATCACCTACACGGAGCAGCAAAAGGAACGAGTGCTCGGTGTCCCGTCTGAACTGATTCGGGACCACACAGCAGTTAGCCAGCAGGTTGCCGCCTCTATGGCTGAAGGCGCAAGACGGATAAGCGGCGTAACCTACGCTCTGTCTACAACTGGCTACGCCGGGCCTTCCGGCGGCACGGAAGCTGACCCAGTCGGAACTGTTTATGTAGGAATTTCGAGTCCAATTGGTACTCGCGCAATTCGATTGCGTTGGGGAAATGATCGCTATCGAACGCGTACATTAGCTACGCAGTGGGCGCTAGACCTCCTGCGAAAGACCATGCTTGCATCACAGGAATGAAGAGCTAAGGGATTTCAGGGAATTCGCCGCCATTGGCCTCTGTAGCGCGCTGAGATGCAGCCAAGTCAACTTGAGCCAACTCAATCTTTTTAGAAGGCTGTCTGCTGAAGTCCCAAATTTGGCTTCCCATCACGGCGTAGTTATTCACCTGGTATTTGCCTGCCATCGCGCATGACCAGGGTGATAGGCGTGGTAGGAACTTCCGGCGCAGGTGCAGCTGCTGCCGGTATCGCTGCCTGCTCGTCCATCAATGGCACTGGGTATGGCGGATACATCATCATGGGCTGAGGCATCGGTAGCTGAGGCTGATCCTGTACTGGATAATCCTGCCAAGGTCCATCGTACGAACGAGTACGGGAAAGAATCGGCATAGTCGCCAAACAGAGGGAAATAGGGGTAATAGAAACCGTTGAATCGTGGACCAGGCCAAGTATTGGGACGCCCTATGTGAATCGGCCGATTCGGCAAGACTCCGCGATTTATGCCGGTGTAGCCTGACACCCACGGTTGCAGCCCTAGTGGCGTTGTATAGGCGGGATAAGTATTTTGGCTCGGCGAGTGGTGTGAAGACGGCGAGAAAGACGATCCAGACCAGGATCGCGAATGGGAAGACGAAATGAATGAATGGCCAACACTGGATCCGCCGCTCAAATGCCCACCTGAATGCTGAGCCAAGGCAATATTGGCGCTAAAGAAAAATAAAAGCGCGGAGCCGAGGAAAATCGAAGAGCATGACATTTTCGTCTCTGCTTTTAGAATACCGCCTTTTGAACGCCCTACAATAAAGATTCCCGATGCGTATCGCCCTCGCCCAAATCAACAACACAGTGGGAGATCTCGACGCCAACAAGGCAAAGATTATTGAGTTCGCTGAGCGCGCTGAAGTGTCTGGTGCCGACTTAGTTGTATTTCCAGAACTGGCTCTTAGCGGATACCCGCCGCGCGACTTGGTTGAGAAAGATTCGTTCCTGCAACGCACCGAGTGTGCACTCCAACGTTTGGCAAAAGAAACTGAAGCACTTAAGCTTTCTTTGATTGTCGGTTACGTCGGCCGCTCTCCCGAACGCGCCGCCATTAAGGCGCAGAATTGCGCAGCCGTAATCTCGCGCGGCCAAATCATCTTTAAACAGACGAAGATGCTGCTGCCGAACTACGACGTTTTCGACGAAGCGCGTTACTTCAGTCCTGGCACCGAGCAAGGGATTGTCGAAATTTCGGGGCGCCGCGTTGCGCTTGCCATTTGCGAGGACGCCTGGAACGATAAGCAGTTCTGGGAGCGGCGCCGCTATTCTCGCGATCCTATCGAAGAACTTGTGGCGAAAGGCGCGGGAATTGTTGTTTCCATAAACGCCTCACCTTGGAACATAGGGAAGCGCCGACAGCGCGAATCTATCTTTCGCGCCGCAGCGCATCGCTTCAATCTTCCGGTTGTCTACGTTCACATGGTAGGGGGGAACGATCAACTGATATTTGATGGTTCTAGTTTCGCGATGACGGCCAAAGGGGAACTTGTGACTCGCGCGAAATCCTTTGATGAAGATTTGGTCATGTTCGACCCGGATATGGGCTCGGGCGACGACCATGCCAACCATCTATTGGGGGACCAGGCCGCCTACGAGGCGCTGCTTGTTGGAACGCGCGATTACATCCGGAAATGTGGATTTAAACGCGTCCTGGTTGGTCTCAGTGGCGGCATCGATTCCGCATTAGTTGCTGCAATCGCAACTGAAGCAATCGGCAAAGAGAATGTCATGGGGGTGGGCATGCCTGGTCCTCATTCTTCGGATCACAGCCTTGCTGACGCCCGTTCGTTAGCGCAGAATCTTGGCATCCGTTTTGACGTTGTGTCAATCAACCCTGGCTATCAAGCCATGATGGGCATGCTTTCACCTCTTTTCACCGGTTATCAGCCTGACACCACCGAAGAGAATTTGCAATCGCGACTGCGGGGCGTAACACTTATGGCTTTATCGAACAAATACGGCGCACTGGTGCTGACTACGGGAAACAAGAGCGAAATTGCAGTCGGCTACTGTACCCTTTACGGCGATATGTGCGGCGGGCTGGCTGTCATTAGCGACGTGCCTAAGACCATGGTCTACCGCTTGGCGCGCGTTGCAAATCAGCGAGCCCACGCCAAAGAACTCACGGCTCTAATTCCAGAGAATACTTTTACCAAACCTCCTTCCGCTGAACTGCGGCCCGACCAGAAGGACACAGACAGTTTGCCGGAATATACGATTCTGGATGCAATTCTAGAAGCGTATATAGAACGCTTCGAAGCAGTTCCGGAGATTGCGCGACAGCTTGATATTTCTGAAGACCTTGTCCGCGAAATCGTTCGCAAAGTAGACCGCAACGAATATAAACGTCAACAGGCTGCCCCCGGTCTGCGAATTACAGCCAAGGCATTTGGCGTTGGCCGTCGGTTCCCTATTGCGCATAAATTCACGGAGTAATGAAACGATGAAGAGAATCTTGTTCGGGGCGCTGGCCGCCGTCCTTCTGATAAGCGCGTTCGGACTGCAAAGGCTGATCTCGCAAGGCGCGCCTCCTCAGCACGTCGGCCCGCTCGAAGGTGGCGGCTTCTTACTGAATAGCGGCTGGACGATTAAGCCCGCGGGCACACAGGTTCCTGTCGACACGCTGCCTATGAGCACTGCTGTTTCACACAATGGCAAGTTCTTGTTGGTGCTGAATGGTGGTTATAATCCGCCCAGCATAAGCATTATCGATATCGCACAAAAAAAAGAGATTGGACGCACGAAGCTAAAGGATTGCTTTCTGGGACTTGCGGTTTCACCTAAGGACGACAAGGTCTTTGTAGGCGGCGGCACCACAGGCAAGGTTTATGAATTGAATCTCAATCCTGATACTGGCGCGCTTGCCGTTTCTCGCGAACTGGTCGCCGTTAACAATATCGACTCAAAAGGCGAGGCACTCATCGGCGACGTCGCTGTCACGCCCGACGCGCGTATTCTTTATGCAGCCGATCTCTATGATGACCAAATTGCTGCCATCAACCTGGAAACTGGATCTTTCATCGCGACTTTCAAAACCGGCAAACGTCCGTATCGCATAGTTCTACCTCCCGGAGGCAAGCATTTGTTCGTAAGCGCCTGGGGCGAAGCTGCCATTTACAGACACAACGTAACCAATGGCGAGATTACCGGCAAAATTCGCGTCGCGCCCCATCCGACAGATATGCTGTGGCTTAACCGACCTGTGCCCACAGAGGAAGGTGAAACTTCTTCCTACGTGGGGCGGCTTTTTGTTACGGCTGGAAATACTAACAATACGTATTCGTTCGGAGCTTCTGCCGATGGTGATTTGACCCAGATCGAAACGATCAATCTTTCACTTACGCCGATGCAGCCGCTGGGTATGACACCAAGTGCGTTGGCGCTGGATGCCAAAGGCAACCGGCTCTACGTCGCGTGCTCGGATGGAAACGCTGTCGCTGCCGTGGATATCACGTCCGCCCGCAGTCGCGTTCTCGGATTCATACCTACCGGCTGGTATCCGACAGCAGTGCAGGTATTGGACGATAGTCAGCTTGTGATTGTGAATGGCAAAGGCCTCGGCAGCCGGCCAAATCCACAGGGACCCAATCCCAGCATTCGAGTCGTAACTCAACACGAAGGCGCGCCTGGAGTCGAAAGCCAATATGTAGCCCACACGCAGATTGGGTCAGTTGGCTTCTTGCCGGAGCCGGATGCCATAGCGTTGTCTGACTTCACTCATACAGTTCGTGAGAATTCGCCCTACCGAGACGAATTACTCGACGGACCACCGAATGGCGAAATGACAGCTTTTTTTTCCAAGACGCCTGACCATCCGTCGCCCATTGAACATGTCATCTACATCATCAAGGAAAATCGCACATACGATCAGGTTTTGGGCGACATTCCGAAAGCAAATGGCGACCCTTCACTTGTTCTGTTCGGCGAGAAATACACGTCAAACCTTCATCAACTGGCGAAGGACTATATTCTATACGACAACTTTTACGAAAATGCCGACGTAAGCGCCGAAGGACACAATTGGGCGTCTGCTGCTATCGCGCCGGATTATACGGTTAAGCTTTGGCCCAACGAATACGGACATCGAAGCAAACTCTATGATTTCGAAGGTGGCGAACCAGCGAACACCCCACCGGCTGGTTACATTTGGAACAACGCGATGCAGGCTGGTCTTTCGGTGCGTGACTACGGTGAGTGGACGGGCAATTTTGCTCTGAAACAGGTCGTCAATGGGATTCAAATTAAGGACATTCGTGATCCGTCATTGACTCCCTACGTGGACCGAAATTATCGCGGCTGGGATCTTGATTATGCGGACGCCGGCCGCGCAAAGGAATTTGTTCGCGAATGGAAGCAATTCGAAGCCGATGGCAAAGCACCTAACATCTCCATCGTCCGTATGGGTAATGACCACACAAAAGGAACCGCCCCCGGCGCGCTGACACCCTTCGCGTATAACGCTGACAACGACTATGGCGTCGGTTTATTAGTCGATGCGGTTTCACACGGCAAACTGTGGTCAACGACGGCCATCTTCATCATCGAAGACGATGCACAAAACGGTCCCGACCATGTCGATTCGCATCGTGCCCCGGTATGGATTATCTCGCCATATACTAGGCGGGGGATTATCGACTCGGGTATGTATAACCAGGCCGGAGTGCTTCGAAGTATCGAACTGCTTCTCGGACTTCGCCCGATGACGCAATTTGATGCTGCCTCGCGTCCGATGTTTGAAGGGTTCAGCAAAACGCCCGATACACGGCCATTTAATGTTCCGACCGCAACTGACGTAACCGCTTCGGGGAGATGAATGGTGCTGATGTATAGCGGTTTGAGATGAACCTCCCCAACACTGGAGCTATCGATGGAGCGGCTTTCAATATGAGCATCGACCGTAATGCTCGACGAGGCCGCAGGTATCATTTGACCCGGTGGCTGAGTTGCTGGCACGGCGCCCGCACCCGGTGCTGTGCTGACGGCGGCACCGGCGGCAGGAGATATTGCAGGTTCAGCGGCTTTGATCTGCGGTGCCCCAGGGCGGGCGACGACAAAGCTTGGCGCCACGTTGTGCGTGGCATCGGTTGGCGGTGTGGCACTGAGCGGGGTCGGCGATGCTGACTGAGCCGACACACTCGCTGCGGTGATGCAAACGGCAAAAGAGAGGACAAATAGCTTCATTGTTGATCGCCTCCAGGGACGACGAGGGTGGCCGGTGTATTGTGGAGAGCGATCTCCGCAAGGTAGAGACGTCGGATGGAAGCGACATATGCGTACACGTCGGCGTCGGAATAGTGGAGCCCCCGGCGTAGAATTGGGCGGCTACCGCAGTAATACGCCGCCAACACCAACCGAAGATCTCCATTGAACTGCTGTATCAACATGGCCAGGTATTGCACCCCGCCAGAAATATTCTCCGAAATGTCAAAAGGGTCTCGAACGCCATAGGCCGCCGCCGTACCCGGCATTAGTTGCATCACGCCCATCGCTCCCTTTGGGGAAATTGCTTTCGGATTCCATCGTGATTCCTGAGTAATGACTGCATGCACCAATTCGCGCGGAACCTGATAGTGAGCGGCGTAGGCGTCGGCGTAATAAACGACATCATCATGGCCGGTTTCCGGCGCTTTTTGACCAACCGCAGAAAGGGAATAACCCGCACAGATCAAGAGTGCCGCGACAAGACAATTCACTGATTCGCTACCTCCAAAAGCCTCGGAGCAGCCTGTAGCGACCGGAGGAAGAGCTGGAGTACCCGGTAACGTCAAAGCAGGCGACTGTTCCGCCGCTGCCGCGAAGTCCGCAGCCCCAGATGCCAACTTCTTCATGTATTCGTTCTTTAATTCCTGTGCAACGATGCGAGCATTGTCCATGAACTGTTCGAAGCGGCCCGGAATTAACAACGTAGCCCGATCTTTCGCTGTCTTGGCAATAAACGGAAGAATGATGGACTTATGCTCGTCCTTGATTTCCTTTACTTTGAGGAGATCGAGCGCGAGAGCCAATGTGATCATCTCCGAAATTGAAGGTGGTTTCTGCATCGGAAAGCCACGCAACGTCTTCGCAAAGCCGGCAATGAAGTGATGAATGTCTTTTGAACAATTTGGCGTACGGTTTGCAATAATCTCCGCTTCCTTTTCAGGCGTTGGATGATTGATATAGACACGAATGCATCGGCGTAAGAGGGGGAAACCTAGTTCTCTTTCATCGTTCGCGGTGACGATCGTAAACGGCGGAAATGTTGCCTTGATCGCAATTCCAAGACTGGGAACCGTTGACTGCCAATCGTTGAGAAACTCAAGGAGTACCGCCTCGAATGCGTGGCTGATTTTGTCAATCTCATCAATCAACAATATGCACCGCTCCGGCGACTCCAGTGCTCGCACGAGCGGCCCGGGAGCAAAGAAAACGCGATCTGAAATCTTTTCGGCCGCCTCTTCAAATGAGCCTTTGTGCATCAGCGTATAGAGTTGCCGCAGAGATTCGCTTGTGTCGCCGACCGCTTCTTTGTCCGTGAGACCTTCATAGCATTGCAGCCGTATCAACTTCATGCCCGTTGCACGTTGTACCGCGAGTGCCATCTCCGTCTTGCCTGCGCCAGCAGGGCCTTCAAGGAGAATTGGCCTTTGGAGCTTGCCGGCAGCATAGATTGCGGTCGCTATTTCACGATCTGTGAAGTAGCCAACACCTTCGAGCCTCGCGAGCGTATCGCCTTCGTTTATGAACATGATCGGCAGAGGCATAGTAGCACTATCCCACGCAATGTAGCAACGAACGGCTAAATAGAGTTACGAAAGTAACAAATTGACAGATGAACCACCTGACCATACGAGATATAGAACTGCTATGTCACCTGTGGAGATACTGGCGAATTCGCTCGTTACGCGAGGTCCGCAGAACCGGACGCGCGGGGGGTCTTTCGGCATGCTTGCATGATTTCCGGCGAGGATCTTGATATCGTCAACTTCAGTTGGGCGGTATGAGGAGAGGAGCTGATGAGATCTGCCAAGGTCATTATCCGAGAAGTTGTCCGAGTGCCCAGACGTTTTGAGCAATGGCGGCAAGGCAAACGGAAGCTGGGCGCGGATTCCCGAAAGCCTTTGGTCCGAGGCGGTCGAGCTCGCACGGGAGAGCAGAGTCAGCGCGCCGGCGCGCGTTGCGCCTCAACTGCTACCGTGTGCAGAGGCGGCTCGACGACAACGGCCGGTCAGGACGCTCACCGGGGCCGGGAAGAAGGCCGGTTTTGTCGAGCTGCTACCGGGCGCGGTTAGCCCCGGAATGCATTGTGGTGTTTGAGAACGCCAGCGGCGCTGCGCGCAAGCTTCTGCTCCGCGGTCACGCTGTTGCAGATCGGGTCGCGCTCAACCATAGCTTCTGGGAGCGGGATGATCCAGATCACCCCGCAGATGCGTATCCTGGAGGTGGTCGAGGCCGTCGATTTCCTCGACGGAGTCGATGGGTTGGTGAGCATGCGGTTTGTGCTCCGGCGGAAACGGCGCAATGGATCGAGCCGGTGTATTGCAGCAGGCAGCGCAAGGTGAAGTGTTGCACGACTGCGACACCACGATGAAGATCCTGGATCTGCCGCTGGGTGAAAGCCGGCCGCGGAAACCGGCGGACGACGAGTCGGAAGCGGAATTAGAGCGCACAGGGATATTCACCTCCGGGATCGTGTCGACGCGGGCGGGGCAGGGAAGTGCGCTCTTCTTCGCCAGGCGCAAGCACGTCGGGGAATATCCGGCTGCCGTGCTGGCCCGCCGGGCCCATGAGTTGGGGCCGCCGTTCCAGCTAGGCGCGGTCAGTGGGGAATATCTGACCGGCACCTGTATTGCCTGGTTACATTTTGAACGCCCGCTGATCTACCGCGGCCATTTCGCAGGTCAAAGGCTCCTCGAGAAACATTTTGAACACCTCATAGCGGCTCTCTGCTCCAAGCTTGGAATAGATCATGACAAGCATGTTCTTGATGACTTGCGGCGTCGTTCCTATCTGAGCGGCAATCTGCTTATTCTCCATGCCTTTCACGACGAACGCCGTAATCCGTGATTCCTTAGGCGTGAGCAGCATCCACTTCTCATTCCTGGAAGTCACTTCCTCATCCACAGAGTCCATGGGTTGTATCCATGGCTTTCCTTCTTGCAGTGCCGCCACACACGCCACTAAATCTGCACGACTGGCGGTGCGGAAGAGAACGCGGCAAATTGCGGGTTGAGTGAGTAGGGGTAGATATTTATCGAGAGGATCGGCGATCCAGACTACAGAACAATTCGACGCTCTGAGCCTCGCCGTGCTGATTTTGGTTGATTGAAGGGATAGGTACCCGGCAAACAGGATGGCGCCTGAATTACTCGCGACACGATGCTCGAGATCGGATTCGCTGACGCATTCAATTATTTGCGAAGAGTCCGGCAAAAGCCGCCTGAGTAGAACCGAGATCGACGACTGGAAAATAGATTGTCGATCATAGACAAGGATTACCACGCGCACCTCAAACAAAATTGCGTAGATTTATGTACGACCGACCGGATACCTCGGCTCTCCTTTCTAACAAAGGGCTCTGTTTTCCGACCGCGTAATAATCGCAAGAATCAACCGCATCCTACAAAGGACACGAGAAAAGGACAAGGGCTCAATGCCCAACACCGCTGGCGAATCGAATTCTTATGTTTTCCGCCCACTCCTTGAGCGCACCCAACATCCCCGATTACTACAGGCGTGGTGACCGAGAGCCAGTGTGCGAGGGTGGCGGAAATCACACGTCGCCTTCGGCATGAGCCAGTCTCTGCAATCGCTTTGAGATAGTCTTCTTTGGAGATTAATAAATCGCGGCTCTCTACCAAGTTGGGTGGAAACATATAAACGCTAATTTACTTTTTGGGAACCTCGATCCTAGATTCCGCAGCTCGTATCAGAGCTGAAAGCCTGAGTCCGAACACTTCAGCGAAATTCATGAGCGTGTGCAAGGTGGGGCTCTTCTCTCCCCGCTCTATCTGGCCAATATAGCTGACATCGTAACCGAGCTTTTCGGCAAGCCGTTCTTGGCTCCAGCGGTGCTTCGTTCGCTGTTGCGTTAGTTCAGCCCCTAATGCCTCGGACAAATTCGCCGTCGTGCGCTTTTTGTCAGCTCCAATGGGTTTGGCCACAAGCCAATGGTTTCTCATAGGAGCCAAACATATTAGAGACTATAGTCGTGTATTACGAATGGTCATCAGGCGAACGATTTAGGAAGGTAGAGGCTCCGTGGGCGCTTCTCCCGGTCGTTCCCCTTCACTAAAGGCTGGGTATTTCAGGAGTTCTACAACTGGAGCGATCCAGGCGTGCAATGACGGATAAGGATATCGGCGAACGGAGCGCCGCTGTCGTGCGCCTTGGTCGCCATGGAGAATACGTCATTGCGGGCATCCTGGGTTACGCCTAACTTCTCCGCCGCTCTCAGAAAGTGCCCATAAGCATCGATCGCATCGATGCCGGTCAGTTCGTATCCGTAGCCTTGGAGCATTCGTTGGATCGCGATGCGTCCGACCCGCAGACAGAACTTAGCGTCTTTTTCAAGCAAGTCGCGCGACGCACGACTGAGCGTGCGCGGGTCGGTCCTGCCAGTCTGCGCAAATTCCAGCGCCAGATCGAGGAATCCGGCGTCCTTGGCGGCAGCAAACCAGTGGCCGGAATCGCCACTTGTTTCGGCCAGGTCCAATAGAATCCGCTTCGGATCGCGGTCCGGATACTTCTTGGCGATCATGCGGTAGGTGGCCAGCCCCGTCGATGACACGCTGGCGGTCAGAGCATACTTTTCGTATGCCTCCGTCTCCCGGCCGGCATCGAGCAGGATTCTCTCGCAGGCGGCATCGATAGCGGCATCCGGTTGATTCAATCCCCGCGAGGCTTCGGCGTATGCCAGAGCCTCTTCGATCCGCCCTTCTGCAAGCAGCGCCTGTACTCCGAACTTGCGGTCGGACCAAGATGGAAAGCGATGCAAGCCCAGTACGTCGAGCAGATCCTTGTGGCGGCCAGCCGCCAGCAGACTCGACAGGCACATACTGGTCTCGCGCACGTAGCTGCCTGGCCGGGGATCGGACCAGGCAGTTCTCAGTAGGGGAAGGAATTCATCCGCCCAATGCGAGGCCACCTCGCCCGAACCGCACAATTCGCCCCAACGATCCTGCACCAACCAAAGGTAATCGACCCCGTCTTCCTCAATCGCCTGCCAGAGCCGGGTCAGCCATTGGTCCCGCATCTTGCGCCCCCCGGGAGCGTTAATCACGAGAGGCAACAACTCGGTTAGAGTCCAGCCGACACCCGCACCGAGGGCTCCCGAAGAAGAATCTACGGACTCCAACGCCGGCCAGATTTTCTCCATCAATATGACTGCTCCGTCGGCGGCCGTGATAGGGTCCGCTTTGGCCAGTCGCTTGATCTCCGCCACCGCTTCTTTCAGACGCTGACAGGCCAGACGTGAAGATTTCCACCCGAATGTACGGGAACGAAAACGCGCCTTGAATGTCCACGTGTGCTTTGGCATAAGCGTCTTCACGATAGGAAAGCGATGCTGGAGATCCCTGTTGCCTTGCCATCGCCCTTGCGGCATCATCTTCTCATGAAGCCACTCCGGCTTTTGCCGTTGTTCCTGGTCGCCGCAATTGCCTGTGGGCAAGAGGTGCAGGTAGCGCATGCTCCCGGAGCCGCCAGCCAGTCCGCGGATCCACTTCTCGCAATCCGCCACGCTGGAGGATGCCGCACCTAACCCAACGCTCCCGCTCCCTGCCGGATCCCGTTGAACTCGTTCGTCGCCTGAAGGCCCATCAAAAGCAGCTTGAGGAGCGGCGCAAGGACTATATCTGTGAGTTCACCGAGGAGACCCGTGTCCTCGACAGCAAAGGCACGGTGAAGAAAACGGAAACCAAAGGCTACGAGTTGTTCTTCGACAGCGGCTATCCCATCTCTCGCCAGGTGAGCAAGGAGGGCAAACCGCTGGACGAGCACGAGGCCCAGAAGGAAGGGCAGCGGGTCGACGAGGAGATAAAGAAAGCTCGAGAACTCGCCGCAAGACACGCAAAGAAAACGATGAGAATCCCGATGAGGTGCGCATCGACCAGATTCTGCATGCCACGGTGATGAAGAACGGGCGCTATGAAACTTACCGAGGCCGCGAGGCGTTGGTCTATGACTTCGAGCCAAACCCTCAGTTTCAGCCACACACCCGCGCCGAGAGTCTCGCCAACAAGTTAGGCGGAACGGTGTGGATCGATGCTCAAGACGTAGAGGTAGCACGACTGGATGCCCGCGTGCTCGACAGTTACAAAGTTGCGGCCGGGCTGGTGGCCTCCGTCAAGAAGGGTTCAGACCTGATCGTTGAACAGGAGCGTGTAAATGACGAGGTCTGGCTGCCGTTGTTTCTCGACTTCAGCCTGGACGCGCGTTTCATGATGTTCAAATCCGTACACGAGCGCATCCTCGATCATTTCTCAAGCTACCGCAAGTTTCGGGTGGAGACCACAATCAAACCGGTGGAGTAGCCGTGACGTAAGGGCCAACGATTGGGGACTTCAGGTTACAGAGTCCGAGTCAGAGCGTGTGGAGTCGTGAGTGAGAATCGGAATTGATTTAGGTCGAAGATCGCATCGCGGTCGGTCTGCGCGAAGCCATCGAGAGCGGGAGATTCCGGGGTGTGGTTGGAAGCCGCTTGCGAGGTGTCGTACTTCCATCGGTGAATGCAGGCTATACAATGGTCGCGCGAAGGAGTGAGGCATGCCAGCATATCTTTGCAGGTGGCCGAACGGCGACGTTTCGGTGGTATCCGCCAGTACAGAGGTGGAAGTCGCCGACGTCCTCGACGAAGTAGATAATCCTGATGAAGCCGAACTGATCGAACTTGGACATCCGATTGCTTTTCATTTTAGACTTGGCGACAAGTCAAACGGCGAAGAACTGCCGCTCGAATACGAAGGAATGAATGAGGATTTGGAAGACTCAATTCTTGAGCGTGCCTATCCGATATTCAACGAAGTGCTACACAGTGATGATGTGACTGACGCCAGTCTCAGCACTGCGCTCGAGCATGAAAAGAACCCCATCTACAGCAAGCAACCAGATCTGTCCGAAGACCCAGCCGCCGCTAATATCCAACAGCAACTCGGAATGCCGAAAGTCTTGGTAGAGCATTTCACCCAGAACGCCATGCGCGAAAACAACGTTCCTGCCAATTTCAGCGATGCTGATGTCAGGAAGGTCTTGTGCAACCCGGTGTACTGCTTAGGTCACCTGGCGCCTTGGGTCTCAGATCCTCCTCCGCCAATCATCTCGGAAGAACAATGGATTGCTGCAGGCGTGAAGATGATCGAGCAGCTGGGCGCCGACGAGTATCTTCGCCTCCTGATCGCAAATCTCAAGGGGGAGTAGTTGACTTCTGGGGCAGACCCGACGGGTTGTCAGCAAGAGGATGGCGAAGCGGCAGTAATGGGGTGGAGCCGGCGGGCTGGGGAGACGCCGACGACCGACAGCACGCCGGCCGGAGCCTGGGCGGGTGCCGGAGAGAGGGTGAGAAGCTGAGCGTGAGGGGGGTGGCTTATGCTGCCGACTGAAGTCCCATGCGCCGGCAATTCAGTTGACGCGAGCCGCCAGGACGCGAACGCAGTAGCATGCTGAAGTTCTAGCTGCTCGTGACGGCCTGCACGCCGGTGCCTTCATTGGATGGGAAGTGCATGCATCAGTCCGCCGTTCAGCCACAGCGCATTCACTCCACGCGGTAGCTGGAGAGAAGCGCCGACGGTGCGCTGGTAGATCTCGCCGTAATTGCCAACTGCGGAGATCACCGTGGCGGCCCAATCCTTATTCGGCAGCCCGAGCGCCTGGCTCGTGACCCAATCGATTCCGAGCAGGCGCTGCACCACCGGGTCTTCGCTCGCCTTTTGCGCGGCCACGTTGGCGCGAGTGACGCCGCTCGCCTCGGCCTGGATGAGCGCATAGATCGTCCAGTCGACCAGTAGCCCCCATTGGGCGTCGTCGCGCCGGTAGGCGGGAGCAACGGGCGAAAGCGTCAAGAGGTCCGGGAGAATACGCGCCTTCGCCAGCTGTCGGTATTGGCGACTCAGCGGCACCAGTCGCGAAACGTAGGCGCCGACGGCGTCACACCAGTGAGTCGCCATCGCATCGTCCATCTCGCCCTCTTCCTGCCACGTCGAGACGCGCAACTTGGCCGCGAACGTGCCCGCGCGCGCTTCCAGGACGCGGTCGTTGTCGGTGCCATCGATCACGCAGATCTTGCGGCCGGCAAGATCTCTCAGGTGCTTCGCCGGCACGTCCGGCCGCACCAGAACGGCGAGGCCGTCGTAGAACACCGGCGGACCGAAGGCCACCTTCCAATGCGCGGCCGCTGAAGCACTCGGAGTCACTCCGACCACGAGCTCAACACGCGAATGACTGAGTCCCTGTTCGGCCTCGAGCTCGGAATTGAATGTGGTGATGTCGATCTTGGCACGCGTGCCCAGGGCTGCGATACCGACAGCCTTGCAGATCTCGACATCGAGCGAGCTCAAGTCCCCATGCAGGTCGACCTTGTTCCAGTCCTCTCGCGCGACGACCACACCGCAGTGCAGCTCCCCAGCCGCCTGAATCTGTCGAAGCGTAGCGCCGGCAGTGACGGGTGGTGTCTCCGCGCCCGCGTGCGCCGCGAGCCCGAGCAGTGCTGCCGCCAGCAATCCAATCCACCTCAAATTCATACCCTCCAACCCCTCAAGTTCATGCTCTCCACCAAACCGGGACGGCCGCGCGGCCATCCCGGCTCAGTTGCTCGATCACTGGGGCCAGGGGCCTCCGGTGCCGGTCGTTGAGTTGGCAGCAGTGTTACTGCTGGTGTTGTAGTAAGGACTGCCGAGGCTCACCGTCGGACGGGGATTGAAGTCCGCAGGCGGCGGATCGACCACCGGCACGGCTGTTAGCGTACCGGTCGGATCGAACGGTGCCGAGCTGTAGCCGTGGGTGTAGTCCGTCGGCACGATGTTGAGTGCCGGGTCGGCGCAGGCACCGATTGCACTGTAGTGCGGCAGTTTTTCGACGGTTGCTGTTGGGATCATCACATAGCTCGCCGGCAGCGGCGGGACTTTGCCGAGCAGCCGATCATTGTCGAAGGCTTCGGAGAGATCACCCATCCCGGGATAGACATCTCCGGGCCCGAGTGCGGTCTGCGGCGAGCCGTTGGGCAGGCAGAATGGATTGATCGCCGTCGTCGTCGACTGTGCTCCCGGTAGCACGAGCGTGGGTTCGGGCGTGGCACCGCTGTAGGTAGGCGGCGTCGTGCACAGGCTCTGCTCCCGTCTTGAATGCAGCGGCCTCGTCCGGCAGATCCCCCAGTGGTACAAGACCTTTCAGCTCCTCGATGAACCGAATCACCGAAGAGTGCTCGCTGTAGACGTGGCTCACGCCGTGTGTGACCGCGAATGGCGAGATCACTATTAGCGGTATGCGTGGGCCACCGGTCTCGGGCTGTCCGTCGGGACCGTAAGTGCGGAACTTCTCGGGTTGATGGTCGAAGAACCCGTCGCTCTCATCATAGGTGACGATGATCGCGCTCTGTTTCCAGTAGGGGCTGTTCGCGATCGCGTTGATGGTCGCGGCTACGCTTGCTTCTGATATCTGCGAGTCCGAGTACGAGCCGTGATCATCGTTGCCCGGGAAATCGGTTTTCACGGCCGTGTTCGGATCCAGCGGGGTTTGGTTGAGGTTGTTGTAATAGCCGCCGCGGATGTAATAAACGCCGCCCTTCGAGCTCAGGTTGCCGGCGGCAACGTCGGTGTAGAACTGCTGCAGGCCGTGCATATTGCCCTGTTCGGTGGTGTTGTCGCCGAGGTAGCCGAAGTACTGCGGGCCATTGTGGTGCACGATATAGGAGGCATGCTCCGGGGCGGCCGTGTAGTCGGCTTCATCGTCGTTGAACGCCGTACCGTCGAAGGGCTCTGGACCATAGCCCTGCTGATACCATCCCCAGGGAACGCTCGGATCTTTCACCCCGATCGTTTGCATGTCTTGCGTTATGTCGGGCAGATCGAATGTCGGATGTTGATCGGCGGCCGTGATGGTCGTGACCTGGTTGCCCATGAAGGACAGCGGCAACGAAGCGAAGGTGAGTGTTTCCTGGCCGGCCTTGGGAGTACCGATGGTCGTTGCCCCCTGGCCGCTCGATTCATCCGGACCATAAGGAGGTTTGACCGCCGCGTCGTCGCTCGCGCTGCCGGCAAAGGGCGGAGCGTCGGTCAGATTCGGCACCGTGTACGCGATGTGGCTCACCGCGGTCGGGGAGCCATAGGTGATGCTGTAGCTGTCGTAGTTGTCCGGATGGAGCACCCACTGCGTGTCACCGGTCTGTGCACCGATCATCGCGATCGCGTTCGGGGTCGAAGGTCCGATCGCGGTCTGGTGCATGTTGTCGAACATCGTGAAGCGGTCGGCGTACTGCCACAGGAACGGGATCGTGTCGCAGTCTACGTGACCCATCACGATCTCGCCCTTCTGTTTGGCTTGCAGCGTGGCGTTGCTGGTGGGCGCAGCGTGGGTCGAGGTGCTGTAGATCGTCGCGCTGACTCCGGAGCTGTCGTTATCGTAGTAGAGACCTTCCTGATCGAGAGGAAAGCCGTCGTTCTGCGGCACCGAGCGGGTGGCTTGGTCGGAGTGCAGGTCGTTGATGTAGCCGGTGTGGCTGTGGTCGACCGAGTACATGTCCTCCGAGTAGATCGTCGTCGCGGTGCCGGCCTGGTTGACGATCTCGCGTGGCACCAGGAATGGACTCACCGTGGAATAGCTCACGGTGCCGTTGGAGGTGACCGTCTGGATCGTGGAGGTGAAGCTCGGCAAGTCGATGCCCGGCTTAGCAAAAGGGTCCTTGTCGTTTGCGCCGGGGTACGTCGCGAACAGGCCATTGGCTCCGGGGTAGGTGCCGAAGTAATGATCGTAGGAGCGGTTCTCCTGGAAGATTACGAACACGTACTTCAAGTTCCGCTGCAGCAGCGCAAGCTTTTCCGCCCTCTTGAGCGCTCCCATGGAACTGACGCTGTGATACAGCCGCGAGGTCGAGCCATAGGACCTCGAAGGGGCCTGAGTGAGAAATTCTTGGCGTTTTCGCTGATCGTTGCGCCACCCAGTGTAGGTGGCACTCGACGGCGGCGCAGTCACGACAACGTTTTGCGCGTTCTGAGCTGCCATTGCGACGGGCTGCAGCATCATCGCAGCCGCCACCATGGAGGCGCATCCGGACTTCAGAAGCTCCTTGAGATGCATGGGGGTTCCTTTCATCATGCAGAAGAATTGAGGCCCTTATTGGTTTCGCCATTGTTTCCCTAGCACCGCGCGAGCTAGCAGTGCTCCGGCGAGGGATACTTCTCAGACTCGGCAACGTTACCAAAGTCACTTTGACAGCGCGGTGAACGCTATGTGAACAATCTGTGAATCCGAGTTCCTGCTTTTTGGCTTAGCCCGGTTATGGTGAAAACATGATTCGCCGGCGGGTTGCACTCTTATCGGGGCAATAGGGGCCAACTTCTCAGCGCGCGGATGGAAGGAATTGGAACGCCCGGTAGTAGCAGCCGCCATCATAAAGGCAGCCGCTTCAACTTCGAAAAGGAGATCTTGGTTTAGAACAAGAACTTGGCGGCCAGTTGAAGGAGACGGGGGGCGTCGGCATGGACGACTTGGCCAAACGTGGAGCCATAGTCGCTAATGTTTCCATCGACAGAGGAAGCGCCGAAGAACTGGGCGTGATTGAAGACGTTGAATGCCTCCAGCCGGAACTGGAGCATTTTGCTTTCATGCAGTGCGATTTCCTTCTGCAGGGACATGTCGAAGTTCTCCAGGCCGGGGCCGTAGAAGAAACGGCGTGGGACGTTGCCCATCTGACCAAGATAGGGTCCTTGGGGATCTTTCAGATCGGCGGGGGAAACGAACCGTGCAGTGTTAAAGGCCGGCTTGCCGCCCCGCGGGTTTCGATTGATTCCAAGATTGCCCGGGAGCACGATCGGGGTGTCAACGCCGTTGTTATTGATGCCGTCGGGAATGGTGCCGAGCAGGGAGCTGTCCGTGTTGTTGTAGAGAGTGACGGGCAGGCCGGTGGAGAAGTGCGTAATCCCGGAGATTTCCCAGCCCTGCGTCCAACGGTTGGAGGCGCGAAAGAGATTCTCAAATGGAATCCGGTAGTTGTAGCTGACGACAAAGTTTTGCCGGATATCAAAGGAAGATAAGGCATAGCTGAGAGCAGGGTTGATCGGATTGACCTCTTCGCCCAGATTGGAGGATTCATCCAGAGACTTGCCGTAGGTGTATCCGGCAGAGAGTTCCAGCCTTCCGCTGGTGTGGCGAAGGCTGAGTTGGAGGGAGTTGTAATTCGATTTCCCGATGGTCTTCTGGAGGGTGTCGCTGCCGAAATTGGAGCCTAATGGGCCACGCGTTCCGTTAATCAACTGCCCCGAGGCCGTTGTATAGACACCGCTCTCCCCAAAAGGACCGCAGTCCGGGATCTGAGACTCAGGCAGAGCGCGGGATTCCCAGGGTTGGCTTCCGCCATCACCAGTAACCGGTGTCCCTGCGATCCCACGTAGCTGATGCTGAGCACCGTGTTCGAGCCGAGTTGCCGCTCGATCGAAAGCATGTATTGCTCGACATATGGGATGCGGTTGGATGTGGCATATCCGGGGATGCCGCTGATCGGCTGGTATTGCGGCCAATTGACGTTTGGATTCGGATTGCTGCTGGATGCACCATGCGAGACCAGTGCGACCGGAAATGGCTGGCCCTGGTTCTGTCCGGTTGACGCGGTTATGAAGGGTGTGGCGAACAGCGGCGGCGCGGGACTCGAATAGGTGATTCCGAAGGGCGCGTTGCCGGCAAGTATCCCGAGCGTGAGCGCCTCGATCGCCGTGTAGTAGATACCGAAGCCGGCACGAATGCTGGTGTTGCCGGGCCCGCCCGTGAGCTTTCCAAGAGAGGTGTCTTTCGCCGCCTGGGGTGAGTAGGCCAAGCCCATGCGTGGCGCGAAGTCAAGGTTTCCCGGAGGCGCCAGGGTGCGCGAGACGCCCGGATCGCCGGGAAAGAGAATGCCTGCCGGCGCGCCGGGAAAGACGACCGACTGCTTGCCGGGTTCAAAGGTGGAGATCCCGTTGTTTTTCTCATACCAGGGCTCGATGCGGTCCCAGCGCAGACCGTAGTTCAGCGTCAGGTCCGAACGCATGCGCCAGCTGTCCTGCGCAAACAGGCCCCAGTATTTGCTGCGAGGGTAAAACGGCTGCAACTGGCTCTGGTTGTACTGGCTCGGCAATCCCAGCAGAAAATCGGCAAAGTCGGAGCCCGTCGACCGTCTGGCTCCCCGTGAATATAAAGCTTCCATTGGCTTGCGAAATCGCGTCGGTGTTGATCTGGTCGTAGTGAAACTCCATCCCGAACTTGAGGGTGTGGAGGCCCACCACTTTGGAGAAGTTATCGATCCATTGGAAAGTGTTGTTGGCCTGCTTCAGTTCGTTCGCGTTTGTCCCGATGGAGAAGGCATTGAAGTTGATGTTCTCAACTCCTTGGCCACGGGGATCGAGTGGAACGATGCCGGGCGTTCCAGCGCCGGTGACAAAGCCCTGCGACGCCAGGCTGACGCCGAGTCCGCCGATAGGTTTGCCGAGATCGTTGGAATCGCGCATATAGGTGAAGTGAAACTCATTGACGGCCGTGGAACCCAGCGTCTTGGTGTCGCCCAGGCTGAGCAACTGAGCCCGTCCCAGGTAGAGCGCGTTAAAGCCCGGCACATTCGCCCCGCTTTGCGCGACCGGATAAGGATTGTTATAGGTGTAGTCGTCGAGAAAGTAGTAGGCGTCGAGCCGTCCCCAGCGGCTTTCGTAGTCCAGACGGAAGGCTCCCTTGTCGTCCCGCAAAGTTTCGTTGTAGGCCGAGGTGGTGAAGATGTTGTTGGGCGCGTTGGGCAGGGGAATGTATTGCAGCAGATTCTTCGCCGGTGCGGACCACGCAGAGGTGGGGACCACGTAGTTGGGAAATTGGCTGGTGAAGCTGCTATTCAGCGAACTTGCCAGATCGGTGAGATTGCCGAGGTGGTCCTGCACGGATGGGACACTGGGATCAGGCCCGTATCGATTCCCTGCGTGGATCGCGTTCCCTGATAATCGGCGAAGAAAAACGCTTTGTTGCTGTCGAATCGGACCGCCAAGAGTCCCGCCGAACTGGTTCTGGTCAAAGGTGCCGCGCGTAGGAGAAAAATAGTTGCGGGCATCGAGGCTGGTGTTGCGCAGAAATTCGAATGCGTCACCATGCCACTGGTTGGTGCCTGATTTGGTAACGACGTTAATCTGTCCGCCGCTGTGGCCGCCATACTCGGCGTCGGAGTTGCTAGTGAGGATACGGAACTCCGCAATGGAGTCAAGGTTGGGGATGATCGCCGCGCCGGAACTGACGTCCTCTTCGACGTCGCTGCCGTTCACCATGAAGGCATTGGAGAACTCCCGCTGGCCGTTGATTGAAATGGTTCCAGGGTTCAATCCGCCGGAGGGCGTAAGCGGGTCTGCGCCTGCATCCGACACCGTGCTGGCGGTGACCGAGTTGGCGGGCACAACGCCCGGTTGGAGGGCGAGCAGATCGGTATAGCTGCGGCCGTTCAAGGGCATGGCGGCCATCTTCGCGCTGCCGATGACCTCGCCCATCTGGGTGCTTGAGGTTTCCACCTGAACCGTGTTTTCGCTCACCGTGACCGACTGCTCCTGTTGGGCAATCTCCAGCACGGCGTCGACCGTAAGCGCGCTATTGGCATCGAGAGTGATACCAGTCCGCTCGTAGGACTTGAAACCAGCCTTTTCGATCATGATGTTGTAGCGGCCGATGGGAAGGTCGGGAAAGGAATAGAACCCGCGGTCGTTGGTTTTGACCTGCCGCAGGACTCCGGTGTCGATATTGGCTGCCTTTACGGTTCCATCCTGAACGACGGCGTTGCTTACATCCTTCACCGTTCCGGAGACCCTCCCACCAGTTCCGGCCCACAAATCGACGGCGAGGAGGAGGATAAACGCAAGAGAGGTACACGAGGCAAGGTGCCGCCAGCGCCTGAAGAATCGAAACAGAAACAACGAAAACACGATTCTGCTAAAAATTAGCCACGCCTCTGTTCCGGTTGCGGCACTCATGGCCCAAGCCTGTCCTCCCGAGTTCGGCTACTCCCCTGGATAGGACTTTAGCGCACCCAGATTAACAAGAGATGATTTACGGCTTTGGACCTCACCTTCTTCCGGCTGTTCACGACGTGAATCCTTGGATATGGGGTGTTCACCAACCCCTGGGATTATCCGTCCATGAACGATCTTTTACGAAGAACTCCGGATTTCATTTCTGGGCGTGGATAGAACGACCACTCGTTGAGCGCCACCAACGCAAATCGGGTTGCCAGGGCAATGGTTGCCCGCCCGGGTAGTTCCTGAGGGAAATAAAAAAAGGCCGAGACATGAATCCCGACCTTTAACACTCGAGGAGTACGAAGTATGAGAGGTAGTCAGTGCTACTTCTTCTTATTAGTAGTAAGCTTTCTTGCCTCTTCCTTCCTGGTAGCTTCCGCCATAGCACCGCTCACTTGATCACCCTTCTGAACGGCCTGGGTAATGCCGGAACTGTTCGGCATGTGCGAAGCGATGGAGGCAATGGCCACCACTGCGAGCAGGATTGGGAGGCGCTGCTTCCATGCGAACGGTATCCAGCAGAGCAGGGCAAGGAAGGGAGCGTGGATCTGCCGGCAGTTGAAACAGTCGACAAAGCCAGCCCACGTTCTTCATGCCGTTGCTGAACCCCACCGCCTAGAAAGTGGTTACAAGACGAAAGGTATATTGACGCGCCGAGCCGATTGCGTTGCCGGAGAACAGTCCTCCGAAGTCGATCGCGTCCATTTTGTTGCTCCTGGGCTCGCCGGATGGCTTAAGTAGATCACCGGCAGCTTCAGCAAAGAGCCAACGACAACTGCTCCCACTCAAGTTGAGTGGGGCAGTTGCTTTTGGAACTGGTTTTGCGCGCGCCGCAATGCGATGACCTCGCCCCTGCTAAAACGTTGTGCTCAGGCGCGCGTAGAAGGCGCGCGCCGGGCCAATCGCGTTCGCCGAGAACAGCCCGCCGAAATCCAGAACATTTACCGTATTGTTCAGGTTGGCGACGTCGAACTGCGCGTGGACCTCGCACCCTTTGTGCTTGTAGAGGTCGGCGCCGACCGAGGCATTGAGCAGCCACTCTGGCAAAATGCGTCCGCGGTCAAAGTTCAGCTGATTGACAACGTTCTGTCCGTAGATGGCTACGTACTGAGCGGGAAGGAGATCGGCCTGGAAGGGCAAACCGCTGTTGTAGTCGGCGCCAAAGGCAACCCACAGGCGCGGAATCACCTGGTAGCGAACTCGGGAGCGCCCGGTGTTGCGCTGGTCCTGTGAAATAGGGAAATGTCCGCTGGGAGAAAAACTGCTAACGTCTTCCAAGAGGAGCCCACCCGTGACCGGGTACCAGGCATTGCCGAGCATGTAGGAGTAGCTCACCCAGCCGGAAAAGTGCCACCACTGCGGTACGGTGATCTTTGCCTCCACCCCGTAGACGTAGTCGTGATCGAAGGAGATGGGGAAGGCGACGACGGTGCCTAACAGGGTATCGTCGTCCTGGAAGTTTCTTTCCTGGCGTATATAGTAGTTTACATCCGCGCGCAGATGCTGGTTGAAGCCCTTCGTGGCGCCGACCTCGTAAAAATTGCCATAGGCAGGCTTTATAGGGACGGGCACTCCGTTCGTGGTCACTGCGCCGGTAGCCAAGCTGGAGACAAGAATGTTATCGAAGTTGGGCGTCTCGAAGACACGGTCATAGGAGGCGTGCAGCAATACGCCCGTCTTGGGGAAATAGCGCGAGACGGCGATGCGCGGGCTGACGGCGTTCTGGTTGACGATCAGCTGATAGTGATCCCAGCGCAGACCGGCATCGACGGTCCACTTGCCCAGGTGCAATGTGTCCGCCACCCATGCCGCCTGTTCCAGATCCCAACGGCTGTCGCGGAAGGAAAAGCTCAATGGAGTTGAAGGATCGAAGAGCCCTACGGTGTTCTGATTGAGCGGGCACTGCGGAATGTTGATGTCTTCCGTGCCATCCGGGTCGGTGCAGTCCGGGATCTGGTAGTTGAAGTTTTCATGCAGGATCATGTTGTCCGACTCGAATCCGAACTGCCAATCCTGCCTGTGGCGGTGCAGCGCAAGGACACCGTTCAAATAATATTGATCGAAATAATTGTTCTGGTTATCGGCGATTGGCCAGGACAGTGTGTTCGACGCGTAGTCTCTTTCCTTTTCGCGCACCATTCCGCGTAGCCAGCCGATGGTGTCCTCAGAAAAGATGTGCTGATAGATCGCCGTCCCGATGGTTTCGAAGTTAGAGCCATCTTGAAGCTGTCCGCCGGGGATGAACACGCAATTCGCATCGTTCTCGTCTGGCGCACATGGTACGCCGGGGTTGCTCACGGTGGGGATAGAGCCACCGACCTGCTGCACGATCTCGTTGGGACCCTGGAAGCGTGAAAAGCCATGCCGCACCGTCATCGTGATCCGGTCTTTGGGTGTCAGGTCGCGCTCGAAGCTCCCTCCCCAGCCGCCGGTTGTTCCATCGTTGTGGTAGTTTTGCGTCACCACCGGATTGAGAAAGAAATCGGTCATGGCGCCGTAGCCGAAGACGCCGAGCGTATTTCCCTTCCAGGTGTCGTGCAGTTCGGTGTAGGCGCTGGCGGTATCGTAACTGCCACCGTACAACTCGATCTTGCCGTGCAGCCCCGGCTGGTTGGGGCCGAGCGTATCGAGGGCGATCACGCCGCCAAGTCTGCGGCCGTACTGGGCGGGGAAGCCGGCGGTGTAAACCTTGGCGTGCTCCACATCTTCGACCGGCAGGTCCGGCGAGAAGCCTGGTGCGCGGTCGTCAGTGAGCGGAATGCCATCGATGACGATTTGGGTATTGTACTCAGAGTCGCGCGGGTGTAGTACGTCATTGCCTTCAAACAACCAGCCCGGCTCATCGTCCACCAGTTCCTGCAGCGAACGCCCCGGCAGCGAAGCCACCCGGTCCTCAATCCTCTCTTCACCGATCTCCTGGGACGAATTGGTTTGACTGGGATTGACCAGAGTGGACACCGCACTACTGACGGTAACCTCGGTCTTCACCGAGGCGACCGTGAGCTTGATGGTGAGGTTTTCCGGCAGAGCCGAATTGATCTCAACTGGTTGCGAGTACTCGGCGAAGCCTTTGCTCTTCACCGTGAGCTGGTAAGGTCCCAAGGGCAGTCGCTCGATGTCAAGAACGCCGGCGTTATCGGAAACCAGAGTCTGATTGTACTGGTTGGCTCCGCTGAACAACGTCACGTCGCTCTTCACGCCTGAGCCAGACGGATCGGTGACGGTAAGGCGCAGTTCCCCGGTGTTGCTTTGCGCCAGCAGGGGCAGAACCCACAGAAGTACAGCAAGAATCAGTGCCTTTCTCATCATTGGTGGCATCCAGTTGGCTAAGTTTTCAGGGCTTGTAAAAAAGCATTCTCCGGAAAGCGCATTCCTCCCGGATCGTCACCTCGGCTGGGATATCGGCAGCCTCTTCGAGCCCTCATCTTGGTAATTCTGTTTCCGGTCGTTTTGTTCAGTCTTTTTTTTAAATCTCGCGAGAAAGTTTAAAAAGAATGCCCGTAGCCGTGTGAGAGCTTCCCTCGATGCAACGTAGGCCAGTGCCCAAAGGAGCGCACAGATCATCGGCCCAAGGATCGCAATCGCGACGAGTTCAAACACTCGGATCCCTCCCCACAGACATTTCTTTCCTGGATAGTTCCTTCGGGTGGAGTATCAGGAGCCTTTTCCATCCCTCACTTTGGTAATTCCATTTCTGACCGTTTTGTTCAGTCTCTTCGCAATCTTTTGAGGGAAATTCAAAAACATGTTCGAAAAACCTTGAACAGAAGCGGGGGGAATGGAATATACACTATGAGGACCAAAGCATATGTCTCCCACCGATTCGATCAACGAGCTGCCTTTCCCTATCGCCGCTGACGCGGCGCTTGCGGGGAAACCCTCGGAGATCGAGCGCGAGGTCATGGAACTCTTTGAGCAATTTCGCACTCCGCTTCTCCGTTATGCGATCTCCTTGGGCTTACCGGTGCACGATGCCGAAGAAGTTATCCAGGAAGTGTTCCTCGCCCTCTTCCGGCATCTCCAATTAGGCAGATCCCGGAGGAGCCTTCGCGGCTGGATCTTCAGCGTTGCGCATAATCTCGCGCTGAAGCAGCGTTACGCGAACGAAAGATTGTGTGACAACGTGGTATCCAACTGGGCGATTGCGGAAGAGCCGTTTGACCCATCGCCGAATCCTGAAGAACATCTATCGTCGGCTCAAAGGCGGCGGAGCTTGCTGGCCGTTGTTCAAGCTCTTCCGGAAGCGGATCAGGGTTGCCTCCGGCTGCGTGCGGAGGGTCTCCGCTACCGGGAAATCGCATCGGTACTCGGAATGTCCCTGGGAGCTGTATCTATATCGCTGACTCGATCACTGGCACGGTTGATTCGTGCGGACGGGAGATAAGTTATGCTGAACGAAGACCTGCACCTGTCGGATCAAGAGCTGCTTCTGGCGGCGGACGGGGAACTCCCGGCCCGTCGCGCAGCTCAAGTTAACGCCCACCTGGCTGCCTGCTGGGGCTGCCGCGCCCGGATGGCGGAAATCGAAGGAACAATTGCCGATTTCGCGAAAGCTCACCGGCAGACTCTCGATCCACAACTGCCACCGATTGCCGGCCCACGTGCGCTTTTGAGAGCGCAACTTTCTGAACTAGCATCGAAACCTGAAGAGAGTTCGTGGCGCTGGTTAGTCCAGTTCACCACGGTCACGCGCGCTACGGCGTTCCTATGTGCCGCGGTTGTCATTGCCTCGGTGGCTGGTGGGCTTCTCCTCCAGCATTCCGCTCTGCGCAGGTCAAGCTCAATCGTTGCGCCCATCGAGCGCGCAGCAGTTCCGGACCGCAGCCTTACACCAGGCGCAACACGTCCTGTTACTGTCAGCGACGTTTGCTCGATGCCTCATGAGGAGGTAATCGGAGAGGTATCAACGTTGTTGCGTCAAGAGGTTCTCCACGAGTATGGAGTTGTGAATGCTCGCGCGGGCGACTATGAGATCGATTATCTGATTGCTCCGGGATTGGGCGGTGCGGAAGACATCCACAATCTATGGCCGCAACCTTATGCATCCCGGACTTGGAATGCGCACGTTAAGGATGCGTTAGAAGAACATCTCCACCAGATGGTCTGTGAAGGTAAGCTTGATCTGTCTACAGCGCAGCGCGACATTGCCACGGACTGGATTGCAGCCTATAAGAATTATTTCCATACGGATAGGCCTCTCTCCCCGCATTCGCGCCTCGAATCAGTGATCGTAGCCCTACACCAGCGTCCATCCAGCCGAAAACGATACCGTGGCAGTAGACTGGATTCCGTTTTCGTCCTTGGCGCGTAAGCCTACTCTTGCAACTCATGCATGAGCAAGCTGCGGACGACGGCTCTCCGTGTTAGCGGTGCTTCTCCGGCGCGGATGCCAAGATGGAGATAGCTCGCCTACAGGATTCGACTGCCTCAGATACGCCTTCTACAATGGAGCCCATGGAAAATGCCCTACGCTTCCGCGAGGGCATTTTTTACATCTACTTGCGCTAAATTCACAAAGTTTAGTTTCAGCCTGAGCCGGTAGGCGTTCTTCATACAGATTGCTTTCCGGCTCGATGTTGTGGCGATCAGTAGTGAAAGCGGTAGCGGAGCTCGACATAAAGCTGGCGGGGCAGGTTCCAGTGGAAACCGCCGTAGGTGAGGCTGTCGTCGTAGATGACGCGGCGGTTGGTAACGTTTAACGCGGTGAATGTGGCAGTGAGTTACTTGCCGAAATCCTTGCCCAGTAAAAGATCGAAGGTGGTGTGGCCGGGGAGATAGGCCCCGGTGTAGGGCCAGCCGGGAACACCTTGTGCTCCGTTGCTGAAGCCGGAGCCGTAGTAGACGTTGGTGGAGGCATAGGAGCTCCAGGGGAGGGTGACGATGCCGCCGACGTTGAGGGTGTTGCGCTGGTCGTGATCGAGCGGGCAAAGCTAGGGAGTGATGCCGGTGACCGGGTCTGGTGAACACACGGCGACGTTATCCAGCCCTCCCGTGATGACGCCGCCGCCCTCGGCAATCTGGTTGGAGTAGGCGAGGTGAAGCTGCACGCGATGGGCGATGCGCGGAGAGCGCAAGAATGAACGCAGGCAGCAGGGGCATCTGGGTAGAGAGCGAGCCAGATGGGTTGCGATCTGGCGTCGCAGGGTGGCGCGGATTGTGCTGTTCCGTTCTAATCGGCAGCGCCGCGGGGCTTTGCAGCGCGGGGCAGGCGGGGCAGGTGTAGCTCGATGCTCGACCGCGCCGGGTGCCCCACATCTGCCGGGCCCCTCCTCCCTTACCCTCGCAAAAAGACCCGCGCTTCGCGGGTCTTTCCCTCGATTCCACCATTCCCTAATCTGCCTTGTGAATCTGCTCCGACAGATACCGCTCGTACCCGATCTCTGCGATTTGATGCATCTGCCCCTCCAGCCAATCCACGTGCTCTTCTTCGTCCTTCAGCAGATCCTCAAAATCTCCGCGCTCGCGTTGTCGCCCTCGTCGCGCGACAGCTTAACCGCGCGGTTGTACACCTTCACCGCTCCCAGCTCCAGCTCCAGATCGCTGGCCAGCTGTTCCTTCACGTTCTTGCCGACCTTCAACTGCGTCGGCCCAGTCAGCGTCGGCGTCGCGTCCAGGAACACAATTCGCTCCACCAGCTTTTCCGCGTGCTTCATCTCGTCAATCGACTGCTTCTTGATGAACTTCGACAGCGCTTCGTATTTCCAGTTCGCGCACATCTCCGAGTGCAGAAAATACTGGTTAATGGCCAACAGCTCTTCCTGCAGAGCCTCGTTCAATGCGGCAATAACCTTTGCGTTTCCCTTCATCGTTCTATTCCTCCGGGGGTCCTAACGGCGGGACTCCCGGTAGATTACACCGTCCTTAAACAACGCCTGCACCTAAGGTCTCATTCAGTTCTGCCCTCCCGCTCGCTTTGCGGAAGCCGTTTCTTTCGGTATGCAGTATCATTCAGCGCTTAGCCCATGAGCGCTTTTCCTGATAACTCGGCCTCGCTTTCTCCAGCGCGGGGCAGGCTCGTTTTTCTGCAGTCCATCACCCTCGCCTGGATGCTCGTCGAATGCGCCGTCTCCCTGTTTTCTGCCGTGCGGGTCTCATAGCCCCGCGCTTCTGGCCTTCGGTTTTGACAGTTTTGTGGAGTTGCTCTCCGCCTCTCTTGTCGTCCTCGCTCTGGCTCCCCGATTCAGCTTCAACCACAAGCGGATCGATATCGCTTCCGGAACCCTGCTCTTTGTCCTCGCCGCCGTCGTCGGAGTCACTTCCATGCTGGCCTTGGCCGGTAAGATTCAACCCGAGGCGAGCCTTCTCGGAATTGGCATCACCGTTGCTGCCTTGGTCGTCATGCCGCTGCTCGCGTGGCAAAAGCGTAAGCTCGCTCGCCGAACCTGCAACAACGCGCTCGCCGCGGACGCGGTCCAGTCCGCCACCTGCGCCTATCTCGCCCTTCTCGCTCTGGCCGGACTCGTCCTTAACGCCGTGTTTCGAATCACATGGGCAGATTCCATCGCCGCTCTTGCCGCCATTCCCATCGTGTCCTGGAGGGTCGCCGTGCCATTCGCGGCCAGAGTTGCGGCTGCTGCTGACCCCGACTGGTCTCCAAACTGGCCAGCTTGGCACTTAATTTCTGAAAGTAAGTGTCCATAAATGCCGCACTGAGGAGCGGCAGGAATGCCACGACGATGGCCATCAGGCTGCTTGGTCTGACGACTGTCAACCGAACTTCCCTCCGTTTAGAATTCCAGTCTCACTTGCAGGGCGATCATGCGCGGACTGCTATCGCCACCCAAGCCCACTCCGAGCAGACCAGTCGGTGGGGAAGTGGTATAGGTCAGCGCTCCAAATCCTGTCTGCGTCGAGGGTTTTCCCGGAACACCGGCCAACACGTTGCTGGGCAGTCCAAAGTTGGGATGATTGAAGATGTTGAAGAACTGCGCGTCCAATCTCATGGTGACCTTATCGCTAAGAGGAATGTGTTTTGTCAGGTACATGTCGGACCAGAAGAATCCAGGACCACGGAACTGGTTCCTGCCG
>CAVOJX010000005.1:0-175955 GCA_963696305.1 Bryobacterales bacterium | reverse complement strand
GGATTCCGGGGCATGTGGATGAAGGATTCCGACAAAATGTGAATAAAGATTCCGGGGATGTGAATAGAGGATTCCGATAAAAGATGAATAAAAAAATGCGCCGGATCGGAAACATTATTCACATGTCGGAATGATTTTCTAAAGAAAGCTTCATCTTCGGAGGGAGCGGCGCTGGACAACTGGAGACGGAAGTTTCTCTACTGAGCGTGGAGGAGATTCCGTGGCTCAACAGCAGGTGTCCATGCGAAAAATTAAAGAGATACTTCGTCTTCGCTATGAGTTGGGACTCAGACAGGACCAGATCGCCCGGAGCTGCAACATCGGCCAGGCGACCGTACATCGTTATCTGGAGCGGTTTGCCGCCACCGATTTGCAGTGGCCGCTTCCGGAAGGCTGCGATGAAGCAAAGCTGGAAGGGCTGCTGTTTGCCACGCGCCGGGGACGGCCAGCCGGATCCATGCGCGATCGGCCAGCTCCCGACTTCACGGCGCTGCATAGCGAGCTGCAATCACATAAGCACCTCACCTTGCAGTTGCTTTGGGAGGAGTATCGTGCGCGCGAACCAGGCGGCTATGGCTACAGCCGCTTCTGCGAGTTGTACAACGCCTGGAAAGAAAAGCTCGATGTGGTGCTGCGGCAGGAACACCGGCCCGGGGAAAAATTGTTTGTCGATTGGGCGGGAAGCACGGTCCCGCTTTACCACCGCGAAGTCGGCGAGATCGATGCTGCCTCGCTGTTCGTGGCGGTGATGGGGGCGTCGAACTACACCTTTATCCACGCCACACGCAACCAGGATCTGTGGAACTGGATCGATTGCCATGTGCGCGCCTTTGCCTTCTATGGCAGGAGTATGCCCATCCTTGTGATCCCCGACAACCCGAAAGACCGGCGTGGATCGAGCTTGCCGTATGAGCCCGATCTGAACCGCACCTATGACGAGATGGCCGACATTATGGCGTTGCGGTCATGCCGGCGCGTCCCGAAAAACTGAGGGATAAAGCCAAGGTGGAAGTGGGAGTTCAGATAGCGGAGCGCTGGATTATTGCTGCATTGCGGCACCGGCGGTTTTTTTCGCTGACGAAATTGAATGAGGCCATCACCGAACTACGAGATCGAATCAAACACCGCGGCTTTCGCAAACGGAAGGCTGCCGGGCCTCCCTGTTCGCGAACTAGACCAGCCCGCCTTGAAGCCGCTGCCACGGAAGCGTTATGAGCTGGCCGAATGGAAGACGTGCGGGTCAACATCGACTACCACGTTGAACTGGACCGCCATTTTTACAGTGTTCCTTACCAGTTGGTCGGGCAGCATTAGAAGCCAGATTCACTGTCTCGACGGTTGAGATCTTTCACCATGGCGTGCGTGTGCTTCGCACCCGCGCAGCAGCGCCTCCTACCGCCACACCACCGTTGCCGAGCACCGGCCCAAGAGTCATCAGGCACATCTGGAATGGACGCCATCCAGGCTGATTCACTGGGCTGAGTCGGTCGGTCCTGCCACCGCACAAGTCATCAGTCACATTCTGGCGACAAAGCCGCATCCAGAGATGGGATACCGCTCTTGTCTGGGCATTTTGCGCCTGGCAAAAACATACTCGGCAGAACGACTGGAAGCCGCCAGCCAGCGCGCCTTACAGTTGCAAGCCTTCTCCTATCAGAGCCTCCGCTCGATGCTGAAGAACTCGCTGGACCGGCAGATTTTGCTGGAGCCGGAAAGCAATCCAGTCGGTCCGCGCCATGAAAATGTGCGCGGCGCTGATTATTACGATCCACCCCATCCACCTTTGCCCTAGCAATACCCACGAAAGGAAAACACGATGTTGAATCAACCGACTCTGGAGAAACTCCAGACGATGAAACTGCACGGCATGGCGGAAGCCTTCCGCGTACAACTAGAGACAAGCAACACCAGCGATCTGAGTTTTGAAGAACGCTTCGCTCTGCTGGTGGATCAACAATGGCTTTGGAAAGAAAACCGTGCGCTGAGCCGGCGCCTGCGCGCAGCCAAACTTAAAGAGCGGGCTGTGGTGGAAGACATCGACTATCAGCATCCGCGCGGACTGGACCGCAAACTCATGCGCACATTAGCCAATGGTGAGTGGGTGCGGCAGCATCATAACTTGCTGCTTATCGGCCCAACTGGCATCGGCAAAACTTGGCTGGGCTGCGCACTGGCCCACAAAGCTTGCCGCGATGGCTTCAGCATCTTGCACAAACGGGCGAATGAGTTATTCCGCGAACTGGCGGTGGCGCACGCCGATGGCAGCTTCGGACGCCTGCTGGCGAAACTGGCGCGTATCGACATCCTGCTTCTGGACGACTTTGCGATGGCCCCGCTGAAAGACGCTGAGCGGCGCGACTTTCTGGAACTGTGCGACGAACGTTATGAGCGCCGTTCGATGATTCTGACTTCGCAACTGCCGCTGGCGCACTGGCATGAACAGATCGGTGATCCGACAGTGGCCGACAGCATTTTAGACCGTCTGGTGCACAATGCTTACCGCATCGAACTCAGCGGAGAATCCATCCGCAAGCAGCGCGGACGCAGACCAGAGTCTGAGTCGGAATCGGGGTCGCTACGGGACTGAGTGGGGCAAGGCGCTCTAGTCGCCGCCCTCGCCCCACACCTCCCTCCCGGCTGAAACTTATACAAACTTCTTGACTCATGTGAATAATTTCAGCCATCATCTTTACAGCCAGCGTCGCTTCGCTCCGACTTTATTCACATCCCCGGAATCTTTCATTCACATCGTCGGAATACGCAGGTAGGCTTGTTTGCGGGCGAGGCGTTCGGCTTCGCGGCGTTCGGATGGGGAGAACAATAGAACGCCTACTTTTTGCCCCACCCCCCTACTGGAATTGCGAAAATCCGAAAAACGAAAAGGAAAAAGAAAACGGGCTGAAAAAATTGATGGCTTGAGGATACGGGATAGCCGCTAACCGCCAAAATCTGTTTGGCTAAATTAGAGTTGGCAGAAATGCTGCTGCCTTGCGGACTGCTGTCATTAATGCTGTGTAAGCACCGTTCTAGAGCGGATTTTGCATTCTCAGGTCTGGCAGCTGGGAAGCGGAATCGCCGCTGGAAATGAATTTCGGGCTTGCACATCTTGAAATGCCGTTGTGATTATGCGCGCGCTTTGATGCCTATTTCTAAGCGATGGATCAGAATATCTCTTCCTCCCAGTGTCTAAAGCTTTCCGAGTTTTGATCTGCAAACGTGATTCGGGCGCGCGCCCAGCGCTGCACAGCTGCAATAGGGTACGTAAGGAACGGCCTCGCGGCAGAAGCCTGCTGTTGCAGGCGTTCCGCAACTGAACCAGTGAACATTCCTCCGTCGTTCATGCCCGTCATCCAACTCGAGAACACAATGTCATCGTCTCCGTATTTCTCCAAAATATAGCGTGTTACCGCATTAAGCTCCGGCCCATGACTGGCCATAAAGGGCCCTGGGGCAAACCGCGCAAGAACTCGCGCACCTTGGATTCCATGTTTTTCGAGCCAATCAATCAAAACGTGTGCTGGCAAAGAAACAATTGGAAGTGTACGGAATCTAAATGCGAAGTTGCTTTCGTCGGATAACAGAATCTCGCCCACACTATCCATGAGTTGATTAGGGCAGATCGCGCCAACGCTTGGTAAAAGCCCTGCTGCTGTCTCCGACGTAGCGTAAGTTTCACTTCTCAGCATCTGAACCAGAATCGAAGTGGCGCGCTGAGGATTTATAGGCAAGACCAGAATGAAAATGTTGGAGAAGCCGTGTGATAGGGTTCCAGTCGTCATCATGGATTCCTTCAACAGGTCGAAAATGAGTGTCAGTGACCCGTCCTCGTATATCTTCTTCAGTGAAAGCAATTTATCTTCGTTCTCTGGCATGCGCATCAGCAGAAAGACAATGAATTCTAGGCCCGTATTGGCAGCATCTTCATCACCCTCGCGAGCTGCTCTGAGTAGTGTTTCGGTAGCCACTCGCACCTCAGTAGGCTGAGTGTGTCGCGGTCCATTCCACGCCACAAACTCGTAGAGCAGGCCAGCCCTGATACTCTTCTGACGAACCCCTACGATTGCACGATTAAATGACTCGACAAAGTCTCCACACGGTGCAATGACTCGAAACGCTAGAATGGCATTCTCCGACCAGAGCGCATCTATTATTTTGTTCACCTTCCTGTAGACATCTTCCGCTGGTGGAGAGGGCAGCTGCGGCCGCCAAATTTCTGCTACGCCGATTACGTAGCCGCGAAACAGATTGTGATTGTGACTCCCACGGCAGCCTGCGGTGATCCGATCCAGAAACTGCAATTTCTCATCGATTCGACCCAGTTGGACTCCGAACGCTAATGAGGACCGGGCCGCATCGCTGCTCAACCATTGAATTTCATGACTGAAGTCGTTTTCGTGCTGTAAAAGATGGGCTGCTACCTGGCTTAGACGATCTTGCCAAGCGGCTTGTTCTAGATGATGATTCCAATAGTCAGGTCCTACCTCTTCGACGAGCCGGTCATGGAGATCTTCTGAGGCCAGTTGTTCTATCCACTCTCGCACAGACTCCGAACGACTCTGTCTCTGTTCTGGGGAGTGCGGACTGTGCTCGGATTCGTTGAGAAGTTTAAACTCGCGTAGCTTCGCACGCAGAAGAGGGCGAAGATTTGGTGGCAAGCTTCCAACGCCTTCTCTTGCGACATGAGCCTGTCCTCGGAACGTGAGGTCGCTTATTGACGCAATGAGAGCCGCAGTTGCCTTTTCCCTCACTTCCTCATCAGGGTCCTCACTCAAGATGCTTAGCTCAGAGAGACAGGCCTTAACGTTCGCAAAAAACTCGTCCCGTGTCTTTGGGTGCCATGGTGTAGGAGCTATCAAATGTCCATATGTCAGACCGAGTGAGACGTGGATTGCTCGCTCGTCAAGCGCACTTCGCAACGCCTCGACACACAGGATTCGTGCGGCGGGATCTCCTGTTTGAAGTCGATCCTGGATCTTGTTCAATCTTTCAACAAACGGCGTAGCTACATTCGAAACAATAGCGAACAATCCTGACCACATTTTTGTCGCATTGTTGCCCAGGCCCAATTCAGTTTCATGACAAGCAAGTGTAAACAGTATGTCCTCCGCGAATGAAAACCATTCAGGAAAGGCTGCGATCTCAGTCGATTCGATGACCAGTTTCCGTCGCCCGGCGGACTGATTATTGAGCATGCCTGGGCCCAGGTTAAGTATAAGATCTCGAAGCAGCGGAACCATTCTGGCCGGATCCGCCCGCACTAAGTGTAAAAGCTGTTCAGTGTCATCAGTACTCTTAAATAGATCTCCGCCACGAGTAAGCGCCCACTCTTGAAAGTAGGCACTAACAACTCTTCCGACTTCCTCCGGTGACCGCGCCACACGAGCCAGAAATGAAGGCCTCAATGTTGACGGGAAATTCGTCAAAAACGGCCTTACATCGAGCTCGGCCCACCTGGTCCAGGCAGCCTGAAAACAGACCATGGCCACTGGTGCCGGCGTAATATAGAAGTAGCGTCCTGCTCGAGCTACGAGACCATTAGTTTTTTGCATACGGTGAAGGCGTTCGCGTACATGCCTCGGATCGAGTCCAACCAACGCACATAGTTGTTCTAGCTCTCGGAACAAATTGGAGCTAACACCACAACGCTCGACCAGTGAGATGACCATCATGGCCTCAAAGTCATCATCTTCGTAGGCTCCGTTTCTGCCGAATAGGGTGGAAAGATAACTCTTTGTGTCGCTCAGCAATTGGCCGAGATGACCTTCTTGGACAATCAGGCCGTCGTTAGAGCAGAGGAAAATTGCAAAGCGAAGATAACCATCAGCGAGATTACAGTACCGGTAGCGGCGATTTGGATCAATGTCGGGAAAGTTTGTCGCGACAACCTTCTCAACCGTCAACAACGGCAACCTATTGAGACGCAGTTCCGGTATACCCGAACTCTCACGAGCGTTATCGATAGTAACAAGCCGCACGCGATGCCTCACGCCCTGTAGAATGCTGGCGAGGTGAAACGCTGTTTGTTCGAGGCATTCATCGGCCACTAGCACCATATACAGGTTTTCGTAGTTCGCCAACGCTCGCGCGATTTCGAGGGCGTTGCTTTCGTCGTCCGTATAAAGAGTCAGCGGAGCGAACTCAGGTAATGTGGCAATCGCTTCGCAGACCGTGCGACTTTTGCCAACGCCAGCGTCGCCGGATAACGTAAGCCTCACTGTTGTCGAATTAATCTTCCAGTCCAGATGAACTCGCACGCTATCAAAAATGACCTCGGACTCCTGGGTTCGCACGAACGTCTTGGTAACGGCACGTTCGCAGTTCTGCCAGGTCGCGAAGTGAAAGAAATCAGTCAGAGACGAACCTAACATCCGTGCAGCCACCGCGGGGAACATATTCACCCAATCGACAATATCCTTGGCAAACAAAACGACTGGCTCTGCCGCGTTCGGATTGACCTTTCTGATCTCAGCTTCGAGTAGTGCTTTGATCTCAGTTTTTCTGATCGGAGGCCCATCATGTGCCACACAAAAGTGGTAACGGTAGCCTTCCCGAAGACGGCCTCGGAGATACCCCTTGCTTCTACCGCTAATCTCCGCTTTCACCTTTTCATCACTTAGTGAGCCCAAGTCAACGGACTTGTACTGCCATACCGTTCGTTCGCTGAGGTAGCCGAAAGGATCAGGCTCCACGCCATCTGCGACCTCTGTATCCACCCCGCCATCGGGATGGTTAACACGAGGATTGTCCAGTACCTTCGAGCGTGGAATGCCCAATATTGACGCTGAAGTGCGGATTAGAAGGTCGAGCAGATCTGTGAACGGTCGTCCAGTCGCGTTACGCAAAAGGTAGATGTGTTCAGGCGTGATTCGAATCATGGTCTAACCATCAAAGCCCATTGTTCTGCATTAGGCGGCAGAGCGGAAAGCAATCCGAGAGCCCTTGACAGTTTCATACTTCGTTTACCCCGACCAACCCTGCCAGCTTAACCCAATGCCGCTTGTGCGGAATATACTTTCCAGCGATGATAGCCCGAACATAAGACGGTGAAACACCAAGCTCCGAGCCTGTAGCCTGTCTCGACAGATTCTTTAACAGCGGCTGAATTCTAGCCAAGTAAAACTCGTCGGTAAGCCAAGCTGGCAATTCCGAAGGTGACCAGTTCAGCTGCTGAGCATGGTGCTTCCGGACTGATTCCACCTTTTTCGCTTTGCTCTCCTCGCTCAAGCCAGCCTTTTGTACCTCAATGATTCGAGCCTTTCCTAACTTTCCCGCACAAGCCAGACAAAAGCGTCTGCGAGCCGAAATAGCCGCCCCACACTGCCCGCACAGATTCTGTTGCTCCGGTCCTGCTGGCGGTATGGGACCGACAGTTCCAACTGCTGCCCGGCGACGTTCCTGTGTGAGACGCGTGCCCGGTCTGCGAAGCTTCGTCATGTCGAGCATTCGAGCGCACAATTCCTTCACATACCATTCCGATACCGGCGCAACGGCATCGCTCCACTGCTGCCCGGTCAGCGTCAATTGAGTGGTAATGTCGCTCATGAGGCGGCATTGGCCTTCGGGCATTTCGAAAAACCAAGACCGTTTCAGTGGAGATCGCGTTAACCAATCGAGCAGATAACCATCCACGATGGGCCTAACCGGTTCCATGATGTCGTAAATGAGACTGTCACGGCAAGCCGCGTCGGTATGGATCAAGCCCATGCCCGGATCGAGGCCAAGAGCGTTGATCGCCAGCCGCGTCTCTGACTCGAGCATCGTATACAGATAATTCAGGATGGCATTCGGCGGGTTGGATGCTCGTCTTGCGTTCTTTGATAACGGAGAGCGTCTGGTTCCAAACGTGAGCCAGTGTTCGGGAACTTTCGGCAGATCGGTCTTGGGAAAGCTGACGGAAAGTGTCTGCCAAGCCTGCCAATAGGCAAAGCCCGCTTTACCTTCGATTTGCCGGATGGCATCCACCGATTCTGCCGCCGACAATTGCTGCACGCAACTGGCGATATCATCGGCCACGACTTTCTGAGCCAGCTTGCTTCGGACGAGCTGCTCTTGACCTACCAGTTTTCGGCGAATCAATTCCCGAGCAATCAAAAGAGCCGCTGGAGAATGGGAGGCGCAAGCTTGCGCTCGGCGCAATCGAGCATCCGACGGGGCAGAAGGACCGGTACAAATCTGGACAGTGCCATCCCTCTCCAGCATCACAAAGCAAATGTTCTGATCCGCCATCCAGTGGATCGCGGAAAGGGAAATGAAGCCGTCAGAGCCAATTGCTACCACGCGCTTCAAGTTATGGTGAATCCTGGCAAAGCGTCCGCGTCTTCGTTCACTGCCGACACCGTCCTCCAGAACCAAGTGTCCCCGGTCTACAGATATTTTGATTCCATAACCCGAGAGAACGATGACTCCTTGACCTTGCGAGAACAAACATTGAATGTGAAGAGCCGAAGTCTGAAATGGCGCAGTGTCCAACTTGCGGGCACGCTGTAAATGCGGTACGGTTTTCGTAGCTATCATGGGAGCTGATTTCTCCTGTGTTGGTTAGGGTCTGTCGCTTGTTGGCGCAAGCCACAGGCCCGTCACTTCCATTTTGCGCTTGAACTTAATCAGAAACCAGAAGATTCCATTTCTTTCTTGAGTCCGGCTAATCGTCTTCTGGAGATCGATTGAGCATCAGGTATGCGAAGAAATAAGCAACTGCATAGAACTCTGCTTCGGGCGTCTTGATGTGCCGCTTTTTGACCCTCTCAATTGAGCGCAGGAGGTACCTCGTGTGAGCGGAAAGAAAACCGTTCGTCAGAGGATCCTCTACATATCGCGAAATTGATCTAAGCAATCGTTTCTGACCTTCTGGTTTGCTCGAAGGCACAAAGTTCTGATTGTACTTGAGGAACTTTTCGATGAAACACTGAATTTGGTAGTTCGGCCCTTCCGCAGCCGTTTGTTTCCGCATGCCAAATCGGACCTTTCCTCCGTGAATATCCTTTATCAAAATTGGGCTGGGTATTTTGGTGTAGATTTCGGAAGATCGCCGATAGCCCATGGACGGTACGCCCGCCAGAGCATTTGCCAAAATGCGTGGACTCCAATGTTTATATCTACCCTGTGTTAACAAGTCAATCAATTGTTGCTGTGTGAAGTGGACTATTGCATGAAATGATTCTTCTTTTTCTTCCGGCGTTCGATACAGCCTCTCAATCTCCCGTTGTTTTTTGGCTAGCTTCTCTCCAAAGTGCTCGGCGTCACCATCTGTCCACTCCTTTACCTTGGTTCTTGCTTTCTGATCGAGTTGCGTGCGGAGAAGGTCGAGCACAGTGTGGTTTGTGTAACTCCTACAAACGCGAAACACATTCGGAACATCCTCCACTCGCTTTAGACGTTCAATCTTCCATGCCATGAAAGGCCAACTTTGATCCAAGATCCGTAGAAGGCGATCTCGATCTTCTCCTGATCTGGCCGACAACTCCTCGCGGCTGGGAGGGGAAGGTTCAGGCTCTACAAAATCGAACCAAACTGTGTCTGCATCAACATGAGACACATCCGCTTCGCCCTCGGAAGGGAGTTCGCCTTCGTTCTCTTCCGGTTCAAACATTGCCAATTCTTCTCCCTCAAATGTAGCCGAAAGCAGGAACCATAAATGTGGTAGTGAAGTTTCTTTCTGCCAGCCAGTTCGTCTCAGATTCGGCGCATTGGCGAATTCCTGCCAGCCGAACCTGCCATGTGTGCCCACTAAGACTGTTTTGTGCCAGCTTAGTAACCTGCATAAGCACCCGTAACACATTGAAAACAAGAGCGTTACTGTTCTAACTTCATAGTGCAATGAGCACAAGAAATATAGCTCCTAGAACCCAAAAACAGCATTTGGCCCAAGAACGGGCCTTTGCAGCCCTCGCGGTCATGCGACGCGAGAACATATCACTTGCCTTGGCCTCCAAGTTGACTCGAACTGATCCGGCTACTGTGCGGACCTACGTGGGCAGCGCACTAGTGCGGAAAGGCAAGCGAGGCCAATATCACGCCAAACCATACGACCGGATTCCGCGCGTTCTGAACTTCCACACTCCAGAGCGGCTTGTCGCAGTCACAGTGAAGAGTTCGAGGACGGCAACGTTGATTGCCGACTACAACAACGCAGTAAAGAGATACCTGCACTCTGCCGACGAATCAGCACTTAAGCGATTTCGAGGGAAGACTTTCCGTTCGGGAAATCAGACCTATCAGTTTGCAACGGATTTGGCGAAGTTGCGAGAACTGGCTGGCAGCGGCTTCCACGAAGACAGACTCTATCGATCAATTGCCGGAGTAACTCTATGAACAAAGAATCTTCAATCAAGACAGACATACGGGAACATAAGCGAAAAAAGCACCTGGGGAATGATAGCCCGAGTTGCTTGCTGTGCGGTGTCACGGCATTAGAATGCCTGGAAACCATGAAGGTAGAGCGGCTTCGAGAGTTAGGCATTCCATCGGGTCTGTTGGAACAACATCATGTTGCCGGTAAGGCTCACGACCGCAACCTAACAGTTCCGCTGTGTGCCAATTGTCACGCCCTGCAAACGGAGAAATTACGCCAAGCGAATGTTAGCATGCAACCCGTCGCGGATACAAAAACAAGAATTGCAACATGTTTGCGTGCTGTCGCGATATTCCTGATGGATCTCGCTGCCAGCCATGTCGCATGGGCTAAGCAACTCACGGAGGATGATTATGACGGGCAATAGGGAACTTCCTATTTATCTGCGTGCTCATACTATCGAACTTGCTGAGAAACACGCGAAAAGGAAAAAGGCGCGCGATAAAACGCGAAAATGGCCTTTTCAAGTCCTGATCATTGATTGCGAAACCACAATTGATACATCGCAGGCACTTACCTTTGGCTGCGCTCGATATTGCAAGCAAAATGCATATGGGGTTTATGAATGCAGCGAAGAAATTCTCTTTTATGCCGACGACCTTGAGAACGAGAAGCCTGCTGCAATTAACACGCTGCGTCAATATGCAAAAGAACATCAGGCTGATTCAGAATATGGCAATAATCTAATACGAGTTCTTTCGCGCGCGAAATTTATTGAAGAATTCTTTTGGCCACTCCTACTCGAGTTAGACGGTATAATCGTTTGCTTTAACGCTCCATTCGATCTATCCAGACTTGCTGTAAATTGCACCAACGCCCGCTATGGTGAATCTGTTTGGTCTTTAGTGATGTCAGAAGACTTTGATCCAGAAACGGGGAAGAAACGGAACAATCCGATGAGGCCCAGAGTTAAAATCACTCCCAAAGACAGCCAGGCCGCATTCATTAAGCTCAGTGGTATTTCAGTGAAAGGGAAAATATCCGGTAAACGACTCTTTCACTTTGTCCCAGGGAGATTTTTAGATTTGAAAACTCTAGGCTGGTCCCTTCGGAATGTCTCTTATAGCCTAGAGCGAGCTTGCAAAAGCTTTGGAATTGAAGGCAAATTGGACCACAAGCCCACCGGCCTCATTACCAAAGGGGAAATTAATTATTGCAGACAAGATGTCCGCTGCACAGAAGCTCTGCTCCGCGAAATGCGCAGGGAATTCGATCTGCATCCACTTGACGTAATGCCGGATCGAGTGTTTTCGCCCGCGTCCATTGTAAAAGCTTACAAGCGAGCTATGGGAATTAGACCTCCAATCACTAAATTCAATTTACCGGAGGAGGCGCAGGGAATAGCAATGCAAAGCTATTACGGTGGCCAAACGGAATGCCGCATTCGGCACACGGAGGTACCGATTGTGGTTACCGACCTTACCTCGGAATATCCCTCTGTGAACGCCCTGATGCGTCTGTGGGACGTTTTCACCGCGAAACAATTGCATTGGGTCGAGGCCACCCAGGAAATTCGCACGTTTATGAATTCACTAACGTTGGAAATGGTCTTTGCTCCAAACAATTGGCCACAGTTCCGTTTTTTCGCGCTTCTCGAGCCGAATCAAGATTTTCTGCCGGTTCGAAGTGCCTATAACGGCACAAACACGAATATTGGAATTAACCAACTAACCTCGGAAAACCCGATTTGGTATGCGGGACCAGATGTTGTGGCAGCTTGGATACGGTCGGGGAAATGCCCCAATATAATTCGAGCATTTCACATTGTTCCGGAGGGGCGACAAAATGGGCTCAAGACGGTCAGGTTACGCGGCGAAGTGGCTATCAATCCTCGTAAGGATGATTTTTATAAGCGAATAATTGAGAGGAGAGCGGAAGCAAAGAAGAATGGTCAAGATTCCCTAGCTGGATCTCTCAAAGTAACGGCCAATGCGGGTTCTTATGGCCTTTCTGTTGAAATTAATCAATCAAAGTCAAAGGGCAGAAAACGTTTTGCGATCTCTGTTTATTCCGGAGATACCAAATTCACGACTACATCAGAAATTCTCGAAAAGGCGGGTATCTGGTATTTCCCGGTCGTTGGTTCTCTTATTACAGCCGCTGGTCGGCTGATGCTCGGGCTTATTGAGTATTGCGTTCATAAGCGCGGAGGGTCTTACTTGTTTTGCGATACCGATTCTATGGCAATTGTGGCCTCGGAGAAGGGAGGGCTCGTCCCATGCCCTGGAGGAGCATACAAATTCAACGGGGCAGACGCGATAAAAGCATTAACGTGGCGGGATGTGGAGGAGATACGCGATGAAATCGACCGCTTGAACCCATACGACCGCACGTCTGTGAAAGACAGCATTCTGAAAATTGAAAAAGTTAATTTTAAAAACAATGTTCAGCAACAGTTATTTGGATTTTCAATTTCCTCCAAGCGGTACGCGATTTATTCGGTGGAACAAAACCAAATTAATATTCTGAGCGCAAAGGCACACGGGTTAGGCTATTTGCTTGCGCCAAAGACCGGCTTCAATGAAAAGGTGGAGGCACCTGAATGGGTGGTGGAGGGCTGGACCTGGCTGATTCACAAAATACGAGGAACTCCGATCCAAAAGCCTGAATGGTTCTCGCTACCCGCCATGATGCGATTCACGATTACAACACGCGAGGTGCTGAAGGTTCTACAAGCAACACAGAATACGTTGCCGTACACAAAGCGGGCTGCAAAACCGTTCAATTTTGTTTTGTCTCCGGTATTAGACCCACTCGATGGATACCCGGTAGGAGTTGACCCAAATCAATTTTCTTTGATAGGTCGATATGAATCCGATTCCGGTAAATGGCTTAAGGTTGCATACGTAAATATTCACGAAAAACCTGTTGGGAAGAAGAAACCCAAGAAATATGAAATTAGTACCTCAACAAATCGGTTGCCCTCCCAGGCCCTCGCACAGTCCTACGGAAATATTTTCGAAAAATATCTTTGGCATACCGAGGCCAAAAGCCTGGGACCTGACGAATTAGAGTGCACGCAACGAACGGAAGGTTTATTGAAGCGAGTACCCGTTAAGGGAATCACACCGGGATTTATTGGCAAAGAAACAGTCCGCCGATGGGAGAAAGGTGAAGATATTAGTTTGCTCGAAGACAGGGTGCCGCAATACCGACCGAACGAGACAGCGGGATTCTGCGTCGATCATAATATTCAACACGACGCTAAACTGTTTTCTATTCGCAAGTTGGCGAAGGAGTCGGGTCTCCCCGAAAATTCCATAAAAAGGGCGCGGCGTGGTGACCGCATGCGGAAGGCTACTTTAGAAAAACTTAGAGGTGCTCTGAATTTGCTGTTTTCGAAAGCGACTGCCTTAAAGAATGCAGAGTAGCGCTTAAAGTCCAGCATCGAGGCACACGAGACCGAACAGTCTACTTTTGTGATGCTTGAATCATCGCAGAGATTATTGCTTCCGAAAGCCCGCCCTTTTTTAGTTCGACAAGATCGTCAACCTCAAGACGGTAGTTTGCCGGGGACGCATTGATCTTATCGATAATCAATTGATCGCCTAGGCCCGCCAACTTTAGCTTCAGCACGTCAGCATTTGTCAAAGGCGAAGGTGCATTCTTCCTTTGAACAGGCAAAGCAACCGGAACTGCAACGGCAGTGGGAATTGCCACGGCGGTGGGTGTGGGAACTGCCGGAACTGCAACGGGTGTGGGAACTGCCGGAACCGTCGCCAATTTTGATTGCGGTAGTTCATAGTCCGAGTTTGTATAGACGGTCACTTCGTGACCTTTCTGGATGGTTACGTCTTTCCCCTGCATGAAAAGGAAGAAGGGAGCGGCGGGCCAGAAAACAATCGCAGTTGCTACCATTCCCCCTGTCATTCCCCCTGTGTGACCTCCACCCTTGAGACTTTGAACCCCCCTCAGTGATAGTTTCTCACCTGAAGTCATCCGCACGTAATCAATGTTCACACTAAGCCGCCCCCCTCGAGCCATTCGCCTCTTGGACACCGCCTCGGTTACAGTCGCCATCGCAACGGAACCCTTAGGTATCACTGTGTAACCGCCAATCTTGACATCATCGAGCGTTTCGAAATCAACGTTGTCGCCGACCTGGGCATCCGCTGATGAGATCGTTCGACTTATCTTTATGCGCAATGGTGTACCCTCTGGAAGCAATCCAGGCTTCATTGGCACAGTCACTTGTCCACCCGTCGCTTCTGGTTGTAGTTCCAAGACCGGTTGTAAAACCCGCGACGGCGACGACGTTTCTTGTAAAGCGACGTTAGGCTGAGCTGGTGTTTGCGGTGGCCGTATATTGCTCGTCGCCGGTTCGGCGGCAGGTGTTGAATTGAGGCTGATTGTCCTTACAATATGGGTGTCGTGTTCCTTTTGGTCAGGGCCTAAAATGTACAGGTGCTCGCCCTCTACGCAAAATAAAATTTTTGCTTTGCCTCTCAAAGAAGTGAGGATTTGTTGGCTCAGGTCTCCCACCGTCAGATAAATATCCCAATCACCCCGAATTGCGTAAGTTCGGTTCCAGGTCCCCGTGGAGTCGGGAGGAATTGCTTCCTTGGTTAGTAGATCGCGTGTTTCCTCTGCGTTAAGCATGCCGCCGGATGACCATGCATGATCGAAAGCAATAGCCGCTGTAGTTCCACACAATATGAGAGCAACTAATTCTATTATGAACAACCACTTCGATAGCCTTCCTGCACCTAGACAATAAAACGATTTAGTCGGAAGTGGTCCGAGACGATTGGTAGTACCCATATATCTCCAAGTGACGACATTATGTCACAAGGGTTGGTGCGGCTGCGAGAGTTAAACTGGGCTTGCCGAGGTTGAGGAATCCGGTCGAAGGCGATCACGATTCCGGAGCGAAGCCGATCAGGATTCCGGCGGGAAGCCGATCACCCATTCCGGAGCCAAGCCGATCAGTGATTCCAGGCTGAAGGCGATCAGTAATCGCCCGCGAGCGGAATGGTGATCGGCTTCAGCGGAATGTTTTTCACAGGCGTTTAGGGCGAGCGGCGCTGGACATCACGCGGCAGGTAGCCTCCCACCGGGAGGTGAGCTTGCCAGCCAGGAGATTGTCCATGCGCAGGATCAAAGAAGTTTTACGATTGAAGTATGAGTTGGGGCTCGGGCAGCGCCAGATCGCCCGGAGTTGCTCCATCGGGCAGGCCACCGTTAACGACTACCTGCGGCGGGCAGAAGCCGCCGGTCTCCGGTGGCCGCTGACGGAAGAATGGGATGACGACCGGATCGAGCGTGAGCTGTTCGGGACACGACAGCAGCCGTCAACGCCGCCATCGCCGCGAACGACGCCGGATTTCCCATCGATTCACGATCAGCTCCGGCAACACCGGCACCTGACGCTGCAGTTGCTCTGGGAGGAGTACCGGCAGGCGCACCCCGATGGCTACGGCTACACCCACTTCTGTGATCAGTATCAGAGGTGGCGGCGGAAGCAGGATGTCGTGCTCCGCCAGGAGCACAAGGCGGGCGAGAAGCTGTTCGTCGATTGGGCCGGACCCACGATTCCCGTCCACGACCGCACCACCGGTTCGGTCTGGCAGGCATCGCTGTTCGTCGCCGTGCTGGGAGCCAGTTCCTACACCTATGCCGAGGCCACTCGCGACGAGCAGTTGGAACGTGGATTCAGCGCGCACGTCCGCGCTTTTGAGTTTTACCGGCGGTGTGCCATCGCTCATTGTTCCCGATAACACCAAAACCGGCGTCACCCAAGCCTGCCGCTACGATCCCGACCTGAACCCCACGTATCAGGAGATGGCGATGCACTATGGCGTGGGCGTCGTGCCCGCGCGTCCGTACAAGCCGCGAGATAAGGCGAAGGTCGAGTCGGGCGTTCTGCTGGCGGAGCGCTGGATCATCGCGGCCCTGCGCCACCGGCAGTTTCTCGATCTGGCGGAACTGAATCAGGCCATCCGCGAACTGCGGTCAGACCGAATGACCGGGCCGTTTCGCAAACGCGAAGGCTCGCGGTCGAGCGTTTTCGCTGGCTCTGGACAAGCCGGCACTGCGTCCGTCTGCCCGACCGAGCGATTCGATCTCAGCCAATGGTCGCGCGCCAGAGTCAACATCGACTATCACATTTCATTCGACGGAAGTGTCTACAGCGTGCCGTACAACCTGACCGGCGAGCTGGTCGAAGTGCGGTCAACCGCCACGACGGTCGAGATCTTTCACAAGAGCCAGCGCGTGGCCTCGCATCTGCGCGCGCGCGCGCGGGGCCAGACGGTGACGAATCCGGAGCACCGCCCGAAGTCCCATCAGGCGCATCTGGAATGGACTCCTTCGCGGATGGTGCATTGGGCCGAAACCATCGGGCCATTCACAGCACGGCTGTTTGAACGCATCCTGGCCGACAAACCGCACCCGGAGATGGGTTATCGCGGCTGCCTGGGCATCATCCGTCTTGCCGCCCAGTATTCGGTCGAGCGGATGGAAGCCGCTGCCGAGCGGGCGCTGCTCACCGGAGCGTGCCGCTATCAGAGCGTGAAGTCGATCCTGAAGAATGCGCTCGACCAGCAGCCGCTCGGGCTGCCGCATTGCCGCCCAGCCCGCCGTCACCGCACGACAACATCCGCGGCGCGGAGTACTTCGAATAGGAGCCATCGACATGCTGGAACAACCAATGATCGAAAAACTCCTCAGTATGCGGCTGCAGGGTATGGCGGACGCTCTCAAGGCGCAGGAACAGGACCCCGGTGTACGGGAGCTGAGTTTCGTCGAGCGCCTGTCCTTATTAGTGGATCAGCAGTGGAACTGGCGCGAGAACCAGGCGCTGGCGCGGCGATTGAAGAGCGCAAAGCTCCGTCACAACGCCTGTATCGAGGACATCGACTACCGCGCCGCGCGGGGACTGGAGAAGACCGTCATTCGCGGACTGGCGAAGGATTCGCAGTGGGTACAGAATCACGAGAATCTTTTCGTTCTCGGGCCGACCGGCGTGGGAAAGAGTTTCATCGCCTGCGCTCTGGCGCAGAAAGCGTGCCGCGACGGATACTCGGCGTTCTACACGCGGGCGGCGGCGCTGTTCCGCGATCTGGCGCTGGCGCGCGCCGACGGAAGCTTCCGCAATCTGCTCGGGCGACTGAGCCGGATCGATGTGCTGGTGATCGACGATTGGGCCATGGCGCCGCTGTCGGAACCAGAGCGTCGGGACTTCTGGGAGATTTGCGAGGACCGTTATCAGGTCCGCTCGCTGATTCTCACGTCGCAGTTGCCGGTGACCCGCTGGCACGAACAGATCGGCGATCCGACCGTGGCCGATGGCATCCTCGACCGGCTGGTTCACAACGCCCACCGCATCGAGATGCGCGGCGATTCGATGCGCAAGAACCGCGGAAAGCCGAATACGTAGACGCCATGCCGGAAAAGGCGGCAACGGCAGTTACCCAGGAAAGAGCGGCATGGTTGCGATGTGCGCCAGTAGCGACCAAGAGAGCCCCTGAAGAGCAACTGCGGGGACGATCGCCCAACGAAGCCATCCGGTTCCGAATACAACAACGACAACCGATACGATGGACAGCCCGAAACCGAGCAGTAAGAGCGAAGCAAACAGGTTCGGGTGGGATGTCGCCGGTGCGATTGAAGCAACATTCGCCCACAGCAGCAGCCCCGCCATTACTCCCGAACTAGCTGTTGTTCCGGCGGATGAGAGCAGTGTGGCGGTTCGCCGCCATTTTCTCGCTTCGCCGTGTCCTCTTGCCCAGGAGGCCCATACGAGACTCGCGAGCGCCACGGGAACCAGCAGCCAAACGGTCACTATCACCTGACCTTGATTCACTCTTCCTACAGTCTATCCAGTTCACGTGAACATCGCCGCTCGTCCGAATGCGGCATCATTCGCCGAAGTCCGGAGCGCTGGTCGCACTCCGGGTCACTGTGTGCTGAGGCGGGGACAAGGGACTGCCGCCCCTTGCCCCGCACCCCCATCCTCGCCACGACCATCCGGCCTTCGCTTCGCTCCGGACAGAAATCCACTTGACGATCCCGATCAGTTTTGGCAACATCGAAGTGCCAGCGTCGCTTCGCTCCGACGTCTGATCGGTCTCCTTCCGGAACCGTGATCGGCTTTCCTCTGGAATGACTGATCGCCTTCGGCGGAATCCTCACCGAGGTTATCTAAATGTTTTTTCGGAAGAAGGCTATCGTCTCACCCTACGTAGAAGCTGGAACCAACCTGAGGAAAAGGATTGTTCAGGCTTTGGGGTTGACAGGCTGGGAAAGAGGTGACGATCCGAGTTACACGCCGGAAGAAGCAGTGGCCATTCAACGGTCGATGACGACTTTTCAAGCTACAGCTAACCAAACCTTGGGCGGTGAAGTCGTATTTCATCCCGACTTTTTCAAGAGTGGTTTCCCTAGACACATAGCGTTCCAAGCTCTTGAGGATCTCAACGAAGACTTAATGTTCGGAATGAATAAGTTGCCTGAGAATTGGAAGTTGCGTGTATCAACATATTTGAAGGCATTATCACTCAGGCCTAACCCCCTAACCCTTATTAGAATGGCGGATCTTCTGGCAATGGCCGGTTACAAGGGGGGAGGCGAGCGACGCCTTAAACATTGTGATTCGCGATTTTTCCAGGCTATGCGTCGGTCTTCTATAGCGGCAACGAGGGTACGCCCGATCTTGTTCGGCAATTGGTGAGCGAAGCCGAAGTTAAGTTGATTTCAATCAACAAAACCTGACCGCGAAACATTAGTCGTACAGACCTCTTATTAAGGCGAAGAGTACCGTCGTAAAGCTAATTACTCTTGCTTTATGGTTGTACCAATATTAAAGTCCGTAAGGTCGGGGCCATCTGTTCCGCCTAGAAGGCGGAGGACCAGGTGGCCCGTTCGCTTGGCAATGACGATGTGCCAATAATGGCGATCCTCCGCTTTGGTGGCACTCATCAGAGCTAATTTATTCGCTATCTCTGGCAGGCCAATCAGTAGTGTCGTCTTTGCCGACCCGCATCCCAGACATATCCACGCATTTGCCGACTGCTGAAGAAAATCGAGTTGCGTCTTATGAAACGCAAACCAAAAGTACGGCGTTCCCGCCGTTTCGTTGTGTTCAGCTGAAACCGCGCACATCATTCGGTGTTGGCCATCAGCCGATTGATACCTCGTTTGCGCCAGTTTCAAGAAATGAACTCCCAAACGGTTTTGGACCAGTTTGACGCATTCCGCGTGAAACCCGGCAGGTGCAGTTTTCTCGTTCGCAACAGCGCTCTCGGTCTGGATGGTGGTGGGACGCGGCCAAAGCCTGAGCGCAACGCCAAAAAGCTTTGTGGCTCGTTCTTCAATTTGAGTGGCATCCCATGCCTCGCACGTCCCAAAATACCGGTTCAGTTCAAAGTGACTCAGTGCATATACGGCACGCTTTTCGGCGTATGGTTTGTTGCTTAATTCCGGGTTGTACCCGGTAAGCGTCAGATTGCCTATGGTGTGCAGCCAACCTTCGTGCGTGCCGGCTGACTCAGAACCCAGAACGTTTTCCCAGTCCGGAGTGAGCATCTGCGGCATGATGTGTTCGATTTGTATTTCAGTGAAAGGAGCGGCCTCGTGATGCTCGTATTGTCGTTCGAGTGACTCTAGGATAATCTGGCACGCCCGGCTGCCATAAATCTGCCCACGTGTCCAATGTTCCTGGAATTCTCCATCGCTAGGCCATCTGCGATTCTTCAATTCTTTTGCAAGAGCAGCGGCAAGCCATGAGGTAGGCGTTACTGTTACCGGTCTAATACGGCAGAGGGAGATGAACAGGCCTGACAGTGAGTTCGAGGGCACGCCGCACACCATCCGGCGGATGACGAATGAATGCAATACTCGAAGCGAACTGCGGAATTCATCAATTGTGAATTGGTTGTCGTCGAAATCCTCATAAAGCGACAGAAGGAGAGGATAAACACTGCCGAAGTCGAGCCGCTTGAATTGATCAAAGAAGATATTCAATTCCTCATCCGCTTCCGGCGCGAAACCAGATAATCGACTGTAAAAAACTGATAGCCGCTCCATCCGGTCCATCAAAGTCTGGACCGATGCTGAATCGGAATCTACGACTAGGCGTTTGATTGCAGCATAAACGTCAGTCTTGCGAACTTCCTCCCCTTCTGCACCAAGGAAGTGACGCATGAATTCAGTCAGCAACGCACCCAGTCGATTTTGCATCGGAAGCCAGTGCTTTTCATATACACTTGGCTGCTCGCCGAGCGGAAATCGCATTAAGAAGTAGTTCCGAACGAGATCCGCCTGCTCCAAGGGAGAGCCCTTGAAATTCAAGCTCTCGAAGATCAGGTACGGGTCATCGCTGTCGCTCAGATTTATCATCACGACCATTAGGCAAGTCTCGATTATTTCAAGGATACGGCGTGGATCTATCTTGCCATCGCTGTCGATTTCATCGCGCAAACGACGGCGAAAGAAATCGTATGCTTTCTTGAACTGCGAATCCGGTGCCGTCGCTCCTTCACCCTTGATAAGCGGGAAATAGGCTTCCCTATCGCCCTGAGTCGGCAACAACTTAAAGAAATCGGTATCCGGGTAATCTTCGTTTGTCAGGTAAAACTTCTGCACGCGGCGTTTTTGAATCTGATCGTCTGGTGACAACGAATCTCGAACGGCGCACATTAGCAGAGCAATCGTGGTGAGGCGCTGCTGACCGTCAATCACGAGAAACTTAGATATTCCAACGGGAACACTCCGCGCAGGCATCGTAACCACCGCTCCCAAGAAATGGCTTGCTTTCTTTGCTGGGATATCGACGTCGTAAAAGCTCACTATGTCGTCCCAGAGCGTCCTCCACTGCTTCTCTGACCATGTGTAAGGCCGCTGAAAAAGTGGAACCAGATTCTGCATAAATCCGCTGAAGTACTTTATGATCAACGTCGGCGTGGCTTCCATGTGATGACCAATTGTAGTGCAGTTGCTTAACGCGAAAGAGTCCAGACTCCGGCACGATAGTCCGTCGTGTTTGACAGGACGACCAACAGAAATAGAATCGGTTTCTTTCTAGGACTTTTAACGGATGGTGTTCGTCCCCAGGTTGACGGGGTTCGGAATAGGTCATCGAGTGTGCCGCCAACGATTTGCCTTGCTCTTATGAGCGTAATACCCGCGAGCTGATGCCGTCTCCTTAAGAATGCGGGAATCCGCAGGTTCGATCAATTTAAATCGCTCCGGTGCCAAAATATCCTCTGCCATATTTCATGATGGCCGCCGATGCAGGCTGACCAACAGCCGTGAGAATTTGTCAAGTTTAGTTAGTCTAGTCGAACCGTCGTTTTTCACTGTGTACAGCGCTAGGCGCGTCAAAGCCAAGCGCGGGGTTGAACTTAACGCTGACAATGGTGAGCAAATGGGGGAATTACAAATCAGCTTGATATCGTCACATGTATGAGCCATCCCGAGGTTTTCATCATTGAGTCGCTCACCCTGGAAGATGAGGAAGCAAATCGTTTCGAAGGGCAGATCATCTCCGAAATCCTCCGACTCAGTGGTAAGGACTGCAGATATTATTACGTTAGGACTAAGCGAGAGATCATGAAGGTCCTAGATATTTTCTCGAAATGCAAATATCGTTACCTTCACATCTCGTGCCACGGAAACGAACAGTGTCTTAGCACAACCCTCGATGAAATCTCATTTAGTGCATTCGGTAATCTTATGCGGCCATACCTAAAGGATCGTCGACTGTTTGTTTCCGCCTGCTCCGCCGCTAATGAACATTTTGCAAGCTGTGTCATGCCTTGCTCAGGATGTTTTTCGATTCTCGGGCCTAAAGAGGATATTCTGTTCTCAGACGCAGCAATTCTTTGGGCTTCCTTCTACCATGTGATGTTCAAGTCGGATTCTGTGGCCATGAGGCACGCTGTGATTAGTGCTAAAGCGCAGGAGGTAGCGGACTTGTATCGGATTCCTATGGTGCTGGTTAATCACGCGACTTCCAGCTTGAAACCATACACTATACGGACGATTAAACCTCACAAAGAAAAAGCCATAGCGCCCCCGAGGAGACCGCTTTCCGAGGACGGCTCCGCGTAGAGGCTTCCATAACAGAGCAGCATCTGTTCCGAATAGGCCAACGGAATCGTTGCAGACTGTTGCAGTTAAACGTCGATCTCATTTCTAAGATTGTCTTCTTTTTTCTATTTTTAAATTTTGTTTTCAACCCGTTTTTCTTCTCTTTTTATTTTCCAGCATTTTCCAGCGGCAGGAGGGGGGTGGGGCAAAAAGTAGGCGTTCTATTGTTCTCCCCTCGCGGCGTTCGGATCGTTTGGACATGACAGTAGGTCTCCTGAATTGATTTTGAAAATGCAAAAGCTCGCAGACTGGGCCGCGAGCCTGATTGGACGGTACCATGCCCCGGGTGGCCGATCAGTTGTCGTGGCGGGGTGACGGAGGGCGTCGCTTCCGTCTAGAAGATTGAGAGGATTGGGGTTAGCGAATTGATTAAGTTTTTGTCACTTTTGTGACTGGCGATTCTCCTGCCACCGACGTAGGCTTTTCGATTGGATCGGCGATCATCTCGGCATCTGGATCGACGGCGCCTCCTTCCTGAGTAGGAATAGGTAGGAACCCTAGTCTAAAGTAACGGCCGCAGCCTAACGATCAATAGACTAGTGGACCATGTGTCGGAAGCCAAGTCATCGGACGATACATTTAGCGACGCGAAGTGTGGTAGCCAAGAGGCCCACGCATCTTCCATTAAGCTGATGTTCGACCGCATTCTGGCGGGCTTTCGTGGCAAGAATTACCTATCCGCAGCCAGCGGTCGGCATTCCTGTTCGTCTTCGTCATCGCAAATCGAGCTGGGTGAGTGGAGGACTGCCCCGTTTCACAAACAGCTGCTGTTCGCTCTGATGTTTCTCGCAGCATTCCTGCTTGCGGACATGGCATCTGAGGCGTCCATGACATGGGAAGGAGCACCGCCGTGGTATCTACCCGAGGCGCTGAGTCTGGCGCTGCTGTTGGCTGGCGGAATCCGTTATATGCCGCTGGTATTGATCTCTGCCTTGGTCAGCGCAGTGGTGAATTACCACCGACCGATTTTCTCGTGGTGCGGAATCCCGGGGATAACTTTAATGTATATTCCCTTTCTGGTTGCTGCGGCTTTACTTAGGGGGCGATGGCGGATTGACCTGAAACTCGGCAGTTTGCGCGACATCGGCCGCTTCCTGCTGATTCTTCTCACGGCAGAGTTCGGCAATGCGTTTTTCGGAGTTCTGAGTCTGCTGGGGGACGGCTTAGTAAAACGGGCAGACACTCTCCGTACGGCGATCGATTGGTGGACGGGCGATGTAATTGCAATCATCACCTTTACTCCTTTTGTGCTGGTACACATAGTGCCGCGCGTTGACAGGTGGTTGACAACCGGAACTGCCGTTGCGAAATCGGCGCGTCGGCGGTATCATGCATCGCTGCCGGCGATCCTCGAGTTAGCGGCGCAAACCATTGTTCTTCTAGCTGCCATTTGGCTCGTGTTCGGCTGCGCGGCGGCGCTGCCCTATCAGCCTCTCTATCTGCTGTTTATTTTAGTGGTCTGGGTTGCGGTTAGGCATGGACTGCCACGCGCGGCGCTTGCTACGTTCTTAATAAACGCGGGAATGATGTTCGCGGCATGGATTATCCATGCTCATCGAGGGACGCTGCCCCATTTGCAACTGGCCATGATAGCGCTTGGTTTAACGAGCTTGTGTCTGGGAGCCGTTGTAACCGAACGCAGACGAACAGAGATTGCGCTGTCGAGGCGGGCCCATCTGGAGACCTTCGCTGCCGAGATCGGAGCCGCACTGACGCGAAGCCAGCTTCTGCGTGAAGGGTTGAAGCTATGCCTCGACGGCTTCGTGCGCCACCTTGATCTAGTTTTTGCCGGCATCTGGCTATTCAACGATTCAAGTAATGTATTCGAGCTCGAAGCCGAAGCCGGAACCCGTCCGGAAATTGGCGGGAACACTCTGATTGCGCGTGAAATCGACCGAATTGTGCAGAAGCGCACTACTTGTTCCAGGGACGACTTCCATAAAGATGCAATCGTCGCCGATAAGCGCTGGACTGAACTAAGGTCAGTGGGAGCATTTGCCGGTCAGCCTCTAATCCTCGATGATCGGGTGGTCGGGGTAGTTGGCATGTTCGCTTCTCATGCATTTGCTGAAGAAACGTTGAGGTCAACGGCAACTGTGGCAGAGAGTATCGGTCAGTTCATTGCCCGGATCAGGTCAAACACGGCTTTACATAAGGCGAAAGACGACGCCGAAGCCGCAAATCGCACCAAAAGTGAATTCCTTGCCAACATGAGTCACGAGATTCGGACTCCTCTGAACGGCATTATTGGCATGACAGAGCTGGCCCTTGACTCGGATCTCACTTCGGAGCAACGGGAGTGCCTGCAAACTGTTAAGGTGTCCTCCGATTCGCTCTTAGTCGTAATCAACGATATTCTCGACTTCTCAAAGATCGAAGCGGGCAAGATGGACTTGGAGTCGGACGACTTCAACGTGGTCGATTGCTTGGAAGCGACACTAAGGACTTTTGCGTTGCCCTGTAGTGGGAAGAAGCTAGAGCTTCTTTGTGAAATTGCGACCGAAGTGCCGGATCTAGTGCAAGGGGACGCAACGCGGCTTCGACAGATCTTGATCAATATTCTGGGCAATGCAATCAAATTCACGCCAGAGGGCGAGGTGGCCCTCTCGGTCCAGCGAGAAGCGGCAGACAATTCCAGCGTCACCCTGCGCTTCACCGTAACGGATACTGGCATTGGTATCCCGCCGGAAAAGCAAAGTTCGATATTTGATCCATTCGTACAAGCTGATACATCGACGACGCGCAGATACGGCGGTACCGGGCTAGGCCTGACGATTTCGTCACGGCTAGTTAAGATGATGGGCGGCAAGATATGGGTTCAAAGTGAGGTGGGCCACGGCACGCAGGTTCATTTTACAGCGAAGTTCAAGAATTCGACGAATTACGCGGCCGCAGGCACAACTGCTCCGCTTCTAATCGAGCCCGAAGCCAAGATTCTGGTTGTAGACGACAACCGCACTAATCTTCGGATCCTTGAGGAGATGTTACGGCGCTGGGACATCAGATCGAAGTCGGTACAACGTGGTGAGGAAGCGCTCGCTGAGTTGTCCGCTGCCTGGCAAGCGGCTGAGCCATATTCGTTGGTTATCATTGACGCGGAAATGCCCGGGTTGAACGGATTCAATCTGGTTGAGCGAATTCGGCAGAGACCCGAGTTGTCTACCGGGGTGATCATGATGCTGACGTCGGGCGCGCACCGCCAAGAGCCTGCCAATTGTAACCAGATGGACGTGCAAGCTTGTTTGTTGAAACCGATTCGTCGTGTGGAATTGCGCGAAGCTCTCAGCCGCACTCTAGGCATGCCCCGACAAGGCAAGACTTCACTGCCGGCACGTAACGTTGACTGCTCAGCTCCAAATGCTTTGCGACCGCTTAGTATTCTGCTAGCGGAAGACAACGTTGTGAATCAGCGAGTTGCCAGGCATTTGCTAGAGAAGAAGGGCCACAGGGTTGGCGTGGTACCTAACGGACGCGAAGCCCTGGAAGCGCTGCAACAACAAGACTATGACTTGGTTTTGATGGATATTCAAATGCCCGAAATGGATGGCATTGAGGCAACGGTGAACCTGCGCCGATTGGAAGCACTCACCGGTAGACATCAGCCAGTGGTCGCTTTGACTGCTCACGCCATGAAGGGTGATGCCGAACGTTGCCTATCCGCCGGAATGGACGCTTATCTCACCAAACCCATACGTCCACTTGAGCTGGACGCTCTTCTTGCTAAATACGCGGGTAATAGCGAACAACAATGATGTAGCAGAGGGCGGGATCTCCGGAAACCGGGGCTCATCTGCTCATAAAAATGGCAGATCACGCCCACTGCGAGCGGAATTGAACCTCGGTGAGGCGTCGACGTAAAGTTGCGCGAAGGTGCGTCAATGGCTGAATGCCTACGCCTACTAGCCAGCCATCTGGATAAGCGGTCTCCACCTCGACGCCGCTTGGCTCCTTACGCGAGCCCAGGAGAACCATTGAATCTCTTCCAAATATCCCTCATCCAGCAACAGTAAAGCTTCCGTTTCGTCCTTGTTCGGAGGTAAAAGGCGCATTTCGATGGTTTTGGAAGGTTTTTTGGGGACCCCGGATTAGAACTGAGAAACGCATTGAGGTTCCCATTGCGATGCTCGTCCAGCATGTTGACTTGAGGCGGCTTCCGGACTGGCAAACCACACAGCACGAAGGGTCGAGAACTGAATCCCACGTTCTGCTTTCCCTCGCCACGACTCAAGCGGACGCGGCAACTGCCATCTACCTGCCGAAGTTTCTGCTTCGAAATCAACAGTTCCGGTTTAATTCTCTTTAGAACGGAACCGACGGACTCCAGGCCGTGGCTTGCGCTCACAGCGCCAGCGTTGCCGCCTCTCTCCGTTAAGACATCGCGGCCGCAAGATCCCGGGGAAATTTCCTCGGGGGCAAAGACTGCACTAAACTTCACTCGCGTTGCTGGCACATTCTTCATTCCGAAGTTGGACTCCGATTCCCGTCGAACACGCCGCTTCGGCCGAAGCCGTTTTCAAGATGAAATCGCCTGGGAAGAAGGAAACCTTCCCGCTCTAATATCGATCGATTTGAAATGGATCCGACTCACGACGCAATTATCATCGGCACGGGACAGGCCGGCCCGTCCCTTGCAAACCGGCTAACAGGAGCTGGGATGCGAGTAGCCATTATCGAACGCGGTGTTGTGGGCGGCACGTGTGTGAACACAGGTTGCATCCCCACAAAAACCATGGTTGCGAGCGCGTACGCCGCGCATATGGTGAGCCGGGCCGTTGATTTTGGGGTGGCCATTTCCGGTTCCGTTGCCACAGACATGGCGAAGGTTAAGGCACGGAAGGATGCGGTTTCTGGTGAATCACGTTCGGGCGTCGAGAGCTGGCTCGAAAACATGGAACACTGCGAGGTAATTCGCGGCCATGCGCGCTTCACAGGATCGCATCAGATTGCCGTCGGGGAATTGAAGCTCGCGGCGCCGAGGATCTTTATCAACGTCGGTGGTCGCGCCAGCATTCCCCAAATTCCCGGCATCGATTCTGTGCCATACCTGACCAATAGTTCCATGATGAGGGTGGACTTTCTGCCGGAACACCTTATTATTCTTGGCGGAAGCTACATTGCACTCGAGTTTGGTCAGATGTTCCGCCGCTTCGGTAGCCGAGTAACGCTGATAGAGCGTTCGTCGCGAGTTGCTGCCCGCGAAGACCCGGACGTTTCGGCAGCCATCCTCGAAATTTTTCATAACGAAAACATAACAGTCGAGTTAAACGCGAAAATTTCGCGAATCAAAACCCAAGGTCGCGAAGTCATAGTTATGGTGGACGCAAACGGAAAGCAGAGCGCCGTGACAGGTAGCCACCTGTTGCTGGCGGTGGGAAGGCGTCCGAATACGGATGACCTGGGTCTTGATGTTGCGGGTATCGCGACTGACGAGCGGGGCTATATCCAAGTGGACGACGAACTTCGTACCAACATTGAGGGAGTCTGGGCTTTGGGAGACTGCAACGGCAAGGGGGCGTTCACTCATACTTCGTACAACGATTACGAAATTGTTGCAGCCAACTTGCTGGACCATGACCATCGCAAGGTCAGCGACCGTATTCCCGCCTACAATCTTTACATCGATCCTCCGCTGGGCCGCGCCGGAATGAACGAAACGAAGGTTCGCGAGACCGGCCGAAAGGCGCTGGTGGGAAAACGCCCGATGAGGCGGGTAGGCCGCGCTTTGGAAAAAGGCGAGACGCAGGGCTTTCTGAAAATCCTGGTAGACGAACAAACAAAAACAATTTTTGGCGCCTCTTTACTAGGAACGGGCTGCGATGAAGTTATTCATTCAATTCTGGACGTTATGTATGCGCGCCAGCCGTACACAGTTATTACGCGCGCCATGCACATTCATCCAACCGTTTCTGAACTGATTCCCACAACTCTTGAAAACTTGGAGCCGCTATCATGAAACCGCAACAGGCCGGTGTCTCGTTCGAAGTCCAAGAGGATCTTGAATCCTATGACTCGGATTCGAGCCTTGAACGCCTTCGAAGCGCGCGCGCCAACACCGACCGTCTTCTCGCGCTTGTGAAAGAAGAGCACCTTTATGAACGCCCCATTGCCGAGCGGCACCGCATTGTTTTTTATATCGGTCACCTGGAAGCGTTCGATTGGAACTTATTTCAGCCGCGTGTCAGCGGTGTTCCGATTTTCAATGCTGCCTACGACAGATTGTTTGCATTCGGCATAGACCCTGTTGACGGAGGCTTGCCTACGGACCAACCGAATGATTGGCCTTCGCTCACGGAGGTGATCGCGTACAAAACGCGCGTCCGCGAGTCGCTTGATTCCGTTCTGTTGAAAGGCCGGGCAATTTCAGAGACTGAGCCGCTGTGGCTACTGCTGAATATCGCCATTGAACACCGGCTAATGCATGCTGAAACGCTGGCCTATATGCTGCACCAGCTTCCGCTCGAGTGGAAAAAAAGTGAATCTCAAATCGCGGTCGAAGCCGCTGAACGGGCAGTTCCCGACTCGATCTTTGTGCCCGCTGGTCATGTAACGCTGGGAATGCGGTCCACAAGCGGCCGCTTTGGCTGGGATAACGAATTCGAAGCGCAGCGCCTTTCTGTTCCCGCTTTTACCATTGACCGGTATAAGACAACAAACCGACAATTCCTAGAATTCCTGGATTCGGGCGGTTATCAGAACCAGTTGTTATGGAGTCCTGCGGCTTGGCAGTGGAAGAATGAGAGCCGCATCAATCATCCGGTTTTCTGGAAGCGAGAAACTCAGGGATGGAAGTGGCGCACCATGTTTGCGGACATTCCTCTTCCGTTGGATTGGCCTGTCTATGTAAGTCATGCGGAAGCTGCTGCCTTTGCACGCTGGGCCGGCAAACGACTGCCCACGGAAGCCGAATGGCAGTACGCCGCCTATGGCAACGATGAGGATCGCGAGTATCCATGGGGCAATGACGCTGCCTCCGAAAAACATGGCGTCTTCGATTTCGCACGCTGGGATCCCTATCCGGTGAATGCCTTTCCTGCTTCACGCAGCGCATTCAACTTGGAGGGCATGCTGGCAAATGGTTGGGAGTGGACTTCATCCGAATTCGCTCCGCTCAATGGCTTCAGGGCATTCTCCTTCTATCCCGGCTATTCCGCAAATTTCTTCGATGGAGAGCATTTTGTTTTGAAGGGCGGTTCAGCCCGCACGGCACCCGTCATGCTGCGGCGCGCCTTTCGCAACTGGTTTCAAGCGCATTATCAATACGCCTACTCAGGCTTTCGTTGTGTGGAGAACTAACTGATGTCAACTCACGTTCTGGATGCCGCAATTGCCGCCTTTGCCGAGGATGTGTCGGATGGCCTTAGCAAGCCAAGACAAAAAGAACTCCCGTCCAAATATTTGTACGATCGGCGCGGTTCCCAACTGTTCGAATTGATCAGCGAGCTTCCGGAATATGGCCTAACTCGCGCCGATGAACGTCTGCTGGCAACGTATGCCACCGAGATAGTAGAGCGTGTTTCGGGTGATGTGGTTGTGTGTGAGCTGGGGAGCGGCAGCGCCAAAAAAACGCGCTGGATTCTGGAGGCTCTTTCTCGTCGCGGCCCAGCCGATTATTTCCCGATTGAGATTTCCACCTCTGCCCTGGCGCTTTGCCAGAGGGAACTGGCTGATATGAACTTCGTCCATGTGGTTGGCATTGAGGGCGAATATCTGGACGGTCTGCGAGAAGTCACTTCGCGCCGTCGGACTGGCCAGCGGCTGTTCGTGCTGTTTCTGGGGAGCACCATTGGTAACTTCACGCCGCCTGCCGATGTCGAGTTTCTGCGCGCAATTCGCATGATTCTTCAACCGAACGACGCACTGCTGCTGGGTACCGATCTCCAGAAACCCATTCCAACGCTGATCCGCGCCTACGATGATCCGTTGGGCATCACTGCCGCGTTCAACTTGAATTTATTAGTGCGCATCAATCGCGAACTTGACGCCGATTTTCGTTTGGAAGCATTCAAACATTTGGCTGTGTTCAACCCATCCACCAGTAGCGTCGAGATGCACATTCAATCCCTGCGCCGCCAAACGGTTCATATTCCGCTGGCCGGCCTCAACGTTCATTTTGAAGAAGGGGAAACCATCTGGACCGAAAGCAGCCGCAAATATGCTTCGGAGGAACCTGCCAGAGTAGCTCAGGAGAGCGGATTTGTGTGTGAAGCGAACTGGACAGATGCGGAGTGGCCCTTTGCTGAGAACTTGCTGGTGGCGGTGTAACTCCTCGCGTTTGTTTCAATGTGTGGGTGGTAAGAGATTAAAGGATCGGAGGAAATCTCGAGCTGACTGGGACTGTTTGTCAAACAATGGAAATACTCGCGCCCGCATGGTTGTGGGAATCAAATTGTCGTTCTCGGCTACGTTTAAGAGCCTATCGATGGATTCGATAGGTTGATGGGCAAGGGCCATAGCTTTCCCGGTGTAGCCTTTGGCGCGGCAAAGGGCAAAGGCCAGGCGGGCTTCGTCAATTTCGCCCACGCACTCGAAAGGTGTATGCTCTTCGAGACCTAGCATTTGGCGAAACCAGATCATGTTCGCGTCAATATCGAAGAGGTTCTCTGTGAAGATGTGTCGGACCACCTCTGCCGGTAGCCAAGCGGCGTAGTTCAGCCACACATAAGCGCACTTGGCGCAGCGTTTGCACCAGGGTTTTTGGAGGTTGCACGAATGCGCGAAGGGCAAAGCAGTGGTCAGATCACGCAGCGCTGAAAATATCAGGGCGTCGTGGACCGGTTTTAGCAGGCTGAAAAAATGTAGGTTGGACAGAAGCTCACTTTGAATGTAGCCCGATAACAGCCGCTCGGCGTCGAGTGATTTTCCCCATTGGTGATTGATAGCTTCGCCGGTGGCCTTCCAGATAAAATTGGGTGCGTCGGCGCTCTTCTCATGTGCGAGGATCAGACGCCGGAATCCATGTGCCAGCGCGATCGGTAGCGCAAGGAAGGCGGAGGCTGGTGTCTCCGCAGCGGTTATCGTTCGCACACCGGGCTGGGGATCGAGCTCAAGCACGGGAACAGATAGAAAATCGTCACAGATCCAGATGCGATGCCGCCGGTGGACACGGGTGCAGTCAAGCAGTTTGTCTATCAACTGATGCTGCATTTCGTGGCTTCCATAGATAGCGTGCGAATAAGCTAGCGTGTCGAACTCTTCGCCAGCTTTTTCAAGCAAGCTCAACGCATACAAGCTGTCTTTGCCGCCACCGCAGAACGCTAGATTCGCGACGACGCCCGGCTTCACGTCGATCGGTACTTGGCGACCCGGCGCAAGTGTAAATTCGGGCCCCTGGTAATCCGGTGCATCGTTTTCATAGCGCCATTGGCCCCAAACACCAGTCAAGACTTGACGCCAGAGCACGGTAAAACTGGAAGTGGACAAGTCACTGAAGCATCCGAAATCAATCTTGTCAGGCTGCAGGCTGACCAAGCGGTTTACATCAAATGCAACCACGTGGAAATACACACGGCGCATATATTCTGGGGTGTAAGTCTCTTCGAGCCGGTCGAAATCGACTGAGTCATACCAGATGGAAGTAGCAAATTGCCGCCCGTCAATCTTCGCTGTGTACGCAATCTGGTGAGGCGATCGCGCGAAGCTAGTTATCGTGAGGGTACGCATTTGTGTTGTGCCAGAAACCTAGCTGCCACGGCGGCGGGGGATGTGCCGTGCTCATCGACATCGGCATTCATACTGCGCATGTCGGAGGCGTCAATGCAGCTATCGAGTGCTTTGAGCGCAGTCATCACTTTGGGATTTCTGTGCGCAAATTGCGCATTTGTCAAAACTACTGCGTCATAGCGCGGAATGGCGGCCCGGTCGTCTTCAAGCGCGAGCAGATTGTAGGAAATTATGCGGCCGTCGGTCGAGAAAGCGCCAATTACATCGACTGCGCGATTACGCACGGCCTCATACATCAGCGCGGGGTCCATAGTGCGAAGTTCCCGAAAAGCGATTCCATACTTCTGTTTCAGAGCGGTCCATTCGCCGCGCTGTAAAAACTCATAATCGGTGCCAAAAGACATTTGACCGGCATATGGGAGCAGTTCACTGATGGTGCTAACTCGATCGCGTTCGGCGTCCGACCGGCGCATGGCCAGCGTGTAAGTATTTTCAAATCCTAACGTAGCGGCTATTTCGATACCTTCGCGCTCAGGCAGTCTCCGGCGTAGGTCATCGAGACTGCCTTGCTGCAGTTTGAAAATGTTTTCGAGCAGAGTGCCTGAATAATCCACATAGACATCGATCTGGCCGGCTTTCAGCGCATCGAAAACAACCGTCGATCCCAGCGATTCGATGATAGTGGCTGGTTTCGCGGTTGCGTTTCGAATTGTCCCGGCAAGTATTCGAGCGAGGATGTATTGCTCGGTGAAATTTTTGGCACCGATTCGGACGGGTTGAGATCCGCCGGTGGTCGTCAGTGTGCGGACAATCGGCCAGGCGAGCAGGAGTGCAAGGACGCCGGTGGCGCCAGCCCATACCAGGGGACGCCGCCAATTCAAACCTTTTTCGATCAGCCGAATGAGCCCATCCAGAACAAGCGCTAGCAGAGACGCAGCAACGCATCCCACCAGCACTGCAGCGTAGTTTCGAGTCTGGAGTCCGCCGAAGATGTAATTGCCAAGGCTGGGTGCGCCGACAGGCGTGGAAAGCGTTGCCGTGCCGACCGTCCACACGGCTGCCGTTCGGATGCCGGCTATGATTACCGGAAGCGCGAGAGGCAGTTCCACGCGGAAGAGTTTTTGCCGCGAAGTCATGCCCACGCTGTCGGCTGCCTCAATTAACGCCGGGTCGAGGCCCCTAATGCCGACCACAGTGTTGCGCAGAATGGGCAGAATGCTGTACAAAGACAACCCGATGAACGCGGGAAGGTAACCGATGCTTTGTGCGCCGAGGGCTGCTAGAACCGGCACCATGAAAGCCAGCAGAGCCAGGCTTGGGACCGTTTGGATTACGCTGGCCACCCCCAAGACGAGATGTTCCAGCCGTTGCGAGTGAGCAACCAATACTCCGAGGGGCAGGCTTACCAGCAGACCAGCCAACAGCGCCGCGAGCGTAAGTCCGAGATGTGCCGAAAGATACTGCGGCAACAGTTGGAGCTGTTCGTTCATGATAAGAGGCTAGCGGCAGTCTCCGCTTGGCGCAGGGGCCCGCTGATTAACTGGTGAACAAATTCATCGGCAGGAGAATTCAGAAGATCGCGGGCCGTTCCCGCCTGCACAAGCCGCCCGTCGCGCATAACGCCAATCCGGTCTCCGACAACGAGTGCTTCCATAACATCATGCGTGACGAAGATAGTAGTGAGTCCGAGTTGGCGGCGAATGCGGGAAAATGATTGCTGAAGCCGTTCCCGTGTGAGCAGATCAAGAGCACCGAAAGGCTCGTCCAGAAGCATAACTCGTGGCTCAGCCGCGAGCGCACGGGCCACAGCCACGCGTTGAGCCTGCCCTCCGGACAATTGATCAGGCCGCCGGTCGCGGTAGATCTTGGGATCGAGTTCGACCAGTTCTAGAAGCTCATTCACGCGGCGGTCGATCCGGTCGGGAGCCCACCCGAGGAGAACTGGAGTGATGGCTACGTTTTCGGCTACGGTCATGAGCGGAAAAAGGCCAACACGCTGGAAAACATAACCGATTCGACGCCTTAACTGATGGCGCTCGATTGTCGCAACATCCTCGCCAGCCAGGAGCACGCGCCCACCCGTCGGCTCGATGAGACGGTTGATCATTTTGAGAGTCGTTGTCTTGCCGGAGCCGGATGTGCCGAGCAGAACCAGTAGTTCCCCCTCGGAGACCTGAAGCGACACCTCGTCCACGGCTTTGCGGCCATTGAATAGTCGAGTAAGTGCATCAAGTTGAATCACCGGCGTTTCCTCAGGATGGTACCGCAAGGCCACCGATTGTGGTGGAGCGGGGTAGGACGATCGCGATAGGTCGAACGATTCAGGAAATTATTCAATCAGCATTTTCTTGAGAAACATCAATTGACCCAAGTGGTAGGAGTTGTGATTGCCAAGAGTAACGGCTTCCTGCAGTAAGGTTTGGCCTTTGCCTCCTTCAACGGCCTTATAAAGATCCTGCTTCGTGTCCTTGATGAGATCCGCTATCTCTGCGGCATCCTTGCGGTACGCTGCAATGCTGGCTTCCCAGGCCTGTTCATCCGGCGGCGCGTCGGTGCTGGGCCAATATCCTTCCGGCCACTTTGGAGATTTATATTTAGGGTTACGGCAAAACTCTAAGATGTCCGATTGCGCGATACGCAAGTGTTCCAGAAGCTGCCAAGCCGTATGGGGGGCGCCTTTAGGTTTTTGGCCGGCAAGCTTTGAGGGAAAGTCTTTAATCACGTCGTCAAACTCAATGTGAGATTGATCGCCGTGAATAACATGGATAAGTTGTTCACGAAGGTCGGCTTCCTGCTGGGCAATGCTCATGATCGAAGTTTATCGAGGAAAATCGAGGCCGCCTCAGTCGTCCGAAATGACTGCGGAGGAGGTGGAGCGATGTGGCGCTAATGAGCCCCGGCAGTCGTGAAGTCCGACTTAGTGGCAACTCAAGCTAGAAAGTGAACTGCAAACGGGCGTCAACCGAGCGCACAATGCCAATAGCGGTGCCCGAAAATAGGCCGGCGAAATCGATGACATTGAGTGAATTCGTGAGATTTTTGCCATCCATTTGGAAGCGCACCGGGATCTTTTCGCTTTTGCTCAGAATGACTCCAGCAGAAGCGTTAAGCGACCACAATGGCCGTGGACGCAGATCGGAGAAATTCACTCGATTGAGAATGTTCTGCGAGTATCCCTGTGCTGCTGCTTCCGCTTCCGTTCCACCGAAGTCGATGGGCAAGCCGCTATCGTAAGTGCCGCCAAACGCCAGCCAGAAGCGCGGTGTGACTCTGTAACGGAAACGGGCTCTGACGGCAGTTGCGCTGTTCCTGAGAAACAGGAAAGACGCCGCTCGTCTGCTGAATCGCTTGCACGGCATCGTCACCCAGAAATAGACCGCCAGTAGCCGGGAAATAGCCGTTGCCTCGTTCATTGGTCCAACTGATGTAGCCGGATAACCGACCCCAGCGCGGAATCTCCACCTTCGCTTCTTCGCCATAAATATTGGCGAGGGCAAACGTGATGGGAAAACTGACGCCGGTGTTGAGCAGTAGATCGTCATCGGGATAGTTGTGATATCGGCGCCAAAAAAAATTGCCGGTGAATCGCACGTGAGAAAAGAGCGCCGTGCCAAAACCAGCCTCGTAGTAATTGGCGCGCGCGGGTTGGACGGGGAGACGCAGTACGAGCGGATCAAGGCTGGTGACAGCGGGCGAACTGGAAACCAGCAAATTCTCGAACGGTGGCGTTTGAAAAACACGGTCATACGATGCGTGAAAGTTGATTCTCGCTTTCGGCCAGAAATACGCCAAGCCGACACGGGGGCTCCAGCCCACTTGGTTGACCAGCAAATCGTAATGATCAAAGCGAATGCCGCCGTTGATCGCGAAATTCTTCCAATGGATTTCATCCTGTCCGAAGGCTGATTGCTCGCGGTCAGGCGCATGGCCGTAGAAGCTGAAGGCCAGCGGCGTGCCGGGGTCGAATTGCGTGGGATCGGTGATCAGATAGTTGAGCGACTCTTCAATTTGCGCGAAATCTGCCTCGCCGCCAAACTTGAATTCATGCATCCCGGCATGGACCGAAAGCGTGGCTTTGGCGTACTCTTCGTGATAGCCGCGATCTTGCCCGGCGATCATGGGCGTGGAAAGATCGTTTGACCAGAAGCCGGCGGTGATATCGCGAGTCATAGCGCGGAAATTCCCCAATACGTTGGGCGAGAAGATGTGCTCATAAGAAAACTGCGCGGAACTTTCAAAGTTCTGCCGGTCCTGCCGCTGGCCCGCTTCTTCCTGGGGAACCTCGTTGGGAACAAGAAACTTCGATTGGTTGCGGCTCACAATCACGCCGATGCGGTTTTTCTCGTCTATATCGTATTCATAATGGGCCATGAAATCGGCAGTGGTGCCGTGATTCGTGTAATTCTGGGTGGCTGGCGGATCGAGGAAATGGTCGGTTTCAGCGCCGGAAACACTCATGGTCAGAGTGTTCGCGCCGAATCCATATTGCCCTTCGAGGAAAGCCGTTCATCGTGTCGTAGCTTCCGCCGCCGACCGAGCTTCGGCCGTGAAAACCTTGCCGCTTGTCGCGCGTGGTTTGCACTTCAATCACACCGCCCAACTTCCGCCCGTACTCAGCGGGAAAGCCGGCCACCATCTCGCTCATTTCCTGCACGTTATCCGCGTCGAAATCGGCCACATAGGCGGCCGAACGATTCTCGGTAAGCGGCATTCCGTCAATCACATATTGCACCTGGTACTCTTCCGCGCGCGGATGCAGAATGCCATTGGCTTCGAACATCCAGCCTGGCTCTTGGTTAATCAAATCGGCGACGCCGCGCCCGGGTTCAGCGGATAAGCGGTCAGTCAGGGTATCGCCGCCAATTCGATTGGCGCTGCTGGTGGCGTAAGGATCAATCAGGGTTGCTTCGCCCAAGACATCCACAGTGGTTTTCAGCGGGTCTATTGAAAGCGTGACCTTCAATTCCTTTGGGAGGGCGGAGCGGATGTCGACGATCTGACTCACCGGCGCAAAGCCAGCCAGACTGACTGCGACGGTGTAAAGCCCGAAAGGCAATCTCTTCGCCACCACGCGTCCTGCCTCGCCGGACTCGAAAGTGCGAATGTACTGATTTGCCTCGCTGATGAGCTCCGCCTTTGCGCTCAAGGGTGATCCGGTTGGATCAACTATTTGTAGCCGCAATTCGCCGGAGTTGGCTTGCCCGAACGCAGAGAAAGCGATCATCAGGCCGAAAAGGAGTCTAATCATTGCTTCTGTTTGTTTATTCCGGCGTAGCAAGTTTTGTTCAATGTTTTTTCAGATGATCTTGGAAATGCGAAAACATTGAACAGAACTTGCGATATTGGAATATCTGATTGAAGGTCTTTGCTTGATGGCCAATCCTTCCTACGCTGCGCTGACAGAGAACTTGTTGGGAACCTCTATTGCAGCGAACCACAGCGCGGCGGCTGAAGAGGAGGTAGTGGAATTCTATCGCAGGCTGCGGAACCCGGTACTCCGCTACGTGCTCACTTTTGGCATCGCGGCACATGACGGCGAAGAAATTGTCCAGGAGGTGTTCCTTGCCCTATTCCAACATCTAAAGCAAGGTAAACCGCGCGCGAATTTGCAAGCGTGGCTGTTCCGCGTAAGCCATAATCTGGCGCTCAAGCATTTGGAACGAGCGCGCGGAAAGAACGTAATGGTTGCACCACAATTCGACTGGGCGGAATCGAGTGTCGATTCGTCGCTAAATCCAGAAGAGATGTTCGCTGAAGCGCAGCGCCGGCAAAAATTACAGGCTGTGTTGGCAGCACTGCCCGAACAGGATCGGTATTGTGTTTGCTTGCGAGCCGAGGGGTTGCGATATCGACAGATTGCCGAGGTGTTGGGTATGTCTTTGGGCGCGGTTTCAAATTCACTGGCGCGTTCGCTGGCGCGCTTTGAACGTGCCGATCAGGAGTAGGCCGTATGTTCGACAACGATTCACATTTGTCTGATCCCGAGCTGTTGTGCACTGCCGACGGCGAATTGACACGGCGGCGTTTGCGACAAGTGCGTGCCCATTTACACACCTGCTGGAGGTGTAGAACACGCATGGCGGAGTTAGAGCGGACCATTGGCAGGTTTGTCACCAACTATCAGTCGACTTTCGATCCGCAAACATCTATGGAAGACGGCGCCGATGCGCGATTCATGTTGCGTTTGCAACGAAACATTCCAGCGGCAAGCAATCGCGGTTCGGCGTTTTGGTCTGTCATGGTTCCGCACGTACGATGGGCCGCGCTGGCGCCTTTGCTTTTGCTCGTTATTTTGGCGATCGGGTTGTTTTCTGGCCAGTGGTTCCGGTCTCTGCGTATGCGGAGCGTGATTTCATCGGGCGAAACAGCGATTGTCCCGGACCGTCGTCTAACTCCTGGCGAAGCGGCCTTTCTTTCGAAGACGGAGGTGTGCCAATCTCAAGTTGAAAAACAACAGAGGCGCATACCACAGGCGCTTAAGAAGGCGGTCTTCGCCGAGTACGGTGTCAAAGACGCGGTGCAAGATGGATACGAAGTTGACTACTTGATCACGCCCGAGTTGGGCGGATCCACCAGCATTCGTAATCTGTGGCCCCAGCCTTATTTCGGCCCAAAGTGGAACGCCCATGTGAAGGATGTGCTCGAAGACCGGCTACATGAGCTTGTTTGCACGGGCGAAGTAGACCTGCCAACCGCACAACGCGACATTGCTACGAACTGGGTGGATGCTTACAAGAAATATCTCGGAAATACTCCGATGTAATGTCCTGTTCCTCGCAGAGTAGCTCAGCCAGTTGCGCTCACTCTTGTGGCAGGCGTACTAGACGTGGTTACTTGTGAAGACGCTGAACGGAACGTTCTCAAACGGAATATCTATTTGTGCAGTGGTTGGACCGCGAGTTGACACAAATGATTACACATGCATCCATCAGTGAGGTCTTTGGCGGACTTCGATTGCTCTCGTAAACTCGGCCAGGACCTCAACAAAAGTCAGTCTTGAAGCCCGCACATATAGCGTTGAAAGCCTGGACGCGGCACCCGGATTTCTACACGACCCACTTGTTCCAGTGCTCGGTAGCTATCGGCTAACTCCATTCAACGTGTTGAACTTCATTAGCAACGCAGTTGATGCCGGCGCCTTCGTTATTCCGCCCGGCTTCACTTCCCGAAAGGTCGCTCGTTAGATTGTCTTTAGACGGGTAATTGTGGGGTCGAAGTCCGAACCTCGATGCCGTTTTTGATTTCTCCCGGTATGTTTGGTTGGCTGAAAGTCCCTTAACATTTACAAGTTTAGAATTAGATATTGTAGTGTTACAAGGTGTAGCGTTATGCGTTTTAGATTCTTCCTCGTCCCATTGGCGTCGACGCTGATTGCCATAAATGCCACGGGCGCCTCCGAGCGGGTGACTGCAAATGGGCAAATCGTGGCTCCCGATGGCAAATCTGTTGAACACGCAACAGTTTTGGTTTATGAGGCCCGAACTAAAAACGGTTATAGCGTGTATTGCCCGACTTGCTGGATCGATTGCGGCAAGCGGACGACAACCGATGCCGATGGCAAATATTCGATCCCGGGCTTAAGTCCCGACCTCGTTTTCAAATTCTTAGTTGTCAAGAAAGGATACAGAACGGTTTTTGTCGATAAAGTAGATCCATCAAAAGGACCAGCTGATGCTGTGGTGAATCCCACATCTCCCGTGGGAGAACCTTTCCAGACAGTGCTGGGCCGCATTGTGGACGTCCACGGAGATCCTATCAAGGATGCAGTAATCGAGCAGCAAGGAGTTACCTTTCGTGGACCGCGCGGGCTTGGCCGATCATTCGGTCCGGACGACTCTCCGGACTGGATTCAACCTTTAGCGGCGACGGATGAACGTGGCGAGTTTGAGATTATTTACGCCAAGTCTGCCGTTGACATTACACTAAATGTTTCGCCGCGTGCGATGGCACCGAAGCTGGTAACGCTGCCCACTGGGCCGGAGAGAAGAACGGTCAGTGTTACACCAGGCGCAACCATCCGTGGCCGTCTGTTAAAGCCAGATGGAACACCTGCGGGGAATGCTGAAATTGGCGTATTTGTGCATGGACGCATGGCGGGCAATGCATTCCAAGAAGTTCGCATTGGCACGAAAGACGATGGGACATTTGCCATTACGAACATACCGGCTGGAAGAATTTGGTACGTCTATCCGAAGATGGAATCGCTGGCGGCCCGAGGATTGTCTGGTGATGCGGTGGTTGTCGAAACGAAAGATGACGGAGAAGAGGTGGACGTTGGCACCATGACTCTGCGAACGGGTTACGGTCTTCGAGGCAAGGTTGTACTAACAGATGGCAAGCAGATTCCGGCAGGCATGCACGTGACGCTTTCTTCTGATGCAGGTTTCGACAGTCAGATGGCGACAATAGAAGTGGACGGAGGCTTTGAATTCCGGGGCTTGTCAAAGGGAGTTTATTCACTTGCTCCGGGCGTCAAGGGATACAAGGTGGGCGACGACTTCGTAGGTGAAGTATTGATTGATCATGAAGGCAAGAGCATTTTACTAAGCATGAGTCCGGCGAATGTAACCCATTAACGATTGCTTCGACTGGATCGGAAGATGAAGAAGAGTTTGGCTTGATCCAGATCAATCGCGGAGAGACGTTCATTTATCGTCGTGCGTCATTTGTGCAAGGTTAGAATGAGCTTAGGGGAACAAAAGGAGAAGCAAGCGTTTCTCTTCCGCCGATCTCGCGCTTATGGATCTTCAGAAAAAGCTTTCGATACTGGCGGACGCAGCAAAGTATGATGCTTCCTGCGCAAGTTCCGGATCGCGCCGCGAACGCGTTCAAGGCGGTCTTGGCAATACCACAGGAATTGGCATTTGCCACAGTTATACGCCAGACGGCCGCTGCGTTTCGTTGCTGAAAATCCTTCTTACCAATTATTGTATTTTTGATTGCACTTACTGCGTGAATCGAATTTCCAGCGATATTCAGCGTGCTCGCTTCACCCCGCAAGAGGTTGTCGATCTGACCGTCGAGTTTTACAAACGCAACTACATTGAGGGCTTGTTTTTGAGTTCAGGAGTAATACAGAGCGCAGATTACACCATGGAGCAACTGATCTGTGTAGCGAAATCTCTTCGCAACGATCACAGATTCGGCGGCTATATTCATTTGAAAATGGCTCCGGGCGCATCTGACGATCTGATAGCCGAAGCGGGAAGGTGGGCTGACCGCTTGAGCGCAAACATCGAGATGCCGCGACAGAGCGATTTGGACCAGTTGGCTCCGGCCAAGTCTCACGTGCAAATTGAGGGCACAATGGGGCAAATAAAGCAGCGAATTGTTGAAGCGAAGTCTGAAAAAACAACCTTTTCGGCAGCGGGCCAAAGCACTCAAATGATCGTAGGCGCTACGGAAGCGCCAGATGCCGCCATCCTAAAGAAGTCATCGGAACTGTATAAATCTTACCGGCTCCGGCGAGTGTATTATTCAGCGTTTAGCCCTATTCCACATAGTGACTCGCGACTACCTTTGGTGTCTGCGCCGCTGCTGCGCGAAAATCGGCTGTACCAAGCAGATTGGCTGCTTCGCTTCTACGGTTTTGATGTTAGCGAGTTGACAACGGAGGAACAGCCAAATCTCTCGCTTGAAATGGATCCGAAACTGGCCTGGGCACTGAGAAACCGGCACTTCTTTCCAGTAGACGTAAATTCCGCTCCCGAAGAAGCGTTGCTCCGCGTGCCAGGATTGGGTGTCCGAACCGTAAAAAAGATCGTGAAAATGCGGCGTTTTCACCGCTTTCGCATGAAGGACCTTGTGCGTCTGCGCGCTGCCGTTTCCCGTTTGAAGTTTTTCGTAATCACCAGCGACCATAATCCGAATTTTGTGTTAATAGATAGCCAGCGACTGAACAAGACGGTAACTCCTCCGAACCAGCAACGGTCCTTGTTTGAAGCAGGAGTTACTGCACAAAACGGAGAATTGTGAAACGCAGCCTTTCTGTTTCCAATTTTGATGAATGGCGGAAAGTTTCGCGAGATCTCATTGAAGCCAACATACCTCCGGACGAGGTCTCTTTTGCAATTAGCAATCAGAAGCTTTTGTTTGCGGGCGACACCGAAAGCGAAACAGCCTCCGCTGCTGCCAACATCGCGACCTTCAAGGTCTCTAAAGCATTCATCGATCTGGCCGAATTCATAGCGATGCATCGCGATCCATCCCGATGGGACATTCTTTACCGCACTCTCTATAGATTGGTCCGTCTGGGCGAGCGTCATCTACTGGAACTTGAAGTTGATCCGGACATTCACCAATTGACTATGATGCAGAAAGCGGTCGCGCGAGACATTCACAAAATGCACGCTTTCGTTCGTTTCCGCAAAGTGAATGGCGAACCAGAACAATATATTGCCTGGCATCGGCCTGATCATTACATAGTCAAGCATGTCGGGCCCTGGTTTGCAAAACGTTTTGGCGCCATGCATTGGGCCATTCTTACTCCCGATCAGAGCGCCTACTGGGATACAGCAAAATTGCGATTTGGGCCAGGCCTACCGCAGTCCGACGCTCCCCAAGGCGATGAGTTAGAGGAGTTATGGCGCTCGTATTATTCGAGTGTCTTCAACCCTGCGCGGGCGAATGTCAATGCAATGAAGAAAGAACTGCCGGTAAGACATTGGGCGACTCTGCCGGAAGCGCAAGTTATCCCAAAGCTGCTGGCAGAGGCTGCAGGAAGAGAGAGAGAAATGCGTGAATTAAAACATTCGTCCGCTGAGCAATTCTTGCCGACCGACGGCAGTTTGCCGAAATTGGCCGCCGCAGTCCGGAGTTGCAAAGGCTGCGACCTTCATATTGCTGCCACGCAAGCGGTTTTTGGCGAAGGGCCACCTAAAGCGAAAATCATGCTAGTGGGCGAGCAACCGGGTGATCAAGAAGACTTGAAGGGTCATCCGTTCGTCGGACCTGCTGGCCAGTTACTCAACAAAGCGCTGCAGCAAGCTGGGGTTGACCGAACTTCTGTCTACATTACGAATGCAGTGAAACACTTCAAATTTGAAGAACGAGGCAAGCGGCGCATCCACAAAAAGCCGAGCGGTGGAGAAGTGGCCGCTTGCCGTCCTTGGTTAACTGCCGAGATAGCCGCTGTCGAACCACAGATTATAGTGGCGCTTGGCGCTACTGCAGCTTTGAGCGTGGGCGGTCGTGAATTCGCCATACAAAAGGAACGAGGGAAGCTGTTTCCGCTACCGGGTGGGAGACAATTAATGGTGACAGTGCATCCCTCGTTTCTACTTCGAGTACCGGATGAGAATCGCGATGCGGAGTTTGCGCGCTTCGTCGAGGACCTACAGATATTGGTGGATCGTGCGAAGCCGGACGCGGCCGCAAAAACCTTCATCCAAGGAGCAGGCTGAACGTTTCGCGGCGGCGTCCCACTTGGCTCCGCGTTACCAGGGATTTGTTGTCGAGGCATCAAACGTATAGCAAGTTCGTCCCTTGCCGTGGTACCAGAACTTCGTTTGTGGAATCTGATTTTCTTCCGTGCTCGCATCGAAAACCGCACAGACTTCATAGTCCTTGTCCGACACGGCTCGATATTCGTAGACTGCTTTTGTCTCCGGATCCACTGCTTGTCGTTTGCTAAGGCCATTTGCTTCCAATTCCACAATGCTTGCCGGCAGTCGTCTCAACGAGGGGCTTGATTCTGCTCTCCGGTATCGGGCTTGCATTGCAAATGAGATAGCACGGAGGTCCTCAATTCTTCGGTTATCAGCTTCCAACCGACGCTGTCTCGACGGAGTTCCAGCCACGCCCATGCCAATGGAGAACGCGGCAACTACCACTACGAAAGCGGCAATTCCGAACTGCAAGCTGCGTCGTCTCGATTGAGCTAGGTCGATTGAGCCTCCCCAACGAAGAGAACCTAGATAGTAGACGAAGATCGAGACGCAAATCACCAGTACGGTCAGCACCTTCAATAGGAATGGCGTCGTGAGTTCGCCCTTAAGAAAGTAATCAAGAAAGCAGATTAGATCTGAGATAACTCCACTGGCGGTTAGAAGCAATGCGATGTAGGTGAGCCACTTTCGCACACCGGATTGGAGCCGCTCGGCGTTACTTTGTACTTCATTCCATATGGTCCGCATCACCAACAGAAAAATTGGAAACGCCACGGCTATGCTAGCCATTTGCCATGTTACCGAGTAACGCAGATTGTAGATCTGTTGCGGCACCACCCGATCGGGAAACCAGACCTCGATGAACCGGAACAACATAGACCCTAATGCACTGGCCCAAGTTGCCAGAGTCGCGAACGACAGCAGATACAGAAACGCGTCCCTGGATGATTCACCGCGCCCGGCACGTTCTGGCAGCGGGACACCGGTTGCTTCAGCCCAGTATCCGCCCAACGTCAAAAAGACTTCATCTTCCGGCCAACCTTGATGAATCAATAGGGACGTCAGGAATTCATCCGACGCTCCTTTGGCCTTACTGGCTTGAACAAATTCCATAAGCTTTACCGAGTTTTCAGATTGCATATGTACCTTCCTGTGCTTGTAAGTGCACGCCAGGGACCGGATTATTCCGCGTCTTGTTATCAACACCTTACGCGCAGATTGTAGGTTTTGGCACCCGCGCTGTGTACAGGAAATGTATCCCCTTGATGCAGTGGCTGTACAGAGATGACAATCTGTTCGATTGCCCGCCGCAAGACTACAATGATTCATGGCCGACGGCGCACCTCCACAACAGTTTCCGAACCACTTTGATGGAAAGCGATTCTTTAATCCGAATGCGCCTCAGGCTCGTGGCTTTTTAGATGTTCTGCGCTGGAAGCTGAAGACTCGCCCGGAAAAGGGGCCAGCATTCGTTTCCGATGTCACGCCGTCTAAACCGCCTGGTCATGTGGGAGCAAATGAACTGCGCGTGACGTTGATCAACCATTCCTCCGTTCTGCTCCAATGTGGTGGGGTTAATGTCTTGACCGATCCGGTCTGGTCGGAGCGGGTAAGTCCATTCACATGGATAGGTCCGCGCCGTCGGCGAGAACCCGGTGTGCGATGGGATGATCTGCCTCGCATCGACATCGTATTGCTAAGCCACAATCATTACGATCATTTGGATCTGGAAACACTGCGCAGGCTTGCCTCACGCGGGCAATCCAAGTTTGTAGCTCCAACCGGCGTTGGTAAGTTGCTTGAGTCACAAAACATCGGCCAAGTTTGCGAGCTAGACTGGGGCCAGTCAACTAGGCTCGCAGCAACTACAATCCATAGCGTTCCAGCCTTCCATTTCTCTGCTCGAGGAGCGTTTGATCGCAATCAAACCTTATGGTGTGGCTACGTGATGGAATGGGAGGGTCGCAACATTTATTTCGCTGGAGACACGGGCTTCGGCAACCATTTCGCCAGTATCCGAGAGCGTTTTGGAGCGCCCGATCTAGCTTTCTTGCCGATCGGCGCCTACGAGCCGGTCTGGTTTATGTCGCCAATACATATGTCCCCGGATGAGGCCGTTCGAGCCCATCAAATCTTGGAGGCGAAGACTAGCATCGCCATTCACCACGGCACCTTTCAGTTGGCTGATGACGCGATCGATACGCCGAAGAGACGACTGCGAGAGTGCAACCCGGGAGATTCGTTCTTGGTCTTGGATAATGGCGCTTCTGTCACGCTTTAAGCTATATCAATCAGAAGTGCTTCAATAGAAAAAGTCGTACCAGTGGTTCCAGGCAGAGCTAAGTTCCAAATTGAAAAGGAAACGCATGAGTCGAACTTTACTATCAAAAACTCTTCTTCTAACTGCTATACATTTCTACGTTCTAAGTTTTGCTGGCCAAGCGGCGGCGCCGCGACATTGTTTGACACGCCAACTTCGCTCAGCCGTTCGCAACCATAACGCAAAGCGGATTGGCAACGTGCGCGCGAATCAAATGATGACTCTCAATGTCGTCCTGCCGCTAAGGGATCAAACGGGGCTGGATTCATTTCTAAAAACGCTTTATAATCCGGCAAGTCCATCCTACCGGCGTTTCCTCACCGTACAACAGTTCACCGACCGCTTTGGCCCAAGCCAGAAGGATTATGAAGCCGTCTTAAAACTATTGACGAAACATAAATTCTCAATCATCGGTGGCAGCCGCGATGGCATGAACGTTATCGTGAAAGGTCCTGCCTCAACGGTTGAAAAGGCGTTTCACGTGAAGATGACCATTTATCGACATAACACGGAGAACCGCAACTTTTACGCGCCCGACCGCGAACCCACCATCGACTTGCCTTTCCAACTCTGGCATATTTCCGGTTTGGACAACTACTCGATTCCGAAGCCCAGATTGATCACCAGGAGCGCCTTCGCCAAAGCGCACGGCCTGAATCCAGATGCTGTTGTGACGCATGCAACGACCGGGTCCGGTCCATCCGCCTCTTTTCTGGGAAGCGACATGCGTGCCGCTTATTATGGCGGAACGACTCTCACTGGTGCTGGCCAAAACCTAGGACTATTCGAATATGACGGCACCGACCTGGACGATTTGACGACGTACTACAAAAACATCGGTCAAACGAATAATGTGCCAGTTACCCTTCTATCCACCGACGACACCAGTACAGCCTGCCTTAAAAGCGCTGGCTGTGACGACTCCGAACAAACAATCGACATGACTCAAGTCCTTGGCATGGCGCCCGGTTTAGCTAGCTTGGTCGTGTATATCGGCTCTACCGATACCGCGATCGTTAGCGCTATGACCACTCACAACCCGCTTCCCACCACTATTGGTTGCTCTTGGGGTTGGACGCCGGCCGATGCCAGCACGCTAGACCCGTATTTCCAAAAGATGGCCGCGCAAGGCCAAACCTTCTTTGCCGCCTCAGGCGATAGTTCCACTTGGTCTTCATCCAACGAGGCATGGCCTGCGGACGATGCCAATGTTGTATCCGTTGGCGGAACTGACTTAGTTACCGCCAGCGCCGCGGGTCCCTGGAAATCGGAGACGGCATGGGTAAATAGCGGCGGTGGTATCTCGCCCGATTCCATTCCTATTCCCGCGTGGCAACAACTCATGGGCGTAATTAGCTCCAGCAACAATGGATCCACAACACTCAGAAATGGGCCGGACGTGTCGGCCAACGCAAACTTTACGTTTTATGTGTGCGCGAACCAGACAGCCTGCGAGGCTAACCAACTGGGAGGCACCAGCTTTGCTGCTCCTATGTGGGCTGGCTATCTTGCTCTAGTTAATCAGCAGGCCGCGGCCAGCGGTGGCTCGCCAGTCGGATTTATCAACCCAACCATATACGCGCAGAACCTGACCTCCAGCTATGCCACCGATTTCCACGACATCACCAGCGGTACCTCGGGAAGCTTTTCCGCGGTCCCCGGTTATGACTTGGTCACGGGGTGGGGTAGTCCCAACGGACTTGGGTTGATCAACGCATTGACGAGCAGCCCAACCGTTTCCGGCTTCAGTATTTCCGCGCCGCTATCATCGCAATTTCTCACTGTGGGCAAAACTGGCTCCGCTGTGCTGACTATCAGGGTCAACGGGTTCTTTTACGCCCCAATCGCATTGTCCGCGGTTGGACAGCCACCCGGTGTCAACATTAGCTTCAGCCCAGGGATAGTCAACGGATCCGGCTCAGCCCAGATGATGTTGTCTGCTTCTCGGAAGGCAAGCATCGGGACTTACCCAATAACTATTACGGCAAGGGGTGGCGGGGTCGCTCATACGGTAACTTTCAATGTTACGGTGCAGCGCTGATAATTGGCTGAATCTTCTCACTCATCGCACTTGAAACTTGTAAAACAGTTCAACACTGACATTGCCGTTGTAATCCCGCAACGCAACTGCGGATGTTTTCGAATTCAAATCCCATTCAATCCGAATGATCTCCGAATTACTTTGTGTAACATCCGTGATATAGGTGAATGTAATATTGCTGGCGATCTTTTGTTGTAAGGTAACTCGCGCTGTTGGCTGACCGTTGCTGCCTGCGACGGAAGGGTCTATCTTGAACTGGCTGAGACCGAAAACTCGCTGAACGCGGCTGGCTAAGGGGCTTGCCACTGCCTGGCCTAAAACTGCGGATTCCCCCATTTGAGTCATCGATTGCTGCGGCGGAGTGGGCTGATGGGCGGCAATCGTGGGATCGTTTGGTGTGGTGTTGGTAGCTAACAGTTGAACGATTTGTTCAAAAGTCAGTGGCGGGTCTGACCGGTAACTCAGTTTCATGTTATTGATTGGTCCAGTGACGCCGAGAACCACGTCGACGCTCTGAGCGATAGTCTCCAACGACAAATCCAACTCGGGACGAATCGCCGACGGGTCGTAAAAGTTGATCACACCTCTATTTACGGTGTATGTATTGCCGAAGAATGCCAACTGCCCATCGGTGACGTTTATGAAGCCCACTATTCCCGGCTGAGCCACTGTACCGCGAACCGTAAGGGCAGATTTGAGATCAAGCTTATCAACATACGTACTAACAATTCGAACGTCGGAGGAGGTAGAAACTCGTATGTCGAGTTTTATTGCCTCTAAGAGCGGAGACGGGGTCGTGTCGATTGATGGCGGACTCGCTGCACTGTTAAGAAGAGAACCGACATCGCTGGATGATGAATAGGCAACCCGCTTAATGGTAACCGTTCCGCTAAGGAGTGACCGGCGGCTGTTGCCTGTCAGATCAACAGCCGCACTCGAAGTTATGCTTACGCCGGAGTATCGAGTGCGGACATTCGTACCCTTTGCGTGCAGATTGTAGACAACGGTTTTGGGACTGAGGCCGACAAATCCACTAAGAGCGATCTTGCCTCCGCCACTTTCTCCTGTCAAGTTTTGGACGAGCGCCGTGGTTCCCTGAAGCAGAATGACGCCGTTGCCATTTGCCAGGCCATTAGGTGAATCAGAATAGTTTACATTCGCGTTATGAACCTCAACCTGGCCATTCAATAACGGTTGTGTGAACGAGCCCCCAATGTTGGCGTTGAGGGCCACCTTTCCCGATGAATAGAAATTCCGGTTTATGTTCTGCAGAATTCCCAAGTCAGCATTGCCAGCGACCTTGAGTTGCAAAGGATTAGCTGAATTATGGAGATCGATGGCTCCAAGTACATCAATTGATGTGTCGGAGCCACGGATATGAAACTGCTCTACCTTTGCGACGGACTTGTTGAGAGATACGACAATCGGGCCCTCGTTTTGGACACCAACTGTCTTATTCGCAGTTGCTTCCGCAGTGCTGGCTCGCGCGCTGGTGTTTATTTCAAGATGACTCAGCTCTAATCTTGCCAGCAAACCATTCACATTTAGGATGGGACCATTAACCGATGCATTTCCTTCCACTAAAGCATCGAACGATGGCGCTGTGGAATCGTCGCTGCTGAGGAACGGTGCGATGTTTTTGTAGCGAAGGTTGGCAAAGCTTAGCTCTGCTCGAGTCGGATAACCGGCAATAAGCTGCGATTGCCCACTGGCGTGTATCTTACTCTGCGCGATGTCGCTATCGACTTGAAACGTCACCTGAGATTGCGAAGTTCGAGCGGAAATGTCAAGGCCACCTAGCTGCCGGTTCGCGACACGCAGGCCTTTGGCGGAATCATCGGTATTTAGCGCCACCACCTGAACTTGCGGCGCACCGTTTTTATCAACGATGTTCGCCGCTACATCAGCTTCTACATGAACGGTTCCAGCGACACCCGGTTCCGCAAGCTGGGCGTGCTTGATTTTCGCGATGTCGATGTTCCCACTATCCAAACGCAATTCCAACGAGCCATTCTTTATATCCGAAAGATGGTTGTACCGCGCCGTCAGATTTACATCTCCAGCAGGGGCCTGCAATTTGAACGATGAGATCTCCGCCAGAGAGTTTGTATAGCGAACCTTCGCAGTAAGACTGTCTATAGGCTCCTGATAGATGTTTGCTTTCGACAAATCCAGATCTACTTTTATATCTGGTGCCTGCAGCGTCCCTGCTAAGGTTGCGTCGGCGGTTAACATGCCAGCAACGGGCACATCTCCTTGGCCAGTAATCTCTAAGACGTTAGCGAGTGGAAGGGAGCGAATGGACGCGCGGGCTTCGGTAACATACCCGCTAGTAAGTGAAGTGTGGCCGTCTAGGTGGACGTCGGAGCCTGCAAAGTCCGATTTGACGTTGTATGTGACAGCTCCTGAAGTGGTGTGGGCAATTGCTGTCAAACTGCCTGCGTTCTGATTGCGCACTCGAAGATTGGTAGCCGAAAGATTTGCTTCTATACTGAAGAGCTTTAGTTCGGTCTCAGTTCCCTTATGGCTCAGGTCACCTGCCGCATCGGCGCTCAGTTGGATGGCGCCAGCCGAGCCTGGACTTTGTTGCTGCAAAGGTGAGACCGCAGCCAGTTGTATACCGTTGCTCCGCACGTGGGTTTCAAGATGGCCGGACATAATGTCGTCTCCAGGATGACGAAAGAAGCCGCTGGCCGTTAGTGTCCCTTTAGCCGCCGAAACAGACAAATTATCCAGGCTGACGAGATCGTGCGAGAGGTTCACGCGTGATTGCAAATGATCAAACGGTTGCCCGTATGCACTCCCGTGAAGAATCTGAAGGGTCGCATATCCCAAAGGATCGCCATATGTCCCGTATACGTGTATTTCGGAATTCACATCTCCGGTCGCCTGAAAATCACCTGCGCCACCAAGAGCGAGCAGGTCTCCGAGACCGGCATTTCGAATCGTCACATTAGCGGCCAACGGGGAATGTCCAACCGGCTTCCACTTGATCAGTCCAATTGAGCCATCAAAAACGCTTTGTTCGGTATTTCGTGATAGCAAACCATTCTGAAGTTTCGCTCCGGCAGGCGATGCCGATAAATTAAACGAAAGCTGATTAAAGAAACTGTCACGCGCCACAAAGTTCGTCACAGCGGCGTGTGCCGTAATCCTAGGCGACGTAAGATCGCCTTGAATTTGACTGTCCAGATTTGCCACTCCATTCTTTAGGGTGATCGGCAGCGACTGACGCGGCTTCTTTGAATCGAAGTTTGCGACCGGTAGAAAGTCGTTCAGATTGCGCGAAGTCAACTGCAGGTTAATTTGCTTATTGAGTGAGCCAGACACCGTTAGGCGAGAGCTAGGCAATGTAATATGGGAGTTTTGCACTTTTACCAGGCCATCTTGTGGCTCGTAATCGGCCTCTATGCGACCCTTCACCGGAATGCCTCCATTACGGGGTGAAATGGAAAGCCGGGCATTGAGCAAGAGACCTGCGTTACCCTTCGCCTGCAAATCGCTTGCGGCGTTGACAGTGCCCGCGATCAAGCCTCCATATCCGATCGGTTGACCAGCGGCGGCGGTTGCAATAGCATTGAGCGAAAAGTCTCTCAGATCTCCTTCCACCGTGAGCCTGCGCAGTTGCTGCACAAGAATCTTTGCCGACAGGACACCTCCGAGCGCAGACACACGCAAAGGATTCAGGGTGATTTCAGCGGAATTTACGTTGAAAGGCGCCGAAAGTGAAACCGCCGATAATCCACTGGTCCCATTTTGCACAGCAAGGTTTTGGGATGCCAAATTTCCGTTAACAAAATAGTTTTGTTTAGAGTCGAGACGCGCACTACCTTTAACCAGCAGATTACCGGCTACTCGGGGCGTCGAAAGCTTGAATAGCTGTCCCAATTCAGTGAGAACTAGATCACTGTTAAACTGAATAGTCTGGCCGGTAGAAGGATTGAGGTCTCCGAAAGCGCTGAATGTACTTTTTCCCAAGCCAATATTGAATGTGCGAAGCGCAGTGACCTTCGTGGTCTGATCGAAGCCACCATCAAGATCGGCAGTTACAAATGTCGGAATACCACTTAGGCCGCTGGCAATCGGAAAGTTAAAACTGCGTTGCATCTCGGCTAGTGAAAGCTTCGCGTGGACCCTCGCCTTAAGCTTCGGAGCTTTTAAGTTATAGAGTGAAGCGTCAAACGAGATCTCCGACGAGTCTGTTGTGAGTCGGGAATTAGTTAGACGGGCTGCATCTCGTTCTAGTGTAAGCGGCAAATCGACTCGAACGGCAAGCGGCGGATTTGCTCCTTCCGAGACTCGCAGCGGAGCGATGGCGATATTGCCAATATAAGTTTGGTTCAAAGGGTTGAACTGCAACAAGACTCGAAGGTTATCCCCCTGCAAAGCGAGCGGAGTCGTTTTTTGAGAATATGAGATGCTGCCATGGTCGATTCGAAATGCACCGACCGCCAAATCGACGACCGTTTCGACGGGAGACTCGGAGCTGGGAGGAGACTTGACTTTTGGATTAGGAATATTAGTAGAACCGTCCGAATTGACAATCAGGTTCACCTGCGGCTCGTCGATCCCAAGATAGGCCAGATCCACCGCCTTCCGAAGACTGGAAAACAGTTTCAGCTTGAGTTCTATATGTGCAATAGTGGCGAGTGGATTCACGCCTGCCGGCTCAGTTCCGTGGATCACCAAGCCGTCGATTCGGGCTGTCAGTTGGCCCGGTTCAAACCGAAAGGATTGGATTTCAACTCTGCCCCCGGTGGAATCCTCCAAGGACGCGATGATCTTAGCCCGTACAAAATCGGAGAACCATTGTGTTCTTACGATCAGCAATCCTGCACACATTAGGATTACCAGCAGGCCGAAAAGACTCCCCGTGATAACCAGCAAAAGCTTCTTTCGTTTTGCCATTAAGCGAGTCCATCCTCATGGAAGCTAATTTTTGCGGCTTTGCGGCGGTCGCCAAGCCAGGCAAAGAAGAGGCGATTCACCTCCTCCTCCGATAGAAGCTCTCGTGCTTTTGCCTTTAACTCTTCAGCCGATGCCTTTGGATCATTGCGCCGAAGGGCCTCAAGGTGCTCGCGATAGTATTTGTCGACGTCGGCGTCCGACACTACAACCGCCGGTTTGAAGCGGAGCTCGATAAACCCCAGGACTGTCAACTGCCAGCGAAATGCCTCACGCAGCGTTGCTTCATCCAGATGATATCGCTGTAACGCCGCCTGAAATGCCTCTTGCGTGTGGAAACGTTCGCTTATCAATGTTTGCAATTGTTTATCGGATTGCTGCTGAGTGGCGGCAGGATAATCGCCGGTTTCAATCTCTTTTCGCAAGAAAACCTGGTCAATCAGTCTGCCGGCGGCGCTCTTCTTTTGCGCAGGAGTGAGTTGCAGTGGTTCAGCATTCAAAAATTCGGTAACGCGGACATCACGGTCTATGTCGCTGTCTTTAATAATGGATTGTTCAACAACCACTGCGATCCTGTCCAGGAGCACGGATTGACCGCGGCATTGAGTTACTAGCAACAGACAGAGCAGTGTGCGCATCAGAAAGCCTGTCCGATGGAGAAGAAGAAATTGAAGTGGCTTAGCCTTTGCGGTCCACTGGCGCAACTATTGCCGCAAGCGAGCAATTGCTGAATAGTTAGGTTGCTACTAAAGCCCAAATAGTTCGACGGGTTCAACGCGTATGAGAAATCTACCCGGACCGGACCCAATGGAGTTTTGTAGCGAATACCAAGGCCCGGCGCTTGCACTGCATAGTCAAAGTTGGCATTTCCCTGCTGCTTGTAAGAGAGCGAAATATCGCTGAAACGATCGTAAATGTTTCCCATATCGTGAAACAGAACACCGCTGATGTTCGGCCCCAGCAAAGGGAATCGAAGCTCAAAAGTATTAAAAAAGACCGCGTTGCCCCCGACTGGAAAACCTGTCGCGTCGGCGGTAGGCGTTCCCGTTTCGGTCGGAGTTCCAATGTCTCGCGGCCCTGCTTGGTTGTCACCAAAGCCACGCATCGAAACGCTGCCTCCTCCGAAAAATCGCTCCGGCAAGGGAACTTCATCGAAATACGGGGTACCGGCAGCGACATTAAAGGGGATAATGGCGCCTACTTGCGTCTGGCGCGCGAACGTGAAGCGTGATCCCAAAGGCGTGTAGGTGGCGTTGCGTGCAAGAACCCGAACGAAGCTGCGCTGTGATCCGAAGAAACTGCCTGCTAGTTCCGTGTCTATCGTATTAAGAAAACCACGATGCGCATCCGCGGAATTGTCGCGATGGTCTTGAACGTAACTGGTGGAAAGAGCTCCAACACGAACGGCTTGTAACAATTGTGGAACCAGCAGTGCGGGGATGACGAGATTGTTCGCGCTTACGCGCCGATACGCAAACTTCACAAGCAAAGTGGAGGCGCGGCTGATTTTCTGGGACGTTTGTACAAAAGCCTCCGCGCGCTTAGACGAGAATGTCTGGACGTCCTGAGTAGTGTCGTAGAGTAGGGAGAACGTGACGGTTCGTTTGGGTGAGCCCAGGAAATGGGGCACAATATAGCTCAGAGATTCGCGCTGTTCGAGCGTCGAATATTTCACTTGTAGCGAAAGTGTCTGGGCACGCCCCAAGAAATTAATTCGATTAATATCAAAAGACACGATTGGAGAGACACCCTTGGTCCCTCCCGCTTCGGAGAGAGTCGTGGTTGTAGGCCCAAATTGCCCGACCTCAAGGCCCAAGCCCATATTGAAGGTGTAACGGTCGGCTTCGTCAAGGTCGTAAAGAAGATACTTATAGGCGTTATTGCCATCGGGGTCTTGAAGGCCGCTGTTAACGGTGGCGAAGATTCCCAAGTCAGACAACTGTTTGGATACGTCGGTCATCTTCTGCGTGGAGATTGGATCACCCGCCTTGATACTATCCAGATCCTTTGCAACTGTTGAAGGCCGCGTGCGATCGAGTCCAGTAACGAGAACCTTCCTGACAAACTGCCGTTCTCCCTCGTCAATGACATAAACCAGCTTAACGGTATTGTCAGATTCGTCGGGAGTTATGGTGTAGCGGAAGGTAGCGGAGAGAAAGCCGTTTGAGAAGTAGTAATTAAGAATCCGGTCGCGATCATTCAACATGTTCACTTCGGCAAACGGTTGACCTTTTGTCGCGGCTAGCTGTTGCTGAATCTTGTCCAACGAAAGGGTTTTCACACCCTTGATCTCAAGCGCTGAGACAGTCCACTGCGGACCTTCGACGATGTGAAAGGTTACCGCCATGTCGTTGTCTTTTCCCTTGTAGTCCGTTTCGAGAGAAGAAGAGATCTTCACTGTGCGAAAGCCGTTGGCCTGGTACAGATCCGTCAGGGTTTCTTCGTCTTTTTCGCGAAAGCTTTGGCTGTATCGTCCGTAACGCAGAAGTAACGTGTTTGTGTGCAGAAACATTCTCTCTCTTAGAATGTCTTCGGGAAAGTAGTTATTGCCAACAATTGCCACGCTGACGAGTCTGCGTCTTGGTCCCGCAGCAATAGCGTAGGTAATAACTTGCTGATCATCTTTGACGGGTGCGCGGGTGAATGTCACGTCTACGTCCGGATAGCCCCTCGATTCGAAGTAGTCGCGCAGATTTCGCGCCCCTTCTGTTAGTAAGTCGTCATCCACGGAGCCTTCTTCATAAACCGGAACATTTTTTAGCAGTGTTCCCTTTGACACCTTCGCTTCCGAAGCACGGATCGCAATTTTGGGACCGCCATCGATGTTGAGATGGGGCAATGCGCGATTATTGGTCTGGTCATAATCGACAGACGTGAGATCTACGGACGCGGTCAGGCGGCCTTTCTTGGCATACCGTTTTTCAATGCCATCCACGCCCTTGTCTGTCAGTGAACGGCTTACCTGACGCCAGCGATGTATCAGGGGAATGCGCCAACCGGTGGCGGCAACGATAGTTTTGTCAGGAAGTTTGGTGTCGCCGGTGATTGTCGGCAATTCATACTTCACACTCTTGCCCGCGCTGACAATAAACCCAATCGTGACTTGGTGAGTCGTAGGGTCGTCAACCGTGGTAGCTGAGACACTGCCTTTAAACCGACCGTTCAGCCGTAGTTGCCGTTCTATGCGTTGTCTGGCAGTCTCGACCATGTCCGGGTCGAACCGTTTGCCTAAAGTCAACTGGGTTTCGCTGAGAATCACGGAACGGCTCGGTGGGTCCTTGATCTTTCCACGACCACCAACGTGACCGATGAAGCGCTCGGCTACGGTTTCAAACCTCACGCTTATGCCACTGCCCTGTGTCTCCGCATAAACCTTTATGTCCTGATAGAGACCCGTAGCATAGAGCCGGTCGATGGTTGCAGCTACGTCTTTAGGGTCAAGAGGTGCTCCCACCTTTACCAATTGGTCCGCAGCTAAATCACGCGGATCGATCGGCTGGTCACTAGGTTCGTATCGGACCTCAACCACGTTTCGGCCTGAAAAATCCTCACTTCCGTAAGCCGCCAGTGTGCCGAGAAGCATTACTATCCATATAGGCCGCGGCCAGCTTCGTAACATTGAGCACCCGTATGATGCAAACACAGTTGGAACTGTTACCTGTCTGATCGACATGGGTCTAACTGACGAGCAGCACACTAATGACCCTGCACGACGCATCGGACCTCGGAAAAACAACAGTTGTTAAGTGGAACCAGCACCAAGCTCCTCGGCTGTCCGCTGCTTTGGCGTATTACACCCTTCTATCTTTAGCACCTGTGATAGTCCTGATCATTGCTATTTACGGTCTTGCATTTACGCGCAATACAGCTGAACAAAAACTGCTGGATCAGGTGCAAACTGTGGCGGGATACGCGGCAGTTAACACCATTAAGGGGCTTATGGAAAATGTCCATCAGACGAAGACCGGAATCTTCGCGTCTATTGTTGCGGCAGTAGTTCTGTTCCTGAGCGCCTCAGGAGTTTTCTCGGAATTGCGCGATTCACTCAACACGATTTGGGATGCGCCGGAGGTGGACTCTGGCGTCAGAGAAATGATCTTGCATCGATTCGTGTCGTTCGCGCTTGTGCTGGCGTTAGGTTTGCTGCTACTGATCTCACTGTTAGTGGGCATCGTTCTGAACACCCTTCAAGTTGTAGTGACAGATTTGATGCCTGCGAATACGGCACTATTGGGCCAAGCATTAAATCTTTTTCTTTCGTTCTTGGCGACCGCAGTTCTTTTCGCATTCATTTTTAAGTTCGTTCCTGATGTTCCGATAGCCTGGAGAGACGTAGGAATTGGTTCGTTGGCAACGGCCGGCCTCTTTACGATTGGCCGGGTTATGCTGGGCATTTACCTGACAAAAGCTGCTGTTGGTTCGGCTTACGGCGCGGCTGGGTCAGTTGTTGCTCTTTTGGTTTGGGTGTATTACTCGGCGCAAATTTTCTTGTTCGGCGCTATTTTTACACGGGTTTATGCGGTGCGCTTCGGTTCTCGCTCGACCCAACCCATTCGCAATCAATCAGCGAAGACGCAAGGCGCTAATTAGGGCAGTTTGATCATTATGCAGGCAGTTTCTCGGGAGTTGGAAATCCGTGCTGCTCCCGGCCGATTTTGCCGTCATACTTCTTTGTCGTCTTATAAAGCTCGAAACGCCCGTCCGCAGCAAAGGTGCGTACCGATTGCCGAATCTGCGCCAACTCAGTGTCTGAAAGTTTTTTAAATCCGCGCGCCACTGCCAAATTCTGTTGCAGCACTTCAACCCGTTCCATTCCGCTAATCGTCGTTGCAACCGGCAGACTCATAGCGTAGGCTAGAGCCTCTTCAATTCGAAGCGCGCCGTTCGTAATCATCTCGCCGCTTCCGCCAAGACTCTTCATACCGAGCGGCGCCATTCCTCTCCGCACCACTTCAGGAAGAACCAACTGCTCAAAACTCCGCGCATAGGTTGAGTCGAGCGCGTTCAACGGCATCTGAACGGAATCGAATGGATAATTATGACTCAGCATCTTTAGATGAATATCCGGATCTTTATGTCCTGTGAAACCCACAAACCGCACTTTTCCCTGCTTTTTCGCGGCATCTAAGGCCTCGATTGCGCCATTCGGGCCGAAAATGAGATCAGGATCGTTATCGTACACAACTTCGTGAATTTGCCAAATGTCTAGATGATCGGTTCGTAGCCGCCGCAAACTCTCTTCCAGCATCTTCATTGCGAGGTTCTTATCGCGGCCGTGGGTGCAGACCTTCGTCATCAGCACCACCTTGTTGCGTTTGCCGGCCAGCGCCTTACCTAGTCGTTCCTCGCTCAAACCGTCGTGATATTCCCAAGCATTGTCGAAGAAGTTAATACCAGCGTCTATAGCCATGTCGACAATGCGCGTAGCCGTAGCGTCGTCCGTCGCTGTCCCTAAGTGAAAACCTCCGACACCCATTGCTGACACTTCGATTCCGGTCTTGCCTAATGGCCTTTTCGGAATCTCGGCGTTCTGGGCAGAAGCGCCACCCGAGATCGCGCTTGCGAGAGCAGTTGCTTGAATAAATTCTCTGCGATTCGTCATAGGCTTATTTAGGCGTCGGAGGCATGGTCTGATATGGGTGGCCGTCATTTTTCGTCGCTTGTAGCATTTCCTTCACCTCAACGGATTGGTCGTCAATTGGAAAGCTATGCGCGATCCGGGCCTGCGGATTGTCGTATTTAATGGAGGTTTTATAGAGCTCGTAACGACCGTCACCGGCTGCTGACCGGCAGCGTTCACGCAAAGCACTCATTTCAGCGGTATTCATAGGTTCGAAAGTGTTGGCGATGGCTATGTTCTGGTGAAGAACATCAAGCTTGTCGATGCCAGTCACAGTGACGCTTACTGGAAGGCTCATGGCATAGCGAAGAGCTTCCTCCGCAGAGAGCACGCCCTGTGAAATTGGGTCGCCCGCCCCCGAAAGCGGCTTCATCCCAATCGCGGCGATGCCGCGTTCAGTTAGTTGCGGAAGCACTTTTTGTTCAAAACTTCGAAATGTTGCGTCAAACGGATTCAGAGGCATCTGCACAGCATCGAAGGGGAACCCGGTTGCCAACATTTTTAAATGAATTCGTGGATCCTTGTGTCCGGTGAAGCCTACAAACCGCACCTTGCCTTGTTTTTTGGCATCGACGAGTGCTTCAGCGGCGCCGTTTGGCCTAATAAACAGATCGGGATCGTTATCAAAGGTCACGCCGTGAATCTGCCAAAGGTCGAGATGATCGGTGCGAAGACGACGCAAGGACTGCTCCAGCATTTCCATGGCAAGCTGCTTCTCTCTGCCATGGGTGCAAACTTTCGTCATTAAGAACACTTGATCACGCCGGCCAGCGAGTCCCTTGCCAAGCAAAAGCTCCGTGATGCCCAAATGATATTCCCAACAGTTATCGAAAAAGGTAATGTCATTATCAACCGCTTCGCGAACGATTTGGATTGATTCGTTTTCATCCCTAGTTTGTCCAAGATGGTGTCCGCCAAGGCCAAGCGCGGATATTTTGACCCCGGTTTTGCCAAATTCGCGCTTGGGAATCATCTGCACCTCACTCCTCTGTGATGCAAAATCGCGGAAATGCATTTCCTCGTAGCAATCCTGAGTGCTTTGGAGATGTTGAGCGGGACTTAAAACGAATGCGCACGATCAAGTGTGATTTAAGTTATTGGGATATACTTCGGAACGGCGACAAAATGTTGTTTACTCGGCGATCAGTCTATTGCGGCCTTATGCTTCTGCTTGGCTCAATCGGGACGATGGCTTACGTCTTATCCAGACCTCCAGATATTCCGTTTGAAAAAGTCACGATCGATCTGGGTTCAAGCGAGTCGGCAGCGGTGGCGGACATCAACGGCGATGGAAAGCTGGATATCGTTTCGGGTGAAAACTGGTACGAAGCTCCGAACTGGACCAAACATCATTTTAGAGACATTATTTATACAAATAACTACATTGACGATCTCAGCACTCTTCCTCTAGATATTAACGAAGACGGACACATAGATCTGGTGACGGTTGGCTGGTTCAGCAAAAAAATTGCATGGTGGGAGAATCCCGGACGTTCTGACGCAACTTGGAAAGAACACACCATCGATCAAGGTTATCCAATAGAATTTGCGCTACTGGTGGACCTGGACAATGACGGTAAGAAGGAAGAAATTCTTCCGGAGTTCGGTGATCTGAAGGCTCCGCTTGTTTGGTATGAACGCGATCACCAGGGCGGTGTAGTAAAACATGTTGTCAGTCCGAAGAGCTACGGACACGGAATTGGCGCCGGCGATGTTAACGGAGATGGGCGCAACGACATACTGACACCAAGCGGCTGGTTGGAAGCGCCAAAAGATCCTCGTAGTGGCGACTGGCAGTTCCATCCGGACTGGTCACTCGGTGACGTCGGATTTATGTACGCCGCTGATGTGAACAATGATGGTCGTCCCGATGTAATCACCTCTATGGCGCATGGCTATGGCATTTTCTGGCTAGAACACAAAGCAGATGGTAGCTGGGAGAAGCACATTATTGATGAGAGCTGGTCGCAGCCACATGCTGTGACGTTGGTCGATTTTCGTGGCGGCCAAAATATTGGATTGTTGACGGGCAAGCGTTATATGGCGCATAACGGGCACGATCCCGGTGCTAGAGAACCGCTGGGCGTTTATTGGTACGAGCGCCTTATTCATCCCGATACGCATGAAATTGAATGGGTAAAACATGTCATCGACTACGGAGGCCGCACAGGTGGTGGTTTGCAAATTCCAGTAGCGGATATGAATGGCAATGGCGCGTTGGATTTCGTTGTAGGCGGAAAAAGCGGGCTTTTCCTGTTCAAAAACACGAGTAAGCGTTAATGCCAGAGAAATTGTACGACGCGGTTGTAATTGGTTCGGGCGCAGGTGGCGGAACACTTTCGGCGCGTCTTGCAAATCTGGGGGCGGATGTCCTGGTTTTAGAAGGCGGCCCGAAAATAAATACGCTGACGGATTTTAATCCGCACGGACTTCCTTTTGAATTCAATTCCCGCCATGTTCCCCTGATGCGGCCGGGAAAGCCGGGATTCGATGGTGAGCGGAGTCGCGGGTTAGGTGGAAAGACGCAGCTATGGAATGCCGTCTCACTGAGATTTAGCCAAAGGGATTTTAAAGGTTACGATCACGACGGTGTCGGTGAAAACTGGCCATTCGATTACTCGGAAATCGCTCCTTATTATGACCGGATTGAAGGTGAAGTAACGGTTTGCGGAAATTACGACCATCTCGTCGATTTGCCGGACGGTGTATTTACACCTCCGGTACCGATGAAATGCACTGATCTGGCTATTAAACAAGGTGCTGAAAAGTTGGGAGTGAAAGTCATTCACGTCCGCAAGGCCACCAATACTCTGCAAGGCGCCAGTCGGGCTGCGTGCCATTACTGCGGCAATTGCATGGCCGGGTGCGATGTGGCAGCGAAATATAATTCGCTGAACGTTCATATGATTCCGGCGCTGAGAACCGGTAAGCTGACTTTGCAGCAGAACAGCATCGTTTATGACCTTTCTGTCTCCGATGAAGCCAAGGTGCAAGAAGTGCGCTATTTTGACCGCGAAACCCGGGCTCAGTCGGTCGCTAAAGGGCGGGTGGTGGTTGTTGCGTGCGCGTGCGCCCAGAGTATCGCTTTGCTGTTAATGTCGAAATCCAGCAGATTTCCAACTGGCTTAGCGAATTCGAGCGGCGAGTTGGGAAAGAATTTTATTCCTCACATCACGGCTGGTTTCGAAGTTTTTCTTGAGGATTTTATCGGAAGGCCCACAGTGGATGATCAGGGCTTTCTCGATCACGCTTATATACCGTCGTTCATGCATGACCGCAAACGAGATTATGGACGGAGTTTCGGTGTGCAGTTTAACTATCAAAACCATCGAACAGCCGGTTGGGCGCGCGGGATTAAGGGAATGGGGAAGTCTTATAAAAATGAAGTTAAGGCAAAATATCCTGCGTACTTAACTTTCACCGGTTATCACGAGTTGTTGCCGAACGCAGATAGTTACATCGATCTTGACCCTGAAGGCGTTGACGAATACGGGTTGCCGCGACCTCGCCGACATTGGAAACTTGCCGAATCGGATTTGAAATTACACGCGGACATGAAAAGATGGTGCCGCGACATTCTTGTTTCGAGCAAAGGTCAGATCCACTCGGCTAGCGCCAGGCCTGAAACGAATCACGAAATAGGCGGATGCAGAATGGGGGCCGACCCGCGCCGGTCGGTGTTGAACTCATTTTGCGGCGCGCACGATGTCTCAAATCTGTACGTGGTGGATGCGAGCGTGTTTCCCAGTTCTTCAGAAAAGAATCCGACGCTGACGATTATGGCCTTGGCGACGCGTACTGCAGATCACATTGCTGATCGCCTGAAAAAGAGAGAAGTTTGATGCGAGTTTATTCAACAGATCGGCGTTCTGTTCTGAGGATACTTGGGACTATCGGAGCGACGTGCGCTTACCCCTATTCAAGCGAAACTCTGCACGGCCAAACGGCGGAACACCTACACAAGCAATCGGGCACACGGTTTTTTAACGATCGCGATTTCGAAACTATTTCGAGAATTACCGATCTGATAATACCGGAAACAGACACTCCGGGTGCGGTTGGCGCTGGGGTGCCCGATTATCTGGATCTCGTTGTCGGTCGGAATACTGACCAGCAGTCACTGATTGCCGATGGCCTTCGATGGATTGACGGCGAAGCGAATCGCTTGGCAGGCAAACATTTCATTGAGTTGTCTGAAGAACAGCAACTATCCATTTTGCAACCGTTGTGCGAGGCGAGCGATGCCGATGCAAATAGTAAAGCTCGCAACGTTCAGTTCTTCGCTTTGGTGAAATACCTAACGGCCGATGGTTATTACACTTCAAAAATCGGCTTGATGGACGAGCTTCAATATAAAGGGGATAAGATACTTGCTAATTATCCCTCCTGCACAACCTAGGTCGCGGCTGTCTTCTGTTGACGCGCTTCGAGGACTAGTAATGATCATCATGGCGCTAGATCATACGCGCGACTTTTTTCATGCTGGCGCAATGTCATTCTCGCCCACTGATTTGACTCAAACAACGCCTATCCTCTTCTTCACGCGTTGGATCACGCACTTCTGTTTGCCGGTATTTATGTTCGCCGCCGGTACTGGCATCTTCCTATTCGGGCAAAAGCATACGCGTTCAGAGCTTTCCGGATTTCTTTTGAAGCGAGGCCTTTGGTTTGTATTCCTGGAACTCACGGTAATGCAGTTTGCGTACAACTTCAGTTTTTCCGCCCGGTTCATGATTCTGCTGCTTGTTTTGTGGATCTTCGGAATTTGCATGGTCGCGATGGCCGCGCTGATTCATCTGCCGATGCGTTGGCTGGCCGCTTTCAGCTTGGCCGTCATTGTCTTGCAGAATACGCTTGCTAAGTTTGGCGATCGACCTGGCGTTATCGTGCTTTTGGGCAAACAAGTGTTGATTAGTTATACATTCGTGCCGTGGATTGCAGTCATGGCGGCAGGGTTTTGCTTTGGCCAGGTGTTCTTACTAGAGCCGGCGGCTCGGAGACGGATGATGCTGCGAATAGGTCTCGCTTTGACGGTTGGCTTTGTTGTCATTCGCATGGTTAATATCTACGGAGATCCGGCGCCGTGGACTCATCAAAAATCAGCAGTGTTCGCAGTGCTTTCCTTTCTGAATTGCACAAAATACCCAGCTTCGCTCGATTTCTTGCTCATGACACTCGGTCCTGCACTTCTGGTACTGTCTTACTTCGAGCGGCGAAGGTTTTCACCGGCAAATCCATTGATCGTCTTTGGACGTGTGCCGCTGTTTTACTTCGTGCTGCACTTCTATGTGATACATGCGTTAGCAGTGCTCGCAGCGATATTCCGTTATGGCATTTCTGCAACGGCGAAGTTCATGTTCAATCCATTCCCGCCGATGGGCGGCGCTGCACAGTTGTTTCCGACGCACTTTGGTTATAGCTTGTGGGTGGTTTATGCCATGTGGTGCCTAACGGTGTTATTGCTCTATCCGGCCTGCCGGTGGTTTGCCGGCGTTAAGGAGTCGCGGCGGGATTGGTGGCTCAGTTATTTGTAGCTTTGATGATTTCGATGTAGTCGATGGCGGCGCGATCGGAATCGTCGGGTGTTCCAACAATTCTAATCTTGTCGCCGGGACGGAGAGCGACGGTTCCTACGTATTTGCGTGTGGAAGTGTCGCCGTTGGGAATTTTCCAGGGAAGATTTGCGTCGGATTTCCATTCGGTGATTGGCTGATCTCCGACGAAGACTGTGAGATGCGCTACTCCGGGCGTAGTGTCGAAGTATTGTATGTTGATTCGATACCAGCCTGCGGGGCGATTGAAGTCCAGCGTGGCGGAACAGGTTGGGACGCCTTCGGGACACGAGATGGCGTGCTCGTTGGAGGCGTCTTCCCACGGCTCGATGGGAATGATTTGGTAGGCATCCAAGTGCAGACTTTCGGCTTCGATGCGATTGGGATCGTTGCCAACGCGGCCTGATTTGTCGGCGATGCCGGATTCTTTTTGAAACCAATTGTTGATGGCATCTCGCCACACGATGGCGTGGCCAGCTTGGTATTGCAGGTGTTCCAAGACAGACTGATAACGGTCGGAATCGATTATCCCTTGGAGTTGTTTCCAACGATCGATGAAGGTTTGCACTTGAGCTGCGCCCCAATAGTGAGAATCGTAGACTTCTTGAATCAGGGTCTTGCCGGAATGGAGTTGATAGGTATACGGTACATGATGCATGAAGAGAACGAGATTGTCGGGGCAGCGGGTGAGGGTTTCGTACAGCTTTGCGACCTCGGGCGAATATTGGCCGATGTAGCCGGTTCCGGTGGCGACGGTACGATCCATGCCGATACCATCGTGATCGGCTCGAATCCACTGGCCCCAGCCGTTGCGCTCCGCGCTTTCGATACCGGGTCCATAGTGGCTGCGCAGAATGTCGGTAAGGGTGCCGCACGCCGAGTGGACCGGTGTAACTTTCGTAGACGTGCCAGGATTCGAGTTCGAGATCTTTGACGGTTTTGAGCACCAGGGGATCGTCGCCGCAGGTCATGTCCACTCAGTCGGAGATGGTTTGATCGATGTTGAGATTCCGGGTTCCAAGCGAGGCGGCCAAAGGCATAAAGGTTGGCGAAGGCCAGTCGGTGCGCCAACCCAGTTGGCATCGCGGCCTACGTTCGGGACACCGACTAAGCCGCCGAGCGGCCGAGGAAAGTTTTGCCGGCGATGATCTGGCTGACGGGTGTCGCTTTGTTTCCGGCGCGCATGTCGAAATCGAGCACCTGCTTCCACATGGGGGCGAGGATAGACCAGTGACGCTGCTGGCCGGTGTATTCCTGCGTGACCTGCAGTTCCATGGCTTGGTTGGTGTGGGCGAGGCCGCCGAAGAGAGGCGAGACCGGCTCGCGGATCTGAAAATCGATGGGGCCGTCTTTGATTTGGACGAGGAGCGTTGTCGGCGAATTTGCCGTCCAGGCGGATGGAAGTTGTCGTAAGCGGCGCGGGCGCGGTCGTTTTTGAGATTGCGCCAGTCGGCGTGGTGGTTGTAGACGAAGCCGCGGTAGACGACGATGCCGCCGTGCGGGCGAGAGCGCGCCGGCGAAGACGTTGGCGGCGTCGGCGTGGGTGCGGCCATAAGTGGAGGGGCCGAGCTGGCCTTCGGAATCGGCTTTGACGACGAAGCCGGCGAAATCGGGGATAGCGGAGTAGATCTCGTCGGCCTTGGCTGTCCACCAAGCGCGACTGCCGGATCCAGCGGATCGAAGGTGTCAAGACCGCCGATGGATTTGGGGCTGGCGAAGGTCGACGGAGATGGCACATGCGGACGCCCCAGGGGCGGAACGCGTCGGCGATGCGCGCAACTGCTGAGGAATGAAATCCGCGGTAACGGACGCGCGGGTTGGCGTTGACGTTATTGATGTGCAGCCGTTGATGCCGAGCGAGGCGAGCAGGCGCGCGTATCCGGAGGCGCGAGCTGAGATCTGGAACGAACGTTATCGTCTTCGAAGAAGATTGAGCGGCCCGCGTAGCCGCGTTCGATGGTGCCGTCGAGGTTATCCCATTCGTTGACCCAGCGGATGGGTTGATAGGGGGAACTGCTGAGGTCGAGGGTTTCGACGGAATGATGGGTGACGATGAGGCGAAGGAAGGCAAATGCTCCATAAAGGACGCCGCGGTCATTGAGTGCAGTAATAAGGATGACGCGATGACCCGAATGGGTGAAAGACTTGAGCCAGAATGCGTCCGGGATGAGGCCGGCGGGCGGTTTGATTGCCGGGAATGTCTTTCGTATTTGCTGAGTAGTGGCGAGAACGATGCTGTCTTCATCGACGAGGATTGTGGATGCGCGATTAGTGCGGCCCGAGATGCCTTGTATGCCGCGGATAATTTCCTTTTGCGCAGAGGTTTCCACTTCGGACGAGTCGAGCGCGACGACAGTGGCGGGAAGGTTGGGCGGTTGCGGCATGCGCTGGTAGCGGAGCCATGCGTCGATGCCTGTTTCGGCGTGGAGATAGAGGGACAGGCTGAGCGCGAGCAGTAGGAACTTCAAACGTTTACTCCTGATGCCAGATAGCCGCCATCGACTGCGAGGCATTGGCCGGTGATGAAACTAGCTCCGTCGGACGCGAGCAAGACGGCTGCGCCCACGAGTTCTTGAGCGTTGCCGAAGCGGCCCATGGGTGTGCGCATGAGGATTTCTTTGCCGCGCGGGGTGCCTTCGAGCAGATGGGAATTGAGCTGAGTTGGGAAAACGCCGGGGGCGATTGCGTTGACAGAGATACCGTCGCGAGCCCATTCACAGGCAAGGCTGCGTGTGAGAGACAGGATGGCCGATTTGGAGGCGCAATACGCGGCGACTTCGTGAAAAGCGACGAAGGAACCGAGGGATGCGATGTTGATGATGCGGCCAGCTCCGCTGGATTTGAGGGCAGGGTAGAAGGCTTGGCAGGTTTGCAGTGTGGCGGTGAGATTGGTGGCGAAGAGGTTGTCCCATTCCGGCTTAGTGACTTGGGTGGTTGGTTTACGGAATGTGATGCCAGCGGCGTTGACGAGGATGTCGGCCCGGCCGAACTTGGCAAGAATTTGGCTGCGGAGATCTTCGATGGAGGCGGGATCGCGGGCATCGCAGGTTTGTTCGAAGGCTTGGTGGCCGAGGGTGCGGAGTTCGGCGCAGACGGATGCGAGTTCCGGTGCTCGGCGCCCAGTGGGGATAGCGGTTGCTCCGTGTTCGGCTAGACCGAGGGCGATTGCTTTGCCTAAGCCAGAGGTGCCACCGAAGATGACGGCTACGCGGCCGGTGAGGTCGAGACAGCTTTTTGGCATGGAAAGGATAAAACTATCACAGCGCCCGGAGGCCGCAGGGCCCAGGGTTCAGGGGTGAGGGGCCAGAAGAGGGGTTTCGAAACGAACGGGGAAATTCAGGGGCCAGGTGGCAGGAAACAGAACTCAGGGGAGGCGATTTCGGAACGAACGGCGAATGGACGGCGAACGTTGTGGGTAATGAGGTAGTGGGGTGGCTGCTGGACTGCCGAGTCGCGAGATCTGGGGACAAGGCGCTGGGGTTCGGATGGTTAGTCGGTGCTTGAGTGATGGGATTCGGAGGTCGTGAACGGGGTTTTTGTTGGGGTTGGGACAGAGTTGGGATATTAGTGGTGGCGAGTTGGATTGGAGGGACGAGTTAGAGTTCGTCTTCTGTGGGTGGCGTGAAGCCTAACGAGATGGCTTGTTTTTTCATGTCGTCCAGATGCTCTTGCCAGGTTGGTTCTTTTTGGTTGTTCTTCTTTTTGAAGGCTTTCAAGCGTTCTTCGAGCAGGGCTAGTTTGGCGGCGCGGTCGAGTTCGGCTTGACGGGCTTTGCGGTGGTCTTCGACGGCTTTTTTGGCTTGGTTGAATAAGTTGGCCTTGGCGGTTTGATAGCGCTGGAAGCGGCCGAAGGTGCGCTGTTGCAGTTCGGTCCATTGGCTGGCGTTGGGGTTGGCGTCGTAGAGATCGGCTTCGACTTCGGTGAGGGCGTTGGTGGCGCGTTGGTAGAGCCAGTCGGCTTTGATGAGTTTTTCGATGAGGTTCTTTTCGCCTTCGTCTTTGGGTTTGTAGGTGGTGAACCAGGTGGTTTGGAGAGCTTTGTAGTCTTCTACAGACTCGTGTTCGAGGATGAGGGTGTCGGCGCAGCAGCCGTGTTTGGTGGCGTTGCGGGCGGAGCGGTCACGACCTTCGAGCGCGGTGGGTGCTGGGGGTTCGGTTGGTTCTAGAACTGGTGGCGGCGTGAGTTCTGCCATGGCTCCTGGCATGAGTTCTCCGATCATGGAGATGGCGTCGCGGATGGCGTCCGGTAGCAGGGACGCGGATTGCGCGGTTTTGTTGCGCGAGTCTAAGTAGGCTTGTTTGCGGGCGAGGCGCTCGGCTTCGCGGCGTTCGGATCGTTTGGACATGGCGGTGGTCTCCTGAAAAGGTTGATTCGGAAATAGAAAAGCTCGCAGCGGCAACACGATGGAACGTGCGTGGCTGCGAGCCCGACTTGATCAAAGCACACGCTGGGCGAAATTCGAACTTCGTCATTAGGAGCGGAGGGGTTGAGGGCTTGGATGTGATTGAGGGGATTGGAGTTAGAAATTGATTAATTATCCTTCATATTTGTGACTGGGCGACCACGTAGATCCAGGCGCTGCATTCGCCCTGGTCGGTGGTTACGGTAGCGGTTACTCGCCGGTAAGCCGATGGCCGCGCGCCACCCGCCGGGGTGAGCTTGCCGTTGACTGTGCCTCGACGCCAGGCGCCGGAGAGGTGGGAGATTTTGTTATGGTTCGATTTTCCTGGCGCGAGACTTCTGTAGATGGCGAGACGATGGTCAGGCGGGTGGGTGGAGTTGGCCATGAAGCGATTGCAGCGAGGAAAAAGAGGGGGCAGTCGCGTTCGGAGTTATGGCTTGGGGAGGTAGGAAAGGAGGCGCTGGACCAGAGAATTGAGGGTGGAATCGGCAGTGGATTTTTTGTCGAGTTCGATGGACCATTTGCCGCCTTCGCTGGCTTTGAATTTGACGCGGGTTTGGAGGGCGAGGAGGACGGCGGTGGTTAGGGCGATGGTGGTGGGCTCGAGGTAGCGTTCGGCACCGGGGCTGGATTCGGGTTGGGCGGCCATGATGCGGATGGGGTCGGCGAAGCGGGGGTCTTCAGAAAGCAGGTCGAGGGCGGCGCGGGCTAGGTCGCCTTCGGAAGCGGGGATGGGGATAAGAGTGGGGAAGGCTTCGCGCAGGGCGACGGGAGTGAAGGAGTCGGGTGGATAGGTTGTGGCGGCGACGGGGGCGAGTTGGCGCTGGGCGATGGTTTTCAGGATGCGGATGGCGGTTTGGTCGGGGATGTTCATTTGGGTTTGGGGAAGGGGCCTAGGTTGGCTTGGTTCCAGATGGATTGGATGCTGGATTGGTCTTCGGGGATGGCTTGGTTGTAGGTGATTAGGAAGTTTCGGATGGTGCGTTGGGCCGCATGCTGGTCCGAGGTTTCGAGGAATGCGCGGATGGCCCGGAGAGCCATTCGGCAGAGACTTTCAGGTCGTCTTGCAGCCCAGCGACGATGCCGAGTTGGCTATAAGTGCTGGCGGCGCCGTGCAGGTTTCGGTGCTGCTCCTTAATAGCGAGGGATTTTAGGTACCAGTCGCGTGCCGTTGGGAAATCCCGCTGCGCTTGGGCGACCATTCCCAGTTGGTGGTAGGTGCTGGCGGCGCCGTGCAGGTTTCGGTGCTGCTCTTCAATGGCGAGCGATTTTAGGTACCATTGCCTCGCCGTTTCGAAATCCTGCTGTTGTTGCGCGACGATTCCTAGTTGGTGGTAGCTGCTGGCGGCAGCGTGCAGGTTTCCCTGCTGCTCAAAAATGGCGAGGGATTTTAGGTACCATTCCCGCGCGGTTCCGTAATCCCGCTGCTCTTGGGCGACCATCCCCAGTTGGTGGTAGCTGCTGGCGGCACCGTGCAGGTTTCCCTGCTGCTCAAAAATGGCGAGGGATTTGAGATACCACTCGCGCGCTGTTTGGAAATCCCGCTGCCGTTGGGCGACCATCCCCAGTTGGTGGTAGGTGCTGGCGGCACCGTGCAGGTTTCCCTGCTGCTCTTCAATGGCGAGGGATTTTAGGTACCAGTCGCGTGCCGTTGGGAAATCCCGCTGCTCCATTGCAAGATTTCCCAACTGGCCGTAGCTGCTGGCGGCACCGTGCAGGTTTCCCTGCTTCTCGAAAATGGCGAGGGATTTTCAGGTACCATTCCCGCGCCGTTTGGAAATCCCGCTGTTCTTGGGCGACCACTCCCAGGTTGTGGTAGGTGACGGCGGCATCGTGGAGGTTTTCCTGCTGCTCGAAAATGGCGAGGGATTTTAGGTACCATTCGCGCGCCGTTTCGAAATCCCGCTGTTCTTGGGCGACTATTCCCAGTTGGTGGTAGGCTGCTGCCTGTAATTCGGAGTTGCCGCGTTGCTCATGGTGTTGCGCCAGTTCTGTGAACAGCCGGGAAGCTTCGACAAAGTTGCGGATGTTCTGTGCGTACGCGGCAAGGGATTGGGTCAACGCCGCGAAATCTGTATCCATTGACAGCTTGCTGGCCAGTGCCAATGCAAAGCGGAAATTCGCACCGTGCCAAAAGAATGGCGCGCGCTGTTCATGCAGCTCACGCGGAGCCAGATCATCGGCCAGCCGTCCCATAACATCAACGAAGGCTCGCTCGACCGGCTCAGGCGCTGCTGCGTTACGCGAGCGGAGATAGCTGGTGAGCAATGGATGCATTTCGTAGATGGCTTGGCCGAGATCTTTCATTAGGCCCGCGTGGGCCAACGCTGCCATCAATTGGTCAACTTTGGCGCGGGTCCAGGTGGGATCAACTTGCTTCGCCATCGATTCGACGTAGTCCGCATCCATGTAGCCCTCATGCAGCGCCACAAACGTCATCAGAGACTTTAGTTCCTGAGGCAAGCCTTGCTCCACAAAGCGAAGGGTGCCGAACAGGCGGCCTTGTTCCTCGGCTTCGTTCAGCCCTAAATCGGCTATGTTGGTTCGCAATGCCTGAGCAATGACAGCAGGCGACATTTGTTCCAGCTTGGGCAGCACGACGCGCATGGCCAAGGGGTGACCGGCAAGCTGATTCATCAAGTCGATAAGCTTTGGGTCATCTCGTTTGACCTTCGAAGCCAGGCCAAGTTCGTCCAAAATGGTTTCGCAGAATTCCCATCGCTCTTGGCCATCTAAGCCGCGCAACGGCAGATTGAAACGCAATGTGGGCGGGAGCCATTCTTCATCGCTGCGGCTGGTGATGATAACCTTTCCCAGGGTGCCTCGAATTGCCTCCAGAAAATGGCCTAACTCAGAGCGGTCGTTAGTGGGCAAATTCTCGTGCGCGGATTCGAAGTTGTCCCAGACGATGACCACTCGATACTTTCGGAACGCCTCGGCCAGCAGTTCCGGCTTGTTCTTGGCTACGCCGAAATTTTCGGCGTAAAACGGCATGCCCATCTGGTTCAGGACGGATTCGGAGCTGCGAATCTCACGGAAATCAAACCAGAGGGCGAGATCGAGGCCGTTGGTATCGTCTAGCCAGCGCAGGAAGCCGCGGGCGAGAGTGGTTTTGCCGACGCCGCCGAGGCCTTGGACCAAAATGCAGGGAGGCTTGCGGTGGAGGGCGCGCTCCATTTCGAGGATGGGACCGTCGCGACCAATGAAATATTCGTCGCGGCGGTTGAGCACTTCCTTTGGCAAACGCGACTGACGCGGTTGGGGTTTGGCTTGCGCGGCGAAATCGAAATTCAATGGCTCTTGCTGATAGAGCACGGGTAGGAGCCAATCCTCAAATTCGCAAGGGCCGCGCGGGGAGATACGCTTCTTTTGGGACAGCATTTGCTGGCGGCCGGCGCGGACGGCTTCGGGCATGTTGCCGGATTCGAAGAGACGTTGGTAAAGGGCGGGCAGAAATTGTTGTGCTCCGCTGACGTAGAGCGAGTAGGACATGGCCACGACGCTGCGCATGCCGGATTGCAACAGAGAAGTGGCGACAGCGGCGAAAGGATTTGCGGCAGATTCGAGCGAGGCGGATTGGCAGGCGTTCAGCACGACGGCCGGGAGGGCGTGTTCGCGCAGGAGGGCGCTGAGATCGGCGGCGGATTTGAGGTCTTTGTCGCCCTTGGCGTTTTCAAAGACTAGGCAGCCTTGCGGGGCGCTGAGTTTATGCGGCGAAAATTCGCCAGCGCCGGGACCAAAAGCGCCGTGGCCATCGAAGTGGAGTACGTGATAGTGGCCGGGGTTTTCGTGGAGATGCTGGCGGAGGTTATCGAACGTGGGCGGGCGCAGGAGGGTGACGTTGGCGGGAAGGTTTTTTTGTTTGATGAGGTCGATGAGCGGGCGGGCGATGGAACGGTAGCGGACATCGTTTGCGTAGGGGCGCGGGACGAGCAGGAGAATGTTGACAGCGTTGTTGGGCAGGTTGGCGGACAGAGCGGGCGGGTCGGCGAGATTGTTGAGGCGGCGTTCGATGCGGCGTTGGTGGGCGACGTAGCTGTTGGTTTGGGAATCGAAGAGGGCTTCCCAGGGCCAGGAGAGGATGTTGGCGTCGTCGCTGCGGATTTGGAGGAGGTCAGTGGAGGCGAGCCATGCGCCGGCGTCGCGATGGTCGAAGAGCCCGTTGAAGGCTTGGGTGCCCCAGGCTTTAAGGGCGTCGATGACGTGTTTGGCGTGGGTGGTTTCGGGTTCGAATGGGTAATCGAGATATTGTTCGAGATACCAGCGGAGTTCGGCCATGAGGGATTTGGGATGGCCGGGGACTTCGGCTTGGTAGGGCGAGGGGAGGGTTACGGGCGCGAGGGATTTGGCGTCGTGGAGGCGCTTGAGTTGGAAGGACGGCGGATTAGACCCGTTAGTGTGCTCGATGGCGAGCACTGTGGGTGCAGGGCTAGGCTGCATTGAGGGTATTGTATCGGATTGAGTGGTTTTGGGGGGGGAATTGGGCCCGGATGGGCTGCCTACCAAAGCTCTGGTGGACCGCATGCCTAACGCCGGTAAACGGTCTACAACGGTAACAGTACGGCGCGATTGGGCAGACTCACTGTTGGCCTGGGAAGCCGTGATACCTTGACAAAAGGCAGTGAGTTGCGACGCAGGAGGAGCATTCCATGGTTGATGTCCAGAACGGCGATATCACTGCGCTGCTTCATAGGTGGAAGGATGGAGACGCGCAGGCTTGCGACCAACTCATTCCCTATGTCTATCCCCATTTACATAGAGTTGCCATCGCATACATTCGCGGCGAGTCTCCGAACCAGACTTTGCAGCCAACGGCGCTGGTGAACGAGTTATACCTGCGTTTGATCCAGCAGCGTCAGCCGGACTTGCGAGACCGATCTCACTTTTATGCGTTTGCGGCTTCGTTGATGCGCCGGGTGCTGACAGATCATGCGAGGGCTTCGCAGGCGTCGAAGCGCGGTTCGGGGCAGGCGCACGTATCGCTGAGCGACGAGATTCCGTGGGTGAATGTCAACGGAGAGAACTTACTCGATTTAAACCGCGCGCTTGAACAGCTGGAGAACCTGGACCCGCGCAAGGTGCGTCTGGTAGAGCTCCGGTATTTTTTGGGCTGCACGGTATCGGAAGCGGCCACAGTCGCCAACATTTCCGTGGCGACGGCTGAGCGCGATTTGGCGCTGGCGCGGGCGTGGCTGTATCTGAAATTGCAGGGAAAACAAGATTCTAGTGGGCCGCAAGCTCCAGCGTGAGGGAGTCTTGCTCCGATTTGCGCGGTAAGTAATGATCTGCACGGAGTGCAGAAGCGAATGTAGGTGAGGTGCAAATGGCTTCAGACGCCGAGGTGGAGCGATGGAAGCGGTTGGAATCGGCATTTCACGCTGCGTTGCAAGCCCCAGAATCCAGCCGTGCCGACTTAATCCGCCGCTTGTGCGAGGGCGACGATACGCTATTGATCGAGCTGGAAGACCTGCTGGCCGCCTTTGAAGAGTCGAAGCAGTTCAAGCCGCCTGACGGGACAAACGCGGCTGCTTCGGCGAGTCATGAAACGAACGGGCATCTTCGCGAAAACGTCGGAGGCTACGAACTCCAACAGGAATTAGGCCAAGGCGGCATGGGTACGGTTTATCTGGCTCATCGCACGGACGGCGAATTTGAACATCAGGTGGCATTGAAAGTAGTTAGCGCGCACCTGCGGACTAATTTCTTTACGCAGCGGTTTCGGGCCGAGCGTCAAATTCTGGCAAACCTGAATCATCCGAATATCACCCGGCTGTTAGATGGCGGCGTCAGCGCGCAGGGCGATCCCTATCTGGTGATGGAATATGTGGATGGCGAGCCCATCAACCGTTACTGCGATGAGCGATTGTTGAGCATTCCCGACCGGATCAAGCTTTTTCTGCAGGTTTGTTCGGCGGTTGAATATGCGCATCGCAATTTGGTGGTGCATCGTGATTTGAAGCCGGGAAACGTGCTGGTGACGGCGGACGGGACAGCAAAACTGCTTGACTTCGGAACGGCGAAATTGTTGATGACGGGGCTGGAAGAATCGACCACGACGCGATTTGGGGCCATGACGCCGCGCTATGCGAGCCCGGAACAGTTGCGCGGGGAATCGGTTTCGACATCCATGGATGTCTACTCGCTGGGCGTGATGTTGTACGAACTGATGTGCGGAGAGTGGCCTTTTGGAGATGCGCATTCGCCCATTGCCGGGCTGGAACGCGCGGTGAGGGATATAGCGGCAACGCCGCCCGATTCGTACGCGACTGATGAATCTGCGCGGTTACGGGCGACTTCTCAGTCGAAGCTGGCGCGCGTTCTGAGTGGTGACTTACGCAACATTGTATTTAAGGCGCTTGAGTCGAGTCCGAGACGTCGGTATTCTTCGGTGGAACAGTTATCGACGGATTTGCTTTCGTACCTGGAAGCAAAGCCGGTTCGGGCGCGATCACAGACATGGTGGTATCGAGGCGCGAGATTTGTACAAAGATATCGCTGGCAGTTGTCTTTAGGCGCCGGGTTGAGCGCGATTGTCGCGGTTTTCGGCTTGTTCGCGGTGCGGCAGTATGGCCGTGAACAAAGGCGCATAGTGCAGGTGCGCGAGCTGAGCCAATCCTATTTAACGGACATTCTGAGAGAAGTGAGCAAACTGCCTGGATCAATGAATGCGCGGCTTCTTATTGTGGATCGAGCGCGGCGAAACCTGGACCAGTTATTGCCAGATGCACCGGATGATCTGGAATTGCGGCGTGCTTTGGCAGGCGCCTATCTGCAACTGGGAGACATCCAGGGAAAGTCGTTCACTGTAAGTCTGGGCGATACGAATGACGCGTTATTGAGTTATCAAAAGTCGGAGAGGCTGGCGAGCAGTTCGGCGCCAAACGACTGGGATCTGATGGCCAAGCTGGTGGCGGCCCGAAAGCGGATGGCGACGATAGAAACGCGGTCGGGACATTATCAGCAAGCCATTGCACTTCTAACCTCGGCGTTGGAGCCCGCTCGCCGGCTTTGGAAAGAAGCGCCCAAAGATCTTCAGTTTGAAGGGCAACCGGCGGCGGCGTTGTATGCGACGGTGAACTTCAGCTTAGGGCACGCGATGATGAATGCTGACAGTGCTGGGAGCACGGAACCTCATTTTGAAATTCTCGCGCAACTGAGAAAAGCGACTGCAATCGCGGAACAGATTCAAGCTGAGCATCCTGGAATGGCCGATATAGCGGCAGTTTGCAGCGAGTACACAGGATTTGCACTGGAAGGCCTGGCGGTAAGGACAGGTGACAAACGCTATTTCCAGGAGGCCGTTGCGGCACACCGCCGCGGCCAGGAATCGGTGTGCAAGACGTTTGAAAAAGCGCCCGATCCGCATTCGGAAAGGAACTGCGCCGATGCATTGGGCGAATTGAGTTGGGCGCTGCATAACGCCGGCGAAGGAGAAGCGGCGACCAAAGCCGCGGAGCGGGCCGTGGCTTTAATGACACCGGTTTCCGCAGCGGAACCCAACAGCCTGGAAGCGCAGCAGGATCTGGCAAACGCGTACCACCATCTTGGCTCTGCGGAAAACACAGCAGGAAGATTTCAAGACGCCCTAAAACATTTGCGCGTTGCCGAAGCCAAGCTTCGACCGCTGGATCAGGTTGGCACAAACGATCCGCTGGAGACGGTGAAGCTGTATGTGGACATCCAGTTGCAAATCTCGGAAGCGCAAATGAATTTGCATGACGTGAAGGGAGCGATCCGCACATTGCAAAAGGCACAGTTGGCCGCCGAAAAGAGTGGCCATCCCACGGCGTCTACACTAGCGGATGTGCGGACCCGGTTAGCACAGGCGACGGCAATTTCGGCAGGGGCGCAGCAAGCGCCGCGTTAGCGACATAGTTTTGAAGGCATTCCATTCCGGCCATAAAAGTGTGATGGCGTGAGGGGAAATTCTCCTTATTTACGCGTTCTCAACTGACAGGAGAAATCACAGGAGGATTTTTATGAAATATTTTGTCAGTTTACTTAGAATTGTTTCGACGCACCGGTTGGCCTTGGCGTTCTGCCTCGGTTTGACCTCCAGTGCGCTGATTGCATCGGCGGATTCGGTGAGTGACGTGAACCTATGCGGGCTTGTATCCTGCGGCGGTTGGAACTCGAATAATCAGGCGAATGGAAACCAGATTGCCGCGGCACCCACCACGGGGAATACGAGCACTGGGATCACGTTCGGGAATTACAATGGTTCGTTTCTTGCCATCTGCGGCAGCAGCGATTCCTGCTCATACGTGGGAGGCGCGACGATTACGCTTAGCTCTCCAATTGCGCTGAATTCGAACGCGGTTGTGAACACGCTGATCAATAACTTTTACGGCACCGGCAACTTCACCGAGGCGGTGGTTACGTTCACGAACTCAAACAACCAAACTGCCGAATTCAGCCTGGTTGGCGACCAGACGGTTCGCGATTACAACAATTACATTTATACGAATGGCTTGCAAGGCTACAATACCAATTCGTCGTTGGGTGAGGTATCGGCGGAGGAATGGTGGAATAACGGTGCGGGGGGTCAGCGGTTGGATGTCCAGACGTTTGTGCTGCCCGCTTCTTGGGGAGGGACCAGCCTTGATTCGATTCAAATTTCCGATCCTGCAAACTACGATTGGGACGTCCTCTCAGCGATTCAAGTGGACGATCGCACCGTATCGGGCGCCGCTCCGGAACCGTCCGCAATTGCCCTGGTTGCACTGGCTGGCGCTGGGCTGTTGTTTGTTCGGAAGCGCATAACAGCTTGGTGATTTCGTGCTACTGGAGAGGGTGGGGGACTACTTCTTCCGCCCCCCCTCATTGAGCCCGGACGTGCAGATTTGGCGATTCGAGAACTGCGAAGTTCTTCAGAGCCCGCAGACGCAGATTATGCCGCTGGGGCGAGTTGCTGGGAACTGGCGGTACGAAGTGCTTTCAGTCCTTCGATAACTCGAATAGAAGCCTGTTCTACCAATTCGTAATAGCGCATGCCTGCTTCGAGTTCATGCCGTTCGAAGCATTTGACGGCCTCGATCCCGTTGGCGTGTACCAGCTTGTGTGGCTCTTCAATCGCCTGGAAGCTAGGCAGGCTTCGGTATAAATCGGCCTCCGGCGAGTAGTACCATTTTCCGAGCCGGCAATGGGTATGGTCGGCCAAATCGGTGGAGCTCAATGTTGACCGGCCAACAGCCCGGTCCAGTAGCCGCTTCTTCCAGATCTGGTGGTCGGCCATCGCCAACATGACAACTTTGTCGGGAATGTCTTCGCCGGCAAGGCTCAAGCGCCACTCTTCTATGCGTGACACGGTCTGGTCGGTTTGCTCTGTCAATCCGTTCACGGTAACCATGTTGCGCTGGCCCTGTTTCTGAATGACAGTCATGTTGCGGGCCAGTTCTTGAATAGCGATCTTTTGCTGCGAGAGGATGTTGGCCAGTTGATTCACTTGGCCCGCTATTTCGTTGGTGTTCGTGTTGATGGTTTCGAAACGGCTGGCAACGTTTGACGCATGGTTCACCACGCTGTTCACAGTGGATTGTGCACTGGAAACCGACCCGAGCACGTCCGCGAACGAAGCGTTGATGTCTTTGATTTGGTCGCCAATGGTTTCGGTGGCTGTGCGCGTTTGTACAGCGAGGGATTTTACTTCGTTAGCCACGACTGCAAAGCCGCGGCCATGTTCGCCGGCGCGTGCGGCTTCAATGGTTGCATTGAGCGCCAGCAGATTCGTTTGACCCGCAATCTGAGTGATCAATTCAACCACTTTTCGCAGCTTGAGTACCGTCTCCTGCAGATCTTTGGTTTTGAGGGAGACAACGTCAAACACTTCGCCGGTTTTTATGATGCCGTTTTTTAACGTGGCCAGTTCGTGTAGACCGTCGTTGGTCAACGAAGAAGACTCGTGAACCGCCTCGGATGTGCGCTGGGCGGAATTCTGAATGTCGCCTGTGGAGGCGGCCAATTCTTCTATGGCGCTGGCCATGCAACTGGAAGCGTCTTGAACATCGCGCGTGCCGGAAAGCAGTTGGACTGCCGACACATTCACACTAACCGAGGAGATGCTTAGATCGACAACGCTTGAAAGAACTTCACTCAAATCCATAACAACCTATTAACTATGCGGAAATATAACAGCAAACCGGGGTTTCGTCCATTCCTCGTGGTGGTTTAGGGCTGCGTCTGAGGGATAGGTCAACCGTGTGCTTGCTAACGTTAAAGTAGTGTCAAAATGCCTACCTGTCTCTTGCCTGGTATTGGCATTTTTGTCTCGTTTTGCATCTGCGGCATCAGTTACGTTCGCGCACGACATTGCGCCTATCGTTTACGCTAATTGCGCTCCATGCCACCATGCGCAGGGTCCCGCTCCGTTTCCGCTTACTTCGTATGAAGACGTTAAAAAGCATGGGCATCAGATAGCCGATGTGACTCGTATGCGCTTCATGCCGCCGTGGCTGCCTGATCAGGGGCATGGTGATTTCGCGCATGAGCTAAGGCTGAGCGATGCGCAAATTCGAACTATTGCAGACTGGGTAGGGCAGGGTGAATTGGAGGGCGAGAAGGTTCCGCCTCCGCCTTCGTTTAATACCGGATGGGCGTTGGGCAAGCCCGATGTGGTGGTTACGGCTTCCAAAGCATTTACCGTTCCGGCGGGCGGACTGGATGTGTTTTGGAATTTTGTTTTTGCTCCGCATGTGAGCGAGAGCCACTATATTCGCGCCATTGAGATTCGCCCGAGTAATGCAAAGCTGATTCACCATGCGAACGTTATTGTGGATCGCTTTGGCGTGATCACCCAAGGCTTCGCGGGCATGGATGTTTCGGTGCCGCGCAATCCGCTTGACCTGGACGGCCACTTTCTCTTTTTCAAACCTGGGGCGGTGAGCGATTCGGAACCGGACGGTTTTTGTTGGCGGCTGGATCCGACGACTACTTTGATTCTGAACACGCACATGCAGCCTTCGGGCAAAGTGGAGACCGAGCAGCCGAGTATTGGTCTTTACTTTTCGGACAAGCCGCCGAAGTATTCGCCCTATCTGCTGCAGTTGGAGAATGACAACGGCTTGAACATTCCGGCTGGGGACCGTGATTTTCTGGTGAGTGACGATTTCAAGCTGCCCATCGATACGGAAGTGATTGCCATTTATCCGCACGCACATTATTTGGGCAAGCTGCTGGAAGCCTACGCCACGCTACCGGATGGAAGCCGCAAATGGCTGATTCGCATTCCTAACTGGGACCCTAACTGGCAATCGGTTTATCACTATCGAGAACCTGTATTCCTGCCGGCGGGGACGGTGGTGTCGATGCGTTATCACTATGACAATTCTTCGGAGAATCCGCGGAACCCGCATCATCCGCCGAGGCGCGTGGAGAGCGGTAACCAGTCAACAGATGAGATGGCGCATTTGTGGCTGCAGGTGATGCCGAAGAATCCGCACGATAGCCGGCGTATTTACGCAGAAGCGTGGGCTAAACATCAGTTGGATAAGAACCCGAACAACTTTGCGGCGAACTTGACGGTGGGTTCGCTGGCGCTGGCTCGGTTTGATGCGATTGGTGCGGCTACACCGTTGCGTCGCGCGGTGGTTACTAATCCTAATGATGCGTTTGCGCATAATTTATATGGCACGGCGCTGGTTGCGACGGGCAGGATGGCCGAGGCTACGGGCGAATTCCAGCGAGCGCTGAAGTTGAAGCCGGACTTTTTGAACGCTCGGTTCAACCTTGCTCACGTTGAAGCCAAAGAAGGCAAGCGCGAGCAAGCGGTACGTGAGGTACAGGAGATTTTGCGTGAATCACCTGAGGATATTGCGGCGAAGAAATTTCTTCAGGAGTTATCCGGCCAGTGAGAGGCTGATGGTTTGGTGTTCGCGGGCGGCGAAGGTGTTTTCAAACAGGGCACGGGCTTGCTGTTCGATGCGGGCCATGTCGGTATCGGTATGCGTTGGATCATGATGGCTGAGCAATAACTGCTTCACTCCGGCGTCGCGCGCTACGTTGGCCGCTTCAGCATAATGACTGTGGCCCCAGCCTCGGCGCGCTTCGTATTCTTCAGGCGTGTATTGGGCGTCGTAGACTAGCAGATCTGCTCCTTCGGCATACTCGCGCAAGGTTTTGTCGAGTTTTGCGTTGCCGTGTTCAACGTCGGTTGCGATGACGATGCGGCGAGCACCGGCTTCGACGCGGTAGCCTACGGCGCCTTGCGGATGATTCAAGGGGAAGGCGGTAACTTGTAACGCGCCCTTTGAAAATACTTGGCTAACATCCCTGAATTCGCGTTTGGCGGCAGCTTGATCGAAATCGAGGGTGAAAAACGGCGCGGACATTTGCACATGCAGCCGACTTTGAATTTCGCTTGGGGTGGGGAATGAATGAAAGGTGACTGTGAAGTTCGGTAGGAACAAGGGCGCGAAGAACGGGATGCCTAGAATGTGATCCCAATGGAAATGTGTGAGGAAGATATCTATGTCGCGCACGCCTTTCAACGTGCGGCCTAACTCGCGAATGCCCGAACCGGCATCGATGATGATGCTGTCTCGGCCGCTTTGGATCTGGAAGCAACTGGTGTTACCTCCGAAGCCAAGATTGCTTGCGATGGGCGTAGGAGTGGAGCCCCTAACTCCCCAAAAAGCGATGTCGAGGCTGGCGGGTTTAGCGGGCATGGGAGCCTTCCAAGCTGGGAAGTGTCTTCGGAGGTCTTCCGAAAGCCGTCTCGTAGCGCGCGCTGAAATCGGGTTTCGGCGCAACCGCAAAGTACATTTGCATTTCCCGGCCTTCCTTAATGCGTACCAACCCGCGCGACTCACATTCAAAGAAATCCGCTACCAGCTTGTAGGTCGTTTCGGACAAGTTCACTCGGTTGGCGGCTCCGGAGGATTCCATACGCGCGGCGAAGTTGACCGTGTTGCCCCAGATGTCGAAAGCGAATTTGCGCACTCCAACGACGCCTGCCACGACGGGACCGCTATACAGGCCAAGGCGGATGCTCCAATTGGTGCCTTTATCCGGACGCGCTAGCTTTTTAGTGACTTCCACCATGTCTAACGCTGCCAGCACCGCATCTACGGCGTGCGATGGAGAAGCGCTGGGTAAGCCGCCCGCAAACATATAGGCGTCGCCAATGGTCTTCAGCTTTTCCAACCCATACTTGCCGATGATTTCGTCGAAGGCGGTGAAGTATTGGTTTAGCGATGTGATTAGGTCATTCGGGCGCAGTTTCTCGCTGGACAGCGTGAAGCCTACGAAATCGCTGAAGCAGACTGTGACGGCATCGAACGAAGCGGGCTCTACTGCGCCTGTGGTGCGCAACTCGGTGGCGATTGGCTTGGGCAAGATGTTGAGCAGCAGAGCTTCGTTTTGGTCGCGCTCTGTCCGCACTTCCGCCGTGCGCTGTTCCACTACACCTTCCAACCAGCGGTTCCTAGCTTCCAGCGCACGCAAGCGCCAACGGAGTATCAGCCAACCAGCTAACAGGAAGGCAGCGAGATAGATTGCGTAAGCCCACCAAGTTCGGTACCACGGTGCGATGACTGTGAATTGATAACTGGCCGGAGCGGAGATTGCTCCATGCGGGCTTTTGGCGCGAACTTGAAACGTGTACTTGCCTTCAAACAAGTTCGTATAATCTTTGCGTGTTTCCTTGGTCCAAGCTGACCACGCGGTATCGCCGGTGCCGAGGCGATAGGCATATTCAACCGCTTGGTCGCCTTCCGGAAACGGCGCAGCGAATTCGAAGCGTACGGCGTTGTCTTTGTATGGCAAGCTGATTTGTTGCGTTGTGCCATCGCCGCTATAAATGGTGCGGCTATCGTTGGTCAGAATGGTGTCGCGCAGCAGTACTTTGAAGTTGTCCTGCTTCAATGCGGGCGGCCTTTGGTAGCGAACCAAGGCACCTGTTCCACCGGACGTCCAGCAGGTGCCGTCCGGGTCGAAGTGCAGCCAAAACAGTTCGCCCAACTTGGCTTCAAGGAGCGGACTTTCGTACCACGCGAGATCCGTGTTTTGCTGGACCGAATGGTATCCCTTGCCCGTGATCCAAACGTCTTTGCGAGGATCTTCGCGGATGGTGGATACGACATACTGACCGTTCGCGAATCGCTCGCCCAGTTCCGTATCGGGCACAAAACGCTTGTTGGTTTCGTCGAATTGCAAAAGTCCTTTTTGCGAAGCGAACACTATGTGGTTGCGAAAGTTGTAAATGTAGATGACGCCGGCCGGGACGCCGTTAGCGGCTTTAAACTGTTCTGATTTTGGACTGGCACCAGAAAAGTCAATGAGCCAAATGCTGCCGAGATTTGCTGCCCAAACCTTTCCGTCGCCGGCTTCCATTACCGCAAAGAAATCTTGACCGGTGCTGACTTTACTTACGGCGTCCCAGTTCGTTCCGTTGCGCTTCAGCATTTGAACGCCGTCGCCACCCGCTGTATAGAAGACGTTTGGATCTTCGCTTGAGGCGGCGATCTCGTACGCGCTGTGCAGCGTGTGCGGCAGAACTTTTTCGAATTTCATGCCGCTTAGGGCAAATAAGCCGTGCTCAGTGCCCACGAAAGCAATTCCGGAAAGTTGTACCAGAGTTAGGACTTCCTCCTGAATCTTAGGCACAGGGTCAAAGACGGGTTCGTTGGCGGGTCCCTTCCGCATGCGGAATAAGCCAAGCGATGTTCCTGCGTAGATGGTGCCGCCAATTCGATCGATAGCATAGACGGAGCCGTGGATACCTTGTGCTTCTGAGAACTGAGTTATGTGTAAGGGGAAGTGGGCGATGCCGTTGTCGGTAGTGACCCATACTTGGCCTTTTGCATCTCCGAAGATGGCGGTGACAAAGTCGCTGGGCAGACCGTCCGTCTTCTCAATGATGCGTTCCACTTCACCGGATTGTCTGAGCAGAACCAGGCCGCCGCTCTTAGTGCCGACCGCAATATCGCCGCCAGGAAGTTGGTTGACGCAATAGATATCATGAAGCTGGAAGTAGCTGTCGGCAGCGGTTGGAAAGCGATCAATGGATCTTAAGGAAAAGCGATAGAGCTTACGGTCATATGCGATCAGGGGAACGTTGCCGGAAGCAAATAGAGGACTGCCGTGCAGCAGTTGCTTGTCGGCCGCGATATCTGCCGGGACAAGGTCGGAGCCCTGTAGTTGGAGCAGACCGGTGTCTTCTTCAGTAACGAAGAACTCGCCGTGAAATGCGAATCCGCGCCCGAAGCGATGTTTCGGCTGAAAGACCTTCATCTCTCCGCTGGGAGTGTAAAGAAAGACGCGGTCGTGAGAGACGAAATAGACTCCGTCGGCGGTGGGAAGCAGGTCAAAGATATCGTTAAACTCGCGATCTTTGACCGATACCTTGTCGAGCAGGGAAACGAATTGGAGTTGTGCGGCCGGTCCTGGCGAGAGGTAGCCGAACGTGCCTCGTCCGCCGACAAATACGGTGCCGCGCGAATCGATGGCTAGCGAACGAACGAACTGTCCGGCGATTGGAATCTTGCGCCAGGAAACTCCGTCAAACTCCAGCACGCCGTCATTGTTGGCGATGAACATAACGCCGCGAGTGTCGCGAACCAAGGCCCAACTCTGCTGGTTTGCCGCATACTCGGCCGGCGAATAGGAATGTACAAGGACAGTGCCTGCTTCACGGCCCAGATCGGCGAGCAGTGTGCCGGAGTCGAAGATAGCGAAGGTGATCAGCAGCGCGGCAAAGCGAAGCATTATGCCGAGCATAGCCGATCAGAAGTTCAACTTTTCCGTTTCAGGTAGACACCGCAGCCCGCGAGGAACGACAGGCCAACCAACAAAGCGGAAGCCGGCTCGGGAGTGGTTACGTTGTCAGTTGTGTCAAGTCCATCAAAGGCAGCGAGGCTTTGGGTTCCGTCGAGCGTGAAAAGTATCTCAACGGTTTGAAATGATGTGGCGGGAGGGTTGAAGGTAATGGAGTTATTCGGGTTCGCGGTGGTGACGGTTAAAGTGTAAAGCTTATCCGACGTGGGAAAACAGTTGGTAGCACCCACGTAAAGCACCGAATCATTACAGAAGAACTCTGAGACCGTGACATCGCCGACGGGCGGATCCAGGTGGTTGTCGGCGCTCGGAATCACTGGCGCGGGATCGATAGCGATGTTGTAGTAAATGGCGAACTGAACAACATCACCATTTGCTTGGAACGGCGCACCGCCTTCTTGGGAGAAATCGAGTCCGCTATTGCCTGGACCGACCAGAATATCGCTTTCCGCGGGAGCATTCTGTAGCCCGACGTACGTGAAATTTGAAAAATCTAAAATGCCGACTGAGCAAGATGGTGAACCCGGTAGACTTACTGCATAATCGGAACCGTAGGTGGAAAGGCTTTGCGCTGTACACGGGCTGACGCCGACCGTGCTGCCAAAAGCAGTGAAAGAAGTAAGAGCGAAGAATGCAGGAATGATGAACTTCAAGGAAACCTCCACTGTGGAAAAGATCACGTAACGAATATGGATTGTAACAGCGCGGCCACGCTAAAGGAAAGGTAGATTGTGGTTTTCAGGGTACCTTGCCAATCAACTATTCGGTAATACGTACTGCAACTATAGTCATGTCGTCGCTTTGTTCGGCGGTGTGCACCCAGCCATCCACAGCGTGGACTAACGTGTTCGTTATTTCTTCTAGCGGTTTCAAGGCGTGTTGCGCCAGAAGTTGTTTCACGATGTTTTCATCCCAGAATTCGAAGTTAGAATTGCGCGCCTCAGTTATTCCGTCCGAAACCAGAAGGATGACGTTCTGCGGAGATAGCTGCAGCGTGCGCTCCCTGTAGCGAGTCTCCGACAGCATGCCAACCGGGACATCACAACCGCCGGGCGATTCGACGCCAGCTTCACCACGGAAGATCAATGGCGCTACTTGACCCGCGTTCACATAGCGCATCTGGCGACGTTGGGGATCGATAACAGCGCAGAAGAGGGTGGAGAATCGATCATCGCTGGACGATAGCTTTACGGCTTTGTTCAGTTCGCTGACCACAGTGACGAGATTTTCGGAGTTCCGAACTAGCAAGCTACGCAAGAGCGCGTGGATACTGGCCATGAGAACTGCGGCGGGGACGCCTTTGCCTGAAACATCGCCCAATGCGAAAGCAAAACTGCCGTCGGGGAGCGGCAAGAGATCATAGTAATCTCCACCGACGAAGCGCGCCGAACGGCAAAAACCCATGTACTCAAGACCGGGAATGGGCGGAAAGGTTTGCGGCAGCAAATTCATCTGCACGTCGCGCGCGATGTCCAATTCGCGGCGAAGCAGGCGAGCCTCTTCCGCTTCGGTGCGCAAGCGTTCGGTTTGAATAGCCGACGCTGCATAGACGGCCATGAGACCTAGCAGTTCGGCATCCATGGGCGTGAATCCGCCGGGTTTGTTCAGCACTTGCAGAGCGCCAATTGTGCGACCACCGACGTGTAATGGAATGCATGCGACCGATTTTGTGCGATAGCCGCTGTTCTGGTCAACCGTTCTATGAAAGCGCGGATCGTTTTCAAGATCGTTGGCGATAATGACTTGATTTTGCTCGATACAGGCGCCGACTAGGCCGGTGTTCAACGGAATGCGAAGCTCTTTTATACCGTCGGCTACGCGCGTCCATAGTTCTTGACTTTGCTCGTCGATCAGCCAGACGCTGGAGCGGTCGCCTTCGACGAGATCGCGCGCGAGAGCGGCATGCAATTCGACTAATGCGGTGATATCCTGCTCGCCACTGATTCGGGCGGCGTGCTCCAAGATCACGCGTGCAATTCGAGTGCTGGCGGAACTGTCCACTCCTTCGCCGTTTGCATTCATGAACTACTACACGCTAACACGAAAGCTACGATGCAGCCGAGATTAGCTTCTTGGTGTACGCCAAACTTTCGTCTAGTGCATCACGTTGCCGCTGCTGCTCATCCTTGGTCTCCCAAGGTTCGTCGCGGTATGGTTTGCCGGAATCGGCTAATTCGCGGAAGCGTTCGAATTGCCAGGCTGGCATATCGCGATATTGTTCCCAAAATGCTGGATCACGGAATGGCAGAAGCTTTGGTCCGAAGACGATGGATTCAAGGGACAGCGCCTTGCCGGGGCACTTTTCAATGTACTTGCGTACATAGGAATCAATTTGCACGTTCCCGCGGCCCATCTGCACCCAGGTGGCTGCTGCGCCTTTGGGTACGTTCCAAACCACGCTGTCTCTCACATGGCTTGTTAATACATAAGGATGCAGAATGTCGAGAACGACGTGCGGATCTTCCATAGTCCACATCGGATTGCCCGAATCAATGCAAACGCCGACGAAATCAGGGCCACCCTGTTCCACCAGACTCTTCAATTCGTTTGCCTGCATGTCGCCGGCATGGTTTTCGATGGCGATTTTGATGCCTGCAGCCATGGCTTTGTCGCGGACGTTGTGCAAGACCTGCGCGGTGTCGCGAATTCGTTCGGTAATGGATGGCTTGCGGTCTTCCGCGCTTCCCAAAACGCAGCGGACGATTGACGAACCGATGAGTTGGGCAGAATCAATCATGCGCCCCAATTGCTGTTCCGCAGTGCCTTGTGCGGGTTCGAACATTTTGGAAGTTGGACAGATGGATTTCATGCCAATTTCGAGTTGCAATCCGAGGCCGCGAGCATGATCGCGAACCTTTGTTAGATGATCCGGCTCCAGCGAGCCTAAGAAGCGAATTTCGGAGAAATGGACGACTTGCACTTGACGCTGGGCACAGTAATCCAGATATTGAAATGCGGTCCAATTCTGCGAGCGCAGGCTGAATAGGTCGATACCGAGTTTGACTGGTGGCGTGTTTGCGGCGCGGAGCATTCCGGAGGCGGCAGCTAAAGCGACAAATTCGCGGCGAGAAGTTGTGTTCATATTTAGTGGTTACTTCGAAGTACTTTGCCCGGCAACTGATTCGTCATCGAACCGTTTGCGATGACGGGAACGCCATTCACCAGGACGTATTGCATTCCGACGCTTAGCTGGTTTGGATTTTCGAACGTAGCTCGGTCGGTGATTTGGGCGGGATCAAAGACGACAATGTCGGCCCAGAGTCCTTCTTTAATGACGCCTCTATCGGCCAGATGAAGCCGGGACGCGGGGAGTGCGCTGAATTTGCGAATGGCATCCGGCAAAGTGAGCAAATGTTCTTCGCGCACATACTTGCGCAGAATGCGGGGAAACGTTCCATACGCGCGGGGGTGCGGATGTTCCTTGCCTAGAACGCCGGTGGGCGCGGTGCCTTTGGAATCGTTATCTACCGACATCCATGGTTGCTTGAGCGCAAGAGCGATGTCATCTTCCGACATGGCAAAAACGGCGACAGACATATCGGGATCTTGTATTAAGAGATCGCAGATGGTGTCGATGGGGTCGGCGTGGCGTTCTTCAGCAATTTGCTTGATAGTTTTGCCGACAACGGAATCTAAAGCCGGATTGTGCACGACACTGACCAGCACGGCTTCGGGGCCTGGGATTTCCTGCCATTCGTTATCCCATGACGAATCGGGCGTGAGCATGTCTTTGCGAATGCGCGCACGCGTGGCCGGATCTTTCAAGCGTTCGACCAGCTTGGTTGTGCCGCCGTCGTGCGCCCAAGGTGGAATGAACGCTGAAAATGAATTGAACCAGGCAGGATAGGCGTAGGTATCGGCGGCGACGTCGATGCCCGACGCGCGTGCTTTGTCGATGCGGCTGACAATTTCAGGCATGCGACCCCAATTGTTCTTTCCACCCGCTTTTAAGTGCCAGATTTCGACTGGAATGTGCGCTTCGCGGCCGATGCGAAATGCTTCGTCTAATGCGGCGTCAATGGCATCGCCTTCGTTGCGCATGTGGGTTGCGTAAATGCCGCCGTAGCGAGCGGCTTCGCTGGCGAGTGCGATTAATTCTTCGGTCTTGGCGTAAGGCGCGGGGGCGTATTGAAGGGCGGTGGATACACCTACGGCACCTTCTTCCATGGCTTGTTGGACTAATATCTTCATGTCTTGTAACTCGGCGGCGGTCGGATCTCGGTTGTCGTCGCCGATGACGACTCGACGAACCTGAGTTGCGCCAACATAACTCGCTATGTTGATTCCGATACCTTGTCTTTCCAATCGTGCAAAATATTCGCCAAAGGTCTTCCAATCTACTTTGACGCCATAGCGTTCATCGAAGGTGGATTCGTCGGTTAGCATCTGCGGAGTTAAGGGCGCGACCGATCCGCCTTCACCTGTGATTTCGGTGGTGATGCCCTGGAAGATTTTCGAAGGGACATGCGGATCTACAAGCAGCGAAATTTCCGATTGACCCAGCATGTCGATAAAACCTGGTGCGACGACTGATCCTTTGGCATCAATAGTCCGAAAGGCGCGAACTTTGGCGAGCGCGCCGATGCGCACGATGCGGCCGTTTTGAATTGCGATGTCGGCGGCGTACCAGGGGGAGCCGGTGCCGTCGATGATATGCCCGTTACGGATTATGAGGTCGAATGGCGGCTCTTGGGCGCGGGCGACGCTAACAAGAAATAGCCCCGTGCAGAGGACCAAGAACAGACGCCTCCATTCGGGTCTCAGTGTTGTGGCTCGCATACCGATTTACGATAGCAGCGTTGAGGGAAGTTCGGGACGATTTTTGTGGAGCGCAAGCTACTTTTCGAGATAGCCGTAATCGGCGAACGTTGGCGCGAGATTGGAGTATTTCTTGTTCTGCAGGGCAGCGATCCAGGGGTCGGCTTTTTCGTTGCCGTGAAGCCAAAAGCGCTCCTTGCATGTTTGAAGGAACTTCAGGACAGTATCTGCCTTACCGACGCGGATGAGATGCTCGGCCAACCACAGGTTTGGGCCGAAGAAGTCCAACATTGTAGTGTCCTTCGCATGAGACGGAATTTCTGCGGCCTGTTGTAAATAGTCACTTGCAGCCTGATAGTTCCCGCTCATAAAGGCGGCTCGCCCCAGTGCGTCGTAAACCATATAGTGGTTGAATGCATACTCGGTGACGAGTTGATGCTTCGAAACCAAGTCGCTAATCATGCCTTGCATTTCGGTTGCGAGCACGACCGACTGAGCTACATTGTTCGAATGGAGCGAAGACGCCAGGCTTTGCTGCAAATCCAGAATGGCGCTATCTTTAGTTGTTTTGGCTAGGTTCGCACTGGTTTGGCGCGAACGCTCGACTCGTGCCTGGCCTAGGTCGCTGATCAACTGCTGAATGTATTCGTAGGCGGTGGTGGAATCCGATTGGTCAATCGCCTGGGAAAGGCTGTCGACCGCTGGCAGAAAGCGAGACAGCGAAGGATCGTTTTCCTCTGGAACTGGCCGACTCTCCATTTCCAGAATCTCGTCCCCAACCTTGCTTGCCTGCGGTGATATAGCTAGCAACAGCTCCATGTGGATGAGGCACATTTGCGCTAAGCGGCCTTCGCCGTTGCCGAGATGCTGGTTGACCTGCTGCCCCACGGTGTGCAGGTCGTCCCACGGCACAGGAACTGAGCTTGGTTTAGCCTGGGCAGATAATACACAGGGAATCAGTAAAGAGATGAAGAACGTCCCGTACAAACGATGTAAAAGCGACACAGCCTTCTCCTTTTGCCGCTAGCGTTTTCTCGTGCTGAAATAACGCGCCAGAAATAGCGTACCTGCATCGATATTCGGCGATTCCGAGCTTGAATGAATGACCGCGATTCTAGATCAAACAGGGTGGGAGTCAAGAGAAATATTTTGAAATATTGTAACAACAGGCCGATTGAAGTCGGTAAGGACGAATACAGTTAGGCCTTTGCAGCGAGGTTGCGAATGTAAATGAGATTGCGGCGCAGGTCGGCTTCCAGGGTTTCGGGATGCGCATCGGTTTCCAGGTTGGCATAGCCGGTGAAACCGATTTCGCGGATGGCGTGCAGGATGGGGGCGAATTCGATGGAGCCTTCGCCTAGGAAGTGGGGATTGTCTTTCAGGTGGAACTGACAGATGCGGTCTTTGCCCAGCCAGCGGATTTCTGTTACCGGGTCGAAGCCGTTGTTGGTGGAGTTGCCGACGTCGTAATAAACCTTGACGTGTTTTGAACCGACCTTTTCGATGATGCTTGCGTTATCTTGCGCGGAAATTGTGTTTTCCAAACCGAGAATGACGCCGGCTTTTTCGGCTTCGGGCGCCAGGTCTTTCAAGGCGTCGGCTGTGTAGTCCTTTTCTTCTTGTGTTTTGAGCGCCCACTTTCCGAAAAAGGGTACAAGCAGCACTTGAACGTTAAGAGCTTTCGTGAGGCGGATGGAGTCGAGTACCCACTTCGGCGCGAGTTTGTCGCTCTTCAGGCCGTTGTCGTGCAATTTATCCACGCAGGTTCCGTCAATGGGAATTGAATTCTCGCGAGATAGAGAAAGATAACGCGCGATGATGTCGGGATTATCAACCGGCATTTTATTGTCAACGATTTTGCGGCCGAAGGAAATTTGAACTGCATCGAAGCTTAGGCGCTTGGCAAGCGGCACGGCGTCGGGATCGGCGCCGAGATTAAGATTCCAATCGGTAATGCCGATTCGTAATGGCTTGTCTCGGCGGGCGAAGGCTGAGCTAGCAGCGGATGCAGCGATTCCGGAAACCTTGAGAAAGGTGCGGCGACTGGAAATTGGCACGTTCGCTATTTTATGCCTAACCAGGAAAAATCAAAAGCCGCTGTAGCGAATCCAGAAGCTTTCGTGCCAAGTTCCATTTGCGGGAACGGACTGAAGTTCCGAATATTTGCCGTCGTGCGCCAGATTCGCGGCATTTGTGATGCCTACCATTGGTTCGAAGCACACGAAGTTCTGCTTGGGTGGAGCGAAGACAAGCGCCACTTTGTAATTCGGGCCATAAACCACTTCGATTTTCTTATTGCCAGTTTGAGCGGAAAACGTGGCGAATCCCCTGGCATCTCGGACCAGGTCGGTAAAGCCGTCGTCGAAGGTGTGATCGCGGAGCGAAACATCCGTGCCGAATTTGTTTTCCGTCATTTCGCCGGTGGCCACAAAATCGGAATCCATTTCCACGTGCTTGCGAGCTGGAATGTGGATGCTCCATTCGGGTCTGGGCACGTCTGGAATGTTGAAGTAGGGATGGAAGCCGATGACCACAGGCATGGGTTCTGAACTGAGGTTATTAATAGTTGTGGAGACTTCCAGGCCGTTTTCGGTCAGCTTGTAGGTCATCAGATATTCGTGCGCGAAGGGCCAGTTTGCCATCAGATCCGGATAGCGCCAGAATTGCAATTTGCTGGTGACGCGGGCAGAGGTTTTGTCAGCAACCACTTCAATCACTTCCCACCGAGGCGATGCCGTTAACATGCCGTGGATAGCGACTTCATGCGGCAACATATGCACATTGTTCAGGCTTTGATTAAATGTGTAGCGTTTCCCGTTAGCCCAGAAGCCGCCGCCGGGAATGCGATTGCCCCACGGTGCGAGAAATGGAATGCCATTGGGGCCTGCGCCTTTATTTTGGAACAGCGTTGCGATGTCGCTAGTCAGGTTTAGCAGGTTTTTGCCATGAACCTTTAATTCGTAGGCGCGGTTTCCCAGCGTGGGCGCGATGGACACCTCGACATCGTGTTTAACGTCGGTTAGGCGAACCACATCTATGCCGTGGTCGGTAGCTTTCTCCGCTTTGAAGTTCGGTGCGGCTGCAAGGACGGTAGGAATAAGAAGTATTGGCATAAAACGCATCATTTGATTATCAGCCTGCGGACGGCATCCACAATCAGGTCTGGACGATCCAACTGCAGCCAGTGCGTGGTGTCGGGTACTTGCACATGGCTGCTGGCGGAATGAAAGCTTGTCCAATATTCGCGCTCCGCTAGTTCGGAGGCGGTGGCAGAAGAGGCGGAAAGAATAATGACGGGAATGCTGCGCGGAATGGGCATGGCTTGTGCCTGACGAGCGGCTGCGGGGAGCAGTTCAAGATATTTGGCTAACACTTGGAACGAGGCGGGGCGCGACCAGCAGGCGCGAATTGGGTTATGGGCAGCGGGCGGCAGCTTAGCAATCTCGCTCGCGATTCGGCTCATGAACGAGTTTCCAGATCCGCCGGACACTCGGCCGATTAAGAGGGGCAATTTGCGTTGGCCGCGAGCGACGAGTGAGAGCGCAAAGCGAACGACGGCAAAACGAGCCAGCAGTGTGCCGCGCTTCGATAGTTTGATGCCGAGGGCGAGACGTTTGAGGTGAATGGGATCGGGTTGGGAATACGTTTCGAGAGAAACAGGATCTACCAGGACGAGAGCGGCCACTCGTTCCGGATACTTGTTGGCGAAGGCGCTGACGATGAGACCGCCGAAGGAATGCCCGACCAGTATGACAGGGTGGGAAACGTCAACTGATTCGATGACGGCGGAGAGGTCTGATAGGAGGCTATCTAGAGTGAGCTCTTCGGTGAGGCGATGGCTCCAGCCCAAACCCGCGCGGTCATAGGCGGCTACTCTGGTGAATTCGGCTATCGGTTGCTGGACGTGCAGCCAACTAATGGACGTGGCGGCGAGGCCGGATTCGAGCACGACGAGCGGATGCCCAACGCCTCTCAACAAAACGTGCAGTTGGCGGTTGGTCTTGATGTCGCCCGGTGGTGGATAGCGTTTGTTGTCGCGTTTTTCTGCCCAGAGTTCTAGTACGGGCAACAGCGCAATAACGATGACGACTGCGGCGATGAAGAGAATCACGAGCTTAGTCGGCAACCATTAATTCGCCAGGCAGAATGGGACGCGTGCGGGGCAGAAGACCGAAGGTTGAGAGTATGCCAACGCCGAGCAGCACCGCGACGTAGGTGACGAGTTTTCCGATGTCAGTGAAATGGTTTTTGGGTAGCGTCTTCCAAAGAATTAATAGGACAGTTTGAGCGATGGAGACGGACCAAACAGCTCCATAGAAATAGCGACGTTCAAAACCTTCGCCCTTAGTGGAGCGGCGTGCGCGCGGCGTGATGCCGAGAACTCCGGCCAATAAAATGACTGCCAGTAGCGGGAAATAGAAGTTCAAATAGATCTGTTTCAAAACCCATTTGCCGGTTGCGACCGCGACGATGAGCCCGGATAAATTCAACAAAGCAAAATTCAAAAGTGCATTCCACGCGAAGCTATAGCAGATGCGGCGGTACAAGGGATTAGGCTTGTCTTCATTGAAGCGCAGAATGTAAGGCTTCGGCTCTACACCCGGGAGTTGGCCGAAGAATCCTGCAATGCCGGTTCCGATGAGAACGATGCTGAGCCAGAGCCAGTGGCGGATGTTGCCTCCGGTGGCGAACAGGTCGAACGTGAGCGGACCGGGCGCAAGGAAAAAGACGAATATCCAGATGGGCAGATGGTTGATTCGATAATAGACTTTGTTCCGTTGCCTTATTTTGCGTTGGTGCGCATATTCGACTTTGAGTGCAATCGACATCCTAACCTAGTATCAGGGATGCATTATCGAAAGACCACGGGATACGCGCTGTCTTTGCCTGAGCGGCTGGCAAGATCGCTTTCAGGCATTGTGGCGGGTACGGTGAGGGAAGTGGGCGCAGTGGTTTTGCCAGCTCGTGTGCGGCGAACGCGACTGTATTCGGCCGTAGTGGGGGCGACGCTGCAATTTCTGATTGAGCAAGTGGCGGAGATAAAACAGAGCGGCGATGTTCCGCTGCCGAACGATTTCATTATTCGCAAAGCAGCCGGAAATGTTGTGGACATTGCCGGAATAGCGATGTTTCATTTTTCGCCAGTTTGGATATTGGCAGCGTTATCCGACGTGGCGGGAATGGGGAGCGAATTTAGCGCTGAGATTTCGCATGCGCTACGCGAAGCTGGCCTGCTGAAGACCGACCACAGTTTTTCGAATGTGAATGAACTGCTGAATGGATTAGAAATGACATCGGCGCAAATGGCGAAATCGATTCAGACGCCGCCGCTGGCGGTGGGCGCGTTGCGGCAAGACTGGGAGAACTTTTGCCGGGAGGCGGCCCGCATACCGGAAGCGCTGCTGCCGAAGCCTGAAGTGATATGGGCGCAATGGAATGCGCTGAAGCAGGAGGCTGCGAGACAGGAGCGAAGTGTGGCGGAATTATCAACTGTGATGGCAATTTCCGCTTTTCGAGCGTTGCCGCAAAGTGCGCTGTGGTTGTCACGAGCAGCGAAGGTGAGCGGGCATGTAACAGGCGAAATGCTAGCGCGGGATTTATTTGACCATTACAAACTGACTTTGGCTGAGATCCACAGCGTGGGCTATCTGCAGTATTGGATGCGCGAGTTTCAGCCTTATTTCAGCGGCGCATTGCAGCAATTCTCGTTGAAGAAAGAATCGATGACGGAGCGCCTACTGAACAGCGTTTGGAAATGAGTTTCCTTATTTAGTGGAAGAGAGAATCTTCACCAATTCGTACAAAAACGTTTGACCTTCGTAGAAAGATTGAACTGGGCATTCGTTCATCGCGGCCATGGGCGCGGCCTCCGTCACGTTCGTCGAAGAAGCCTTGAATGCCATAGGTGGGAATGCCGGATGCGCGGAGATAGCGACCATCGGATGCGCCAGTTGCCATCGAGGGAAGAGTGATGACACCGGGCCACATGGTGTCGGTCACGCGGCTGAATGCTTGCATGATGTCGGGGCGTAACGGAGAGGCGGGGGCAGCGCCTTCGTCCATTTGATTGTGACTTTCACCTGATCATCGGTTCGACGAGCTTTTGAACACGATCAGCACATTTTCGACGTTGTCTGCGGAAAAATGCGGCAATTGACATTGGCGGCGGCCAATTGGGGCAGGGCATTCGGAGCATGTCCACCTTCGAACTGGGTGGCGACGCATGTGGTGCGCAGCATGGAGTTATAGCCGGGAGACATGGCGGCCAGCGCTGCATGGCGTCGATTGACCGTTCGCGACCTTGGCTCAGATCGCGGCAAAATCGCCGCTTTCAATTTTTGACATTTGGGCGAAATAGCGCTGGTCACTTCATTCAACTTCGAGCGGAAAGTTATAGGCGGAGAGTTCGGTGAGTGCGCGGCCAAGTGGTAGATGGCGTTATCTTTGGAGGGGCGGGAACTGTGCCCGCCCTTGTTGCGAACTTCGAAGCGGAAATCCGCGTATGTTTTCTCGGCTAGACCGATGTCGTTGGAGATGCGCTTGCCGTTGAGCATTTCGCCTCGGCCGCCTTCGTTGAATGCGAAATCCGCGTCGATCAATTCACGATGATTCTTGATCAGCCAATCGACGCCATTGGATGGTCCGCCGCCTTCTTCATCGGCGGTGAGAGCGACGATTAGATCGCGATCGGGTTTGAAGCCTTCGCGTTTGTAGCGGATTAAGTTGGCGACCCAGACGGCAGCTTGGGCTTTATCGTCGGCAGTGCCGCGGCCGTAGAAGTAGCCGTCTTTTTCGATGAATTGCGAAGGGGTCTGTGGTCCAGTCTTCGCGCTTGGCTTCGACGACATCGGTATGGGCGAGCAGCAGGATGGGTCTGCGTGCGCCCGTGCCGTGATAACGGACCACGAAGTTGGCTTTGCATGGACGTGCGCCGCCGATGAAGATGTCGGATTCGGGAAAGCCGGCGGCTTTGAAGCGAGCGGCGACGGATTCCGTCGATAGGCGTGGTGGCGCCGGTTTCGAATCCGGATTTGCTCTCGATCATTTCTTTGAAGATTTCCAGCGCGAGTTTTTGCTCGGCGACGGGCGGCATGTTTGCGGACCAGAGGAGGGTGGAAAAGAGGGGCAAAGCTAGTAGTGTCTTGCGCAGCATTCTTGTTATCTTGCCATGGGCGGCAACGGAGGTGTGGAATATCTGCGGTTTCTGATTTAGGATTGCTTATGTGGGCCGGATAAGCATATATTTCGATGACGAGACCGGGAAGATTCTAAGAACGAAGGTAAAGGCATCTGGGCAATCGCTTAGCAAACGGGTGGCTGAGGCGATTTGCAAACGGTGTGAAGCGGAGTGGCAGGAGGAAGACGTTCCGCGAGAGAAGGTTTGAATTGGTTTTATTTTTGAAGCGCGGCGTTCAATGAGCCTTGGCGGTAGCCTTCGAGATCGAGCGTCACATACAGAAAGCCCAGCGGCTTGAAGATTTCAACGAATGCCTGAGCGATTTCTGGCTTCAGTGCAGCGTCCATTTCTTCTTTGGAGATTTCTACTCGCACCAGATCGCCATGGAAACGGACGCGGAATTGACGGAAGCCGAGCGCGCGGATGGCTTCTTCGCCTTCTTCAATTGTCTTGATGGTTTTCACGGTAACGGCGGTTCCATACGGCACGCGTGAGCTAAGGCAGGCGGCGGCGGGGCGGTCCCAGGTGGAGAGTCCGGCTCGGCGTGAGAGTTCACGAATTTCTGACTTGGTGAGTTTCGCTTCCACCAGCGGCGCTTTGACGGAATGGATTTTGGCTGCACGCTGACCCGGACGATAGTCACCCAAATCATCCTGATTCACTCCATAGATGATGTGATCGTAATGCCGTTCGCGGGCGAATTCTTCCAGCCGATCAAACAGCTCATCTTTGCAGTGGAAGCAGCGGTCTTTGTCGTTTTTGACGTAGTCGGGATTGTCGAATTCGTAGGTTTGAATGTATTCGTGGTGGAAGCCGCATTCGCGTGCAAACGCTTCGGCATCGAGTTTGTGGGATGTGGGTATGGAGGCTGAATCGGCTGTGATGGCAATGGCTGCTTCGCCCAGAACCTGATGGGCTGCCCACGCTAGATACGCTGAATCAGTGCCACCAGAATAGGCCACGATGACGCGCCGCAACTCGCGGAGGTTGTCGAATAAACATTGTTCTTTTTCGTCAATTGCGGAAAAGCCCAATTGAACGAGCCGAGCGGCCATATACCCAAAGTATAGAGCCGCCCGATTCAGATGCTATTGCAGCGGCAGTTCGCCGTTCTTGGTTGTCTCGTCTTCACCGCTGTCCGGGATAACGGATGCGGCAGCTACTTGATCGCCCTCTTCGAGACGAACTAAGCGGACGCCCTGCGTAGAACGGCCAGCTTGGCGGATCTCACCAGACTCGATACGGATCACCTGACCATTCTTGGTGATGATCATCAAATCTGTATTTTCCTTGACGGAAAGCACAGCGATGACCTTACCAACTTTGGCCGTGGTCTTCATATTGATGACGCCTTTGCGGCCGCGAGCGGTGAGGCGGTAGTCCGTAAGAAGAGTGCGTTTGCCGTAGCCGTGTTCCGAGATGGACAGGATGAGCCCTTCTTCTTCCACGACCAGGAGGCCAACCAGATAATCGTCGTCTTCCAGATCCATGGCACGTACTCCGCGAGCTTGCCGGCCCATGGCACGTACTTCATCTTCACTAAAGCGGATGGCGTTGCCTTCGTGGCTGCCCAGGAATATCCAGTTCTTGCCGGTAGTAACGGCTGCGCCCAGTAGTTCATCACCTTCGTCGAGAGCCAATGCGATGATGCCGCGCGAGAGCGGATTGTTGAATACTTCCAAATCGCACTTTTTGATGACGCCTTGACGCGTGACCATGACGATGAATTTGTCTGGGACAAATTCCTTGACGGCGAGGAAGGCTTTCACCTCTTCGTCGGGCTGGAGGCTGATGAGGCCGGAAATGTGTTTGCCCTTTCCGGTTGTTCCCGCATCTGGAATCTCGTATAGCTTCAGCCAGTACACACGCCCCTTGTTGGTGAACAGGAGCATGTAGGCGTGGGTGGAAGCAATGACCAAATGCTCCACTGCGTCTTCTGAACGCGTGATCATGCCGATGCGACCCTTGCCACCGCGTGTTTGTCGGCGATAGGTATCAACCGAAGTGCGCTTGAGATAGCCGCCACGCGAAACCGTGACGACAACGTCTTCCATCTGGACAAGATCTTCCAGATTGATGTCGCCGGTGTCTTCGACAATCTGTGTTCGGCGATCGTCGCCAAAGTCTTTTTGGACTTCTTTCAATTCTTTGATGATGAGCGCTTTCAGCACCTTCTCTGAACCCAAGATTTCCAGATATTCTTTGATGCGCTTTTGGATTTCGGCCAACTCATCGATAATCTTCTGGCGCTCCATTCCGGTGAGACGCTGTAATTGCAACTCAAGAATGGCTTTGGCTTGAATCTCGGTGAAAGCGAAGGTCTGAATCAAACCGGCTTGGGCAACCTTGGAACTCTCGGACGCACGGATGAGAGTGATGATGGCATCCAGATTGTCGAGAGCTTTTTGGAAGCCGACCAAGATGTGTTCGCGAGCGCGATCTTTGCGCAGCAGGAAGTCGGTGCGGCGTCTGACGACATCGACGCGATGTTCGATGAAGCGCTTGACAAGGTCAATGATGCCCAGTTCACGCGGCTGGCCGTGAACGATGGAGAGCATGATGACGCCAAAGTTCGCCTGCATCTGCGTGTGTTTGTAAAGGTTGTTCAGCACAACCTCCGGCTGTTCACCACGCTTCAATTCGAAGACGATGCGCATACCGTCGCGGTCGCTTTCATCGCGCGCGTCGGAGATGCCCTCAATTTTCTTTTCTGCAACGAGCGCTGCGACGTGTTCAATCAGGCGGGCTTTGTTGACTTGATAAGGAAGTTCATTTACAACGATGGAATCGCGATCTTTCCCTTTGCCGAACTTTTCGAACTCGGCTTTGGCGCGAACTCGGATGCTGCCGCGGCCACGGGTGTAGTAATCGACGATACCGGTGCGACCAAGAATGATGCCGCCGGTTGGGAAATCCGGACCAGGGGCCAATTCCAATACTCGCGAGAGAGGCGTATGTGGATTCTGAATAAGCTCAATGGTTACGTCAACGAGTTCGCGCAGGTTGTGCGGCGGGATATTGGTCGCCATGCCTACGGCGATGCCCGACGAACCATTGATCAGCAGGTTGGGGACACGTGTAGGCAGAACTTCGGGTTCGTGCTCGCTATCGTCGTAGTTCGGGCGAAAATCGACCGTATCCTCGTTGATGTCTTCGAGCAGCGTGCCGGCAATTTTCGACAGACGGGCTTCGGTGTATCGCATGGCCGCCGGCGGATCGCCATCCACCGAGCCGAAGTTGCCTTGCCCGTCGATCAACGGATAGCGCATCGAGAACGACTGCGCCATACGGACTAACGAATCATAGACGGGTGTGTCGCCGTGCGGGTGATATTTACCGAGAACTTCGCCGACGATTTTGGCGCATTTACGAGTGGGTCGGTTGAAGGTGAGACCCATTTCGTGAAGACCAAAAAGGATGCGGCGATGCACGGGTTTGAGACCGTCGCGGCAATCGGGAAGGGCTCGACCCACGATTACGCTCATGGCGTAATCCAGGTACGAACGCTTCATTTCGTCTTCGATATTGATGGGAATGAGGTTTTTACTGTCGCCGGTCGGGAACATTGGTGGCTCGCCGCCGGGGGTTTCTTTATCGGCCAAAAGAACTCCTAGATCGCTTCTCGGACGTGAAACCTAAAAAGAACTGCAAGTGATTCAAAATACAGCTGCTTACAGTAGGCTCGCCCGATCTTCCTATTTTACCAGTTGGCTACACTAAAACCACCATGGGTTTGGCTAATTCCTACGACGGCTTCATATTCGATTACGGCAAGGTGCTGGTGTCTGACCAGACGGCGGCCGAACGCGATGAAATGGCGAAGATAGTTGGGGTGTCGCTGGCTGATTTTGAAGAGTTGTATTGGCGCGACCGGTTGGATTACGACAAAGGATTGCTGACCCACATTGCGTATTGGACGGCGCTTGGCAACGCGGCGAACAAGACTTTGCGCTTGGAGCAAATCGAGGATTTGACTATGGTGGACGCCCAATCCTGGATGCACTTTGACGAGCCGATGTGGGAGTTCGTTGAGGAGTTGCGTGCGAGCGGGAAGCGTGTGGCGATGCTGTCGAACATGCCGATGGAATTGGGCGAAGCGATTAAAGCGCAGACAACAAGGTTGAGCCGGTTTGACCATGTGACGCTGTCGTATGAAATAAAATCCGTGAAGCCCGAAGCGGCTATTTATGAAGATTGTCTGGCGGGAATTCGGACGGCGCCGCAGAAGACGATTTTTTTCGACGACAAGATTGTGAACGTGCGCGGCGCGGAGATGCTGGGTCTGCATGCGATGGAGTTCTTGGACAGAGACGCGGTTTTAAAACAATTGCGCGGGTAAGGCTGCGATTTGAGCTTCGCGCTAGGATAGCCAGACAAAGGTTATTCGTGACGAAAGCTTTATTCCTTGCTGTTGTACTGACCTGCCTTCCAATACTTGCGGCGAATAATAACGCGGAACTGCGCCGACTGCAACTGCGAGCGGACGGCATCACGATTACGCGTGACGATTGGGGCATTGCGCATGTACACGGCAAGACGGACGCGGACGCGGTGTTCGGCATGGTTTATGCCCAGGCCGAAGACGATTTCAATCGCGTTGAGACCAACTATTTGAATTCGATGGGCAGGTTGGCGGAAGCTGAGGGCGAAGCCAAGATCTATCAGGACTTGCGCATGAAGCTGTTCATTTCACCGGAGGGTTTGAAAGCGAAGTATGCGGAGAGTCCGGCTTGGCTGAAGAAATTGATGATTGCTTTCGCGGATGGTTTGAATTACTACCTGACAAAACATCCGGAAGTGAAGCCGCGCGTAATCTCGCATTTTGAGCCGTGGATGGCGCTTAGTTTTACGGAAGGCAGCATTGGCGGGGATATTGAAAAAATCAACTTGAAGCAGTTGGAGGCGTTTTATGGACAAACGCATGTAGCGGTGACCGGGTTGCCGGGCGACCGGATTGACGATGAACCCAGCGGATCAAATGGGATTGCGATTGCGCCATCGAATACGGTTGCGCATCATGCGTTGTTGTTGATTAATCCGCACACGTCTTTTTTCTTTCGTTCCGAATTGCAGATGAGCAGCGATGAAGGGCTGAATGCGTATGGCGCGGTGACTTGGGGACAGTTTTTCGTTTATCAGGGATTCAACGAGCATGCGGGTTGGATGCATACGTCGAGTGGTGTGGATGCGGTTGACCAATATTTGGAAACGGTGGAGAAGCGCAGCGATGGAGTCTATTACAAATATGGCGATGCGTGGCGCAAGATGGACGAGCGGCAAATAACCGTGCCTTATCGGGCTGGGAACGGGATGGCGCAGAAGACCTTTACCGTCTATCGAACGCAACACGGACCCATTATTCGGCAGGAGGGCGAGAAGTGGGTGAGCATCCGATTGATGCAGGAGCCGATTAAGGCGTTGATGCAATCGTACCTGCGCACGAAGGCCATAAATTATGCGAGCTATCGCAAGACCATGGAGTTGAAAGCGAACTCTTCGAACAATACAATTTTTGCGGACAAAGATGGCGATATCGCGTATTTTCATGGGAACTTTATTCCGCGCCGCGATGCCAGTTTCGATTTCACGAAGCCGGTGGATGGCAGCGACCCTCGGACGGATTGGCAAGGATTGTTGACGATTGATGAAACTCCGCATTTGCTGAATCCAGAAAGCGGATGGATTTATAACTGCAACAACGCGCCTTGGTCGGCGGCGGGTGAGAGTAGTCCAAAGAAGGAGGATTATCCGCCTTATGTGGAGAAGGGCGGGGAATCACCGCGCGGACGGCATGCGTTTCGGCTGTTGCGTGACAAGAAGGACTTTACCTTAGATTCGCTTACGACGGCGGCGTTTGATAGTTATCTGCCTTGGTTTGAGTCGCCGCTGCAGGCGCTTTTCGCGGCTTACGATCGCGAACCGGTGGCTGAGTTGTCCGAGCAGATAGATTTGCTGCGGAAGTGGGACTTACGTTGGGGCGTTGACTCGGTTGCCACTTCGCTGGCCATTTTTTGGGGCGATGATGTACGGAAGCATTCGGCCAAGGGGGATGGAAGCGATGTGTTGCCGGGGCAGCTTTTGCAATCTTTGCGGATGGCTTCCGGCGAACTAAACGAAGATTTTGGAACGTGGCGCAAGCCGTGGGGCGATATCAACCGCTTTGAACGCATCAGCGCGGATATTGTGCAGCCATTTACGGATTCCGGCCCCAGCATTCCGGTTGGCTTTGTATCCGGTAACTTCGGATCGCTTGCTTCGTTCGGCGCGCATGCTTACCCGGGCACCAAGAAATGGTACGGGACCAGCGGTAATAGCTTTGTTGCGGTAGTTGAGTTCGGCGATAAAGTGCGAGCACGCGCGGTTACGGCGGGCGGTGAAAGCGGGCATATGGATTCCAAGCATTTCAATGACGAGGCGCTGCGTTACGCATCCGGGAAGTTACGCGATGTCTATTTCTATCCAGCGGACCTTAAGGGGCATGTAGAGCGGCAGTATCATCCTGGCGAGTGATTAATCAAACTCGCGCCCGACACCAATAGGTTTCGAATAATCCAGCCATAGCTTCGGCGAAGCCATCGTGCTCAAACACAACAGATGTCCAGGATGGTCGTGTTAATACCGGGTCCAGCAGAGCAACTAAGCCGCACCTGCCGTCGAACAAGGCCAGTTTCAATGGCAACCGTTCAGCAAAACGAATTTCAATTTTATGTGCGCGGTATTCATCCAAGCGACTCTCGTGTTCTTGATCCACTGCATCGGCTTCGATCAGCAGACGAGTATGCACGCCACGATCAGCAGCGTCCTTAACTAATTGCTCGTCTAATGGATCGACAGCGAACGGCGCGCGAGAGAACTCGGCGAACGTGTGGCCGACGGTGGTGAGCATGCGGCGGTAGTGAATGGCGGTTTGTGTGGGATCGTTGACCAGATTCAGAAAGTCGAGAGTGCCGCGGCCATCTTGGCCTTCGCGATAGGCGGTGCGTAGATCTTCGATGAGTCCAGTTGCCAAGCGCGCTTGCTCGGTCAATTCGTGTTGCATCAGCTTACTGCGGCGAGCCAGATAGCCGGGTATCGCCAAGCTTGGGTCAACGGCGGAAAAGAGCTTTGTCTTTTCCTGAACAACCTGCGCGAAGCCCTTTTCGACAAGGCTATCCAGCACCTCGTATATTTTTTGCCGGGGCACATGAGCACGTGCCGCCAGTTCTAAAGCTTTGAAGCGCGGGTGGCCCATGAGGACAAGGTACGATCGAGATTCGTAGGCATTCAGCCCTACCTGCTGCAATTTGCGCCAATTCAGTTGATAATCCACGTGAGGTCTGTTACGAACCGAGAACATATCACAGATGCCACAAACATTTTTGGCAGGTCTCGAATATAGACTGCTAGACTTGTCGTTGAAATCTGACCGCGGGTTATCACTTCATGCCTCACACTGAATTGCCCCGGACACTGGGCGCACTCAAAAACAGCGATTTTTTCGGGCGTTTGTCCCCAGAACGCACTCTGAAAGAAGAGTTGCGATCAAATCTAATCTGCAAATTGGAGCGCGGCGAAACGTTGTTTCCCGGCGTAATGGGATACGACGATACAGTTGTGCCGCAAGTGGTGAACGCGGTTTTATCACGGCACAATTTTATTCTGTTGGGGCTGCGCGGTCAGGCCAAAACTCGTCTAGCGCGCATGCTGACGCGTCTGCTGGATCATGAGACCCCGTACATTGCCGGTTGCGAAATCCGCGATCATCCGTTGCGTCCTATTTGCCGTCAGTGCAAAGACAAGATTGCTGCGCAGGGCGACGAGACGGAAATTGCCTGGGTAACTTCCGATGAGCGCTATGTGGAGAAATTAGCAACACCCGATGTCACCATCGCGGACATGATCGGAGATATTGATCCAATTAAGGCGGCTAGAGCAGGGCAAGATATTTCGAGTGAGTTAACCATTCATTACGGCCTTGTGCCGCGCGCAAATCGCTGCTTGTTCGTGTTGAATGAATTGCCCGACTTGGCCGGTAAAGTGCAAGTCGGCTTATTCAACATCATGCAGGAAGGCGATGTCCAAATAAAGGGCTATCCGGTGCGACTGCCTTTGGATGTGATGCTGGTGTTCACAGCCAATCCGGAGGATTATACAGCGCGCGGCAAGATTATCACGCCTTTGAAAGATCGCATCGGCAGCGAAATCAGGACGCATTACCCGCTGACTATCGAACATGGAATTGCCATAACAAAGCAAGAAGCGTGGACGCGGCGCAAGTCTCCCGTCCAACTGGAAGTTCCACCCTATATTCATGAAGTGGTTGAACAAATTGCTTTCCTGGCGCGTGAGGATAAACGTGTGGATAAGCGGTCTGGTGTTTCACAACGCTTGCCGATTTCGGTGCTTGAGAACGTGCTTTCTAATGCAGAGCGCCGTGCTTTTCGCGCGAAAGATAAGGAAGCCGTTCCGCGTGTACTGGATTTGTATGCTGCGTTGCCGTCTATCACGGGCAAGATGGAACTGGAATACGAGGGCGAGTTAAAGGGCGGCGATGTTATTGCGCGCGAACTGATTCGCAATGCAGTTGGAAAAGTGTTTAGCGCCTATTTCGATGACGTGAATTTGCGGCAGGTGGTGCAGTGGTTTGAATTGGGCGGATCATTACGCTTGGACGAAGACATCTCGGCAAGTGATTTGGTTCAACAGCTTTCACACATACAGGACCTGTTGAGTTTCACCGGCAAACTGGGCTTGGGCGAGAGCGAGAGCGACGCGCTGAGAGCTTCAGCAGCGGAGTTTATTCTGGAAGGTTTGTACGCGCATAAACGCATCAGCCGGAACGAAGAACTGGCGTTTGTAGCAGGCGAACGTCCGAGCCGTGAAGAACGTTTCCGCGAAGAGCGCGAACAGCGCAAAGGCGAATTTGATAACCGGCGCGGACAGGGCGGCGGCCGAAGAAATTTGAACTAGACGAGCTTCATGCGCCGCGTATCCTATTCCAAGTTTTCCGAAGAAGATCTCGGAATCGAGATGGATGATCTGCTGCGCGCGTTGTCGGATTACTTCCTTCAAAGCGGCTACAACGATCCTTACATGCAGTTCACGGAGATGAACGAGCATACGCTGCAGCAGTTGAAAGAAGCGATAGAGCGGGCGCTGGAAAGCGGCGATTTGTTCAGCGATGAGCGTTTAGAACAAATGCAGCAGATGTTAGAAAGCATGTCTGCCGAGCAGCGCGAAAAGCTAGTTGAAAATCTTATTAACAAATTGGAACAGGGTGGTTACATCAATCGCGAGGACCCTGACCAGCAAGAGGCCTCAGCCAGCGGTGGGAAGGACGGACCGGATCGCGATCCCAGTTTCAAAGTGACGGACAAGGCGATTGATTTCCTCGGCTTTAAGACGCTGAAGGATTTGCTTGGCTCAGTTGGGAAGTCTAGTTTCGGTGCGCATGACACGCGCGATACAGCTACCGGTGTGGAAGCGAGCGGCGGATCAAAGCAATACGAGTTTGGCGATGTGTTGAATCTGGATGTGAATGCGACGTTGTTTTCCGCGATGCAGCGCGAGGGTCTGCATACACCGATCAACCTGGAATATTCAGACCTGCAGGTTCATCAATCGGAGTATCAGAGTTCGTGTGCCACGGTTTTGTTGCTGGATTGCAGTCATAGCATGATTCTGTATGGGGAAGACCGATTTACTCCCGCAAAGAAAGTGGCGCTGGCCCTTTCGCACTTGATCCGCACACAGTATCCGGGCGATTCACTGCGCTGTGTTCTGTTTCACGATTCTGCTGAGGAGCTTCGTATGTCGGAGTTAGCGCGCGTACAAGTTGGGCCGTATCACACCAACACACGAGCGGGGCTTGTGCTGGCGCAGCGTCTGCTGGCGCAAGAAAAAAAAGACATGAAGCAGATCATCATGATCACCGACGGCAAGCCTAGCGCATTGACGTTGGAAGACGGACGCATTTACAAAAATGCGTACGGTCTTGATCCGCTGGTGATTAGTCAAACGCTGGAAGAGGTTGGACGCTGCAAAAAGCGCGGGATATTGATCAACACGTTCATGCTGGCAAATGATTATGCGCTAGTGCAGTTCGTGCAGAAGGTAACTCAGATGTGCCGTGGCAAGGCTTACTTCACCACGCCCTACACGCTGGGTAACTACTTGTTGATGGACTACATGAATCGCAAGACAAAGACGATTCATTAGGCTATTTGATTGAGTATATAGCCGCATACAAGACGTAAACCACCGGCAGTGCGAACAAGCTGCTATCGGTGCGATCTAAAACCCCGCCATGTCCCGGAAGCAGATTTCCGCTGTCTTTGACGTCTGCGCCGCGTTTCATAGCGGATTCAGCTAAGTCTCCGAACTGTCCTGCAATGTTGGCCACCACTGAAATTAAGAGCACGTTCCACCACTCCATCTGAGGCATGAAATGACCCAGATAAAGCAACCCAAAAATAGCTGAACCGGCAACGGAGGCGATTGCCCCTTCCCAGCTTTTCTTCGGACTGACAATGGGCGCTAGTTTATGCTTGCCAAATTTACGACCGACGTAATAGGCAGTAGAATCGCCCGCCCAATTCAATGCCAGTGCAAAAAACAGAAGATGAACACTTTGACGGCGCAGGTCGGTCGCCATGCGCCAAGGCGCGAAAGTATAAAACGCTCCAAGAAACGCGCAGGCAACTTGCGGCAACACGTCACGCAGATTCAAATAACGGAGAGAGGTGACGAAGGCGGCGACAGTTAGAATGCTGATCGCCGACAACAGAGAAATACCGCGCACAGCATCAGCGGGCCAGAACAATATCACGACGCCGGCGAGGAAACCAAAAATGCCAGGCTTGGGGATGGAATGACGCTTTACCAGTTCAGCGTACTCGCGATAACCGAGCAAACTCATGACAAGAGTTCCAGCGATGAAAACGGGTTGCGGCGCCCAGCCGATGAGATAAACGGCGAAGATGATGAGCCCGATTGCAGTAATCAGGCGCTGCATTTAGAGGTGACTTCCACGGAGGTAACTTAAAACAGTATCCTACGCGAACAAACGTTTTCTTGTGAGAACTTGCAATGTTTAAGCAGCTGTTACGGGAAGATTTTCTTCAAGCGATGCTTTGAGCGTGGCAACGGTCGGCGTGAGCCCACCAAATCGCCGTTCTCGATTTTGATATTCGGCGACTGCTTCCACCAAATCAGCGCGGCCAAAGTCGGGCCACAACGTTTCGGTGACATATAGTTCGGAGTATGCAATCTGCCAAAGAAGGAAGTTGCTGATGCGCATTTCGCCCGAGGTGCGAATCAGCAAATCGGGATCTTTGAGACCTGCGGTATAGAGATGCTCGGCGATGGATTCTTCCGTGATCTCAAGCGAATTCAAGTTGCCCTCGCGGCGAGCGTTTTCAAGCATGGAATTTACCGCGTCCACCAATTCCGTGCGGCCGCCGTAATTGATGGCCAAGTTAAGTCGCATGCCGCGATTGGAGGCTGTTTTCTGAATGGCTTCCTGCAGCGAGGCTTGCGCTGGAGCGGGTAGCGATTCAATGCGGCCGATGGCTACCAGTTGAATTTCGTTGCGCATCAGGCTGGGAAGTTCGCGGCGCAAATAAAAACGGAGTAAACGCCACAAGCCTTCGACTTCATGCCGAGGCCGCTTCCAATTCTCAACGGAAAATGCATAAAGTGTGAGGGCTTCGATCCCCATCTGAGCGCACGTCTCAACCACGGTACGAACGGAGTTTATTCCCGCTTTGTGTCCCAGGATACGTGGGTAATTTCTCTGCCTGGCCCAACGGCCGTTACCATCCATGATGATGGCAATATGCGCCGGCAAGCGCTTTGGATCCAAGCGTGCCGCCACACGCCATGTGGGATCGTCCGGCGGCAATGTTTTCAGAAATTCCTTCATGCCGTAAAGTTCTATAGTACACCAAGAAGACGTCTTTAAAGGTGGCTAATCAAGGGCGTTAGTCCCGCTCCTAAACAAAAAAAAGTACCTAGCGGAAGCTCATACGAACCAAACTGTTTTTTGGTAATGAAGATGTAACCGCCGCCAATGATTACACCGGAAACGCTTCCAATTAACAAGGCTGAAATGCCATGTTCCAAACCTAAAAATGCCGCTATTAGAGGTAGTAATTTCACGTCGCCCAGCCCCAGCATTTCTCGCCCGCGCATACGTGTCCAAATTGTTGCCAAAGCCCAAATAGGTAATGTGAGTAATGCCGCTGCCAGTAAAACTTCAAACAACGATTGCATCCGCGGGCGTACAGCTGGCATCAACAACTCGCTGAAAACTCCTGGCATAGGCAGTAGTAAGGCGAAAATGACGCCGAGCACCGTGCCACCGATTGTCAATTCATCCGGCAATAGGCGTTCTTCCAGGTCTGTAAATGCCAGCGTAATAATGAGCGATTCAAACAGCCACCATTTGAAGCTGGCAAGGTGGAGACCATAGCGTGCCGCCACCACAGCGAAAGCCAGGGCAGTCAACAACTCAACCATCGGGTAGCGCGCGCTGATGGCAGCCTGACAGCGGCGGCACCTTCCGCGCAAATAAAGATAACTCAAAACGGGAAAGTTGTCATACCAATCGATACTGGCAAGGCAAGTTGGGCAATAGGAACGCGGCGTAATCACCGACTGGCCGCGCACAATGCGGTAAATGCAAACGTTTAAGAAACTGCCGATCAACAAGCCGAAAATGGCCGCAATCAACGGCAAGAAGAATCCAAGATCAGATTGCAAGTGCTCTCCGGTAGCTTGCCAGCGTCTTAATCAGCAGTGCCGAAGGGCTGAATAAACTCTCGGCCCGATGTTTAGCGTTTGCGATTAGCGATTTCGCCAAATCTGGATCCGCTTGCAAACGTTGTATGGCAGCCGCAATGGCCGGCGGATCGTTTGCGACGGCCAATCCGGAAACACCATCCTCAAAAACTTCAATCATGCCGTCTATTCGGCTAGCAATTAATGGAACTCCCATGCTCATTGCAATCAAAGCGGCAGAACCGAAGCCTTCCGAGCGAGATATGTAGACAAATGCCGATGCATGGACAAGATCCTTTGTAATGTCGGCTGAAAACTGCACACTGATCTTGGCTAGATTCGCGGCGCTTTCAACCAAATCGCGCCCTTTCATCGGATCGTTGGTCTGAAGCGAGACAACCGGCCCGTCCTGCGTCCAACTAACTGCAGAGAACGGTTCCACCGAATCAGGGACTATATCAATTCTAGACTGCGGAACACCGGCTTCGCGTAGTTTTGATGCGACAAAATTGGAAACCGCCAAGTAGCGTGCGGCCCGACCATACTTCCAGCGCGAGAGCAGAGAAACGTCTACAGGAAATGCTACCCGCCGTGACACCACAAAAGGCCGCTGGGAGACGATGGCCGCCCAAGTATGCGCCTTTGCGTCGTGCGCATGCACAACATCGTGTTCAGACGACAGGCGGCGCAGTGCACGCAGCGACGCACGCCGCACGTTGATGTTTTCGCGTTCTGCGGCTGAATACAAGGGTGAACCGTTGCGCGCCAACAGAGTGAATGAATGCCCAGCGCTCCGCAGCGTTTTTAGAAGCAACAACACCTGATGCTGCCCGCCCCGCATTTCGCGGCCAAGATCGACATGCAACGTGTGCATGCGCGACCCTCAGTCCTTCCGGCCCGGCATCATATATCGAGCCTTTGAATATTTCACAAAGTTGTAGAGCCCAGCCATGTATGCGATGGTGAGGCCTTCCACCCCATCCAAGAATCCAAGTTTTAAGAAGTAAGTTCGGACGAAGGTCCAGGGCGGATCAAATAATAGTTGGATAATGCCCGCGTCCTTACGCATAGTGACCAATTCCTGCGCAGCCAGCGTTGTGTAGGCGTCCATGGATCGCAGATGTTCTGAAAGCGAATCGCAGGTGAAATGAAGTAGATTCGATTCCAACCTTCCCACGTGCCCGTCTACTTTCACTGATTCGTGGACGAAGTCTCCCACCCAGTGCGCCTTCTTGCGATTGAACAGGCGAACTTTTCGGTCAGGGTACCAGCCGCTGTGTAAGATCCATTTCCCCAAATACTGCGCTAAACGCGGCACGGTATAACCGTCACACTTGGGCCCGGTTTTCTTGATATGCCAAATCTCGGCTTCTAACGCTTCTGAAAGGCTCTCGTCGGCGTCCAGCGACAAAATCCAATCGTTCGATGCCAGTTCCGCGGCAATATTCTTTTGCGCCGCGTAGCCGTGCCAAGAAGCTTCTTCTACGCGCGCTCCATGTTTGGTGGCAATCTCAACCGTCCGATCATTCGAGCCGCTGTCCAATACAAGAATTTCGTCACAGCAGCGCAGGCTTTCAATCACCCGCGCAATGTTGCGCTCTTCATTGAAGGTGATGATGGTAGCCGAAATCTTCATTTATGAGATACGTACCGGAACGACGGAGAAGGATAGCACGAAAATCACCAATGCCAGCGCAATCAATTTCCAACGGCTTGGGGGCAGATCTGACACATCGTAGACCAATGGATGCCGGCGGCCGAAAAAGAACAAAACCACTGCCCAAGCCCACCACGTCCAGTACCAAAAACCAAGAATGGCCAGCAGCCCGACAAACGCGGTTGAGACAATTCTATGCAATCTCGGTCCCAGCGCCGCGTAGACGATGTGGCCGCCATCTAGCTGGCCCACGGGCAGAAGATTAATAGCGGTTGCCAGAAGGCCCGCCCAAGCTGCCATAGCCATGGGGTGCAGCAGAATATTCGCGGCTGGAATATGCGGGAAGAACAACTTTTCCAGCAGCCGAACAATCAACGGTGACCCGAATGAGAACGAGGTTGAAGCGACGGCCGGCATGACGTGCGACCACGCCACTCCCACGACTAGGAATGGGACCAGCAAAGCGAAACCCGCTAATGGCCCGGCGATGCCGATATCAAGCAGGCTGCAGCGCGACAAAATGGGCGAACGTATGCGAATGAAGGCGCCGAATGTGCCGAACAGTGTGGGCGAAGGAAGGAAATAGGGCCAAGACGCATCCACACGCCAATGCAAGCATTCCAGATAGTGTCCTAATTCGTGTGCCAACAAAATTAGCAGCAGGGGGAGGGAGAATTCCAGACCTATCCAGACGACTGGATCTGCATGCAGCAAACGCTTGTAAGCGTTCCAAACGAAGTCGATATCCAATGCCCGGCCGAGCCGGAACGAGGTGACAAGCCCAGCCCCGAAGAGCGTTGTGGTGATTAGGGTTGCGGCCGCGCACGACACGTTCACCCACCAATTACGCGGCCACCATCTGGGAAACCTTCGTTCGGGGAGACGCAAAGCCGGATCTACTGCAGCGTCTGAAGTTCTTTGCCGGGCTTGAATCGAACAGCCTTTCCCGGAGGAATTGCCACAACCGAACCAGTGCGCGGGTTTCGCCCAATACCGGTTTTCCTTGGGCGTACGTTGAAGATGCCGAATCCACGAAGCTCGATACGTTCACCCTCGGTAAGGGCCTTTTTCATGGTTTCAAATACGGTCTCGACGGCCATCTCGGCCTTCGTTTTGGTGATGCCAGTTCGATTCACTACTTCGTTAATGATGTCGAGCTTAATCAAAGAACCTCCAACCTGCGCCAAGGGGAGCGAATCTCGATGATAATAAGCAGCTTAGCGGAATGTCAACGAAAACGGCCCGGAGTCCAGCAAGAATTTGACGGACGCGCCGAGATATTGTTTGTCAACCCCGTTTACTGCTTAATTGCCTCAATTAATCAATTACTTACCAAATTGAACTGGCTTTATAACGTGTTGCGATGCATGGTGAACGGTGTCCGCTGGCTCACGCTTGGCAGCGCCTTGTGTACAATGTGCATCGGGTGAGCCCAGACGTGAATAACCTTGTCAGGTACGGGATTCAAAACAACATCGCCGTCATCACCATTGATAATCCACCTGTGAATGCGCTTAGTCCTGGTGTACCGGAAGGAATTGAGGAGTGCATTGATAGAGCGACTAGGGACGAAGTGAATGGCGTTGTTGTCATCGGTGCTGGCCGGACGTTTGTGGCAGGGGCGGATATTTCTGCGCTGCAGGAACTTGCTCTTGGCCTGACAACAAAGGGGCCTGAACTACACGAACTCTTCCAAAAGATTGAAGATACTCGCAAACCTGTCGTGATGGCGATTCATGGAACCGCGCTGGGCGGGGGGCTGGAATTGGCTCAGGCCGGACACTATCGCGTGGCTGCTGCAAGCGCGCAGTTCGGCCAGCCGGAGGTGAACCTTGGCTTGATTCCCGGAGCGGAGGGAACGCAGCGGCTGCCGCGGCTTGTTGGTGTCGAGAAGGCATTAGAACTCTGCGTTACGGGCAAGTTCATCCATGCTTCCGAAGCGCTGTCATGCGGTTTGATAGACGCTGTTGTTGAGGGCGAGCTGCTGGCGGGTGCTATCGATTTTGCGCGCACCGCCAAGGTTCCCGTTCGAACGCGGGATCGGAACCAACTGTTAGGTACGCCCGAAGAGAATGGTCCGCTATTTGGCGCTGCTCGCGAACTGGCGACGAAATCCAGACCGCGTCAGTGGGCGCCAATGAAAGCTATTGACGCCATTGAAGCAGCTACAAAACTGTCGTTCGACGAAGGCTGCGAGTTTGAGCGTGATCTCTTCATGAACCTTATCAAGGGAGATCAAGCCAAAGCGTTGATGCATCTTTTTTTCGCGGAGCGCGCTGCCGGCAAGGTGCGCGGCGTTGGCAAAGATACGCCGACCATTCCCATCTCGCGCGTTGGGGTGGTGGGAGCTGGAACCATGGGCACCGGAATTACGATGTGCTTTGTCAACGCCGGCATTCCAGTGGTTCTTCGCGAGGTGAATTCTTCTGCCTTGGAATCCGGGATGACGCGCATTCGAGAGAGTTATGCGACTGGCGTGAAGCGCGGCCGTATTACGGAGAAAGAAGCGGAACGCCGCCTTAGGCTGATTCAACCGCAGACTAGTGTTGACGGATTCGAAAGCCTCGACATGGTGGTGGAAGCGGTGTTTGAAGACACGGCGCTCAAAAAACAGGTGTTTAAGGAATTGGATGCGGCTACTAAAGCCAGCTGTATTTTGGCTAGCAACACGTCCAGTTTGAACATTGACGAAATCGCTTCCGTGACGTCGCGCCCCGAGGCTGTGATTGGCACGCATTTTTTCAGTCCTGCGAATCTAATGCGCCTGCTGGAAATTGTGCGCGGAAAGCAAACGTCGCCAGCAACGGTTGCAACGGCCATGTGGCTTGCCAAGCAGTTTAAGAAAGTGGGTGTTGTGGTCGGAAACTGCGAAGGGTTTGTAGGCAACCGCATGTTTTTTCCCTACGTGTACGAAGCCCAATTCTTGATTGAAGATGGCGCCACACCGCAGCAAGTGGATCGCGCGTTGACGGACTTCGGCATGGCGATGGGAGTATTTGCGGTAGATGACTTGGCAGGAATTGATGTGGGCTGGCGCATCAAGCAAGAGATGAATCAGTTCGCGCAGCCTGGCGTTCGGCGGCCGTTGGTAGCCGACCAGCTGTACGCACTTGGCCGCTACGGGCAGAAGACGCAGAAGGGTTGGTATCGTTACGACGAGAATAGAAAGCCCGTTCCCGATCATGAAGTTCTTGCACTAATTGATAGTGCGCGAGAGGCTGCGGGCATTGCGCCCCGGAACATTTCCGACAACGAGATTGTGGAACGCACCATCTACTCACTGATTAACGAAGGCGCACGCACGCTAGAGGCAGGCTTTGCCGCGCGTGCCTCGGATATTGACGTTATCTATACAAATGGCTACGGCTTTCCCGTGTGGCGCGGTGGTCCGATGTGCTTTGCCGATCTTACTGGGCTTGATAAGATTGCCAGCAAAATTGAAGAGTTCCATGCAAGTTTAGGCGAGCGTTGGGCGATCGCACCGCTGCTGAAGAAATTGGCTGCTGAAGGGCGCACCTTCAGCGACTATGACAAGAGAACGGAATGAATAAAGTTTTCAGTTCTGCAGATGCGGCAGTGGCTGATATTGAGGATGGCGCAACCGTCATGTTGGGCGGTTTTGGTCTGTGCGGAATCCCGGAAAATCTAATTGAAGCTCTGGTGAGAAAACAAGTTAAGCAGTTGCACACTATCAGCAACAACATGGGCGTGGATGGCTTTGGCTTGGGACTAATGCTGGAGGCTGGCATGATTGCTTCGCACATGGGCAGCTATGTGGGAGAGAACAGATTGCTGGAGAAGTCGGTAATTGCGGGCAAGCTGAAGGTGACGCTTGTGCCGCAAGGAACGCTGGCCGAACGAATACGCGCTGGCGGTGCAGGCATTCCGGCGTTTTATACGCCAGCGGGTGTTGGCACCGTGGTTGCGGAAGGCAAAGAAGTGCGCGAATTCGAGGGAAAGAAGTATTTGATGGAGACGGCTTTGACTGCGGACTTTGCCTTGGTTAAAGCGTGGAAAGGTGATCGTCAAGGGAATTTGGTCTACCGCAAGACGGCCAGGAATTTTAACCCGGTGATGGCAACCGCGGCGCGCTGCACTATCGCCGAGGTGGAAGAATTAGTTGAACCTGGACAACTGGATCCCGATCTGGTTGTTACCCCAGGCGTCTATGTGCAACGGATTGTAATAGGAAACTTTCAAAAGAGAATTGAGCGTCGAACGGTCACAAAGTGCCTACAGTGAAAATTGATCCCCGCGAGGTGATTGCGCGCCAGTCGCGCAAGGAATTGCGCGACGGTTTTTATGTCAATCTCGGCATAGGCATCCCAACGCTGGTAGCGAATTACGTTCCAGCAGGCATTGAAGTGATTTTGCAATCGGAAAACGGCATGCTGGGCGTGGGGCCTTATCCAATTGAGGGCAACGAAGATCCCGATTTGATCAATGCAGGTAAGGAAACGGTAAGCGAGTTGCCGGGGACATCATTCTTTTCTAGCGCCGATTCCTTCGCCATGATTCGCGGCGGCCACCTTGATTTGAGCATTCTAGGCGCATTGGAAGTAGATCGTTGGGGGAACCTGGCCAATTGGATGGTACCCGGCAAGATGGTGAAAGGTATGGGCGGAGCGATGGATCTGGTTGCCAGTGCGCGCCGCGTCATTGTTGCGATGGAACACACCACGAAGCATGGCGAACCGAAGATCCTGGAGGCTTGCACCTTGCCGCTTACTGGATTGAATGTTGTCAACACCATCATCACCGACTTGGCAGTTATAGAAGTGACTTCGCAGGGATTGAGGCTGGATGAACTGTCGGAAGGAATTACTATCGCCGAGATTCAAAAGCTCACCAGCGCGCCGCTATTCATCCGCGAGCCCGTAGCAAGGATGATCTAGTTATGGAAGACGCCGTAATTGTATCTGCCGCACGCACGCCGGTGGGAAAGTTTCAAGGTGCTCTCAGTTCATTCTCAGCGCTACAGTTGGGCGCTATTGCCGTGCGCGAAGCGGTTCGTCGCGCAGGGATTGATCCATCGTTGGTGGATGAGTGCATTATGGGTAACGTGCTGGCCGCCGGGTTAGGCCAAAATCCCGCACGTCAAGCAGCGCTATTGGGCGGATTGTCTAACGAAGTGGGCGCGCTAACAATCAACAAAGTTTGCGGATCTGGATTGAAAGCAGTCGCTCTGGCAGCGCAAGCAATCCAAACGGGTAATTCAGAAATAGTTGTGGCCGGTGGCATGGAGTCCATGACGAATGCCCCTTATTTGTTGCCCAAAGCGCGACAGGGCTTCCGTATGGGAAACCAGACGGTAGTCGATTCCATGGTCTATGACGGTTTGTGGGATGCGTTTAATGATTACCACATGGGCGTCACTGCTGAAGCTGTGGCAGAAAAGTATTCCATCTGCCGCCGCGAACAAGATGAATTTGCTAACGCATCGCATTTGAAAGCTGCCGCAGCGCGGAAAGAAGGACGTTTTATCGCTGAGGTGGTTCCGGTTGAGATTGCGTCAAAGAACGGTCCGCCAGCGGTATTCTCATTTGACGAGTCTGTGCGGCCAGACTCAAGCCTGGCGGCTCTTTCGGCGCTTAAGCCAGCGTTTAAGAATGGTGGCAGCGTTACGGCCGGCAATGCACCTGGTGTGAATGATGCGGCCGCAGCCGTTGTTGTCATGTCGGCGAATAAAGCCAAACAGCTTGGCTTGAAACCCATAGGAACGATCCGTGCGCAGGCTACCAGTGGAGTGGATCCCAAATGGGTGATGCTTGCTCCCATAACCGGAGTTCAAAAAGTTTTGGCAAAAGCCGGTTGGTCTATAAATGACGTCGATTTATTTGAACTGAACGAGGCTTTTGCCGTGCAGGCGATTGCCGTGATACGTGAGTTAGGGTTGGATTCAACCAAGGTGAATGTGAACGGAGGCGCGGTTGCGATCGGCCATCCCATTGGCGCTAGCGGCGCGCGCATATTAGTAACGTTGCTATACGAGATGATCCGTCGCGATGTAAACCGCGGAGTTGCAGCGCTCTGTTTGGGCGGCGGCAACTCCGTGGCGATGGCTATCGAACGGTAACTACTTCAAGCTTTCAACGTACGCAACAAGTGCGTCCAACTGGTCTGGAGGCATCGTATTGGCGCTCATCCCGCTCGCTAACATCTTTGGTCTGGGCGCCTTTAGCAACGCGGCTAGCTGGTCTTTAGGAAGGCGAGCGCTAATGCCTGCCAGTTTCGGTGCCATGGCGCTACCAATGCCGCCGTCACCATGGCAAGCATTGCAGGCGTTTCCTTCAAATAATTTCTTGCCCTTGGCCACAGCCGGGTCTGCCGGAACCGCAGCCGCTGCCGCGACTGATCCACCGGACACTTCGGGTTCAAAGGGTTCTTTCATGTAATCTTCGGTTTGCTTGGTCTGTGCAGTCAGCTGCGCAGCATATCCGGGATCGCTATGGTCGTTCTGATAGCTGACCGCGCCCAGGCCAAACAGCGCCAGGAAGACGAAGCAATAGGTGCCAACGGCGATGGGACGCTTCCAAGGACGGCGTTCCATTCTGCGGTCGAGGAATGGCAGGCTGGCGAAGGCAAAGGCCACAATGCCTGGAATGACGACAACACCAATGAACGAAAGCGCCGACGGCCAATACTTCAGCCACTGAAAGATGGGGATGTAATACCATTCCGGGCGCGGCAAGTAGCGTGTGTCCGCCGGGTTGGCTTGGGGGCCAAGTTCAAAGGGCAGAAAGTGCGCCAAGCCAGCCAGGACAGCGATAATCAGCAACGAGAAAACTGCATCGACAATGACCTGTCGAGGGTAAAACGGCTCGGTCGGTAACTTGGGGTTGATTGGACTCTCCGAGATTGGTCCAGCCGAACCGGCTTTGCGGAACAAATAAACGTGCAGCGCGATAAAGCCAAAAATAGCGGCCGGAACGCCCAGCACGTGACCCACGAAGAAGCGCGATAAGGTCAAGGTTCCCATGTCGGTGCCGCCGCGCATGAAGCTCTTCATCCAGGGGCCAACGATCGGTACTTCGCCCGCAATATTTGTGCCCACTGCGGTTGCGAAGTAAGCTTTTTGATCCCATGGCAACAGGTAGCCCGTGAAGGCCATGCACAAAACAAACAGAAACAAAATGCAGCCAGATAGCCACAGCAACTCGCGCCGACCTTTGTAGGCCCCATACAGAAACGTCTGAGTGACATGCATCAGCAGCAAGATCACCATCGCGCTGGAACCATATGCGTGAATACTCCGCAAAAACGATCCGCCCGCGACGGCCTTCGTGATGTACGCAACAGTTGTGTGCGCGTGATCTGCTGAGGGAACGTAATACAACGCTAAGAAAACGCCCGTTATGACTTGGGAGATGAAGATGAACAGGAGTGCCGAGCCGAACACATAGGCAAATCGAGCGCCGCCTGGAATTGGTTCATCCAGCGATTCGCGCAAAACTGCGTCAATACCCGTTCGACGGTCGAACCAGCCAAACAAACCACCATGCTTCACCTTGGTTGATGTGCTCATCCGGTTATCCAATGATTTCCTTCTTATCCGATAATTGACGGAAATATTGGTAACGGACCATGAGCCGCCCATTTTGAATTTGCGTCGGCAGGGAATCCATCGCACGCGGAGCCGGCCCTCCGGTCTTAACACCGTCTGGACTGAACTGGGCGGAATGGCAGGGACATTTGAATTGATGCTCGGTATCTCGCCACTGCACCGAACAACCTAAATGCGGACAGACTGCCGACAGTGCTTGCAATGTTCCGTCGGTTGCCTTCGTGATATAGACAGTCTTGTCGGATACGGGTTTGCGCCAGCCGTCCACCTGTTCCACTGTGATGGTTTTGGCAATTGGCGTCGTCAAATCTTTAAATTCCGAAACGTCGCCGGCGTCCGACCACTTTACTTCTGTTGTCTTCGCCAAAATGGGATACAGCGAGAACCGGATCAATGGAATGGACAACACCGCTCCCACTCCAGCTCCGCACAATCCAATCAGCCATCCCAGATAGCTTCTTCTCGAGGTCTCAGTTGTTTGCATCGTTTATTAGTTTTTTAGGCCCTTGGCTGCATACCGCGCAAGTAGATGACAATTTGCCGAATGTCCGCGGGCGATAGCAATTTGCCATAGGCAGGCATGGGAGGCTTGCCATTCGTGATTATGTTCACGAAATCGTTGTCAGTTTGTTTCTGAACTTCAGGCGACCGCAAATCTCGAATCTTCAGCTTCTGGCCCATCGGCGTGCCGGCACTGCCATCTTGCGCATGACACATGGCGCAACGGGCTTTGTAAATCTCTCCACCCGTTGGTTGAGCCGCTCTGCCTACAAGCGCGCAAAGCAGACCCAAAAAGATAGTCGATTTGATTATCATTGCTTCAAACCATCGTCTATCGGTGCAGCAAAGTCAATATCTTCCTTCGGCAGTATGCGTCGGCAACCCTGGCTCCAGAATAGGTGTCAATGACCGTGTTGTCAGTGACAAACATCACTAAGTTCGGCCATGTACGGCAGGATTTCCTCAACCGGAATGTCGATCTCGGGTGGCCGCAGCGAGGCACGCAAAAAGTTGGTATCACGCAAGTAATAATGGATGCCGCGCACCACAATCACGCCGTCACGCTTGAATTTCGAAAGTGCGCGTGTAATGCTCTCGCGGGTAACCCCTAGTAACTGAGCCATCTGTTCGTGAGTTAAAGTAATTCTGATTCGGCCCTCATCGTCAGCATGTTCGGCCTGCATCTGTAACAGCCAAGCAGCCAACCGTTGCGAGACTGATAGTCCAGAGCCCACTAAGCGAATTTTGTCGTAAGCACGATTTACTTTATGGCTTAGTTCCAGATTGATGTTCTTCGAGAAGGCTGGAAATCTGTCGCACAATCGTATGAAATCAGCGGTCGAAATACAAGCAATTTTGGTGTTGACCAAGGCGTCCGCAGTAGTCTCGTGCGGATGTCCTGACAGGTGCGAGCTGAGTCCGAGCATTTCTCCGCATTCAGAGAGCCCCAGCATCATGACATTTCCGCCGCTAGCCGAAAACGTCAAGGTTACTGCGCCTTCGCAGACGATCATCAGTTCGTCTACCGGCTCGCCCTCGCGAAAAATCCTCTCTCCTGGAGCATAATCGCGGAATTTCTTGACGCGCTCAAGCTCGGCTAAAACCTCGCTAGGAAGATCACAGAATGAGTGTTGCCTCAGGTTCTTGCAAGTTCTGCACTTCGATGGAACCTGGAGTGGTATTGCATATGCGCTAGTAGACATCATCACGCTACATGGAATGCATACGAAGGGCCGATTCAAGTTTCAATAAAAACGCTTACTTCACAAAAGAATGGTGAGTAAAATCACCAACGTCGTTATTTTACGTGCGTTAAATGACCCAATTCGCCGATGTGGCCCGGCACCGTGAAATGGAAGCAGCTTCCCTTACCCTCACGGCTTTCCACCCAGATTCGTCCGCCATGGCTTTCAACCAAGTGTCTGGTAATGGCCAAGCCTAATCCGGTTCCCTCGCGCACACCCTTCGTGGTGGAACCAACCTGATGAAACTTGTCAAAAATAGCCGAGTGCTCGGACGCCGGAATCCCGATACCCGTATCGCGCACCGAGAACCGAACTACCGAACCCGTGCCAAAGCATTCAATGGAGATGCGTCCGCCGCTGGGTGTGAATTTAACGGCGTTGCTTAGCAGGTTGTAAAGTATCTGTTTAAAGCGCACCCTGTCTGCTTTGATGGTTTGTGGCGCATCAATCAGGCGCTTGATAGCTATTGTTTTGGTGGCCGCAAGTGGCATAATGCTGGCCAAAACTTCTTCCAACGCGCCTGAGGCGTCGAATTCTTCGGCATGCAGATCCAGCCGTCCAGCCTCAATCTTGCTTAAATCAAGAATGTCGTTGATCAGTTCCAACAAGTGCGAAGAATCGTTTTGAATATGGTGTACGAAGCGCTTCTGCTTATCGGTTAGCGGGCCTTCTAATTCTTCTGCCAGCAATTCGGCAAAGCCCATAATCGTATGCAGTGGAGTGCGCAATTCATGGCTCATACTTGCCAAAAACTCGCTTTTCAGACGGTTCGCCGCAGAAAGCTCGGCGGTGAATTTATCGCGGACTTCCTGCAGCCGCTCCTCCGCTCTTTTACGCTCGCTGACATCACGAATAATGGCGGTGATTCGCAAACCGCCAGCGCTTTTGGACGGGCTGAGGCTGATTTCAACCGGAAGCCGGCTGCCATCCTTACGCTTGCCCGACAACGTTAAACCAATACCCATTGGCCGCGTCTGCGCATTCTTGGCGTAGCGTTGCCGGTGCTCCTCATGCGCCATCCGCAAATCCTCAGGCAGCAAAATCTCAATGGGCTGGCCAAGCAACTCGCTTCTCGAAAAGCCAAAAAGCTTTTCGGTTATCGCGTTCATCAGCAGAATTCTGCCCTGGCTATCAATCTCGATAATGGCGTCGGGCGCCGCCTCCAGCAGCTCCTTGAAGCGGTTCATGTCTCGAAGCTGTTGTTGCGTCTCTCGCACTTGTTCCACTAAATCCAGGTGTTCATCGTGTTGGTCTTGGGCATCTGAAAACAGGTATAAGAGAGCGCTTGCGCCCGTCCCCGCGTCGGTCAGAGTGGCCGTCCAAAGCATTACGCGAATGGACAAACCATCCTTGCGAGTTTGAACAGCCGCGGCGCCTTTGCCGCTTGTGGCCAGCATTTTTGATGCCATCTCACCGTTCAAATTCAGCAGGAGCGCCGAAGCTGGCCGGCCTATGGCCTCTTCCCGAGTCCATCCGAGTAAATCCTCAGCTGCGTGATTCCACTCGGAAATCAGTCCATTCGGCTCTATGACCACAGTCGCCAAAGGGCACGCCTCAAGAAATCCATCAAGCGCTAACGGCATGAATACAATTGACATTACTATAACGAAGTACTTGGTAAAGACGCCGTCAATTCAGGATGGCAATCAAGATGCTTACAAGAATCCGTGATTAAGCCGTCCCAGACGAGAACTGTCCTTGTTGCCGAAGACCGGGAAGCCAGCCGGGAACTGATTCGAACGCTACTAGAACATTCAGGCTATGCAGTGCTGGAGGCTGCCGATGGTGCCGAGGCTATCCACGTCGCCGTCGAACGCAAACCCGATTTAATCCTGCTCGATCTGCAAATGCCCATCATGGACGGCATGGAAGTTCTGCAAAGGCTTCGATCCGATGACAGATTTAAAGGCACACCCATCGTCGCGCTGACCGCAAACGCCATGCGTGGGGACCGCGAGCATGCCTTGGATTGCGGGTTCACCGGCTACCTCACAAAGCCAATCAGCCTTGCCGCCATTCGCGAAGAACTCGGTCGTCTACTCCCAAGGGCGTAAAGTGGTTTCGTGAGTCACGTTTCTGCAAACGCCCAATCCGCAATAAAGCTTCTCATCATCGACGACAACTTGGCCAGCCTGGAACTGCTGTCGTCCGCGTTGGGGCGCCAGGGAGTCGAGGTCCTAACCAGCGACGATCCCGAGAAAGCCTTGGAAATCGTTCGCGAAAAGCATCCGCAAATCGTCTTGACCGACTTAGTGATGCCGAAGTTGGGCGGCCTGGAAGTTCTCGACCAAATTGTTTCGTTTGATCCAAATATTGACGTTGTCCTGATGACCGCGCACTATTCCACCGAATCGGCAGTGGACGCCATTAAGCGCGGAGCTTCCGATTACTTAAACAAACCCGTTAACCTGAACGTGCTGCGCGAACGTGTGGCGACGTTAATTGAACAGGCGCATCGCCGCCACCGGGCGGCCGATATTGAAGACGAATTGCTGGCCAGTTCCGGTTTCAACGGCATGATTGGCAACAGTCCGCCTATGTGGGCGCTGTTTTCGAAAATCCGCCGCATTGCACCCCATTTTCGTACCGTTTTGATTACCGGCGCTACCGGTACCGGAAAAGACTTGGTCGCGCAAACGCTACACCGGTTGAGTCCGGTTTCGTCAGGCAATTTCGTCGTGCTTAATTGCTCCGCCGTGGTTGAAACTTTGTTTGAAAGCGAATTGTTTGGCCACGTCAAAGGTGCGTTCACCGGCGCCACAGCTGATAAGGTGGGTCTCTTCGAGCATGCCAACAACGGCGTGCTGTTTCTTGACGAAATTGGCGACATGCCTATCTCCACCCAAGCCAAACTTTTGCGCGCTTTGCAAAATCAGGAGATTCAGCGCGTGGGCTCGCTACAGCCGCGTAAAGTAAACGTTCGTGTTATTGCTGCCACCCACTACAACCTGCGAGAATCCATAGCCGAACACAAATTCCGTGAGGACTTGTACTATCGCCTCACCATGGTTGAAATTGCCACGCCGCCGCTTAGCGAGAGAAGCGGCGACGTCTCTCTTCTCATCCGCCACTACATCAAGAAGTTCTCTACCGACTACGGAAAAATAGTGGTTGGCCTTACCCCGCGAGCGGAAATTATTCTGACCCGCCACAACTGGCCTGGGAACGTGCGCGAATTGGAGAACGTGATTGGCCACGCCTGCATGATGGCTGCGGCCGATCGCATCGATGTGCCCGACCTGCCCGAGTATCTGCACTCGGTGGAAAAGCTGCATGAAAAAACCCACGAGGCAGATGGCGCAGGCATGTCTTCGCTTGAAAAGCAGGAACGGCTGATGGTTGTAGCGGCTATGAATGAAGCCCGTGGCAATCAATCGGAAGCGGCCAGAATACTAAAAATCGGCCGCGATGCTTTGCGCTATAAATTGAAAAAATTCGGCATCGATTCACATTCCGGCGATTAAGCCATTTTGCGCTCGCCTTCCAATACGCCCGAATCTTCTCCTTCAGCGAAAATGAAACCGTGGCTCTCCAGCAGCCGCTCCATGCCCAGGTTTTCCACTAAAACGGAAGCTCGGAGCACACTCAATTTCTCGTCCACCGCAAACTGAAGCAGTCCATTCATCAAGGCGTGCCCAACGCCTTTGCGCTGGAATTTGTCGGTGATAATGGCGGCCACCTCAGCCTCGCTCGTGAAGGCGAGTTTTATCAAACGCCCAACGCCGATTATTTCGCCAAGTGCGCCTTTTGCATCAACCTTTTGGGCTATCAGCGCCATTTGGCGATCATAATCGATGAAGCACATTCTTGTTAGCCGTTCATGGCGCGTGCGCACTTCGAACGGGACCGGCGCAAAATAGCGTTTGAAGACGCTTTCCTCCGAAAGCGCCGCATGAAATTCTACGAGTCTAGGTTCGTCCTCCGGGCGAATCGGACGGATATGCAGCTTTGTTCCATCGTTTAATGTCAAGTCTTGCGAATACTTGCTTGGATAGGGGCGAATCGATAACCGGGGCAATTCCGTCACATCTTTGCTGTGCAGAATCACGCGCGCATCTAAGGCAATGTATCCCGCCGTTGATGCCAGCATCGGGTTGATGTCGATCTCTTTTATCTCTGGATGATCTACAACAATTTGGCTGAACCGCACCAGTAGACTCTCCAGAGCGCAGATATCGAGGGGCTGTCTTCCTCGGACTCCTTTCAGTGCTTTAAAAATTTTGGTTCTCTCTAAGAACCGGCGTGCCAAAACGGTGTTCAATGGCGGCAGCGCAAGTGCGCGGTCTTGAAACACTTCCACTAATTGGCCGCCGGTTCCAAACAGCAACACGGGCCCAAATTGCGGATCCGTCGTCGATCCGATAATCAACTCGTAGCCTTCGAGCGAGACCATCGGCTGCACCGTGACGCCGGCAAAATGTTGCGCGCCCGCTTTTTCAGCCACGGATTCTTCAATTTCGTGAAAGGCTGTGCGCACCGCATCGGCGTTCGGTAGCGAGAGTTTCACTCCGCCCACGTCGGTCTTATGCGTTAGCGTGAACGAGTTCAGCTTCACAACCACCGGGAATCCCAGCGCTACGGCATGGGCAGCCGCTTCGTCCGCAGTTGCAGCAAGTAATGTCTTTGCCGTCGTAATGTCGTAGCTTTCTAAGAGCTGCTTGGATTCAAACTCGGTCAGCAGGGTCCGCCCCGAACTCCTGATTCCGCTGATGATGCCGGCCGCCCGTTCCGCCGCCTCGCGATTGTATGCCGTAACTTCCGGCGTCTCATACAACGCGCGCAAGTTGTAGCTATAGCGCCACAGATAATGAAATGCCCGCACGGCCGCTTCCGGGAATTTAAACGTGGGAATGCCGGCCACATTTAGAATTGCTTCGCCCTCTCCCGCTTTCAATCCACCCATCCAAGAAGCCAGAATCGGTTTGTTATCCAGTTTGGCGTAAGGGGCCAGGCGTTCAGCAATACCAACCGGATCGCTCATCGCCTGCGGTGTCATGATGACCAGCAATCCATCGGTATTAGGATCCTTCGCCGCGAGCTTGACCGCGCTTTCGTAGCGTTCCGGACCTGCGTCTCCAATCACGTCAATCGGATTGGCATGGCTCCAATGCTGCGGAAGCGCGCGGTTCAACTCTTCAATCGTTCCAGGCGCCAGCGTGGCTAGTTCTTCGCCCAGACCGATTAATGCGTCTGCTGCAATGATGCCGGGTCCACCAGCGTTGGTCACAATTGTCAGACGCGGGCCTGCCGGTCGCGGCTGGCGCGACAACACTTCCGTCATCTGGAAAACGTCGCCAATGTCGTCTATGCGCAGAACGCCCACGCGGCGAAACGCAGCATCCAAAACAGCGTCGCTTCCCGCTAAGGCCCCGGTGTGCGATGCCGCAGCTTGTGCTGTCGCATCCGAACGGCCCGCCTTCAGCACCAGAATGGGCTTATCCAGCGCTACTTCGCGTGCCGCGGAAAGGAACTCTTGCGCATCGCCAATGGATTCCATGTAGGCCACGATACTTCGCGTATGCGGATCGTTGCCTAGATAATCAATCAGCGCACCCCAGCCCACATCCAGCATCGATCCAATCGACACCAGCGCACTAAAGCCAACCTGCTCTTTTAAGCTCCAATCCAGCAACGCCGCGCAAAGAGCGCCGCTCTGGCTAATGAGTGCAACCGAACCTTTGTGTGCAATGGAGGGAGCGAAGGTGGCGTTCAATCCGGATGAGGGACACATGACGCCCAAACAGTTCGGGCCGATCAAACGCATGTTCCCTTGGCGCGCATTTTCGAGAACTCGATCTTCTAGTGCGCGTCCCGATGCGCCCGTTTCTCTAAAGCCGGCTGAGATGATGACCGCGCCTCGGATACCCTTGCTGGCACAGTCTCGAACCACATCCGGTACCGACGTAGCGGGAGTGATGATGACAGCAAGATCCACTCGTTCCGGTAGATCCAACACGGTCTGATAAGCACGTATGCCGAGAACAGCTTTGCGTTTCGGATTTACTGGATAGACCGTTCCACCGAACGGACTGCTGATCAAATTCCACAAGATAGCGCGGCCAACGGCGCCGGCCGTTTCAGTTGCGCCAATAACGGCTACCGATTTCGGCTTAAAAAAAACGTCGAGGTGGTTCTTCAAACACCCATTTTAGGGCAGATGAAGAACCACCTCGCGTTTGTCCCAGTTATTTCTTGGCTTGCGCAGTGCTCGCAGTCACAATCAGATTGAATGTGGCTGAATGCGTGACGCCATTTCCGGTTGCAGCCGAGCCGCTGTTACCCGTGTCTGTCACCGTAATCACGTAGGTGCCGGCAGGCGTTGAAGCGGGAACCGTTAATGTTACATTCAGGTTCAACATCGTAGCGGTACTGGTAGCACCCGTCATGGCGTAGTTAACTCCCGCGGGAAGGCCGCTGAAGGTCAGCAGCATTTGTCCGTTAAATCCGTTGGCGTAATTGCCGGTGGAAACCACGATGACGCCGGAAGTACCCTGCGTCAATGTCAAAGAAGAAGCACCTAGCGACAGCGTAAAGCTTGGCGGTGCGCTGAGCACAAGGTTTACAGTCACGCTTTGGGTAGCTGTGCCGCCTGTGGCCGTAATCGTGATGGGATGTGTTCCGGTGCTGGCACTAGAACCAATCGCGAACGATATAGTTGTCGTTCCACTGCCGGGAGCGGCAATGGTGGACGTAGAGGCGGTCGCTGTTACACCTGTCGGCAATCCCGAAACTTTCAATCCAACTGCGGAGTTGAAAATGCCGTAGGCTTGCGTCGTCAGGTTTACTGAAGCCGTGGCGCCCAATGCTGCGCTGATGCTGGTTGAGTTAGCCGCCAGCGTGAATGTATTGGCTGCCGAAACGGTTACCGGAAGCGTAATGCTTTGTGTGTAACCGCTGCCCGAAACGCTGAGCGCCAATTTATAGGTGCCCGCGGCTGTGGACAGAGCCGTTGTCAGACCAAGGCTCGCTGTGGAACCTGGAGTGAGGCTGGTGGGTGCTTGCAAAGTCATCCCAGTGGGCGCTCCCGAGACACTCACGGCCAGTGGTGTAGTGAAGCTGCCTTGAGTCACCGTGCAAGTCAAACTCGCGCTGCTGCTCTGACCGGCTGTCAAAGAAAGAAGAGTTGGGCTGGTGCCAAAGTTGCAAATCGGTTGCGCCGTTACTGTGAGTGCAACGGTAACGCTCTTAGTCACTCCGCCACCTGTACCCGTAATCGTAATGTTGGTGGTTCCCGCTTTTGCCGCGCTTCCGGCTGTCAGTGTTAGTGTGCTGCCGGCGCCTGATGCTGTGGTGCCGGTTGCGGTAGTGAATGCGGCAGTAACTCCCGTTGGTAACCCGGATGCAGTGAATGTGACTGCTGCACTAAAGCCATTTGCCGGTGTGGTGCTAACTCCCAGTTTTACGCTGCTACCAATCATCACTTGAGCCGTGGTCGCGCTGGGTGTCAGGGTGAATGTCGGAGTAGGAACCGTTACCGGAACCGCCAAAGTCTGTGTAAAGCCGGAACCGCTGGCAGTCAGTGAAATGGAATAGCTGCCCGCTGCAAGTGTGCTGGCCGCGGTGACAGAAAGGGTTGTCGAACTCCCCGCGGACATCGTGCTGGAAGAGACCTTCGCCGTGATACCAGTGGGCGCGTTCGCCAGCGACAAGGTTAGAGGTGCGCTAAATGTGCCTTGCACAGAACCGCATGAAACTTGCGATGTTGCCGTTTGACCTTCTACAACAGTCAGGCTAGTCGGGTTCGCAGTCAACGTGCAGCTGGCGGGAACAGTAGCCGTCAGGGTGACAGGGATGGTCTGTGTAACACCCCCGCCAGTAGCGGAGATCTTGAACGAATAGGTGCCGCCGGCAACTGTTTTTGCCACGGTAAATACTGCTGTACTGGAGGTTGCGGTGGTCGTCAATGTGGAAGGTGTGAAGGCCGCGGTAATTCCTGTTGGCAAGCCTGTTGCTGACAAGGCGATGGAAGAAATGAATCCATTTTGTGGAGCATCGCTTACGGTTACTTGTGTGCTGCCGCCCGCCGCCGCAGTCAATGTGGAGGACGCGGGCGTCAAGGTGAATGTGGGAGCCGGAATGAGCACTGAAATCGTGAGAGTTGCGGTTTGCGTTCCACCGACTCCCTTTACGGTTAGTGAATATGTTCCCGGAGCTATTGTGGACGCTGCGCTCAAATTCAGGACATCTGTGCCGGAACCGGGCAACGCGACGGTTGCCGATGCGAAGGTGGCCGTTAATCCGGTGGGCGCTCCGCTCACTGTCAAAGTAACTACCGAGTTCAAACTTGTCGCGGTGGATGTAACTGTTGTGGACCCGGTTTTGCCGGCCAACAACGTAACGGAAGTGGAGGAAGCACTCAGCGTCAACGAAGCCGCTGGTGCGGCCCCGCTGGCCCAGTTATTCACAAAGAGGTTGGCGTCTACAGATCCGAGTCCGGAAGCGCGGTCATAACCCGTTGTTGCCGAAAAGCCGGTTTGTCCGGGAACCGAGTTATTTCCCGTTGTAGTGTCGTGGAAAATCGTCACGCCCAGCGACGACTGCTTGGCGGCCAGTGGATACAAAGTCGTGTTGATCAAACCCTGCTTGCTGTTGATCTTCTGATTCAGCAGCGCAATCATACCCGCAAATGATGGTGTCGCAGCCGAAGTGCCGCCCACCGCGTTCAATTGACCGTCAAGCCAAATCAGATATCCATCGTGTCCCGCTGCCGTAAGCGATACATCGGGAACGTCGCGCGCGCCGTCAGATGGAACGCCAGTCCCTGTTTGCCATGACGGTTTCGAGTACGCAATACTCGACCCACCGCCGCCGGCCCATAAGCCAGAGCCACCGCTAACATTGCCGCTCTCATTCCAAATGGTCTCCGGAATGTAGCTGATGGCAGACCCGTTAACCGTGTTGTTGCCCGCCTGCCAATATTGCCCAGGGTTGTTGCCTTCGACAAACTCGGTGCCACCGACGCATGTCGAATAGGGGCTGCTGCAAAGTCCGTTGATTCCCAGTCCGTGTGTGGCAGGGCTGCTGTAATCGCATCCCGCCGCGCCGCTGTCTCCCGCGGCCACTAAGACGGTTTGTCCTTGCGATGCCGCTTGTTTCCACAGCGAGTTATAAAACGAAAGCTCCGAACTTCCCATGCCCGCCTCGCAAGATCCGTAGCTGAGGGTGATAATTGGAGCAACGTTATTGTTAACTGCATACAAAGCGGAGAGATCAATTCCGTCGGCGGATGAAGTAGAAGCCGAAATAATGACCTTGATCGTTGCGCTTGGCGCAACCGCGCCCGCCCATTCGGTGTCCAGTGTTGTTTCCACGGTATCGCCGGACACTACGCCAGGGTCGCTGTTGGTAACCACAAACACCGGATTGTTGGCTTTCAAGCCCATATTGCTGCGAAACGACTCAACGTCCGACATGTAAATGTCAGACCGCGCCAGAACGGCAATCGTTTGTCCCGAGCCAGTTACTCCCGCCGTATAGAGCGGATTGATGTCATAAATGATCCCGTAATCAGCCGGTGAAACATAGTGACTGCTTCCGTAAGTGAACTTGGGTTGCGAATAATCGCTGCCCAGCAACTTCGCAGGCGTGATGTCGTGCCCGTGGCGAAAGTCGTGTAACTTCACGATGCCACCAACAACATCAGCCAAAGCTGCCGGAATCTGCGGGTCGCTGGCATTGGCGTAATGCGTTTTTCCGGCCACGTTGTAACGCCGGATTTCGGTGCCGAAGGCGTTCGCCACTTGTCCTGCCGTGCCGCTGAAGACAATCGAACGGTTACCGGCGGGAATTTCATCTATCGTGAATCCGTGCGCTTGAAGCCAGCTGGAAATGGACTCCACGTCGCTCTGTGCCGCGCCAAATTGAGTGGCGAATTGCTGTGGGGACAGGTATTTGTGATAGTACGGCGACTGCGGATTGTTTTGTCCCGCCACTAACTGCTCCAACTGTGCTTCCTGATCTGAACTTCCCTTCAGATAAACAATCATCCGCTGCATAGGCATGTTGTCGTCCGCGGGTTGTGAACTGGTTGCGGCTGCAGCCGCTGGATGAACGTTTCCGCTCATCACAACGGTGTTGAAATCATCAATATCTTTGGTAATTCTGGGACGGGGTTGAGTCTGTCCAATTGCCAGACTCGAAAACAGCCAGCACCCTAGTGTGACGGTAGAGAAAAGTGTGCGCGTGCTCATAGCTCCTGCGGCAGTTGCTCTCGTGCGCATCTAATGCTTGTGCACTGAGGCAAAACGCTCAAGTCACTAATCGGAACTGCTACACGTTATGTGAGAAAGTTTCTCGAAGAATTACCGTTGGATATCCGATATGTAAGGAACTTACGCTGCTGCGGAGTAGGAGTATTAAGTAAGTGTCTGCGGCCATCTCCAGTCGCGTATCTCAGGCTTATCAATACCCTCTTTATCCGCGTAATTGAGGTTCTCAATAATCTGCCCGCGCAGCCATTCCTTCAAATGCGCACCGGTGGTTTGCAGCTTAGGCACCCTGTCAATAACGTCGATGGCTAAGTTGAAACGGTCTACCTGATTCAAGATCGCGAGTTGCAAAGGCGTGTTGATATTTCCTTTTTCCTTGTACCCGCGAACGTGGATGTTGCTGTGATTCATTCGCCGATAAGTAAATTTGTGGATCAGCCAGGGATATCCGTGAAAGTTGAAGATCACCGGCTTGTCTTTAGTGAATAAGGAGTCAAAATCGCGACTGGAAAGGCCGTGTGGATGCTCGGTCTCCGGCTGCAAACGGTATAAGTCAACTACGTTCACAAAACGAATCTTTAAGCCCGGACAATGTTCACGCAGGATGGCTACGGCTGCCAGCGCTTCCTGAGTCATAATGTCGCCTGCGCTCACCATCACCACATCCGGTTCCGTGCCGTTGTCATTACTGGCCCACTCCCAAATGCCAATGCCCTTAGTGCAGTGAATGACGGCCGCATCCATATCTAAGTAAACTGGATGCGGTTGTTTGTCGGATACGATGACATTCACATAGTTCATGCTGCGCAAACAATGGTCGCCGACACTTAACATACAGTTCGCGTCTGGCGGCAGATAAATGCGCGTGATATCGGCGCTCTTGTTGCTGACAATATCGAGGAAGCCCGGATCTTGGTGAGTAAATCCGTTGTGGTCCTGCCGCCATACCAGGGATGAGATGACAATATTCAATGATGAGATAGGCGCGCGCCACGCTTCCGCCTTGGCTTTCTCCAACCATTTCGCGTGCTGGTTATACATTGAATCGATGATGTGAACGAACGCTTCGTAGGTGTTGAACAAGCCATGTCTTCCAGTCAACAGATAGCCTTCCAACCAGCCCTCTAACGTATGCTCGCTTAGCATCTCCATCACTCGGCCATCTACTGCGATGTCAGTCCCATCCGCATCTTCCGGCTTGATCTCGGCCAGCCATGTCTTTAGACTGGCCTTATAGACATCCTGGAAGCGGTTGGATGCATTCTCATCCGGACTGAAAAGCCTGAAGGTATTCATGTTGCGGCTCATCACGTCGCGCAACAGCTTGCCCATTGTTTCCGTCGGCGAAGCATCAACACAGCCCGGATGATCCGCCTTCACGGCATAATCGCGAAAGTCTGGGACGTTAAGCGCCTTGCGTAATTTCCCGCCGTTGGCATGCGGGTTGGCGCTCATTCGCCGTTCGCCCGTCGGTGCGGTGGCCCGAAATTCCGGCCGTAGCGTGCCCTCCGCATCGAATAACTCTTCGGGATGATAACTGCGCATCCAGTCTTCGACTATTTTCAAATGCTCTTTATTGGTTTGTACATCCAAGACAGGCACTTGGTGCGCGCGCCAAAAACCTTCCACGCGATGTCCATCTACCTGTTTCGGACCAGTCCATCCTTTAGGCGATCGCAAAATCACCATGGGCCAGCGAGGTCTGTCGGCTTTGCCTGAGCTACGCGCTTCGCCCTGTGCAGAGCGAATAGCGTTGACACATTTCTCCAGCGTCTCCGCCATCTGTTGATGCATCTGAGCCGGATCATCGCCTTCTACAAAATAGGGAGTCCAGCCGTAGCCCTTGAAAAGCGAATCTAACTCATCATGCGAGATACGAGCCAGCAACGTCGGATTGGCAATCTTATAGCCGTTCAGATGTAAAATCGGCAACACAGCGCCATCTCGAATCGGATTCAGGAACTTAGTGGAATGCCACGACGTGGCCAACGGCCCGGTTTCCGCTTCGCCATCGCCCACCACTACCGAAACAATCAAATCCGGATTGTCGAATGCCGCTCCAAACGCATGCGAAACGCTGTAACCTAACTCGCCGCCTTCGTGAATCGATCCTGGCACTTCCGGTGTGCAATGGCTGCCCAATTGACCGGGGAATGAGAACGCTTGAAATAGCCGTAACATGCCGGCTTCGTTTTCACTTTTCTCCGGATAAATTTCGGAATAAGCGCCTTCCAAATAGCAATTAGAAAGCACTGCCGGAGCTCCGTGCCCAGGACCCGACAAATAGATCATGTTCAGGTCGTACTTCTTAATCAACCTGTTCAGATGGACCCAGGTGAAGGTTTGGCCGGGGTCAGATCCCCAATGTCCCAGCAGTCTGTTCTTGAAATGCTCCGGGCGCAGCGGTTCCTTTAACAAAGCGTTCGCTCGCAAGTAAATCATGCCTGCGCATAAGTAGTTGCAGGCGCGCCAATAACCATCTATATTTTTGAGTTCATCGGGAGGCAGCATAATTTCAACTTAGACCGACTAACTTACGGACATTTCAGAATCGCATGTTTCTGTTTCAGTAGAATGTGGAGACCCATGAAACAGAACAAATTCCTGATTCTTGTGTTTTTGGCACTCGCCACAGCCGTGGCGCAGGATGTGAATTCCATGAAAGCGTTGAAATGGCGGCTTGTTGGCCCCTTTCGCGGTGGGCGCGTGCCCGCCGTCACAGGCGTTGAATCACAACCAAATGTTTATTATTTCGGCGCAGCCATTGGCGGCATCTGGAAAACCACGAACGCGGGTTACTCGTGGGAATGTATTTCAGATGGCCAACCATTCGCCACAGCCTCTATCGGCGACATAGCGGTTTCGGAATCAGATCCCAACGTCATCTACGTGGGCACGGGCGAATACGACATTCGCGGCAACGTCTCCAATGGCGACGGCATGTACAAGTCCACGGACGCGGGCAAGACCTGGAAGCATATCGGCTTGGAAAACACGCGCCAGATCGCACGTGTTCGGGTGAATCCCAAAAATCCGGATCTAGTGTACGTAGCCGCGCTTGGACACCTGTGGGCACCTAACGAGGAGCGCGGGATTTTCCGGTCGAAAGACGGGGGCAAGACCTGGGACAAGATCCTTTATAAAGGACCGAAGGCGGGCGCCAGTGAACTGGTTTTCGATCCAACCAACCCGAGCATTCTGTACGCAGCGTTTTGGGAGGCCTACCGCAAGCCATGGGATTTAGAAAGCGGCGGACCAACCAGCGGCATATTCAAATCTACGGATGGCGGCGATAACTGGACGGAACTGACAAAGAATCAGGGTTTGCCGAAAGGTGTTTTGGGCAACATCGGACTCACCGTCTCTCCCGTCTATCCGGATCGCGTCTGGGCGTTGATTGAAGCCGACGAGGGCGGCGTTTTTCGTTCCGACGATGCGGGGAAAACCTGGAAGAAGATGAACGACCAGCGCAAATTGCGGCAGCGCGCTTGGTATTACGGCCGCATTTTCGCTGATACGAAAGATGCGGAACGCGTGTATGCAACCAACGTGGGTTTCTTTCGATCAGACGACGGAGGCAAAACTTGGAATTCGATTTCAGTTCCGCACGGCGATAATCACGACCTTTGGATTGCTGCCAATGATCCGCAGCGCATGATTGAGGGCAACGACGGCGGCGCAACCATCAGCACGAATGGTGGTAAGAATTGGAGCACAGAAGACAATCAGCCCACGGCGCAGTTCTATCGCGTTGTCTTGGATGACGATTTTCCCTATCACGCTTACGGCGCGCAGCAAGACAACACAACTGTGGGAATCGCGACGCGCAGTGCTTCCGGTGCGATCGGCGAACGAGACTGGCATCCCGTTGGCGGCGGCGAGAGCGGTTGGATTGCGCCCTATCCGAAGGATTCAAACATTGTCTTTGCTGGATCGTACGACGGCTTGCTCACTCGCTACGACCACCACGATGGACAAACACGCAGTGTCACTGTCTGGCCCGACAACGAAATGGGTTGGTCGCCCGACAAGCTAAAATACCGCTTTCAGTGGACGTATCCGTTGTTGTTCTCGCTGCATGATCCCGAGTTGCTCTATGCCGGCGGCAATGTTCTGTTCTCATCCACAGATCAAGGCCAAAGCTGGAAGCCGATCAGCGGCGACTTGACTCGCAACGATAAAACGAAGCAGATCTCATCCGGCGGTCCGATTACCAAAGACAACACCAGCGTCGAATACTACGACACCATTTTCACGGTGGAAGAATCGCCGCTTAAGAAAGGGCTGCTTTGGGTTGGCTCCGATGATGGCATGGTGCATCTTACTCGCGACGGTGGCGAGCACTGGGAAGACGTAACGCCGAAGAACGAACCTGAATGGATCCAAATCAATTCGATGGAAGCTTCACCGTTCGAGCCAGGCACGGCATACATTGCGGCCACCATGTATAAGTTCGATGACAACCGGCCTTACCTATACAAAACGGTTGATTACGGGAAAACTTGGTCGCAAATCACGAACGGTATTCCCGACGGAGCATTCACGCGCTGCATTCGCGAAGATCCAAACAAAAAAGATCTGCTTTATGCTGGAACCGAAACCGGAATCTACGTTTCGTTCAACGGCGGCGCGAAATGGCAATCGCTGCAATTGAACCTGCCAGTTACACAAGTAGCGGACTTGGCAATTCAAAAACGCGAGCATGAACTGGTGGCCGCCACGCATGGCCGGGCGTTCTGGGTTTTTGACGACACCAACATCCTGGCGCAGCTAAGCGAAGGGCTTACCAATGAGGATGTTCATCTCTTCGAACCAAAGCATACCTATCGTGGTGCCTTTGGAAGGGGCTTTGGGCGCGGCGGTGGCGCTGCGGGCAGCAATCCGGCGAGCGGCGCTGTCATCTATTACTGGCTGAAGAGCAAGCCGTCCGAGGTGACGCTGGAATTTATGGATGAGAGCGGCAAACAGATCAAGAAGATTTCCAGCAAACCGGAAAAAAAGGAGAAGCCTGAGCCGGGCGCGGCCGCCGAAGAGGAAGACGAAGAAGGACCGCGTGGCGGACGGAATGCACTGGCGCCTGCCGAACAGGGCCTTAACCGCTTCGAATGGGATCTTCGCTATCCTGATGCCGCCGGTTTCCCTGGCATGATTTTGTGGGCGGGCAGTCTGCGTGGGCCGGTGATTGTTCCGGGCACGTATCAAGTGAAAATCACTGTCGATGGCAAGTCGCAGACTCAGAGATTCGAGGTGCGCAAAGATCCGCGCATCTCGACGACGCCGGAACAATACGCAGCGCAACTGGAACTCGAACTGCAAATGCGCGACAAGCTCAGCCGCACCAATGAAACGGTAGTTCAAATTCGACAAGGGCGCAAACAGATTGACGATCTGGTTGCCCGGCTGCAATCAGGACCGGACTCCGAGAAATCGAAGGCCGTCATTGCTCAGGCCAAGGCTTTGTCCGGCGAAATGACGGAAGTGGAAGAAGCGCTATACCAGACCAAGAGCCGGGCCAGCGAAGATCCGCTTAATTATCCTGTAAAGCTCAACAACAAACTGGCTGCGCTGCTGGCTGATCTTGAATCGGCCGATGCCCAACCCACGTCGGCCGAGCAGCAGGTCTATGAAGACTTGGCCAGCGCCATCAATGCTCAGCTCAAAGCTTGGGGTCAAATTGTGGACGAAAAAATCCCGTCACTGAATAAGAACGTGAAGGATGCGGATGTCCCAGCGGTTACCCTAAAGAAACCGAGTGTTCCCAGCACCTAGAAATCGGCGCGAATTCTTGCGCTACTCATTATGTGCCGCCGCCGGAAGTTGGCTGCTTCCTGGACAGTATCGAGAGCAGACGCCGCTGGAAGAAGCAGTTGCCACGCTTCTTCCGGCGGATGGCGGCTTTGTATCAGAGCAGGTTAGCGCAAAAGTTGAACCGATTCTGCACGCTTGGCGTGCCGAATTGCTCGGTTCGCCAAACGGAATTCGATCTATACGAGACAGCCTTGCTTCCGGTTTCACAGGCCAATCCTGGAAGCCGCGCGAAAGGCAGTCATTGCGTCCGACACGCAATGGTTTATCGATTGAGAAGGTGTCGTTTGCGTCTCAGTCACTGTCGGCTGAGGCGTTCCTGCGTGAACTCGAAGCCAGCGTCAGCGATTTTTCAAAACTGCACATAGCCGATATGCAGGTGATTCAAGCGGACCATCTCACGACGCGCATCCTCTACGAATTCGTCGGAGAAGGGAAGGGCTTCTTCCGCGAACAACGCGTGGGCCATTGGTCTTTGGATTGGTCGAACAATAAGATAGCCTCTTGGCGCTTTGAAAGCGAGGTTCGTGCTCGCTCGGCTCAGCCATTCTTCGTTGACATGGCGTCACAGGCATTCGGATCGAATGCCAGTTATCAAGCGCAACTGTTGCATGGCGCGGATTACTGGCGCACAGTGCTTGATGGGGCTTCGGGAATTGATATCTACGGTCATAACGGCGTCTCGCTAGGCGACATCGACGGCGACGGTTACGACGACCTCTATATCTGTCAACCGGCCGTACTGCCGAATCGCCTGTATCGCAATCTGCGCGACGGAACGTTTAAGGACATTACGGAATCTGCCGGCGTCGGCGTGCTGGAGAATACGGCTTGCGCGTTGTTTGCCGACTTCAGCAATCGCGGACGGCAGGATCTGGTTGTGGTGCGCGCCAACGGTCCGTTGCTGTTTCTGAATCAAGGCGACGACACATTCCATCTGAAACCGAATGCTTTTGAGTTCGCCAAACCGCCGCAGGGTACGTTCACAAGCGCTGCCGTGGCGGATTACAATCGCGACGGTCTGTTAGACATTTACTTCTGTCTGTACACGTACTATCAGGGGACAGATCAATACAAGTATCCGGTGCCATATTTCGCTGCTGAGAATGGGCCTCCCAACTTCTTGATGCGCAACAACGGCGACGGCACGTTTCGCGATGTGACTGCGCAAGCCGGTTTGGACAAAAACAATACCCGCTATTCTTTCGCCTGCGGTTGGAGCGATTACGATCAAAACGGCTGGCCCGATTTGTATGTTGTCAATGACTTCGGCAAGAAGAATTTGTACCGCAACAACGGCGACGGCACCTTTACCGATGTTGCGGCTAATGCGAATGCCGAAGACATTGGCGCGGGGATGAGCGTGGCTTGGCTCGACTACGACAATGATGGCGCGCAAGACCTCTACGTGGCCAACATGTGGACTGCGGCGGGCGAACGCATCAGCATGAATTCGGAGTTTCAAGCGGGGGCACCTGAGGCGGTGCGCAGTCTGTATCACAAGCATGCGATGGGAAATTCGATGCTCAGGAATGATCATAACCAGTTCACGGAAGTCACCGCGCAAACGGGAACGGGCAATGGACGCTGGGCGTGGTCGAGCGACGCTTGGGATTATGATCACGACGGTTATTCCGACATCTACATCGCGAACGGAATGGTTACCGGACTTACTGGCCCCGACCTGAATAGTCTGTTTTGGCGCGAAGTAGTGGCGAAATCGCCCAATACATTCACATCCGATCCGGATTACGAGATGGGATGGAACGTGATTAACGATTTGATCCGCTCAGACTATAACTGGAGCGGCTCAGAACGCAACGTGCTGTTCGCCAACAACGGAGACGGCAGCTTTGTGGACATTGCGGGAGCGCTGGGCATCGACTACATTGAGGATGGCCGTTCGTTCGCCCTAGGCGATATTGATAACGACGGGCGGCAAGAGGTGTTTCTGAAGAGCAGAAATGCTCCGCAGGTGCGCGTTTTGAAGAGCATCGCGCCACAGTTGCCACCGTCCATCGTGTTCCACTTGCAGGGCGTACGTTCCAACCGTGATGCGATTGGAGCTAGCGTGACGGTCGCCAAACAGACCAAGTTTGTGCAGGCGGGTTCCGGTTTTTTGTCGCAACACAGCAAGGCACTGTTCTTTGGGCTAGGACAAACGCAGGGGGCTGTTTCCGCAACCGTGCGCTGGCCAAATGGCACGACCCAGCATTTCGAAAAGCTTGAACCGGGAAACCGCATCTTCATCACCGAAGATTCGGCCGCCGTGCGCACGGAGCCGTTCGCCGTTTTCTCCGCTCCCCAAAAAACAATCGCCCAGCCTTCGGAGGTGCTGCCCACTAAAGCAGAGACATGGCTTCTAGCCCCGGTGGCTGCGCCTACGGACGGCAGTATCGATATTCCGAAGCCCGGCCTGCTGCGGATCCGGTCGAAGGCAGAAGTGGCGTACCCGATCTACAATCTGCTTTTTCGCTACCTTTATGACCGGCATCGCGACATGCCGTTGCCGACTTCGTTCCTGACAAACGAGACGGGTGAGATCGTCAAGGTTTATCAAGGCGAAGTGGACGCGGCACAAGTCAATCGCGATCTGCATCGTATTCCGCACTCAGACGCTCAAAGGCTCGCGGCCGCGCTGCCGTTCGCCGGCGTCTCTGGAACATATGAATACGCGCGCAACTACCTTTCGCTTGGATCGACGTTTTTCCAGCATGGTTACGTTGATTTTGCGGAAGGCTTTTTTCAATCCGCGCTGAAACAAGACGCATCCAGCGCCGAAGCATTCTACGGCTTAGGCAGCGTCTACCTGAAGCAAAACAAGAATCAACTCGCCAAGCAGAACTTTGAATCCGCGGTGCGACTGACAGCCGCATACCCGGAAACTACACCAAACGCTTGGAACAATCTGGGGCTGCTGGCAACGCGCGAAGGCAACACGATACGCGCGATCGCTTACTTCGAACAAGCTCTCGAAGTTAATCCGAACCACTTCATATCGCTCGAAAACCTGGGCAACGCTTATAAGCAAGCCAAGCTCTTTGACGATGCTCGCAGCACGTTTCAACGCGCACTGACGGTAAAGCCAAATTCAGCCGAAGCCAATTATGGGCTGGCCATGGTGCTGGCGCAAATGAACGATAGCGACGGCGCTTATAAATATCTAACAACCGCGCTGCAATTGAGACCCGCTTATCCGGAAGCCTTGAACAACCTGGGCATCCTGTACCTCCGCACTAGACGACGCGACGACGCCATAGCGACCTTTGAAAAGTGCATTTCGTTGGCGCCGGATTTTGAACAGGCTTACTTGAGTTTGGCCAAGGTCTACGAAATTGAAGGCAACACAGCGAAAGCCCGAGCTACGCTGGATGCTCTACTAACGCGGCATCCGGCAAGCGAAGCGGCGAAGCAGGCTCGTGCGCAATTGCCATAATCAGAGTCAATGCGTCAAGCAATTATCATTGACACAGACCCTTCGCCGGATGATGCGGTCGCCTTTCTGGTAGCGCTGGCGTCGCCGGATGAGTTGGAGGTATTGGCGATCACGACGGTCGCTGGCAACGTGCCGCTGCCACTCACTTCAAAGAATGCGCGCAAGGCATTGGAACTGGCCAAGCGCACCGATACTCCGGTATTTGCGGGTGCCACAGCTCCGCTGCTTCGCAAACTGATCACGGCGGAACATGTTCACGGGCGAACCGGATTCGATGGCTATGATCTGCCGGAGCCCAGCATGCCGTTGAACAAACAGTTTGCACCTGACGCCATTATCGATCTGGCGATGAGCCGCGATGCAGGCACTGTAACGCTCTGCTGCCTTGCCCCATTGACCAACATTGCACTGGCACTGGCCAAGGAGCCGAGGCTAGGCGGCCACTTGAAAGAAATCGTAATTATGGGCGGCGCGTTTTCCGAAGGGGGCAACGTTACTCCGGCGGCTGAATTCAATATCTTTGTTGATCCAGAGGCGGCCGCCAAGGTTCTGACTTGCGGCGCGCCGATTATTATGATTCCGCTGGATTGCACACATCAAGCTCTGACGACCAAGAGCCGCCTGGCAAAGCTGCGCGCGATTGGCTCGCCGGTTTCTGAAGCCTTCTACCATCTGTTGACGCATAACAAGTTGTTTGATGAGAAGAAGTACGGCTGGGAAGGTGGCCCGTTGCATGATGCCACGGTCATCGCCTATCTTTTAGAGCCCGAGCTATTCTCAGGCCGGAAAGTCCACGTCGCGGTGGAATGCGCCGGTCCTTTGACGCTGGGCATGACAGTGGTTGACTGGTGGAACGTAACCGGACTGCCGCCAAATGTTCAGTTCTTACGTACAATTGATGCGGACGGCTATTTCGATCTTGTGATTGAACGTCTTGCACGCTTATGACACCTAGTCTGTTCACCCTGTGGGTTGCCACCTTAGCCGCGGGGTGCGGTGCGCAGGACAAGACAGCCGTTGCCGTCGCTGATTCGGCTGTTGGCGCGGCAGGCAAGACGGTAAGCACTGTTCTAAGCCAAGCGCAGCCCCAATTCTTCGATGAGCCGCAGTTCACCGTGGCCGGCGTTACGGACAATACGTATCGAGGCGGCCATGGTTCCGATGCGGTTCTGCGATCTTCGGAGACATTGACGAAAGCTACGGCTTCGCTGAGCGATGAATCCCCGCATGATTCCGGCGATCCGTTGCAGACTGTTCAGGCACTCCAAAAGGCTGCGGAAACCGACCCGAGTGAGGGCAACATTTTTGCCTGGGGTACTGAGTTACTGAGTCACCACGCGCCCGATGTTGCGGCGCGAGTTTTCGATTCCGGCGCACGCAAATACCCCACATCGCAGCGCATGCTGCTTGGACTGGCCGTTTCCTGGTATGCGGCCGGATTCTATGACAAGGCCGCGCACTGCTTCTTTGAAGCGGCGGACTTGAATCCGGATTCCATCACCCCTTATACGTTCCTTAGCCAAGTGAAAGCGCCCCAGATTTTGGATAACCCCGAATACCACGAGCAGTTCGCCAAGTTCGTGCGGCGTCATCCAGAGAACCCGCTTGCAAATTATTATTTCGGCAAGAGCGTGGAGAACGAGCCAGACCGTGCTCTGCCTTATCTGCAACGGGCGGTGGTGCTTGATTCGAATCTGACTGATGCGTACCTGCAACTTGGCGCGGTGCTGCTGAAACAAGGCCAATACCCAGCGGCAATTGCCGCGCTTCAGACCGCCATACGCCAAAAGCCCGATCTGGAGGAGGCGCATTACCGGCTAGCGGAAGCGTATCGCGTTACCGGCGAGCGCGCCAAAGCGGCCGACGAGTTAGCGCGCTACAACGAGTTATCCAAGCAATCTGCAGCCGCTGTAGAACACGAGCGCAGCGAAGTTCAAACCTTTGTTATCCAGCTGAAGAAAGCAGCAAACTAAGAGACATGAACCGAAGACAGTTCCTTCGTTTCTCACCCGCGGGCTTTGCCATACTTGCGTCAGCCGCGCTGCCCAAGACTAAGATCACGCGCGTACGCGTCTATGAACCGCCCAATCCGACGCCGCTGTTCAACCAGAGCGATCTGGTTGTCACGATAGAGACCGACGCGGGCATCACGGGCATTGGCGAAGGCGGATCAAAGGACACACTGGCGCAGTGCGCTGGACGGTTGATTGGCCGCGATCCGCAATTCATTGAACATCTATGGCAGGACATGAGCCGTGCCTATTTCTATCCGCCCGGCCGCGAGAAGCTTGACGCCTTGGGCGCGCTGGACTTGGCGCTTTGGGATATCAAGGGCAAGACGCAGAACATGCCTGTGCATCAAGTGCTGGGCGGCATGGTGCGCAACTACTGCGAGTGCTACAACACCGCCGGCAGCATACCGGGAATCAAGCCGGGCATGAGCATTAAAGAGCGCGCTCAACTGACCATCGCGGCTGGCTACCGGGCTTTTCGTATGGGCGCAGCAGACAGGCCTATCAATACGACTTACAACACACACGAACGCATCAACCAGCTTTATGCCGACTGCGTGGAAGCTCGCGAAGGCGTTGGAAAAGATGGCGATTGGGCAGTGGACTTTCACCAACGCTTCGATCTATCGGACGCCATACGCGGCTGCGATTTAATTGCCCAACTGGCGCCCTACTTTGTCGAAGACCCGGTGCGCGCGGAGGCTTTTAACGAAGACCTTCCGATACTGCGCAGCAAGACAAACGTGCCGCTGGCGGCCGGCGAAGAATGGGGCAACCGCTGGGACTTTAACAAACTGGTGGAGGCGCATGCGATTGATTACGTGCGCGCGACGCTGCCTAACGTAGGCGGCATCACCGAGATGATGAAGATTGCCGCCCTCTGCGAGACCCATTTTGTGGGCATCATCCCTCACTTTACAGGCCCGATTGCAACCGCGGCTTTGGTCAATAGCTTGGGCACATTTTCAGGCCCGCTGTTGATGGAATATAACTTTGAAGGCAAGGCCTTGTCGCATGTTCCGGTCTGCCTGGATTTCAAGAACGGCAAGCTGTATCCGAACGAACGACCGGGACTTGGAGTGGAATTGGATATGAAGTATTTGAAACGGGTCGCCGAGTATACTGAACCGCAGGCGGCTCGTGCGCAAACGTACTTCCGTCCGGATGGCTCTATCACCAACTGGTAAGTTGGCGCTGGCGCTTGTCTGGACAGCATACGCGCTTGCTAGCGACACGTTTGATCTGGTTGGACAATTGCAGCCGAAAGCATCTGTTCGCGTTCATCTGCATGGCGCAACGGAGCCTTTCGAAGCTACGATACAAGCAGGCTTAGATGGCAAGTTTCGTTTCCGCCATCTGCTGCCTAAGACCTATGTCATTAGCGTTCAAAACGTTCAGCGCACCATTGAAGTTAGTCCGGCTTTGGCCGACGCCAAGCACCGCGTGTCGATCACAATTGAACTCAGCGGATTCGAAACCAAAGCGCTGACGCTAGCGGCGCGCGTCTCGGTTGGCGAACTTTCCATACCCAAGCCGGCGCAGACCGAATACGAAGAGGCACAGAAGATGCTGGCGCGACGCGACGTGGATGCGGCGACGGCGCACTTGAAGAGCGCGGTTCGCATAGCGCCGCAATTCTCAACTGCGTGGAACAACCTGGGAACTATCGCTTATCAGAGCGGCCATTATGAAGAAGCAGAGGCTGACTTTCAAGCTGCGTTGAAGGCTGAGCCCGGTGCCTATGCTCCGCTGGTGAACCTAGGTGGAGTTTTGCTTAACCTTGGCGATTGGAAGCAAGCGCTTGGATACAACGAACAAGCTGTGGCTATGAATCCGAACGATGCGCTGGCCAATTCACAGCTTGGCATCAGCTACTTTTATTTGGGGCAGTTCGACCTAGCTATGAAGTATCTGGAAACAGCTAAGCGGCTTGACCCGGCGCACTTTTCGCATCCGCAATTACTGCTGGCGGAGATACATGTGCACCGGCACGAACCGGCTGCGGCCGCTGCGGAACTTCAAGATCTGCTGGACCGACATCCGAACTTGGAAAATGCAGATAAGATCAGAGCAGAGATTGTTCGGCTTCGTGCAGAGGCCAAAGATTTTTAGACGAACGCAAGCGATTGTTCGAGAAGCGAACGAGCTTCTTTAACGGCATCCAGGAGGCGTTTTGCACGCACGGTGAACACGCGGTACTGGCGGTGCGACAGCGACTCCGCATCGACGATTTCGCCGCCAACGCCAATGGCACAAGCGCCGGCGCGCACGTATTCGCCACAGTTATTCATGCCCACTCCGCCGGAGGCGATCAATTCGATGTCCGGATACTGGCTGCGCAGAGCTTTCATGTAACGTGCGTCACCATTGGCGAAACAGGGAAAGATTTTGACCGCATCCGCACCGCTGGCGGAGGCGACTTGTACTTCGGTTGGAGTCAACGCTCCAACGAATGCGGCTAGACCCAAACGCTTTGCCTCGTCCACGGCTGGCTGATCAAAGCCCGGAGTGACAATAAACTGAGCGCCTGCATCTGCCGCCTTGCGGACGGCCTGAGCTCCGACCACCGAGCCGGCGCCGATCAGCATAGATTGCGAATGCTGCCGAACCAACTCGGCGAGGCACGCTAGCGCATTCCCGGGCGCTAATGAGACTTCGATAATGTCAATTCCGCCAAGACGAATGGCTTCGCTGGCTTTGATTGCATCCGCGGCAACGCTGCTCCGGATCGCTGGAATAATGCCGACTGCTTTCACCCGATTGAATGCTGTGAGATTACTCATCACCAAGCTGTGATTGTATAGCAAAGCGAATATATTATGAACCAGCGAGGCTAGCTGCGCCAGAAGGCTCAGCCAAACTGCGTCAATCGGCCATGAGTCGTCTAGTAAGTACTTGAAACAAAGCCCTCTGACGATTGGCACTAGATTTGATACAGTCTCCCTGAAGGAGTAGTACTTCGAAGATGTACGCTTCAACTAAAATATTTGCTACAACTGCGCTTGCCACCTTACTCATGCTTTCGGGCTGTTCACAACCTGGTCCAGCCCCGTCCGACTCAGCCGATACGAAAAAAGCGGCCGAAGCTCCACCCGAACCTGTAACCGCGAAAGCCGCGTTGTGGCCTATCACGCAGTCGGCTCGGAACTGGGCCACCGATTTTGTCATTCTGAAGCTGGTTCCGAAGGACATGACTGGATACAAGAACGACGGCGGCAAAGCGCCATTCTGGGAGGCAACACTAGCTTCGCCTTCGAAGGCCGAATACCGCGTTTACACATACGCGATTGCTGCGCAGCCGCCGGACATCTACAAGGGTGTGGTGGTGGGCCGCGGTATGCCCTGGAGTGGTCCAACACGCGATGTGATGGCGATTAAGCTTGGCGACTTCAACGTCGATTCCGATGTTGCCTACAAAACTGCTATCGCTTCTGAGGCTGCGGCTTCTTTCCTGAAAAAGAATCCGGACAAGAAGCTGACCACTTTCGATTTAGCTGCGGCTTATCGTTTCCCCAATCCGGTTTGGTACATGATGTGGGGCGACAAGAAGCTTGGCTACGTTGCCTATGTCAACGCTTACGACGGAAAAGTGCTGAAATAGGTAGTTTAGCAGCCTAACGACCAATTACGGGGCGGACGCTATGCGTTCGCCTCGTTTTGCTTTTTAGGCACACTTCGGGTTCGGCTTGTTCGCGCTGCGTAATGGGAGATGGCGTTTTGCGGTTAGTTTTCGTTACCTTCCTGGTCTTGCGGGGTGGATTTCGGTGGTGCGAAGACGTAGGGGGAGTTGCGGTCGAGGACGAGTTCGTATTTTTCAAAAACGAAGCCATCTTTTGCTGAAGGTGCCGGGTTTTCCGTTGCCGGACTTGACGGTGATGATGGTTCGGCTGCTGGTGTTGGTGCGGCGACGGGCTCGACTGGCGGCGCGGCGGATTGTTTTTTGGCTTCGGCTTCGGCGGCGAGACGTTCTCTGCGCCGGATCGCGAGAGCTTTGATGTCTTTTTCGCGCTGGCGGTTGAGACGCGCTTCTTGTGTGCGCAGATTGCGAAACTCGCGCGCATAGAATAGTTCGGTTTCGATTTCAATGAAGGTCTTGCGCTGGTCTTCCGGCTCCTCTAGAAAGTATTCTGCATAGCGGATGCGGCCTTTGGCGTAATACGCCGATTCCAGATTCAAGATGCGGCCCAGACGCCAGGCGCAATCGTGGATGGATTGGGCGAGTCGGCGTTCTTCAAACGTGACAGGGAGGAATTCGGCGACGGTTTCGTCGAGGGCGTGCTGGTAGGCAGCGGCGTCGTCGGTATCGAGGAGCACAGTGTGGCCGGTGAGACCGTGTTTGACGGCGTTGAGAGAGGAGGTCTGGCGGCCCGCCACGGAACGGGGCCCTGTAGAGTAGCGCGCATTTTGGCGGTTGATGGCACCGCGGTGGTCGTAGGGGAGTTGCGCGAATCGGTTGGGTTCCGAGATCGTTGGGGAGGTCGGGGAGTTCGATGTAGTATTCGGGCGGCCCCATGGGTGTTTCCTGCATCATGGCGGTGGCGGTGAGGAATTTTTTGGCTTCTTGTGTGAGTGCGGGTGGTGGTGCGGTTTGGGTGATCGATTGCGATTTTGGTTGGAGTTTGCGCGCGGCACGTTCGTCGGCGCGGCGGATGGATCGTTTTGACATAAGAGTTATGTCCTTTCTGCGGATAGTAGAATTTGTGCTGGCGCGGCGGCTGGCCGGGAAATGCGATGTGCGAACGCAGGGATTGATTTCTGAGTCCACAATATGGGTCCGAACGATGTAACGGTGGGAGGTTGGGTGGGAGGATAGGTTGGAAGTGGTTGAGGGGTGGGGAGTTAGGTGGGGGGAGGATTATTTTTGAAGTTTGTGACTGGGTTTTCGGGTTAACGGGAAGGTAATTGCGGCGTTAGGCCGAGATGTCGGAATGCTGGAGTGGTGTTGTTGAGCTTGGAGTGGCATGAAAGAAGAAATACTGCGTTTGGTCAATTCGCGGCGGGGGCATTTCTTGCTCGAATCGGGGCACCATGGGGATTGGTGGTTGGAGTTAGAGCAGTTGTGTCAGCGTCCAGCGGAGTTGCGTCCGTTTGTGCGTGAGTTGTCGGTGCGCATGGCGCGGTTCGATTTGGATTTGATTTGTGGGCCGCTGGTGGAGGGTGCGTTTATTGGTTTGTTGGTGGCCCAGGAGTTAGGGCTTCCGTTTGCCTATACGGAACGGTTCCGGCGTGAGACCGGTGACAGGCTGTTTCCAGTTGGGTATCGATTGCCGGATGCGATTCGGACGACAGTGAAAGGCAAGCGCGTGGGGATTCTGAATGACGTGATTAATGCCGGGTCGGCGGTGCGAGGGACGTTTGAAGAGTTGGTGGAGGCCGGCGGGAGCGTGGTGGCGATCGGGAGCATGTTGGTTTTGGGAAAGGCAGCAGGAGAGTTTGCTCGGGCGAACGGTGTGGAGTTGGTGAGTTTGGGAGAGTTGGAAAATCAGCTTTGGCTGCCGGAGGAGTGTCCGTTATGTAAGGGTGGCGTGCGCTTGGAAGATTTGGGTAATTACTCAGCCGGGAGGCGGCCGGAGAGATAGTAGCGTTGGGGTTGGCCGCGGTGGCCGCTGTACATGGGGGCTCGGACGATGTGGACGGCTACCGGTTGACCAGGTTTGAATTCGGCTTGCAGGCGCATAACGTCATCGGGAGATGCGACGTGCTGACGATTGATGGAGAGAATGGTGTCGCCATCTTGCATGCCGATATCGTCGGCGAAAGAGCCGGGGTCCACAGTCAGAACTTTCACCCCTGATTTGTCGTCGATCGCGAGATCGGTGCGTTCCTTGTCGCTGAGGCGCTGGATGGTGATGCCGAATTTTCCTTGCTTGACGCCTGCCAGCGCTGGAGGCGGCGGGGGCGCGTTGATTTTTGTTACTTGCGAATCGCCCTTCCAAACTACGGCGCGTTCCTGGATGGCGACTTTATAATCGAGCTTCTTGCCTTCGCGGTCAACGGCAACGTCAATGAGTGAACCGATGGGAAGATCGGCAACGCGGGTGACGAGATCGTCGCCATCTTTGACGGGCTTGCTATCGAGCGATGTAATGACGTCGTCGGGTTTGATTCCGGCTTTGCCAGCCGGGCCGGTGGGGGCAACGGTGCCGACGATTACGCCGTGATCGAGACCGAACGCGTTTAACGTGTCGCGCTGATCGCCCGCATCGAGCCAGCTAATGCCGATGGAGCCGCGAACCACGCGTCCCTGGCGAATGATGTCGTTGTAAACTTTGACCGCGGTGTTGGAAGGAAGCGCGAAGCCGATGCCTTCATAGGAACCGCCGCGGGTGGCGATCATGGTGTTCATGCCGATGACTTCGCCGCGCGTGTTGAGCAGCGGACCGCCGCTGTTGCCCGGGTTGATGGCGGCATCGGTTTGCAAATAGTTTTGGAAAGCATTGGTGCCGGGCAGATCTTTACTGGTGCGCTGGGCGCTGACGATGCCCGCGGTGACGGTGGCTTGGAGGCCGAATGGGGAGCCGATGGCGATGACCCAATCGCCCACTTGAACGCCGTCGGAATTCCCGACCTGGACGGTGGGCAGTGGCTTGTGAGCGTCGATTTTCAGAACGGCGACGTCGGTCTCGGTGTCTACTCCAATTACATGAGCGCGATATTCGGCGTCGTCGCCAGCGAGGCGAACTTTAATTCGGTCAGCATTTTCCACCACGTGCTGATTCGTGATGATATAGCCATTTTTGTCAACGATAAAGCCGGTGCCGGAGCCCTCGCTGCGGTAAGTGCGCGGTTCTGGTTTGCCGAAGAACTTGCGGAATACCTGGCCTGGATCGTGTTCCTGGGAAGCGCCGTTTTCTTCCGTATCGGGGTCGGCGGAATCATCATCGCCACTGGAAGGAGTGATATGTTTGCCGGCGGGTTTGGGCAGATAGTCGGATTCAATATAGACGACGGATGGTTCAACGCGTTTAGTCAAGCGAGTGAATTCGCTGGAAACGGGAACGGCTTCCGGTACCGAAAGCGGCGAAGCGTCGGGCGCGGCGGTTTGCGATTGATGTTCCGCTTTTACGGCTGTGTTGATGATGGCGCCGATGATGATGCCGATCAACAGCGTGCAGAGCGTGAACAGCAACAGGCCCAGCCGCAATACCTTGGGCTGTTTGACGCGATTGACGAAATTCTGGACGGGAGACACAACGCTGGACCCTTATTTAACAGTATAGTTATTCCGACACCGGATCAAGGATTTGGTTTCAGTTCGACGACCAGAATGCCGGCCAGAATCATACTGCCGCCGATGATGGCAAGCCAGCGGAGTGGTTCCCCAAAAGCGAGCGCGGTGACTAGCGCGAAGACCGGTTCAAGCGCGAAGATCACGGCGGTGCGGGTGGGTGTGGTGTGTTTTTGTCCCCAGGTTTGCAGAAGGAACGCGAGGGCAGTTGCGAAGACTGCGGTGAGAACGATGGCGGTGACGACGGACGGGGACCAGTGGGCAATCGGTTTTTCCACCAGCAGCGCGGCACCGGAAAGCAGTGCGGCGCAGGCGATTTGGCCAAGAGCGACCGCTTCGACAGGAGCGCGCTTAGAGAAGTGGCTGAGCACTAACAGATGAAAAGCAAATGCAACTGCACATCCGATAGTCAGCAAGTCGCCAGAGTTCAAATGAAAGCCGGCACCAGAGGTTGGCATGGTCATGATGACCATCCCGAGGCCCGCGAAGATGACTCCGGATTTTTCGCGCGGGGAAGTTTTCTGGCGATAGACCACTGCGCCGATGATGGGCACGAGAACAATATAGAGGCCGGTGAGGAAGCCGGAATTAGCGGCGCTGGTGTAATGGAGGCCGAGCGTTTGCAGGACGTAGCCGCCCCAAAGAAAGATTCCAGTAATGAAGCCGCCGCGCAGCCCGTAGCGAAGCGCATCCGGTGGAAGACTGCGCAAACGCGGCAGCAGAAAAATGAGCAGGCACAGCGTGGCAAGCGAGAAGCGCAGGGTTAAGAAATAGAGTGCGGAAATCTGCGTGATGGCTTGTTTGACGACAACGAAAGTTGTTCCCCAAACGAGCGCTACTAGAGCCAGCGCAAGATCGGCGCGCAGGCGAGAGGATTTCTGGTCAAGCACCGGGCTCAACCGGCTGGTGCTGCGGTTGAATCTGGGTGCTTTGCAGCGCAGCGAGAATCAGCAAGATACGCCGGAGGCCCTGTTCACGGCCTTCGGGCGAATACCATTCTTGAGGAGTATGCGCGCCGCCGCCTTGTCCGCCCACGCCAATGGAGAGAGCGGGCAAGCCCATGGACAGAGGCACGTTGGCATCGGTAGAGGCGCAATCGACACGCGAGCGAATGCTGAGGTAATGATCAACGGCTTGGACGACGCGCAGCAAGGGCGAATCATCGGGCAGTTTGCCGCCGGGGCGTGAGCCGAGTTCGCGCACTTTGGCGTTCAAGCGTGCGCCGCGTGCGGAGCGATTGCCGTTTTCAAGACCGCGCTCGACCGAGACCGTGAGCAGGTTAGAAAGCTCGTCCAGGAGGGGTGGTTCTTCAGAGCGAAGATCCAGTTTTGTGCGTGCGCTGGTAGGTATGGAGTTGACGCTGCTGCCGCCTTCGACGATGCCGAAGTTATAGGAGCAGCGAGCGCGGCGACCGGTGGCGGGTTCGATAGCGGCAATGCGCGTTTCAGCCTCACGCACAAAGGAGGAGATCACTTCGGCGATGGCATGAACCGGGTTGGGCGTGCCGTAATCGTTCCAACTGTGGCCGCCGGGGCCGGTGAAACTGATTTCGAAGCGGCGGCTGGCGAGCGCTTGCGCGGTGACATGTTCAAGCGATGGACCGTCTAGCACAAGGAAGGCCTGGAATTGATTGGCTTGGGGATGATGGCGGCACAGATAGCGCATGCCGCTTAAATTGCCTTCGCCTTCTTCGCCGACATTGGCGACTAAGAGCAGCGAAGCGGCGAGGTCGGTCAGTTCTGGATTTGTGGTCAAGACGCGCGCGAGAGCGAGCAGCGCGGTGAGGCCTGAACCATTGTCAGCGCTGCCCGGGCCTATGAGCCGGCCGTCGGGAGCATAGTGAATGTCGTCGGGGCGCGCGGGAGCGAGAACGGTGTCGAGATGGGCGGAGACGACGATAGGGTGATCTTGCTTGACTGTGCCGAAGGTGGCAAGAACGTTGCCGGCGCGATCGACAGAAGCGTTCCAACCCAGGTTGGTAAGTTCGCGCTGGATCCATTCGGCGCGGGCTTGTTCGAAGAACGTGGGGGCGGCTACGCGGCACAGTTGGAAATGAATGTCGTTAATCCAGACGCGTTCGCGCGCGAACCAGCGTTGCGCTTGAAAAAGCTCAGTTCGTTCTGCCAATTGCGCGATTCTGCGGGATTCAGAAGCGGCCTTAGGCACGACTAGCGGCGATGATTTGGGTTGCGTTGCCAAGTGATCCCAATAACTTGAGTTTACTGTGGGTGCGGAAGCGAGTAAAAGCGGCGGAGCCAATCGAAGGCCATTAGGATGTCGCCTTGGGACAGGTTGTGTCCGGCTTCTTCCCAATGCATGGTGACAGAGGCACCGGCTTGGCGTAGTTGAACCGCCAGGTCTTCGGCTTGATCGGATTGGACGAGTGGATCTTCCATGCCGCACAAAATCAGCACGGGTTTGGAATCCAATTTGTTGTGCGGGCCCAGAGATTCGGCAGCCATGCCGCGCATTAGCACGGCGCCGGCGCAATCGATATCGGAATCCAAAAGCAGATGGACGGCCATATTGGCGCCGTTTGAAAAGCCGACTACGACGAGTTGTTTCAGCGTGTAGTGCGCGAGGGCGGCATGCACAAAAATTGCGAGTTCTTTGGTGCGCGATTGAATCTCCTCATCGCTAGTGGAGGGATTGCCGGCACGGGCGTAGAAGCGGGGAGTGCCGTGGTCTAAAGCGTTGCCGCGCGGGCTTAGCAGTGCTGCGCCGGGAGCGATGGCTCGACCGACCGCCAACAGGCTGTTTTCGTCGCCACCGGAACCATGCAACAGCAACAGCGTGGGTGCTCCTGGCTGTGTTGCGGCTTCGAACCTGTGCTGAAATCCAAGTGAATTCACTTTCTTAAATGGTGCGGCTATTACTATATCCTCATCGGCGTTCAAAACGCGCGGCGATTATGATGAGCTAAATATGTCTAACTCCGTAATCTATGACGATGCGGTATATCACCAGGGCGCGCCAACGTTTTCTTCGAAGCGCGTAAACCCCCAAAACACTGGTACCCACATTGGCATGTACCTGGCTTGGGTGATTATCAGCCGGCTGGAAAGTTTTCAATTGCGGCAGCGAGCGGCGGCTCCGGTGGAAGAGGTTAGGAGCAAGCAAATGACGGGGCGGGATTTTCTTTTCGCACATTGCGAAGGGAAACTTACCAGCGATGCGTTGAACAAAGAGGCGCAGGCTTTCACCGAGACTTATTACGAGACCCAGTATTTAAAGGATTACGACGAGATATTGGTGAAGAAGGCGACTGGCACCTACACAGTGGCAGACAGTTGGGCGAATTATGAACGGCTGGCTAAAGTGATGGACCAGCGGTTGCGTGAATTTCGTGGGGAAAATCCAAAAGCGAAGCCGGCAGCGGCGGCTGGATGAGCCATCAATTAGGATGGCGGCCCGCACCGGCTGTATTGATTTTCTTCGCCGGCGCGCTGGCGGCGGTGACGCCTGAATATGTTCGCCGATACCAGATTCCGGTTAATGCGGCGATTGGCATCTATGCGTGCTTTGTACTAAGTGTTGCGCTGATTGTGATTCCGACTTTGAAGGAATTGCGCAATTGGCGGCCAAAGCCGATTTTGCTGCCGGTTGCTTGGTGCATTCCTTACTTGGTTTATGCGCTGGGGACGGGGCATTTTGCGTGGACCGCATTGGCGCGGCTGGTGCTGATTGCGCTGCCCATGGTGCTGGTGTACGAATTCGCGCCAATTGCAGATTTAAGGCGATTGAGGTGGCAGGATGGCGTGGCGGCGGTTTGGCTGATTGCGGTTGTGTTGAGCAACCAGTTGAAGGGTATTTGGACGGTGCCGGTGAATTTAGATTTTATGGGCCGGCTGTACGTGATTAGTGTCGCAGCGTGGACGTGGACCTTTATTCGACCTGTGCCTGAACTTGGATTCGAGTTTTATTTCACGCTTACAGCCCTGGGCGCTTCGGCGAAGAACTTCTGCTGGTTTGCGTCGATTGCGATTCCGTTGGGGCTGGTGCTCGGCTTTACTTCATGGAATCCGCGCTGGCACGGGTTGGGGCAGTTTTGCACGGATTATTTGGGTATCTTTCTGTTTATCGCGCTGCTCGAGGAGATGTTCTTTCGCGGATTCCTGCAGACGCTGCTGGCGCAGAGTTTGAAGTCAGCTAACAAGTCGCAAGCATTCGTGGCTTGTTTGTTTGGTTTGTTCCACATCTTGCATGCACCGTTTCCAAACTGGCGCTATGTTGTGCTGGCAAGCATTGCGGGATGGTTTTACGGGTCGGCATTTCGGCAGGGCGGCAACTTGATGGCGTCGGCGACGATGCACGCGCTGGTGGATACGGTGTGGCGGACGTTTTTGACGAAGGGCTGAAGCTTGCCGAATCAAAAGCGGATGAATTCGTAATTCGCGTCGGCGGGCTTTTGGCCAACAACATTAAGGCTATGTGTAGTCGAGGCTTCTTTGGCAAGGGAGGGGGAATAGACCGTCCAAGGCAGGCGCGGGGGAAGAGAATTGGGATCAACGTCAAGAGCGGACTTGAGTGCGACAACGAATGCTTCGGCTTCCGGCACGTGGCGAACGTAGCCTTCCTGGGCGACCGCGGTAATGTTGATTCCCAGGTCACGGCACACCAGTCCTTTGCGGCCGGCTTCCGCGTAATCGGTTAGTCTGGATTTTCCAGCCAAGGCGGGCAAATCTTTGAACGCGTCATGCACCGGGGGCTCGGAGGGCCAAGCTTCCGGCGGACATACCTTTGTGGCGGGATCAAGCTCGATGAAGGGATTAATCTCGGCTGGATAGATGCGGCAAACCAGGGGACGGCGGTCATAGATTCTGCATTTCATGTCTTCGCCGAGATTCCGACATGCGCCCGCGATCAGCGCTACCAAAATGGCCGTGACATACATCTGGGAATCGCCGCATTGCACGGGGAAGCCGCGGCGTTTGCGGTGGGCAGTACGCGTGTCTAACGGCTCCTGAAGATGGTAAATACCTTCGCAATAAATTCCTACCGAGCCGCCATCTTCCAGCCAGTCAATAGCTTCCCGCATGGTTAACGGCAGGCTGTGGTTGTGGCAGCACTGGCCGCACATGGTGCAGGAAAAATAGCGATGGTTCACCTTTACATTAGTATGGAAAAGCATGCAAGTCTCTCGCCGGGAGTTTATCGTTACGTCGGTTGCCGCTGGTGCCGCAGCCGCTGAACCTTCCCAGTTCGTTCGCACCCAGGGCAAAAACGTCGTTTCGCCGGATGGCGAACGGATTTTGCTTCGAGGAACCAATCTGGGCAACTGGATGGAGCCGGAAGGCTACATGTTTTTGTTCGACAAAGGCCCAGTTTCGCCCCGAGAAATAGAGCAATTCTTTGAAGAATTGATTGGGCCGGACGAATCGAGAAAGTTCTGGGAGACGTATCGCCAGCGCTACTTCACCGAGGCGGATATAAAATTTCTTCAGAAATGCGGCTTGAATTCGGTGCGGATTCCGCTGCATTACAAGTTTTTCCTGGATGATTCCGGGTTCGCTTTGCTCGACCCGCTTATCAATTGGTGCCGCGCGGCGAAATTGTGGGTAATTCTGGACATGCATTGCGCCCCAGGCGGGCAGACGGGCACAAACATCGACGACAGTGACGGGTATCCATGGCTATATGAAAGCGCTACCGCAGAGAGAACTTTGAGGGATGTTTGGACGCGCATTGCGGCGCATTATAAGGATGAGCGGATTGTGCTGGGCTACGATTTGCTGAACGAGCCAATTCCGCACTACCCGAAGCTCAAGCAATACAACCCAAAGTTAGAGCCGCTCTACAAACGGTTGACCGCTGCCATACGCAAAGTGGATCCGAACCACATTATTATCTTGGGCGGTGCGCAGTGGGATTCAAATTTCGATGTATTTGGGCCGCCATTTGATCCAAAACTGATCTATCAATTCCACAAGTATTGGACGCCGCCAGGCAGGGAATCGATTGAAGCGTACCTGCAATACCGGGACAAATATAACGTTCCCATATGGTGCGGCGAATCGGGCGAGAACACCGACGATTGGGTGCAGAAGTTTGTGAAGACGTTGGAGACCAACGATGTGGGATGGTGCTTCTGGCCGTATAAAAAGATGGAGAAAACTTCGTGCTTCATGTCCTTCAGCAAGCCGGCCAGGTGGGACGCGATTGTTTCTTTGGCTGCGATGCCGGGCGGGACGGGCGAAGCCGAGAAACGGATTGCGGCGCGGCCATCGCCCGAAGAGGCGAAACAGATGTTTGACGAACTGCTAACGAATATCGAATTCAAAAACTGCCAGGAAAACCGAGGTTATATAGAAGCGCTGGGTATGAAGGCATGAGCGGTGCGATTGATGCAGGCGTTCGAATTGGCCACGTCCATTTGAAAGTAGCGGATCTGGACCGGGCATTGGCGTTTTATTGCGGCGTGCTTGGCTTTGAGTTAACGCAGCGGCTTGGCCCCGGCGCGGCGTTTATCTCGGCTGGCGGATATCATCATCACATTGGTTTGAATACCTGGGAAAGCAAAAGCGGTTCGCCGCCTGAACCGGGAACTACTGGGCTTTATCATTTGGCGATTCTGTATCCAACTCGTGCTTTGTTGGCCGATGCTTTGCGGCGGTTGTTGGACGCTGGAGTCGAATTGGACGGTGCGGCCGATCACGGTGTTAGCGAAGCATTGTATTTGCGCGATCCGGATGAGAATGGCGTGGAATTGTATTGGGACCGGCCCAAAGAGGCGTGGCCGCGAGATGCGGATGGCAAGGTTGCGATGTACACGCGCGCCTTGGATTTGAAAAAGCTGCTGGCCGAGGCGCCCGTTCAAGCGTGACGTGCTTGGGCGATGGAGCCGTAGGTAAGCCAAAGCAGAGCGAGCAGCCCGAGGGAACAGGCAAGCCAGCCGTAGTTAGCGTACGGCGGCGCGAAGTGGAATTTAACTAGGCTGTGACCCGGCGGCAAAGCTATCTCCTCCAAGATGTCTCCATGTGGCGCGATGACAGTTGCATTACCGTTGACTCTGGCTTCCCAACCGTCGAAAAACAATTCGCGGCGAACGAGTGTAGCGGATTGCAAACAATCGGCCGACACTTCTTCGCGAGTGTCATAGGTCAACTTGCAATCGCTGCCTGCATCGAAATAGGGTCGGGCACCGGGCAATTTCCAAACGTCGGCAGCGGGACCGTGATGCACGCGCTGCGCCATTTGTGGTGTCGCTTCATCTACGAAGCCAATCGGGGCGGCGGCTGCACCAGTGTATCGGGGAGCCGATTCCAGCTTGGCAGCGGCATCCTGGTTAGGCCAGATCCAAAGCGCGACTTGATTTTTGCCGCCTTGATGGGTCAGTTCGGCTTCCAGCGGTACGTCTTTTGTAACTGGCAGCGGAGAGTTCAAAGCGAGATAGTCGAACATGTTGTCGCTAGCATCGGAGAGGCTGCCTTGGGCGTAACGACAGTCGGAATTGGAACAAACACGAAGCTGCAAACTACCATCGGAGGTGTTGCCGTAGGTTCCGAGCAGAAAACCCAAGCGCAGCAGTGGCTGGCGGGCCGGGAGAGTGATTCTCAAGCGCACTGTTTCGCCGGCCTTCAGGGCAAGGGGAGTATTGGGACCGGTGGGCATTGGCGCGGTGATGCCACTAAGGTCGATGCCGGGAGGAGCAATGGCATAGCTAACACCCATTTCGCTGTACTCGGTAGCGTGTTCTTTTAGGGCCTTGGCCGCGCTTGGCAGATCTTGCGGAGGAGTCAATATGGGCCAGAACACCGTGCCGCCCAAGAGCTTGGAATAATTGGGAAGCAAGTGAGTATCGACATAGTCGCGCCAAAGTTGCGGGACCGGATTCAGGTTGTGATTAATTTCGGAGAATCCGAAGTACGCGCCGTAGTTAGGAGCCAGTGGGCCTAGAGTGACGACTCGATAAAGGCCAATGTGTTGTTGCAGGAAGTTGACTGCGGTGAGATCTAAAGCGCCGCCAACCCAGCCTACGCGTTGGGGCAGGCCGAAGAGCACCAGCGCTTCCAGGGCTGCAAGCACGAAGGCGACGAAACGGGCCGCGGATGCTCCGCCACGCCAATGTGCAGTTAGGACAACTAGGGGAAGCAGGACCGACCAGATGGCGGCGGTGTACCAGAATCGCCAAAGCGAAGTGATTTGAAGAGACGACCAGCCTGGTCTTGGCCTAGCCAATATCAAACAAACTGCGATCAAAATAAAAGCCAGAGCCACTGTGGTCAGGATATGGCGTCGTCGTATTGTAATGCTCGCTAGCGTGTCCAACCCGAAGGCGGTCAAGACAATAAGCGCGAACTCCCAGGAGGGTGCCGCGTATCGGTCAAAGGCAACCAGTTTCATTCCGGGCAACAGATTGACGGCCCAGACGATGGGGGCGGCGCCAAAAGTTTTCAGCATGGCGATGACAACCCAGAACACCAGAAAAAGGCGCAGGCCGCGTTCGCGTTGAACGGCAAAGAAGGATAGCGAGGCAAGAAAAGCAGCGAAGACAGTGCTGTAACCGCCGATGCTGCCCCAGGTGTCAGTGATCGTCCCCAGCGACTTGCCGGCATTGATGGGTCCAAATACGGTGGGTAGCCAGAACATGGAAAAGGCTCGGAGATCTAAGAAGCTCAGTCCATAAAGGTGTCCCTCGATCGCGTACGACGAACTCAGGTACTGAGCGAAGGCGATCAATTGTGGCGTTGCCACAAGTAAGCCCAACAGTCCTCCGACGATCACGCGGCAAGCGAATTTCCATTTGACGTCTGATTGGATGAAGCGGAAGATGGCCCAAGCTAAGCCCAGCAAGCCGTCGAGAAACGCGGTTTCTGGGAAGCCTGCCAGCAAAGACCAGCCGATGCCGACGCAGATGAGCGCGGTAGGCAAAGCAGCCTTAGTGCGGGGGCGGGCCTTTTCGATTCCCAAAATAAGAACAGGCAAGAATGCGGCGGAGCAGAAGGTGCCGGCCGGACCGGGCGACCAAGCCGTTGTGCCATTCAACGCGAAGAGGGTGGCTCCGGCTAAAGAAGCCCATCGGCTTAGCTTCAGCTCACGGAGCAGCGCATAAGTGGCCAGCCCTGCCACTAACTGAATGGCTATGGTTTGCAAAGTTACGCCGGATGGAAGGGCCAGCAGAAGGACAAAAGGTAGGAAGAATGCTTGAGGCTGCATTTCGCCGGCTAGCGGAAGGCCAACGCCGACGTTATAGTTCCACCACGGGACAATGCCATGAAGCCAATCGGTAGCGGCGAGTTTGCCGAGCGCCTGGGTGGTGAAACCGATGTTGGGGTCGAGGTAGTTTTGTCCGGGCAGTCGGCTGTGGATCTGGACAGTCGTCAAAAACGAAAACTGCCAGATAGGATCATTATGGACGTGAGCAAGAAACTGGGGAACATGCGAGAGGAACGGCAGTAACAGCAGCCAGAACAGCGCGAGGCGAGGCTTGCGGTCGAGAATGGAGTCGAGCGATCCACCCGTCTGATTAGTTCCCATAGCTAATCAAGAATACTTTATTGGGTGGATCGCCAATCTGTCCAATACGAGGCGAGTTTAGGCTTTATTCGCCGGACGACCAAGCGGTTCGGAATTCAGGATAGAGGGTCAGCCCACCGCATGCGTATAACGTCTGACCTGTGATGTAAGATGCGTCGTCAGAGGCAAGGAAAGCAAAGACGCCGGCAATCTCTTCCGATGTGCCTGCGCGGCCCATAGGAATGTGGCTGACCACTTCAGACTTCGCTTTCGGATCGTTGATCCAAGCCAGATTAATGGGAGTGACAATAGCGCCCGGGCCAACCGCGTTTACACGGATGCCCCGATCTGCATACTCCAGAGCCAGAGTCTTGGTCATGTTCTCCATGCCGCCCTTGCTGATGGAATAAGGAATGTAAAGCGGCTTGGGAATTAGTTCGTGAACGCTTGAGTTGAAGACCACGGAACCAGGGGCCTTTCTGGAAAGGAAATGCCGGATGGCTTCGCGGGCGCACATGAAAGCGCCGCGCAGATTGACCCCGATGACCTTGTCGTAATCAGTCATCGCAACTTGATCGCTGGGCGCGGGCTTTTGAATGCCCGAGTTATTGATAAGGACATCCAAAGTGCCAAACTCTTTCAGCGTCGCAGCGAACATATTCTTGACATCTTCTTCCTGTGAGACATCGGCCTTCACCAAAAAGGTTTTTACTGTTTGCCCTGCCTCCTTGGCCGCAGCTTCGGCCTTTTCCGCCGTTACCTGCGCCCGGTCTGCGCCACTGTTGTAGTTGATGGCAACGTTACCGCCTTCTTGTGCGAAGCGAATCGCAATGCCTTCGCCGATACCGGAAGAAGCACCGGTAATCAATATGTTCTTGCCTGAAAATCTTGCTTGCATTCTTTCGTTCTTACTCGCGGCCCTAACCGCGCTCCTTCTCTTATCTGCCGCCAACTGCGACTATAAACGGCGTCTGACTCCAGCCAGACACGCCAATTTGAACGCTACCACGAGCCATTTCGGACGGATAGTCAACTTGAATCGTTCGCTTTTCACCGGGCAATAGCGATATGTAATTGTCGGCATAATATGCCGGCAGGACACGGCTGCCATCGCTGGCGTTACGCAATGTCAGCTTATTCATGAACGAGACCGTTTTGCCGGAGTTCTCAAGTGTAACCATCACCGACCCAGTTCCCGAGGAAGCCGCAGCCACTTTGAGAGATGCTGGCGGTAATTGATTTACCTCAGCGTAATCGGAGATTTTGTTGGCGTACCAATAGAAATTCTGTGATAGCTCGTGTCCCGTTCCATCGGTGAGGTCAAGGCGAATGAACGTAAGTCCTTCTCCCAACGCAAGACTTGAATCGTTCACTTCCGTTACAGATGCAGCGGCCGCGTTGATCAGAGTTTGGTGGGTGCTGAGAAGCCTTCCTTGCAGGTCGAAAATGCGTGCCTTGGCAACGATGCCGGTTAGAGGCTTGGTTGTGTTGTTTATGACCGCGACTTTCAAATCCGGCAGGTTCATTTGAATATGAATGGATTCAGCCGCCTTCTTAACTCCGTAATAAGAAGCTTGTGTGTCGTAATCGAAGCTGAGAATCTGCCACACGGTGCTGGGCCACGCCGGTTGAGTCATCCAGAGCATGCGTCCGCTGTTGGCCGTCCATAAGCGCGCGTTCATGCCTTCGAAGATGGCACGGTGGCCAATATAGTTCATTAACTGAGCTTTCTTTTCGAAGTCTTCCAGACTGGTGGGCGCGCCATAGTGTTCGGCCAGAGCGGCCATAAACGGACCCATGACTCCGTTGCCGGATTGATGCCAATCGTGGTACGCCCAAGTGTCGGTGATGGGCCATTGCTCGGATTTAGGTATGAACGAACGAAACGAATCAAGGGTCGGGAACGACGGGATGCCTACTTCAACGGCAAAGCCGCGATCAAACTCGGTGAAGTATTTGGATGGTTCGAAGTAGCGATAAGGGCCGCTGTCTTGTAGGTTAATCGTGTTGGAACTGGGCGCATAGATGCGGGTGCCGTCGGTGGTGCGAATCAACTCATCCAGGGCCACATTGAGAGCCGGTGCTGGCACGCCTTCGTTGCGGCCACACCAGACCAAAATAGACGGATGATTGCGAAAACGCGTTATGGTGTCGCGAGCGTTTTCAAGGAATAGTGCCGTGTCGGTCGGTTCGGCGTTGTCGTTCTGCGTAGACTGCCAGAAGTCATTGAAAACGAGCAAGCCGTATTCGTCGGCCAGTTCATAGAATGTCTCTTCGGTGTCTTGACCAACCCAATTGCGAATGATGTTGATGTTAGCATCGTGATGAAGCTTGAAAAAAGGCTCTAGATGCTGCCGGCTGACACGCTTGCGGTAATCATCCATGCCCCAACTGCCGCCGCGCGCAGCGATTCGCACTCCATTAACTTTAATTACAAGATAAGGAGTTAGCTGTGTATCGGATAACTCAGACACCGCGGGCGATGTTTCAGCTTCCGGCTTTAACGAGTAGACCCAACCCCGATTGGTGTGAACAATGGCTTCGTGACGCACGTCGATTATGGGTTCCGAATTGGTCGCATGTGCGGGGGCAATCTCGACGCGCTTCAAATCGCCGGTTTTATCCAGCAGAGATAGCTCGTAGCTGATATCGCGAATGCCGAAACGGAACGATTTTTGATCGGAGGTCTCAAATGAGAGTTGAAGATGATACAACTCCTGCTTGCCATAGCCGTTGGGCCACCACAGACGAGGCGAGTTAACTTGTAATTGAGGAAATTCGGTAGGTGCTAGGGTGACGACGGTATCACCCGGCGGCAATGTGAGTGCCTTAGTGATGGAAACACCTTCAAAGTCGGCGTGAAGAGTACCTGCAACCGTGGCCGCGGCGCTGTTGTGGACCGGCACTTTGATGACAATCTGAGCGGATGACGTTTCGGGCAGAGGAAGCCTTGTGATGACCTGTGCATCACCGATGGAAACGGCTTTGGTTACATTCAATCGCACGTCCTGCCATATGCCACTGTTGCGATCTCGTATACCAGGAATCCAATCCCAGCCTTCGGTGGCCACGAAGGTTGGACCATCTAGACAAAGCATGCCGCCGTTGTCACCGGGACCGGCCTTGATGGATTGCTCTTGCGGAAAACCGGGATTCGGGGGCGGGGAAATGCGAACTAGCAGTACGTTGGGTTTGCCGCCTTGGATGATACCTGTTACATCGAATATTCCGCGAACGAACGCTCCTTTAATTTGGCCGAGATATTTGCCATTAAGCCAAACCTTGGCCAGATAGTTTGTGCCGTTAAATGTCAGGCTAACTCGCTCGTCTGGTGCGTAGGCGGTGGGTGTGAATTGGGCTCGATACCAATAATCCTGCTTGTTGAGCGATTCTGGAATGGCCAAGTTATTCAGACCATATGCGGGGTCGGGATAAACGCCTCGATCGATCAAGGTTGTCAGCACGGTTCCAGGAACAGTGGCGGCGTACCAGTTGCGTGCGTCGAACCCTGGGTCCGAAAGCTGCTCAACGGTTGCTTGAACGGTCGGCGCTGCAGCTAGTTTCCAGTTTCCGGCAATAATAGCTTCGCGATCCCGAGTCGGGACCAAATCCGGACCAGAGTAAGGAGGAATCGCCACTGGCTTACTGAATTCGGCGGCGCTGGTGGGCAGAGTGGACGGTGCCTGCGGAGCGAAGTAACCGGCTTCTTGACGTGTTTGGAATCGCCATGTTTCAGAACCTACTTCGAAGTTGATCAGATCCATGTTAGGAGCCGGTTCTGAGGGCAGGTCTGTGCTCGAGGAGATTTGGAAGTGGGCTAGCCGGCCGGAGAAGTGCGGAGTACCGGGAACGTAGGGCGCCAAGTTCATCTCAGCTTTCACAGGGCCAAGAGTGCGGTTGAACTCCGCTACTTGTACATGGTCTGCATACAAACGAAGTCTTGCGCCATCGTAGCTTGCGGCGACCAGCGTCAATTGATTTGGCGTGATAGCTGTATCACTTACAATACTGTCGGAAGCGCTAGTGGCGAAGGCTAGCTTGCCATCTCTTAAGGCTAGGAAGCGATACTCGCCGGCTGGATCGCCAAACCCGCCCAGAAGCACTGTTCCCGGTTGCGAGCGGCTCCAATCCAGCCAGCAGGAAATGGTCCAGGCAGGTAATGCGCCGCTGGCCATGGGCTTGCTGAGTCCCTTCCCGGCCGGAATGAACATTCCGTTAAATGGCCCATCGACATTCGCGGCCACAGATACTACGGTGGTCAAGAGGAGAACTGCAAGGTTTTTGGTGATCAAGCGAGCACGGTCCTGACAAGAGCCGCGAGGTCGGTTGGAGTGGAATCAATCACGCCTCGTTTGTGCGCCGGGGACACGACTACGGCCTGCGGACTGTCTTCAAACCAGACAAGGAACTTTGCGCGCTCTGCTTCGGGCAGCCGTTGCTGATTCAGCCAAGTGTAGTAGGCACCCATGTCGGCATCAATCAGCGAACCGCGCGGATCTGTCGCAGGCTCGCTGGTTGATTTAGTGCCGCGCAGGAGTTCGTCCATGGATTGTTCGCGCTGGCGAGGCGCGTAACGGGCGAAAAGAGTTAATGGTTGGGCTCGCCGCAGTGCTTCGCGCGCGGCCCACTGTACGAAAGTCGTACTGTAGATTTGGGTCCCCGAGCCTTCGGTTAGCAACGTCAATGCGAAGTGCTCCAGCGGAACGTCACCGGACGCCTTAATGCCGAGGCTTGCGTACGTTGTGCGCGCCAGATTGGTGCGCAGCATTTCGGGGTCAAAATGTTGCGCGCGGTAAGCATCCAGCATTTTGGCGGCAAGAGCATCCCGCACAGGCGCCAACTGAACATAGCCGACGCTTGAGACACCGGGCAAAGTGGGAACAGCGCCGCCGTCCAGATACCAGTGCGAGTAGGGAGCGGGAAATGTTTTCGCACGGTCTTCCAAAGCGGAATGAACAGAGATCAGCGCGTTGTCGGCTTTGACCTGAGTGAAAAGCGTGCCTTCGCGGCGGAGTTTTACAAATAGTTGATAGTTGGACTGGCGAACGCCTTGTCCAATAAAAACGATGCCGGCGCGCGGTGTGGGAAGCGCGACAGGTTTTAACGTGGCGTGGAATTTTTTAACGTAAATTTCCGACGCGGAACGAAAGCCATCCATCTGGTGCGTGGCCCAAAGATGCGCGGAAAGTTGTTCGAGAAATTGTTGCGGTGAATTTATCCAATCGTAATTCTGCAGCGAAGAACTTAACTTCAGATCTGCAAAAGGCTTCATTTCCTGCGCTCTTTGTTCCGGTGTGAAAGCTTTCAAGTAAAAAATCTGATCTTGCAGTTCTTTCAATTCAACGGGAAATTTCACGCCGGCGTCGATGATTTCTTTCAGCAAAAAAGGCGTGAAGCCCAAGGGAAGCTGTTGCAGCAACGACAAAGAATCGATGGCAATCTGTTTTGCGGCTGGCGAATAATGATCGAAGCTGGCGGCAGTGAGGTCGGAAGGTGTCATGCGCTAGAGCACCTCGTGCAGCGGCTTACCGCTAGAAAGACGCGCGTCAAAACCCAATAAAGAACCGAGAGTGGGCACAAGATCGGTTGACTCGACAGGCCTATCCACAATTGTGTTCTGGTGAACGTTTGGCCCCAGTACCATCATCCAGGTAGTTCTGGATGTGGGGTCACCCGTGCGGTGATGTTGAAACCCGTTGCCGCCGGCACTCATGTCGGAATCGCGACCGAAATCGGGAAGGATGAACATGGTGGTCTTGTTGGCGTACTCCGGTTCGGACTGGATGGCCTTCCAAAGTTCCGCGCACAGGCGGTCGGAGCGCTGAATTCCTTCCAAATACAAAGAGAAAGCGCCGGAGTGTGCGACGTCGATATCGTGCAGCGTAATCCACATCAGGCTGGGCGCAATGTGATGCATCAACTGCCGGGCGATGTAGACGGAAAGTTCGTCGGGGCTAGCTAAATTTTTTGCGCGTGAAAGAAAATCTCCGACCGAGAGTTTCAGCACTTCGAGCAGTTGCTGCATTTCCAGATCGTTGCCGCCGATGACCGGGCTATAAGTAGTTGATTCGTAGTTGTCGCGCAGCAAGTGATCAAACGCTTCACCGTTGCCGGACGTCATGGCGGCGGCCAGCAACCGTTTGGGAAGAATGACGCCCGCGCCCAAGCCGTGGCCATAACCTTTATATGAGCTTTCGCCAATGCGGTTGAAGCCATTGCTAGGTGCGATAACCCAAGCGTCGTTAGACGGCCGGCGTAGGTCTTTGCGAAAGTATTCAAAAACAGTCGGGTTTTGCGGTGAAACTGCAGCAAAATTATTAAATGTTTCGTAGACGCCGGTGACGATGCTGGCGGTGGCGACGTAATGTCCTAGAATTCCGCGATTAAGTACTTGCGTGAAAAATGTGGACTGCGGCGCCAAATCGGCGAGCATATGCGGGATGTTCTGTTGACCATCGGGCGCAAACGTTTCGTCATCGCGCGCACCGCCGCCAAATGTTACGACAATCGCTTTTTGCTTGGGCGAAGGAACAGCAGCACGCAACAACGCGCTGGCGACGGTAGCTCCAGTGGCTTGGCGTAAGAAATCGCGCCGGCTGTGTGAAATCGCTTGGGCGATTTCTCTTGGGGACGCGCTATTGAGGAGCCGTCTTTTGCTACAAGGCATGGTTTGGTGGCCTCGGAGAGGGTCGAACTCTCACACCCTTGCGAATACAGGAACCTAAATCCTGCGCGTCTGCCAATTCCGCCACGAGGCCGTTTGATTTCAATTATACGATCTCATGCGAACACATGCATTTTCGCTTGCACTTGGCGTTAATCATGCGTATATTACATTCTAAGATCTTCGAGCACCTCCCCAAGTCCAAGAGTGATTTCCCCCTGTCGCCGAAACACGGGCTTAACATGAGCGTGCTTATAATCCAACATTCTTAAACTTCTTTGGGAGGAAGTTAATGCGTATTAAATCTGCTTGCGTCGCATTGGCGCTTATTCTTGCGAGTAAGTCTTTATTTGCGCGGCAAACATTAGGTGCAATTACTGGTACTGTGAAAGACGTTTCGGGTGCGGTAGTCCCGGCGGTTACAGTCAAGGCTCGCAATTTAGGGACGAATCTTGAGGTGACAGAACAGTCGCAATCGAACGGATCTTATTCGATTCCGAATTTGCCGATTGGGACTTACGAATTAAGTTTTTCAAAAAGTGGTTTCGAGACGGAAAAACATACTGAAGTTTTGGTAAATTCCGATCGCACCACGACAGTGGATTCGATATTGCAGATTGGCGCAGTCAGCAGCACGGTCGAGGTGACGGCCACGCCGTTGATGAACCAAGTGGACACCACAAACGGTTACGTTGTGGACCAATTAACCATTCAGCAGACGCCGCTGGGAACGGGCAGCTTTACGCAATTGGCGATTCTGAGTCCGGGTGTTCACGCGGACTTTTTGTCGGGCGCGGGTAGCAATGCGGGATTAGGAAATCAAGCGATTTTTTCGAATGGTCAACGCGATACCAGCAACAGTTTTTCCTTAAATGGCATCAGCACGAATAATCTGTTCAACGGCAATTCGACGAGTCAAGTTGGTGAGAACCGATTTGTATTGAATACGGGGCAGAATTTCGGAGCGGGCGGGACGATTCAAACGAGCACATCGGTCTATTCGGCGATTGGTCAAGCGTTGCCTACGCCGCCAATGGAAGCAATCCAGGAAATCAGCGTGAATGCGGCTATGTATGACGCCACGCAGGGTTCTAATAGTGGAGCGCATATCGGCGTCATTACAAAATCTGGTACGAATTCGTTTCATGGCGAGGCTTGGGACGATTTTGAAAATAGCGCGATGAACGCGGCGCCATTTTTCTATAATGCCTCGCCGGCCATTTCAACGAAAGTGCCTTTTCTGAATCGAAATCAATTTGGGGTGACATTTGGAGGCCCGATTAAGAAGGACAAGTTGTTCTTCTTTGGATCCTACGAAGGCATACGCATCGCGGATGCGGAAGATTCGACGAAAGACGTTACGGTTCCGCTGGGCTTGACGGATGATCGAAGTGCGCAAGGCATTATTAACGCGTTAAAGAATAGTTTCGGCACAACGATTGCGGCCAGTCAGATCAGTCCGCAGGCTGCGGCAATTTTAAATGCGAAACTTCCAAGCGGACAATTTCTCATTCCGAGCGCGCAGGTTACCAACGCCGCCACTGCAAAAGCGTTGGGCTACGACGTGGTCACGCAGGGGCAGAATGCAACTTCCAAAGTTGATCAGGGTATCGGAAATATCGATTACGTTGCGAGCGAAAAAGACCGGCTGGCAGCGAAGGTCTACTACCAGACCAATCCCACGACAAATCCTTTCGGAGCGGTGGGCTCCGCTTTAGGTTTTCCGCAGACGCTTTCGGCCGGCGGTGATGTAGCTTCGCTGGATAACACTGTCGTTTTGACGCCTACGCTTACCTGGGAACAGAAGGTAGGCTTTACGCGGATGGATGCCTATTCGCATACCGGGCAAGCATTCACTCCTTCCGATTTTGGGATCAACCTGCTTGGGACCAACACGTTTCCCCAGATTGAAATGACCACATCCGATCCGACTATTTCGAATGGTTTGCAATTTGGAGGCAGCGCGAGCTTTGGCAATGCGGGCATGTATCAGAACCAATGGGAATACGGCACAAACATCAATTGGGTGAAGGGCAAGCACACCATATCGGCAGGCTTCCAATGGGATCACACGCAACTGAATATTGTGAACAACAACACTTCGAGCGACACGATTGATTTCAAAACGTTTGTCAACTTTGTGGAAGGTGGGGTTCGCACCGGAACTTATTCAGCGGCTTTCGCAGGCAGTGCTTCGCGTTATTACCGTTCCGACACAGGCGGCGCTTATATCAACGACAACTACAAACTACGGAGCAATTTGACGTTGAACGTGGGTTTGCGTTGGGATTTCGATGGTCCGCTGTCAGAGAAGTATGGGCGCTTGACCGATTTCAACGGCAATATGTATGCGTACGACGCGGCCACAGACACGATTACCAATTCAGGACTGGAATTCGCCGGAAACAATAAGCAGTTTGCGACGTCCGGGGCGAGCGACACTTTGATGACACAGCATCAATTCATAATTGCTCCGCGTATCGGCGTTGCTTTCACTCCAACGCATAAGTTGACGGTGCGGGCAGGTTTCGGTATGTATGCCGATCGCGGCGAATTCTTTTCCTATCTTTCGCCGAGCGCAGGCGGCGGATACAATGGCCCATTTGGCGTGACACTTGCGCCGCCGTTTGTGACGCCGATTTTTGCTTCGAAAGGAGCAACATTCGGCACGCCGTTCGGAACAACCGCGCCTGCAACTCCTCCGGGAAGCCCGGCTGCGTTTCAAGCTTTGCTGCCTAATTTAGCCCAGACGATTTCGGGCGATTACCCGGCGGGGAACCTTTTCGGGCCATTCCTGTTTGGCGGTTACGACATTAATAACAAGCTGCCGTATTCGGAGAATTGGACGTTTGATCTTCAGTATCAATTGGCCAATAGCTGGTTGTTGAGCGTGGGTTATGTGGGCAACCATGGCATTCATCAGGTTTTGCCCATTCCATTCAACCAGCCGAATATCGCTACGGCGGCGAATCCGGTGAATGGTCAGACATCTTCTTACGGCGGTGTGTTGTACGACCAACCGGCAGACGAGCCGATTTCAACCGGTGAATATTCGGGGAATGCTCCGGTTCGTGTGCCTTATATCGGGTATGACATGAACTCGGTTTTGTATAAAGCGGAAGGAATTTCGAATTACAACGCTTTGCAACTGCAACTTCGCAAGCGGCTGTCAAACGGGTTGCAGTTTACGGCAAGTTACACATATTCGCATGCGCTGGATGAACAGAGCGGACTCGGTTTGTTCTTCACTGGCAACAATCCGCTTTATCCGAAATCGAACTACGCATCGGCGGATTTTGATCAAACGCACGTCTTCCTGATTAACTACAGCTACACGATTCCAAGCTTTACGCAGAGCCGACTGCTAGGTGCATTCATCAACGGATGGACGCTGGGTGGACAGACAGTGGCGCAGAGCGGGCAACCCTATAGTGTGTATGACTATTCAGGTTCGGTTGGCAGTTTGTATTTCGGCACCGACGACGAAATTGGTAATCCAATCGTCCCGCTGAAGTCGGGTGTTACCTACTCGCAAGCGCAGTTACAGGGAACGACAGGTGTGAACGCTGGTAAACCGGTTTTGAATGCGAACGACTTTGCGCCGGTATTTGTGACGCCTGGAACTTACGGCGTTCCGCTGGATGATCCGTATGAATCCATTTACGGTTCGTCAGGAAGGAATACATTCCGCGGACCATTCCAGGTGCGCTTCGATGCCACGTTGAACAAGCAGTTCCTGCTGACCGAAAGAGTGAAACTGCGCTTTGATTTCGATGCCTTCAATCTGTTCAATCATGCGGATTTTGACACTCCGAACAACGACGTAGTGTTCTTTGCCGGGTACAGTGCTCCGCCGGTTTATCCGCCGGAAGGAAGCTTGGGCGTTATTCAGCATACGATTGGTAGTCCGCGATTTTTGCAACTGCGGCTTCACTTAACCTTCTAGTTCTTTCATGATCGAAGGGCCGGATCTTGATTTACAATCGGGATTCCGGCCCTTTTATGTTGCAGGATATTATCTTCACGCTGCGGTCGCTATGGCGCAGTAAGTTTTTCGCTCTGACGGCGTTGATCGCCTTCTCATTCGGTATTGGTGCTACGGCGACGGTATTCAGCGTCGTCGATGCAATATTGCTGCACCCGGCCGGTTTTATCGACCAGGCGTCTATGATTGCCGTCAAAAGCAATCACAAGAACGAGGAATTAGGTCTGGTCTCGCCGGCGGTGTTTGATCGCTTGCGCTCCCGCACCGAGGTTTTCTCGCAAGTTGCCGCCGTTCGCACGTCCATTCTGACTGTTACGCGTGTCCCTAATCCGGATCAATTGTTCGGTTTGACGGTTTCGGGCAATTATTTTGGATTGGTGAATGCCGCACCGCTGCGCGGCCGAGTGCTAGGGCCGCAAGACGATCGGCCGGGTGCGCCGCCCGTTCTTTTGCTTAGCTATAAGGCTTGGCAGCAATTGTTCAACGGAGATCCGAATGTTGTTGGCAGATCCGCGCAAGTGGATGGGGATCTGTACACGGTAATAGGTGTCATGCCGTCCACTTTTACGCTGCCTGCGGCAAACAGCGGAGGTTTGCTTTGGACGACTTTGCGTATGACTCCCGCCGAAATCGAAGCCGGCAATTCGCGCGGCTTGCAAGTTGTGGCGCGGCTTCGACCAACAGTCAGCATGTCCAGCGCGCAACACGCGATGGACGCGATAGCCACAGCAATTTCGGAAGCAGGGACGGACAGCCGGGGCCCGCTTTATTTGCACGCATCCGCAATTACCTATGACACAGATGCGCAACAGCGTGCCACTTTATGGATGGCGATGGGTATGGTGTGCGGCTTACTGTTGATTGGCTGCTCCAACCTTTCCAGTGTTCTTCTGGCGCGCTCTATTTCGCGAAGGCGCGATTACGCCATCCGCCTTGCTACGGGAGCAACGCGAATGCAACTCATCCGGCAGAGTTTGATTGAAGTTTTTCTGCTGGCTTTTGCGTCGCTGGCCATTGCATGCGCCGGAACTTATGGGGCTTTGAGCCTGATTCGCGATCATCTGACAACGATTGGCGCCGGCATACCGTATCTCTCTCATGTGCAGTTGAATATGCGCAGCTTATTTTTCAGCTTTGCCATTGCATTGCTGAGCGCGCTGCTCTGCGGGACGTTTCCTGCCGTTGCATCCACGTCAATTGATCTGGCATCCGGTCTGCGCGAGACAGGAACGCTGATAGACAGCCGCAAGAATGCGCACCGTTTTCTGCGGTCGCTACTGGCGATTGAGGCGGGAATTTCGCTGTTACTGCTGCTTGATTCCGGGTTGCTTGTGCGCAGTCTGACGCGAATGCTTTCTGAAGATCATGGGCTGCGGCCCGATCATGTCTTAACCATGCGACTGCCTACGGGAGCGTGGCATGGTTTGTCGCGCAAGAAAACGCCAGAAGAGCAAGCGATCCCCCGCGCGGAATACATGCAATTGCTGGCGCAGGTGCAACAGACGCCGGGCGTTCAGGCGGCAGCGCTTTCGAGCAGTCTTCCGCTCTCGCACGTGATGGTGACGACAATTTCGCGCGTGCCCGGTCAGAGCGAACCGATATACATGGTGACGCAAGCCGTGACGCGCGATTATTTTCGTGCCATGGGCATCCCAATCATTTCGGGCGAGACCTTTGCCCCGGGAGCAAGCGCAAAAGACCGCCCGTACGCGATTGTGAATCAGGCTTTCGTGAGCAAGTACTTCAATGAGCAAAATCCGGTCGGCAGGTTTCTCCTGGACGAGGATGGACAGCAGGGCGCGCAGGTGATCGGTGTGGCGAAGGATTCGCCGGATCTTGATTTGAACGAAGCCGTCGCACCGGAAATGTATATTGATTTTGAACAAACCACGTTGATGCCATTCCTGACTGGGATGGCGGTGCGGACCGAAGGCAATCCCAGTGCGCTGATACAGACGTTGCGACATGCCTTGGCTTTGAAAAACTCCGAGCAACCGGTTGTGCAAGTGAAGACTTTGCAGACCTTGATTGACGAGAATACCTGGCAGCCACGGTTTTCGGCTTGGTTGGCTTCGGCATTCGCGCTAATTGCACTTTGCATGTGCGGCATTGGTATTTATGGCGTGGTGGCTTATATCAGTGCAGCGCGGCAACGAGATTTTGGTATCCGAGTGGCGCTGGGCGCTGAGCGAGCGAATCTATTGCGGCTGGCTGCGATGGAAAGCCTGACTCCGGTGGTGATTGGAAGCTGTCTTGGGCTGGTGGGATTCTATTTCACCGGCAAGTACATTGCTTCGTTGTTGTACAAGACCAGTCCGTTTGATGGGGCGAATATTTTGGTTAGCGCTGCCGTGCTGTTGGTGCTCGCGCTGGCGGCTTCAGCAAGGCCGGCGATGCGTGCGGCGTCGGTAGATCCGGCAATTACGCTGCGACATGAGTAGTGAGGCGAGCCCTCGCTGTATAGGACCGCTGCCCCGCCAGAAAAGCCGTATCGGCCCATTTAGCGTTTGTGCAGTTCGTCCCGGTTGAACTTCCAACCGTTGGATTCACCCTTGGACAAGCGGGATAGCCGGAGGAATTCGGAAGCCGCCTCGCTCCGCTTGCCTTTGCCGACGAGATTTTCGTGCTTCAGCAACGATATCGTCGTCTACGAATAGGGTCAGGTTCACAACTAAAGGTATACGCGCGCGGATGCGTGTCACATTGGGCCAGCAACTAAGCGCGCTTTTCGAGGAAGGCTAGGAATTCCTGAGGGTTCTTGGTGAGTTGGGGGAAGGTGGCGACTACTGTGCCATCGGGGTTCATGATGGCGTAAAAGGGGATGGACGCGGTTTGGAACTTGTCGTCTTCGAGCTTCTGGTTCTTCTCTGATTCGGCGTCGGTGCCGTCGGTGTAGAGTTCGACCACGACCAACTTATTTAAGGCGTCGGCGATTTCGGGGCGGGTGAACATGTTGCGGCTCATCCAGTGGCAGTTGGTGCAGGCGTAACCAGTGAAATCGACCAAGACGAGTTTGTTCTGTTCGCGGGCTTGGGTTAGCGCACCGTTCAGGTCGTTTTTGAGTTCTGGTTTCGCGGCTGTGGCTGCGCCGGCTACTCCAGTTGCGGCTGCAGGTTCGGGCGCAATGGCTTCGATCTCATCGGTGAGCTTTTGCCCGAACAAACCGGGAATCAGACTGATGGAAAAGATCAAAAACACAGCCGCGATGAGCGTGCGGCTGACGGATAGTTTGTCGTCGCGTTTGATGCCTTCCATGCTCAGCATGCCGAGTAGATAGAGACCGGGCAGCGCGAATAAGACGATCCAGCCGGCCAGGAAGATGCCGCGCGTGATGAGGTGAGTTTGCAATGCCTGATCGACATTGACCAGGTACTTCAACATGAACGCCAGCACGATGAAGCCGAGGACGATTTTGACGCGGGACATCCAGCCGCCGCTACGCGGCAGTTTTTGCAGGTAAGAAGGGAAGAGCGCTAAAAGGAAGAATGGCGCGGCTAAGCCGGTGGCGAAAGACATCATGCCGAGAACGGGCTGCGCGCCTTTCTGCTGAACGGAGGCGATAAGGAGGGGGCCGACGATGGGGCCGATGCAAGCGAAAGACGTCAGCGAAAATGTGAGACCCATGAGCAGAGTGGCGGCATAACCACCGCCATCGGAGGCGCTATTCAGTTTGGTGAGTAAGCCGGAGGGTAGAGTTAATTCGAACGCACCTAAGAGGCTTAAGCCGAAGATGAAGAAGACGATTGCGATGAAGCCATTGACCCACGGGCTGGAACCTAACTGAACGACGCCGAAGGGTCCGGCAATGGCGGTAACGAGGAAGCCCATGGCGGTGAAGAGCACGATGATGCCCAAACAGAATACGAGCGCCTTCAGCCACGCTGACTTCTGGGAAGACTGCTGACCGGTGAAGAAGGAGACCGTGATGGGAATCATGGGGAAGACGCAAGGCGTGAAGATTGCGGCCAGCCCGAATCCGAATGCGGTGAGGAGAAACGGCAGCAGGTCCTGATTGGTTTGTGCCGGTGCGGATTTGGTAGTTGCAACAGCGGACGGTAGCGGCGCTGGCGGCTTTATCGGATACGAGATCGTAACCCGCTTGAATGGGCTCGCTTTGAGTTGGTGCGCCGGGGGCGACGGCGAGTTGTGTCTCGACGGTTCGCTTCACCGGTGGCAAACACTTGACATCGGTGCAGGCCTGATAGCGAACGGCTTCACTGACAGGCTACAGAGCCGTGGCCGATTGCGCTAGTTGAGCTTCCAGCAGGAAGGTGGCGGAGGCTGTATAAGTTTCGGTGTCTACCTGGAAGTTGGGATCGAGCTTGCGAACGGGTTTGGACGATAGACATTCCACTTGCTGATGGACGGATTGTCGGCCGGAGTGATTTGGGTGATGATTGGTCCACCGGGAGGAGTTGTGGGCGAATAGAGATGCCAGCCATCCTGGATTGTGGCTTTCAGTTTAGATACGCTTTGCCGCCTGGCGCCGCTTTGGCGCGTCTTTGGCGGTTAGCGACCACTGGACAGGATCGTCTTTGGCAACTAACGAAAAGGGCAGCAACGCCGCAAACAGCAGCGCTCTGATACGACTTGAACTCATCGAAGTCTACCTTACCGCAGATGCTTCCAGACCGAGTTCCGTTGCAATCGGCCTCGTCGATTCTGCCAAGCGCAAACTCCTTTGCGATACGGATGGCATTGGCGATGGCTTTGGTGGTTGATCGACCGTGGCAGATGACGCAGATGCCGTTGAGGCCGAGCAGCGGAGCGCCGCCATACTCGCTGTAATCCACCCGCTTTTTGAATTCTGCAAATGCGCCGCGCGATAGGAATGCGCCGACCTTCCGGGTAGTTGTCTTCACCATCGACTCGCGCAGCATGTGGCGAATGGCTTCCACTCAAGCCTTCGCTTGTCTTAAGCGCGACATTGCCTACAAAGCCATCGCAAACGATGACGTCTACAGTGCCCGAATAGACGTCGCGGCCTTCGACGTTGCCGATGAAATTGATATGCGGCAAAGCCTTGATGAGCGGGAATGCTTCGTGCGTGAGTTCGTTGCCCTTGTGTTCTTCCTCGCCTATGGATAGAAGGCCGACGCGCGGGTTGCGCATCTTCAAAATGATGCTGGCGTAGGCGCTGCCCATGACGGCAAATTGGGCGAGCATCTTGCCGGTGCAATCCACATTGGCGCCGACATCGAGCATGACGGCGGAGGTGCCTTTCACGGTGGGGAAGGCTGAGGCGAGAGCCGGACGATCGACACCGCGGAGCATGCCTTGTACCATCTTGGCAGTAGCCATGACGGCACCGGTATTTCCGGCGGATACGACACCTTGGGCTTCGCCGGTTTTCACCAGCCGAGAGGCGACACGTATGGAACTATCCTTCTTGGCGCGGACGGCTTTGCCGGCGCTGTCATCCATGGTGATCTGTTCACTGGCGTGACGGATCTCGATAGGAAGACGTTGCCAGCCGTGGTGACGGTCAAGTTCCTTGAGGATGACATCTTCGCGACCGACGAGGATGACGCGAACGTCATACAGTTTGGCCGCTTGGAGAGCACCTTCCACCTCAGGCTTCGGAAAATGGTCGCCGCCCATTGCGTCCAGGGCTATGGTCACCATGTGATGGTTGCTGATGCTCCTGCTTTTGGAAGTGTTTACCGTGCTGTAACGGCACGGTCTTTATAGGTTACTACGCTTCCACAACCTCGACCACTTCACGGCCTTTGTACTTGCCGCATTTCGGGCAGGCGCGGTGGGCGCGGATCTTTTCGTGACAATTCGGGCAGTCCGCGAACTGGGGAATGGTCAGGGCATCGTGGGCCCGGCGGGTGGAGGTGCGTCGCTTCGAGTGGCGGCGTTTCGGATTTGGCATGGCGTATCTACTTTCTAATTCCTTCGCGAGCCATTTCGGCGCGCAGATCTTTCAAACCTTTCCAACGGTCATCCACGGCTTTGGTTTCGCAGTGGCAATCCCGCTGGTTGCGGTTCTGCCCACATATGGGGCAAATACCCTTACAAGCTTCGCTGCAGACAATCTGCATGGGCAAAGCCAACAAAACTACTTCTCGCAAGACGTCGTCAAGTTCCAAGCCATTACCTTCGTAAAAGCCGACCTCTACGGCGTTTTCGTCAATCTCATCCTCGCCACCAACCGCGGATTCGCCGGCCGGCATGTAGACAAGATCAAAATGACTTTGAATTGGAAGCTGGATGGCTTCCAGACAGCGATCGCAGACGGCCGCTGCTTCCACCCGCAAATCGCCTTCAACGCGAATTTCGCCGAGTGTGTGGTTCAACAAGCTTGCCGTACCTTCGGCGTGCAAAGCCGAAGGCTGGTTTAGCTTGCTGTCAAAATCAATCTTGCCCGCTGGGACGTCCACTTGAAATGGGAGACTTTTTGACTCTAAATCATGGAGGTTAATGAACACTTACACTCCTCCTAAAACCAGCGTTTAGACACTGGCGTTTCCCGCAGACACACAAATTAGTAGTATAGCAGCGGCGATGTATGGGACGGAAGTTTGTGGCGGGGGCGTTTCGAAACGAACTGGTTGTTTTGGCTTGTGTTCTCGGGAAGAACTAGAGAAGAGGGGCTGGCGTAGCTGGGTTGGCGTTGGGTGGGTCGGATTGTGGTGCTTCGGAGGGCAGCGAGCGGTGGTAGTTTTGAGTGGTGGCGGCGTTGGTTTTTTGCGAATGGTGTTCGCTTTTGGTTTTAGGATACACTTTTCCCTGGCGTGGTGGGTGGTTTTCAAAAAGATCGGGAAGGCGACTAGAGTTCGTCTTCGGTGGGCGGTTTGAAGCCCAGCGAGATGGCTTGTCTCTTCATGTCATCCAGATGTTCTTGCCAGGTTGGTTCTTTTTGATTGTTCTTCTTTTTGGCGGCTTTGAGGCGTTCTTCGAGAAGGGCTAGTTTGGCGGCGCGGTCGGCTTCGGATTGGCGGGCTTTGCGGTAGTCTTCGACGGCTTTCCGAGCTTGTGTGAAGAGATTGTTCTTGGCGGTTTGATAGCGCTGGAAGCGGCCGAGGGTGCGCTGTTGCAGTTCTGTCCATTGGGATGGATTGGGGTTGGCGTTGTAGAGATCGGCTTCCACGGATTCCAGGGCGTTGGTGGCACGCTGCAAGAACCAGTCGGCTTTGATCAGCTTTTCGACTAAGTTTTTTTCGCCTTCGTCCTTTGGCTTGTAGGAGGTGAACCAAGTGGCGTGCACCTTCTTGAGATCGGCTTCGGATTCGTGGGGGAGGAGCAGAGTGTCGGCACAGCAGCCGTGTTTGGTGGCGTTCTTCGACGAGATGGCGCGGCCTTCCGGAGTGACCGGACCGCCGTTAGGCTTGGGAGCTTCGACGAGGTCGGTGAGGTTGAGCGTGTCTTGCGAGTTCATTTGAGACAGATGTCTCC
>CAVOJX010000004.1:0-228367 GCA_963696305.1 Bryobacterales bacterium | reverse complement strand
CTTCAATTGCTTTAAGCTTTCTGGCAATTAAAGCAAACCACAAACCTAAAAGATGAGCCCGGCAAGCTCTGGATCACCAATCCCCGGAGCTTGCCGTTCTCTCCCACCTTTAATCCTATGAACAGCCGCTAGTGCCGCCGCAATTCTCGCACTTATAGCAAGAACCATTGCGCGTCATCATGCTGCCGCATTCCGAACACAACGGAGCATCCGAAACGACATTCGCCTCAAACGGCAGCGCCTGTTGCGGTTCAGTTTCCGTAGGTCGCAGCTTGGGTGTTACCACCGCCTCCGACGCCTCCGTTATGCCCAAAAACCGCGCTCCCAGCCACCGGAAGATATAGTCGATAATCGATTTTGCATATGGCACTTGCGGATTCCCCGTCCATCCACTCGGCTCAAACCGAACGTGGCTGAACTTTTCCACAAGAAACTTTAGCGGCACGCCATACTGCAACCCGTAGCTGATGGAGGTCGCCAGCGTATCCATCAAACCGGATATTGTCGAACCTTCCTTGGCCATCGAAATGAAAACTTCGCCCGGTGTCGAATCCTCATATAGACCCACCGTTATATAGCCTTCATGCCCGCCAATCGAGAACTTATGCGTAACCGAGGCGCGCTCATCCGGCAGCTTTCGGCGTACCGGGCGGTAGACGATCTTCTCCACCACTTGCGGCGCAGCAGCCGCGGCTGCCGCAGCCGAAGCCTTCCTCTCGCCTTTGCTGCCGATACCCGAGCTGAGCGGCTGCACTTTCTTCGAACCATCGCGATAAATCGCAACCGCCTTCAGCCCCAGCTTCCAGCTTTCGGTGTAGGCATCCATGATGTCCTCCACCGTCGACTCTTCCGGCATGTTGATGGTCTTCGAAATCGCGCCCGAAATAAACGGCTGTGCCGCGCCCATCATCCGAATGTGCCCCATGTGATGAATGAAGCGCGTTCCGTTCTGCGGACGGAAGCTGCAATCAAACACCGCCAAATGTTCCGCCTTGATCGCCGGCGCTCCTTCAATTGTTCCCGTCGAATCAATGTGCGCGACAATCTTTTCGGTCTGCTCTGGCGTATAGCCCAACTTAATCAAGGCTTGTGGAACCGTGTTGTTCACAATCTTGATTACGCCGCCGCCCACCAGCTTCTTGTATTTCACCAGTGCCAAATCCGGCTCAATACCAGTGGTATCGCAATCCATCATGAAGCCGATGGTCCCGGTCGGCGCAAGCACCGTCGTCTGCGCATTGCGGAATCCGGTAACCGAACCCACTTCATAAGCCTCACGCCAGCAAGCCTCAGCCGCGTCCAGCATAGCCTTGGGCACGCGCCTGCCTTCAATCCGGCTTACCGCGTTCCAATGCATGCGAATCACATCCAGGAACGACTCTTCGTTCTCGGCATAGCCCACGCACGTTCCCACCGCCTCAGCAATGCGAGCACTCGTCAGATACGATTGGCCGCACATAATCGCGGTAATCGCCGCCGCAAAATCGCGCCCTTCCGGACTGTCGTACGGCATACCCAGCGACATCAGCATCGCACCTAAATTCGCGTAACCCAGTCCCAGCGGACGGAAATCATGCGAGTTCTTGGCAATCTTTTCGGTCGGATAGCTGGCGTTATCAACAATAATTTCCTGCGCCAGTGTAACGGTATCCACAGCGTGCCGGAAATCTTCTACATTGAAAATGCCGTCGGCGCCCACATACTTCATCAAATTCAGCGAAGCCAGGTTACAAGCGGAATCGTCCAGGAACATATATTCCGAACATGGATTCGACGCGTTAATGCGCCCGGTCTTCTTCGACGTGTGCCAGCGGTTAATCACCGTGTCGAACTGCATGCCGGGATCGCCGCATTGATGCGTTGCATCGGCTATTTCCCGCATCAGATCACGCGCCCTCAGTCGGTTGACCGGCTGACCACTCGCCACGCCCTTCGTCCACCAATCCGCATCCTCTGCCACCGCTTGCATGAATTCATCGGTGGCACGCACGGAATTATTCGCGTTCTGGAAGAACACGCTTGAATACGCCTCGCCATCCAGCGAAGAATCGTAACCCGCTTCAATCAGAGAATGCGCCTTCTTCTCTTCTTTGGCCTTGCACCAGATGAACTTTTCAATATCCGGATGATCCGAATTCAAAATCACCATCTTGGCCGCACGCCGCGTCTTACCGCCCGATTTGATCACGCCTGCAAACGCATCGAACCCCTTCATGAAGCTCAGCGGCCCAGATGCTCTGCCACCGCCCCACAAATGCGCATTTTCTTCTCGGATAGCCGAAAGGTTGGTCCCAGTGCCCGACCCCCACTTGAACAACATCCCCTCGGTCTTCGCCAAATCCAGAATCGATTCCAGCGAATCTCCCACCGAATTGATAAAGCACGCCGAACATTGCGGATGGTTCTCGCCCGGCATTAACTTCTTCGTAGTTTGCGTCGCTTCATCGAAATAGAAGCCATACCCACGCGCCTCGCGCACACCCACGTTAAACCAAACCGGTGAATTGAATGCCGCCTTCTGATGCAGCATTAAATGCGCCAGTTCCATGCGGAAGTTCTCGGAATCTTCCTTCGTCTTGAAATAATTACCGGCGAAACCCCAATCGGCAATCGTGTCCACTACGCGATGAACCAACTGTCCTACGCTGTTTTCGCGCTCCGGAGAACCCATCCGACCGTGAAAATATTTGCTGGCAACAATATTGGTAGCCGTTTGAGACCAATCGGCCGGCACCTGAATATCACGTTGTTCAAAAATGACAGCGCCCTTGCTGTCACCAATGGTGGCTGAACGCGACTCCCACTGGATCAAATCGTACGGCGTAACACCGTTCTCCAATTTAGAGGTGAAGTGGCGCGGGAACGACACGCCGGTTCTCTCTTCACGCTTCAACGAGCGGTGCATCTCTTTCATTTTGACGGCAATATTGACGCTGAGTTGTCCCATAGGTATTACTTCAGGGGCCTTTCTTGGATCGGGAGCCTCCACAATACTGAAGTCGTCTTGAGGAGACAGTCCCTATTCAACACCTATTTGACAATTGCGTCAATACGGATTTTACGCCTGCGGTCCTACATCTTGTGGATAACCTGTGAACAAACCCTAGATAGAGTGGTGAGAGAGAAGTGAGGCCTCCGGTACTATATCCGCAGTTACGAAGGGCTTAGCGGGCGGTCAATCCCCATTGAAAGTTCAATCTTGGGTACCCCACTAACTGGTTATTGTGGAACATTATCAGACTAAAAGCGTACAATTATTTCTCTACATGTGAGAAGATTTGTCGAAACAGACACATGTAGATGAGACAGCGAGCCGGAGAATTTGGTAGACTGTGAAACTTTGAAGAGATCGTTTGCATCTCAACACACTGTATGAGCGCCGTAGGTCAGCTCCGAGGCAGTGTAAGATCCTGATTTTCCACTAGTTTAGTGGAATTGCAAACAGGACGGGAGCGATGTCATTCGGTGTCTGTTATTTGGGAGGAGAAAAAAGGAAATGACGGCAACAAAAGCAAAAGAAATCCGGCGGGTACTCGAACACAAGCGTGCAGAGTTGCTGACCGGCTCGTCCGATCGGGACGAGATATTAATCGAAAATGCGGCTGAGGATTTTGACCGTTTACAGCAGCAATTAAATCGCGAAGTAGCCATTCGCAACTTGGACCGGGAATCGAAGCTTCTCAAAGATGTCCAGGCGGCCATTAACCGAAGTGAGGATGAATCTTTCGGTATGTGCCTGCGTTGTGAAGAGGAAATCCCAGAAAAGCGCCTGAAGGCATTACCTTGGGCAGCTTACTGTGTCCCCTGTCAGGAAGCGATTGATCGTCAGCGCGCTGCTGGCGAACCAGTTGATGAAGATGGCGAAGGCGTAGAACTGGCCGCGTAATCCAGTTTGGGTTGGAAAAATTGAAAACCCCGGTCTCCCCCAAAGAGGCCGGGGTTTTCTGTCGATAAGCATTCTAAGGCGATCTGTCGCTTGATTCTGAGAATGCTCGAAGTCACCCATCCATCGCAGCACAGTCATTCATTCCATCGCCCGGAAAGCAGCCTGGGTTTGAATGAGGTTCGGCAGGAGTTTCAAGCCCTCTACCAGCGGGCGCCTTTGCGCGCTATCAAGGTTTTTTTCTATTACCTCACCACGCGCGGCGTTGATCAAGCGGCACATGAAATGGCCTTTTGGGCTACCACCGGCAGCATGTATATCTCGGTTCTTCTGGAACACGATAGCTTGAACCAAGAGTCCGTGCCGCACGACGCTGCCTACGTGGCCATGTCTCTGCTGCCGATTGTCGATCCACAGTTCCTAATTAAGCTGGCCCGCGCCGCTGACGTGCTAGTTCAACCGGCCGCCGTCCTGCATACACTGCAATTGGTTCCGTCGCTTGGAGATTACAGCATTCTGGTCCCATGGCTGCGTAAACTCGAATCTCACAAGGATTCACGTATTCGCTCCCGTTCGGCTAAGCTCCTGGTTCAACTACGTCCCAGCGCCGTACTCCTGCAACACCATTTGCAATCCGCCGACGCCCGTATCCGCGCCAGCATCATCGAAGCTCTCTGGAATCCCAAAATAAGCCGGGCAGATCAAATCGTGCTAACCACCTTCCGAACCGGAATCGACGACCCCAACCACCGCGTCGTCGCCAATGCACTAGTCGGCCTTTATCGAATGGGCGACACAGCAGCGCTAGATAAGATGATCCACCTCTGCACGACTAAGCAGCACCTCCTACGCGCCGCCATGGCTTGGGCCATGGGCCTGACCGACGATTCCCGCGCCGTTCCCTCGCTCCAACGCCTCACGCGCGACCCATCCTTCACCGTTCGCAAACGCGCCAACGACAGCCTCCTCGCCCTCGGCTACGACCCCGCCGATTTAGCCGTTCAATGTGAGCCAACGATGGTCGTGGCTGCTTTCTGAGGAAGCTTACTCAAACTGGGTTTCTGCCACGAGCGCTCTGCCTAGTCCTTCCCCTGCGCCGCCTTCACCGTTTCAATCTGCGCCAACTCCCGCTTCATCATCTCCGCATTCCTCGCGTTCGGAGCCTCGGCCAAATAAGCCTTAATATGCGCCTCGGCCTCATCCAACTGCCCGCGCTTCGCCGTAAACTCCGCCAACATCGATTCTGCCTCCGCGTACTTGTGTTGTGAATCCATCGCCACCAGCGCCCGAGCACTCTTCTCCGCCTCAGCAAAGTTTTTCAGGTTATAACTAGCCAGCGCGTCGTACCAAAACGCCGCCGGAAACTCTACCGAATTCATACCCACAACCTGCTCGCTATATTTCGCGCCCTCCGTCCAATTCTTCTCCACCATCGCTAATCGAGCCAGCCGCAAATCAGGTGTCACAAAATGACTGTCCGCGCTCGCTGCCGCCAAATAGGCCTGCTTCGCCTCCGTTGGTTTGTTCAACTGCTCCTCTACCTCGCCCAGCGCTGCCCAAGCCACTGCGTACCTCCCAAACTCGCCGGTCGCCGCTATCAAATGCGACTCAGCCTCAGCATATTTACCCTTTTCTGCAGCCGCCACACCTTTGGCAAAATTCTTCTGCGCCGTCTTCGGAGCTTCTGCGCTGGTCGCGCTCACCGTTGTGCCCTTCACATCTGTCGCACGATGCAAAACCAGCGTGCCCACCTTCGAATCGTCCATCGCATGATGCGAAGAAATGTCGATGCGATCGGAAACGTAGCCGGGATACACCGCCCGCAGTTCACACCCAATCAACGAAATCCCCCGTCCTGCACCCGTATTCCCGGCCGCCGCACTCAGCCCATTTTTTCCCCCAAACGTGCTGCTGGAATACTCGGCATCACTGGCGTTGTTGCCCTGCTCGCCTCCCACCTGGAACGAAAAGTGTCCCTTCGCGTCGGTGTGTGTCTCCAGCCGCACCCCGCCCGCTCCGCAAAACCGCTCAATCTTAATTTGGTTGTTCGGAGGCGTGCCATCGTCGAACATCACTGCTCCAGACAAGAAAATGGCGTGACCCATCGTAACGGTTCCAATCAAATTCGGATTCGATCCCGACAGAGGGCCGGCCGACCCGTTGGTCGTCGAGCCAACATTGCCATTACCCGCCTCAATTCCTGGGTTCACCTGCGCCCACCCCACTACCGAAAGCACCGCACCAGCGACAAATATCCTGAACACCAGCCGTCTCATTTGCTTGTGAGTATCGCATAAAAATTCATGCGCTCGTATATGCTCGTGAGCGTAGGATCTTCATACCTATGCCTCCTAAGAATCTTACCCGGCGTCAACTAATCCGTCTCACCAGCGCAGCATTAACCGGACTCTCTGTTCGCACCGCACACGCACACGGTCAATTTCCGCTTCCCGAACCCCTCACCGACCCCAACATCGCCTTAATTACTACCACTGAAGCCAGTCCGTGGCAAAGCGGTTCTGTCTTCAAGCCCGCCTTCAGCTGGGAGATGCTCAATCTAAACGTCGACCCTTCACAAACCGTCGCCTCAACCCCGCCGATGGCCGGCTTCGGAGCATGCTTCAATGACCTCGGCTGGACGTCGCTCCAGATGCTCTCCGAGCAAGACCGCGAAACCATCCTGCATGAACTCTTCCACCCCCAAGCCGGGGCACGTTTCTCCTACTGCCGCATGCCCATCGGCGCCAACGATTTCGCTACCAGCCCCTACAGCTACGACGAGACCGATGGCGATTTCGACCTAAAGCACTTCACCATAGACCACGACCGCCAAACGCTCATCCCCTTCATACGCGCCGCCATTCGCCACCAGCCCGACTTGAAGCTCTGGGCCTCACCATGGACTCCACCCAGCTGGATGAAACGCAATCATTTCTATGCCGAAGCCGCAGCCTATCCAGGCATGAAAGATAACGGCATCCGTCCAAACCAAATCGGCCACGAAGGCGAAGACATGTTCATCCAGGAACCGCGCTACTTCGAAGCGTACGCACGCTATTTCGCTCGCTTCATCGAAGCCTATCGCGCCGAAGGCATTCACATCGGTATGGTTATGCCGCAGAACGAATTCAATTCCGCGCAAAACTTCCCCAGTTGTACCTGGACCGCCGAAGGTCTCGCCCGCTTCCTCCACCACCTAGCTCCCGAAATGCAAAAGCTCGGTGTAGACGTCTTCTTCGGAACGCTCGAACGCGGCAATCCCAAATTGCTCGAAGTAGCCATCGCCGACCCAGCCGTCGCCCGTCTCATCAAAGGCGTTGGTGTTCAATGGGCTGGTAAAAGCGCCCTTCCCGCCCTCCGCTCGCAATTTCCCTCTCTCGCCATCTACCAGTCCGAACAAGAATGCGGCGATGGAAAGAACGCCTGGAGTTACACCTCCTACTGCTGGCAACTCATGAAACACTACTTCCGTAGCGGGGTCAGCGGCTACATGTACTGGAATATCTCAACCATCCAAGGCGGCTTCAGCACATGGGGTTGGGCGCAAAACTCACTCGTCTCCGTTGACCCAACTACAAAAACATTCCATTACAACCACGATTATTATTTGTTGAAACATCTGACGCATTTTGTTGATGTCGGCGCACGAACACTAAACATCACCGGAACCTGCGACGACTCCCTCGGCTTCAAAAATCCCGACGGAACCTGCCTCCTGCTCATCCGAAACGGGCAGTCTCATCCCCAACTCACGCAAGTCGAAATCGGCAATCGCGCTTTTGCGCTGAACCTACCGCCGGACTCCATCAGCACGCTTTCCGTGAAGGCCTAATCGTTCTCACCAAAGAACGCCCGGTACCGCTTCAAAAAATACTGATCCGTCATCCCCGCAATATAATCACAAACCACACGATGCACCGGCTGTTCCTTCAGTGCCTCGCGATACCCCGGCGACACACATTGCGGATGCTCAATCAAATACAAAAACAACTGCCCTAACCGCTGCTGCGCCAGTTTGCGATCCCCAATCAACCCTTCATTCGCATACACACGATTAATCAACAAGCTCCGCATCTGCCGGTTGATCGCCAGTGCCTCATCCGTCATCCGGGCTAGTCGGCAATCCAACTCGCGCACATCCTCCACCGTCTGCACACCTGCCGCGTCCGCCGCCGCCGCCGTCCCCTCAATCAACCCGCCAATCAGGAAATTCATCAACTGCCGCTGCACTTCCCAAAAGCGCACTCGGTCGGTCGCACCGGGAAATTGTGTATCAATTCGCTCTGATAATTCGGCGAACAGTGGAACTGCCTCGCCTAATTGTTCAAGCGTGAACAGATCCGCTGAAAAAGCGTCGTCCAGGTCCGCAATGTTATACGCAATCTCATCCGCCAAATCCAGCAACTGAGCCTCTAGCGGAGGCCGCTTCCCCGGCAGCAGCGAAATCAAATCCGGATCCATTGTCCCCGCCCCCACCTCGCGCGAATGCTTAATAATCCCTTCGCGCACTTCCGCCGTCAGATTCAACCCATCAAATCGGGCGTAGTAATTCTCCAGGTGGTCTACAATCCGCAGCGCGTGCCGGTTGTGCTCAAAGTTCGCCCCAAACGCGCGCATCTGGCGATCCAATTCCTTCTCGCCCACATGCCCGAACGGTGGATGCCCCAAATCGTGCGCCAGCGCCAGCGTCTCCGTATAATCTTCATTCAGTTCCAGCGTATGCGCCACAGTCCTGGCCACCTGCGAAACCTCAATCGTATGAGTCAAGCGATTGCGGAAATGGTCGGACAGACCCGCCGTGAAAACCTGCGTCTTACCTTCCATGCGGCGAAACGCGCGGCTATGGATCAAACGGTCGCGGTCGCGCTGAAATTCGTTCCGATACGGATGAAAGGGTTCTGGGTATCGTCTGCCGCGCGAACGCTCAACATCCAGGCGCAATCGACCCAGCATGAATTAGGAAACTCTCTCTTACTTCAATTGCGCAGAAACTGCATCCACAGCCTGGGAAACTGCCTTGCGTTTCTGATCATCGGCGGACACCATCTTTAGCGTTGCCTTCGAATCCTGCGGATTCACTGCCGCCTCAGTTTGTGCCAGCAGAACTTGTGCCTGTGCTTTGGAAACTAGATCGGTAGGATTGTTGATAATCGACCGCAGCAAATCCTGCGCCTGCGGTACCTTATTCTGACCTACGTAAATCTGCGCCAAAGCAATCTTCGCCAGCGGTGCAATGCTACTGCCGGAATCAGCCACTTTCTGAAAATCCGCTGCCGCGCTCGCTTGGTCCTGTTTCGCTTTGTAAGTGGCCACATAGTAGCGCGCAATCATGCCTTCGTTGCTATCGCCATCTTTCGCCGCCACATCAGCCAGGGCCTTCTGTGCCGCTTCATCACGCGCCTGTTCGGTCGGAAACGTTTTTACAGGATCGTTCGGCGGACCCACCTGCGCATCCACAATCGACATAGCCTCAGCCAAGTCGTGTTGCCGCTGGCCCTTCTGATAATTCAGAAACGCCCAAACGCCTGCCGCAATTAAAACAACGGCAGCGCCAATGATCGCCCAGCGAATAACCAACTGCCGGTGCGATTGCGTGTAGGTGACTACGTTGGAAACAGCATCCTTGAATTCGTCGTGCTGAAGCTGTTCCTTAAGTTCGTGACGGGTCAAAAGAAAAAAACTGCCTTTCTCACGTGGTAAGCACCCTCAGCGTACCACATTTCCACACCCCAACCGCCGCCATTGCGCCGAACCTGACCCAAGCCGCCGGGGTGCGTCAGCCTCTTGGCTAAGAAGCTTTTAAATCAGCCAAATCGCGCTTAATCGCGAACTTCACCAATCCCGCCACATCATGAATATCCAGCTTCCGCATCAAGCTCGACCGGTAAGTGTCCACCGTCTTCGGGCTCAACTGTAAACGGGCTGCAATTTCCTTGGCGCGCACACCTTCCACCAGCAACGTGAACACTTGGTATTCCCTGCTGCTCAGGCTCTCGATTGGATCATCCACTTGTATGCGGGTATTCGGTTCCCCGAACAACGACATCACTTCAATCTGTGGCGACACATAAATTCCGCCATTGACGAACTGTGTCAACGCTTCCATCATTTGATCGCATGTCGAGGTTTTCAAAAGGAACCCGCACGCCCCAGTCCGCAGCACTTCCAGGACAGTCTTCTTGTCCTTCCGCTGCGAGAAAATCGCGCACCGGGTCTTCAAATTCTGGTCGCGTACTCGCCGAATCACTTCGGTCGCCGCTAAATCCGACAGGTTCCAATCCAGTAACGCTACATCCGGCTGTAGCCGCTGAATCTCGGCTAAAGCCCCCGCAGCAGTCCCCACCTGGGATACCACGGTGTAGCCGGGAATGGAATTGCATAGCGCTGACAATCCCTCACGCATCAGCGTCAATTCATCGGCTATTAGAATCTCAGCCCGCCGGGGCATCGGCGTGGGCGAAAACGTTGTTGTGATACTTTGTGTGGCAGAACCAGGCATAGTGTGTTTGGACTTCCGTATTCCTTGTTGCTGAAATACAGTGCGGTGGGATAGAAAGTAATCTCAGAATCTTAAGTACCCCGTACCGCTAGTACAAACCAAGCCCAGTTCTCTTTACCGCACTGTCTCCACAGTCTGGCGCACCCGCACCATATCCATTAATGCCGAATAAAACTGCCACGCCACTGCTTCCGGCGAATATCGTTTTGCGAATAATCCTTGCCCACCCAAAGCCATCTTTTGTAACAGGCCGCGCCACATCAAGAAGCCGCGCAAAATCTCTTCCATCTGTTTGGGCTCATCCGACGGCATCAAGATGCCATGCGGTTCCAACAATTCCCGTTGAATCGGACGGTCCAACGCCACCGGCACGCATCCTCGGCTCAAAGCCTCAATATAGGTGAAGCCATAGGATTCCCACGAACTAACCATCAACAACAAATGCGCCTCGGCCATCAGTTGCATCACTGCCGCCTTCGACTGCTCACCCAGCACCCGAATGTTGGGAAGATTCGGAACATCCACCGCACCATCTGAAAAGCTCGAAACAATGTTGAGTTGTAGCTTTGTGTTCTCCCGCAACATAGGCACCACTGCCTTCAACATCTTCACTAATCCCTTGCGCCGCGCCTGCCGTCCCACAAACAAAAGGGAAAGCGCTGCCTCCGGCTCGTCAACCGCCTTACGCCATTTTTCGTCTATCGAAATCATCTCGTTCTCGGGTAGAAAGAACGGTACAACCGCACACTTGCGTCGCCACCTTTCGCCAAACTGTGCGAGAAATCCCTCCTGCGCCACGCGTGTCGTGAACAATAACTTCGAAGCTCTACCCGCATTCTCCGCTTTCCAGTTAATAATCCTTTTAATAGCAGCTGCCGGAACGCCTAGCGGAAGTAGTGTTTCCGGTTGAGTTGGGCCAGTTATCCACGCAACCGGTAGACCAAAAGTCTCTTTGGGAAAACTCTCATACGCCAAGATGCCGTGAATCTCCTTGCCGTTCACATCGCGCTTATAAATCGGCGCATCGTGATTAATGGAATAACCCATTGAATCCGGCAACATTCGTAAGCCCATCCTTCGCGCCAAAGAAATCATGAAACGCGAATTGATTTCGATATCGGTAAGAAGGTTTCGTTGGCTAACAATCTGAAGTGGTGCCGAACACTCAGACATTCTCGGCAATAGCTTCGACGCATAACGCCAGTCTGTGTTCGTCCTACTCCTCATAAACCTGCTGGCCGCAGGCACGAAAAATGTTAGTGGTATCGACATCGCGTTCACTCCGTGCAAATCTTCGAATGGAAAGTGAGCGACTACAAGCCGCGTCAAGTAAACGACAACGCGAGATCGCAAAACTGTTCATGGGAAAAGGCACAGCGCAATTCTTACCGCGATAAACTTCGAGTAGATTCTTGGGTGCGACTGCTGGCTCGCGCAGCGCACTAATGAAATAACGTGTGTCCGCGTATGCAGTTGTAACTACCGCGTCATTTTGCCATGGCAGCAAGCGCTTGCAGATACTTCTTCTTCAATTTCAAAACAACGCCCGCATTGCGATCTGCCGCTTCGCTGACCCGAAATTCCGCAGCCGCACCCATCACCTGCGCTATCTCGGACAGCGTTAGTTTGTAATCCTCAGCAAGCCACGCAGCCATGTCGCTGGTGGCTTCTTTGAACGCCTCATCAATTGATCCGTCCAACCCCATGCTGATGATGGCGTCAGCGGTCTCAACTCGCGGGTCGCCGATATGCTTGTTGGGAATGATGTCAACGGTCACTTCCACGTCCATAGAAGTTTCTAATGCGTTGCCGTTCAACTCGCCGTCCCCCTGCGCCGCATGTGCATCGCCGAAATAAAGCAATGCACCTGGATTCGAAACTCGCAAATACACAGTTGCGCCTTCGCCAATCTCGTTGAAATCCATGTTGCCGCCGTAGAAGCCGGAATCACCCGTACCCGGCGCCGCTCCCGAAATGCTCGGAGCCGCTGCAATGCACCCAAGCATCGGCTTCAACGGAATACTAAAGTGCGCCAGGTGCTCACTCGGTTTTTCGGGCGAAGCTGTGCCATTTGCGACATCAAGATGCCAGCGCACCTCTTTACCCACATCCTTCATCTTCACCGCTAGATTGCTATTCAGACTCCGATCCACAAGTGAGTCATCGCTGCTGGCCCAATCGCGATTCAATCGCAATCTATCGATATGCACGACAAGCAGATCGCCCGGCATCGTGCCCTCAATGTAGAACGGCCCCGTCTCCGGATTACCGCCCGCCACGCGCCGCACACCCTTTTCATCGGTCCCACCCGCATCCACGGTGGTTGTGTGGATCGTGTCTCCGGGCGAAACAGTCAGCACTGGTTTGTTGGCTGCCGAGAACTGGCGGTAGAACACAGTTGGCGTGAAATCGTGCCGTTGCGGAGTATGGTGTTCCACAGGTGGAGCGGGTTTTGCGCTCAGGGAAAACGTACTGGATTGCTTTCCATCAACGCTGGTGGCAACCAATGTTCCCGTAAAAACTCCATTGCTCAGCGTGCCCTGAATATCTAACGAATCGCTATTTCCGTTGTGCGCCGCAAGGTGAATCAAACTGCCATTTGCGGTGCCTTCCACTTTGTCGCCATTCAAGTCTCCACTAATTGCCGAGCCCTTCTGTTCCAGTTGCAATCGCAAATAGCGGGGAGTGCCGAAAAAGTCCTCAGTCACCACCCAACGTCCGCTTAGAGACGTCGTCTGCGCAACTGAACTGAGACTCACACAGGCAAAAATGATGCAGCGATTCACGAACATAATACGCACCCCAACCTGTACGCAAACTCTTCTCCGAAGGTTCCGCTCCGCTCTCTACTTCCCGCCCGTGCTTCTCAAATACGCCAACGCGCGATTCAACACCGTGTCTCTTCCCGCTTGCACATCGGCGAACGTGGGATGCACCAGAATATCGGGAGCAACCCCTTTGCCCACCCATTCAGATCCATCCGGAAACGTATCTTTCTTAGTGCAGACGCGCCCGCTGCCACCGCCCGGCAGTTTGAAAAATAGCGGCTGCCCGGTGCTTCCTCCGCTCGGTTCGCCAATAATCTTTCCCCGCCCGCTGTTCTTCCACGCCACCAGAAAATCTTCCGCCGCGGAAAACGTAGCTGCGCTTGAGAGCACAACCACCGGATTAGATTTGTAACCGCTCGCTCGCGGCTGATTCAAATCCGCCGGAATATCGATGAATTCCATCAGCGTTCCCCGCGCCCTCTCTGTCGGAATGTATTCGCGCTCGCGCTGCCGTGAATCTAGAAATGGAGCTGCGGCAAGGTCTCTCAAAATCTGAAATCCTATACCGCTATCGCCGCCGCCGTTCGTACGCAGATCCAGAATGATGGCCGAAGCTTTCGAGATCTCCGGGAACGCTTTCTTCCACCCATTCACCACTTCCTCATTCTCAAAGCTGTTCAACGCTACATAAGCAACATTGCCTTCCAGCATGCGCCATTCAAACTCAGGCGTCTTGCGGAGTCGATGCGCTCTGGTACGGCTCAACCTCGCGCCGCGCATGCTCCTTCACCGGCTCGCCATCAACCGCTACAACTTCCATTCCAGGCCGAACTCCCTTGACCTCAAGACTCCGACTCCGAACAGATGTAATCACCACTCGTCCCTCCACTAAGGCGGTCCAGAACGGCGGCTTGTCATAAATGTCAAACTTGCTCCGGCGCGTACACGTTCGTAGGCCCATCACTCAACCGCGCGCAAAGCCGCATCAGTTCGCGATAATACTCCGTCGTTGATTTCGTGGCGAGCACTCGGGGAATCGAATCCACATACATCTGATCCCAATTCATCGCCACCAGCCTCTCCGGAAAACCGAAGTTGTACTTCACCTCCGACCAAAACTTCGAAAGTCCCGCAATCTTCTCCGCATCACTCAAATCTTCCTTGTACGGAGTATTCAGCACCGGCGAATCCCACAACGATTCAAAAACATGAACTCCGGATAGAATCCTGCCGAACTCCGGATCATCGCGCACCGAATCAAAAGCCTTCTCGCCCCTAAGAAATTTCTCCAACGATGGATTCGGGTCATACGCTACTACCTTTCGCAGATACTCGAACACCGCTGCCTTGTTGCCCTGCAACGCGTAAGCTTCCGCCAAATCGACATCAATGTTGAACTGCCTCGCCGCCAAATATCGGTTGCCCGTGGAAAGATCGCGCACCAGTGGCGAGTCCATATACTGCAGCGTCGCCTTCAGCATCTCAATTCCAGCTGGATCTTTCTTCTCCCACAACTGCCTCGCCGCCGAGCGCCGATCCTGCACGAAATCGTAAGCATCCATCGCGCTTTTAGGTGTCGGCCACTGCGCAGCTGCAACCGTGGCAAATAAAAGAAATGAAAAACCCGGCTCATAAAACGAGCCTCTCACACTACCGCGAGCGCCCTTAGATCGAGGAAAGCGGCTCGTCACTATTGCCGACGTTTCTACGCCCAAGTGCTAAAAATGTCGTAACGGACTGCGTTACGAACAGACTACCGGCGATGATCACGTAGCCCTCGAAATGGACGCTCCAGAGGTTCTTGACAATAGCGATCGCCGCAAACAGCAAAACAGTTCCGGTTAGTCCACGTAACCCCTCGCAGACCTTTGGCCTTTCGCGCAGGTATCGCTACTAGAGCAAGCAACGCTTGAACAATACTGCCTATCTCCCTCGCATACCAAAGTTCTGCGCGGATACGACCTAGATTCGGTAGGCGTTCCTCACGAAATTCGTCCAAAAGATCGCCCACCGCTTCATCGTTGACAAGCCACAGCAACACGGAACTCAATCTCGGTTTCATGCTGGCCACCTTAAAGGCCACTGAGCACCATTCCAGATTTGTTCGATTGCCGCTTTCGCTTCATTTAAAGCCAAAACTCCCGAAGAAGTAATGGTGAAGTATCGACGTGCCTTTCCATCCCGAATCGGCGTACCTCCGCCCAACCGATATTTCAGCATGCGCTTCTGCTCCAGCCGCTCAAGCGTGGCGTACACGGCACCGGCAGCGACGTCGCGACTCAAAACTCACTCACCTCTCGTATGATGGATCGCCCATAGGCTTCCTCTCCAAGCCTGAACACACTCTCAGCAAATTGAAGAACTAGCAATAACTCGTGCGCTACAGAGCAGCCCGTCGTTACTAGTTCGTTCCTGGCTTTGCTTCTTCTTTGTCATCAACTGGCTTCGAGAGATGGAGTTTAGCTATGTCCCTAGCTCCGATCTCGCCATCCACAGGCGTGACCTTGATCATCGTCGCCATGGTACCGGCAGTCCACTTGAAGTAATAGGTTTTCCCCGCCTCCGCCAAAAACCGGGCTCGCTCATTTTCCTTCTGCCTGGCTTGGTTAAGTGCCGCGGCCGCAGACATGATGGCGCTCCCGTAATACATCTTGGGCAACCCGGAGATCACCACAGTCCCTGGATCCACCTCCATAAAAGCGTACTCGCTATTCAGAAGCTTGGCTAGATGAGTGTCGTTAACATAGAGCTCGTCGTGCGATGCCGACCCGGTGAATCGGTAAGTCCGATAGATACAAACAATGGCCTTGCCGCTCGACGGTGCAGGCAAGACGCCGGGAGTTTTAGAATTCTGTGCAACGGAGATGCGCCCGGTAGAGAGCAGCGCCATCGCACCGATTGCGAGCAGAAGGCCTAAGTGTGGCCTGCAAACTCGTTTGGGGCAAAACGCAGCGATATTACTGAAAACAGCGTTACGCATAGAAACGCTCCTTTCCTTAATTCCGGCGGAAGTATAACAGGTTACGGATGTCTTCGCCGTGATGTGGAACACTTGGAAACTCTGGCGCCCGCGGGCATTTTTCGCAGCGAACATAAGAGCTTTTGACTGAGAATCAAATCGCAGCATCCTTCTAAACTCATACTGATGAGTCTTGGTCAACCTTCTCGCTGGACTATCGACACTGTCGAATCGCACCCACGTGCGCACTGGATTTCGGCAAGCGAGGCCATCGTAGGCAGTCTGATCGTGGTTGGATACAACGTTTTGCACGTTCTGCCCAACTCCGTTTTCCTCCTTGTTGCTATGGCATTGATTTCCTTTCGCTGGCGGGAAGGAAACTGGCGTGCAATGGGACTCGGCCTACCAAAGTCCTGGACCCGGACGGCGCTCATTGCTGCGGCTGTGGCCGTCCTCCAGCAGTCTATTGGGCAATTCGTCATCGACCCGCTCACGCACTCGTTCCTACACTATTCAACACAGGCGAATCCGTTGAAAAATCAGGATGCAGCATCAATGGCGCTGCGCTGGCTCGGCATCATCTGGACATACGCCGCCTTCGGTGAAGAAGTTAGCTATCGTGCGTATCTATTGAAAAGGAGCCGGCATCGGGGGCTACACCCGCCCTGCTCTTGCGATAGGTTTGCTGTGGTCGAGCACCCTGTTCGGCCTCGCCCATTGGTATCAAGGCTCAGCCGGAGTAGCAGATGGTGTAGTCACCGGACTTGTGTTCGGACTGGCGTATCTCCTGGTAGGAGGAAATCTGTGGGTGCCGGTCCTCGCACATGGTTTTAGTGATTCCTTGGCGTTACTCCTCGCCTATCTTGCATAGACTCGCTAACTCCCAATCAAGCTTGGGTAAAGCACTGTCCTGCTAACGTCAGAAAGCAATGTCCGCTCTTTCCGTCGAGCCCGTAACATCCGAACTCTTCCAAATCTTTGGCTGGCTTTTCACTCCTGCCATTCCGCCCGGTGCGATGCATTTCACAAGCCCGCACATCACCTTTTCCGAGCAGCACACCTTCAATCCCGGTCCCTCAGCCGATACTCAAATCCTCTGGGTAACATACCGCGATCGCAACCCCATAATCCAAACACTGGAAATGCACAGTCTCTGTCAGCAGGTTGTCGTGCCATTAACCGGCGAGATCATCCAAATCGTCGCGATAAGCAATCCCGATGCATCGCCCGACCTGCAAACTCTGCGCGCCTTCCGAATCAGACCCGGCCAAGGCATCTGCATGCTCGCCCGGGTTGCTTTCACACCACGCGCGTAGAACAGAACGATGTCAACTGCCTCATGCTCACGCGTAGCTCAACCACCCAGGATCTAATCGCCCATCTCCACAACAAAGCGCCTCTGTCCGAAAGCCGGGTTGTCACACTTGCTGAGCCTCGCACGCTTGCCTGGAATGCCAAAGAACTATATTCAGACGGATGAGTCATCGCATACACAACGCAGTTCACGCTACCCCTCAGCTTCCACCTTGAAGAAACCCACGGATGACTTAAGCGCTTCGGCTTGGCTGGCAAGATCCTTCGCTGTCGAAGTCATCCGCCGCGCACCTGCGGCATTCTGTTGGATGGTTTGGTCCAGTTGCTGAATGGACTTATTGACTTGCTCGATACCAGTGCTCTGCTCGCTGCTGGCGGCCGCAATTTCACGTACAAGCTCCGAAGTTCTTCGAATTTCCGGAACAAGCTTGATTATCTGCTGACCTGCGCTTTCGGCTGTCGCCACGCCCTCTATCGTTAATCTGTTGATTTCCGTAGCTGCCAACGCGCTTCGTTCGGCCAGCTTTCGCACCTCTGCTGCAACCACGGCAAAGCCCTTCCCCCGCTCTCCAGCCCGGGCAGCCTCAACCGCCGCATTTAAGGACAGCAGATCCGTTCTTCGAGCAATCTCCTCAATAATGCCAATTCGCTTTGCGATTTCTTTCATTGCAAGAACGGTGTGGGCCACGGCTTCGCCACTGGTCTGCGCCTTTTCCGCCACTAGAGAAGCAATCTTTTCCGTTTGCCGGGCGTTTGCAGCACTTTGATGAGCACTTGCCGCCATCTGCTCCATCGTGGATGTGGTTTCCTCGGCTGCCGCTGCCTGCCGCTCTGACGCCTGCGAAAGCTGATTCGCGGTCGCGTTCATTTCCTCACTGCCACTCGCCACGGAACCAGCGGCCGTGCATACTTCATTTACAGTCGTGCGCAGATTCTCCTGCATGAGATTCAGCGCCGTCAGCATGAGGCCGAATTCATCGGTTGATGTCACGTCTGCCCTGCCTGATAAATCCCCATTCGAGGCATGTTGCAGAAGCCTCACCGACACGGAGATTGGCCGTGAAAATTCGCGGGTCAACAACCACGCAAGAAGAATGCCTAACCCCATCGCCACGCCCGTCGTGATCGACATCGTTATAGTAGATGCGATGAACTGGTCGGCAGCCTTTTGATGGGATGCCACCGCCTTCTTTTGCTGAGCCACACCCGCCAAGCGAACAGCGTCGTTCAACCGCTTGATAACTGTACCGCCCGCTCCCTTCAACACGGTTTTGGCAACGTCACTCTTGCCGGATTTCGCCGCGACGAATACTGCTCTTGCGCTCTGCTCGTACGGATCGATCAAACTGCGGATCAGCCGCAACTGTTGCTGCCCTTCCGTATTGCTCTCCGCTGATTCAGCAAGCTTAAGGTCTGCTCTCAGCTTGTCCAGAAGCTTGCCAAAATCCTTCTCTTGTGCTGAGACTTCCTTCACCTTTCCACTTTCTAGAATTGCGTTGCGGGAACAGCGCGCGATTAGCGCTTTATCCACTTCTATGTCTTTCACCGCTGTCAGCACTACAAAGTCGCTGCCATAAACCGTATCGATCTGGTGATTCAGCAAACGGGCAACGCGAAAGCCCTGGTAGCCAATCGTGGCCGTGATAAGTAAAATCAGGACAAAACTGATGGTGAGTTTCTGGCTCACCTTGCAATTCGTAAGAAACTTCATTAGTTGCGAGGACCTCAGAGCATCAGGTCAACCTAGAGAGGTATTGCTATGTCGGATCATCGGCTTTTTCGAGACGAACGCTTAGATATTTCCGGAAAAAACTGCCTTATCCTGATCAATGTGTCATCGCGTAAATAACATAATTCACACCAATCCGAAAACCCAAAGCAGAATACTGCTCAGGATACTCGGGATTATCCGCATGCTCCCAGGAATCACCCAGATCCATGTTGTGACAAATAGCCACCATCAAACGCCCATGATCGTCATAAATCCCACGCCACTTAGGCTGATAACCGTCCTTCTCATACGTGAGGCGTGAGTGCACAAACTGCTCACCCGGAACCTGATACCGATCCGACAGATCATAGACAGTATGGAAAATCGGGTCGCTTGACGGCAAATCGACAATAGGCCGGCCCGGCAAGACCTTTTGCATGCTCGCCACAAAAGTCTGCCATTCAATAGTGCCGTGAAAATCGTCGCACATAAAAAACCCGCCGCGAGCCAGATAATCGCGTAGCTTGGCGGCCTGCATATCGGTCAGATCCCAATGTCCAACCTCAACGGCATACAGCCACGGCCAGTTGTAAATATCGTCGCCGTCCTCCGCCGCAACCGGTTCTTCGGCGGAACGCGTTTGGATACGAGTAAGCCGCCGCACAGCAGCCGAAAGATGCCGGTCCGACCGCGGATAATCGATGGTCCAGTTAGCCCGCCGATCCCCTCGCCACGTGCGAACCGCACGATACATAAACCGCGCGAAAACCCACTCGCCAGGAGTCGCATAGTCCGGCGGAACCGGATAATCTTCGTACTCAACTCCGTAATATTGTCGAAACAAACCCGGCTGCTGCACTTTACGAGAAGTCCGTATCCCCACCGTACTTGGGTCGTTCGGCAGCAGCTCCTGGTCCGGAGGCATCAGATGCGGCGAAACTGCGGCGACAAGCACCAGACTTGAGCCAGCAGCGATGAGTAAAATCCAAGCACGCATCGTTCTGATGGCGCTGGCCCCGAAGTCGGCGGAGCGCACCATGGATTTAGAATGCCACGATTTAAGCGAGAAAGTGCGGGCATTAACGCGCGCTGCCATGGCCTCTCCGAACTGGCCATTTGCTTGGCCGAAACCGTATACATGCAATATAGTCAATAAGGGCACACCCCGTACTTCCACGCATGCCATTGCAGGAAGACGACCAGCGTTTCGCAGCACCGCCTTCGGATGCCCTCTCCATAGTCTTGACTCTCATGCCGCCGCAACTCATCGTCACAAAGCTAACGACCCTGTTGACGGCTATGCGCATCCCCCGCCGCTTTGACAAACCTGCCTCGGTTAACGGCAATCAAGCCGCCCAGCAAGACGCCGCCGATTTGCTCTACCAACATGGCACCGGCGGCCTGTTCATCTCTCTCGCATCTTCCTCCGGCTTGGCTCTCATGTCGCTCCAGCAGTTGCCTCGTGGGCCTGTGTATCTTTGGTGGACTGTGATGACCGTTGTGCTCGCCCTGCGCGCCATCGACTTAGCCTGGTATCGGTCGCACAAATCCACTTCAAAAGCGTCTGGATCGGCCCACGTCTTTCGCTTCGGGCTCGGTGTCCTCACAGCGGGAGCGGTCTGGGCATCCTTCGCCATTGCTTTTTTCGGAGATCTCGATCCAGCAGGACGCGCTTACACCGCAGTTATTCTTTCAGCAATGGTTGGTGGCAGTGCAACTGTTCTAGCCCCCTCTCAGCCGCTCTCTCTCATCTACTGTGCTTGCCTGTTGCTCCCGGCCTCCAGTCGTTTCATCGCTTTGGGCGGCGCTGAGAATATTATTCTGGGCATACTCGGATGCTTGTTCTACATTGTTATGTCTGCTTCCGCGCGTCTCTCTCACAAGGTTCTGATGAATTCCATTCGTCTAAGTCGCGCCAACGAACTCTTGGCCGCCGAAACCAGTCGCGAGCGCGAAAAGACCGAAAATGCAAATCTCGAACTTCAGGCGGCCCAGGAAGCATTGCACGACGCGAATCGGTCGTTGGAATCGCGCATTGCCGCGCGAACGGTTGAACTGGAATGGGAAGTGCGAGCCAAGGAACACTACCTGAAGGAGCTTGCCTGTCTCGCCGAAGAATATCAGCAATTGGCCGACTCAGTCCCTCAAATGGTCTGGCGAATGAAAGAGTCCGGAAAGTTGGATTATGCCAATCAAGGCTGGACTCAGTTTTCAGGGTTGACGCTGGATGGCGCCGAACTTTCCTGGCATTCCCTGCTGCATCCCGAAGATCGCGATGAATTCTTGCGGCAGTGGCAAGAGTCCATTCGCGAAGGCACACGCTGGGCCGCTGAATGCCGAATGCGCCAACATTCCAACAGCCCCTATCGCTGGTTCTTATTCCAAGCCGTTCCCACTGCCGACAGACCCTCAGGGGTGCAGAAATGGTACGCCACCTTTACCGACATCGATCACCAAAAGCGGATTGAGCGAGCGCTGCAAACGGCTAACGAAGAACTCTCACAATTCGCCTATGCCGCCGCACACGACCTGCGCGAACCATTGCGAAATGTGGCGCTCACCTTGGGTCTCCTCCGGGAAGAACAATCTTTGAATGAACAAGCCACCCAGTGGGTGACCGAGAGCGAGGAGAACGCCCGGCGCATGCACGCCATGGTAAGGGATCTGCTCACCTACTCGAAGGCGGTCGAGGCAGCGGATGGAATTGTGCCCATCCATGACGCCAACGATAGTCTGCGCCAGGCCTTAGCCAACCTAAGTTCTTCCATACGGGAGAATCAGGCAGAAGTGACATCGGATGTTCTTCCCACACTCAGGGTGCGGCCAACTCACTTAATTCAGCTTTTCCAAAATCTGATTCAGAACTCAATCAAATATCGAAAGCGCGATATGGCGCCGCTAGTGCAGATTACCGCATCCGCACACGGAGCAGAATGGCTATTCTCAGTTACTGACAACGGCATTGGATTCGACCCGGCCTACGCAACTCGCATATTCGGACTCTTCAAGCGTCTTCATCGAAATGACGAGTATCCGGGAACAGGCATTGGCCTTGCCATCTGCTCGCGAATCGTTTCCCACTATGGAGGACGCATCTGGGCCGAAGGAAATCTGGGCGAAGGAGCCGTATTTCGATTTACCTTTCCGGCGGCCTAATACTGTCAGAGCAACCAGGCAGTCGCTGGCGGAGCCTTACGCTGCAGCCGCAATCACTTCAACATGCTCCACATGACGCCGTAATGTCGGCCGACCCCATTGCGCCAGTAACTCACGTACCCGCAAAAACCCATAATCCGTCGTTAACAGCGAAATCGGAGCCTTCCCGTCCAACGCCTCCTCCGGCCGTTCCAGCCATTTCAGTATCTCTACTGGATTTCCTCCGAACTCTCGCACGGCCTCCGCCGCCACTATGGCGATCCGCTCCTCCATCAATGTCATATCGTCCTTCCTCTCCTATTCCTCAGTGCCGCTAAAGTCCAAGGCATTTCAAATTTCACTCAACTTCCTATTTCTTGACTTCCGAATTTGCAATCCTAGTGCCAACTCGAACAAGGAGCCCGTCGTTGGCCCGGGCAATGCGTCGCGGACACAAACCCACAGTGTTTTCAATGCTCGACCGGTTCCACCTGCTCAAACCTGGTCTGATTCAATTCGGTGCATTCGTGGCCGCCCTCAGCCAGCACCGGTTCGAAAAGGCCAGAATGCTTACATCCGTTCCCACAAAGCAAATGCCGATCACCGCATTCTTGTCAAAGCTGAGACCGATCACCTTCCCCACTGGTACCTCACTGCTGTCTCGATAACAAAAAAGATAATCAGCCTTACATGGCCCAACCAATAGGCGCACGGCGACCACTCTTCACTTTCGGATAACAGGTACACAATGCTTAAATCTGTTCAACCCTACATTCGGCGAGTCCTCCACAATAGGAAGCGTTTGAAAAACAGAATTTACACATCCCAGTACATGCCCGGAAATTCTCCATGTCGTGGATCTAGATAATAGTCGGTAGATGCGATTCGTTTCCCTTCTCACTGTTGCGTATGTTCTGTCTGGTGCTGAGCAACACGATCTTTATTCTCAAGCTCATGCACTGATCCAAGAGGCAGAGACGACTTCGCTTCACATCCCAGCATTCGATGATCGGAGCATTCCGGCCGAATGGGCCGGGCACCTTTATGCCCGCGGCGGATATCTGGAGGATGCAAAACGCATTTTCGCCCGTACATCCTCGTTCCCATTTGCGCTTCTGAAGGCCTATGTGCTGTACGGACGACTTTCTCAAGCTGACGAGTTGTTGACGCATGTTTCCGACCCTTACGAAAAGGCTCAAGCGGAACTGACCACTGCAGATATCTTTTGGCGTACAGGACAACTCGAAAAGGCGAGCGAATACGCCAAGCGTGCTAAACAGACAGCTTCAAGGATCGTGAACCCAACGGAGCGAAGCGTGCTTTCAAGGACAGCGGGGGAAGAGCTGGAATACATGGCGGGCCCTGCTCCGAGCGCCCTTTCTCCTTTGCCTACGCCGAGGGCCACCCGAGCACCCGAGCAATCGCCATTCCCAGAATTTCCGATTACCGCTGACGGTCTCGCAGATTTGAGTCCGGCTCAGCGCGAGGAGCGAACTCGTTCTAACGGCGTACTACTGGAAGAGTTGTATCAGGCGATGAAGAATAGGGATCGAAGAGGTGTCGAGCAGATTAAACAGAAAGCGAATAGTCCGTTTCAGATGACATTAGTCATCGCCGGTATTGAGCACGTGCTCATCCAAGCTCATGAGCCGGAAGAGGCCGAGCAAATAGCGACAACCATTCCTGAGTCCGATGAAGAGTGCGTGTTGGCCAAGGCAGAGGCGCTCAGTTCTGCTGGAGCGGCGTGGCTGCGAGCTGGGAATTCAGAACGAGCGAACGCTTCTTTTGCTGCCGCAACAAAGTTGGCACAATCGTCGAATTCATCGCCTATTGGAGAAGTGGTCGTTCTGACATCGATAGGTGAAGCGGAGAGCCATGGCGGACTCGCAGCGACAGCGCAGGAGACGCTACGAACTGCCGAGGAATTTGCGGGTCGCCTACCCTCTGAGCCCCCCATAAGCACTGCCCGTGGACAACAGTCCGGCGGAAAGGTGCATTATCGAGCCGAAGCGTACGAACATATTTTCACTACAGCCCTGCGAGCCCACGACCTAGCAACCGCCCGACGGACTGCTGATGTGTGGAGCACAGAGGCTCGGTCAGGTCCTGATACCGTGGCGCAAGCTTGGCTTAGGGCTGGTAACCCTGATGAGGCCATCGCACTTATACGCCGCGAGAAGAGCGGGTCATCTCGGGCAAAGTCGGAATTATGGCTCGCACAACGGATGCTGGATCAGGCTGGTGCGCCAAACATTTGAGGCCGCGACTCTGATGAGAAGGCCAAAGTCATAAATCAAAACCGGACACCAAACCCGGGGACAGACACCAAACCCGGGGACAGTCCGCGTGTTACCCAATTTATTCCCACCACTGCACCACCCCGAAAAACCCGGTCACAAACCTTCAAAAAACTCTTTCTCCCACACCCTCAACAACCTACACGCCCTTTCCCCCACCAAACCGCACCACCAGACCTTACCCTCACAACGGAGATCTCTATCTCCAGAAATGAGTATTTACAATGATTGACCAAGACCTAGACATCGAACAAGCAGACATCGAAGAACAACCAGAAACCGACCTCGACACCACCGAGCCCGCCGAGGCTCCCGACCAATACAATCCCAACGGAGGCCCCCGCACTCAGCAAGGCCGCGAAATCTCCTCCAAGAACGCCACCAAACACGGCTGCTGCGCCGAATCCACCTTGATCCTTCCCGACGAAAAACTCGAAGATTTCAAAGCCATCGAAGCTTCCTATTTCCAAACTTTCCAACCCAAAGACGCCGTCGAAAAGCGCCTCGTCAACCAAGTGGTTCTGGCCGACTGGCTCCTCGAACGCGCCAACCGCACCCTCGTCACCGTCGAATCGGGCATCCACCAATGCGGCTACATGGCCAAGCACTGGCACGACGAAAACCATCTCCGGCTCAACCGCTTCACGCGCTATCAAGCCGCCCGAGCCAACGCCTTCGCCAAAGCCAAAAAGGCACTCGAAGATCACCGCAAGAATCGCCTAGCCGAATTCGAAAAAGCGTGCAGATACGCCATCACGCAAGAACGCCTCCGAGCCGCCAAAAAGAAAAACAACAAAAAAGAACTCAACTGGAAAGAACAGTTAGAGCTAATGACCAAGACCGCGCGCGAACTCGGCTACACGCCACCGACCGAAGACGAACTCTAGCGTCATCGCTCACCCCTTATTTTTTGAAAAACCGACCTCACGCCAGGGACAAGTGTGTCCAAAGTCCATACCAAATGCCGTTCCCGGACCAGCCAACACCCCTCGCCTCTAAATCTAACGACGTTTCACCTCAAACCAACCACTGATCGTCATCGTCTCCCACGTTCCACCAAGGGTCAATAGCCCAAGTTCTCCATTTCTTCCCCAGGAGAAACCCTCAAAATGGCGGTTCGTTTCGAAACACTAGTTGATGAGATACAATCGGACCCGTCCCGAGTTCCCCAAAACAAACACGGAGCGCATCCTATGAGTCTTTCCTTGTTGGACGTGGCCATTGCGATGGTCTTCTTCTTTTTGCTGTTGAGCCTGGTTTGCTCAGCCGCAAACGAGATTCTGGCAGCCCTGCTGCAGACTCGCGCACGCTTCCTGAATCGCGGTATTCAGCGTCTCCTCACCCCCGAATTCGCCGGCAAGTTCTACAACCACGCGCTCATCAAGGTTCTGGGCGATGAGATCGACCCCTGGTTCAGGTTTTGGCACAAGCCCCTGCCTTCTTACATCCCATCGCAAACCTTTGCGCTCGCTATGCTCGATCTCATTGGCAAGGACACCGAAACCGGCAAAGCCCAAGCCGCTGCGGCTGGCACCACGATCGTTGCCAACACCCTGCCCGTTACACCCGTCCTGGCTTCTGGAATTCCCACCCAGGTCTCCGACGCAATCAATGCCTTAAAGAAGGATACCGACGTATCTCTCGCTGCTCCGCGCCAAGCCTTGGAAGACTGGTACAACAACGCCATGGAACGTGTCTCCGGCGCATACAAGCGGCGCGTTCAATACGTGCTCTTCTTCCTGGGCATTGGCGCCGCCGTGCTCGTGAATGCCGATAGCGTCGCCGTCATCGAACGCCTCTCCGCCAGCAAGAACCTGTCCGCCGCCATCGCCAATGCCGCCGCCCAGTATCAAAAAGACATGGCGTCGCCCGGGACGCAGACAGTTCAACTCAAGCCGGACGACGCCGTTACCAATGCCCAGCAATCCCTTCAAACCACCTTAGGCACTCTGGACAAGCTGGAGCTTCCCATCGGTTGGAGCGGCCCAAGTGACGCCAATTCATTTGCTATCAAGGGAGGCGACTATAGAACGCCCGTCCTGCATCAAATCGCCTTGCATTGGATCGGCTGGCTAATCACTGGCTTGGCCGTCTCCTTCGGCGCGCCCTTCTGGTTCGACGTGCTGAACCGTTTCATGATCGTTCGTTCCACTATCAAACCCCAAGTGGACACCGACAAAATAACCCCGAAGGCTGCCGCCAAATAAGCGGTATACTGCGGTGGGAGCCGCGAAATCATGAGCTTTTTCTCCAAGCAATTCATAGACGTTATCCACTGGACTGAGCAGGGTGAGGGCACCCTCGCCTATCGATTCCCGATGGAGGACATGGAAATTCAGAACGGTGGCAAACTGACCGTTCGCGACTCGCAGCTTGCCGTCTTCGTGAATCAGGGGCAGATTGCAGACGTCTTCAAGCCGGGGCTATACACGCTTAGCACCAACACTTTGCCCATCCTGACTTACCTCATGAATTGGGACAAAGCTTTCCAATCGCCCTTTAAATCGGACGTCTACTTCTACTCCACCCGCCTGCAGAACGATCAGAAATGGGGCACAGCCACGCCCATCACCATTCGCGACAAGGAATTCGGAGCGGTTCGCGCACGCGCCTATGGAATCTATTCGTATCGCCTCGCCGATGCCCGCGTCTTCTATCAAAAGATCAGCGGTACCACACCCCTTTATCGCGTCTCCGAATTGGAAGGCCAGCTTCGCAACACCATCATCGGCCGCATGACCGACATGTTTGGTAGCAGCCAGATTGACTTCTTAGACATGGCCGGCAATCAAATGCGCCTCGGCGCAAGCATGCTCGAAAACCTAAAGCCCGTCTTTGCCGATCTGGGTCTGCAGCTCGAAACCTTCACCGTCGAAAACATCTCTCTGCCCGAAGAACTCCAGAAGATGCTCGACCAGCGCATCAGCATGAACATGCTGGGCGACATGAATAAGTACACCCAGTTTCAAATGGCGCAATCCATGCCAATCGCCGCTGCCAACGAAGGCGCTGGCGGCATGGGCGTCACATTAGGCGCAGGTTTGGCAATGGGTCAGCAGATGGTTAACGCCATGCGTCCGCAAGCTCTCAGCGCGCCAGCGGAACAAGCTCCTGCTGCACCTGCCGGCGGTGCGTCCGCAGCGGGATCAAAATTCTGTATCAGCTGTGGCAAAGGGATGCCGCGAGCTGCGAAGTTCTGCCCGGAATGCGGCTCGAATCAAGGTTAGCCAGCTCTTTCGCCGCCGTCTCTATAACCGAATTCCAATCGGCCAAACTCGGTTGCCGCAGTATCCGCATCGTCGGATACCAAGGGCTGTCCGTGCGGTCGTTTAACCATCGCCAATCCCGCGCATAAGGCAGCAGCAGCCAAACCGGAATGCCTAAAGCGCCCGCCAAGTGAGCCGTTGAATTGTCTATTGTGATAACCAGATCCATCGCCGCTACCTGTGCCGCGAACAGATCCATATTGCTCATCTGATCCACCTCCGCATCCACGCAGATCTCAGCCGGAATGTTGTCATGCTCGCCGTACTGCAGGCTGATCCACTTCACATTCGTGCAATCCAACAACGGGCGAAGTAAGGACAAATCGATGGAGCGGTGATGCCCTGTCTTCGCGTTCTTTGTATGCCACGCAATGCCGACTAAGAGCTTGCCGCACGCATAACGCACACGCAGCCTTTCGGTTTCAGCCGGGTCGGCTACAAGATAGGGCGACGTCGTGTTCCCAAAGGCTGCAAAACTATTGCGAAACAGACCAGGCAAACTTCCAATCGGCTGGTGCGCGGCAAATTCTGTGCTATCGCAAGCTCCAGACGGTATTACTTTCACTGAGGGAAACGACCGCGCAAACAACGACCGCAGCCGCTCATCGCATTCCAGCGTGCACCTGACGCCGCTGCGCACCACATCCGGTATCAAGCCCGCGAACATAATCTCATCGCCCACGCCCTGCTCCGGCCAAATCAGAACATTGCCTTCCACGTGCTCGCCGCCCCATCGGGGCTGCGCATAAGCTCTTATGGCCTTGTGCCCCTCGGTTGTCCAGCGCGTTTCATAGTTCTTCCAACCGTTCGCGAAATCGCCTTGCACCAACTGCGCCAGTGCCTCGCCATAAGCCGCCTGCACATATTTGGGATCTATCTTGAGCGCCCGTTCATAGCACTCGACAGCGTCGCCAAAACGGTTCTGCGCCTGCCGCGCATTGCCGTAGTTGTAAAGTGCCGTCAGATAGTTCGGCTTTAGGGCGAGAGCCTTCTCATAGTTCTGAATTGCCTCGTCCAGACGGTGCAAAGTCTGCTGAGCATTTCCCAGGTTTGAAAATGCTTCGGCGCACTTCGGATTCAGCTCAATGGCGCGTTCATAGGAGCCGATCGCCTTATCCGTTTGCCCCTGCTCGGCGAAAGCAACGCCCAGGTTAACCAAGCCATCCGTGTGTTTCGGATTCAACTGTAGGACACGCTGAAAATAAGGCATGGCCGCGTCGATTTTCCCTCTGGCGACCAAGGAATTCGCCAGATTGCTTAACGCATCTACATAGTTCGGGTCCAAAGCAATAGCGCGCTGATAGCTCTCCACCGATTGATCGAACTCGCCCATCGCATTCAGAACCACCCCGAGGTTGGAATGATACAACGCCACGTTCGGATGCGCCGCGATGGCCTTCTGAATCAATTCGCGCGCGGCTTGCGGATTTCCACTTTGATAGCCCACCATTCCCAATAGGTGCAAACTATCCCCATGCCGAGGCTGGGCGATCAGAACTCTCCTATAAAGCTTCTCTGCTTCGGCAAGCCGGCCGGATTGATGATGCGAAAGGGCGCTCTGAAACCAATGGGAAAGCTCGCGGTTGGGATGCACTCTTCCTATGAAGTGCGAAATCTGCGCCTACATTCGCACCCTTTGACGCGCTGCCCGGTTCCTACGTAAAATCGCCATTGTGCCCGCAAAGAAACCAACCGAACTGTTCGACCTTGGCGCAGCCATGCTCACCGCCTTTGCCACCAATAACCGTATGAACATCGTCCTGATCGAAAACCTGCCGGACGAGGCATGGCGCGTCGATCCGCCTTCCGGTAAAGGTCGTCAAATCGCCGCCATCGTGGCGCACATGCATAACGTAAGGCTCATGTGGCTGAAGAGTGCAGCTCCCGACGCTCCGATGCCGGCTAAACTTGATCCTGCTTCTGTGGCAAAGAAGGAGGCAATAGCTGCGCTCGATAAGAGCTATGAAGCGTTGGCTGCAGTCATTCGTCAATCCCTGCAGGACGGCGGACGTATTCGCGGCTTCAAGCCCGACGTTGGCAGTTTTCTGGCCTATTTATTCGCACATGATGCTCATCACCGCGGACAAATCACTCTGTTAGCGCGGCAAGCTGCTCATCCGCTGACACAAAGCGCCATGTTCGGCCTGTGGGAATGGGGCACCGACTAATTCGCCATCAGGTCAAACACGCCAGTTTCCACCGTATTCCCATGTTTCATCTGAACGAATACGCGATACCGGCCTGCGCTAGGCAATCCATAAGGAAATGCCACTCGATTTGGAATGCTCATGTCCATTTGTGAATGATCCATCATGGCCATATCGCCTTGGTCGGCTTGTGCGCGCATGAAGGCCGACATGGAAACAGTTCCATTTGGATGAATGTGGGCAAAAACCGTACCGTCAGTCTTCACAAACGCCGCGTGCCCCAGCATACCCATATATAAAGCCATGTCCGCTGGCTTCTTTCCATCTGGAGTCAACAACTCAAACTGAAACTCCGCGCCTTGCCGGGCATGGATCGTTTCTCCGTCGTGAATCCAGCGCATGCGATATCCGTCGGGCAACGCAAAGGTATCGCCCAGCATTCCTGTTTGAATCGGCGTAGCGGCAACTTGCGCATCATCACCGCTCAGTGGACGGCCGGATGAAATCCCATGCGGTAAGTCTAGCGATGCGGTCAACGTTTCGGGTAGCCCGTTTTCGTGCACAATGTCGGCGTACAGTTTGTACGTTCCAGGCGGCATCGGCGGCAGCGCGTCCCGAAACTCTTCCGGCTGCGCTTGATCTGGATGCAGATGATAAACCACATCCATGCCTGGCTCGCGAATTGCGTACAGGTGCATCAGATGGTTGTGATCAATCGTCAAATCATCCATTTTCCGCACAAACATCACCCGATTCTGGCGCGCCACTTGACCGGCAGGCAGCGGCTGCATCCAACCCGGTTCGCTCAAATCCAAAACCAACTGCGATCCATCCTCTAAGCTCGCTTGCATGTTAAGCGGCTTGAACACTCGTCCCTTGTAGACATCGGCCTCGCCGTCCCACCACAACTTTCCTGTCCAAAGCACCGCGCCAATCACTACAAAACCCACCGCCATCGCGATTCTGCCCTTACGCTCCTGCAGCACTCCGGGAACTTGGCTACCGTCTAATTTTGCTTCGCGCACTGTTGCCCCGGCAATTGCCGCCAGCGCAGCCATCAGCGTCAATCCAATCGCTGACAGCAGAATCCCCAAAGGCAGATCCATCCTGCGTGTCGTCTGCGCCACCGCTGGAACGGGAATCGAAATCGTTCCATCGCCCCGCGTTCCCTTTACGAAAATCCGAACTTGCCAGGAACCATCTGCCATCAGCCACAGCGAACCGGTAAAGAATTGGGGGTCAGTCGCCGATCGGCTCATCACATCGGGCGTGGGCGGATGATTGGCGCCGGGCCCGAACATAGGCAGCGGGACCGCCTTCATTTCGGTGACGCCAGCATTCTGATTGCGAACCAGAATCTCTGCGACACCCGGAATCACCTGCGGCGGACGAATCGTCACAAACAGTTTGTAGGGCCCTGCTGTGCCATCAAGATAAATATCCGGACTGCCCACGTGCGCACCCGCTGCCGCGCACATCAGAACTGCCAGGGAAACGAAGCGAAACAAATGGCCCATCAGTTAGCGCTTCACCAACCGCATCCAATCACCACGCGACATCGCCCATCGAATAGACAGCGTGGCCGCGATGAAAGCCAGCACAAACCCGGTCCAAAGTTGAACCCCGGTCCCGGACGGAATAAACATGTGCCGCGCCATGAACGACTGCGGAGGAAGCGCGTAATACAGATAGATGGTTCCCCAAAATCGGTTGGCCGCTGCAGCCGAATTCAGGAACTCGGCAAAGAACCATTCGGGACCAATCAACAGCACGCTGAAAACCAATCCGCTTACGATGGCGGCGTTCCAGCCTGCCCAAGTCCTCGTCTTTTGCCACAGCAAGTCCAGCGCTAAGGCCGGAATAATCAGCAGAATCGGAAACTGGGGCGGAACAAAGCTGGTGACATGCTGATAAACCGGCCCCAATTTCGGCTCAGCCGGAAACAGCGGAAGAATCTGGATCAGCGCAAAGACAACAAAAGTGTAGACGCCCGCAACGAATGTAGCCGCAAACCGAAAACCGCTCACCCGTGACGCAATCGTAAGCGACAAAGGGGCCAAGGCGCACAGAACAACATATGTAGAGGCACTATGCAATACCGGCCGCGCCGTGGTTTCCATCAGCATGACCATAAGCAGCGTCAGCAACAGCCCGCAGACATACAAAAACAACCAGCGCGCCGGGCGTGCAAAGTCGTCGCCCAACGTCTGCATTCGGTTTACATGACCAGCTATCAGAATCAGCGTTCCCAAAACGATCGAGTAAATGCCAAGGAACAGAACAATGTGCGGCGGGCTGATGATCTTTACGTCCAGGCCGTAAGCGTTGTGCCACCAGTTGTCAAAAGGGGCAGAGGTAAGCATGGTCAACCCGCCCCACGCAGCTATGAACGCACCAAGCGGAGCTTTGAAACCCCAGATGTGAACTGAACTATCCCGCAGCGGCGCGTTTTTCGAAAAGGTTGTATACAAAATGACAAAACCAAACGCAACTCCCGTCAGGACGCCTCCCAGATAAATCGCCATGTGCGCCGGAGTCCAGAACGTATCCCGGCCAATAGACGAGTGCCACGATATATCCCAATGACCGCCAATCATGATGGACGTCAGCGCCAGCGCGGCGCACCACATGTACCAGGGAATCGGAGGCACCGCGCGAACTGATCGAGTTTCAGCCGCAAACGGAACCGCAGTTTGAGTGGTCAGCGTTGCCATAAAAGTGATGTTTTCCATTCTCTCGCATTTTTTATGCCAAAAAAACGCAAGTAAAAGTTAGAATACTGGTAATCGTTTTTGGTAGGAAACCAAGTGGGTTTGGAATGGGACACGATGAAGAAATTGCCAAACAAGCTGCTGGCAGAAGAGCGGCGACGGGAGATCGTGAGCGTACTCGGCCAGAATGGGCGCATTACGGTCGAGGAAGTAGCAAAACGTTTCGGGGTTTCCGCAGTTACCGCGCGCAGCGATTTAGATGCTCTTTCGGTTTCAGGCGCACTGGTAAGGTCGCATGGCGGCGGCATTAAACCTTTGACCGCCACGCCCGAACACCCTTTGAAGGTGCGTGAAGGGATGAATCACGATGAGAAGGTTCGAATCGCCCACGCAGCCGTCAACCTTATTGAACCGCTGCAAACGGTCTTCCTATGCAGTGGCTCCACGTCGGTCGAACTGGCTAAACATCTAAAACAGTACGCTCCGCAGAACATTACGGTCATCACCTACGCTCTGAACATCGCCCAAATCCTGGCGGACAGCCCAAAACTGTCCTTAATTATGCTGGGCGGCTTCTTAAGGCATCCGTCTACCGCATTCGTCGGTCCGCACGCCGAGCACATGATCCACTCGCTGCACGCTGACCACTGCTTCATGAGCGTCGTTGGGTTGGATTGCGAAGTCGGCATCACCACGCTCGACATCATGGAAGCCCAGTTGAATCACAAGATGATCGATTCCTCGGCGCAAGTAACGGTTCTAGCAGATTCCAGCAAGTTCGGACACCGCAGCTTATCGCTTATCCATGACTTTCGCGGCATTCACCGCGTCATTACCGACACGCGAGCGCCCGTAAAAGATTGCGAGCGGTTGCGCGTGCGCGGCATCGAAGTCGTAATGGCTTAGTCGCGATAGGTCAGAATCCATTCGGACCCGGGCGCATCGATGACAGCTTCGGGTGATTGGGCCGGCAAAAGAAAAGCATCGCCCGCTTTGCACGCTTCCAAGTTTAAGGAGCCCGCCCCAGCCAAACAGATCAACAACTGATAGTAAGGTGCGCTGCCGATCGTCATTTTCGATTCCGGCGTCAGTTTTTCGATCTTAAAGTAATCGGACTCCAGAAGTTGCTGGCGCCCGGGCGACAAACTCTTGCTCACCGCTTGATGTGTGTGCGGACCTAGGTGCGAAACTGTTGTTCCGTGTTCCAGGTGCAACTCCCTTGGCCGCCCATAGTCATAAAGACGGTAAGTGATGTCTGAATTCTCCTGAATCTCGCAAACCGTAAGTCCAGCCCCAATCGCGTGTACGGTGCCCGCGGGAACGAAAACCACATCGCCTTTTTTGACTTTGCGCCAGTCCAGCAGATTTTCAATCTCGCCGCTTAGCGCGGATTCCTTCAGCTTTTGAGGACTGAGCGTCTCACGAAACCCAACCGCCATTTCGCCTGGCGGTTGAACATTCATCACATACCAGGCTTCGGTCTTACCAAGACTTTGGTGGTGCTTAGCGGCGTAAGCGTCGTTCGGATGCACTTGAACCGACAATCGCTCGGTTGTAAAAAGCAGCTTCACCAGCAGCGGACAAACTCCGGGATGCTTGGAATCCGCCGCAGTACCCAATATTTCTGGATGTAGGCGAAGAAGTTCGCCTAAAGTTTCACCAGTTGAGGTCCGATTATCTTCGTATGTGAACCAAACCTCGCCAATCGGTTGGGAATGGGCTGGTAAAACGGGGAAATATGGCGATAAGCTGGCTTTACCCCAGACGCGTTCGCGAAAGATTGGCAATAGACGTATTGGTATGCTGTTCATTGAGAAATTTCAGTTTAACCGTTTACTAACATTTGAAATAAAGTACTTATGATAGTTGCGTTCGTAGTAACAGTCATCATCGGCATTTGTGCCGTAGCCCTGATTGGGCTGGAAGATTCCCACAATCGCGTTTCCAGGTTACTGGAAGAACTTGACGAACAGGCCGCGCAACGTACTGCGCAAAACCACCATTCGTCGGTCGTCGTACCGATCACGGCAGTCCAACAAGATGCCGAACAGGAAGAGGTTGCGTTTACTCGCTCTCTTCTCGCCCTAAATAAAGTTGGCTTACTAACTCCTTGTGATTCTCCAGTATCCGCCCGCGCCGGATCTTCATCGTCGGAGTCAGTTCGCCCTGTTCAATCGACAGATCCCGTTCAAGTACTTTGAATCGGCGGATTCGTTCAAAATCCGCCAACTGCTTATTGACGCGGTTGATAACATCACCGACAGCTTTGGAAACAGGCTCGGTTTTCACTAGTGTTTCGGGATTTTCATCTACGGCCTCCACGCCTTTAATCGTCTTAGCCTGCTGAACATTAATGGTTAGAAGCGCCGTCATATACGGTTTCTTGTCGCCGATCAGCACCACCTGGCTAACCAGCGGCTCCATCTTGAACAGATTTTCAATGCGCGCGGGATAAATTTTCTTGCCGTTTGAGGAGACAATCAGTTCCTTCTTTCGGCCGGTAATGTACCAATAGCCTTCCGAATCCACCTCAGCCAGATCGCCGGTTGAGAACCATCCGTCTTCCGTGATGACCGATCTCGTTGCCGCGTCGTCCCTGTAATAACCCTTAAAAATGCACGGAGTCTTTATTTGTAATTCGCCGTCTTCGGCCAAGCGCATATCGATGCCAGGAAGCACTTGCCCGATACTGCCGGGTTTCGATTTGCCAATCCGGTTGAAAGTAATGACGCCCGCTTCTGTTAGTCCGTAGCCCTCTAAAAGAGGCATTTGAATCGCGGCGAAGAATTCGGCCAAATCCTTACCCAAAGGCGCAGCGCCTGACGCGGCAATTCGCAAGCGTCCACCCAAGCGCTCTTTCACTTTCGAGAAGGCCACCTTTTCAGCCAATTTCAGAGCGCGTGACATCCAACCCGGTATCGGCTTGCCATCTTGTTTCAAGCGTGCAGCTTCCGCCCCCAAACCGAGTGCGCCGTGAAAAATCTTGCGAGCAATCAGCGGGCGCTTTTTCAGTTCGTTCGAAATGGTGGCGTACATGCGCTCCCAAACGCGCGGGGGCGCCAGGAACATAGTCGGTCTGATTGCCTTTAAATCCGCAGGCAGGCGCGCTAAACTTTCGCAAAAATAAACCGGCATTCCCATGCGCATGGGAATCAGTTCCAAAACAATGCGCTGAGCGATGTGTGCAGATGGAAGGAAAACGACCGTTGAATCATCGGGACCGACGGGAAAGCACTCCGGCGCCATATCGATGTTCGCAAGGATCGCTGTATGCGAAACGACACCCATTTTGGGTTCGCCGGTAGCTCCCGAAGTCATATACAAGATCGCACCGTCATCGGGTGAGACTTCCCGCCTCAACTGATTCAGAGCGTCGGGATCTTTCGCCAGCAGTTCGCGCCCTAGTTGCTGGAGGCTTTCGAGCGTAAGAGTACCTGGCGCTTCACCGGTCATGAGGATGACTTTTTCCGGAAGCGAAAAGTTCTGAGCTGCGGCCGCCGTCGATAATGCCTGAAGCGTTCGTGAATTTTCTAAAAATAGAAAGCGGGCTGCGGCGCTGCGCAGATTCTTGACCAGATCCGGCATCGGGTACGCCGTATAAAGCGCGGCCGCGATCCCGCCTGACGCCATAATTCCCAAATCGACTAGGAAGAACTCAGCACGCGTTTCAGACAAGACGCAGACCAGCTCGCCATGTTCGATTCCAAGCGACCGAAGGCCCAAACCAATCTCGCGCGCAGCTTGCGCCCACGCATTCCAAGTAAACGTTTTGTAACTTCTTTCCGCCTTGGTTCCGTTTGAACTGGCGGCAGGTTGGTAGAGCGCGATTGCGTCGCCATAGCTTGCGGCTGTTTCCTCTAAAACGGTGAAGACGGTGCGTCCGGGCATCTGTGGAATTTTAGCAAGTTCCGCGATTCGCGCGACGAATGCGACAATCGACCTTGGTTGGAGCGCATGCCGGATTCAGAAACACTCGAACAATCAACACACCGTCCAGTAGCCTACCGTGAAGAGGCCTTCCTGCAGAGCCCGGATTCGCGGCCACTGCGTATACTGAGCGAGTATCTTTGGCCGTTGTCGCACTTTCAAGAAGAGAAGGTGCAAGACACAATTGTTTTCTTCGGTTCGGCGCGTATAAAAGAAAATGGCCCGCTGGGCAGGTATTACGAAGAGGCTCGCGAACTTTCCAGAACCTTAACCCAATGGGCACAAACTCTCACACCTGAAGATTCGGACCGCTGCCGCTTTGTGATTACATCCGGCGGTGGACCGGGAATTATGGAAGCAGCCAACCGCGGCGCTAAAGAAGCGGGCGGCAAAACCATCGGGCTGAACATCGGCTTGCCTTTTGAGCAACGACCCAACGACTACATAACGCCAGAACTGAATTTTGAATTCCACTATTTCTTCATGCGCAAGTTCTGGTTTGCTTACCTGGCCAAAGCCTTGGTGGTGTTTCCCGGCGGCTTTGGAACTTTAGACGAACTGACCGAGATTCTGACGCTCGCCCAAACGCGCAAGTTGGAAAGTAAAATTCTGATCGTCATGTATGGCAGCGCCTACTGGCACGAAATCATAAATTTCGATGCCTTGGTAAAGCACGGCATGATCGCCGCCGCCGACCTGGACCTATTCCGCTTTGCCGACACGCCCGCACAGGCGTTTCAACTTCTGCAGGAAGGTTTGACGAAATATTACTTGGAGCCTGAGGAACAGATCAAAATCGGAACTGATGCCGCTCCCGAAATCGCGCGATCACGGACTTCCTAACCTTGAAACAACGCGTTGAATGTTGCATTTAGATGACGGACGGAACATCGAAGCAAAACGCTTGTCTGAGTAAAATCTCTTGACCAGCAAGGGCAGTATCGCTTACGATCTCCAGGCAGAAGGTTTCGGCAAAACCTCTACTTTAAAAATGACTTGGAGAAAAACTGCATGGCTAGGTGGTCCGTCCTAACAATCTCAACAACTCTTCTCCTGCTGGCATCCGGGCTTTGCAAGGCTCAGACAATTGCCAGCAGCGATGATCCCGATCAGAATGCGAATCTAAGTGTTCCTTCGGTAAAGAAACTTCCCGCCGGGCGAGTCTTATCGTCAGTCAAGCCCAGCATCTTGGTGCCTAAGCAAGGATATGGCAATCACGCCAGTAATGCGGCAACTTCCAACAGTTCCCACAACGGGGGTGGCGGCGGCGGATGGAACTCCGATAGCAGCTATTACACAACCGATGTCTCAAACCCTCTAGACGGCCCGGTGATCGATCATGCGTCGCAGCATGCTCTGTATGTGAACACGAATCCCAGAACCGTGGGCAAACCCAGTCAGATGCTGAAAGACTTGGAAAAGAGCCGGTATATCCATGTGGTTGATCAATACGTTGGACAGTATGACGATGATCGCTACAAGGCAAAAAGTGGCGCGCAGGTGATATACATCAATGGCTCCATTGGGGCGCCGCTGTTTGATGATCCAGATATCTGGAATATTGTGTACGTGGCCGCATCGAGTTTTGGTGAATCAGGCCGCCATGTTATCTACCACGTCTTCACCGGTCCGGGCCAAGATGTGTGCTTTGGCAACCCTCTGTCACCGACATGTTACTCACCCGATAATCCTCAGACATTTGATTTCTGCGGGTATCACAGCACGGTCACCTTCTCCGATATTGGTGAAGTGCAATACACTGTCATCCCATTTACGGCGGTGGCCGGATGTGAGGTTGGCAGCCCAAGCCCGAACGGTTTGACGGTTGATTCCACCATGAGTGTACTGGCGCACGAGTTGGCTGAAACTATCACCGACCCCGAAGGAACATCATGGTTGAATTACAGCGGCCTTATTCTGTATGGATCTGAAATCGCAGATATCTGTCAGAATCCAACTTTCGTCTACCCTGTGGTCGCGTTGAATGGCACACAGTACGAATTGCAGGCCCTTTATTCGAATGAGCATCACAACTGCTCGTACACACCGTAGCGAAACTAGGAGAAAACCTCGAAGTTAAGGATGGCCAGTTGACATAGAATCAGATTGGCCATCCTTTTCATTTGGAGGGTTTGATGCAATCTGTTCATGGATTCGACCTCTACCCGCTGAAGTACGACGAGAACGGTAGTCTCGCTGCTGGTAATGAGTTTGCAGAATTCCGGCAAGCAGCCGCAAGGACTGCGACCGACGCGATTTTCCTAGCCCACGGACATCGCGATAACGTGGCGGAGGCCGCGTCGTTCTATTCGGATTTTTTAGGAAATTATCGCGATCAACTGGGACGCAGCGATTTCCAGGAGATCTCCCACCGCCGCTGCGTGGTCGGAGCGATTCATTGGCCCGCGCCAAAGCTTCCTGCAGCGAAGAAAAAGTCTGCTTCTGAAAAGCTGTCTGCAATGAAAACACTGGCTCCGGGAAAAGCGGACACGCTGGATCGTGCAGAATCGCTATCGGCGTCGCTAAAGAATGACACCGGTGCGCAGGATGAGTTTGGCGCACTAGTGCTGAGCCTGCTCGACAACTGCGCCTTGGATCCCACGGAAGGTATTCCGCAAATCCGTCAGTTGAAGGGATCGGAAATAATTCAAAAGCTCAAATCGCCACTCACGCTCAAGAATCAAATAGACCACGAATTTGGTGGCGACGTGGGAATGAACGACGCCAAATCGCGACGAATAGGATCGCTTACGGACGGTGTTGAGCGTTTGCTCGAACTGGTTGATTGGTACATCCTGTTGAACCGTGCCACGACAGTGGGAATTACCGCTGTCGCTCCAGCCATTCGCGACATTCGAAGTGCAAACCGAAGCATCAAGATTCATCTGGTAGGACACGGTTTGGGTGGACGGTTGATGGCTAGTTCGGCTAAGTCGCTAGCGCAAGCACCCATGCTTCAGCCAGATTCCATGACACTGCTGCAGGCGGCTTTCTCGCATTACGGATTTAGCGCCAATGCGCGGCGTGGCAAAGCCGGCTTCTTCCGCGATGTTATTTCGAAGCACGTTATCCGAGGTCCGCTGATTTCTACCTTTTCGTCCCACGATTCGCTGGTGGCCACGCCGTACGCCATGATCGCCCGACTGACCGGGGATGTTGCTGACGAATTTGGCGCCATCGGCAGAAACGGTGCGCTTAATACGGCGGAAAGCAACTTTCAGCCGTTAACGACAAGCGATCAAATCGAAAGCCCATACATATTTAGAGCAGGGGTTGTTAACTGCCTTGACGGGTCCGCTGGATCTATCCAGAACCATGACGACATATCGAACGCGCATGTAGCGTTTGCGTTTGCTTCAGCGATTGCCAGCACGCGGGCGAGCAGTTTCATATCGGCGGCGGGCGCGGCGGGCTAGGAGCGGCTCGATTTCTCCTTAACTCTTCTTGCCCTCTAATTCAGTCAGACGGCGCTCCAGCGCCCGGATCGTGCGGAGCATATCACCTAATTTCGGAATGGTCGCCGATGAGCGCAGCCAATCGCGATGGTCGAAGGCCGGTGAACCGGCCACAATCTTACCTTCCGGAACGTCATGTCCGACGCCGGATTGTGCCCAGACGATAGCATTTTTATGGATGGTCAAGTGGCCGGAAGATCCCGTTTGCCCGGCCATGATCACATTCTCTTCCAAAACAGTGCTGCCCGCCAGACCAGTTTGGCCGCAGATGATGTTGTCTTCTCCGACTACGCAGGCGTGGCCAATTTGACATAGACTGTCGATCTTGGCGCCACGCTTCACGCGCGTTTCCCCCATAGTCGCGCGGTCTACTGAGGTCAGCGTCTGAATTTCCACGTCGTCTTCAATCACGGTGATTCCTGATTGGGGAATTTTGGCTTGCCGGCCTTCGTTGGTTTTCGCAAACCCAAAGCCATCCCCGCCGACCACGACGCCGTTGTGAATGGTGACGCGATTGCCAATGCGGCAGAACTCACGGACTGCAGAGTGAGCGTGCGCAATGAAATCATCTCCAATTGTGCAGCCTTCATAAACAACGGCATGCGGGTGCAGAACGGCGTCATTGCCAATGATCACGTTATCGCCAACACATGCGAAGGGTGCGATGGAAGGATTTAGGCCAATCTTTGCGGAGGGTGCGACGTATGCGAGAGGATGAACACCCAAAGCCGGTTTCGGCGCATTATAAAAGAAGCCGAGCGCCCGGGCAAAATCGTGATAAGGATTGTTTGAGACTAGCGTGGCGCCAGCAAATTGCGTCAGCGGTTCCAAGGCAATGATGGCTGACGCATGGCTCGCACTGACCTTTGGCGCGTACTTCATGTTGGCCAAAAAGCTCATTTCGCCGCGCACGGCTTTTTCAATGGTTGACATGCCGCGAATCTCAATAGACGAATCCCCGTGGACGCGGCACTCCAGGCGCTGTGCCAGTTGCTCGAGCGTGAAAGATGGCATAGTTAGAACTTACAAAACCTTACATCTCGTTTTCGGAATATTTGCCTATGATGAGGCATGCATTTGCGCGAATTCCTCATGCCAAGCCGGCGGAAATTCCTTTTCGGAAGCGCCGCGGCTTTGGCTACACACCGCATGTTCCCAGCCATTCCGGCCTGCGTATTGACCACTGAACAAGAAGAAGGTCCTTTTTATGTGGACGCCAAGAAAGTACGGCGCGACATTACCGAGGGTAAACCGGGCGTACCGCTGCAATTGAAAATTGCGCTGGTTCACGCGAAGCGCTGTACGCCATTACCGAATATGGCGCTGGACATCATATGGCGCTGGACATCTGGCAATGCGACGCGACGGGTATTTATTCAGGATTTACGAAGGTCAAGCTAGGACCACCGCCGGAAGGAGTCCCAGGCAGAGGCCGTCCTCCGGGGCCGCCGCCCGGTTCTGGCGGATTTCCTCCACCCGGCGGATTCGGACCACCGCCTGGCATGGGCAACCATCGCGCCATGGACGAGACACGCTTCCTGAGGGGTATTCAAGCGACCGATCCGAACGGGATTGCGGAATTCACCACAATCTACCCAGGGTGGTATGAAGGGCGAACAATCCATATCCATTTAAAAGTGCACTCCGGCGACCATGTGGCTCACACCGGCCAGTTGTTCTTTCCTGAAGATGTAACGGCTCGCATCGCACAGTTGGGTCCTTACGCCAGCCATAAGGATGTTCATTTGACAACTCTGGCGGAAGACCATGTTTTTCAGCAGGAACACGGAAGTGCCGGATTGGTGACTCTGAATCGGATAGAGCCCCGGTCCGATGCGGCTGGATTTGTAGCAACTGTGACGCTTGCCGTGGATCCAGATGCCTCCCCTACCCCGGTTGGAATGGGCGGCCCAGGTAGTCCTAGGGAGCTATGAAAAATCGGCCCGACTTAGCAAGTGACTGTCAACAGGGAGAATTTCGTGAGATTTACGCTACTTCCACTAAAGTCGAACCCAACTACGAGCCGATAGGAGATCAGAGCGTTAAGCACGGTGACTATGGAAGAAACGACGAAACTCATTTTAGAACGGTTTTCCGCCTTAGCAAACTCTGATATTGGTGAATTCCGTCAGTTTTTCCGCCGATTACGCAAACAGTTTCCTGAACAAGCAGCCGAGGCCTGTCTTTTGTATATGGCTACGCATGGTGTGGATCCAGCGGCACATTCAATGGCATTTTGGTTCGGTGGCGACAATTCGTACGTCCGGGTGATGCTGGAAGATTCAAGTCTTTCTGTACCGGAAGCCTCCAAGGCGATCGAAGTAGTCAAAGATATTGACCCACAGTTTCTCTTGAAATTCACCAAAGCCGCGGCAGAATTGCGTCATGCAGATGCCATTATGAGAGCTCTGAGTCTGATTCCGGCCATTGGGGATTACAGCATCCTCATACCCTGGCTGAGGAAACTTGGTCAACATCCAGATGAGAGGGTCAGGTCGCGAGCGGCCAAATTGCTATGCGAACTGCGTCCGAATAAGGGACTAATTGAGCGTCAGATGGCCTCCGATGACGCTCGCGTGCGTGCAAACGCAGTTGAGGCGATGTCGCGCATTGCCAACATCGAAGATGCCAAGCAGATGTTTCGATCGGCCGTGAAGGACAAGCATCATCGCGTGGTGGGAAATGCGTTGGTGGGACTGTATAAGCTCGGCGACAAAGAGGTTCTGAACAAAATGATAGAACTCTGCGCACATGAGGATCATCTGTTCAGAGCTGCGATGGCATGGGCCATGGGTTTTGTAAAAGACACTCTCGCTATACCAGCACTGCGCGAGTTGACGAACGACAATTCAGCGGTTGTACGCAAGCGAGCATTGCACAGCCTCCTGATTCTAGAGGCAATTGCAACCGAAAGAGCTATTGCAAAAGCGGCGGAAACCTCACCGGAGCCGGTTGAGGTGCAGCCCGAACCGTCACAGCAGCCGATAGCGCCACCCGTAGAGCCGGAGTTGGTTCCGGTACCGCAAAGAGGCCCCGGATTCTTCGTGTTCCAATAGACTTTTAACGAAGCAGCGCTATCCAATTAAGATCGCGCGGCGTGATAGCCCAACTGCGCCGTTGAGATGTTGAGGTTAGCTGGGCCCTTCCCGCTACCTAGTACTGCGTGATACCCTCAAAATTCCGGGATTGGGAACATTGAGCCGCCAGGATTCGTCTGGCATTGAAGGCTGAGGAGAGCGCTTTCTTGAAGAAAAAATGGAAGATTTTGATTGGTATCGCCGCTTTTTTGCTGGTGGGCGGCGGTCTGCTGGCAAGCGTCATGCTGAGCCAGCGCGGCATAGTTACGGTCGAAACTGGCAAAGTGAACCGCAGCGATCTTACGGCCATTGTCACCGCATCTGGTGAAATCAAGCCTCGCAACTATATTAACGTCAGCGCCAATGAAATGGCTCCCATCACGGCGATTTTCGTGAAAGAAGGGGACCACGTCAAAAAGGGCCAGGTGCTGGCAAAGCTGAAAGATATTCAGCCGAGTGCGGACCTATCGGCACAGCGCGCTTCGTACAACGCAGCGCTAGCCGATTCGGCAGCGTCCGAGGCAGCGGCCCGGTCATCGGACGACAATATTGCAGTTTCGGAAGCACAAGTGCAGCACGACAAGCAGGATTTAGAGCAAAAGAAACTGGACTTGGCTCGCACCCAAAAGTTGTTTGATGAAAAGCTGATTTCAGCCCAGGATTTCGAGGCCAAACGAGTCACTTTTGAACTCGCTGAATCCACGCTGCTGGAGTCGGAAAAACGCGTTCAACAAGCTAGATCCTCGAAGGCGCAAGCGCTGGCGCAGTTAACTTCCGCGCAAACTAAAGTTGCACAGGCAGGCGCCAATGTAACTCGTCAGGACGATATTCTGCGCGAATATGACGCAGTTGCTCCGCTGGATGGCGTAGTAACCAATCTGCCGGTGCGCGTTGGTGAAACAGTGGTGCCTGGCATTCAGAACTCCGCTGGATCTGTCATCATGACGATCGCCGACATGTCGATTATCACGGCTGAGGTGCACGTGGACGAAAGCGACATCGTGAGCGTGCAAATTGATCAACCTGCAGAGGTAACGATCGATGCAATTCCGAATCGCACGTTCAAAGGCAAGGTAATAGAGATCGGCGATACGGCGCTGGTTAGATCGACCGGTGTGGCAGCATCGCAGAGCACGACTTCCACGCAGGAGGCTAAGGATTTCAAAGTAGTGGTGGCGTTGGAAATTGACGAGAATCTGGTCCGACCCGGACTGTCCTGTACCGCGAAGATCACAACCGCAACTAGAGCACATGCGCTGGCGATTCCGATCCAGGCGTTGACGATACGACAGAAGGGTCAATTGGCCGAGCCCAAGAAGGGTGAAAAGCCTGCGACGGATCCGGCGGCTATTAAAGCGGCCAAGGAAGAACTGCAAGGAGTCTTCATCGTGAAGAACGGCAAAGCTGAGTTCCGTGAAGTAAAGACCGGCATAAGCGGCGCCACGGACATCGAAGTTTTGGGCGGCTTAAATGAGGGCGAAGAACTGGTCACCGGGAGTTACCAAGTGATCCGAACCATCCGCAACGATGCCAAGGTAAAGGTCGATAACAAGGCACCCACGGTGAGCGGCGGGAATCCGAGCTAATGCCAGCAACCACTTCTTCCGTGCTGAGCGATCTGAGTCCGGCGGAACGGCTTCAGCGCGGCGAACAGCTTAAGACTGAAGGTGTTGTAATCCGCACGTATGACTTGTGGAAGACATACATCATGGGCGATCAGGAAATCAACGCAGTTTCCGGCGTGGATATTCAGATTATGCGTGGCGAATATGTCGCCATCATGGGTCCCTCCGGTTCGGGTAAGTCCACACTGATGAATCTGATTGGCTGTTTGGACACGCCGACCAAAGGCCTGTACTATCTGAACGGCAAGCTTGCCAGCGATATGGAAGACGATGAACTGGCGCGCATCCGCAACAAGGAGATTGGTTTCGTATTCCAAACGTTTAATCTTTTGGCGCGCGCGACCGCGTTGCACAATGTCGAGCTACCACTTATCTACGCGGGGCTGGCTTCCTCAGAACGCACTGCGAAAGCGCGCCAGGCGATGAAGGCAGTGGATCTGGAACAGCGCATGGATCACAAGCCAAACGAGCTTTCCGGAGGTCAGCGCCAGCGTGTGGCGATTGCCCGCGCACTAGTCAACCAACCATCCATTCTGCTGGCCGATGAGCCCACCGGAGCTTTGGACACCAATACGGGCAATGAGATTATGGCGCTGTTCCGGCGATTGCATGATCAGGGCAACACCATTGTTCTCGTTACGCACGAGCCTGACATTGCATCGCACGCCAACCGTGTGATTCACATCCGCGACGGCAAAGTAGAAAAGGATGAAGCCGTTACAAAACCGCGCGTGATTTGATTCGTACTTCCGGACTCGTTAGATCGCTAAACAAGTTATAGACTAGAGTTACGCCGTTACGCCGGAAGATGTCAGCTACCTTACTCAATCCGCAGCAGATACCGAGGCCGCGCATTCTTATGGTTGAAGACAATGCGGTAAACCGGCGCGTCGGTCAGTTAATGCTTCAGAAGGCCGGCTTTGAGCTTGATTTGGTGGCGGATGGAAGCGAAGCCGTGGAAGCGCATCGTATACAGCCCTACGACCTGATCTTAATGGATTGCCAGATGCCGGTTATGGATGGTTTCGAGGCTAGCCGTTTAATCCGAAAAATGAAGGGCGCCGCTCAGCCGATCATCATTGCGGTTACGGCAAATGCGCTGGTGGGCGAACGCGAGCGTTGTTTGAAAGCAGGCATGGACGACTATCTGCCTAAGCCATTTATGGCCGAACAGTTAATTGCGCTGGTTGAGAAGTGGTCCAGTAAATGGCTGCAAAAGCGTGTCGGCAAAGCCGCCGGTAACGCTTAGCTGTCTTCTTCGATTCTGCCGTGTATTTCCACTCTATCCATCGCCAGGAACTGCTGCACGTGGTGATTGTCGCTCTTTTCCAAGTCTGAGACCGGGCCGAAATAGATCGCTTCTCCACCAGAAAGAAACATCACAGTGTCGGCGACCTTGCGCATCAGGTCAAGATCGTGTGTGACTACGATCGATGTAAGGTTCAATTTCGTCTTCAGACGAAGCATGAGGTTGCCCATGTCATCGGACATGATTGGGTCGACCATGGTCGTTGGCTCGTCGTATAGAATGCAATCCGGTTGAGCCGCCAAGGCGCGGGCGACCGCAACAGCGCGCTTGTAACCAGTGGAAAGATCGGCCGGATAGGCGTCTTTGAAAGCGGCAAGTTCCACCATGTCAAGCAAACCGGAAATCACGTCTTCGCGGTTCTGCTCTGTGTAATCCTCCCGCAGTTCGAGCGAGAACTGCACATTTTCAGAAACCGTGAGTGAATCGAAAAGCGCGCCCGATTGAAACACCATGGTCACTTTCCGTCTGATCTGACGCAGTTCCGACTCGGTCATCCCCGTGATGTCCCGATGCGCCACAAAAACCTGCCCACTATCCGGTTTCAAAAAGCCCATGATGTGGCCAAGCGAGACAGATTTGCCGACTCCGCTTCGACCGATAATGGCCAACGTTTTACCGGTATCAACGAAGAAACTGACATCCTTCAGAATTGGCCTATCAAACCGTTTTGAAACGTTGCGAAACTCGATGTAGTGGCTAGTTTCTTCTGGCTGTGGCATGCACCAACTCTTGATACTGTTCTGGTGTATTCAGGTTCAAGACCATTCCGCTCACTCTAACAGGCTGGGCGTTCAGTTCTTCCAATAAGTCCATAGCCCGCAAGCGCCGATCTGAAATAGCTCTAGTGACGAGGTCCTGGCAGTCTCGACGATACACCGCACACAATGGTTGGAGCGCTCCTTGGTCATCCTGAGCTACAGTACACAACGCGCCACTTTTCTGCGCAGCGGCGAGGAGCGTTCGTACCCAGTCCGTATTTAGATTGTAGGTATCGCAGCTCGAGACAACACAGTATTCCGCCAGGCGCAGGCTCAAGGCCGTTTCCAAGCCGGATAAAGGGCCCAGCCCGGGTCTGATATCGGCCACGCAAGGGTAGCGCAGATGAACATAACGCTCAGGATGGCCAATTAGGAGAACTTGATCGGCTACGCGGGCCAGCACATCGGCAATTCGCTCACAGAGCGACTGTGAACCGACAGGAAGCAACGCTTTGTCGCATCCCATTCGGGTACTGTTCCCACCGGTGAGCACAAAAGCGGCCACCGTTGCTTTAGTTCGACGACCTACCGACATATCTAGAAATCCGCGAGCGGTTAAACTCTCTTTTCTCCTGTGAAACGCTTTTAATGACATCGTCTCAACTAGGTGTTAATCTGACAAGTGTTAGGCTAAACCGGTTGCGTCCTTTCTGCGTCCGTATGTTTGTGGAGGCTAATTTTTTTGGGAGGAGCGGCTGTTAACCAACACGCTGAGTGATCCGCATGTTCTTATTCCCCCGAAGAATTGCGCTCATTTCCGCCTTCGGATTGTCTTTGCTCTTGGCGGGGCAGGATGACCGCCAAAAGGTGGCGCCCCGCGTGCAAGCAATCCGTTTTTGGTCGTTTGGAGATGTCACCAGGGTAGCAATAGAGACCACGGGCGACTACAAATTACAACGAGATACCGTACTTAAGCCAAGCCGCGTTTTCTTCGATTTGACGGGTTTAGCCGCACCCAGTTCGGCGCAGCAAAAGATGCAAACAATTCCGGTAAACGATCATCGTATCCGGGAAATCAGAGTCGCGCGGATAAGCGCAACCAAAACGCGAATTGTATTTGATTTGGATTCCGATTTGGAGGTGATCTCATCGCAGCTGGTCAATCCCGACCGGTTAATGATCGAGGTTCGGCCCAAGGGCACAAGCTTGCCTGAATTGTCAGCCTCTCGCTCGGTCTCCGGTTCGCACAAGGTGGATCTAGCCGCAAGTGGCACTCCGGTTGGGCGTGACATTGCCAGCACCAAGCCAAGCAAGCCATCGTCAACAGCCAAAACTTCACAAGACGATCCGGACGACGCTTACCATCCGAAACGAAACACAACAACAGTGGTGGCAAACTCGATACTGCCACCAGTCCCTGCTGTTGCTTGGGTGAGTCCGACTTCCCCGCCCGTCGAAGAAAGCAAAGTTGCCGCCAACCTCGCCTCAACTAACAAGATCGCACCGCCGGCCGGGTTAGCTACGGCACAGGCCGATAGTGCGGGCGATCGATCACTGGTAAGAGTTCTGGGTTTGAAATTAGGCCGCGTGGTTATTGATGCCGGTCACGGCGGACATGACAGTGGAACCATCGGTCCCAACGGCTTGATGGAGAAAGATCTTGTGCTGGATGTGGCGTTGCGGCTGGGAGCATTGATCACGAAGCATTTGGGCGCGGACGTTGTCTATACGCGTTCCACCGATGTATTCATTCCGCTTGAGCAAAGAACAAAAATTGCTAACGATCAAAAGGCCGATCTATTTATCTCCGTGCATGCGAATTCCGCGTCAGAACCTGCGGCCACCGGAGTTGAGACGTACTACTTCAACTTGACGTCGGACAAGACCGGATTGGATCTGGCCACCCGCGAGAATGCGTCTGCGGGCAGTTCGATCTCGGATTTGAATGACCTGCTGCATCGTGCCGTGCTGCAGACAAAGAAAGAAGAATCGCGTGAATTTGCGCAGAAGGTTCAGGCATCTCTAACGTCAATAGCGGCAAAGGGTAACAACCATTCGGCGGACCGCGGTGTGAAGCAAGCGCCGTTTGTGGTTCTGATAGGAGCCACCATGCCTTCAATCCTGGCCGAAATTGGCTTCGTTTCCAACCCTCACGAGGAGCGACAGTTGCGTAGATCGGAAGAGCGGCAACGAATTGCAGAGGCGCTTTATAAGGGCGTGGCGGAGTATGCAAACTCGCTCAGTCATGTGCAGATTGCGCGCGCCAGGGCGGAATAAACTATTCGTCGAACATGATGACTTCCGCGCCCCGACTGGGCCCGCAGATGCCGCGTTTGCTTTTTTCGACGAAATCCACCACATGCCGCGTGTGATCCGACGGCGCTTCCCGTAAGATCCTTTCCAGTGCATCGCGGCGCTTCAAACCCGATTTGTAGAGAAGTCTGAAGGCCATTTTGAGTGCTTGGATTTCGTCGCGACTAAAGCCGGCGCGGCGCAGTCCTACAAGATTTAAACCCCGGGCGGAAACATTGAAATCGGAATAAAGAAAATAGGGCGGAAGGTCGCTATTCACCCGCGAATTTCCACCCACCATGGCCAGCCTTCCGATGCGCGAGTGTTGATGCACCACAACGCCGCCGGATATAAAAGCTTGGCTTTCAATTTCTACATGACCTGCTATTAACGCACAACTGGCAACCGTGATTTCGTTCCAGAGGATGCAATTGTGTGCAATGTGGCCACTAGTCATGATGTAATTCCCATTGCCGATTCGCGTTTCCGATTCCGGCTGCGTGCCGCGCGAAATGGTGAAGTGCTCGCGGATTTTATTGTTGTTGCCAATGCGCAAATAACTGCGCTCACCTTCAAAAGCTTTATCCAGCGGGTCTGTTCCCAGAACCGTTCCCGAAGAGATTTCATTGAAGTCGCCCAGAGTGGTCCAGCGTTTGACGTAAACATAAGGCTGCAACATGCAGCCAACGCCCATTTCAACGTCGGATTCGATTACACAGAACTCCCCCACATGGCAGTGCGGCCCAATGGATGAATACGGATGAACACGCGCCGTTGGGGCGATATAAGCCGAAGGATCAATCGCCATCATGTTAAGTATGAGGGATGCTTAGATTGACGGTTGCGGAAATTGCTTCTTTGCTTGGCGCATCGGCCGAAGGCGACGCAACTCGGTTGATTGGCGGAGCTAACTCGCTGTCCGATGCGACGGGCGACGAGATATCTTTCGCGGCCGGCAAGCCAACCAATAAGCAACATGCGGCGGCTGTAGCAAGTTCGAAAGCAGCGTGTTTGATTGTGCCGCAATCATTCACGTTCGCTGGACCGTGGGCCATCATTCGCGTGTCCGACCCTCGCGCCGCTTTTGCGCGCGTGCTCACAGCGATGCATCCACCGAAGCAATTTCCCCACCGCATTCATCCCACTGCGGTCGTCGCAGATACCGCCCGAATCGCAACAGACTGTTACATCGGTGCGCACGTAACAGTAGGTGACGCGAGCGAGATTGGTAGTGGTTGCGTCATTCGCGATGGTTGTGTAATTGGAGACAACGTCAGCATTGCGAACAATACTCTTTTGCATGCCAACGTGAGCGTTTATGATCGCGTCCGGATTGGTGCGCGCGTTATTATCCATGCGAACGCTGTGATTGGTGCAGATGGTTTTGGTTTCGCCCTAGTCGAAGGTCACTATCAAAAGTTCCCGCAAATAGGTACCGTTGTCATTGAAGACTATGTTGAAATAGGTGCGGGTTGCTGCATTGATCGGGCCGCGCTCGGGGTAACGCGCATCGGTAGTGGTACCAAACTGGATAATCTCGTTCATGTCGGACACAATTGCTCGATCGGTAACGATGTTGTCGTAGCTGCGCAGACCGGATTTTCTGGAAGCGTAATAGTGGGAGACTACGCTGTTATTGGCGGCCAGGTGGGCGTGGGCGACAAAGCACGTATTGAGTCGCGTGCCGTAGTGGGCGGTAAAGCAGGCATTCTTACATCGGCCACGGTGCATGCAGGAGAACCGGTCTGGGGCATTCCAGCACGGCCCCTGCGTCAGCATTTGAAGGGTTTGGCGAATGTAAACAATTTGCCCGAGTTGAAGCAGAAAGTACATCAACTCGGGCAGCAGGTTTTAAACCTCGAAAAAGTGTTGCAGGAGAAAGAGAATCTATCGCAAAAACAAACCTAGCCACGCTCGTGATGTAAACGGGCAGGCCATTGCGATACGCCCTGCCGATTAGCATCATCGAGGATCTTGTGAATTTTCGCGAGCATGCAATGAATCTGCTCTAAACGAGGCCGAATCTTATCGTCCGTCGCCGTAAGTTCAATAAAATGTGTCAACGATTCGATAGCACCTAGCGGCTGTCGCAGATCATGGATCAAGTCGTCAAGGTCAACAGGATTGGCACCTGTGTTTAAAACTTCTTCGTTATCTGCTGGCTCAACATCCGGCAGGAAAGCGGTGAACTGAGGAACTACGGTGTTCATGCGATTGCTCGTTGGAAGAAGAGAATAAGACATTCACTCTTGTTCCAACCGTTAGATTGTGACCGCTTTTGAAGGGTGGAGTCAATAGGGTCGATTCGGTTTTTTCGAATCATTTTTTCGAGCCCGAAAACCGCCGGTTCTGGTACAAGCAGTGTGGTATTCTCATGACGTCACGCCTTTTCAAAGCTGATGGGCCTGTGGCGCAGTTGGGAGCGCGCTTCCATGGCATGGAAGAGGTCAAGGGTTCGAATCCCTTCAGGTCCACCAAGAAATCCCTTCTTTTTTGATCCCCATTCTCACGTCGCAATCAGATCCTCTGAATGGGCTAGAACATACGAAAATTGAAATATTGGTTCTATAACACCAAAGGCCTGCTCAAGCGCAGGCCTTTGGTGGTTCGGAGGAAGGACGATTTTGTCAATGGAAACCGTCCTGTTTTGCTTTAAGTGTACCCCTATTAACCCAAAATACAAAGAGTAATATCCCTTTTTTTGACCTATGCAATTCAATAGGCCTCGTTTTTTTACGCCGAAGCCTTTACTGACGCAGGTATTTTTTATAGGCGCCGCTTTTATACGTGCTCCATGGCGAGAATCCCTGATGTTCTACGTACAGCGTATACGCGAAGTCAATATTTGCTTTACAGTCGAGTAGATCACGTAATACAAGTCCCGGCCTTTGTAGGTGAACAGTGTTTATTTGAAAATATCCCCAATCCAGAGTGCCGTCCGTATTGTAGTGATAGATTTCGCACTTCCCCGGCGCATTTTCGGCTCTTTGTATCGCTAAGGCAACCCGGCACGCCGAACCAAATTTACGGCATGCGTACTGCTGATAAGCTGTCAACGGACCGCTCTGGTCAAGTTGGGCTTCAAAAGCATCAGGCGTTTCCATCCGCCGAGCGATGACAATCGGCGATTCCAACTTTATTCTTACCGGTGACTGCCAGCCGACAGTATAGGTCGCGTGAAATTGCAACACCAGATAAACCAGTGCGCTTCCGAACAAGAGCGCCGCGACGGCTCCCACAATATTCCAACCACCACCGCGTCGAGAACTCGCACTCTTTTTGTTACTCACCAGCTTCGCCGGTTTCCGTCTCCGTCCGGCGGCTGTTGCTGAACCTAAGGCCATTCGCTGTCAGTGTACGATTATTGCGTAAGCTTGGCTAGAACCAGCGCAAGCGGACTATTCGGATTCATCGAACCGCATTCCTTTTTGTGGGCTAGCCAGAGTTGTTCCGCCAGATTCAGATTTGTCTCCAAAGAATCCGCTTCAGCCTTGCGCCGCACCGGCCCCTTCAACACTTCGTTAGCCTTGTCGAGCAGAGAACGGGTACTGTCGCTGGGGACACATTGGTTATAGGTGTCTACAACTAACTTCAGGATTCGCTGGCATCTGGCATAACGCTCGTCCAAACTTAAGCCGCGCGCCATTGGTTCCAGCGCTATCACTTCATCGGTCGTCGCTAAGCGTTCCTTCGCGGTAGGCTCGTCTGGCGCGTATCGCAGAGCAATTTGAAACTGATGTTCGGCTGAGCGGTAGTTTCCCATAGCGAACTCAGCCTCGCCCATTCCCTTGTAAGCGGCAGCGGTTGTCGGGGCATCGTGTACCAGCGAACGAAAAACATCCTCGGCACGCACCGGCGCCGCAGCCTGCAAAAAAAGTTCCCCCATGCGCAAACGGTCAGAAATGCTTTGCTTGGGCACCTGATCCTGAACCGTCAGCAGCTCAGCGAGTAGTTCGGGTTTCGAACCGCTGCGTTCCAACATTTCAATCAATTCGTTGTGAGCGCGAATTCGATTACCGCTCTGATCTTCCTGCCAACCTCCATAAATCGCCCGATGGTAGAAAGTGGCGGCCTCAGCAAAACGTTTTTCTTGGCTCAGCACTCGCCCCATCAGTAAACAGGCTTCACCATCAGCCGAATCGCTGTCCAAGAGATTCTTCAGAGTAGTTTCCGCATCGCTGTTTCTTTTTGCCTCAATCTGCGCCTGGGCTAGCGCGTAAAGGTAACCGCGATTCGTGCGGTCGGTAGCTATGGCATCGCCAATCCGTTCAATTGCCTGGACGTCGTCTCCGCGCTCCAACAACTGCTGGCCTTGTGCAAAAAGCCGGCGAGCTTGCGCCCCATTCTCTGCGCGATCCAAGCGAGCCAGAAGCGTGTCAACCATAAACAGCCCGACAATGGCCAGCACCGTTAGGGCGAAGGTTCCCAGAAATGACACACTCGCGTGCGTCTTGATCACGCCACCACTCCTTTGTCCACACCAAATTCATGCAGAATGTCATCGAGAACCACAACACCGACCAGTTGCCTTACATTGGCACGGCTAACAACCGGCAAAACGTTGGTGCCGCTGGCACCCATCCGCTCCAGAGCCAAACTTAAGCTTTGATCCGGATGAATATGCGCAAATTCCTCAGCCGTCCGGTGACTCACGTCAAACTCCAAACCGGGGAGTTGAGAGATCTTCTTGTCCAAATCGCCAGTCTCTTCCGCCAGCAAAATATCCCGGCTTCGAATCATCCCAAGAAAGCCAGACTCCCCGACCACTGGCCAAGCCGACGCCGGGTCGTCTTTCACTTGCGGCAGAATGCGCTTTATTTCCGAATCCGGCGCCAACACCGAAGGCGTGGACCGCATCACTTGCTCAACATGCGTTCGCTCCCCCTGGCCGCGAGCAGGACCGCCCGGTAAGTGAATGCCTTCCTGATGCGTGAGCGCTTCATAAATCGGGTCCGGTTGCAGCTTTTGAGAGATGAAAAAAGCAATCAAGTTAGAAATCATCAACGGCACAATGATGGTGTAGTCGCGCGTGATCTCGAAAATCATGATCACAGAGGTAAGGGGCGTTCGTACAATGCCGGCGAACGCAGTGCCCATTCCGACGAGAGCATATGCGCCCGGACCGGCGGTCGTTTGTGGAAATATCGTATGGGCAACGCCGCCAACCGCTGCACCGATCATGGCGCCGATAAAAAGGCTAGGTCCGAAAATGCCGCCGGCGTTTCCCGACGCGTAACAGACCGAAGTAGCAATGATCTTCAAGACCGCGAACAACACCACCATTTTCAGAACGATGTCTCCGTTCAAGACCTTTTCGACACTGCCATAGCCGACGCCCAAAACTTCCGGCACAAAATAGCCAAGCAATCCAACCGTCAAACCTCCCGCCACTGGCTGAAACCAGACGGTCCACTTCGGCAACCCCATGAACCACTTTCGTAGGCCGAGCAGCAGCTTGACAAAGGCGACCGAACCCAAGCCACCAACAATACCCAAGACTGCGTAAATACCGAACTCTGAGGGATTGACGAGTTTATACCCGGAGACGTGAAATAACGGATCGTCTCCCAACACCAAGTGCAGGACCATCCAGGAAGTTGCCGCGCTTAGCACGACCGACCCAAGCACGGTCGCATGCATATCGCCAAGAATTTCCTCCAACGAAAACAGGACAGCGGCAATGGGCGTGTTGAATGCTGCAGCCAGTGCCGCTGAACAACCCGCCGGCACAAGCGCTTTCACCTGCTTAGGACTCAATCCCATGTTGCGCGCTACGACCGACGCCAAACCAGCGCCTACCTGGACCGAAGGACCTTCGCGCCCCAGTGCGATGCCGCTAGCCAAAGACGCGGAACAGCAGAAGAACTTTCCCAACACCGTTCGAAACTGAATGATCCCGTCGTTGATGATAATCGCCGCTTTGGTTTGCGGAATTCCACTGCCGCGCGCAAACGGAAAGTATTTGAAAAGTAGATAACCAGTTGAAAGAGAACCAATAACCGGCACAAATATCCGGCGCCAACCCGCTCCTCCCGACGGGTACATGCGTGCCGATAGACGCCCCGTCAGCAGAATGAATGCCACCGTCATCAAACCCACCAAAGCACCAATCAACAGACTAAGAACAAGGGCCAATTGGTCCTCGTTGTGTCTCAGCTTGTTTAATCCCCTCCGAAGTCTGTCAATCAATGAATGATTCCCTTTCGTACCGCGTAAAGTATCAATTCCGGGACCGTATGCAGATTCAGCTTTTGCAGAATATGCGCCCGGTGCGTCTCAACCGTGTGGGGGCTCAAATACAGCAGATTTGCTATTTCCTTGTTAGGTCTGCCTTCAGCCGCCAACTGTAGAATCTCGCGCTCGCGCGCCGTCAACAGTTCGTAGGTGTCACTTTTCTGTTTATCCGACATCTCGCGAAAAGCGTCTTCCTGCAAGAGAGCGCGCACTTTGGGACTAAAGTAAGAATGGCCCTGCGTGACAGCCCGAACTGCGCCAATGAGATCGGCCTTCAACGAATCCTTCAACAGATACCCCTTGGCGCCTGCGTTCAACGCTCGGACGATGTAACTTTCATCGTGGTGCATGCTAAGTATAATGACTTGCGTCGGAGGACATTGTTCAACAATCCGCTTGGCGGCATCTATGCCGTTCAGCAATGGCATGGCGATATCTATAACGGCCACATCGGGTCGATGTTCCTGCGCCAATTGCAGGGCTTCCCTACCGTCCCCGGCCTCTGCGACAACAACAAATCCGGGTTGGCGTTCCAGCAGCAGCCGCAGGCCATCTCGCAGCAAGTTATGATCGTCGGCCAACAGGATCCGGATCGGTGTCATGTCTCACTTCATTTTCTAAATCCGCGATTGGAAGTTGGATATTCAGTTTTGTTCCGCGGCCCGGCTGCGAATCGATGCTGAACGCTCCGCCCAAGTGATGAATGCGCTCTTCCATTCCTAACAGACCCAAACCGCGCACGCGCTCGGCGTCAAAACCAGTTCCGTCATCCTGAATCGTAAGATCTATCAAACCGGCAGTTCGCTGCAATCCCACTTGTACGGCACCTGCCTGCGCATGCCGCGTCGCATTGTTCAGCGCCTCCTGGACCACGCGATAGATACATGTCTTATGTTCTTCCGGCAGATTATCCGGCATCTCCATCGCGGACACGTGAACGCGTAAGCCGGTTCGCTTCGCGGTTTCCCGCGCCTGCCAGTTCAATGCTGGCACTAAGCCAAAGTCATCTAACATCGAAGGCCGCAGAAGCAAAGCGAGATTGCGCGCGGCGGCAAGTCCACCCTCCGCCAACTGCCTGATGGAATCTAATCTAACGGCCACTTTCGGACTCAGCGGCTCGTCCAGAAGGTTCTCTGCCTCTAATTGAATAGCCGAAAAGGATTGCCCGGCTTCATCATGTAGTTCGCGAGATAAAGCGCGCCTCTCTTCTTCCTGCGCCCGTACTAATTTCGCCGAAAGTTCACGCAAACTCGTCTTGGCTTCAATGTTTTCACGCAAATTAGCCTCCAGCTCCTTCTGCAGGCGAAGAGTAAATGTACTCGTATAGAGCGCAAGTATCAAACCACCTATAAGAGTGAGAACCGTTATGACCTCCAAAGCTAATCGCAACTGCTGAAACCGGCGCGCGAACTGTTCGTCACCACGTAGCATGCCTTGTTCGTTCAAGCGGGCAACCCGGTCCGCAATCTGCAGCATGGATGTTCTGCGCGGTATCAATTCGCTGTAGAAAAACTGATACCGATATCTTTTTCGCTCCGCATCTGTCCACGCGAAGGTTCGGTCCAACACCGTCCAATAGCCGTCAATCTCGGAACGAAGGTTGGTGAGATCCGCCGACTCATCGGCTTCTATCGATTTTTGATATCGATCTAACGCTTGGTCGGTCTGCTGGTGCAACTGATTCACCTCGGCCAGCTGCGAGGGTGCGCCTCCTGCTGGCGCCAGCAGTGAGTCTCGGGCCACTGTTCCGGAAAGATAAATCGAAGAGCGTATTTGCTCTAAGATGCGGCTCCTTTCTAGGAACCGCCGCTGGACCTGGGACCCACTGTCTCGAAGGCTGTTCATCGTAAGCAGGGCCCCGATTTGGGCAGCTGCCATCAGTAGCAACAGTCCACCAAATCCAGCGGTTAGCGCCAGCCACGGATTTCGCCGGGTCTCCAATCCTTTTAGGTTCGCATAGGTCACACCTCTCCCGGCATCCCGTCAAGGCTGTATTTCTGCCTCTTCCCGATGGTGTCTCCACCCGATATCAAACTCGCCCAAATGAGCGTAGCGTTTCAATTGGAGACATACGAAATGAAAGATTCTTCGCACCTGCACCTGAGTCCCAAACCGATATCGCTGGCCGTTGCTCTGGCCCTCTTGATGCTTGCTGGTTGCCACAAGCAAGTTGCCGTCTCCCATCCACCGCCAGCACCACAGCCGGCGGCACCTAGCCAGCCGACGACCGTTGCGAAAACGGTGCCGCCAGTCCCTGTTCAGGCAGCGCCGCGTACTGTGTCGGCTACGCCTGATCAACAGACGAAAGATACAATTCAGGCGCTGTTGAACCGAATTCAAGACATATATTTCGATTACGATCAACACGCGCTCCGCCCCGATGCCCAGAGCACATTGCAAGCCGACGCCCAAACTCTACGCCAGATTTTGCAGCAATATCCCACTTACAAGCTCACGGTTGAGGGATTCTGTGATGAGCGCGGCTCCGACGAGTACAATATGGCGCTCGGCGATGCTCGCGCCAAGAAAGCCCAGGCATTTTTGGAAAGCTTAGGTTTACCTTCATCACAGTTGCGTACGGTGAGCTTCGGCAAGGAGAAGCCGGTTTGTACTGACCACGATGAAGCTTGTTGGCAAAAGAACCGCCGTGCCCACATTACCCAGGATCAAGGTTAGCCTCGCAATGGAGCGATCTTTACAGACGGGTAAGATCGCTCCATGTTCCATACTTTAGCCCTCGCCACATCTATTACCGCCCACCACATTTTGCTTGTTTTCGCTGCCACGGCTTACGTCTCATCCGTGAGTAAACAAAACATCGCAAAAAGAAGAGAATTTCACGCTTTTCGAGTGACACTTTGGCGTGTCACTTGGTCTATGACAGTGGCGGCTACTTGCGTCCTGAACTGAGGGGTGCCTTCAAGTTTTTGGCAACACTTTGAACGCAGAGACCCAAGCCATCCCGAAGATTTACCGAGTTCGGTACGCAACGCTCTCCCATCATGGAAATTCAAAACGGCGGCATTCCCGCTATGGGGTTCTCCACGTGGTGATCGCAGGAAGTCTTTGAAATTTATCGAAAAGGTTACGAACAATAGCGAATGTGCCCTATGTGTGCAAAAGCCCAACCGGGCAGTCTTGCCGTTAATTATTTCTCTACCGAGATAGATCTAAATACAAAAGAATTAGAAAGTAAGTTGGACGAAGGTCTTCTCTTCATGGAGATCGCGCGCGAAGCCTACTTGCGTGAGTTTCTAAGCGAAGGCGATGAAGCCTTGGCGCGCTCGTCTGCTCTTCTCATGGAGAGCATTGAGTTTATCCTCAGGCAGAAGTGCGCAACAGCAAGACCGCCCTCCAGCCAAATCGGAAAACTTCGTTCGCATATTGAGCAGTTGCTAAGACTGCGCGCATCGCTTCTCAGGTCTGACAACGAGTCGTGCGCAAATTAGTTCCCGGAACGGTGCTCACCAAAGAACGAGCTTTAAGATCTTTGGTGAAGGAATTAAGGCACAACTATCTCAAGCTGGCACGCTTGCGAAAGGCCTTGGCAGACCCGGAGAATGCAGATTCAACGATCGGCACCCCTTGCGACCTGCTGCGTTTTACGCGCTTTGAACAAGTTAGCCGGAACGCGCAAGTCTTTCAAAGCCTGCAGGGTATTGAAAGCATAGAACATCTGTACGGCTTGCTTTACGCCGCAGCAGGGATAGCAGACGGAACCCAGATTCCTCTCTTCGTGCTGGATCGAATTCTGATCGAAATGCGTTCCGGATTACAGAGTAAATTGAATGAGTCCGTGCCGGACACCTCTGCCGCATCTCACCACCGAAGATTAATCCAGCCGGCCAACGCACAGCCTACTCGTGCCGCAGGCAAACAATCGGATCCAAATTCGCGGCACGGTTTGCTGGGTAATACCCGAAAAACAGTCCAACGCTAACTGAAATCGTAAACCCCAGAATCGCCCACAACGGCGAAACAAATGCCGGGATAGCGGGCATGGCGGTTCTTACAGCCAGCGCGATCAGCAATCCAAGAAGGATTCCCAGGATGCCGCCAAGGCAGGAAAGCGTCATGGCTTCCAGCAAAAACTGAACACGAATATCCGACTTGCGCGCCCCTACCGCTTTCCTAACTCCAATCTCCGCCGTTCTCTCCGTCACAGAGATCAGCATGATGTTCATTACACCGATGCCACCTACCAGAAGGCCGATTCCGCTGATGATCCCGGTCAGTAAGACCAGCGCGCCGGTGAGTTGATTCCACAGTGTGCTCAGAAAATCTGGAGATGATATTTCGAAATCGTCCTCTGCATGCGGAGCCACGTGACGTTTCCTTCGGAGTGCGCTTTCTACTTGAGACTGCATCGCCTCCGTCGTGAAGCCATCCTTTGGCTCAACGGCAAGGAATCGTTCTCTCATCTGCGGAAAACTCTTGCGAAAATTACTCATGGGTATGCAAGCAAATTGGTCCACGCCCATCCCGGAAAAAAGACCCTGATCCGGCTCGAACACTCCAATCACTTCGTACAGGCGGCCGTCTAGCCGCACTTTCTTGCCAATTGGATCCACTGTCGGAAACAGCGACTCAGCAATGGCGCGCCCAATCAATATGACGCTTAGCGCGTGCTCTTCATCGAAATCGGAAATGAAACGTCCTTCTCCCACGGTGAAAAGCGGGAATGCGTTTATGTAAGTGGGCTGCACGCCGCGTAGAAAAAATCGCTCGACGTGTTCATCCCCATATTTGATCTCGTCAGTCTCGTCGTTATAGTTGATCCGGCTCGCAAAGACAGTCGCATACGAAACGGCTGGACTGGCTTGGGTGATATACGCCGCATCGTCATCCTGCAAGTATCGCCGAACACGATACTTGGCTGGCAAGCGCCCGGCATTAGTCATCGGAGGGAAGCGCGTAATGATTAAGGTCTTAGACCCAAGCCTTTCCACACGTTCCTTAATCTCACCATTCAGTCCATCGATAATTGCAGCCACGGCAATTACCGTCGTGACGCCGATAACCACACCTAGAATGGTGAGTCCCGACCGCAACTTGTTGACACGCAAAGTGTCGACAGCAACGGTTACGTTTTCTATGAATTCGTGCCGCGTCACTTAGATCTCGCTCCTCAGCGCCGTTACTGGGTCAAGTCCCGCTGCTTTTCTCGCCGGGTAGATGCCAAAAAACAGTCCAATCATGGAACTAAGCACCAATCCGAGCGCCGCAACCCAAGGCTTCACCGAAGCCGGGAATGATGTCACGTTTCGCAACAGGAGCGCGCACGCGAAACCTATTGCGATACCGATTGCTCCGCCAACTAAACATTGCAGCAAGCTTTCCGCCAGGAACTGCCGCAAAATGTCTCCCTTGGTGGCACCCACGGCACGCCTTATGCCAATTTCTCGAGTGCGTTGACTAACGCTGACCAGCATCACATTCATGATGACGATTCCACCCACAACTGCCGAAATCGAACTAACCATCACAAATACAAAAAAGAAGGATCCGCTAATGCTCTGCCATAGAGCAATGTAGCTTTGCGCTGTTCCAATAAAGAAGCTGTCGTCCTGGCCGGCCGGATCGTGCCGCCGGGTTCGCATGATGACGCGAGCCTCGTCCTGTGCGTCGGCGAAGTTCTTATCTCCTCCCGAGGCTTTAACCTCTAGTGTCAAACTGCTCCGCGAGCCGCGCACCTTCAAGTACGTTGCAAGAGGAATGACAACGAAATTGTCCTGATCCTGACCGAGCACCGAGCCCAGCTTCTTATACGTACCGATGACTGTGAACTCCAAACTGCCCGTGCGAATGGTTCGTCCGATCGGGTTTGCATTTGGGAAAAACTGGTCAACAAGCGACGATCCAATCACACAAACGTACTCGGCATGTTGGTCTTCCACAGGTGTGAAGTAGCGGCCTTCCTGCAGCGTGCGGGTGTCGATATCAATCATGTTGGGCGTGTAGCCGATAATCGCCGTGTCGTCGGTTTGTTTGTTTCCCGATTGCACCGACAAACTTCCACTAGCCGAGGCGCCTACTTCCTCGCATGCATTGCACTCTGCCGCAACGGCTCGGTAGTCGCCTAAATCAATATTTTTGTTTTTCAGAGCCTTCACCACCACGGTGAAGTCGACGACGGCAAAGGGAGTTTTCGCGAGGCGAAAAACGTTTGTACCCAGGCTGGCAATCTTCTGTTCAACGTAGACGTTCGCCCCTTGGACCAGGGTCATCACCGTCATTAGGGTTGCCACACCCATGGTCAGCCCCAAGACGGTGAGCACCGCGCGCATCTTGTACGCGGTGACCGAACTAAACGCTATTTGCACGTTATCGCTGACGCCAACCATCTAGGCCATGATACTGTTCGAAGAAGTCACAGGTATGAACGACACGCATGATCCACTGGAAGGTTATTGGCAAGGTTATAAAGGCGAATGGGGGCGCGTTTCCAGGCAACTCGTCGCGTTATCGGAAGCCATACCCGAAGACAAGTTCAATTGGCGGCCTGCCGAAGGAATCCTTTCCATTAAAGACGTGATCACACATACGGCGCTAACCAATTACTATCTGCTGAAAGCGATTGGACAGCCATTCCCTACAGAGTTGAAGACCGCAGTGCAGGACAACACAATTGCCACTAAGAATGCCGTTATTCATTGGCTGAAGCGCTCGCTAGAAGCTGTGCAATCAGCTCGAGCAACTACAACAGAAGCAGAGTTGGGACGCGCCGTACAGCTGCTCAAGCGAGATTCTACTGTAGACGCAGTCTACCTGCGCATCATTATTCATGCCTACGAACACATGGGTCAACTGATTGCGTACGCTCGCATAAACGGCGTCACTCCGCCTTGGTCCGAACAAAAATAAAGTTCACGCATGGAAATGGGACAGCCAAGCCGCACCGCCATGGCCGCAGCTTACCATCGCGCGGCGCATCAAGTGATGGAACAAGGCAGAATCTTTAAAGACCCGCTGGCGTTGCAAATTCTTGGCATAGATGCGACGACAATCGATCAAGCCTTGGAATCGGAAACTTCTCGCCGAAGGATGCGGATATTTATAGCGGCACGAAGCCGTTTAGCCGATGAAGCTTTGTCCTTGGCTGTGGCGCATGGGGTTCGGCAGGTCGTTGTCCTGGGCGCCGGTTTGGACACGCTTGCTTACCGGCACACTTGGCCGCCCGAAACAAGAGTATTGGAAGTGGATCATCCCGCAACCCAAAACTGGAAACGCGAGCGACTAGCCGAATCGGGAATATCACTCCCGACATCGCTGACATTTGCGGCTATCGATTTCACGCAGATGTCACTGTCTGATGGCTTAGCCAGCGCCGGATTTGATGCCAATGCTCCGGCGTTCTTCACTTGGCTGGGTGTTTTGCCATATCTCCCCGAGCATGTAATCTTGGGTGTTCTTGAATTCATAGCAGGCCGGCCGAGCGGATCGCAAATAATCTTTGACTACGCTAATCCGCCTGCCTCGTTGTCATTGGAAGCACGTCTAGCCCATGAGAGACGCGCACAGCGAGTCGCCGAGACCGGTGAGCCTTGGGTCAGCTACTTCGAAACAGAGGATCTTCATTCGAGATTAGCCGGACTTGGCTTCGGCGACACAGAGGATTTTGGTCCTAGTCAAATAGCCAACAGCTACTTTCCGCGAACAAGCAATTCGCCGCTTTCCGACAAAGGCGGCCACATCCTGCGCGCGTCTGTGAGTGCGACTCGTTAAACTCTAGGCCTTGTTAACACTATCAAGGCGCGACGGAGTTTCAAGCCAAATTGTGCTAGGCCCGGGGGAACCGCCGCCATCGCCACTCCCTTAGCGCTGGTGACAACAAGGTCTGGCGGCATTTGGTCCGCAACCCGACAGTTCGGGCTCATTTGTCCGGTTTCGTCTTCTCTTGTCGTTGGCAACTGCGAAGAAGTACTTCCCGGTGGGTCGTCGTGACAGTGTCAACGGGCCCTGGTCAAAGCCACTTATCCAGCGTGGCTTCCAACTGATTTCTGTCAATTGGCTTGGAGAGAAAGTCGTCCATACCGGCGCCGTAGCATTGTTCCCGCTCTTCTTTAAGCACGCCTGCTGTCAAAGCGACAATCGGGGTTCGCCGGCTGCCCAGTTCGCGATTTCGAATGGTGCGCGTGGCTTCAAAACCGTCCATTTCAGGCATCTGACAATCCATAAAGACCAAGTCGAAAGCACGCGATTGAAGGGCGCGGCAGGCTTCTAAACCGTTTGCGGCGATTTCCACATTGCAGCCGAGTTTACCGAGCAATTGCTTAGCAATCATTTGGTTCACCCGGTTATCTTCTACCACCAGGATTTCCGTTTTCTCACGCTGTCTCTTCTTATCGTAGTGGGCATTTCGGCCTGCAAGCGTCTCTCCCGCCAAGGCCGCTTGAACCGCTTTTAGAAGAGGTACACAACGTACCGGCTTGGAAATGAAAACGGCCCGGTCTAGACCAGGCGGCAGATTATGAGCCTTCCGATCACTGGGGCTGCCCAAGATGACGGTGGGAAAATCGTTGTTCTTCAGACAATCAACTTGTGCTGCGTCCGACACGGCGGCCAAATCAAGAACGAAAACTGTTTCCGTCTTATCGTTGCTACGCAGCAATGCCTCGCAGTTGCGATTCGGACCGCCAATCTGGTCGGTTTGAAGTACTTTAGCTCCAGCGCGATGCAAATAACGCTTCACTGAAACTTGCGCCATCGTTTTCTCTGGACCGAGCAAGACCGCGCGTTTACCAGCTAAGAAACGATCCGGCAAGACATTGCCGGGTCGAACGCAGATATTGAACCAAAATGTAGTTCCGCGACCCAGTTCGCTGGAAACGCCAATGCTCCCACCCATCATCTCCACCAGACGTTTGGCAATACTAAGTCCGAGACCAGTGCCACCGAAGCGGCGTGTAGTCGAGGGATCGGCTTGCGTAAATGCCTGGAAAAGTGCTCCCTGCTGTTCCGCCGTCATTCCAATTCCTGTATCACGCACGGCTATGCGCAATGTCATCACTTGACCTTGCAGCGCCTCGCGCGAAACAGACATTGTCACTGATCCATGTTCGGTGAATTTGACGCCGTTAGAAAGCAGATTGAGAACCACCTGACGCAGACGTCCGGGATCTCCAACGACGGTGAATGGCACTTGTTCAGATGTTTCCAGGACGAGGCTGAGACCCTTCATTGCGGCGTTCGCACCTACCAACTCCATCGACTCTTCTAAAACAGTCTCCAGATCGAACTCAATATTCTCGAGTTCCATCTTTCCGGCTTCAATCTTTGAGAAGTCGAGAACGTCATTAATGATGGTCAATAATGCCTGTCCGCTGGAACGAATAGTGTCCAAATAGCAAAGCTGTTCCGATGTCAAAGTGGTGTCCAGCATAAGACTGGTCATACCAATCACGCCGTTCATAGGCGTTCGTATTTCGTGACTCATGGCGGCCAGAAACGCACTCTTCGCTTGCGCGGCACATTCGGCCTTATCGCGAGCTTCCGCCAATGCCAGGGTGCGTTCGGCCACAGCCCGTTCAAGTAATTCTTTGCTTCGCTTTTGATCGTTAATGTCGGTTGAAGTGCCTAGCCAATGCGTGATGTGGTGGTCTTCCCCGTCGCGAATGGGCCGTCCGCGGGACACATACCAATGGTAAGTGCCGTCTTTCGCGCGTATTCGATAATCCATTTCATATGGCTGCTCTGTTCGGGATGCCTCCTCCCAACACGCTCTAGCATTATCGTGGTCATCTGGATGTATATCTTTCAACCAACCAAGGCCCATCAGTTCGGCATTCGGAGTTCCGGTAAATTCGCTCCACTGGTTGCTCATGTAATCACAAATCCCAGCGGTCGTTGCCGTCCAAACAAACTGCGGCAGCGCTTCTACCAGCCCTCGCCACTTGGCTTCGCTGAAGCGCAGATCTTCGGTGCGTTGTACTACCAGGCTTTCCATCTGCTCATGGGCACGCTTCAACACCTTCTCCGCCTCAAGCCGGTCGGTAACGTCGATCGCCATGATCATCCTCATCGCGTGGCCTGTCCCGTCGATTTGCTGACTCGTTAACTCAACCCAGACGTCGGTACGGTTCTTTCTTCGATGCCGGCGCGGCTTGGTAGGTAAATGTTTTACTGCGCATTCCGACAATTCTTTCTCCACCGCGTCGCACTCACCGGGCGCACGAATAACATCGACAGTCATACCCAAAAACTCTTCACGTGTCCAACCGTACCTCTGAATCGCCGCTTCGTTCACATCAGTAATTTGAAGGTTTTCAGTGCTGTAAACCCAGCTTGGCACCGGATTGTTTAGAAAAAGGTCTCTGTAACGCGTTTCGGAAGCTCGTAACTTCGCCTCCTGCTGCACCCGGTTGGTGATTTCCATGGCAACGATGCCAATCGCATCTTTTCCGGTCGCTAATGGAAACCGGAATTTAGTGCTCAGGTACTGCCGGTCAACACCGTCTGGAGTCCTGATGTGTTGCGTCACGACAATAGGAATCAGCGAATTCAGCGCTGCGCGGTCGCTGCGGCGAACCTGTTCGGCGCTGTCAGTCGGAAATATTTCGCTATCTAGCTTGCCAACCCATTCTCTCGGCCTCAAGCCCCACGCTCGCTCGAAGGCGCTATTGCCGTAAATCACATGCCACTCCGAGTCCTTGATGTATGCGACCGCTGGATTGTTGTCCATAAAGGCGTTGAATTGTGTCTCACTCGCGCGCAGTTGAGCACTCGCCTCCTTACGCTCAGTAATATCGGAATGGGAGCCCACGACCCGAACCGCGCGACCATTTCGATCCCACACCGCTTGTGTTCTAGCTAAGATCCAGCGCCAACTACCATCACGGTGCTGCAACCGGTACTCCGCCTCGAAAGCCCCGTGACCACGCTTTAAATAAGCCTCCACGTTTGCGATAACATCTGCTTTTTCTTCAGGATGAAGCCTGTCTTCCCATATTCCCTCCGGATCGCATAACTCATCGGGATGATAGCCCAAAATGGCCTTCCAACGTGGTGAGAAAAAGGTTTTCCCGGTTGTGAGATCTGCGTCAAACAGGCCTTCTTGACTGGAACTCATCAGCAAGCGCCAGCGTTCCTGCTCGGATTGATAGGCCAGTTGCTGCGCCACGAACTTTCTGTCAGAAACTGAACCCAATAGGCCGAGCGCCAACACAGCAATGGTCAGTGCGACTATTCCCGGAATATTAATGCTTCCGCTAGCTGCTGTAACCGTACCGATTGCATGCTGCAAGTTGCCTGGAGACGAGGCGTGATAGCTGATGGCAAGCATGCCTACTTGGTTTGCACCGGAAATGGCGATTGCCACCGCTGATGCCGCGCCTAATCGCGCGCGTATGGAGTTTCCGTGCGCTCCGTCCGTCCAAAAAGCTAGGCGCGTTGCTACACAAGATAGAACCACAGCAAGCAGAATTGAGGCACAGACTAAAGCCAGCGAGTAATCTCGGGTTGCCTCTATCCGCATGGTCCGCACATCGGCGAGATGTGTCAAGCTGATACCCAACCCCAATACCATCCCGGCCGCGGCAAGGTGAATCCATCCGTCTTTGTGCTTGCTAGCTATGACTAATGCCCCTGCCGAACAAGCTATTGCGCCCAGTAGCGCCGCCAACAACGTGTAGAGATCGAATACTACGGGCCCGGTCCAGTTGTTTGCCAGCATGCCAATATATTGGGTGGCCCAAATTCCCAGACCCATCACACTTGCGCCGCTGACAAGCCAAAACGCATTCGTGCGCCCAGTCTCCCGATTTGCTCTGGACGAGAGATCAAATGAGGTATACGAAGCGCAGAGGGCCAGAAAGATTGAAAATGTGATAAGAGACCAATCGTGGGGTCCCGAAATTCTCATGTCGCTCATTGGTACTGCAAGGCATGTGCCCGATCAGGAAAGTAGTCCTTCTATTTCAACCTTTCGGCCTCCTACTCCGGTAACTTTACGTTGGGGCGAGACAATAATGCCATTAGTGAACTCTTGCATCAAAGAGAAAGAAAATGAGCACGTCAGTGACTAGGCATTCCCCCGAGTCGATTGACCGGCAAGCTAGCCGAGTAGGTCTGCGAGCCGTAGCCACTTTTGAAGCGGGCAAGGGTGTACTCGTTCTCGCTCTCCTAGTGCTACTACTGGCAATGCACAGCCGCATCGAAGACTACGCAGAGGATTTGCTATACCACCTGCAGATCGATTTCGACCGAACGCTTGCGCAGCGATTTTTGCGCGGAGCTAGTCGCCTCAGCGATTCCCCACTCTGGACCGTCGGGGTAGCTGCCACCCTCTATTCCACAGTTCGCTTCATCGAGGCTTGGGGCCTTTGGAATCGCCGGGTTTGGGCAGAATGGTTCGCCTTGCTTTCGGGGGCTCTTTATTTGCCTTGGGAACTGATGAAACTAGCCGAGAGAGCCACCTGGACGCACGTCGTGCTGTTGGGAACAAATCTCGTCATTGTTATCTATATGCTCTTCATACGAATTCGCGATTCGCGTCAAAAAGCTTCTGACTTGCCCTAATTCAACGCACCGACGCGGCGCGCCTGTTGCTGCTGCGATGTTTCGGGCCGAATCTGGCACAACGCTTCAATTAGTTTTCCCGCCCACTTATAAACATTTCTATCGCGCACGGTCGCGCGCATACGTTGCATACGAGTTCGGCGCTCAAATGAACTCATCTCCAGCGCTAGCTTTATTGTGTCGGCTGTCCCTTCGGTGTCATAAGGATTGACGATAAGCGCGTCCGGCAAATCTTGTGCCGCGCCCGTGAACTGGCTCAAAATCAAGACCCCGCCCGAATCGGCGCGCGACGCGACAAACTCTTTGGCAACTAAATTCATTCCGTCGTGCAGCGAATTTACGAAACAAAAATCGGCGCTCCGGTAGTAAGGAAGGATCTCGCTGTGGCTGTGGTGATTTCGCAGCAAAACTATTGGTCTCCAGTCCAAAGTTTGGAATCTCCGGTTGATCCGCTGTTCTTCTTCTTCAATCTCTTTGCCCAATTCCTGGTAGCGCGGAATTGTGGTGCGGCTGGGCGAACCGATTTGAATGAGAGAGAATTCGCCGACATATTCGGGATATTTCTCTAAGAATCGTTCGACTGCTCGGAACTTCTCCGGAATGCCCTTGATGTAATCCACCCGATCAACACCAACGCCGATCATCGAAGCTTTTAGGCCGAGCGCATCTAGCAACTTGCGGCGGTCTACATGCAGCGCATTGCTCGGGAAAGGAATCTCGTCTTCCACTGGATCGGCCACACTAATCGGGAACGGTCGCACCAGCGTGAAGCTGCCATTTCGCTCCACGCCATATTTTTCGCGGAGGATTCGAGCTTCTAGCGCTCGGTCCACCGTGTCCAGAAAGTTGTTGCAGTGCGCTTGAATGTGAAAGCCAATTAAGTCGGCGCCTAACAACCCGTCCAATAGATTCTTTTGCCACGGGCAGATTCCGAATGCTTCGGGGTTCGGCCACGGAATGTGCCAGAAAATCGCGACTCTCGCGTCCGGCCGGCGCTCTTTGATCAACTTTGGCAGCAGCGCGAAGTGATAGTCCTGCACAAGAACCACTGGGTCGGTGTCGTTCACCATCTCATCCAAAAGAGTTTCTGCAAAGCGCTGGTTGACCGCTTGATATTGTGTCCAATCCTCCATGCGGAAAATCGGGCGAGTATGGACCATACTGCACAAAGGCCATAATCCTTCATTCGAAAACCCGGAATAGAAACCCTTTTCCTCGCTGTCGGTAAGCCACAAACGCTTAAGCGAATACTGCGGATGGTCTGGCGGCACACGCACGCGGTGAAATTCATCCGCAGTTTCCTTGTCGGCATCTCCGGTAGCCTGGGCAATCCATGTACCATCGCACGCGCGCAGCACGGGTTCGAGCGCGGTAACCAGTCCGCTTGCGGGAACCGTCCAGCGAATGCCTTTGGAACCATGCCAGTGTTCGTAGGGTTCACGATTTGAAACCACAAACAAACGGCTCTGTCCGAGTTTGGAGCGCACAAATACTCGCAGGCGTTCCGGCGTCCAGCTAGATTCGCCCAGATCACGCAGCCGCGCCTCATTCTCGGCAGCAGCGCGCGCCTCGCTCAAACTGGAAGCGAGATTCGCGGCCTCCCGGCCGAAGGCTTCGAATCCAGTCAAATCCGGAGTTTTTGTGGGCGTACCAACGCGTAACTCTCGCATCCACACCGCCATGCTTCGCAGCGGCCGCTTCACTCCGAGGTGAAACATGATGGGAACAAACGCAGCGACCAGGCAGACCTGAATCAGAATTGCCGTGAGCGTATGCTGCCAGATGGAACGCTTTCGAGCATCAATGAAGGTCGCGTCATGAAAGATCGATAGCGACCCAAGTTGCCGTTCGCCTTCGAACAAAGGCGTAGTGAGGACGTGAAACAGTTCTTGTCCCTTGCGAAAGAACTGCTGCGTCCGTGAGTGTCCGTGGCTTGGAATACCTTGGTCAACATTCAGACTGGAGGTCATAGCGATTTTCGCGCCGGTGGCGTCATCCACTTGCACACCCGCCAGTTCGTTTTTGTCTTTGAAGTGATCGACTAGCTGTTGCAATTTCTGCGTGTCTTGCTGCTCGATCAAAGGCACAACAGAGCGCTCTAAACTTTCCGCCAAAGCCTCGGCATGGATCTCTAAAGTGCGAGTCATTTCAAGCGCCGACACTCTTGCCTCAATAAAAGCAAAGATGATGGAAACGCTTGCAAGACCGCACATTAGCGTTAGGCTTAATCTCGCCGTAGTGCGCATGGAAATCGTTGTTAGACCCGCCTATCGGCGTTTTCGTTTCCCGCTAATAACCCTTGGAAATACTGGAGATTTACGGGCTTATCTTTACATTAATTCTGGTATGAAACTAGCATCAAAATGTTATCCTAGCGAGCGTCTGGATTCTCACGCAAGAAAGACTTCTGGGTATCATACGCATGATTCGTAAACTAAATACATTGTTCGTTACGGGTGCGCTTCTGCCGATCGTTGCCATACTGGCTCAGGCGCAATCAACTGCTTTCCTAACTCACCACGTGCGGGAGGTTACGCGCACGGGCGAAGCCAAATTTGTAAATCGTTTGCCGGCCAATCAGACGATGACGTTAAATATCGTCTTACCCTTAAGCGATCCGACCGGACTAAAGACATTTTTGGCAGCGCTCTACAATCCGTCGAGTCCTACTTTTCACCAGTACCTGACGCCGGCGCAGTTTACGGCGCGTTTCGGCCCCAGTCAACAGAACTACGATGCCGTTGTCAGTTTCGCGCAGTCCAACGGGTTCGAAGTTGTAGGCGGCTCGCGTGATGGCATGGATGTGCAAGTGAAAGGCTCGGTTGCCGTGGTTGAAAAGGCTTTCAACGTCAGCATGAGCAATTATCAGCATCCGACTGAGAACCGCATGTTTTATGCGCCTGATCGCGAACCCACGACCACGCTTTCGTTCGCGCTTTGGCACGTATCGGGCTTGGATAATTTCTCCATTCCGAAGCCCCGGTTGGTTTCTCGAACCGCTTATGCAAAAGCGAATAATCTGAATCCAGAGACACTGGTATCGCATGCCACGACTGGATCTGGTCCGTCGGCTTCGTTCCTCGGTAGCGATATGCGCGCGGCTTACTACGGCGGTACTGCACTGACCGGCGCGGGTCAGAATCTCGGGTTATTCGAGTATGAAGGCACGGATTTGGCTGACTTGACCACTTACTTCAAGAATGCCGGCCAAACCAACAATGTTCCTGTTACGTTGTTGTCGGTGGATGGCACCAGCACTTCTTGCGTCGATTCCGGTAGGAATGGGTGCGACGACACTGAGCAAACTCTGGACATGACTCAGGCCATCGGCATGGCTCCGGGTCTGGCGAGTTTGGTGGTTTATATCGGTTCTACCGACACGGCTATTATCAGCGCCATGACCACGCACAGCCCGTTGCCCACAACGATTGGCTGCTCGTGGGGCTGGACACCAGCCGATCCCAGCACCTTGGATATCTACTTCGAAAAGATGGCTTCGCAGGGACAAACCTTTTTTGCCGCATCCGGCGATAGTTCAACGTGGTCATCTCGAAACGAAGCTTGGCCTGCTGATGATGCAAACGTCGTCTCAGTTGGCGGAACAGACCTGATAACAGCCGGCGCTGCAGGAGCTTGGGCATCAGAGACAGCTTGGTCGGACAGCGGCGGCGGCATTTCTCCGGATGGCATCGCTATCCCTTCGTGGCAGCAGCTTTCTGGTGTCATCAACTCCAGCAACAAGGGTTCGACAACACTTCGGAATGGACCTGATGTTTCGGCGAACGCCAACTTTACGTTCTATGTTTGCGCCGATCAGACCACTTGTACGGCCAACGAATACGGTGGGACCAGTTTTGCGGCGCCTATGTGGGCAGGTTATGTTGCATTGGCGAATCAACAGGCAGCTCTTAATGGCAAGGCACCGGCGGCTTCCTCAATCCAACGATTTACGCACAGAACGTGACGTCTTCCTATGCCACGAACTTCCATGACATTACCAGCGGGACGTCGGGTAGTTATTCCGCAGTTACCGGCTATGATCTTGTTACTGGATGGGGCACTCCCACGGCCGCTCTCATCACTGCCCTTGCCGGTTCGGGCAGCACAGGTAGTCCTGCCTATAGCGTGTCTGCTTCGCCGTCATCGGTGTCAGTTGTGCAAGGTAGCAGTGGCACGTCCACTATCGCCACCTCGGTTTCCGGGGGCTTCAACTCCGCAATTGCTCTCAGCGTCTCCGGCGCACCAACTGGCGTAACGCTCAGCTTAAGCCCAACTTCGATTGCCGCGCCTGGGTCGGGTAGTTCGACGCTGAACATCGTAGTGGCTTCGACCACTGTGGCTGGAACGTATACGCTGACAGTCACAGGTACCAGCGGTAGCACTACTCACACCGCGACGGTTTCGTTGACAGTCACGGCTCCCGTAACAGCGAACTTCACCATCGCTGTCTCGCCAAGCTCGGGTTCAATGAACCGCGGAACTAGCGCATATGCCGTGATTACCACCACGGCAACCGGCACGCTCAGCGCGCCGATCACTCTGAGCGCGAGCGGTCAGCCGTCGGGCATCACGGTCTCATTCAGCCCGGCTTCTATTAGCGGCTCCGGCACGGCGGATATGAATTTGACCGTTTCCAGTTCGACTGCAATTGGCACATACCCGATCACCATAACTGGAACGTCTGGTTCCACTTCACATGCGACGACATTAACGTTGTCGATAGTTGGACGCCGGACACGCTAAAGTCAGCGGGCGGGCATTCCTGATCGGCAAGAATGCCCGCCCGAACTGCGTATATAGTGGTCATTTGCCTTAAACAGGAGTTTTAGTTCTTATGACCAAATTGAATGTGGGCCTTTTGAGCTTGCTTGCATGCGGCGCATTGTTTGCCCAGCAGGAGACGCCCAAGAAGCCATGTCCGGCGGATGGGTTCCAGGGCGGGTTCAGCTACGGCTGTCCGCAGCGGCAGTTCGCCAACCCGGTGGACATTTCGGCAATGATGGCGGCGCTGCCGGATAAGCCGATTGCGCAACCGCAGGGATTGCGACACGTATTGGTGCTGTGCCATGCGGTGGGATGGGTGCATACTTCGATCCCGCTGGCGGCAAAGATGGTGGAGTATCTGGGCGACAAGACAGGCGCATGGATGACGACTATCACGTACGACGCGGCGGCCATCAATACTGAGAATCTGAAGGGCTATGACGCTATCTTCCTGGACAGCACGACAGGCCAGTTTCTGGATGACCCGAACGATAAGGCGGCGACGGATGCCCGGCGACAGGCGCTGATGTCTTTTGTCAAGGGCGGCGAAAGGCATAGCCGCCATTCATGCATCAACGGATTCGTATCACACAAGCCCCCGGCCCACAACTCCGGGTGGCGCAGCGGTGGCGCCGACGGGCACGTGGCCCGAATTCAACGAACTGATTGGCGGGTATTTCAAGTTCCATTGGACCTATCCGACGCTGATTCCGGTTAAGGTTGATGACCCGAACAGTCCTTTGACGGCGATGTTCCCGGCACGAGGTTTCGAGATGGTGGATGAAACGTACACGTTTGCGCAGGATTCGTTTAGCCGGAAGCGCGTGCATGTCCTGACGAGCATTAACTACGCAAAGATGAGCCCGGATGACAAGGCCAAGGAACCAGCGGCTACCAAGCGCACTGACGGCGACTATGCGCTGAGCTATATCCAGCACGTTGGCGATGGACGGGTTTTTTATGAGACGCACGGGCATGACGAGAAGGTTTATTATTCGCGGCCTTTTGTGGCGCATATGCTGGCGGGGATTCAGTATGCGATTGGGGATTTGAAGGCAGACGACAGTCCTAGCGAGAAATAGGGGCCAGGGCTCAGCAGCCAGGGGTCAGGGGTCAGGGCACAGGGGGGGGCAGGCGCAGCAAGGAGTCACAAACTGGGGTTTGCGGGACTTTTGCGGAGCGCGAAACTGACGGTACAGCCACAGAAACCAGATTTGCGAAACGAAGTGGGGGAAGAGATGGAGAAAGCGGCGTTTTTGGGCGAACTGAGAGGTGGGAGTGGCCAGTCGAGCGCGCCATGTGGACCGAGAACTGAGTTAGGTAGTGACTTTGGAGGGTTGTTGAAGCGTGAGAACGTTGGTAAAGGGTGTTTTGGTTGGAGTTTGGACAGAGTTGTGCCTGGGGGGAGTCGTTTTTGTTTTTGAATTAGCGCTTGGTGGGGTTGAACTCGGGTGGTTTGAAACCTAGCTCGATTGCTTGCTTCTTCATCTCCGCTAGTTTTTCTTTCCAGGTTTGTTCGGGCCGGTTTTTCTTTTTGTAGACTTCCAAACGTTCTTTCGCGATACTTATTTTTTCGGCTTCGCGTTTTTCGGCTTGGCGGGCTTTGCGGTAGTCTTCGATGACTTTGCGCTTTTTGTCCACTAAGTTGCTGGCGGCGGTTTTGTAGCGCATGTGGCGCACGAGTTTCTGTTCCATGTCCTTCGTCCAGGTGTTGGGATCGGAGTTGAATTCGTACATGCCGCGCTCGATGGATTCCAGGGTGCGAGTGGCTCGTTGGAGAAACCAGTCGGCGTTAATGAGTTCGGTGACCATGTGGTATTCGATCTCGTTGTTGGGCGAGTAAGCTTTGCGCCAGGCTAACTCGATGGTTTTGTAATCCTCCAGGTTTTCGTGCGCCAGGATGAGTGTGTGCGGGGCGCAGCAGCCATGTTTCATGGCGTTCTTCGACGAGAAGGCCTTCCCAGTAATTGTGGTAGGTCCCGTAGAAACCGCAACGGGTTTCGTGGTGTCAGCGTTCTCGATAGTGTCGGTCGTGTTGTTGTTCATTGTTTGATTCCTCGATTCGTAAGAGTTTGAGTTAGCTCCAGATGATTTCTCCGTTGTCGTCTCGTTTCGGTTCTTGGTATTTGTCGTAGCGGGAGACGCCGGGAGTTTCTTCCCGTTCTTTGGTGCATTCCGGGCAGGGGCAAGGACCCCAGGCCTCGGGACGCGGTTGCGGATAGCGCGCGCCGAGGGCGTGACCATTGCTTTTCCGCTCGCGCTTCATCAGATGCGGCCATTCCTGGGGTAATAAGCGCTGCACCCACATACCTCCGAATTGTTTGAACGTCGGAGACGGGCTTGTCCAGTTGTATTCGACCGGGACGCCATCGACGAAGTTTAGGCGGCGATAGATGAGATCCGGCTTGGGATTCATTTTGCGTAGAATCTGAGCCACTTCCTCGTTCGACGGATAGTAGGTAGAGACGGTTCGGTTTTTCTCTATCATGATTTCGATCCACTGTTCCAGCTGGATCGGCCTTTTTGTTTGTGACTTACTTCTCATTGATTGTTCCCTTCAGGAGTTAGTATTTCGATGGGGTCGTGATCTTGGTAATGCTCGTATTTGAGCCGTGAGCCGTTGATGAGTTGGCCGGTTTCAGCTTCTTGCGCGATCATTTTGATGAATTCTTCCGTTGTGTAGTGGATCAGAGTCGCTATGTGGGTGCGATAGCGTTTGTTGTCGTCGATATTGACCCACTCGTATTGAGCTGGTAACTCGGGTTCGCTACAGAGGAACTGACGAACGACGGCATAGAACTGGTCTTCCGGGTGCCATTCGGTGAAGCGCTCGTTGGCTGGAGCATAACGGTGGCTCCAGAGTCCGTTTTCGTCTTTTTCGAGATAGACGGTTTGTTCGAATGGGATTGTGCCGGTGAGGTCGGGGTCGAGATTGAGTTCTGGTTTGGGTGGATCTTTGGGTTTCTTGGTGGTGCCAGGGGCGGGCAGGAATTTGGCTAGGAATTGGAGGGCTTTGCGAAATTCGTTTTGGGCGCGCTGGGCGACTTTTTCGAAGAATTGGAGGTGTTTTTGGATTCAGCGATCCCAGAGTTCGAAGGGCAGAGCGGTGAGATGGAGGTCGAGTTGGATTTGATCGAAGGATTGACGGGCGCGGCGGCGTTGCCAGTCGGCTCGGACCAAGTCGTTGCGCAGAGTAGTTTGCAGGAACGAGTAAGTGGGGAACTCTTTGGTCCAGGCGGAGTTCAGGTTGGCCAGGTCTTCGGGTGACTCGTTGGGTAGCAGCAACGAGTGGAGATCGGGGTGGAAGTCGATCATTACGTGCCGAGTGTGACAGTTGCCGGGAACGCTCGATGGGTGGAAAGGCTTGTAAGGTGTTGAGGGGCGGGGAGATATTTTTTTTGGGGTGAGTGTGACTGAGATTTTGGGTGGGGGTGGAAACGAATCCGTCGCCGTGGTAGCCATCTTCAACTTGTGGGGTCATTCCGTCACCGATGATCCAGGCGGTTTCGCATGACTTCCAAAGAGTTCGCCGCACTCAGCGTCGAGAGAATCTCGCTGTTTATTCGCGGGCCCGCTGATGTTCTCTCGTATCGGTTCCGCCGATCCGATTGGATCAGTAAGCAGCGGCAAAGCCAAAGACGCCCGGTGTTTCAGCACTGCGCAAAACACCACTCCGCGGATCGATCGCCCCCAGAACGGCGGTCCCTTTGAGCACATTGGCCTCTTGCTTGGATTTCTGCTCTGTATTGATCCCCAATGCCCGGAGATGCTGAAGGAATTCCAGATCGTAGGCGCCTTCAGGAACGAGTTCCGGTTTTGTCGAAAAACTTTCGCCTGCTTTCTCAGGCTGGTAATTGACAAGCAGGGGGGGCGCGGCCATTACAGCGAGCGGATCGAGGTGGTTTGCAAGAGTCCCCACAAGGGCGCGCACTGTTTCCGGAAGCAGCGATTCGCCGATGCTCGCAACGGCCAGCACGGGCTTGGTGCCAGCCATGGCAATCGCTGGCGTCATGTCATGAGGGACCAGGTCACCGGGTTTGATTGTCGCCATGCTCGCTTGCTGAAATCCCGCTGCATCGGAGATCGGAATGCCGCCGACTACGATGCCGGTTGTGCCCCATAGAAGCGTATTGATGGTGTGCACCAGAGCGGCGACATTTCCCCAGCGGTCAACCACGACCACCGAATCGCTGTGATGGGTATCTTCCGGTTGCGGCGGATCGCGAACCTCGTCAAGAGCAGAGGCCTGCGCTTTGGCATAGGCCTTGGAGATGCGATCATCCGACAATGAACTTGACTCATTTGCACGATGGTATTGGGCGACGTAGTTGTCGTATTCGACCTTTCGCAGGATCCGCGAGAGAGCCCGGAATGCCTTTGGATCTTTTTGATAGGGTCCCATCTGATCCAGCTTCAACTCTTCCGCCAGATTGAGCGCTTCGAGCACTTGGCTGCCACCTCCATTACTCTTGCCCGGAACGAACACAGTATGGCCCAGAAAAGTGGTACTGAGCGGCTCTTCCCAGATCGGCCGGTAGCGCTTCATATCTTCCATGGTCGCTTTTCCGCCCTCGCGCTGCACGGCTTGAACAAACTGTTCTCCCCACGCGCCTGTGTACATATAGCTGGAGCCGCTTCTTGCAACAGCGCGAAGTGTCTTCGCCAGCTCCGCCTGGACAAAGCGATCTCCCGACTTTGGCAAACCATCGCCAGCCTGGTTCATGAACGCCCGGCCTTCCGCGGTACGCGAGAGGTACTTTTCGCGCATATTGAAAAACTTCTCGAGCGCCGGTGAAATCGTAACACCGTTCTCCGCATACCAGATCGCGGGCTGAAAGAGTTCACGGAACGGGCAGCCGCCCGAAGCGCTTATGCATTTGCTCGATGCCCGCCATAAATCCTGGGACCAGCGTCTTGCGCCCCTCCGCGCCTTCCGTCGGTTTCGTACCAAAGGCCAACGGCCCCAGGTCGTCCACAGGGATGCTTTTCGGGTCGGTTTCGCCAAGATAGGAGTTCCATCCGGCATTCATCGTGGACACCTTGCCTGACTTGGCATCGTAATAAACGAGCTGCAGGATTCCGGCGTAAGAGACGTAGGAACCGAGAGCCGTGGTGATCTGCGTCAGAGCGACCGTAGCGGCTGCATCGGCCGCCGTCCCGCCTTGTCGCAGCGCTTCCATTCCTGCATTAACGGCAATCGGAGACATGGTGGCGACCACCAACCCAGACTTTCCCTCGACAACTCTTCGCCTGGGACGGCCACAGGCACCATCTCCGCCTGCTCCGCCCGCGCTTTTTCTTCCGGCTTCCACTTGTTCGGCGAGAGATCCGCGCCAAAGCCTGACAGAGGTCCCATGAGCATACAAATCTAAGATAACGGTAATCGGCTTTTGCAATATCATTGCAACTCCTGACGATTCGTTTCTCGGTTAATGTTGGGGCCGACGCAAGGTCACATGCTACGAAGGGTTGTTAGCGTTTTTCTGACCCAGAGACGGACCCCTGTGATTTGCTCAAGGCAGTCGCCACGTCGACCAGAAGCACCAGGAAGAACGTCTGCCGATGGAATGACCCACATTGGCAGCCGGCGGTGCATCTCGGCAAGATTGATGCCCGATAAAGCTGCCAGCCAAACCTGCAGCCGCAGGTTCAATATCACCAGGATGACTGCCCAGGCCAGGGCAACCTGGCCAGTCGCCCCCTGCAACGACGCTGCTGTAACTCGTCTGCGGGCTTCAAGCAAATGCCACACAAAGAGGACAGCCATGACCCCCGCTATGATTGCGGCCCACAATGGGTCCTTGGCGCGCAGCGCGAGGATAAATGAGCCAGGAGAAAGACGCGACATAGATGCCGCCTATCACGGCCAGTGATCGAACTGAAGGTGAGTGGCGTTCCGGTGGTCTCCGGTATACCTGGCTCCTGCTCGATCTGCTCTGCGCAGCGACTTGACCCGCCGTATAAAGAAGATGACGTAAGCTACGGCCACGATGGAGTAGAACAACCAGAAGCCCGTCATCGCCCATAGAAACGTCTGGTATTCCATGCGTATCTCTGGCGCAAAGTCCGTATCGCAAATTGCCCGGCCACTGACCAAATCAGCGAGAAAATCAACATGCCGAAGAATGTGAGCCTTTGAAATCGGCGTTCGCGAGCGGTTGGAGCGGCTCGCGGAAGACAACCAATTCACCAGGATGCCTGCGACAAGACCGACAAACGGGGCCAAGGGCGCCAGCCACGCGGCAGCGGAACCCGACTTGACCAGTGCCGCGCTCTTGCCTGCCATGCCGGCTCCCGCAGTTGCCGCTTGAGCAGCGGGCAGCATTGCGAGCACGGCGCTTGAAAAGTCCTGTCCCGGCGCGGTCCGGCTCAACGTTCCTTCTACGAAAGCAATCACCTCTTCGTGCAGCAGCTTGCGTCCTCGCGAGAGCCTTTGCTTCACCGCGTCCTCGCTCAACTCCAACTCGGCCGCGACGCGCTCAATCGACTTCTCCTCGCGATAAAACAGGATCAGCGGTTCACGATAAGTATCGGGAATTCGCTCCAGCGCGCGCCACAGAATCGTTTCTTCTTCGCGGCTCACGGCTTGCAACGCAGGCGACGCCTCAAGTGAATGCGGTTCCTCAATGGCATCCAGGCTCTCGGCCGCGTGCAGTGGCTCGCGTCCCTTGGCGCCTGTATTCTTTCCCCACCAGGAAGCGGGTGATCCCGCACAACCAGGACCGCAACCGCGTCGGCTCGCGCAATTCGGAGAGCTGTCTCCACGCCGCAAGAAACGTTTCCTGCGCCAGGTCTTCGCTCAGACTCAAGCTGCCGGTGGCGTTGTATGTGATCGAGCAGACCAGCGACTGGTATCGCTTGACGATTGTCGCAAACGCGGCCCGGTCGCCCGCCAGAGTCCATTCCACAAGTTGCGCGTCGCTGTTGCCCGATGCTTTCGTGGTCATCGCCATACCTCATCGTATAAGTACCCGGGCAGGATGAAGAGGTGACAGGAATGTTTGGAGACGCCCTCAAGATTTGAACCCCCAGTCACGTATTCCGGCGGCGACAGAATATCCCACAAACTCAGCGCAGCCTGTCCTGGCTCCAGAAAGCACGACAACAATTTCAAAATCAATGGCTTATAGCTTCTGTAGCAAGATCGGTTCCCGGAAGTCGGCTAGCATCACTGATTCTTTCGGCCACAAGGACATATGACGCGCACGTTGCGGATTTGAATTTCTGTCATTATTCCCCAAATCTCATTCTGGGAAGTCGTGGATCACTGGTCCATATCGCCGCATTCTGACGCTTCGTCTAGGATTCTAAATCTGGAGATCGCGAAGATTTCAACGGTGACGCATCGGATGGGAATCCAGGGGGCAAGGCTGCCTCAAGATTGATTTGTTCTCCGGTGATGGGGTGGTGGAATTTCAGATATTGGGCGTGGAGGAAATATCCTCCGTCGCCAGGGAGGCCGGGGAGATTTTCAAGAGGTTGGCCGGTTAAGCCGTAGAGAGGATCGCCTACTAGGGGATGGCCGATGGAGGCGAGATGGATTCTGATTTGATGAGGTCGGCCGGAATTTAGGCTCACCTCAAAGGTCGTGGTGCTGTTGGTGCGTGAGATTACCTTTGCCAATGACTTTGACGGCTTGCCGCTGGGGCTGGCGGCCCACACGGAACCGATAGACGGGTGCGGTGCGAGGCCGATGGGGGTGAGGATTTCGTAGGCGTCGTGCTGGGCGATGTTTTGAGCGAGTGCCCGGTAGATTTTTTGAATTTTGGGTGTGTTCCAGTTAGCGAATAGATGAGAGGCCGCCTGCGGTGTTTTGGCGAAGAGGACGATGCCGGTGGTGGCTCGACCCAAGCGGTGGACCGGGTTTGCGTTGGGAGTTTGCTTTTGCACCAAGCGCAGGAGGGTGTTTTCCATGAAGCCTCCGCCGGGGAGGGTGGGCAGCCCGCTGGGTTTGTTGACTGCCAACAGATGGGGATCTTCAAAGAGAACTTCGAAGTGTTGAGGGGAGTCCGGTTCGATCCAGGGTGGACGGTTCCAGACGAGGGTTTGGTTTAAAGTGACCGATTCACTTCCGGTGGCGATGACGCCGTTGAGGGTGACTTCGCCGTTGTTCAGTTTTTGTTGCCAGGCTTGTGGGGTTGAGTGAGGGTAGAGGCTTGCCAAGTGGGAGAGCAGGGTTTGACCATGGTACTTGCTGCTGATGATTGTGGTGTACGCATAGCCCCGGTTGAGCATCTAGTTTGAGTGTAAGTTGTGTGGCATGTAGGGCGCGGGCGGATTGCCACCATTGGCAAACATTGAGTGATTATTTGAGTATCAGGGTATTGGAATTGATCTGGTAGTTCGCAAGCCAGCAGTTGCCTTCCTGTTGCAGCCACTGGAATGTTTCGGCTGCGTGGCCGGCGGCGAAGGTTGAGTCGTAAGTGAGCGTGACGGAGATTCCGTCAGGGGTTGCGTTGATTTGCAAACCTCTTTCTTCGGATGTTTTAAAGGCCCCTAGCTTACGGTGGACCGCGGCGAGGAGGGCGAGGAAGTCCGATTCGGAGGTGGTTTTGCGGAATTGCTGGGAGGTTTCGTCGTAGATGGCGGCGTATTGCTCTGTGTCGAGGCGTTGGTGAAAGCGCGTTGTGGCTGTTCCGCTGGATTGGATGCGATCGAGGGGGTTGCAGGCAGCGGTCAGAAATAAGGCGACGATTGTGAGGACGGTGAAGATGCGCGGCATAGATATGTTACCTAGACGTCTAAGCGATTGGAGGCGGCGACGCGGCGTACCAGTAGCCTGAATCCTTGATGGTTCGCTTCTGGTTGCGGAAGTCGGTATAGATCAAGCCGTAGCGCTCGGTGTAGCCCTCGGCCCATTGGAAATTGTCGAGCAGGGTCCAGGCGTGATAGGCGCGAACGCGGGCGCCATCGGCGATGGCGCGAGCTAGTTCGGCGAGTACTTCGCGATACCACTGGATGCGGCGCGCGTCGGGGATGCGGCCGTTCGTCTTGGTCGTATGGCTCGTCGAGATAGCCGCAACCGCTCTCGGTGATTTCGATGATTGGATGGTTGTACTCCTTTGAGATTTGGGTGACGAGGTCGTAGATGCCGCGCGGCCATATCTCCGAGGCCGGCTTCGGTGAGTGGACCTTCGGTGGGCATGGCGGCGCGGAAGCGTGTGTAGGGATCGCGTCCGCCGGGGGAGTTGCCTCAATCTCGGTGCCGCTGAAGCTACCTCCGCAATTGCTTCTCCTTGCTGGCATCCGAGACGATGCGGCGGGTGTAGTAGTGAAAGCCGACCCAGTCCAGCGGGGCGTAGAGGATTTTGTCGTCGCCCGGCTTGAAGCCCATGATGTCGTAGGGAGGTTCGCCGACGAACGCTTTTGGATAACTGCCTTTCATGGCCGCTTCGAGAAAGAAGACGTTGTTCATGGCGTGGTAGCGGGCGGTGGCGGCGCGATCTCGTCGGAATCGGTCTTGGGGTAGGCGGGCGCCATCTCATACGCGCTGCCGACGGTCGCCTTGGGCGAGGCTGCTTTGACGGCGCGGTGCGCTTCGCCCTGCGCGAGTGCGAGGGTGTGCGCGGCTTTGAGGAAGTCGCTGAAGCTGGTGCGGCAAGGGGGAAAAGCGCCGGCGGCGTAGCCCATGAAGGCGATGGCCCAGGGCATGTTGAAGGGCGCCCAGACGGTGATTCGGTCGCCCAGATGTTTGGCGAGGATGCCGGCATAGTCGGCGAAGTAGCCGGCAAGATCGCGGTTGGGCCAGCCGCCGCGATCTTCAAGCGCCTGCGGGAAGATCCCAGTGATACATGGTGCACCAGGGACGGATGCCGGCGGCGAGAAGAGCATCGACGAAGCGGCTGTAGTGATCGATGCCTTTCATGTTGGGAGCGCCGGTTCCGGTGGGCTGAATGCGGGGCCAGGAGACGGAGAAGCGGTAGCTCTTCTGGTTGAGGCGTTTGGCAAGATGCGATGTCTTGGGGATAGAGATGGTATTGATCGCAGGCAACGTCGCCAGTGACGCCGCCGCGGACTTTGCCAGGTGTGTGGGTGAAGCGGTCCCAGATGGATTCGCCTTTGCCGTCCTCGTTCCAGGCGCCTTCGACTTGGTAGGAGGCCGTGGCTACGCCCCAGATGAAGCCTTCGGGAAAAGTGGCTTTTTTGATTTGAGATTCGGGTATGGAGCCGGGGACCTGATCTGCGGCTGGAGGAGCGGCGTAGATGTGTTTTCCGCTGAGGGTGGTGCTTGTGACGGCGGCTATTGAGGAGGCTATGAATTGCCTTCGATCCATGGTGAGTACATGTTATCGCCTGAGGGGATTTGGCGATGGATTGGCGGGATGGATCTCTCATTGAGCCACGCCTTCCTGTAGCCCTCATTACAGGTTAGATGTAGGAGCATTCTGAGGTAGTCCACGCCCCAGTGCGCCGATGAGAAGGGTGAGCCAGGGCGACAGAAGGATTGACGTGTGGACTGGCCCGAACTAAATGATACGCGCTCTGAAACTTGCCGTCGTCTGGTTGACGATCGCTTCCTTTGTGGCGACATACGGGTGTATGCGACACGGGGAAGAAGTGACTGGGGGATTGCTAAGTGTCCGCGAAGTTAAGGCATTGTGCCTAAAACGGGAGGAGGCGCGGACGGTCCGTTTTCGGGGAGTTGTGACGGCGGTGGACGACCGCGTCATCGTTGTGCAGGCAGGCCAATACGGCGTGCGCGTTGAAATCGGCGGTCTAATGCCGCCCTCGCTGTCGGCGTCCCGTTTGGTTGAAGTAACGGGCATCACTCCTGCTGGAGCGGGAGAGGATGCTATTGTCGATGGCAAAGTCAAGGATCTTGGTCCTTCTCCGTTGCCTGGGCCCGTCAGCCTGCCTACAGGACTCGATCTGGACGGGCTGCGAGTGACTATTTCGGGGGTTCTGGGGCTGGGTCGCCACGCTACGAACGGTGGAGACCTTTTTACTCTGCACACTACGACAGGGCTCGTGGAACTAGTCGTCGATGCGCAAAACGTGAGTGAAATGACACGGCTGGACGACGCCGAGATTGCCGTTACTGGAGTGGCGCGGTCCACGCTGGATGTCGATGGGAAGGTGACCGGTTACACTCTGCGGGTTCAGAGCCCAGAGTTACCGCGGGTGATCCACGCCGCGCGGGATCTTGGCGCAGCAGTGGCAATTAAGACTACCGATGTGACGGCGCTGCGGAACCCTTTGCCGCTGAACCGCGTGAAGCTGCACGGATCCATCCTGGCCGACCGTGATTCTCTGGAACTTCGATTCGCTGACGAAAGCGGAACCATTCCGATCCATGTTGGGGCGGGTCAGGACTTTACCAGGCCATCGGTGGATATTGCCGCCTTCGTTATGAGGGAGAACGGTGATTTGGCGCTTGATGATGCAATCATTCTGACCCCTGCTGTCAGTTCGGCTGCGTCGCTGTCCGCACCAGGCGTGCATTCCAATGCTGAATTGATCAAGACCGCGGCCGCTTTGCGCACTCTTAATCCAGAGGAAGCCATCTCACGAAAGCCGGTGAGAATCGAAGGTGTCATCACTTACCGACACCGCGAGTGGGGCATTATGTTTGTGCAGGATGCGACTAGCGGAGTTTTCGTGAACGCCGCGCATGTAACTGCCGCTGCCGGAACAGCAGGCGATCGGGTAGTTGTGACAGGCACCACCACCTCCGGAGACTTCGCACCTGCGCTTTTAGCTTCCGGCATAGAACTGGTTGGTCGTTCGTCATACCCCAAGCCATCGAGCTTAAATCTAGAGGAGATATTCCTGGGCAAGGCTGACAGCCAATGGGTTGAACTCGAGGGGATTATCCAATCCAGCTTCATAGCGGGGGGGCAGCCAGCCGCCATCCTAACTCTGGGCACCCACAACTTTAACGTTGGTCTGCCGGCAGGGACGCCGCCGGTTCCCAAAAGCTGGATCAATGCGCTGGTAAAGGTGAGGGGCGTTTGTGGAACGCTCTTCAACGGTAAGAGACAACTGCGGGGAATACAGCTATTCGTTCCGAGCCTGGATCAATTTACAATCGTCGAATCTCCGGGCGCAGATGTGTTTCAGTTGCCGTTGGCGCCGATCAACACGCTGCTGCAATTCTCCCCTACGGCGACGATAGGTCATAGCGTGCACATTCGTGGGACTGTAACGGCAAGCGCTCCCGACGGACCGACCTGGGTGCAGGATCTGACTGGCGGGGTGTTGGTTCGCCATCATCAAGAAACTGTTTTGCGCGCCGGTCAAATTGTCGAAGTGGCGGGCTTTGCATCGCCTGGAGCGACATCTCCGGAAATAGGAGATGCGGTTGTTCGGTTGGTCTCGGAAGGCGCCGCCCCTAAGCCGACCTGGATGACGTCAGAGGAGGCGCTAGCCGGGTCACACGACGCACAACTGATACAGATAGACGGCCGCCTAATGGATCAGTTTAACGATGGTCGTGAACGGGTGTTGGTTCTTCAGTCAGGCAGAACGGTTTTCAAAGCCCGCAGCCTTTCTGTACTTCCGAATATCGACCCTCGTGCGGTTGTTCGCTTGACTGGCATTTGTTCGGTGACGGCGCAGCATCCGAATGGAATTCTAAGCGGAATGCAGTTGCCGCATCAGTTCGACGTCATTCTGCGTTCACAGGACGACGTGCAGGTATTGCGGCCAGCGCCGTTCCTTACACCACAGCGAACCTTCCGCGCCATGGGATTTGCCATTCTGCTGAGCGTAGCTGTTCTGGTATGGGTGGGCGTTTTGCGACGGAGAGTTGCGAAGCAGACCCTAGTGATTGTCCAGAAACTGACGGAAGTGGAAGCGCTAAAAGAGACAGCGGAAGCCGCCAATCGCGCGAAGAGTGATTTCCTGGCGAACATGAGCCACGAGATCCGCACGCCGATGAATGGAATCATCGGTATGACCGAACTCTCGCTTGACTGCTGTCGGGAACCGGAGATTTGCGACAACCTTCTGATCGTGAAGTCGTCGGCCGACGCACTACTGACTATCATCAACGACATCCTTGACTTTTCGAAGATCGAAGCCGGCAAGTTCGAGTTAGACCCGATTGAATTTGATCTCCGGGACTGCATGGAAGAGACGGTGCGCGCACTGGCAATCCGAGCCCACGAAAAACGACTGGAGATCATTTGTGACATTTCGGCCGCGGTGCCAAGAGTTATCGTAGGCGATCCAACTCGGCTTCGCCAAATCGCGATGAACCTGTTGGGAAATGCGATTAAGTTCACCGAAAAGGGCGAGGTGAGTTTGCGCGTTTGGGTAGAAGAGTCAGCCGATGATGAAGTGGTTGTTCATTTTACCGTCGAGGACACAGGGATTGGCGTTCCAGCCGAAAAACAGCAACTGATATTCTGCGCGTTCACCCAGGCGGATGCCTCTACCACCCGGAAGTTCGGTGGCACCGGCCTGGGTCTTACCATCTGCTCCCGGCTAGTGGCCATGATGGGCGGGCGTATCTGGGTCGAAAGCGATGGCAGGTCGGGCAGCAAATTCCATTTCACCGCCCGGCTGCGGCCTGGGGCAAAAAACGAGATTCAGAATTCGCTGGCACTCTCCGGCACTCTGAGCGGCGTCTCCGTTCTGATTGTGGATGACAACGCAACCAATCGCCGCGTGCTTGGTGACATTGTCGGTCAATGGGGCATGAACCCGGCGATTGTGAGTGGCGGAGAAGAGGCGTTGGGTATGCTCCGGTGGGCGGCGAACGCCAGAACCCCGATCTCACTAGTTCTCTGTGACGTTCATATGCCAGTCATGGACGGCTTTATGGTCGCCGAGCGGATTCTGCAGGATCCTGTCCTGCGCGAGACCCGTGTCATTCTGTTGACCTCGGCCGGGAGGCCCGGCGACAGCGCGCGCTGTCGAAACTTGGGAATTGCCGGCTACCTGACCAAGCCCATCCGGCAATCGGACCTGCGCACCGCAGCGCTGGCCGCTCTCACACAATCCGCCGAAGGAGAGCCCAGACCGATAATCACAAAACATACCGTGCGCGAGCAAAACCACAGTACTCCACTCCGTGTGTTGGTGGCTGAAGATAACCCGGTAAATCAGATCGTGATCCGCCGCACTCTGGACCGACACGGGTGCGATGTCACAATGGTCGAGACGGGCGCCCAGGCGGTTGAAATTCTGGAAACGCAATCCTTCGATGTCGTTTTTATGGATGTCCAAATGCCTGAGATGGATGGCTTCGAGGCCACCGAGGAAGTCCGCCGAAAAGAAGCCGGCACTGGGCGTCATCAGCTTATTATTGCGATGACTGCGCACGCGATGAAGGGCGACCGCGAGCGTTGCCTTAGCTGTGGAATGGATGATTACCTTGCGAAACCCGTGCACCCAAAGGAAGTCGCCGCGATTCTGGAGCGAATCGCGTCACACGATCCGATCCTCCCCGCCCAATCCACTGTTCCGGTGTAGCACTTCTGGTTTATTCGGCTAACATCCATTTCGCTGTCGGGCCGAGCTAATGTCGCAAGAATTCAAACGCTTATGGAAATCACTTCGCCGACATGAGGAACGCCGGAACCGGAACAAACCCAAAGTAGCTGGCAAGATCGCGGTTTGACCAGCAGTCTTGATCTTCAAGCGGTTGCGGGAGATCCCAATGATACGTGGTTGCACCTGGGACGAATGCCGGCGGCTGGGAGAGTATTGGCTAAGCGGCTGTGGTAGTCAATACCTTGTATGTTGGGAGCACAAATTCCGGTGGGCTGAATGCGCGGTCACGAGACAGAGAAGCACCTTTGAGGGTTATACGTGTTGCCACTTCGATGTCTTGTGGATGGAGACGATATTGATCGCAGGCAACATCGCCCATGACGCCACCGTGGACTTTGCCTAGTGTGTGGGTGAACCGGTCCGAGATTGGATCGCCATCGGCATTCCACGCGCCTTCGACTTGGTATGAGGCAGTGGCTGCGCCCCAAATAAATCCTTCGGGGAAAGTGGCTTTTTTGATTTTGAGATTCGGGTTTCGAGCCGGGGACTTGATCTGCATCTGAAGTAGCGGGCGTAGATATGTTTTCGACGAGTGCGGTGCTTGTCACAGCGGCTACTGAGGACGCTATGAATAGCCTTCGATCCATGTTGAGTGCAAGTTGTCGCTTCGCTAAGCGTGCTGAACCTCGTTGGCCCAGCCGTGAAGTAATTGCGCTTGGCTATCGCGCCAATCTCCGGCGGGAACGCCTCCGATTCGTGGAAGCTCAGAAAAAGAAACTGGAAGTCTTGGCAGCCAGGCAGATGTGCAGTGTCGTTCAGTTCGCGGGGAAGCGTTGCAAAGGCGCGGCGCCTGACCGTGCCTACAATTAGCGAATGAGCGACGAAATTACACTTATTCGCGAGGCTGAAGAATATGATGGCGAAGCTACTGCCGCTATCTACAATCATTACGTCGCGCAAACAATTGTCACTTTTGAAGAGGAACCTGTTCAAGCTGATGAGATGCGATTCCGTATCGACCAAGTGAGATCGGTTTCGCTGCCCTGGCTGGTCGCGGAACAAGATGGTCGAGTTGTTGGGTACGCTTATGCCTCGCCCTGGAAACCTCGATCTGCTTATCGCTTTTCTGTGGAGAGCACTGTCTATTTAACTCCAGAGCGCGTCCGATGTGGGGTAGGATCGACGCTTTACCTGCGGCTTTTGTCCATGCTGCAATTGCGCGGCATTCATTCGGTTGTTGGCGGCATTGCCTTACCGAATGAAGCGAGCATCGCTTTCCATGAGAAATTCGGGTTCAGCAAGGTCGCCCATTTCCGTCAAGTCGGTTTCAAATTCAATCGCTGGATCGATGTGGGGTGCTGGCAGCTTGTCTTGTGAGAGGTAAGCAAAGCAAGGTGCTACTAATACCGGGTAGCTGGACCAAGCGGCAAGTGGTGGGTGGAAACGGGGCGCGATGACCGGCGATGGTCAGCGCTTACCCATTGTGTTACGAATGAGAGCTTTTACGAACTTGTCGTCTATTGGTTCGCGCGAAAACCAGCGGCGGTAAAAGAGCGGACCCATCAGACTAGCTGTCATGACGCTTGGGTCGATCGACTTGGGTAGTTCGCCGCGGCGTTGTGCGCGGGTAATCACCCCCCGAAAGGGGGAGGCGTGCCCAAGCTGTATTTTGCGATGGATTTTGGCGACTTTGGGGTCGCGCTCAGCGGCATCGACGATTGAAGGAAGCACCGAAGTCCAACGTGCTGTGTTCAAGAGCTTTGCCAAGTTGTGGACGAGTGAGGAGATGTCCGCGTGAAAGCTGCCAGTGTCGGGCACTTGCTGTTCTACAGTTATCTTTGTGCAAGCGTCGAGAATTAGATCAGAGCGAGTCGGCCAGTGGCGGTAGATGGTGGTTTTGGCTACGCCCGAGCAACGCGAGACTTCGTCGATGCTGACACCGAGGCCGCTTTCTGTTAGAAGCTGAAAAGTAATTTCGAGAACCTTCTCTTTCGAGCGGCGCACACGGTCGTCGGGAAGGTTAGCGGTGCTGGACTCGTTATTCTTCCGGCTTGGTTCGGTCGATTTTTTTTCAGGCACGTCTTGACTCTCCCACGATTTGTTCGCTACGCTACCGTAGCGTAGCTATCATATCGCTACTTACGAAAGGACACAACTTTATGAACTTCGTCTCAGTACGCATCATTTCGAATGACCTCAAACGTTTGGTTGGGTTCTACGAATCTGTCACTGGTTTTTCCGCCAAATGGGCGACGGAGGACTTTGCGGAACTATCTACGGCAGCGTGTACTTTGGCATTCGGCAGTACTCGCACGCTGGAAGTTTTTGGAGGCGATATTGCTCGTCCAGCGGATAATCATACGGCAATTATTGAGTTTCTTGTGGACGACGTTGATGCCGAACATAAAAAACTGAGGAGCGTGATTGGCGATGCGGTTGTCCAGGAACCGACAACCATGCCTTGGGGAAATCGTTCCTTGCTTTTCCGCGACCCGGATAAGAACTTGGTTAACTATTTCACTCCGGTTACGGCTGAAGCGAAGAAGAGATTTGGTGTTTAGTTTTGCTTTCCTGGTAAGAGTTCTAACGGAGTCAAACTTGCGCAGCGTCGTCTAATCAGCGACCGATGCGATATTTTGCGCTGGCTACTGACTATGACGGAACTTTGGCGCACGACGGGGTGGTTGATGAAGCGACGATTGAGGCACTGAAACGACTGCGACAGTCCGGACGGAAGTTGATACTTGTCACGGGCAGGATACTTGCTGATCTGGAGGCGGTCTTCCCGCATTTGGCGCTGTTCGATCTGGTCGTGGCTGAGAACGGTGCTTTGCTGTTCAATCCTGAGAGCCGTGAAGAAAGCACGCTGGCGCAAGGACCGTCCGATCGGTTCATCGACGACTTGAAGCAGCGAAATGTGGGCGGCCTTAGTAGGGGCAAAGTGATTGTGGCGACATGGCACGCTCACGAGACCGAAGTGTTGGACAGTATTCGAAGCCTGGGGCTGGACTGGCAGATCATTTTCAACAAAGACGCGGTTATGGCGCTGCCCACCGGCGTTAACAAGATGACCGGGTTCAACCATGCGCTGGCTGCGTTAAAACTGTCGCGGCATAACGTGGCGGGAGTGGGCGATGCAGAGAACGATCAGGCGTTCTTAAGTTGCTGCGAATGTTCGGTGGCGGTCGCGAACGCAATACCGTCACTTAGAGTCAGCGGACTTAGTGACCGGTGGGGATCGTGGCGCTGGTGTGACGGAACTGATTGGACGCATGCTTGATGATGATTTGCGATCTCTACAGTTGAATGTGGAAAAGCACGGCGTGCTGCTTGGACGGTTGGGCGAGCGCGAAATGCGGATTGATCCGGAGGGCAAAACCGTACTGCTTTGCGGTCAATCCGGCGGTGGAAAGTCCACGTTTGTGGCGGGGTTCATTGAACGTCTCACCGCACGTGACTATCAAGTATGCATTGTCGATCCCGAGGGCGATTACGAGAATATGGGGGGATTCCTTACGCTCGGAAACGAGGATCATGCTCCGTCTTTGGAGGAGATTTCTCAGTCTCTGGATAATCCGCGCTCAAATCTGGTTGTGAATCTAGTCGGTGTCAAAATGCAGGACCGGCCGGGAGTTTTCGACTGTGTTTTTGCGAAACTTCAAGAGAAAAGAATGCGCGAGGGACGTCCGCACTGGGTTGTGGTGGACGAAACGCATCATTTGCTTCCGTCGGAGTGGGCTCCAGGTTCAGTTGAATTCGGCAATCAGAGAAGCAGTCTTCTGCTTGTGACGGTTCACCCGGCGCACGTGTCTCCGGCAGCGCTTCGGCTGGTGAATGTTTTCGCTGTGATCGGCAAGGAACCGCTGAAGGCGGCTGAGGAGTTCGCTCGAGTCATCGACATTCCGAATCCTCCGATAACTTCGTCGGATCTTCAACCGGGCGAACTGTGCGTTTGGTTTCGTGAGACGAACGAAGTGGTGGAACGGCTTCAATCTGTGCCCGGCAAAGCGGAGCGCAAGAGGCATCGGAGGAAGTATGCCGAGGGAGAACTAGAACCAGAGCGAGTGTTTTACTTCGGGGGCCCAGAGGGCAAGATGAACTTGCGGGCACCCAACTTAACTCTTTTCATCCAGATGGCGGCAGGCATTGATGACGATACGTGGATGTTTCATCTGCGACGGGGGGATTATTCGAGATGGCTTTCAGAGGGGGTGAAAGACGCCGATCTTGCACGAGAGGTTAAGCGTGTGGAAGGAGATGAGTCGTTATCGAGCGAGCAAAGCCGGCATGAGATTACGAAAGCGATTGAGGCAAAGTACACGGCACCGGTGTGACTTTAGTTATAGGAAGGGTGGCTTGGACGGGGCGTAGCGGCATGGGCGGCATTAGTGTCCAATACTTGTATGCGTCTCTCGATCATGACACTGGTGAGTTCCGCTTGTATCGTTTCGGGAGCGGCTTTGGCGCTTCAGAGGCGGCGCGACTTGCTGGCTGTAGTTCCCGATGTTGATCTGAGCCGGTATCAAGGCAAGTGGTACGAGATAGCGCGGCTTCCGGCCGGTTTCGAGCGTGATTGCGCCGGCGATGTGACGGCTGAATACACACTGCAAGAAGACGGCAGCGTGCGCGTGGTGAATACGTGTAGAGGGAACGATGGGCGTTGGGAGAGATCCAAAGGCGTGGCGAAACTCCGTTACAGTAATGGTCCCAACTTGAAACTTAAAGTCCGATTCGCTTGGCCGTTTTATGGCGACTACTGGATTCTGGATCTTGATGCGACGTACCAATGGGCGTTAGTTGGTACTCCCAATCGACGCTATCTATGGATTCTGAGTCGCTCGGCGGAGTTATCGGAGTCCACTTATCAGCAGATCCTGGCTAAGGGGCGCGAACTGGGATTCGATGTGAAACCGATTATTCGTACTAAACAGACTCAGCATCGGCGACGGGTGCTCTAGGTCTTTTTCTTGGGACCTCGTTTTTTGTTGGTTGTAGTTGTGTGTTTCTTGCTTGCCGCAACCGCTTTCTTGGCCGAGGTTGTAGGCGGCGCGAGGTGCTGAGCTGCCGATTTGCGGGTTTTGGGATGCTCGGCTTGCCAGCTATCCAACTGCTTGCGACGTTTGCCTCGGAAGCTTTTTTCGGATGTGGTCAATTCAGATTCGGGTTTCGGGCGGCAACTTCCCGGGCTCTGCGGCTTCTTGCCTTTAACCGGCTCGTACCCTGGCCAGCAGCGGTTTTCGTCTTGACTTGTCACAGACATTAGATGCGCACGGTTGTGAAGGATTACGATACGTGTGTCTGGGTGAGGCATTTACTTTGGCATTTGATAGGCTTGCCAAAGGTCAGCAAGGAATCACGAAAATGAGGGTAACGACATAATGGCGATGGCTGGTGGCGCTGCGGGAAAGACGACGCGGCGAGACATTATTAAAGGGATTTCGGCTGCCGCCGCTGGTACCTTCCTGCTAAGGCCACTGCGAGGCGAGGCGAACGAAACGACAAAGCGCCCGCCGCGAGAGAAGCGCCGGTTCGTTAGTGAATCGGTAGATGCAGCCATCGCGAAGATCAAGCCGAGCATTGGAGATTCGCGCATCGCGTGGATGTTCGAAAACTGCTTTCCCAACACGCTGGACACGACGGTTAAGTTTCGCATGTCGGATGGCAAGCCAGACACCTTTGTGATTACAGGCGATATTGATGCCATGTGGTTGCGCGATTCGTCGGCGCAGGTGTGGCCATATCTCGCATTCGCCAAAGACGACAAACCGTTGCGGCGAATGATTGAGGGAGTGATTCGGCGTCAGAGCGCGTGCATTTTGATTGACTCGTATGCTAATGCATTCATGCCCGATCCTCATTCAAAGGCGTTGTCATGGGCCGTAAGCGACAACACCAGCATGAAGCCCGGTGTCGGCGAACGGAAATGGGAAATTGATTCTTTGTGTTATCCGATTCGGCTGGCGCATGGATATTGGAAGAAGACGGGCGACGATAGTCCTTTCGACGCCACGTTTAAAACTGCCATGAGACGGGTGGTGACTACATTTCGGGAACAGCAGCGCAAGGAATCGCCGGGACCATACAAGTTCCAGCGTAAATCTGAAACGGCAACGGAGACGCAATTCACGGAAGGATATGGCAATCCGACACGGAAGGTGGGCTTGATTCATTCGATGTTCCGGCCATCCGACGATGCGTGCATTTTTCCATTGTTTATACCGGCGAACCTGTTTGCGGTTAGAACCTTAAGCCGCGTGGCCGAATTGGCAGCGGGGGTATTGAATGATAACGATCTGACGTCCGAGTGCAATGCGCTAGCGCAAGAGGTTTCAGAAGCGCTTCAAAAATATGGGCGCATCAACAACGATTTTTGGGCTTACGAAGTGGATGGCTACGGCAATCAGTTGTTCATGGACGACGCGAATGCGCCAGGGCTGCTGAGTTTGCCTTATTTGGAGTGCTGCGATTTGAACGATCCTGTTTATCAGCGGACGCGTGCGCGGGTTTGGAGCAAAGCGAATCCCTACTTCTTTGCGGGTTCGGCGGCGGAGGGGATTGGCGGACCGCACGAGGGGCTGGATATGATTTGGCCGATGTCGATCATGATGAGGGCACTGACTAGCGGCAACGACGAAGAAATCCGGCAGTGTCTGACGTGGCTGAAGAATACGGATGCGGGCACGGGATTTATGCATGAATCGTTTAACAAGGATGATGCGAAAAAGTTCACGCGTCCGTGGTTTGCCTGGGCGAATACGTTGTTTGGCGAGTTGATTTTGAAGTTGCATGAAGAGCGGCCGAATTTGTTAAATGTTTGAAGAGTAAATCGGACTTAGCATCGATGAACGGCAAAGGTGGCAAGAAAGCGGCGGGGCATGAAGGGCTGCTTGGGCGTGTAAGTCAGATTTGCCGGGAACTGCCGGAGACGGCAATGGAGCGGCACGGGGATCACGCGGCGTTTTTGGTGGGCAAGAAGAAGTTTGCGTACTTTTTGAATAATCACCACGGTGATGGTATTGTTGGGTTCACGTGCAAGGTGGCGGCGGGCGACAATCAACTGCTAACCAAGGCACAACCGGAACGGTATTATCTTCCTGCCTATTTGGCTTCGAAGGGATGGGTGGGGCTGCGGTTAGACGTGGGCGAGATTGATTGGGAAGAAGTGCGCGAGTTGCTTTGGGATAGTTATTGCCGAACTGCGCCAAAGCGACTGGCACAGCAAGTGCGGGCCGAAATGGAAGCGTGGCCGGATCAATAGTCCATCCGGTACTGGTTAACCTTTGTGCTTGCAAGCTACAATAGGCGGACATAAAAGCCCATTCGAGTCTTGGAAGCGACTGGGCTTGCTCGGATGAGATGCTGGAAATTGCGCCTTTCACAAATGACTGCACGGCGGTAGTTTGCGCTGAACGGAGTTTGACTTATCGTGAGTTGAACGAACGGGCAAACAAGGTGGCGGCGCGGCTGAAGTTGTTGGGCGTTGGTGCGGACGCGATAGTTGGCATCTCCATGGACCGGTGCTTAGAGATGGTTGTCGCGCTGGTGGGCGTGTTGCGGGCTGGTGGAGCGTATTTGCCTTTGGATCCGAGCTATCCGGAGGAACGACTTCGCTTTATGTGCGAAGATGCGCAACCAGTGGTGGTAGTGTCGCGCGAGTTTGTAGCTGAGGCAATGGCAGATGCCTCGGCAGTTGCGCTGGGGAGTGAAAGCAACCCGGATGACTTGGCGTATGTGATTTACACGTCGGGATCGACGGGAAAGCCCAAGGGCGTGACCGTGACTCGGGAGGCGCTTGCCAATTTGATCCATGTGGTAACTCCAACGATTGGGCTAACAGCAGCCGACGTTGTGCTGGCGACCACTACGATTTCTTTCGACATTTCCGCGTTTGAGATTTTTGCCCCATTGACGGTGGGCGCGCGGTTGGTTGTGGCAAGGCAAGCGGAAGCAATGAGCGGCGAGGCACTCTCCGAATTGATGAAGAGCAGTGATGTGACGGTTATGCAGGCTACCCCATCGGGATGGAGAATTCTGTTGGAATCGGGTTGGCAAGGGCACCCGGGGCTGAAGATGCTGACAGCGGGCGAAGCACTGGATCTAGGACTGGCACGCCAACTATTAGAGCGTGGTGAGAGCTTGTGGAACCTGTATGGCCCAACGGAGGCCACGATTTATGCCACTGGGAAAGAGATTACACGCGACGAGACTGCAATCAATATTGGGAAGCCACTGCAGAATTACAGTGCGTGGGTACTGGATGACGAGCGGAAGCCGGTATTAAGTGGAGTAACAGGCGAGTTATATCTAGGTGGAGTAGGACTTGCGAGGGGGTATTTGAACCGTCCGGAATTGACAGCCGAGAAGTTTGTTGCAAGCGAGACAGGAGAAAGGCTTTACCGAACAGGCGACCTGGCGCGCGCACTGAACAACGGTGAAATTGAGTTACTAGGACGCGTTGATAACCAGATTAAGTTGCGTGGTTACCGAATTGAATTGGGAGAGGTTGAGGCGGCGCTGCAGGAAAATGCGGCTGTGAAGCAGGCAGTCGTCAAAGTGGAAGACGCCGGCCAAGACGACCAGCGTTTGGTCGCTTATGTTTTAGCGAACAACGGGATCGGAGTTGACGAGAGTGGACTGCGCAAATACCTTTTTTGCAAATTACCCTCTTACATGGTTCCAGCGCGTTATGTGGAAGTGGACAAATTCGAGCTGACGCCAAGCGGCAAGGTGGACCGGGGAGCGCTACATCTTCCGACGGAGTGGCGGATAGATAACTTGGACGCGACGAACGACAATCTGGAAGACATGGTTCTGCAGTGCTGGAGGAGCGTGCTGCAGTTTCCGAATCTGGACGGAGCGACGAATTTTTTTGCGGCTGGTGGACATTCTCTATTGGCCGCCAGAGTGACCTGCGAAATAGGTACGAAGCTAAACAGAGAGATACCGATGAGTTGGATTTTGGAGGCACCAACGGCACGTGGATTTGCCCAATTAGTGGAGGGGCACCCGGACTTAGGATTACGCTGCGTGGTGAATATGCAACCGGAAGGTACGGAGGCTCCGATCTATTTCGTTCATCCTCTGGTTGGCGAGGTTTTGGTATATCGCGCACTCGCGGCTTGTTTTGCTCCGAATCGCCCGGTTTTTGGGATTCAGACGCCAGCGGATTATCTTAGCCGGAAGCATCCCTACTCGATTACGCAGTTAGCGAGTGAATACTTACAAGAGGTTTTGCGGCAGCAGCGCAAAGGACCGATTCATTTAGCCGGTTATTCGACCGGCGCACCTATCGCGTTTGAAATGGCGCGGCAACTGCGGGAGTCAGGGCACGAAGTGGGATTGTTAGGGTTTATAGATGGCTGGTTGGATACTGACGTCAAAAAACATATAGCGAAGACTCCGAGATATTTCTGGAAGGTATTTGCGCGCATGATCTACAAGATCATCTTTCGGTTTCGGGATGAGTTTAGTGATGGGATCGGGATGTTTGTACGAAGGCGCATCGGGTATGCGCGCTTTCTGATGCGGCTTAAGACTTTGGAGAAGTGTCCTGCCGCCGAAATCACAATGGAGCAAGCACTACGTTTGTCGGAGAAGGCTTACCGTCCGGAGCCGTACGCCGGTAAAGTTTTGATGCTGCGATTCAGGGATGAGGGTTCGCACATCGGACCAAACCCATTGCTGGGCTGGGACGGATTTGTTCTAGGCGGAATTGAGATAGTGGATATGCCGGGCGGGCACACTACCGGAATGGATGCACGCAACGCGCCGTTGATGGCGGCGGAGTTAGAGGCGAGGATGAAAGTATAGGCTCTCCGTTTTATCGGGGAGGTTCTTTTTCTTTAGGCTTTTCTTTGGGTTGCTCTTGTGGTTCCGGCTTGGGACGTGGGGCTTCGGCTCTTGGCTCAGGGTGGGGTTGGGACTGGGCTCGCGGCTCAGCACGCTCCTGAGGCTGAGGACGTGGTTGCTGTACACGCGGCTCGGGTTGGGCACGTGGCTGTTCGGGCTGTACGCGCGGTTGCGGCTCAGCACGTGGCGCGGGTTGAGGCGGGACGGTTCGATTTTGCGGGTGTGGTTGTAACTCGGTTGGGCGGGCGGCAGGAGCGGGAGCGGTTGGGCGTTCCGGTTGGCGAGCGGCGGGTTGGGGAGCGGCTCTTTCGGCTGGACGTTCCGCTGTTCGTTCCGTGGGTTGCGGCGTAGCTCTTTCAGCAGGTCGAGGCGCGGCTGTTCGTTCGGCTGGTTGTAGCGGAGTCCTCTCGGCGGGTCGAGGCGTTGCGACAGGAGGCAGTGCACGTGCTTCGGGAACGGCGGCTGGATGGGCTGCGGGTGTGCGGTAGGTTGTGGCTAAAGGACGGGCTGCAACGACTTGCTCCGGATGACCGTGATTGGCTGACACGAACTGGGACCGGTTGGCGGCGGCCTGACGCACCTGTTGGACTTGAGCCGCGACGGGCGCTATTCGATGTTCACGCAGGACAGCGGTTTCGGCAGCGGTGGGACGAGCTTGTATGCCTCCGGGGCCGCCGTTGTAACTGATGTTAGTGACTCTTACGTTCGTGACGTTGTAGTTATAAACGTTGTGAACGATAGTGGTGTTGACATTGTTGACCGAGCGGTTGTATTGGAAAGCACCGCGATTCCAATATCCGCCTTCGTAGCCGCGACCCACATACCCGTAACCGTAGTTGACACCTCCGTAGAAGCCGACGTGAGGACCCCAATAGCCGCGATGCATGTGATAGTGTCCGCCGGAGAAGGCCCAGTAAGCAGGGGTCCAGAGAGCGCCGATAAACGGAGCTACAATCCACGCGCCGGGAGTCCAGTAATAGCCTGCGGGAGCGTAATTCCAATAGCCGGGGGTCCACATGTAATCAGGACCGGGACATTCGGGCTGCTGATACGTGGGAAGAGGAGGAGGAGGCTGATCGGTTTCGACGGGGCTTTGGTCGGAGTCTGACTGATTCCAATCCGAGTTATAGGCTTGCTCGTATTGCTGATCGTAACTTTGCGAGGGAGCTGATTCCTGCTCGGGTGGAGCGTAGGAAGGTGCTTGCTGAGGCGCGGCAGATTGCGGAGTGGCAACGGGTTCGGGATATTGTGCAGGCGCTTGGGCTTGCTGAGCAGAAGCCAGGTTAGCATTGGCAGGATCGCCGGGTTGTTCGGGAGGTGTCTGTACCGTAGTCTTGTTGCAACTTATTGTCGCGGCAATCGACATTGCAAGAAAAATTACGGGTATGCGTGATTTTCTAGTGCCCACAGTCTGTAGACGCGAAAAGCGCAGGTTTGTTGACACGTTTGAAACCGGGCGTAACGTTCAGCGTGAGAGGGCGTCTGGTGACTGAGAGAGGAAATATGCAAGCAAATCGAATATTGCCACTCGCATTTACCAGTGCGGTCCTTGTTCTCGGCTCTAACGGGACTGCCTGGGCACAGATGTCACCGGGTCAACAATCTCCAACACCACAACAGCAGCAGACCAGAGGCTTGCCAACCAACTTGCCCGACAACACGCCTGTGAAAGTTGACGACAAGAGTTTTTTGAAGACTGCAGCGGAGGGAGGTTTGACTGAGGTTGAACTTGGAAAGCTTGCGGTTCAGAAATCATCGAACGAAGCAGTAAAGCAGTTCGGGCAAAAAATGATTGACGATCATAGCAAGGCAAATGATGCTCTAAAACAGGTGGCCAGCAAGGAGAACGTCGAGGTTCCGGATTCATTGAATTCTAAATCTCAGGCGGTCGTTGACAAGCTGTCTAAACTTTCAGGGCCGGCATTTGATAAGGCGTACATGAAGGACATGTTGAGAGATCACGAGGAAGACGTCGCAGCCTTTCAGGGTGAATCCCAGAATGGTTCCGATCCGGCTACGCAGCAATTCGCCGCAAATGTTCTGCCAACCATACAGGAACATTTGCACATGGCGAAGGATTTAAACAAGAATTTGAAGAACGAAAAGTAGTTTAAAGGAGGTTTTCTTATTGGGCTGCCATTTGACCATGGCAGCCCTTTTTATTTGGAACTAAGCACGGACACGACGGCGGATGGCGAGAAACGCCACTGCCAAAAGGGACAACGCGAGCAAGCCGAATGTGGCAGGTTCGGGGGTGTTATTTACCTGAGCAAAGGTAGAAGGAACGTTATCGCTAAGCGTTCCTTCCGGGCTGAGGGAGACAGAGACGGCAATACCGTTGGGATCGGATGTTAGGGCCGAATTATTGCCAGCGGGATCGCTATAGATGAAGAACGCGAATTCGCTGCCCGCAGTGTTGCTTCCATCGGGGGAAGTTATGGCTGGACCGGAGAAATTCACGCTGAAGTTGAGTGAGTTACCAAACGTATAGGTATCGAGGACTTCGTTGTCCTGACCCGCAGTATTGGTGATGGTGATAGGGCTGTTCGCGGGACCGCCCGAGACACCGGACCCGTAGATGGTTTGCGTTCCACCGGTTCCACCAGAGAAGTCATTGATCAGTGCGGTGGCGGATTGGAAGCTGCCGACACCGGGGTTGAACTGGAAATCAATTGAGCCGGTGGTGCCGGCGAGCGTACTGGTATTGACGGTTACATTGTAAAAAGTAGATGCGTTCATGACACCCGTTGAAAGGAGAAGAGTGCCTGCGAAGAGGGAGAGAGTGAAGAGCTGTTTTCTCATGAGTTTGTTTGTCCTTATTGAGCGGCCACGGAGGCGTTGTAAGTTAAGGCAGCGAGCGATGGATCACCGAACACGGCAGTAACAGTTATCGACTGGCCGGGAGCAAGCGAACCGGAGGAAAGAACAGCAAGCGCGGGCGAACCGGAGATGGTGCTGGTCTTGTTGTTTAAAGTGACACCGGCAGGCAGGTTTGCGAACACGACAGAAAGCGGTGCGTTCACAGCGGCGCCGGTGTTGTTGAGAACAGTGATGGTTTCGGAATAGCTTTGCGTGTGGCGGTTATAGATCAAGCCACCGGTGGTGATGGGAAGGTTGGGAGCAGTGGCAGGGGCCATGGTTCCGGGCGTAAAGGAAACGCCGCGGAGCACTTCGCCATATTGAGCATCGCGAATGTCAACGAAGGATTCGCCGGCAGCGACGGTGGGGTTGGTGTTGGCAAGCACGTCGTTGATCATGAGTAGCTTGTTAGGATCTGCACCTTGGTCGCCGCTGGCGCTGATAGTGGAGGTTACGGCCCAGATGGTAACGGTGCCGTCGGAGTTAACGCGGCCGGTGATGTTGCGGAGGCCGTCAGTGGCGGGGTTCAGCGCAGTTGGATAGTTTGCAACCGAGTATTGCTGGCCGAGATGCAAGCCATTCTGTAGAACATAAGCGCGAGTCCAAGTGCCGTTGTTTAAGACCCACTTTTGAAGACCGGCATTGGGACTGGTGGCTGCGTCGGCGGTGGTGCCATCGCCTTCGTCGGCAACATACAGAGTGTTGGCATTGGCGAAGAATAGGCCGAACGGATTGGAAGCGCCAGCGGCTTTTGCGAGAGTTGTGGGGAAGCCGGGCAGGATGGTGATAGGCGCTGTTGACGCATTGGCAGTGGTGGGCAATGTGCCGGCAGTTCCCACTTGATAGACAGTGTTGATGCCGTTGCTGCCACTGCCCTTGGTGACGTACATGGTGTCGTCGAAGATGGTGAGGCCACGGAAGTTATTATCTTTGCCCGCTTTGTCCGCAGCGTAGCCATATTGAGTGATGGAGAACTTGCCGATTTCTTCGGGCGAACCAGCAACGGCAAGCGGAATCGCGATTTGCGTACCAGCGGCTGCGACTACATTGGCCGGTGTTCCGGAACCATTGTTGGAATTGCCAACCATATAGTAGTAGCCATTAGAGAGGGCTGCGGCGCGACCGTTGTTACCGCTATAGGCGTTAGTATCAGTGGCGTTGACATTGCCGTACGCATCGATTTGGACGACTTCACGTGAGTAGGCGCTGCCGACCGGATTAGTGGGATCAATATGCCGGGTGTGTTGGAGTTCGAAACATCCAGCGCATTCAGTGGAGCGGCATAACCCATGAATGTGACGTAGTTGCCGTCGGAGGAGAGGTTTAGTGCGAGTTCGGACTTCGAAGAGAAGCTGGTGACGACGGTAGAAGTGGGAACAGTGAATGTGCTGACAAGCGTTCCGTTTGTAGTGATTTGATCCAAGAAGATGGGCGAGGTGATGCCGAAGCTACCATCGACAAGATCATTAAAGAAAACGTCAGGATAGGTGGCATCGTTTGTGGCTTTGCCTGTACAAGTAGCGCTGGCTCCACAAACGGGCGGCAACGTTTCGCCAACTGTGATGGCAGTGGCGGGAGCGGAGTAAACACTTCGCGAGAGAAGAAGGTTGCCGGGGCTGAATACGGTGGTTGTGGTGACCGATGAAGCGAGAGCCGGGGCAACGCAAGTCATGGCCGCAGTAAAGATGCTGAGGCACTTGGTTGAAAGCTTATGCATGATGATTAGCTAGTTTCGTCCTAAAAAGAAATCAGGGGTTGCTTTTTGGAGCAACCCCTGAGACGTTAACAAGCCAATCTGTCTGTCTGGTAACGATTAAATTACATTTGCATTTCCGCGGAGACTACGAGTACTAGCGCTCGTGATGATCTTCGTGGCGCTCTTCGTGAGCGGGACGGCCATAGCTGTGACCTTCCACGCGTGGACCGGCGACCGGATGATAGGGCGCCGCGTAGGGGTGGACGTAACTGCCGCGATTCACATAGGTGCGTGCCCACGGATGATTGTCAATCATGATGGAGTGCGAAGCCCAGCCGAAGCCGACGCCGCCCCAACCCCAGGGAGCAAAAGCAGCGCCGACTTGAATGCCGCCGAAACCGAAGCTAAAGAAGCCACCGATATAGGCGTGGGGACGCAGAGGCGCGAATACAACCAACGGATTGTACACAGGAATGTAGTAAAGTCCGGGCTGAGCGGGAGAAATTTCTATCAGGTGCGGGCCAATCAGGACGGCGTGTTCATATTGCATGAACTGGGGATCGCGCAGATAGCCATAGCTATATGCCTGGTAACGCATATATTGCACAGCGTCCATCACCTCAGGCCGCTGAACTAAAACCGCGTTGCTGAGTTGTTCGGTCCAGCTCATATTTTGGGCAAGAAAGCTTAACACCTGTGGAAACGGCAAAAGGGCCATGACTGGAGGGGCGAACTGAAGGTTGTCAGCACGCATGGCGTTGGCCAAAGCGTCTCCATGAAGATACGCATGTTGGTTGGCCCAACCAGCGGCGTCGGGCAATTGCTCCGGATAACTGGAAGCGGTCAGCACTTGAGCGAGCAGGCCGTCGGGATAGAGGGCAATGGGGGCAACCAGGTGCTGCAATTGTTCTGGCGATTGCGGCGGGGGCGCCGGCTGCTGGCCATAAACCGGCTGCTGCGGGTATCCCGGTTGCTGCGGATATTGGGGATATTGGGGCTGTTGCTGGGTTGGATAAGGCTGTTGCGGCGACTGCTGTGGATACTGAGGCTGCTGTTGTTGCGGATATTGCGGCTGTTGAGGCTGCTGACTCTGATCCGGCGGGTACTGCGGAGCAGGATATTGCTGCTGGGCCAGGCAAAGACTGCCTGTAAAAAGGGCTAAGGTGACTAGCGACTTGAACTCGGTTCGCATGAGCGATTTCTCCTGATGTTTTGACGTGACTGTGCAAATGGAGGATACCCCAAAGTGGCAGTATCCTCCATTAATAATTACTTATGATGCGCGCAAATTATCGATGAATTTGTGCAAACGGTCGAGGCCGCGCTCTAATTCGTGCATAGAGGTGGCGTAAGAGATGCGGACGTGGTCGTTGGTGCCGAAAGCTTCGCCAGGGACGACGGCCACGAGCGAATCTGTCAAGAGTTTGTTGGCAAATTCCAGCGAATTTTTAACCTTGCCGGATTTGTAGGCGATGCTGACGTTCGGATAAGCGTAGAACGCGCCTTTCGGCATGGTGAGGAAGACGCCGGGGATTTGGCGCAGGCGATTGACCACGAAATCGCGGCGATGACGGTATTCGGCGAGCATTTGGGGCACTGAGGCTTGGGATCCGCGCAGAGCTTCGATGGCGGCTTTTTGCGCGATGGAGGTGGGATTGGAAGTGCTGTGGCTTTGGAGCTTCAGCATGGCACCGATGATGGGTTCGGGAGCGAGTGCGAAACCGACGCGCCAACCAGTCATAGCGTACGTTTTGGACAACGAACCGGCAACAACGACGTTGTCTTTTGCGCCGGGTTCAGCGGCAATGGAGAACGGCTTGTCTTCGTAAAGGAACTGGCAGTAGCATTCGTCGGTCATGAGGAGGATGTCGCGCTTCGAGGCGACCTTATAAATGGCGCGGAACTCGTCTTGCGAAAGAACGCCGCCGGACGGGTTCGATGGCGAATTGATGATGACGAGTTTGGTTTTGGGCGTGATGTGTTTTTCGATGAGCGCGGCGGAGACTTCGAAACCTTTGGTTTCATCGGTTTCGACGAACACACATTTGCCACCGGCGTAATTGACAACATCTTTATAAGTGACCCAATAGGGGACGGGAATGATGACTTCGTCGCCCGGATTGATGAGGGCCTGCATGAGGTTGAAGATGGCGTGTTTGCCGCCAACGGTGGCCATGCATTCAGAAACCTTGTAATTAGTGCCGAAGTCGAGCTTGTGGCGTTCGCAAATGGCTTCGCGCAAATCCTGAGTGCCGGCGGTGTTGGTGTACTTGGTGAAATTGGCATCCAGGGCGCGGACGGCGGCTTGCTTGATGTTATCCGGCGTGGGGAAATCGGGTTCACCGGGGCCAAAGTCAACGACGTCGGCGCCTTCTCGACGAAGACGTTCGGCGTCGGCAGCGACTTTCATAGTGGAAGAGACGCTGATTAGGGAGATGCGATCGGCTATTGTCATGGTTGCTTGCATGGCCCTTTTATTATCGAACGGCGGCTCGAAAAAATGTGCACAAAGTGGCGGATGGAATGATAACGTGAAGGTCTTGGACCGGGCATGGTGAAACTGGGCGATTCGCGTTTGCAGGCCTTATTGGAGTCGGCAAAATTGCTGAGTTCCTCGCTGGCCTTGGACGATTTGCTGGCGCATTTGTTGCGCACGGTGATGGGCCGGCTTTTGGTGAGTAAGGCGTTGATAGCGGTGAATCTGGACGGCAGCATGCGGGTGGCGCTGGCGCGGGGATTGCCAACGTTATCGAAGGGCGAGATATTCACGGAAGAAATTGGGCGCGCGGCAAAGTTGGAGCTGTTTTTTCCGATTCAACAGACGGACCAAACGGTTGGGTTGATGGCATTGGGACGCCCAGCACGCGGGACGCTGGAGCCGGAAGAAGCGGATTTCATTAAAGCGTTGTTGGGGTTGGCTACGAGTTCCATCGCAAACGCGCAAGCGCACGAAGCGACGTTGCGCAGCAATGAAAAACTGGAGCAAAAAGTTCAGGAACTGCGGGCATTGATTGACCTTTCGCGCGGCGTTTCGGCGTCGTTAGAACCGGACGATATTGCCCAGATGCTGACGTTGACGCTGGCTGGGCGGTGGATCATTTCGAAGCACGGAATTGTGGCGTGGAAGACCGGGCAGCCTGAGATTAAGCGCCAAAAGGGCTTGGATTTGAGCTTTTTGCTTGCGGAGCGGGAGCGTTGGAGTGAGTTTGCGGACGCGCGATTGGCTGGCAAGGACGAGCCGGTTCCCGCGGGTTCGCTTATGCTGCCGCTGCGCAGTTCGGGCGAGACGTTCGGCGTTGTGGTGTGCGGTCCGCGGATGAACAAGCAGCCTTACACGGACGCCGATATTGAGTTTGGCAGTGGGTTGGTGGCGCAGGCGGCAGTATCGCTGGACAATGCCTGGCATTTTCGCGACACGCTGGTGCGGCAGCAGATGGAAAAAGAAGTTGCGCTGGCGGCCAACATTCAGCGCGATTTATTTCCGGCAGTTTTGCCGCAGTTGACGGGTTGCGACATTGCGGCGCTGAACCGGCAGGCGAAGTTGGTGGGCGGCGATTACTACGACGTGCTGCCGATTCGCGGAAGCGATGTGGGATTGCCGCATTTGCTGTGCGTGGTGGACATTTCGGGCAAGGGAATGTTTGCGGCACTCCTGATGAGCAATATTCAGGCGACGCTGCGGGCACTGCTATCGCAGCAGCAGTCGCTATCGGAGGTGGCGCGGCAGGCGAATAATTTGTTGCATGCGACGACTCCGGCTAACCGTTATGCGACCGCGTTTCTGGCGGAGTTTGATCCGGCGACAGGCGAATGTCAGTGGGTGAATTGCGGGCATAACGATGGCGTGGTGTTGCGGAAATCGGGCGAGGTGGAATTGCTGCCGTGCACGGGTATCGCGTTGGGATTGTTTCCGCGCATGACTTATGAAGCACAGACGTTCCGGCTGGAGCGTGGCGATTTGTTTGCGATTTATTCAGATGGCGTAACCGAGGCCAACAATAGCAATGAAGAAGAATTCAGTTTGGAACGGTTTGTGAAGGTTCTGAAAGAACGGCGCGAGAGTCCGGCAAGTGAGATTGTGCTGGCGGTGATTGAAGAAATTGATGCGTTTGTAGGGGAAGCGCCGCAGTTTGACGACATAACGCTGATGGTAATGAAGCGGATATGAGGTTTGCGTGGCTAGAAGCGCTGTTGCCGCCCGGCGCTTTGAAGATACGGCACGAGTTTTTGTGGGTATTGTTTTTCGTGCTGTTTCCGGTGGCTTTCTTTGCGGGATTGAAGCTGGAATCGCATGACGAGAGCCCGGCCATGATGGCTGGTTTCAAGGACCGGGCAGCGTCGATTCGGATTGCGGAAGAGTTTGCTGCGTCGAAAGGTTATCCGGTAACAGGTTGGCAAAGCTATGCGGTGGCAAAGACAGATGACGGCTTGCTGGCGTATTACGGGAGTCCGAAAGACGCTGCACTGGCGGCCGCGAGTGCACTGGCACCTGCGCAATCGGTGCAAGTTTTGTTTCGTTCGCCAAATGAGAACCACGAGTTTCGCGCGTATTTATCGCTGACTGGCAAGGTACTGGGTTATCAATTCGGGCGCAGCAGCTCGGGAAAAAATGAGAGCGTAACGATTGGTCCTGATTCTGTAACAACGACGACCAGCACGCACAGTGACAAGGAGCAACCGGCGAGCATGACAAACGCGATCATGCTGACGGATAAAGATGCGGAGAACATTGCACGGCAAGCGCTGGAGAGCAATGATGCATTGAACGGGTTGGTAAAGCTGGGCAAGCCGAGAGTGGGGTCGAACGAGGATGATGCGGCGCGGCGCGATGTGATTTGGGATGAGAGTCCGGCGGGCAGGCCGGAATTGACGCTGCGTGTTACGGTTGGCGTGCGCGACGGGGAAGTGGTTGCGGAACATATTAAAGCCGAGGTGGACAAGAAGCATGGCGCGAAAGCGAATGTTTTGCGCGGAACACTAATTGGCTTCTATTCGACGTTCCTGGTGTTTGGCGCAATTTATGCGATGGTGCGGTATGCCAAGCGCACATTGCAGAAGGAAGTTTCGCATGTGAGGACGGTGGTGGTAGCGGCCCTGTTTGTTGTTTCCTACAGCGAGATGGTTTATTCAATAGCGGTGGACCTGCTGGCAACAGATGTGAGCACTGCAACGTTTGCAAAAATCCGGCTGATTGCGGCGGGGGTTTGCTTGTTGACGTTCTGCATTATGGGGCTGCTGGTGGGGATTGCTTATGGGAGCGGCGAGGGTGATGCGCGGGAGGCGTACCCGGGGAAATTGACGTCGTTAGATGCTTTGCTGGCGGGGCGAATATTTTCGCGCGAGGTAGGTGCGTCGCTTTTGTGCGGGGCGGCGGCGGCAGGTTGGTTTCTGTTCGCGCAACACGCGCTGAGCCACTTTCTAAGCAGGAATGCGGCGGCTACGCGCAGCGATGTATTGGCGATTACGTTCGCACGTTTGCCTTGGCTAACGCAGCTACTGGGACGCCAATATGACTCATTGTTAGTTGCGGCGAGCGGGCTTTTGCTACCCGCGGCGTTTTTGACACGACAGCGCATGAGCAAGAAAAAACGATTTGGCTGGCTGATCGTATTTGCCGTGTTGTCAGTTTTGAATGACGCAGCAAAATATCCCACAGCGGCGACATCGTTGCTGGCGATTGTTGTTTTGGTGTGCGCGTTGTTGCTGCCGTTTTTTGCGTTCGATCTGCTGGCGGCGGTGGTCAGTTTATCGGCACTGGCGTTCATGGAACAAATGGTGCGGTTGAGCGCGGTGTTTCCGTCTTGGAATGATTTTGCTGTGTCGTTGGAGTGTGTGGCTGGACTGTCACTTGTGGTGGCCGCGTATTTAGCGTTGCGCGGAAACCCGGTAAGAGAAGAAGATGTGCGGCCGCTGTATGCGAAGAACCTGGCGCAGCGCATGTCTTTGCAGGCGGAGGTGTTGGCCGCGCGTGAAGCCCAGTTGCGATTGTTGCCACAGTCTGCCCCGGAACTTCCGGGAGTGCAGTTCGCGGCGTGCTGTTTGCCGGCGCGAGGAGTAGGCGGAGATTTTTACGATTTCTTCCGGCTGGATGCGAACCGGGTAGCTATTTTCGTGGCGCAAGGCGGAGACCAGGGGTTAGCGTCGGCACTGTGTATTGCGCTGGCTAAGGGCGTGCTGATGCATTCTTCGCTGCAGCCGAATTCTCCAACGCAGACGCTGTTGAATTTAGAGACCAGTTTTGGAGAATTATTTGAGGGCGGGAGCGCAGGGACGATCACGTTTGCGTATGGCGTGATAGATACTCGCAAAAACTCGCTGGCGTATGCGCGGTTGGGAGATTCGCCAAGGTTCGTGGTTTACCGCGACGGCATGGGCGTGGTGAATTCGACGCAACTGGAGCGGGTTGTCAGGTTGACGCCAAATTCGGCAACTATCTATGAAGGATCGTTCCACGCAAACCCGGGCGATTTTATGGTTTTTGTGACTAGGGGAGTTAGCACGCTACGCACGAAACGCTTTGGGAGACGCGAACACCAGTGGGTAGAAGAAGTGATGCCGCAGTTGAGCAGAGGTGTTGAGCCGATGCAAAGCTCGCTGTTGTCGGTGTTGCAGAAGCATCAAAGCAAGGCGTCAGATGATTTGACGGCGGTGATTCTGCGCGTAGTTCAAGTGCAAGCGATGGCGCAAGAGGTGGTGGCGTGAAAAACTGGCGCTGGTGGGTGGCAATAGCCGCGGCACTGGCTGGGATCTTGGTGCTGGTCCTATGGTTCGGCGAGTATTGGCCTGGAAGCACATGGCAGGTTGTACCGCGCGATCAACTGATTGCAAAGGGGCGCGGGATTGCGCAGCATTTTGGCGTTGATGTGAAGGATTGGAAAGTGTATGTTGTTGCGACTGTGCCGAAGCATCTTGCCCAGTATGGCCGTAGCAACCGTCCGCTGGCGGTGCGCATTACGTACGTGTCGCGGAAGGACGATGACCGCAGAGCGGAAGTGGGTTTCGATTCGAACGGCACGCTGAGTTTTTGGAGAGCGCCGGATCAGGATGAGGGCCAGGGGTTTGGCTCAGCGGAAGCCGCGGGCCAAGCGGGATTTCAGTACATGGCCGGGGATCCGGCTGGGGCGTATGAAACGCCGAGCAAAGCTTCAGGCGACGAAGCAAATGAGGAGGAGTTTACATACAGACAAGCGGCGGTACAGAAGACTGGGCTGAAAGAGCGAATCAAGGTCACCACCAAAGGGCAGTCAATCGAGAAGATTGAGCGGAGCGTATATAGTCCGTCGAGCGATGATGACGACAACGATGAAGAAGGATATTGGGGATTTCTGGCGGCAGGCTACGGCGTAATCTACGTTGTTTGCGCGGTAGTGGGAATTGCAATTTTTCTTTTGTGGAGAGTGCGTAAAGCTTTGAGCCGCAGGTTCCATGTGCGTTTGGCAGCGGGGTTGTACGTTTTGATGCTGATTGCGACGCTGGCAGGGTCGATGAGGGAGAAATCGCGATCGGGAGTAGTGGATTTTGACACGATTGCGCCACCGATTGCGTTGACATTCATGGTGGTTGCTTTTGCGGCAGTTGGGCGCGGCATTTCCAGCAAGACGCGGAAGAAATGGATATCACTGGAAGAGATTTGCCGCCTGGCTCCGATTGCCAAGCCGACCGGTGAGGCAATAGCTGCAGGAATTTTGTTTGGACCGTTATTGGCGGCGGTGCCTTTTCTGATTGTGGGTAGCGGCCGAATTCTGGGCAGCCACATTCTGCCGAACGAGGCTGCGCTTTTATACAGCCGCGCGCCAATGTTGGACAGCATTCCGTTTTCCGCCTTCATTGGCTTGCTCATGATTTTCGGATTTCTGATGCCGGCGTTGGAGCAGCTTTTACATTTTCGCTGGGTGCGCTGGATAGTGATGCTCCCTGCGGGCACGGTGTTCTTTTCGGATTTGACGCGTGTGGTGGCAGGGCCAATTGCCGCGCCGCTGACAGCAGGATTTTTGACGCTTATTCTGTTGTGGTTCGTTTGGGCGAAGTTTGACATCCTGGCGTTGTTGACGACGCAGTTGACGGCGGCGCTGGTTATGGGGCTGGTGATATTAGCGCAAAAAGGCATTAGCGCTTGGACGTTTGCTGCCACATTGGGTGGTTTGATGCTAGCAGCGGCTTGGTGCTATTGGCGCGGCCAAGCGGAAGCAGTGGGTGATCCGGCGGTGGCACATCCGAGTTTGACCGGCTTCCGTGCGGAGCGCGAGAAACTGCTGGCTGAATTCTCGGTGGCGCGACGGGCACAGCAGGACATGTTGCCGCAGACAGCGCCGAAGATTCCGGGTTATTCGATTGCGGCCGCATGTACGCCGTCGCTTGAGGTTGGCGGAGATCTTTACGATTTCCTGCGACTAGAGGACGGACGCATTGGAATTGGCGTGGCCGATGTTAGCGGCAAAGGTGTTCCGGCGGCGCTGTATATGACGCTGACCAAGGGCTTGCTGTCTGCCGTTAGCAAGGACACTTCGGAACTGGGGCAAGTGATGGAAGAAGTGAACCGGCACTTGCACGGAGTGACGCGCAAGAAAACGTTTGTGACGATGGCGCTGGGTTTTTTGGACGCGGAAAAGCGAGTGATGCAGTGTGTGCGGGCTGGACATAATCCAATGGTTTGGCGGCAGAAACTGAAGAGCGAGACCACGCTGGTAACGCCGGGCGGACTTGGATTGGGCATTACGGGAGGGCGCATTTTCGGCAATCAGTTGAAAGTGGAGGAGTTGGCGCTGGCGGACGGGGATGCGGTGGTGTTCTATTCTGATGGGATTACTGAAGCGATGAACCGTGACTTAGAGCAGTTCGGCGAGCAGCGCTTGATGGAAGCGGTGGAACGCGCCGACGGCATGCACGCAGATGCGGCGCGGGATTCCATATTGAGTGAAGTGAGAACGTTCTTGGATGGCGTGCATCCGCAAGACGATATGACGATTGTTGTGTTGCGCGTAGGTGAATGAGAGGATTACTTTTGCATGGCTAATCCGTTTTCGATACATAAATCGACTGAGCAGGGACTATCGGTGCTGTCGCTAGACGGCTATTTGGATGCGCATACAGCGCCTGAGTTTGAGAAAGCAATCCAAACTGAGTTTGAAGCCAAACGCCTGAAGATTGTGGTGGAATGCTCGCGGCTGAGTTACATATCCAGCGCGGGTCTGGGCGTGTTCATGAGCTTTATAGAGGAAATTCGGGAAGCGGGCGGAGATATTAAGATTTGCGCATTGGCACCGAAGGTGTTTCAGGTGTTTGAGATTCTGGGATTTTCGGCGCTATTCGATATCGTGCCAGATTTACCGGCAGCCATTCAGCGATACCACGAAACTCCGGTGAAAGAGACTTAGCCATGGATTCCTTTGAAAAGACGTTTGGGTTGCATGTTCCGTCGTCCACCGAGAATCTTTCGATGATTCGCGATTTTGTTCGGAACATCGGGACCCAATGTGGAATGGATGATATGGCCGTGGCGCGCTTGGAGATGGCGGTGGATGAGGCGTGTTCGAACGTGATGGAGCATGCCTACAGTTCTGACGCGACGAAGAAGGTATCGATTCGCGCGACAGCGGATGAAAAGGCGTTGCGGATTGTAGTGATTGATAACGGGAAAGGATTTGACCCGGCGGCAGTGGAACAAAAGAAACTGGAAGATTTGATTACGCAGAGAAAGACAGGCGGGTTAGGGATGCGATTGATCAAATCATTTATGGATGAAGTGCATTACGCCATGATTCCGGGAGTAAAGAACGAATTAACCATGGTGAAACGCATTTCCAAAAAGGAATAGGCACGCTTGTTGAGCGAGCGCTCGCAAAGCGTGCCCGAAGCCTAATTACATATGTTCGCCCCAATGTTCGTGGTGGGCGCGATAATCTTCCAGACGAGTCAGATCGTTGGTCAAAACGTCATGGTCCTGCGGGGTTAGACGCGTGTCGTTGGCCGACTTGCGAATGGAATCAATTACGTCGCTCAGTTCGTGCTCATCATAACGATGGCCTTCGAGCTTGGCCTGCAAATCGCCGAGTTCTTGCTTGGTTCGTTCCAGACGCCGTCTTTCTCTGTCAGCGGCCCAGTGTGCGTTGTGTTGGACATACTCTAAATCTGTCCGTACATGCTCAAACAGGTGCATTCTCCATCCTTCGCCCTGGAAACGCGTGTCCCGATCGTGATACCAATCTTGGGCTGCGAGATTCAGGCCGAGGGTGGCAAGCGCCAGTATCCCCACAGTCAATAACATTTTCATAAGTTGTTTGTAAGATCCTTTCGCGAAATAGACGCCGCCTGGCAGGGCGAAGCTACATTCGCCGCCATTATATTCTTTTCATTCGTGATTGCAAAATGCAGCGGTTAGGCGTGTTGCGACTTTGCATTGCAGAAGAAGACCCGCACTCTAGGGACAAGCTTCTTACGAACACCGTTCTTTACAAACACTGTTCGTTAGGTTAATGTTAGATCGTGAGTGAAGCGACTCCGCGCAACATCGTCAGCCGCCGGAATAGGCCAGCGAAGGCTCCGCTGAGCCGCGACGTGATTGTTTCTACGGCGCTTCAAATTCTGGAGCGGGATGGTTACTCCGGATTGAGCCTGCGGCGAGTGGCGACTGCGCTAGACACGGGAGCAGCGTCGCTCTACGTTTACGTTGCAAATCTAGAGGAACTGCACGCACTGATGCTCGATCAGGCACTAGGAGTGGTTCAAGCGTCCGAAGTACACGGCTCTTCCTGGCGTGAGCGGCTGAAAGGATTGCTGCGCGCTTATCTTAAAGTACTTGACGAGCGACAGGGGCTGGCTCAGATTGCGTTGTCGATGATATCGGCGGGACCGAATTCACTGCGCATCTGGGAAATGCTGCTTGGTCTGCTGCAAGAAGGTGGAGTAGACGACGCCAAAGCGGCTTGGGGCTTGGACCTTCTTATTTTGTATGTCACGGCCATTGCGGCGGAACAGAGCCTGCGGCGCGACAGAGATCAAAGCCTGGACCGAGTGAAGAAAGTGTTGTCCCCTTCGGGGGAGCAGTTTCCGAGGCTTTTGGGGCTGAAGGAGGCATTGCTTTCCGGCGATGGCGCAGCGCGCAACGAGTGGGCATTAGACGTAATCATCGACGGCATTGCCGGGGGCGGGGTTCAGCGGGTCACGGCTGGAGTTCGGCGAAAGCGATAACGGTTAAGAATTTAATCGATTGAATCTTAGGAGGATTTTGTGAAGTACGGACGCTGCAGAAAATGCAGAACCATGCATCTGCCCATGAGGGTCTTAGCAAGATCTACAACGACAATCCGCCTTAGGATATAGGCAAACCGCAGCCGCCGTTCGTGGAGGCTGCCGATCGTGATTCAGCCGGGCGGGCGACTGTCGCTTTACACTTTCACCGACGAGGCACCTGAATGAGGTGTATCTCAACGGCAGTTACGTGAAATCTTTGCCGATGGTTGGGAGATTGAGTCTATTGAACTGGCACGGGGCGAGGTGAATGCATGGAGCAAGCCCGACACGCAGTTAACAAGGACGGCGAAGGGCGAAGTCTGCCTGATGCTGGCCGAGCCGAGCGACGAAGCCACGTGACGACGAGCCATGATAAAACGCTACGATGAAGGGAGGGTACGAATATGACAGCAGCTCTTGATTGGTCCCAATGCCCTGCCGTGGAGAGCATCCCCGGTAAGCGCAGCGGCGCATGGGTGTTCAAAGGCACCCGGACGCCAATCTCCACAGTGTTCGAAAACCTTCAGGACATGAATGTTGACGAGCTTGTAGAAGAGTTCGGCGTGACGCGGGAACAGGTCCGCGCTGTTCTGGCTTTTGCCGCGCACAGTGCCGAGGCTCCAGCCCCGCACCCGTAATGCTTGTTTTATTCGATAACGGCACCCCGCGCACTCTTGCCCGGTATCTGATCGACCACCACACTGTCACGGAGGCCCGCGCCCGTGGGTGGGAAGAATTGGGGAACGGTGAATTGCTAAGTAAGGCCGAGGCGGCAGGGTTCGAGGTTCTGGTGACGACGGACAAAAATCTGAGCTACCAGCAGAACGTTACGGCCCGCAAGATAGCCATTGTCGTATTGGGACAAGGACGATGGAGCCTCATTAAGCGGTGTGTGGCTCAGGTCGTCGCCACAGTGAACGCCGCGATACCTGGCAGCTTTGCCGAGGTGGAAATTCCTTACGAGTAAAACGTTCCCAGTCTCCCCAATCCCAGAAACCGCCGCGCCGAACGCCCCGAAGCACCATGCTCTAGGCAATGGTTTTAAAGGCGGCAATGCGGCCCGTCATATCGGTAGAGATTCTGTCATCCCTGCTTATGCGGGCAGCACCTTGTCTACGCTCCGCCTTCGTTGCAAATGCCTGCGTTGTCAAGATCTTGGCAGCACTGAAGGAAGGCCGCTTCGAGGAAACCGCAAGCCCGGACGGAGCATTGCTCGAATTTCTCCGCCATAAGGAGATTCTCGAGAGCGGGCCAGAGTTCAGCCCATAACGACACTGCCTGTGTTTGAAGGAACTGGAACACGACGACACCCTCATGGTGTGGAAGCTCGGCCGTAGCTTGCGCGATCTGATAACTTTGCTGAAAAAGCGCAGCGTGAAACTCCGATCACTCACAGAGACAATAGAAGCCGAGACACCCACATGCCGTGCCATGTGACAAATGATAGGCGTACTGGCGGAAACCCGGCATTCCTGTCTGAGTATCCGGATGCGTTTCGGAAGGGATGGTCCAAAGGGTTGGTTCGCAATCATCCGCCGGGGGGCGTGAGACCGGCAGTTACATTCGCACTGCCGGCCCACGCTGCATGTCTTGACTAAGGATGCTCGCCCCAATGTTCGTGATGCTCACGAAACTCGCGCATACGATTCAAGTCGTCGTTTAAGACGTCCTTGTCCTGAGCGGAGAGACGATCATCATTCACGGACTTTCTCAGCGAGTCGATGACGTCGCTGAGTTCGCGGTCATCAAAAGCGTGGTTTGCGAGCTTCCCTTGCAAGTCCCGAAGTTCTTCCTTGGTTCTTTCCAAGCGGCGACGCTCGCGAGGCGCGGCCCATGGGGCATTGTGCTGAACGAATTCCAAGTCGGTGCGAACATGCTCAAACAAGTGCATGCGCCATTCCTCACCGCGGAAGCGATCCTCTCGATCGTGATACCAATCTTGAGCGCCGAGCGTGAGGGCGAGAGTGGCAAGAGACAATACTCCTGCGACGAGCATCCTTTTCATCTTTTTAGATCCTTTCCCAAGTGCGTCCCTCTAGCAGTGGGACGTTTTACATACGAGACATTATAGTCAACGCCGAGACTTCAGAAGGTTAACTACAGGTGGAGGAACGAACTGGGAAACGTCGCCACCTAGCCTTATGACTTCTTTGATGAAGCTGGAACTGATGAAGGCGTTTTCTTCGGTAGGCGTCAGGAAGATGGTTTCGGTATGTGGGCGGAGGCGACGATTAAAGATGGCCATCTGCATCTCGGATTCGTAGTCAGCGATGGATCGGATGCCGCGCAGAATGGCACGAGCAGCGCGTTTTTCGGCGTAATGAACCAATAGACCGGCGAATGAATCCACCTCGACATTTTTAATATCGGACGTGGACGCCGCGAGCATCGACTTGCGCTCGTCGAGCGAAAAGAGCGGTTGCTTCGATGTGTTGGTGAGGATTGCCACGATGAGCTTATCCACCAGCGCGGAGCCACGACGAATGAGATCGAGGTGGCCGTTGGTTACTGGATCGAAGGAGCCTGGGAAGATAGCCACAAGCGGAGATTTATTCGCCATATGGTGGTCCGTTGCGCTTGTCTTCTTCTTCCTTTTTCTCGCGCTTCTTTTCTTCAGGCGATTTGCCGCCTTTGAAATAGAGGTGCACGGTGACGTTGTGCGATGCGGCGTCGGGGGTGTAGTCGGAATGAGTTCCGGCTAAGTTATCAAACAAGCCTTGTTCGGAAACTTTTTTCAGGAAGAAGTCGGGATAGTCGGGATTAAAAGTTTGACCAGGCTTTTCGCCCCATAGCTTCTCGATGGCGGGCTGGGCAGTGACGTCGAGGCCAATGATGTCGAGCTTTTGAAACTTGTAAATCTCACCTGGGACGACGTTATAGATGACATTCATGATGTGTTTTTCTTCGTCGGGTGAAGTCTCCGGGTCAATTGTGGCATCCAGCAAGCCTTTGCGATGCATTTTGTGGAGAAGCTCGACACGGAAGGCGTCCACTTTGTCGGAGCTATAAGGATCGCCGGGTTTGAAGGTGAGGGCAGTGCGAATTTCATCCTCCTCGAGACCTTTGCCACGAAAGCGCAGTGGGCCGAAATTGAACTTTGGACCTTCGTGAATGGTGACTTTTAAGATGACGCCCGAGTTTGTTTTGGCAGGTTCGGTTTCCACCTTTGGAAAGGTGACCAACGGATAGCCGCGCGCCGCATAGACGGGCCGGATGGCGCCTTCGAGAATGAGTTTGATGCGGGCATCGGTGAGTGGGACGCCGATGCCTACGTCGTTTGCGGCACGTAGGATGGTGCCTTTATCCACCGCTTCATTGCCAGTGACATCTACCTGAGAAATGGTGGGAATGGGCGCATCAGGAAAAAAGTTCACTTGCAATTTCCCGGCTTCGTCAGTGGCAACGTTGGCGCGCACACGTACCGGGTTCTTGACATTTTCATCCAGATAATCTTGCACGGATTTGCGATAACGCTGGACGATGGAAGCGGTGCCGGGAATCTGTTCGGAGAAGAACTGAACGTGCGTTTTCAGATAGGCGAGAATGTCGGCCGGCGCCGCACCCAAGCGTTCGAAGTGCATGGGCAGAACTTGGGTATCTTCGGCGACGGTGAAGAGAACGTCGTAGTTGGAAGGGGTCGCGGCATCGAACTTGAAGCGGAACGAGACGGTGCTGAAAACGTCGAGAGCTTGCACTTTTTGGCGCGCAGCTTCAAGAATCGATGGGCTGGCCGGATCGCCCGGCTTAAGGCCTAGAGCTTTGACAATGTCTTCCGAGGGATAGATTTGATTGCCGGTGATTTGAACGCTGCGAATGACACCGGGAGGCGCCTGATGCTTGGGTGCCTGCGCAAATGACAGAACAGCGATGGCGAGTAAGAGGATGAACCGGGCGCGGCTATGCATGCGATAGGTGACGTTTAGAATTCGTATTGGGGTGGCGTGATTCCCTTAGCTCGAAGATACATTTCAGCGGAGGCGCGGTGGTGGGTTGTGTGGTCGAGCATACCCAGGAGCAGATCTGTTCCAGTTTCGCTTTGTCCTTCGGCTGTGGTGTAAGTTTTGCTGAGCTGCTCGGCCGACAGACTCGAAACGCGGATGATGGCCCTATCGAAAACAGCTCTGACAAAGGCGATGACGTCTGCTTTGGAATTCGATTTGGGCTTGGCGTCGCTCGGCTTGGCACCAGTGAAGGGCGCCAGAAAATAATCCAGGCCTTGGCCCAGATGCGTGATTTGGCCTCCGAAGCTCATTTGGGGCGGTGTCAACTTAAAGTCGAAGTCGGCGGCGGGCATGGCTTCGGCCACTTTGACAGTAAAATCGCGCGAGGTCTTGAGGTGTTTGACGATGGTGGCTTGGAAGTTGGCATCGGCGCCGAAGACAGTGGAGGCACAGAGTGACGAAAGCAACAAGAGGGAGATTTTGGACATGAGTATGGCTCTCAGTTCATTTTGGCGCACGAGCTAGAAATTGTTGGTGTCAGGGACGTGGCTGAGAATAAAATACATGGGAAGATTTGAGACGGCGGCGCAGTATTACCGGTTTCGCGAGCCGTATCCGGAACAGCTTTTGCAAGTTTGACTGAGAAATTGGGGGCAAACAAGGAAAGCCGGATGTTGGATGTGGCGTGTGGACCGGGCAATTTGGCGATTGGTTTCGAGCCGTTTGTGGGAAGTTGTGTAGCGATCGACATCGAACCAGAGATGTTACGCGTGGCGCGTGCAGCAGCCCGCGAAAAGAATATTCAGTTTTTGCGTTTGCCGGTGGAGGAACTGCCGGACGACTTAGGGACGTTTGATTTTATTAGTGTTGGTCGAGCGTTGCACTGGCTATCGAGAGAAGCCGCACTGGCTGCATTTGAACGCGCAACCCGACCGGAGGGACGCGTGGTAGTTTGCAGCGCAGCGGCCAGCGATGTTGCCGCCAATGAATGGGCAAAAGCATTTCGCGAGGTTCGGGCGGGATGGGCTGAGAAACATGACGAAGCGCGATACAGGCCCGATCTGGAGGCGTGGTTCGCACCGGCGTTCCGTCAAGTGGATTGCATTCGAGTAATGCAGCGCTATCAATTCACGATTGATGAACTGATTGCGTGCGTTGTCGTTTTCCATTACAGCGCCGGTTGTGCTTGGCGACCGGCAAGCGGAATTTGAAGAGGCGGTGCGGGCGGCGCTCTTACCATTTGCTGTAGAGGGAGTCTTGCATGAGGAAGTGGAAGGGGTGGGCAACATATTCGCTCGAACCGTGTAGAGCGGATGCGGAATGCAATATAAAGACACTAGCGTTTGCTCATAGCCAATCCGATGTTGGTACCAAAGTACTTGCGTCTCGCGACGCAACGACCTACACTTACAGAGTCTTTTACGGGTGTGTTGATCGTTGAGCGGTTCTATTATGTCGTACTTTAAAGCTTCTGCATGTCCGGCTTGTAAATCACACGACTATAGGCGATCGAGAAGAAGAAATGTCCTCGAACGACTGATTAGTTTTGCCCTTCTGCCATGCCGCTGCGAGATGTGTGATCAACGTTTTTTCAGGCCGGTTTGGATGGTGCCACGAGCGCAGGGAAAAGTGGAAACAACAACCGGATCAAGCGCTGCGAAAGTCTAGCAGTTTGCCGGTTGCGAATTTCACGCGTCCGGCTATTCGTTAAGCTTGAAGTTAGTCCATGAGCGAGATCACTGTTGACCTGAAAAAAACGGTCAACCTTCCCCACACCGCGTTTTCGATGAAGGCCAATCTTCCCACGGCCGAGCCGCGCATGCTTGAGAAGTGGGAAAACGAGAAGCTGTATCAGCGCATTCGTGAAGTACGTAGCGGGCGTCCTCAATACGTGTTGCATGACGGACCGCCGTATGCGAATGGCAACATCCACCTGGGAACGGCCTTCAACAAGATACTGAAAGATTTCATTGTGAAATCGAAGAGTATGGCGAATTTCGATGCGCCCTACGTTCCGGGGTGGGATTGCCACGGTTTGCCTATTGAGTTCAAGGTTGATAACGAATTAGGCAAGCGCAAGGCAAGCATGACGACGGCGGATATTCGTGGAGAGTGCCGCGCGTATGCATCGAAATATGTAGATATTCACCGGCGCGAGTTCAAGCGGCTGGGTATTTTGGGGCGTTGGGAAGATCCGTATTTGACGATGAGCGCCGAGTATGAATCGGTGATTGCGAAGGCGTTCGTCGATTTCTTGCACAGCGGCTATGTGTACAAAGGCCTGAAGCCGGTGCACTGGTGTATCAAAGATCGAACGGCGCTGGCAGAAGCGGAAGTTGAATACGAGAATCATCATAGCCCGTCGATTTATGTTCGGTTCAAGCTTGCGTCAGACGCGGCATCGATTGACCCGGCGCTGGCAGGCAAGAACGCTTTTGTACTGATTTGGACAACAACGCCTTGGACGATTCCGGCGAATTTGGCCATCAGCTTTAATCCGAAATTTGAATATGTCGCGGTGGACACGCCAGAGGGCGTGATCATCGTGGCGGATGGTTTGTTGAACCAGGTTTCGGAAGCGCTGGGTTGGGACAAGACGGTTATTGCGCGATTTCCGGGTAACCAGCTGGAGCGGCAGATTTTTCGTCATCCGTTTTTGGATCGCGATTCGTTAGGTTTGTTGGGCGACCACGTGACGCTGGAACAAGGTACGGGTGCGGTACACACGGCTCCCGGGCATGGTCAAGATGACTTTGTCATTTGCCAGCGCTATGGGCTGCCGGTTTATTGTCCGGTTGACGCCGCGGGTCGCATGTTTCGGGCGGAAGGCGCCGCTGGGGTATTGCCGGACGCGCTGATTGGCAAGACGGTTTGGGAAGCGAATCCGATTGTCATTGAGTTGTTGCAGCAACATGGAGCGCTGGCAGGCCAGGCGCGAGTGGACCATAGCTATCCGCATTGCTGGCGCTGCCATCAGCCGGTGATTTTTCGCGCCACGGAACAATGGTTCATCGGGCTGGACAGAGAAGAACTACGCACGAAGACGCTGGCGGCCATTAAGAAGGTAAGCTGGCACCCGAGTTGGGGCGACGACCGGATGACCAATATGATTGCCATGCGTCCGGATTGGTGCATCTCGCGCCAGCGTGCGTGGGGCGTGCCGATTGTGGTTTTCTATTGCGAAGGCTGCACAACTCCCTACACGAATAGGGCGGTGCAGAACGCGATTGTGGAACAGTTCCGCGAGCACACGTCGGATGTCTGGTATTCGAAGACGACGGAAGAGCTGATGGGTGCGGGCTGTGTATGCGAAAAATGCGGCGGCACGAAGTTTCGCAAAGAGACCGACATTTTGGATGTTTGGTTTGATTCCGGTTCGAGCCACTTGGCAGTGTTAACGAAAGCGAATGGATTGCCGTGGCCGGCGAATATGTATGTGGAAGGCGGCGATCAATATCGCGGTTGGTTCCATAGTTCGTTGTTAATTGGCGTTGGATTACGCGGCGAAGCGCCTTACAAAGAGTGTGCGACGCATGGTTGGACGCTGGATGCGGATGGGCGGGCGATGTCGAAATCGCTGGGCAATATTATCGAGCCCGAGAAGATTGTCAATAAGTATGGCGCGGATTTGCTGCGGCTTTGGGTGGCTTCGGTAGATTTCACGGAAGATGTGCGGCTTTCCGACACGATTCTGACGCGGCTTTCGGAAGCATATCGAAAGCTTCGCAATACGTTCCGCTACATGCTTGGGAACTTGCATGACTTCGATCCGGCGAAAGACGCAATTGCTGGCGATAGGCTTTTGGGAATTGATTCGTGGATACTGGTGCGCGCGGAAGACTTGGTGAAGCGCTGTCTGGCGTTTTACAACGAGTACTCGTATCACAAGGTTTATCGCGCGATATACGAGTTTTCCATCACAGATTTGAGCGCGGTTTATTTCGATGTTTTGAAAGACCGGCTTTATACAAGCGGCCCGTCGTCGCCCGAACGGCGAAGCGCGCAGACCGCGTTGCATCGTTTGAACCTGGCGCTAACTCGATTGCTCGCGCCGATACTTTCCTTCACATGCCAAGAAGTCTGGGAGCATTCGAAACTGCCGGCGGATGCGCAGCATAACGTGCACATGGATCTGTTCCCTGCCCCGGAAACTTTGACTGCCGGGGTGAGTGACACGCAGCGAGCGGCAGCGGGCGATTGGGACAGGCTGGCCGAAATACGCAACGAAGTTTTAAAGGCGTTGGATACGGCTCGCGAAGAGAAGGTGATTGGATCGTCGTTAGAGGCGGCGGTCATTCTTGGGGCGGCACGCGAAAAGTATCAAGTGCTGAGCCGGTACGAAGCGGAACTACCTTCGTTATTCATCGTTTCGGCAGTTGAGCTACAAGAGGGCGATCCGAGCATTAAAGTGGAGCGCGCGCGCGGCGAGAAGTGCGAACGCTGCTGGAAATACACGTTGGATGTAGGCAGCGATGCGGCTTACCAAACCGTCTGCGCCAGTTGCGCCAAAACTTTGCGTGAATATTTCTAAGATCTTGGCGGGCCGTACGGGACCGTTTGCATTGGCACTGGCTATCGCCGCGTTGGACCGAATTACCAAGCTTGTGGCAAGGCATTCGTTCAGCGCTTATGTGGGTGTGCCTGTTATTCCAGGTTACTTGCGGCTGGTGCACACCGAAAATCCGGGCGCTGCGTTTAGCTTTTTGGCTGACGGCAACCCGATTGTGCGGAGCATCGTCTTAATAGGTGTCTCGGCGGTTGTGCTGTTCTTTGTTGTGCGCGCGCTTTGGAAGAACCATACAAGCTTTTCGGCACCGCTGGTTCGCGCCGGGTTAGCGTTTGTGTTGGGAGGCGCAGCGGGTAACCTTTACGATCGCGTTTTGCGCGGCACGGTGACTGATTTTATCGAGGTTTATCATGGCGACTGGTCTTTCCCTGTTTTCAATGTGGCGGACAGCGCCATTACAGTGGGAGCGGTATTGCTACTGTTCGATATGTTGATTCTGCATCGCGACAAAACCCACATCCAGACGGAACCCGCAGAAGAATAAGCCATGTATCCGAAACTAATTTCCTTTGGTCCGTATTTCATTCCTACTTATGGCGTGCTGGTGGCGCTAGGTTTTCTTGCGGGGCTGATGGTAACCATTCGTCTGGCTAGCCGCGCAGGAATCTCTGCCGATAAAATCACCAACTTGGCGGTTTATTGCGCGATTTCGGGCGTTTTGGGGGCGAAGCTGTTCATGTTTCTGTTTGATTTCAGCTATTACGCGCATAATCCAGGAGAGATTTTTAGTCTGAGTACGCTGCAGGCGGCGGGCGTATTTCATGGCGGATTCATTGCGGCGATGATTACGGCCGTGCTGTACATGCGGTCTGCCCAACTGCCGGTGTTAAAAACGATGGATCTGTTCGCGCCCGGCGTTGCGTTGGGTCAAGCGATTGGCCGCTTGGGTTGTTTTGCGGCGGGATGCTGTTGGGGGCGTGAATGCGATTTGCCTTGGGGCGTACATTTTCGGTCCGATTTTGCCGCGCCTGTGCCGCTGGATAAAGCATTGCATCCGGTGCAGTTATACGAATCCATTCCAAACTTTTTCTTATTTTTGCTGTTGTATAAGCTTGCGCAGCGCGAACATCCGGCGGGAAAAATTATTGGACTGTATTTGACGCTGTATTCCGCACTGCGGTTCAGTGTGGAATTCTTCCGCAATCATGAGCAATCGCTGGTGCTGAACCTATCGCTGACACAGTGGATTTCGCTGGGATTGCTGGGGCTGGGATTGGCGATTCTTTTCAGTACGCGAAATGCTCCGGCTGCAAACTTGATGGATGCGCCGCAAGCGCGGCTGGCCAAATAGATTCGCATAAGTCGCGGCTGTGATAACGTCAACCGGTGGATATCTGCATGAGATTCAAACGTACTTTTATTCTGGGAGCCGTTGCCGCACTGCTTGCGGCTGGACTTCTATACAGCAGGCTTAGCGCCCAAACACCGGAAAAGACAAGCATGCCGCCGAACCGAATAGCGCATGTTCTGGTAGTCTCGCAAACTAAGGGTTTCGAGCATGATTCTATTCCAGATGCGATGGCCGCGGTGTACCGCATGGGACACGACAGCCATTTGTGGGAAACGACACTTCGCACTGATACGGAAAACATCACTAAGGCAACCAAGGACAGTAATTTCAAGAATTTGGATTATTTCGATTGCCTGGTGTTCGCCAGCACCACAGGTGAACTGGATTTAACAGACGATCAAAAGCGCGACATGATGGCTTTCATCAAAGACGACGGCAAAGGGTTTGTGGGTATTCACGCGGCGCTGGATACGAATTACAAATGGCCGGAATACGGCGAGATGATTGGCGGATGGTTTAACGAGCATCCTTGGGGAACGTTCAATGCTCCGATCATCAATGAGGGCGGCGATTTTCCAGCGACGCGCCATTTTCCGCATGCTTTCACCAAACGCGATGAGATTTATCAGCCGAAGGAGTTTTCGCGCGGCAAAGTGAATGTGTTGTTGAGTCTGGACCCCAATAAATTGGATTACAACAACCCGCGCGTGCATCGCGAAGATCATGATTTTGCCGTAGCTTGGTCAAAGATGCATGGCAAAGGGCGCGTGTTTTATTCAACGCTAGGCCACACGAAAGAAGCGTGGGAAGACCCGGACATTCAGAAGATGTATTTTGAAGCCATTAAGTGGACGCTGCATATGACGGAGGGCAGCGCGGAAACGCACGCACGTCCGTAAGCCGAATTAGCCAATTTCTACAAATTCATTTGAAACACGCTTGAGTTGTCCGCACGCCGCGTAGATGTCGAGGCCGCGCGGCTTGCGGATAAAGCATGGAACGGCGCGCTTCACGATCTCTTGAAAGGCGGCGACGCGCTCGGGATCGGGCGTTTCAAATTTGATGCCCGGACCTGGATTCAGTGCGATCAAGTTCACTTTGCAATTCAATCTTGAAATCAACCGGACGACCCGTTTGGCGTCCGCGTCGGTATCGTTCACGTCTTTGAGGAGCACGTATTCGAAGGTCAGTTTCTCCCAGGGACGCAGAGGATAGGCGCGACAAGCTTCGATCAGATCGGACAAGTGGTATTTGCGGGTGATGGGCATCAACTCGCGGCGCTGCTCTTCGTTAGAAGCGTTCAAAGAAATAGCCAAGCGAGGGCGAATCTCAGCTTGGCCCATTTCGTACATTTGCGGGACGATCCCTGAGGTCGAGAGTGTGATGCGTTTTTGGGTCATTCCAACGCCACTGGGGTCGGTCAGGAGGCGCGTTGCCTTGAGTACATTGCCCAGATTGAGCAGTGGCTCACCCATGCCCATCATGACGACGTTCACCTTGGCGCTGGTAGGGTCTAATTGATGTTTGCGGGCTACGAAGAGGACTTGGCCAACAATCTCGCCAGCGGTGAGATTCCGCTCAAGTCCCATCAGAGCCGTTAGACAGAAGCGGCAATCCACCGGACAGCCAATTTGGCTAGAGATGCAGATAGTATCGCGTTTTTCCTCAGGCATTAGTACGGTCTCTACAGTACGGTTATCCTGCATTGAAAGGAGATAGCGGCGCGTGCCATCGACTGAGTCAAAACGCTGTTCGACTGTGGGAAGGCCTAGTGCGCAATCCGCAACCAGCTCATTCTTAAGCACTTGCGGCAGATTTGAAATTTCCAATAAATCCGGCACCCTTTGCCGGTATATTGCGTCGAACAATTGTCTGGCGCGATAATGAGGGTGCTTCGGATTAAGCATTTCTGAAATATCGGAAAGGTCCATTCCGACAAGCGTCCGGCCCTCAACGCTGGTTTGCATCAGGTTCCAGTTTATCTGTTTTCGCGTTAAGAAAGGCCGTCTAACGAAATGGTATTGCCTACACCTCCGGTGCGGGAAATTGAACGAGCGAAGCTTGCGAACGGTGTTCGAATTGTCACCGAGTCGATGCCTTATGTTCGTTCGATTTCGCTAGGAATCTGGATAGGAACCGGATCTAGGATCGAGCGCGGCGCGGAGAATGGCCTGTCGCATTTCCTGGAACACATGGTTTTCAAGGGAACCACGACGCGCTCGGCCGAAGATATTGCGAAGTCGGTGGATTCTGTCGGCGGCGGTCTGGATGCGTTCACCAGCAAGGAACTGGTTAGTTTCAACACCAAGGTGCTTGACCAGCACCTGCCTTTGGCAATCGACATTCTGTCAGATATGGTTTTGAATCCGGTTTTGCGGCCCGACGATATCGAAAAAGAAAAGGGCGTGATTCTTGAAGAAATCAAGATGGAAGCCGACCAGCCGGAATTTGTCTTGCACGAGACTTTTATCAGCAACTTCTGGAAGGGTCATGGGTTGGGAAAGCCTATTCTGGGGACTCGCGACACGGTAAAGAAGTTCGAACGCGGCATGCTGCACGATTTCTACAGCCGCGTTTATTCACCGAGCAACATTCTGGTGACGGCGGCCGGCAACTTGGACCATCAGAACATTACCCAGCTTCTGGGCGAGAAGTTCTCGGGACTTGCGAAGCGCGAACCGTTGCCAACGGACTCTATTCCAAAGACCCACGCGCCCATTATTCTGAAAAACAAAGAAACGTTAGAGCAGGTTCACATTACGATGGGTGTTCCAGCTTATCGCTTAGCGCACGAAATGCGCTACCCGCTGTACATTCTGAACACTGTGCTGGGCGCAGGCATGAGTTCACGGCTGTTCCAAAACATTCGTGAAAAACTAGGCATGGCTTACGCGGTATATAGCGAACTGAATTTGTTCAGCGATACCGGCTGCTTAACGGTTTATGCGGGCACGGCCACGGAGACTGCCCGAAAAGTGGTTGATTCGGTGATTGCGGAATTCAAGACGTTGAAGAACGAATTGATTAGCGAAGATGAACTGCGGCGCGCTAAGGATCACTTGAAGGGTTCGTTAATGCTTAGCTTGGAATCGACTTCCAGCCGAATGTCGAACCTGGCGCGGCAAGAACTCTACTTTGATAAGTTTATGACTTTGGACGACATGTTAAACAACATTGAGAACGTGAACCGCGATGACGTCCAAAAAATTGCACAAAGATTCTTTACCACCGACAGCATTGCGCTGGCGATGCTGGGCAACCTTGGCGACCTGAAGATAGGCCGCAGCGATCTGGCCTGCTAGGACTTATCCGCAGCGGCGCGAGCTAATTTCTCGTCCAGAAATTCGAGAGATTTTTGAAGCTGCTCCCGATATCTGGGGTTCGTCGCTTTGGACATGTCTTGTAACACTCGCGTGCGTGAAAGTTGAATTCCTTCAATTTCCCGACGTTTAGTGGCCTCAGCCTCGCTTAAGCTGCTTTTGTCCTTGATTCCATCGGCCCTTTCACGGGCCAGTTCCATCTGTTCTTCAACCGATTTACTTTCCCATCCGCGTGCCATGCTAAAACGATCCTCGCATACACTGATTGATTCACGCAAAGGGACAGATTGAAAGCGCGCTGGTTTTACCTATTTTTCTTCATTTCCGGCTTTTGTAGCTTGATTTACGAGGTAGTTTGGCTACGACTCAGCATGGCCAAATTCGGTGTCACAACGCCGATGGTTTCCATCGTTCTGTCGGTGTTTATGGCGGGGCTAGGACTGGGCTCCTGGTTAGGCGGCATCTATATCCGCAACTTCCGGCGATCCAGCGGTGCCACTTTGCTGAGGCTTTACGCGGTGCTGGAGCTTCTGATTGCATTATCCGGATGGTTTGTCCCATCGATGCTGCGCGTCGGCTATGAACTGCTGCGAGACGTGGGGACAGCGCCAGCGTGGGGATCGGCGACTTATCACTTGATGTCCGGAGCATGGATTTTAGTAGCGATGCTGCCGTGGACCACGTGCATGGGCGCAACGTTTCCGTTTGCTATGTCGGCCATTGAGCGACTGCGTGGCGCCGATTCCAGCCATTCGTTTAGTTTCCTGTATCTGGCTAACGTTCTTGGCGCGACCATGGGCACACTTATTCCGGCTTTCGTCCTTATAGAACTGCTTGGCTTTACCGGAACATTACGCGTTGCCGGTGCTTTGAACTTGCTGCTGGCGTGCATTGTCTTGGCAGTGAGTTCAAGCTTGCCCGAACTTACAACGGCAAGCGAGGCAATTCCCGATGCGCCTTCAAACGCACCGCGCCATTTGTTGTGGTGGCTATTTTCGACCGGGCTTTGCAGCATGGCGCTGGAAGTGGTTTGGATTCGTCAGTTCACGGTTTATTTGGGCAATGTGGTTTATGCGTTTGCGCTGATTTTGGCAATGTATCTAATGGCGACTTTCGCCGGATCGAGCATATACCGGCGAATGGTTCGCAGGCAAGTGTTCGACTCTTCGTCCTCGTCGTTCGGAGCGACTGCGTGGATTCCGCTTGGCCTTGCCGCGCTATTGCCGCTGCTGAGCGCAGACCCGCGATGGCATGTACCGAGTTCCGATAATGACTGGGCAAATCTTGGTTTGGGCGCCATTCGCGCTTTCATTGGGATTGTGCCCTTCAGCGCACTTACCGGTTTTGTGACACCGATGTTGGTTGATCGCTGGTCGCAAGGCAATCCGCAACAAGCCGGGAAAGCGTATGCGATGAATGTGCTGGGCTCCATACTGGGGCCGTTGGTGTCAGGCTTTGTTGTGCTTCCGTTGTTGGGTGAACATTGGGCAACGTGCCTGCTAGCGCTGCCATTGTTCGGAATCGGCTTTTTCTATCGCAAGGAAGGGCAGCGTTACTTCGCATACGCTGCAGTGGCGTCGGTGCTGATCGCTGTCTTTTGCGAAGACTATGGAGCGATTTTCAACCCTCGAGTTGAGCTGCGAGATCACACGGCAACCACGATCGCTACCGGACATGGCATGGGGCGGCGACTTTTGGTGAACGGAATTGGCATGACGAAGCTGACACCTATCACAAAAATGATGGTGCATCTGCCGCTAGCTTTTCACCATACTTCGCCACAGAACGCATTGGTGATTTGTTTCGGCATGGGCACTTCATTTCGATCAATGATGTCGTGGGGAATTGATGTAACGGCGGTTGAACTGGTGCCTAGCGTTCCGAAGCTATTTGGATATTTTCATCCGGATGGCCCGGCGCTTTTCAAAGATCCACGCGCCCATATCGTGGTTGACGATGGCCGCCGTTTCCTGGAACGGTCAAACCAGAAATTCGACGTTATCGCCGCAGATCCGCCGCCACCGATTGCCGCACCGGCTTCCAGTCTGCTTTATTCAGTGGAGTTTTATTCGGTTCTGAAGGCGCATTTGAAGCCGGGCGGGGTGATTCAAATCTGGTGCCCGGGCGATGACGACACCACCATGGCTTCGATTACAGCGGCGATTAGAGCTTCGTTCCCTTACGTACGGGCATTTGAATCCATTGAGGGCTGGGGCACGCATTACATCGTTAGTATGCAGCCGCTGCCGCGTTTCACGGCCGCACAGCTAGCGGATAGACTGCCAGCCAAAGCGCGCACCGACATAGTGGAGTGGAATCCCGGATCCACGCCGGAAGGGATGTTCGACACGCTTCTGAAGGGCGAAGAACCGCTGGACCAGTTCAGCGTGCCGGCGCCGAATGCTCCTATTCTGTCGGATGACCGGCCAGTGAATGAGTACTATTTGCTGCGGTACAAAGGCGAGGATTAGCTTACTGGAAGCGTTGTCTGATTTGAACTTTGCGGTCCAATTCGTCTAACACCTGCAAGATTTTCAAGCGCAGATCGGGGTCTGGATGATTAGCGGCAAGCCAGCTGTACACTTCGTGGCTGGCCTCTAAGGAATGCTGCCCACCAATGAAGGCGTTCAACCAAGCCATGAGGAAAAATATTTTGCGCTGCTGTTTGACTTGCGGAAGCGCGTCTAACGACTGCCGTAAGTAAGGCAACGTCACATCGGATTGATTCCAGAAATTGAACGAAGCAAGGCTGTCTTGTACCCAATCTTCTGGCCGAGCTGAGTTATGAAGGTAATCGTCAAAATAAAAGCGTTTGTTGGATAGGGCAGCCCGCGCCGCAACGGCAGTGTAAGCGTACTTCTGTCCAATGCCCGATTGATCGCGGTTACGCTCAGCCGCGAAAAATGAGAGCGCGTCTGGATCGGCTTGCGCAAGCAACGCGGTAACCATACGCCAGCGATCCAGCGGACGAAATTCGACACCTTCAATCAAGACCCGTTTCAACAATAGGTTTTTGATTTGGCCCAGGGATTCCGGACTTTCGGCCACATCGACAAAGGTTCTGAACCAAACAATTCGCAGTCCATTCGTGGGCGCGTTCTTCATACGCTGAAACGCCAGCGATTCAAAATTGGCGCTTAGGGCGGCATCGGAAACATAAAAATGCAGCATGTGGACGGATCGGGCTGCAATGGAGCGCACGAGCGTTTCGTCCTGTTCCGACGGTAACTCGCTGAGGACCGCAGCCAGATAGTCGCGCGGGTTCAGCTGGGCAAAGTGAACGGAGTCATACAGGGCTCCCCACAGCATGGTGCGCAAAAACAGGTCTTTCTCATAGCGTAAAGCTTCCGTCATGCCTTTCAAACTTTTCTCGTCAGGAAGAAAAATTCCGTAGGCGTGATCGTCGTTGTTCGCGAAGACATAATCCGGACAAAGCTTGCCAGCCGCCCCACCGACTTTGTAAGACGCGCCGCTGAATTGAGCGCTCAATTTAACTTGGCGGGCATCTTTGTAGCCGAGCAAGATCTCGGTTGCGATGGGCCAAGTGCGAGCCTCTGGAATGGCATTGGTTTGATAGAGGGTTAGTGAATCCAGCCGGGCGTTGCTGCAACTCCATTCGGCAGTCACAACCGGGAGGCCGCGATGTTGGATCCACGCTTCGGCCCAATCAGTGAGGCTGGTGCCCGACGCTTTTTCTAAAGCGTGGATAAGGTCGTTCCAATCGGCGTTTCCGTATGCGTGGGTCGCCAGATAGATGCGCAGACCGTCGCGGAACTTGTCAGCTCCCAGCAGAAATTCAAGCTGGCGCAAAACGCCAGGCGCCTTGGAATAGACAATAGCGCCATAGGCCGATTTCGCATCCTTTAAATTCGGAATGTCTTGATAGATAGGCGTTGTGCCTTGCGTGATATCGATAGCGTAGGCGGCGGGTTTTATTTGTTGATAGAACTTCGCCCACGTATCCGGCTGCGACGAAATCTCATCCATCGCGTGGTACGCCATGTACGTGGCGAAGCCTTCTTTCAGCCACAAATCATCGAACCAGCGCATGGTTGTGAAATCGCCAAACCATTGGTGCGTCAGTTCGTGAAGCACGGTTATGTTGCGCGCAAAACGGTCGGTCTCGGTGGGTGCGGAACGAAACAGCATGGCATCTTCATTCAGAAAAGTTGCACCCGCGTGCTCCATGCCTCCGAACGGGAAGCCTGGGATCAACACCATGTCGTACTTGGGAAATGGAAACGGCTGGGCAAAGTAATCGGACAGGTACTTCATGCCATCGACAGTGATCTGCTGAATCTGCGGCACCTCTTGTTCGGCTCGCGCGACTTGTGATTTGCGCACATAGACGTCAGGTTGGTAGAGAGCCGGATGGACCTTTTGAAATGGGCCTGCGGCGAAGGCGAATAGATACGTACTGATAGGTTGCGTTTCTGCCCCCAACGCAACGTTTGAGATGACGCTCCATTCGGCAGGGTGTGTTAATTCGAGCGTGAAACGCGCCTTCAGATCGGGCTGGTCAAAGCAGGGGAAGGCCATGCTGGCATCCATGGGCACGAAGAGCGAATAGATGTACTCGTTACCGTCGTCCTTGTCTTCATAACGAGTGATGGCCTTACCCGCAGGAGCAACAGGAGCAGTAAAATCGAATTCAATTTTGTTCGCGCCCTGGTGCAGGTATTGGGCGGCCAGATTGATGTGACCGTTGTCAATCGCGCCTGGCACAACGGTGCCATTCACGATCATGCTTTTTAGCGTGCCTTCGCGAAAATCGATTAACAAATCTCGCGTGTTGTCGCTTAGCGAGAATGTCAGCGTTTCACGGGCTTGCATCAAGTCGGCATGGGCTAGCAAATCGAAATGCAAGCGATAGCGAACATCGGAGACGCGTCTGGCACGCTCAATGGCAAGGGCGCGCGGAATCCCCTCAGGCGCGGCGGCATACAAAGTGACAGCCATCAGCAAGAGGCCAGTAAACTTCATTGTCCAGCTAGTTTTTTCTTCAAATACTCGATTGCGGTGGCTAGCTCGATGTCCTGAGAGACTTTGCTGCGGCGGTCGATAAACTCAACTTGGCCCGATGCGAGTTTCTTGCCAAGCGTGATGCGATACGGAATGCCAACCAAGTCAGCATCTTTAAATTTCACACCGGGCCGTTCATCACGGTCATCCAGCAGGGCGTCGATGCCTGCGCTGGCAGCTTCTTTGTACAAACGTTCGGCAGCTTCGCGTTGTCCCGCATCGGCAAAATTGACCGGCGTAATAACTACCGAAAACGGCGCTATGGCGGCGGGCAAAGCCATGCCGTCCTTATCGTGGAACAGTTCGATGGAGCAAGTTAAGATGCGTTCAATGCCGATGCCGTACGAGCCCATGATGGGCGTGATTTCTTTGCCGTCTTCGCCCAGAACACGCAGTCCCATGGATTCGGAGTACTTGTAGCCAAGTTTGAAAATGTGGCCGATTTCTATGGATTTTGAAATATCCAGCGCGCTGTTGCACTTGGTGCAAGTGTCGCCGGCAGCAGTCTGCCGCAGGTCGAAATACTCGGGCGTGAAATCTTTGCCGGGCGTGACGTTGCGCAGGTGATAGTCGTCTTTGTTAGCGCCGCAGATCATGTTACGGCGGCCCTGCAGCGCGAAATCGGCTAGTACTCGCATGTTTTTAATACCCACAGGCCCGAGAGAGCCGGCACCAGCGCCAAACAGGTCGAGTATCTCGGCAGGATGCGCCGGACGCACTTCTTTGGCTTTCAGCACGGAAGCAAGTTTGGTTTCGCTGACTTGATGATCGCCCCGCACCATTACAAGCGCAGGCTTTCCATCGCCTACAACCACATAGCTCTTCATTTGCGACGTTTCGGGCAACTTGGTGAAGGCAGCCACTTCGGCAATGGTCTTGAAGCCGGGCGTGTGAAACTCTTCGGGAGTTAGGTCACCTTCCGGATCGGGCTGAGCAGGCGCAGTGGCATTCGAAACGGCTTTCTCCAGATTCGCAGCATAGCCGCATGACTTGCATTCGACGACAAGATCTTCACCGGCGTCAGAGCGCACCATGAATTCATGCGACTGGCTGCCGCCCATGGCGCCGGAATCGGCTTCAACAACTGTGTATTTCAGGCCGCAGCGATCAAAGATGCGGCAATAGGCGCCGTAGTGCTCTTGATAGGCAATATCCAAACCTGCGGCGTCAATGTCGAAGGTATAGGAATCTTTCATGATGAACTGGCGAACGCGGAGCAAGCCGGATTTAGGACGAGGCTCGTCGCGAAACTTGGTCTGAATTTGATACCAGATTTGGGGAAGCTGTTTGTAGCTGCGCAATTCGCCGCGCGCAATGGATGTCATCACTTCTTCGTGAGTCATGCCGAGACACAGATCGCGGCCAAAGCGGTCCTTTAGGCGAAACATATTGTCGCCCATAACCTCCCAGCGACCCGATTCTTTCCAAACTTCGGCGGGATTCAAAGCGGGCAGAAGCATTTCCTGCGCGCCAATGCCATTCATTTCTTCACGAACGATATTTTGAATTTTAAGAAGTGAGCGCTGCGCGAGTAACAGATAGCTGTAGATGCCGGCGGATAACTGGCGCACATAGCCGGCGCGCAATAGTAACTGATGACTGATGACTTCGGCTTCAGCGGGCGCTTCGCGAAGTGTGGGAATAAACAGGGTGCTCCAACGCATGGTGGTGATCTAACGATTATCGCCGACGCAGTGATGGACAATAGAATTTAGGCGCAAAAACAAGATGACTCTAACGGAGAAAGATATGATGCAGCGAAGTCTGGCAGAGGCAGACCCGGAGATCTTCGCCGCGATCCAAGATGAGGTCCGGCGGCAGGATAGCCGTTTGGAACTGATTGCCAGTGAGAATTTCACGTCGCAGGCGGTGCTGGAGGCAACAGGCAGCGTGTTCACAAATAAATACGCTGAAGGCTATCCGGGCAAACGTTACTACGGCGGCTGTGAATATACAGACGTGGTTGAAAATCTGGCGCGCGAACGCGGAAAGAAATTGTTCAAAGCGGAGTTCATCAACGTTCAACCGCATTCGGGCTCGCAGGCTAATGAAGCGGCCTACGCTTCGGTGCTGCAGCCGGGCGACACGATTTTGGGCATGAACCTGGCGCATGGCGGACACCTGACACATGGCCATCCGTTGAATTTTTCGGGCAAGCTTTACAAAGTTGTTGCGTATGGGGTGTGCAAAGACACGGAACTGATTGACTACGACGAACTGGCGAAGCTGGCGGAAGAACACAAACCCAAGTTGATTATCGCCGGAGCCAGCGCTTATTCCCGTGTGATTGATTTTGCGCGCTTCCGTCAAATTGCGGATTCGGTTGGCGCGGTTTTTCTAGTGGATATGGCGCACTATTCAGGCCTTATCGCAGCCGGTGTTTATCCGAACCCATGCGAGCATGCCGACATTGTTACTTCAACCACACACAAGACTTTGCGTGGACCCCGTTCCGGTATCATTCTGGCCAAAGAGAAATTTGGCCCGGCTATCGACAAGGCTGTGTTTCCCGGTGCGCAAGGCGGCCCGCTGGTGCATGTGATTGCGGCCAAGGCGGTTTCGTTTAAGGAAGCGCTGACGGATTCGTTCAAGGAATATCAGAAACAAGTGCTTGCCAACGCGCGTGCATTGGCCGCTTCGCTACAAAGCGAAGGTTTCCGCGTGGTTAGCGGCGGCACCGATTCGCACATGATGCTGATTGATGTTTTTTCGAAAGGCGTCAAGGGCAAAGAGGCGGAGAAAGCGTTGGATGAGGCTTACATCACGGCAAACAAGAATGCAATTCCGTTTGACGTGAACCCGCCGTTGAACCCCAGCGGAATTCGGTTAGGCAGTCCGGCGGTGACCACGCGTGGATTCAGCGAAGCAGAGATGAAAGAAGTGGGACGCCTGATTTCGAAGGTGCTGCACGACGTTAAATCAGAAGCGACGATACATGAAGTGCGGCGTGGCGTGGCAGAGTTGACGAAACGGTATCCGCTGTATAGCTGGAAACAGTAGGACTGGAATTTTGAAGCCGCTGACGGCTGCGGTCTGGTATTTCGGGTTCCTATTGACGGGGCTTTTAACAACGCTATTGGGGCCGATTCTGCCGCAGCTTTCAGCAGTGTGGCATCTGAACGATTCACAATCAGGCCTGTTGTTCGTGGCGCAGTTTTTAGGATCCCTGATAGGCGCGTTAGCCGGCGGAGCCATTGCGGAGCAGATTGGAATCAAGCGCGTAGTTGCCGGCGGATTCTTGGTATGCACACTTGGCATTTTTGCTGGCGCATATTTGCCATGGCCACTGGGTGCGATTGGCATGGGTGGATGGGGCCTTGGCTTAGGGTTGATCATTGCGCTGGTTAACCTTGCGATCGCGGGAGCGAATCCAAACCGGCGCGCCTCCGCGTTGAACCTTCTGAATTTCGTATGGGGATTGGGTGCCGTTGCCAGCGGACCGATGGTAACGATTACGACACGCTTTGGCTTAACGCGGCTTCTAACAGAGCTAGCCCTGTTATTCGGCGCTATCTTTCTGGGTGTGGCGGTTTGTCCCATCCCAACGGCAGCGCGCGTGACACCGGAAGCAAAGCGACCGAAAAACTTGACCGCGCTCATCTTTTGGACTGGTTTATTTCTATTCCTCTATGTCGGTGTTGAGAACGGCATCGCGGGTTGGTTGCCCACGTACGTGACGCGCGACTTACTTTCTGTGCCGGGCGCTGCTTGGGTTCAAGTTGGATTTTGGAGCGCGCTGCTTGCCGGCCGACTGGCGGCACCATTTACGCTCCACTTCGCAAGCGGGCGGCAATTGCTCACCATAGGACTGACGATCGCTTCGGCCGGTATCGCCGGGATTGTCGGCGTACATAATTTGCCTGCCGCGATATTGGGTGCGTTGCTGGTAGGCTTGGGACTTTCGGCGGTGTTTCCAACTGCCATCGCGTTGTTCACGGAAAGAGCCGGCCAAGTGGGTACGCGTGTTACGGGCATTGTGTTTTCGATTGGCGGACTGGGTGGAGTTGTTCTGCCTGCCCTAGTCGGCTTGGTATCGACTACGTTGGCAAGTTTGCGTCTGGCGTTGTTGGCGACACTGTTATGCACGCTTGCCATGATTTCGGTTCTGACGCTGGCGAATCCGTGGCGCACATCTACCTCGCGGTGATTTCCAAGTGCTTTGGCCGCGAGACTGCACTTACGCTTGGATCGTAATATTCATAGATTTTAGATTCGAACGTGTGGGCGCGTATCGGAAACTTAGCTCGCAGGCGGAAATGCACGTCAATAGTTGAGCGGGCGGCAAGCGCATTGAAATAGAGAATGGCTTGCGTAGGCGTGGTGCTGAACTTCTCCAAACGGCCTGTTCGTAGACCTGCCGAGTAAGTTTTGAAGTCGTCCAAGTCTTCCGTCAGGAGATCGAATCCGGGTGGAATGCCGAGATCCACCATCACCATGTTGGCAGTTTGGGCTAGATTGTTTTTAATTGTAGCGGTGGCTTTGACGATATCGTTCTGCGCAAGCTTCGTCCGGTCATAGGCAACGTTAATCGACAGTGGTTCGCCTTTTGTAGCCTCGTCCCAAGGCACAAAGTAACTGCCAGCTACCTGATACGCAAGGCTACCGCTGCCTTGGAATTGAAGTTCAATTCTATTGGTCTGCATCAAGTCGGCGTATTTGATTACAACCTGGTGGAACAGATCGTTGTTCCCGGCTGTCAGGGCAAGCGTCTCTACCACTTTGTCGTTCACTTTGACTTGCACAGTACCGCTTACCGGCGCGGTATTCTGGCTGGCCATTAACATCGCTCGCAGCGCCATAATGGTGGCTTGCGTGGTTCCCCAAGTGCCGGAGGAATCCTTTTTCGAGGTGATGTAGGCAAGCGATTTTTGCGCCACATCGCGTGATTGACGCCATTTCAGCAGAGCTTGGGTAGCAAGCGCTGTGGTTTCAACAGAAGCGCTATCGCCCCTGGCATACACGCTGGTTTCTTCGGCGGTCCAATAGGCCTGGTCGCCCTTTTCAATACGCGCGTGCAGTAGGGCTTCCACGGCGCGCTGGGCAAATGCGTCTTCATGCTGCTTGTCAGCATATTCAACCGAAAAGTTTGCTACGACCGCAAGAGTGTAAGAGTCGAGGTCGGCGCGGAAATGATCTGCAACGTATTGATGAGCCCTTTCTGTTGCATCGCCATGATAACCGGTATTTTCCAACGCCCAGGCGATGTATGCGGTGATGCGCACGAGATCTGAGTTGAAGCGGTTTGTGGCTCCTTCGTTGATGAAAGATGTGTCGGGTTTCCAACTGCCATCCGGTTGTTGGCTGGAGATGAGCCATTCGCGGGTTCGATTCACAACTTTTGGATCTACGTCGTAGACCTTGCCCATGTCGCTGAATTCCATCAGCCCATATGCAGTCAAAATCTTGTTCGCGGGCGCGTTTCCAAACCAGGAGAAGCCGCCGCCCGGAACTTCGAATGTCAGCAGGCGCTGGTAACCCGTGGCTATGTAGCTTTCTGCCTTGGCATGGATTTCGGGCGTTAGCTTTTTTGTCTTCTTCATGTAATCCAGCGCGAGCACGTTTGGATAAGTGCTGGATGAAGTTTGTTCAAAGCACCCGCCAGGCAAACGGAGAATGGCATCCATACCCTCAATCACCTGGCTGAGCGGACCCGGGTAAAGACGTATGAAGATTTTGCTGGCTTCGGGAATGGCGGCATCAGGAAAATGAACTTCATGGTGCGCGTCTGAATCGAGACGACCGTTGAAAACTATGTTCTGCTCTTTGCCATTGGGTGCGACTTCAATATCGCGCACAACGATGTCGCGACGGTCCGCGCTGCCGAGCATGTGGGCCGACAGCTTCAATTGATAGCGGCCGATTCTGTTCGCTTGCAAGGTAAAGCTGGCGCTTCCGACGTGGCCTGAACCTACTTTGACGGTTTTTTCCGCGGCGTCATTCAGAGCAAACCAGTCGTTCTTTTCGAGCGAGAGCGACACTTCTCCGCCCTGGCCTGCGTAGTTGTAAATGGCAACGGGAATAGTGACACAGTCGCCCTGTGTAATGCGGACGGGCAAATCCAGATCAACAAAAAAGTCCTGAAAAACTTTGATAGCCGAATCGGCGCTACCCAAGGCACCGGCTGTGGTAGAAGCGATCATGGCCATGCGCCAGTTTGTGATGGAGTCGGCCATGGGAATGGAAATGCTGGCTTGGCCATGCCGGTCGGTAATGATTTTGGGATTGATGTAGAGTGCTTCTGGAAAATAGGAACGCACGTGGGTTTCTCCAGTGGCAGGCTGTGCAGATGGAGGTGCTTGTGGCAGCGGGACGAACTCTGCCTTATCGGCCATTCGCATTCCTGCCGCTAACGCTCGCCGTTCGAATACTGGCGCAGCCATAACATCCACGGCCTGAGCAACGCTTCCGACGTATAAAGTTGCATCGATCGTCGCAACATCATGGGATTGGAGCGTCATCCAACGGGAAGCCACCTGGAAACCAGGCAGGGAGATGGAAAGTTCATAGTCGCCGGGGGGCACGTTCTGAAGGTCGAATTTCCCGTCAGCTTTGGTGGTGGCTTCGAAATGCTTGGTACGTGAATGCAACGTTATTGCTGCGTGGCTGGCAGCCGCTCCGCTCGGATCAACCACTGTGCCATGAATCCGCGCTAAAGCACTGCGGGAATTATTGTCGCGAACGATCTTTAACTCCGGCAAATGGGACTCAACTTCGCCGTTCGCTGCGAAAGTGAGATCATCCGGTGTGCCGAATTGGCGGTCAGGTCCAGCGCTAGTGACCACGTAAGCCCAACGCTGGCGCTGAACTTTCACCGGAGTGCCCCACGGATCTTTCGGATTATCGTGCAAGTGATTCGCCACCAGCCGCTCTAATGCTTGTTGATACCGCTCGTGGTATTCGTTAGCAGTTTGTTGTGGCGGCTGTAGGCCAATTGTGGAATCCAACTTATTAGGCTTCAAAGTGTCGGTGGCGGAAAGGAGTAGTGCGGCAGCGCCGTCATCGCGAGAATCAGTAACGTCAGCGAAAGACAATGAATGGATTTCATAAGTCGGCTTCAAAAGCTCTTGTTCCAAGTAGAAGAAAGTCTTGGCGAATCCCGGCTGCTGTTCGGCAAGGGCAAACACCGCCTCGTCCACAACTTGGAGACCCAACGCGGCACGCACCCCTTGTCCGTGATCGTTTGCGACGTGAAATTGGATTTTTGCCTCTGCGCCCGGCTTGTAGACTGGCGCGTCAGCGATGGCTTGAACGTGCAATTCGGAGGCTGGTCGGACGAAGACTAATCGATGATCCCCAATGGTGCGCGCGTCGTGCCCAATGCGATAAACATTGAGATCAAGCATTCCGGCGAGTTCAGGACCGGCGTCAAGATTCAGTACTGCGCGACCTTGCGAGATATCCAAATCTCGAGTTAGAACCGTTTGCCCGTCTTTCACAACATCTACATAAGCAGCACCCGAATCCGAGGTTGAGAATACGCTGAGGCGAACGCGGTCGCCCACCTTATAAACGGCGCGATCTGGACGAAGAAGAACCTGGTCTGTTCCGGCGCGGGTCCAAAGCGGAATGGTGGTAGAAACGCGATTATTTTGTCCGTCGACTGCTTTCACTTTCAGCGAAACACTGGTGGCGGTGGGGATGACTTTTATCGTTGCCACACCCTGGGCGTCGGTCTTTGCATTTTGATCTGATGCGCCAGGAATGTGAACATTTAGTTGCGCGATTGCGGGGCTGCCATCGGGATAAGAGACGAGAATGAACACCTGGTTTTCCAGGTTTGGCACTAACAAGCCGCTTTCCGGGACGGCGGTGACAAGTAGAGGAGATTCCGTTACCGTGATTGGTTCGTCGTGAGTTTCGGGGTGACCCGAATTGTCCGTCACTGATGCCTCCACTAGAACCGGGGCAGCACCTGCAATCTGCCCGCGACCGGCAAAAAAGTCAGGAAGCCGGAGATCGAAGTGATACGATCCCTCTTTATCGGTTCGGCCTTTTATGGAAGCCGCTTCCGCTTCGACTACATCTCTGCTGATGGCCTTGATAGTAACGTCGCTAACGTCGACAGGCTTTCCGAAGAAGTAATTTGCGTGGACGCTGCCGGTTACGTGATCGCCCGGGCGGTAATCGCGCTTTGGTTTTCCATTTACATCTGAAAAATCGATTGCCACTTTAAACTTGGGCAATACGTAGCGATCGACCGTGAAGCTGAGTTCGGCTGAATTCTTGTCTCCCATCAACGCGTGAAGCTGGTAACGTCCTAAATTCACTTCGTCTGCGAGTACAAACTCCGTCGAGGCAACTCCAAATTCGTCAGTGGACGCGATTTTGCGGAAGACTTTATTCCCTTTGGGATCCAGAATTTCGAAGGTCAGTGGATTATTAGAGACGGCGTGATGATTCGCACGATCCAACGTCAGAGAACGCACGTGAATAGTTTGACCCGGCTGATACATGCGCTTTTCCGTGGTCAAAAGTGTGGATGATTTACTCTCAAAACGGGCTGTTTCAGTTGTTTCCACGGTGCCAAGTTCTGTGTCGGCAACGAAATGCAGTTGACGCTCGCCGGATAAGCTGTCTGGAAATTGAATTTCGGCTTCGGTTGTTCCGTGCGAGTTCAGGCGGCCCTCGAAAAGCGTGTTGGAGTCTGATTCCACCTTGATTCGGCCGCCGCCCTTGATGGCTTTACCATCCGCGTCGGAAACGATGACGCGGATTACGGCTGGGGCACCCGACAAATAGGATGCCTGGCCAATAACGCGAAGCACAGGCCGGCGAAGTATTTCGGAAATGGCGCGAGTTTGTGCGAAAGCCGCGCTTGACTCGCCCGCGTAACGGAAGCGATAGCGGACCCGCTCCCACAGCAAATCTTCGTAGGGCAGCGGATCCGTCATTCTTACATTCAGGTTCCAAGTGCCGTCGCCCAACTGCGCTGCCAGCTTCTGCTCTGAACGCCCGAGGACTTCATCTTCTGGATCAATAATTTCCGCAACCAAAGTTCCTGATCCGGAATGCTGGGCTTGGTACGGGATCGTCAGTAACAGTTCGCCGTTGCGATAGATTCCATGAAAATCGGGCGAAGTTGTCGAGAACGAAGCAATAAGGGCGGTCAGAACTAAAGCAGCAAGAGCGAAGCGCATGAATGTTTTACCTCTTCGTTGGAGGAACGAACGTCCAGCGGAAACTTGCAGAGTTTTTTGAAAATTATTTTTTGAGTTTCCAGCGAGTGCCGTTTTCGCTGGTCCAGACTTCGCCCGAATCGGTAGTGATCTGGAAGGCGCCGGATGCAACTGAAATATCTGTCACGCGGCCTTTCCATTTGGGTTTGACTGGCTTCCAAGACTTTCCAGCATCCTTGGTCAATCGAAGGTTGCCGGTGGCGTCCAGCGAGAGCACGATATTGCCGTTCAGTACGGTTTTAATAGGGTTTCCGGGGAACGGCATCGGCGCGGCGGCTAGGACCTCGACGCTTTGGGCGGCGCTACCAACTTTAAGAGCCGTGTCGGCTTGAGCGGTTTCCTGTGGCTTCACTTCCACTTCGGTTTTCGCGCGTTCAAACCCGGGCGATTCAACATTCACCGAATAGCGCCCAGCGGGCATTTTTGCTATGAATTTCCCTTTGGTATCTGTTTTCGCGGTTGTGGTTGTGGAACCGGTCGGTGGCTGAATGGTTACGGTCGCGTTTGGAACGGCAGCACCGGTTGCATCGGTGACCGAACCTTTGATTTCTCCGGCGGTTTCGACAGGTGGGACTGGCACGGGTGGTGATAAAGATTGCTGCTGTGGAGCGAAGGCGACTGGGGGCCTGGCTGCGGCTGTTGCAACTTGCGGGGACGGGGGCGGCGGCGGCGTTGGTTCTACTTTTGTAGATTCTGTTCTAACCGGTGCAACCTGCTGAGGAAGCTGTGAAGGGTGGTGCCAAAGCACGGTGAGAATAATGATGGAAACGGCGGCCAAAGATCCGGCTAAGGCGGGTATTGGACCGAACAGCCAACTGCGCTTTTTAGGTGCGGGAACGGTTTCCGGCACACTGGATAGAAAAGCAATTTCGCGGCAGCGCGGACATTCGGCCAAATGAGCTAAGCATTGTTGCCTTTCATGCGGCGGTAAGGCGCCTTCGGCAAAAGCGCTGAGAAGTTCCGGGTCGAGGTGCGGATTTGCTGAATTTGTCATGTTGCGTCCGGACTCTCTTCTCTATTAAGGAACGTTCGAGGATGCGAAGATTGCAGCAAACTTCGAATATTAATATCTAGATCGCGCGGATCGGTACCGAGGGATTCTTCGGCGGCGCGTTTACTCATGCCGGATTTTTGCAATTGCTTCAATAATTCGTTGTGCAATTTATTGGTTAGACGTTTGAGCATGCGGCTGATGGTGGCTTCATGAACTCGAAGTAAGCCAGCGAGTTCGAGCTGCGTTCGCTGATCTAAATACCAGGATGAGAGCAGAAATCGCTCTTCGGGTGATAAGGCGGCGATTGTTCTCGTTATCGAATCGGACAAACGTTCTAGGATTTCCGGCGCGGGTGACGGGGATGGCGCCGGAGCGGCAAAATCTTTATCGTCGATCGGTGTTTCCCGGTGCGTGCGGCGATACTGATCTACGAATTTGTGGGCAAGGGATGTGCGCAGGAATCCCATTAATGATCCACGGCCGGCATACGCGGCCAGAGGAACTTCTGAATAAAACGAACCGGCGAGTTCCTGGCCGATGGATAGCGATCCAGTGATTGTGATGGCGGCTTGCATTAGCGGTTGCCGAAAGCGTTCTAAAAATTGTTGCCAAGCGACATCACGTCCGAGCGCGCAGGCTTGCGCAAGCGCCAAGTCTTTCAATTGCAAACCGCGCCAGAATGCGGCGACTTGCGCGGGCGATGACTGGATGCCGGGGGGTTGGCCGTAGTTATACTTCGTGCCGATTTTCAGCAGCGCTTCGGCAAATTCGTCTTTCTGAAGTTCAAACTGAGCGGCTGATGCCTCGCGCCAGAGGGAATCGATTTCGGCGATACTGTCGCTGGCGGAAATCACTTATTGAGGCGCAGCGGTGCAGCAGGCATCGGCGGGCGGCACGGTTTTCAATTCGAATTGAATTAACCATTTCAATGCGGGAAATTGTGAATCGGGCGCCACCATTTGGCCATTCGGGAAAAGGATGGGCAACATACGGCCGTTCAAAAAGAGTGTCGGCGTACCTTGCACTTCCAGGGCAAGAGCATCTTTGATGCTGTCCTTGACTTCAGTTTCGGTCGCACGGTTGGCGACGCAACTATGAAAGCTGTCGCCTGCATTTGCAGCGGCAGCGAATTCGGCTATTTTCGCCTGAATATTGGTTTCGTTGATGTCGGGTTGATGGGCGAACATCCAACTGTAGTAATTCCAGAAGAGTTCATTTGACCCGCGAAATGCGCAGCGTCCGGCGATAGCAGCATCCATTGCCCATTTATGGCGGGCAAGCGGGTAATCATGAAAGACGATGCGAATTTGTTTGCCGAATTCCGCAGGCAATTGTTCTTTCACAAGTTTGGTATCGTCGGCGCAATCGGGACATTGGAAATCTTCGAAGGCGCTAATAGTAACCGGCGCGTCTGCCGGGCCGATACTGGGGGAGGATTGGCGGGAGAGAAGCTTGATGTTACTGGCGAAAGGTTTGTCCCCAATGGTGAAATCGTCAGCTTTCAGATAATGTTGGCCATCTGCCGATACGAAATAGCGGCGCTGACCTACGACGCGGCCTAATGCAGTTCGTTCGACGGTGGTTTCCCAAAGACCGGGCATAGCGGCGGAAGGTTTTGGGGTAGTGATGGTCAACTCGGAATCGGCTGGCCAGTGCTCGAGATAATCGACATAGTGAAAGAGGAGTGCAGTGTCGATTTTTGGAAGAGGTTGCTCAGCGAGCAGAAGGGTTCCAGCAGACAACGCAAGAAACAGCGACGCAAATTGTCTCCGCATTTCTTCAGCGTAGCGCTGTCAAGAGTCGAGTTTCGAAGTTTTGTGGATCTGTGGCGTAAGCAGAGACATGTTTTGCGCTGGGAACGAGCCAGAGCGTAGTGAATTTGGGATTGGCGCGAGCGAGTCGAAGGGAGTTATCGGGACTGGTTTGATTGTCGGCGAGGCCGTGGATTAAGAGAATGGGGAGGTGTGCTTCAGTGATGGCGTGTTCGGGACTGGCGTTAGCAAGATTGACTCCGTAGCGAATGTCAATGTAAAAGGCACCTTCGCGAACCACCATCCAGGCAATGGGGAGAGGCATAAAGCGGCCTAGCCGTTCATCACCAATGGAATAAAAACTGGAATAAGCAGACTCGGCGACGAGACCATCGAATGACGCGCCTTTGGCGAGAGATTGAATGAGCACGGCCGCCCCGAGTGATTCGCCCAAGCCGAAGAGATGATCAATGTGTTGGTTTTTGACCCAATTCGCCCAGCGGGCCACGTCGCCGGCTTCGAGAACGCCGTATGTAACGAAGCCGCCGCTTTCGCCATGGCGGCGACTATCCGGCGTTAGCACCGCGTAGCCGTGATTCAAGAGGAATGGAGCAAAGCCGAGAGCGCCATAAGAGGAATCGGCGACGCCATGGCAGACGATAACAGCTTTGCCGTTCGACTGTGACGGCATCAGCCACCAGGCATTCAGCGCAACGCCGTCATTGGCGGTTATGGTGACGTGTGTTGCGACGGAGTTGGTGGAATTAGCCAGATGTTGAGCGGCGATGGCCGTTTCGCGTCTTCGGTCTATGCGGGCCAGATGAGTGGCGCCTTCGGCGAGCATGGCAGCAGCAACGAAACTGAGCAGTAGAAACAGCGTGGCGAGGCTTACGACCAGCCAGAACCAGCGGTTGCGTCGAATTTTCATGCCAGCGCGAGGGCCATTTGCGTGATGGCGCGAAGATCAATTTTGCCGGTGCCGAGGACAGGAAGCTTTTCGATAATATAGATGTCGTCGCTTTTGGGAATCCAGATTTTGGGGAGATCGGAATCGATGAGTTTCGACCAAACTTCTTTGGATGTGATGCTGGTAGCTTCGATAAAGGCGACAAGGCGTTCACCTCGGCGGTCGTCGGCGACGCCGGTAACTACGCAGATGGTTTGCGCGAAGAGACTTTGCACAGTTTCTTCGATTTTGTTGTGGGGAACCATTTCCCCTGCGATCTTGCTGAAGCGGGATTGACGGTCAACGATTTTGATGAAGCCGTCTTCGGTCATGGTGACGATGTCGCCGGTGACGTACCAGCCATCGCGGAGAACTTTTTCTGTTTCGGCTGGGCGATTCAAATAGCCGAGCATGCGGTTGGGGCCTTTGACGAGCAGGATGCCAACTTCGCCGGGTGAAACAGGTTCGCCCGTTTCGCGATCGACAACTTTGGCAGCGACACCTGGAATGGGTTGACCGACGGTGCCGGGACGAGAGCCTATTTGCTTGACGCCGGGACGTGTGCGATCAGGAACGTTGACGGATATGACAGGAGACATTTCGGTTGCGCCGTAGCCTTCGAGCAAGCGCAGGTGAAATTTTTCGTAGAATGCGTCGGCGAGAGCGGGCTGGAGTCGTTCGGCGCCCACAAGGACGTAGCGCAACGAAGAGAATTGTTGGGCGGTGCAGCCGCGCAGATAGGCTTGGCAAAATGTCGGCGGTGCGGGCAGGAATGTGGCGCGTGATTTTTCCACGAGTTCGCCTAAGCCTTTGGCGTCGAGCGGCTGTGCATGATAGGCGGCGCCGGCTCCGGTTAAGAGCGGGAACCACAAAGTGTAGGTGAAACCGAAGGAATGAAAGAAAGGCAGGACACCAGCAATGGTATCGGTTTGGTCCACCTGGAAGAGCACGTTCACGGATTCCGTGTTGGAAATAAGGTTGCGGTGCGAGAGCATGATGCCCTTTGGTTCGGCAGTGCTGCCGCTGGAAAAGAGAACGGCAGCCATGTCGTCAGCTTTGGCGTTTGGGAGGGATAGCAGCGGCGCAGGAACGAAGCGCATGCGCAGGAAGGCAGCCAGTTTTGCGGAGGTTGGAAATTTGAGCAGATCTTCAAGGAAGATCATTTCGGGGCGCTCCTCAACTTTGCCTTTGGTAAGGAATTGGCGGGAAGTGATGATGGTGCTGATGCCGCATTGGCGGATGGCGGAATTAATGGAATCGCGTCCAGCGGTGAAGTTGAGATTGACCGGAATGTGGCCACTAAGAACGATTCCCAAATTCGCTATGGCGGAGCCGGCCGAGGCGGGCAGTATGATACCGATCATTCGTTCTTCGGTGTGTTTGCGCTGAACGTACTTCGCAAACAACGAAGCAGCGGCGAGCGTTTCGCCGTAAGTAAGTGTGCGACCCGTGGAATCGATGATGGCGCGTTGGGACCAATGTTTGCGGGCGACTCGAACGAAGCGTTTAGCCAGGTTGTCGTAAGACGGAACGGATTCTTGAGCGGTGTTTGCGCCGAGTTCGGTTACACGCTGGCGGACGTCGAAAGAGCTGGGCTGAAACAGGTGTGCGCCGAAGGACACGGTGATGGGAAAGCGCAGACGCTTAATAGAATTCCAGAGCGATGCGTGTGGGTTAAGGCTGAAGATGCTGTTCCAAACGCCGCCGAGATGGACCGGAACGACGGGAACATCGAGACCTGCGACGATGCGTTCCAGGCCATGATAGAACTCACCGATGTTGCCGCTTTGGGTGAGCGCGCCTTCAGCGAAGATGCAGACTGCGTGTCCGGCTTGGAGTTCCTGACGCGCGAGTTCGATGGCTTTCAGAACCGTTCGGCGATTGCCTGCCGGAACGCGAATGGCGTGGATAAGCGAGAGCGGGTAAGTGAAGCGGTCGTAATAGGGCGCGTCGACCATGTAGCGGACGAAACGATGGATGCAGGCGCCGATGAGGAAGCCATCGATGAAGGTGGCGTGATTGGCGACGATGAGGGCGGGACCGCGTTGGGGGATGTTTTCGCGGCCGACGATGCGGATTTTATAGATGCTGTGGAATAGGCAATAGAGCAAGAAGCGGAGGGTGTAGGTGGGAACGAAATAGAACGCGGCGATGGCGACTGCAAGGGTGAGTGCGGCACTGATGGCGATGACGTGCGCGGCGGAGAAATGAATGAGTTCGTGGAGCAGCCAGACTACCGCAGACGAGAACATCATGCCAATGGTGTTGGCGAAGTTGGCAGTGGCCAGTATGCGGCCACGCTCATCTTTCGCAGGACGGTGCTGCAGCATGGCGTTGAGCGGCACGACGAACAAACCGCCCATGAAGCCGACGACGGCGAGGAAAAAAGCGGCGGGGATGAGCGAATGCATGAAAGCCAGCAAGAGGGATGCAGCGGCCATTCCAAATGCTCCGATGGGAATGAGGCCGGGTTCGATTTTGTCGCCAGAGAGGCGGCCTGCGGCCATGCTGCCAGTGCCGATACCGATGGCGAGGCTGGCCATGAGGAGCCCTATCAGCCGTTCGCTCACATGCAGAGTTTCTTTGCCATAGAGCAATAGGAGCATTTGAAACAGCGCGCCGAGGAACCAGAAATAGGTCGTGCCGAGGACGGCGAGCAGTAGTGTGCGGTCTTGGGTGAGGCGTTGGCAGCCGGTCCAAACGTCGCCGAGCGGGTTCCAGGAAAATGGGCGTTGTGCGCTGGGCGCAGGCGTGCGCACGATGCGGAATCCGGTTGATGTTCCGAGAATAGCGACGGTGATGAGGAACAGTCCGATGAAGATTGTCTGGTGTTTGAATTCAGCGACAAGAAGCGTGCCGACCACGGTGCCGAGGATGACGGCGACGAAGGTGGACATTTCCAGGAGTCCGTTGGCACGCGCGAGGTGACGACTTTCGACGAGTTCCGGGACGATGCCGTATTTGGCAGGGCTGAAGAAAGCGGCTTGCGTAGCGGTGAAGAAGAGGACGGCGAGCATCCATTCGATGCGGCCGCTGAGCAAAGCGAAGAGAGCGAGCACCATGGCTCCGATTTCGAAAGCCTTGGTGGAAATGAGGACGGTGCGCTTTTCAAACTTGTCGGCCAGTTGTCCGGCGTAGGCGGCGAAGATGAGGAAGGGCGCGACGAAGATGAATCCGGCGAGCGAGAGATAGGTGCCGCTGGTCTGTTTATTGGTGACGACGTAGACGGCCAGTAGTGAAACGACGAGTTTATAAACGTTGTCGTTGAAGGCGTTCAGGAATTGCATCCAGAGGAAGGGCTGAACACCTTTAATTTTAAGGACTTCGGAATAGCTGCCGGAATTTGTCATTTGTTGGGCTCCGCTATCCGTAAGGGCACGTGATTCGCCAATACTTAAAGATAAGCGGTTTCAATCAGATAGACGACCGGGGCGGATTATCAGACGAGCGACGTGTACATTGAACGTACAGGCCAACACAAAATATGATTAATTCCGCACAGCGGCGATTTTTGACGGCGGTTTCGAAATTACAAGATGTGAATCCGTTTTTGCCGGAAATGTTGACCTATGAACGCGAGGCATTAGGCAGCGAGGCGGACGAGGAAGAAGCGATTTGGAGCATGACGGTGAGCGATCCGGACCGAGTGCGCGGGAACACTTGGAAAATCATGGAGCGATTGAAACCGTTGTTAACAAATATGCGGGCGGAGTTGGCGGGGGGAGCGGAGGTTCGGGAAGCAGATTTAATTTTGTACGAAGATGCGCTGCTTTATTACTTTTACTATCGCTTCTATCATCAACTGCTGATTGCTACGTTTCGGCGGCAGGGCGCTGGCAAGGGGCGGTGGAATTTTTACGGCGATTTTTTAAAAGAGTGGAGTTTTTATTTTTCGATTGCCGGGGTGAAGTTGCCGTCGGGGCATGAAGCGAAGCATACGTTTGCCTGTTATTACCAAATTGTTCGCGCGTTTCATCATATTTTCGAGCAGATTATTGGGAACTCCCGGCCAGCGGCGCGGTTGCGAGCTAGTATTTGGCAATCGGTTTTTACGCATGACATCCGGCGGTACCGAAGAACTTTGTTTAGCCGTATGAGTGAGTTCGCGACTTTGATTACCGGGCCTTCGGGAACAGGAAAAGAGTTGGTGGCGAGATCGATTGCGATGTCGCGGTATGTGCCGTTTGATGAGGGGCGGTTGGCGTTTGAAGAAGACTTGAGCGGATTATTTTTTCCGATTAATATTGCGGCGCTGCCAGGGACGCTAGTAGAGTCGGAGCTTTTCGGACATAAAAGAGGATCGTTCACGGGCGCCGTGCAGGATAAGCGCGGCTGGTTGGAAGCTTGTCCGGCGTTGGGCGCGGTGTTTTTGGATGAGATTGGTGATTTAGGCATCGAGATTCAGGTTAAGCTGCTGCGAGTGATTGAGACGCGCACTTTTCAAGCATTGGGGGAGAGCAGCGCGCACGCACATCGTTTCCAAGGGAAGCTGATTGCGGCGACGAATCGGAATTTGGGAATAGCAATTCGGAAGGGTCGGTTTCGCGAGGATCTATATTACCGGTTGTGTTCGGATCAGGTTGTAACGCCTTCGCTACGGCAACAGATTGATGAATCGCCCGGTGTGATGCGGGATTTGGTTTTGTTTATGTCGCAACGAGTAGCGGGAGAAGAAGCGGAGACACTGGCGGAGCAGGCACTGGAGTGGATGGAAAAGAATTTAGACTCGGGATATGCGTGGCCGGGGAATTATCGCGAGTTGGAACAATGCGTGCGAAATATTTTGATTCGCAATGAATATCAAATCTCGCGATTGAAGACGGCAGATAAGGATATGTTTGCGAATGCGCGCGCGGGGCGGATGACGGCGAATGACTTATTGGCGCGGTATTGCACGCTGGTTTATTCGATGACGGGGAGTTATGAGGAGACTGCGCGGCGATTGGAGTTGGATCGACGCACGGTAAAGGCGAAGGTGGATGTGGAGTTGTTAGAGAAGTTAGGTGGACTGAAGACTTCTTGACTTCAGTCCACCCGATCGATTAGTTGCCAGACGCGTGGGCGCGGAAGTTGCCGTGGGATTTGGGTTTGCCGCGAAAGCCGGTCTTCTTAGCGGCCGTGTGATGGCGCTGGTGGGGCTTGGCGGTGTTGTAATGAGGTGCTTTGGATGCGGTTGGGGCCACATGCTTTGGAAGTTCGGCGACGGGAGTGCGCGACAGATCGTCAAGAGTGTCGGGGTTGATGTCGCGGCGCGTCAGCGAAACTTTGCATTCTTTTTCAATGCGCTTGATTTCGCCACGTTCCGCACGCACGGAGAAAGTAGATGCAGAACCGCGTTGTCCGGCACGACCGGTGCGGCCGACACGGTGGATAAAATCTTGCGGAGCTTGCGGCAGGTCGAAATTAACCACATGGGCAACGCTATCGACGTGAATGCCGCGGGCGGCGACGTCGGTTGCAACTAAGACACGGAAGCGGCCTTCGCGGAATCCGGCTAAGGCTTGGTTGCGCTGGTTTTGAGTGCGGTCGCCATGCATGGCAACAGCTTTGATGCCATATTGGCTAAGTTTTTTGGCAAGCCTGTCGGTGCCATGCTTCGTGCGAGCAAATACAAGGAACGAGCCCTGTTCCTGATCCAACAAGTGGCGCAGCACATGGAGTTTCATTTCACTGTCGGTTTCGTACAAGTGAAGGTCGATTTGATCGGGCGTTTTGCCAGCGACATTCTTGATTTCGACGCGCACAGGATTTTTGGAATTGCGCTTGATGAGGCGTTCCACGGTCTGCTCCATGGTGGCCGAGAAGAAAAGGCTCTGGCGATCTTTGGGCAGCAGGGCCAGAATCTTTTCAATAGCCGGCAGGAAGCCCATGTCGAGCATGCGATCTGCTTCATCGAGAACGAGAGCCGAGACCTTAGATAGGTTAACCAGGCGACGGTTTAGGAAATCTTCCAGGCGACCAGGCGTGGCGATGACCATGTCAACGCCTTTACGCAGGGCGCTTAATTGGGTTTGTTCGCTTAGACCACCGACGACTACTGCGCAACGCAGGCCGGTTTCGGCGCTGAGTTTTCCGAACGTATCGGCGATTTGCAGGGCCAGCTCGCGGGTGGGAGCGAGGACGAGCGAACGAATGATTTTGGTGCTTTGAGCGGCTGGCTTTTCATTGATGATCCGTTGCAGGATGGGCAAGAGAAAAGCGAGCGTTTTGCCGGTTCCGGTTTGTGCGGTGCCCACAACGTCGAGGCCTTCGAGGGCCGGGGGAATGGAGGCGGATTGAACCGGGGTTGGCTTGGTAAATGAGTTGCGTGTCAGGTTTTTGTGCAGACACGGATCGAGTTGGAGTTCTGAGAACAGATTCATAATTAGGATTAGTTACCTTAGGTCGAATACCGACGGTCACGTCCTTTTATGAATTGAAGCGGAAGGTTAACAACCAAGCCGAGCAAATTAGGTGAGCGACTGGCGCTCAAAAAGGACGAATACTGGCAGGAGACTCATTCAGGATAACAAATTTTTAGTCGTGTTGGGGAAGAAATGTGGAAAGGATGAACCCACCGAGGGTACGAAACGAAGTGGAGAATTTGGGCGAATAAATAGTGAATATGATCTTTAGCTAGGCTTTGTGAGGTTTTCGAGGGCTGCGGGGCACCCGACTTGGTGAGTTTTGGTTGGAAGTTTGAAGGCGCAGGCGCAATGAACTGTGTTTGTTTTTGGGTTGGGACGCAGGTGTCCCTGGAGTGGACTCGGATTTTATAGAAAACGCTGTTCGTTTAGCGTTTGGTGGGGTTGAACTCTGGTGGTTTGAAGCCTAGCGAGATCGCCTGCTTCTTCATTTCCGCTAGTTTCTCTTTCCAGGTTTGCTCGGGGCGGTTTTTAATCTTTTAGATTTCCAGGCGTTCCTTCGCGATGGCGGTTTTGGCTGCGCTTTCAGATTCCGACTTGCGGGCTTTGCGGTAGTCTTCGATGGCTTTGCGCTTTTTGTCCACTAAGTTGCTGGCGGCGGTTTTGTAACGCATGTGGCGCGCGAGTTTTTGTTCCATTTCCTTCGTCCAGGTGTTGGGATCGGAGTTGAATTCGTATAGACCGCGCTCGATGGATTCCAGGGTTCGGGTGGCTCGCTGGTAGAACCAGTCGGCGTTCACTAAGTCGGTGACCAGGTGGTATTCGGTTTCGTTGTTGGGGCGCGTACGCTTTGCGCCAGGCGAGTTCGAGGGTTTTGTAATCTTGTTATCTTCGATAGATTTCGTGCGCCAGGATGATTGTGTACGGGGCGCAGCAACATGCTGGTCTCCGGGCCACCGGTTGGAGTTTGCTGCGCAAATGTTTCATCGCGTTCTTCGACGAGATGGCTTTTCCAGCGATCGCGACAGGACCGGTTGACCTGTTGGCTTCCGATTTAACTACTTCAGAGTCGATCAATTCGTTTTCCATTTGGATTTCCTTGTATCGAGGTTTGAGAGAGCCGGACGCGTGATGCGCGCGACACTTTCTGATCAACAGAAAAAGTACTGAAAATGATTACTTGAGGACGGACGAGTGGGTTAGAATCAAAACCTGTATTCGGGAGAACACTTTCGCGTGATGAAAGATTTTGCGGTACGGCTTTTGATGAGTGTTGCGGCGCTGGGATTGATTTCTGCGTCGGCGAAGGCGAACGTCGTTTATGATTTTTCGGTTTATTTGGAACTGGGGCCAGTCAATGGGACGCTGGATGGATCGTTTGACTTGAGCTTTCTTGCCCCGGGCGGCTCTGGGACTGGGGCGGCATCATCACTGAATTTGGCCGATATTCCGGCGGGACTGGGCAGCTTTTCTGAAGGAAACGACGCGACGCAATGGACGAACGTAATAGACAACAGTTTTACCGTGGACAACGGCACGATTACGTCGATTGAGTTTTTTGCGACTACCGCTGCGGCCGACCCTGCGGATGTTTTGTGTCTGAATAGTAATTCGACGGACAACTTTGGCGCTTACACATGTTGGGCGGGGTTAAACGAAGTGCAAGTGGATAACACGGACAATTACGGTTATGACTTTTCGGGGTTGTCTGCCGTCGCATTCACACCAGAGGCCGCGACACCTGAGCCGAGCGAGATGGCGCTGGTGGGGCTGGGCGTGTTAGCTGTTTTGGCGCGATACAGGCGAGGTTGGAACGTCACAAAGTAAGTAGAGCAAGGGGCGAACTGCGGAAAGCGCAGGTGTTAGATTGTTGGGGACACCATGCGCAACCAAGTTCAGTTAATCACGTATGTGGACCGCCTGACCGGTGGCGGTCTGCGCGAACTTACGGCTCTGCTTAGCGGTCCCTTAAAGGATGTTTTCGGTGGCGTGCATTTGCTGCCATTCTTTCATCCGATTGACGGGTCTGATGCCGGCTTCGATCCCATCGACCATACGCTGGTGGACCCGCGCTTAGGCGATTGGACGGACGTGAAGGCGCTGAGTGAAAAGGCCGAAATTATGGCCGATTTGATTGTGAATCACGTGTCGAGCAAGTCACCGCAGTTTCAAGACTTTCGCGAGAAGGGATCGGCGTCGGCTTATGCGGGCTTGTTTCTGACGCATGACAGGGTGTTTCCTGACGGAGCGCGCGAGGCGGATCTGTTGCGGATTTACCGGCCGCGACCTGGCTTGCCATTCACAGTGACGCAGTTTCCAAATGGCGAAGCGCATTTGCTGTGGACTACTTTCACGCCGCAACAGATTGATATTGACGTAGCAGATGCGCAAGGGCGCGAGTATTTGGCGTCGATACTGGGGCGTTTTGCGAGTTCGGGAATTAAGATCATCCGGTTGGATGCGGCTGGTTATGCCATTAAGAAGCAGGGTACCAGTTGCTTCATGATTCCGGAGACGTTTGCGTTTATTTCGGAGCTAGCGGCGCAAGCGCGGGCTTTGGGCATAGAGGTTCTGGTTGAGATTCACAGCTACCATGTGAAGCAAGTTGAAATTGCGAAGCATGTGGACCGGGTGTATGACTTTGCTTTGCCGCCGCTAATATTACACGCGCTGTATAAAGCGGATGCGAAGCCCTTGAAGCGATGGCTGGGAATGAGTCCGCGGAATGCGGTGACGGTGTTGGATACGCATGACGGGATTGGCGTGATTGACGTCGGGGCGGATTCGGCGGACCCGAAGAATTTGCCAGGGTTGCTGGCTCCGGCTGAGATCGATGAGTTAGTGGAAACGATGCATGCGCGCACCGGCGGAGACAGCCGTAAAGCAACAGGCGCGGCGGCGAGCAATCTGGATTTGTATCAGGTGAACACAACTTATTATGATGCGCTGGGCAAGCGGGACAAAGAGTATTTGATTGCCCGCGCAATTCAGTTTTGGGCTCCGGGTGTTCCGCAGGTTTATTATGTTGGCGCGCTGGGAGGCACGAACGATATGGAGTTGCTGGCGCGCAGCGGAGTGGGGCGCGATATCAACCGGCATTATTATTCGCAGGATGAAGTGACGAAGACGTTAAAGACTCCGATGGTGAAGGCGCTGATTGAGTTGATTCGATTCCGCAATACAAGCGCGGTGTTTAATGGCGAGTTCGAGCAGATGCCGGTGGCGGACCACGAACTGGCGCTGGTTTGGCGGAACGGGACGGAAGTGGCCCGGTTAGATGTGGATCTTCGCAAAATGTCGGCCAAGATTACGCATGGCGCCAGCGGCGCGACACAGACCCAGGAAATTCAGTTATGAATCCGATTAAGCTGCTGACGTTTCTGATGTTCATGATGTTTGCGATGACGACGGATTCGGTGGGCGCGATCATTCCGCTGATCATCAAAGAGTTCAACTTGAGCAATACTGCGGCCGCGGCGTTCCATTACGCTCCGATGCTGGCGATTGCCGTGGCGGGAATCGGGTTGGGATTTCTGGCGGATAAACTGGGCAGGAAGGCCACGATCATTTTGGGGCTGGTGCTGTTTGCGCTGAACTCCTATTTGTTCGCGGTTGGGAATTCGTTTTACTACTTTGTCTGTCTGCTGGTGGTTTCGGGTACGGCGATTGGGATTTTCAAGACGGGTGCGCTGGCGCTGATTGGAGATATTTCGAAATCGACGACGGAACACACGAGCACGATGAATATGGTGGAGGGATTCTTTGGCACGGGCGCGATTATTGGACCGTTCATTGTGGCTCGGTTAATTGATCAACATGTTTCCTGGAAGTATTTGTATGTGATTGCGGGGACGTTGTGCGTGCTATTGATTTGTACTGCGTTGTTTTCGAAGTATCCAGCGACGGCAAAGACTTCGGATGAGCCGATTAACCTGGAGCGCACGATGCATATGACGACGGACAAATTTGCACTGGCATTTTCGATGGGCATTTTTGCATATGTGGCAACGGAGTGCGCGATTTATGTTTGGATGCCGACGTTGATTAAGGATGCGAAGGGATTTTTTGCGCTGTATGCGTTGACGATTTTCTTTGTGCTGCGGGCGGCGGGTCGGTTTTTGGGCGCATGGGTGTTGTCGCGATTTGACTGGACGACGGTTTTAGTGTTGTTCAGCGGCGCGATTTTGGCGTGCTTCGTTGGTAGTGTGATTTTGGGCGTGGAGGCGGCGGTGTATTTGCTCCCTTTGTCAGGGTTGTTTATGTCGGTGGTTTATCCGACGCTGAATTCGAAAGGGATTAGTTGTTTTCAGAAGTCGCAACATGGGGCTGTCGCGGGTGTGATTTTGTTTTTCACTTGTGGCGCGGCGGCTTTGGGACCGCTGGCGATGGGTGTGGCGAGCGATTTGTTTGGGAGCGCGAAGTTTGGATTTGTGCTGGCTACGATGTTTGCTGGATTGTTATTTGGTGGGGCGGTGTTTAATTATTTGCGGCAGCCGGCTAAAGAGAGGTTGAGTCAGTTGGAACACAGCGAGTATGTGGAGGCAGTGGGTGCTGTCAACAGTTTTGTGTAAACTCGGTTCCATCATTCATAGAATGTTTTGCTTTTATGCCGTCGCGGCGAGCTGCATTCTCTCCGGCCAGCGGATCGCAAACTGGCGCAGCGCCTCGCGCCAGCCCTGGACGGTCTGCCACTTGCGTGCGACGTTCTGCAGCGCCAGATACAGCAGCTTGATGGCGGCTTCCTGCGTCGGAAACGAGCCGCGATTCTTGGTCACTTTTCGCAGCGTCATGTGCAACGATTCCACCGCGTTGGTCGTGTAAATAATCTTGCGAATCTCCTCCGGGAATTCGAAGAACGGGATAACTCGCTGCCAGCTGCGTTCCCACACATCAGCCACCACCTGATGCTTCGGATACTTAACTCGAAACTCAGCCAGTGCCAGCGCCGCCAGCTCGGCTGACGCTGCTCGGTAGATGGGCTTCAAATCCGCAGCCATGGCCTTGCGTTCCTTCCAGTTCACGAAGCTCAAACTCGCACGTATCAAATGCACGATACAGGTCTGTACCAGCGTGCTGGGAAAGATGGCTTCAATAGCCTCCGGGAAGCCTTTCAGCCCATCTGTGCAAATGATGAACGCATCTTTCATGCCGCGATTCTTCAGGTTTTGCAGCACCGACATCCAATACTTAGCTCCTTCGTTGCCGCTCACCCACAGCCCCAACACCGACTTCTGCCCTTCCACATTGATGCCAATCGCGGTGTACACAGCACGGTTTTCCACTTTGCCATCTTGCCGCATTTTCACCATCAATGCGTCCAGATACACGATCGGATAGAGGGCCTCCAACGGTCGGTCTTGCCAGGCTCGCACCTCCTCCTGAATGCTGTCGGTGACCTCCGAAATCAAACCGGCACTCACATCCACACCGTACATATCATGCAGGTGTCCCTGGATATCTCGCACCGTCATTCCGAGCGCATACATCGACAGAATTTTGGCATCGAATCCTTCAAAGCGCGTTTGATGTTTCTCTATGAGCTTGGGTTCGAATGTGCCGTTGCGATCGCGCGGCACTTCGATCGTCATCTCGCCCGATTCGCCTTTCAGCGTCTTGCGGCTTTTTCCATTGCGCGAGTTGCCGCTGCCATAGCCCGCCGGGTCGTGCTTTTCGTAACCCAGGTGATGGTTCATCTCGCCGGCTAGCATGCGCTCTACCAGGGCTTTGGTCAGTTCTTTCACCAGCCCATCCGGGCCGATCAAACTGCCCCCGCTGGTCGCGATCAATTCGTCGATTAGTTCTTTTCTGATTGCCATTCGGTTCTCCTATCTTCCTCTCTCTTTTTGAGAACCGAGTTTACACAAACTGTTTTACACCCTCAGGCAGTGCGAATTGATGCTTAACTCCGGTCGATTTTAATGCTGCACGAAGCAGCGTTAAGGCCCGGCGAAGTGGCAGTGACATGAACCGCACCTACATCACTTCCGGCTTCCATGATGGCGAGGCACAATCCGTTGAATGCCTTTCTGGAATTGCTTTTGTAGCTTTCATGACTTGTAGGATTGCCATTGTCTACACCGATGAGTCTCGCTGGGCCAGTAATGGCAAAAGTAATCTCATTATCTGCAGTTGGCACGGTTCTACCGGCATCATCGACTAACTCTGTCACGATATGTATTACATCTCTGCGATCTGCGGCCATCCGATCGCGGTCGGCAGAGAGTTTTACAAGCGATGGGGCGCCAGTAGTGGATATCTCGACATTGGCGACTTCCTTACCTTCCTTAATGCCGACTGCTTTAAGTGTGCCGGGCTCGTATGGCACATCCCAGGAAAGATGCAAATCCGATGTCGTGTGCAGTGTTAGCGCGGCGGCCGGGTAGTTACCATACTGCTTTTCCATGCCAATTCTCGGAAATGCATAACCTTTCACTCCGAAAGACTTTCCATTTAGAAAAAGCTCCACAGTTTCGCAGTTTGTAAAGCACATAACGGGAATGATTTGGCCCTCGCAGCCCTTCCAATTCCAGTGCGGAAACAGGTGCAGGACCGGCTTTGAGATCCACTGGCTTTGATAGAAGTAATACCCGTCTTTCTTGAATCCACAGGTGTCGATTACACCGGAAGACGCACTTTTGGAAGGCCATCTGGCTTCGCCCAGGTAATCGAAGCCTGTCCACATGAAGTCTCCCGAGACGTAGTCATAGGTGCTTACAAACTTCCATTGCTGCTCCACATCGATGAGGACATTCTTCAACCTCCGGCTGAAAGGGCCGTTTTGAGCGGTGTCCGAGAGCAGCCAATCGTAATTGCCGCGGATTCCGCCGAAGGCACTGCTTTCCGTGCCGATAAATTTACGATCCGGATACAGATGGCGGTCAATGCTGAAGTACTTCTCACGTCGATCTCGCCAGCGGTCCACATAGTTGTAGCCAACGACATCGAGTTGTGCTAAGAACTCGGGCGGGGCAGCCTTCGGATCTGAAGCAATGTGATCGCAGGCTGCGGTAACTGGCCGCGTTGCGTCTTCTTCATGGAACAGGCCGACAAGTTTGGTTACGGTTTCTGTTCCATCGGCCGCATCCTGATCGGGGATCTCGTTTCCAGCGCTCCAAATCACGATAGACGGATGATTTCGATCGCGGCGAATCATATCGACAGTATCGGCTCTCCACCATTGATCAAACAAATCGTGATAGCCATGTTTGATTTGGCCTTTCGCGTAACGCCACTCATCGAAGGTCTCATCCATTACGAGGAAGCCCATGCGGTCGCAGAGGTCGAGCAACTCTGGAGACGGAGGATTGTGGCTCATCCGGATGGCATTGCAGCCCATCTCTTTCAGAATTTGTAAGCGACGAACCCAGACACCCTCCGGAACGGCGGCGCCCACTGATCCGGCTTCGTGATGGTTGCAGACTCCGTTGATCTTTACCGGCTCTCCGTTCAGCAGAAATCCCTGGTCGCGATCAAAGTGGATTTCGCGAATGCCGAAGGTGGTCTCGTAAATATCGGAGAGGTCGCCGCCGGCAAGCCGCACTTCACTTATGGCGGTGTATAGATTTGCTTTCTGTGGGCTCCACAAATTAGGATTGGCGAGCTTTACGTCTTGAATGAATTCAAAGTCGCCATTGGGCGCGATATCTTGCGCCGACTCTATGGAAGCTACTTCGTTCTGTTTCGCATCCACAATTTTGGTCTTCAAAACGGGACGCGTGCTTTGGTCAGTCTCATTCCGCACGCATTGTTCGGACATTGATGTGTGTGGTTGCCGACGAAACCTGGGGTGTGGTGATATAGGTGCCCCAGCGAGCGACGTGAACGGAACTAGTTTCGACGAGCCACACATGGCGATAGATGCCTGAGCCCGAATACCAGCGGCAGTTCGGCTGAGGGGAGTTATCCACACGAATGGCAATGACATTGTCCTCACCAAGCCGCAGGTGTGGAGTAAGCGCATAGCCGAAGCTAATATAGCCATACGGCCTGTAACCTAGCGAGTGTCCATTGAGCCAGACTTCGCTGTGCTGATAAACGCCATCGAATTCAACAAAGAACTTCTTGCTTTGAGCGTCCTGCGGGATATGGAACGTTTTCCGATACCAGCCGATGCCTGTTGGCAAGTAGCCTCCGGGACCAGCAGTTGGTTCAGTTTCGGAGTAAGGTCCTTCGATGCTCCAGTCGTGAGGGAGATCGATGTCTCGCCAATTGGCATCGACGAAGGTCACGGCGTGTGCGCCTGCCGGATCTCCCTTGGTGAACTTCCATCCGAAATCGAAGCTTTGCCTCACGCGCGGAGACATATTGGCTGCCACCGGCTGCTGCGGCAACGCTGAAATGGCGGATCGCACGAATGGAATAGCGAGCGTTGAGGTTAGAATCGCCCTGCGGGTTGATTTGCTGTCAAAAAGATTATCCATGGGAACGCTATTGCAGCGCGCGTGCCTGGTACGTTTTCGCAAAGCCGTTGCGCCCATTCTTTACCGTGATTGAGCCGGCGGGAGTGATGCTGATATCGACGGCATAGCCTTCGTCCGCAGTGCCATTCAGATTGGCAATATAGTTCGGATCGCCGTTGAGGTCTGGATAGCGAACGCTATAGTGAACGCGCCAAAATCCCTGCAAGCCAGGATAAGAATCAACAGTGTTGATGACGGGCTTGTCGCCACCTTTAGTTGGTCCATTCTGCATGATCGCTAAGACAGGGGACAGCGCGGCAGTTGCCGGACTACTGGAAAGGTCCATGCCGTGTCCGGTAACAAAATATACGTCCACCTTTCCGATCTTGTTCGTCGGACAAAGTAACTCTAGTTCCTTATTCCAGGTAAGGTCGCCCAGTTCGAGTATTCGCGTTTTTCCGAAAGTGATAAGCGTGCCGAGGGATCGGACATTCTCCTCGCCCCCATTGCGATCCACAGTTGCAACGTCCTGACAGAAGGGATTGGGTTCACCCGCCCCGGGTAACGGCTTAACCGGAACGTTCCCGTCGCTGGTGACGAACTCCAGATGCATCGATCCGATATTCAGCTTCTCGCCAACACTTCGCCGTTATATGCGGATGCCCCTGGTAAGCGGCGACCCAGCGCGGATAGGAGGCGGCACTTGCAAATTCGAGTTGGCGAGGGTTTGCGTTCGGCGGCGGATCTTCTCGATTTGGCCCATGGTCGATGAATGTGCCAACGGGCAACTTCGCCAATAGCGACTGAAGCCCTCCCACATGATCGATGTGGTAGTGGGTCATAAGAAGGTAATCGATTTTCGTGATGCCGAGGGATGTGGCCGCCGCGGCTATGCGATCGGCACTGGAGGGTTGAGGATTAGAGCGTGCTGCTCCCGGCAGCGGGTCGCGGACCGCCAATGCCCGGAGGCCAGCCCGTATCGATGAGTAGCGACTTACCCTCAGGCGTTACAAACAACACTGCCGCACCACCTTCCACATCGATGGTTACGATCCTAAGATCATTCGATGTCCGGGGACTTTTTACTTTGGACCACGGCCGCGGGCCGCAATTAATGTAAAAGCGAAAGCGGCAATCAAGCCTTGTGAGATGCGTTGGATATAGCTTCTCCTGATTCCATACTATTGGAACGGTTGTGGATTGCGAGAATGCTATTTGCGTCACGCAGAGAAATGCGCCGTCAATTTGACGCTTTGATCGTTAGGTGTTGGCCGCCCGGGACTTGCAAACGATAAGGAATAACGCCGCCGTATCCGATTACGAAGTAGAAGCGGTTTGCGTGCACGCACAAGAAGACTACTGATTCTGATGTGCCCGCATGGCGGCTATACGCTCGTTCATGGCTCGGGTAAGGGGTGGGACTTGACCGAGCAGCCTTTGCATTAGCATCAATTGGCCGCGGTGGCTCATTTCGTGCTCTTTTACGCCCATCAGCATTTCGAAACGGGTCTTCGGCGCGTCTCCTGGCGTGGCCATGCCGACTTGTTCGGCTAGAAAGCTGTCGCTGAGAGGTTCGACAAAGGAAGCGAATTCTTCTCCTTCGTCCTTTAGTAAGTGAAGTATCTCGGTCTTGGTCCGGCTTTTTTGCTCTTCGGCGTTTCGCGGTCCGATGATAGCGGCAAAGTTAAAGCCTGCAAGCGTCGTGATTTTATCTTCTCCGTGAATCTGAAGACTGAAACCCGACTGGAGAGCGATGTGCGCCAACAGTTCGGCTACGCTTTTTGTGTCTGGCGTGGCGCGAAAAGAGTAGTTCGATTCATCGATTTCCTCTGCTATTTTGATTGTGTTCTTTCGCACCGTGCGGAATTGGCGCGCGAGATCTTTCGCTCCGAAGTAAGTCATACCGCTTCATTGTAATGGTTGGCACTACAATTCAATCGCAGCGAAGCGACGTCATGGCATCTACTTTTGACGCGGTGAAGGCGGGTATGAAGCCTGCAGCCGCGCCCGCGAGCGCTAGCAGTATGGAAGATGCGGCCAGGGTTGCAACGTCATTTGGTTTGAGGCCGAACAGCAGCGTAGTTGCCCAGTGTCCGGCTAGTAGTGCGAAGACTGCTCCGATTGCGATGCCCACGATGAGCAGCAGAGCGACTTCGCGCATGACCATGGCGATGACTTGCGAGCGATCTGCACCGAGAGCGAGACGGATGCCGATTTCATTTTTGCGCTGGCCTACGATATACGCCATTACGCCATAAAGGCCCACCATTCCGAGTGCAGCGGCGAGAACGCCAAAGAATCCCGATAGGGTTGCCATCAGTTTCTCGCGTACCATGCCATCGCGAATCTGGTGTTGGAAGCCGCTGAAGCGCGCGACTATTTCGGGATGCCTTTCGGCCAGGCGACGCTTTATTGAATCTGCCAGCACTGCGGGCGGTAGCGCCGAATGAATCATCATTTGCATCCACGACCTTTGATTCGGAAACTGAGCGTAAGGGGCAAAGACCATAGGCGGTGTGTTTCCGCGGAGGTCGTTGTACTTAGTATCTGGAATCACGCCGACAATTTGATAGACCGTTTCAGGGTAGCTGGGTTCGGGGTGGGTGCGCATAGTTTGTCCGAGCGGATTAACGCCAGCGAGAAAGCGCCGCACAAAGGTTTGATTCACTACGGCTACGCGTTGGGAAGTATTGTTGTCACTTGGTAAGAAATCCCTACCGCCGAGCAATGGGACACCCATGGTTTGAAAATATCCTGGACTGACCCATGAGAATTGCGTTGAGCCATCGATGTTGCGAATGGTGATGCCGTGTCCCCATGAACCTCCGACCAATGGGACGAACGAAGTGGAGGCGGCAGAGACAACGCCGGGAACGGAGCGTATCTCATCGAGCACTTCGCGTTTGAATTCCTCAAGGTGTTCCGGCGCGACGTTTGAATTCTGAAGCCCTACGAACCCGGTCAACACGCCTTCCTCGCGCATCCCTGGATCGAAGTTCATCAGGTTATAGAAGCTGCGAACAAAGAGCAAAGCGCCCATAAGCAACACGAGCGATACGGCGATCTGAGTAATGACCATGCCGCGCTGGAATGAGAAGCGCTCACGGTTTGCAGTCATGCCGCGTCCGCCCGATTTCATGGCGCGCGCCGGTTCGACGCCGCAGCCTCTGAGGGAGGGAACGATTCCGACGACGATGCAGGTAAGCGTGGTCACTGCGACGGTGAAAAGAAGCACTCGCCAATCGAAGGGCGTGAAGAGAGTTACGCTGTCGAACTCAGTAGTGAGGGTGGAGATCAAAGCATGGCTGAGCCATTTCGCCAAACCCATGCCAAGTAAGGCTCCCATCGAAGCTAGCAAGACACTTTCTACAAGTAACTGACGCAAGAGACGAAGACGCGCAGCGCCGAGGGCTAGGCGGACGGCAATTTCGCGTTCGCGGGCGCTGGCCCGGGCAAGCATCAAGTTCGCCAGATTTGCGCACGCGATTAAGAGCACGAGCCCGGTCATTCCGAGCAACAAACGCAAGGACGTATCGTAATTGTTGCGTAGATTGCTGACACCGGCGGCACCAGGATATGCTCCAAGCCGGAAGTTTCGATATCGATTTACAATTTTTGAATCGTAGCCTTGAATCTCTGTGGCGGCCATGATGCTTGGGCTCATGGCGGCAAGTTGAGCGGAGGCTTTCGACAAGGTCCATCCGGGCTGGAGCCGGCCAACAACGGCGATATTGAACCAGTTACGCTGCAGTTCCTTGGGCCGGCAAAACGGGAGAGCGATATCAAACTTTTGCCCGACCGCCATGCCAAAGAATGAAGAAGGAGTGACGCCGACGACCTGCATCCACGCGCCATCAATTTGTAACTTCAACGTTCCGTCGATTGGTCTTCCGCCCAGCTTTGTCTGCCAATACGGATAGCTGACGGCCGCGACGGTTTGTGGACAGGCGTGTTCGTCGTCGGGAATGAAAAGCCTGCCTTGCGACGGTTGGATCCCCAGCGTTTGGAACGCGTCGGCAGTTACATAGAGCGAACTGACTGTTTCCAGGCTGCTGCCCTTGCCGATGTCATCTTGGTTCGCGTTCCAAGCGAAGATACTGGAAAACGCGGGGTGGTTGCGGCGGATTTCCTCCCAGATGGGCCGAGTCAGTTCGCCGTAGCTATCGTTCATGCCCAAGCCGCCATTTCCACCCACGATTTTGATTTCGGCTAGTTCTTGCGGCTTCGCGACGGGCAAACTGCGCAAGCGCACAGCATTCAGGAGCTGAAAGATCGCGGTGTTGGCGCCGATACCCAGGGCGAGCGAGAGAATGCCCACGATGGCAAAGCCTGGGTTCAGGGTGAGGGTACGGAGCGCATAACGAAAATCTTGGACCAGACTTTCGAGCCAGGAAACCGTATTCATGGTGTAAATCTCCTCTCGGATCAAGGTGGAATTGCCCAGTCTTCGACGCGCGGCGGCTGCGGCATCTTCGGGAGTCATGCCGCGCGACATGTTTTCGGCGGTTTCGAGTTCCAGATAGCTTTCCAGCTCTCGGGCTCGAATGGCATCCCAATACTTGCGGCGCAAAAATGGTGGCCACCTCATGGCGAGTTACTCCTCGACGGGCCTGAGGACACGATTGACGGCGCGTACGACCTGTTCCCAGCGGCTCATTTCGACGCTTAGTTGTTTGCGGCCGGGAGCGGTCAAACGGTAGTAACGAGCTTTGCGATTGTTTTCAGAAGTGCCCCAGAAAGAGGCGATCCAGCCGCGGGTTTCGAGACGTTGCAAGGCAGGGTAGAGCGAGCCGTGCTCTACCAGTAGAGTGTCTTCCGAACGATGCTCAATGACATGCGCGATGGTGTGGCCATGAGCAGGCCCTGGCGCGATTGCCTGCAGAATGAGCATGTCGAGCGTTCCCTGCAGGATTTCTACTTGTCCTTCGGCGGCTTTTTTCTTACGCATGGCTACTAAAGATAGTAGCACATAGGTAGGAAGACTACCGGAAAAGGAATTGATGGGACGGGAGGCGCTCGAAAACGTGCCCGTCCCGGCTTTCGCTTGCGGCTCAGCCAGTGAAGGAGATGGTTGCGGTGTTTTGGCCGACAGTGGTGCTGGTCAACACTTTGCCGTTATTGGCTTGGATGTTGCAGATGTTTTGGCTTTCGGGATTGTAGACCGTGCCGCTGGCTGAGCAGGCGAGGGCGCTGGTGAAGGTGACGGGCGTGAATCTCGCGAGGGAGGTATTTGTAGCTTCGCCGCCGTCCGGATCTTCCATAATCCATTCGGCGGAATTGCCGCTGAAGGATGCTCCCGAGGGAGGCGCGATGGTTATGGAGAAGTGCTTGCCGGTGGTGACGTTGCCCAGATAGATGCTGCCGCCAGTCTTGCCCACATACTGAACAGAGACGTATATTTCGTTGCCGGGGCTGATGGGGAGGTTGGTGATATTGACTTGGTCCACATAGGCAGGCGGCGGACCGATGGGGCCATACCATTCATACCAGGCGACGTAATGGGGATTGCCTTTGGTATCGATGGATTGCTCGATGCCGGCCTGGAGGACATCGTTGGTGACCAAGAAACCGTCGAGGCCGATCCACGAGGACGAATCGTAGGCGACTCCGATGGTGGAATCGTAGCTTGGCGGGGACGATGGCGATTCGGGAGCTTTGCTAACAGTGGGCACGTACCAATAGCCGATGGCACCGGTGAATGGGGCTCCTGTGGTGGCTACTGCGCCTGACCAGCCGGGGAAAAGATAGGTACCGTTGGTTGCTTTTTTGGATGTTTTATTGAGGACGCGTTTTCGGCCGACTTGCGGCTCCATGATTGGGATGATTCGATCTGCGGCGAGCCATTTGCGGGAGAAAACCTTATCCCAAGCCTGTTTGAGCGCTGGGTTATCGGTTGCGGTTGGGCGACGCCAAAGGATACCGTTTTTGATGAGGTCTGTTTCGCTGGCTGTGTTTGGGTTAAAACTATCGGGCGGCGCATTTGCGGAGAAGACTCCTTCCATTGTGGTGCGCGTGACGGGATAGGGGATTTTAGCGAGAAATGCCGGCTCATCAAAATTCCACTGAGACGGCATGCGAACGGGTGTAGACATGAGGTATGAAACCTCCTTCCTTACATCGGACAGGAGCAAGTATACGCCGTTTATTGAGACATGCAAGCGGTTTGTTTACGAGTTAAGCAAGTTGGGCGGATAAGCGATAGATTGGATGTGAGCTATGAGGGTTCGACTCCCATTTCGCGATCGTGACGAGGCGGGCGGAGCGCTTGGGGAAGAGCTGGCGCAGCGGGGCGTGGGCGAAAATGCGATTGTTCTGGGATTGGCTCGTGGCGGCGTGATTGTCGCGGCTGCGGTGGCGAAGCGACTGCAGGCTAAGTTGGATGTGCTGGTGATTCGGAAGCTGGGCGTTCCTGAAAAGCCTGAATTGGCGATGGGTGCCATTGCGCATGGGACGCAAGTTTTGGATCGACAGATTGTGGATGATTTCGGTGTTTCGCGGGAGCAGATTGAGCGAGAGATTGCGAATGAGACGCGGGAGTTGCAACGGAGGGAATTGGCTTATCGCGGTGGTAAAGGCGAACCGGAATTACAGGGACGTCTGGTGATTTTGGTTGACGATGGAATGGCGACGGGGGCGAGCATGCTGGTAGCGGTGAGACATGTGCGGAGTTGCCAAGCGCAGCAAATCATCGCGGCGGTTCCAGTGGCTTCGCATGAGGCTGTTCGAACTGTGAGTAACGCGGCAGATGAATGTATTAGTTTGGCGATTCCGAATGCGTTTTATGCTGTGGGTCAATGGTACGAGGATTTTGGGCAGGTGGAGGACGAGGAGGTTTGCGAGATGCTTCGCATGAACCAAAGCGGGTTGACGAGGCGTACATGAGCCTGTAAGTTTGACACTGGCTTTCGCTGCCTTCCCCTCGGCTCTACAGACATACAAAAGTTTCCGCCGTGGGCTCAGGTTAGGGAAACTATTTGCGTTTGGTGGAGATGCGATTTGGGTTAGCTGTAGATCTGGGGATGGATGGTAACCGGAAGAACGTTTTGTGCTCGAATGGCTGCAGATGAGCGGGCGTAGTAGGTCTGGATCGCCGAGCGATGCCACGGATGCGAGCCATACGTTGCGATTCGTGCTGATAGGGCTTAGTTGAGGGATTAAAGGGATTGGTGAGAGCCCGCTGGTCAGGAGCGATGATGTTGCGAACACCGGCAGAGCGGAAAAAGAGGAGGTTACGTTGCAAGTCCTCTTCAGCCTCGATGAGAGTGGGCATCAGGTCAATGAGGACTTGCGCGGTCTCAGCGGATTTCGGTCCAAAAGCGTGCGAGATCGATCGTGTTGTGAGTACCGGCGGTGTAGCGAAGCTACGAATGAATCAGGCTGGAATCGCAAATGCTGCGGCGGTGGGAATTCGCGGACGGGAATTGGGGAGGAGGGTTCAGTGGGAGGAATGGGACGTGGCGCGCATCAGATCATGCGTGAGACGCGGGAATGATAGTTTCGTAGCGAAAATCTGGTTCGAAAACTTGAAAGCGTTTTAGAGCCAAATCTTAGGCGCAATCACTCGGGATAATGCGCGGGCAGCAGTCATAAAGTGGCGCGAAGGCCGATCATACCTTTTGCCTGCGTGTGCCGCGTAGCCCACGGGCTCACAATTCACAGGGAAGCGGAAGAACACGCCCGTGTTTTTCGCTAACCCCTCCAAGTGCTCGAATATGAAGTGTTCGGTGTTATAGGGATATCCAGGCGACGCTAGGAGAGAAGCATGCAACTGCCGCAGATGGGTATCGTAAAAGTCATGATTGACGAGGAACAGCTCCAGCTTTATCAGGCCACGTCTGATACGGCGGAACACTAATGTGCTTCGGGCATCGGCAGCCAAGAGCACGTCATCTGGAACCATGTTCAGAAGTTTAGGCAGGGCTGGAAACGTCAGTCTTCCAGTCATTTTGATCATGTGAGTAGTGTTTTGCCTTAACAGGCTTTGGCTCAGCGCCTGGTCAATCATTAGCAGTTCTGAGTAACCATAGTCTAGTCCAGGCGGTAGCTGGACGGGTGCAGTGGATATGATCTCGATACTTTTTTTGCTTTTGCTGGCGGCTTCGTGAAACTCCGTCAGGTCGGCGCCCGAATTCTCCGCAAAGAGGATTTGGCGGAGTCGTGGATCTGGATGATTGACCCAATATCGAAACGCATTTAAATAATCCGCACGTCGTAGAGACGGATCTTTCCTTACGACAGCAGCATTTATATCAGGCGTGATCGTAGCGGTCAACGTAAGCAGCAATCTAGAATCTATGAGCATTCCAAGACTTCGAAGTGGATAACAATTCCCCCTCGTTCCCTTTTTAAATTAGTAAGTAAGTAGCGCCCAGCGAGGTGTGCAAACAAATAACGAATGGCGGTTTCCGCACTTGCCGCAATCATATAATCCGTCTTCCGGGGGAGGCAATAAGTATTTGTAGAGCACGGCTTGAGTGACCAAATTCCTTCCAGGAGCAGGTCTGTAATCGAGACGGCCAATGAGCGTGCGTCTGACCGTGTACTAACAAACGCGATGTAGCCGCATGACTTTACGTCTCAGCGATTCAGTTGACGTTTCGATCACCCTTTGGAACTCTAATGATCATCATCGCCTGCACTTCCAGCATTACGTATCGTGGACTAGACTTGCTCTCCTTCAACCAAACGTGGTGATCATAGAGTGAGCAATCTATGAACCACCCACCCGGTCAAAAACTTCGCAGCGGCGGGACGGAAGCCCTTTTGGTCTGTCCATCTGACGGCCACAGGGTCGCTCGTATGGCGAGTCACAGCTGTAGCAAAAAAAATAACTTATTTAAGAATCATAGACTTAGATTGCTCTGTACCAGAGAGTTGGCATTGCCCTCGTGGAACGATTAGGCGCATGAGATTACTTTTCATTGGCCTACTGTTGGGGACCTTGCTTGCAGACGGCCAAAGTACAACCACAAGGCTCACCCGCCTTGACCCCTCGCAGGTGTCGTCTGACATCGCGCTTACGGACTCGGGAAATGTGTTCTCGCAGCCACAGAGCTTTGCAGCGGGAATAACTTTAGGGTCATCGAATAATTGGTCCGTTGCGACCGACTCATCAGGGAATTTTGTCATTCAAAATGGCACGATGCATCCCATTGCTATAGCTGGCACGACTGGTTGGGTGGCGCTAGCAAATCCGCAAATAGTCAACGGTAACGCTCAGCTGTCATGCGGGGCAAGCAACGAAGGCATGATCTCGTATCTCGCCGGCAGTACGAACACAAACGGTTCTTTCCAGGTTTGCCAAAACCAAAGTGGAACTTTTAGTTGGATTGGCAACATAACAGCGGCACAGGCGGGCGCAGCATCTCCCGTTCAGTCAGTGGCGGGACGCAGCGGTAACATCGTGCTGACGCATTCCGATATAACAGATTGGGCCACCGCCACTTCGGGTTTTACTTCGGGTAGTCCCGCGACCTTGTCTTCAGACGCGAGCATTGTAAATCTGGGTGCACAGTATAGCGTCGGCGGTCTAATAAACGTTCTTGCTTATAGCGGCGGGATCGCAATTAACGACGGCACGATTCACACGGTGGGCAACGCACCTGCGGGAAGTCCGTTCTACGGAGTGACCACTTTGGCTGGTCTGGCAGCGATATCTATCAACGGAAGCCATCCATTTTCCTGGATCACGGTTCAAAGTTCTCCTTTCTCGTTCAGTGGTGATGCATATAATCTGACTGATGCGAAAGTCTCCAAAATCGACATCGCGTGGCTAGCGATCCAGGCCGGACTATTGAATGGTAAGCTCTATACTCCGGCAGGGACTTATGTAATTGGCTCGTCATTGCCGTTGACTTTGTTTATTCCAGCACACTCTGAAGCTAGCGGACAATACCAGGGTGGTATTTTTTGGAATGGTGACGGGCCAAGAAATACGCTGATAAAAGCAGGATATGACTGGGGCACCGGATACGCCCTGGTTAGCTGCGGTGATCCTCAATCAACACCTGGATCGGCCACTGGAAGGTACACTGGCGAGAATTATTCGGGTGACATAAAGAACGTAGGTTTTGTCTCTTCGGCTCCGCAGGTAATCTTTTCGCCCGGGGTAGTTGGCATAAACATGGATGGCATGGCTTGGGGATCGCGACTCCGATTGATGGACGTAGAAGCTAGCGGCTTCTTTCACGACCTCAATATCGTGGGCGATCACACCGAGTTCATCCGACTGCATGTTTATGGCGGTGTATTTGGCCTTTATTTACCTCCATCAGGCCCAAATTTCGGAGATCTCGCATTTTCAGATTTTCGCGCGGAAAACCAAAGCATTGCCGCTATCGGTGTCAGCAACTCGGCTACTCTTTCGGCAACGATGGAAGGCCAGACCTATTTGCAAGCTCCCTATGGGATTTATGGGCAGGCAGACACCAACGGAAGTTGCGCAGACATTGCAAACCGGCTCGACATTCATCACCTGATGGCTGAGTATATGGGCAATGCGCTTTTTCAGGATGATACTGGATTCTCTTCGGGGAGTTATAACGATGCAGCTAAATGCCGGTCTATCACCAAGACCCAAATAGGCGATCTATTCGTCTCTTGGGGCAGCCAGGAGTATTGGAATTCTGGTGGACGACAACGCCGAGCTGCGATCGATCTGGGCTCACTTGGACTACTCGTGTCCGATCTGGAATGCGATGCGGGCTGTTGGACTCCGAACGATCCGAATTACGGGGGGGGAAGCGGATCAACGCCCGTGGCCACAATTAACGTCAATAGCCTGAACGCAGTGAGAGGTGTTCTCATACGTGGAGATATCCAGCGGTGGATTGCCAATTCCGGAACGTTGCCACTGATAGGGCCGAGTTTAGCTGACGCGTATGGCGCGTTACGACTACAGGATGCGCAAGGTTGGTCGGGTTACGTCGCACGATGCAGTTTCGCAAATGGAAATCATTCAGTCAGTGCTGTTGGCGATTTGATTGAACCCTATTACGCCGGTTGCGCCGTCGGAGGAACCAACCTGAATACTCCCGTTCTCGGAGTAGCCATGCAGGCAGGCCAGACACAATACCTGCCGATTGCCAACGCAGGCATCGTTCCAGTAAACACCGGAGCGATCTCCTTAACAGCTTCGCTCCTCAAAAAAGCCACAGGAGTAGGTGGCGCGCTTCAGATAGTCCCGGGAGCGGGTGGTGCAAATGGAAGCTACGCATGGACAGCTACTGGAGGGGGATGTTCGACTGCCCCGGCAGGCACCTTCATCGTGAGCGCGGGAACAATAAGCGCTGCGACCATCACCAATCAAGGTGCTGGATGTACCGGCGTCCCGAGCATAAGCGTCTCGGCCGCAAGCGGGCTGACTGGAGCAAGCATTACTCCTACTTGGCCAAGCGGAGTTGCCACAACAGCGAATGGCTACAGCGATGGTCCATTCATCGGGGCGTTTCACTTTGGGGGCGGCTCGTCACCGAACTTTCAAGCGAACGTACAACTGTTGGGCTTACAGTAACGGTGAGGAAAGTCGAAGGCAAGCTGGCCTCGCTTAGTTTTAAAAGCGTGCTACCAGGCCAGCTAAACCTCTTGGCCGCTCAAAGCCATAAGTTTGGAGCGATGACTCTTGAAAGAGCCCGCGCTTTTGTTATCAGAACTCTGCCTGGTCGGTCGTATTTCTTCCCTGCGTGGCCGGCAAATCCAACGGGTTCGCAATTGATCGGGAATCTAAAACGCACGTCGTCGTCGTGCTTGAATGGCATAAGCCGTTCGTAGAATATGTGCTCTGCCAAGAATGGATAGGTCTCCATTTTGAGCAGAGCGGAGTAACTCGTCCGAAGTACGGAATCATAAAAGTCGTGCATTGTCACAAAGACTTCTGTTCTGACGAAGCCTCCCGGTAGTCGTCTAAACGGCAATCCTCTGCGAGCGTCGGCGGCAAAGCGAATTGTTTCGGGCAGCCTGTTTAACAGCTCGGGAAGCGCAGGGAAGACAAGCCGGCCAGTCGCTTTAATCATGTGACTTGTGTTCGGACGTAGCGCGCTGCGACGAAGTCCATCGTCTAACATTGCCAGTTCTGAATAGCCATAGTGCATTCCGGACGGCAGCGGCTTCGGTGGAACGGAGATGATCTCAACTTTTTTGTCATAAGCATCCGCCAGCCGGCTGAACTCATCCATGTTTGCACCGGAGTTTTCGATCAATAGAATTCTGCTCAATCGAGGATCCGGATGATCGAGCCAATGTGTAAATGCGCGCAGGTAATCGGCCCTGCGGAGAGCAGGATCTTTGCGAACAATCTGCGTACCTATGTTTGGCGTCGGAGTGACCGTTGCGGTCAGAACAACCAGAAATCGGCTCTCAGCAGTCATCTCGCTCCTTGTCGGGAAACTTTAGCTCCTACTAAGGCACTTGTTAAAGCGGCCCCGACGATTTCTGGAGTAAACCTGGTAGTGTTTGCAAGAGCAGATTCCGCGGCACTGGCTATCGAGCTTGGGTCGCAAGACAGCCTCTCGAGCAGTTGAGTAAGCGCAGTGGCGTCACGTTCTGGCACGATCCATCCTCCGCGGCCAGTAACAAAGGGAATTGATCCCGAGCTAGAACCTATGACGGGGGTTCCACACGCCTGGGCCTCGATAATAACCCGTCCAAACTGCTCTTTCCAAGTCCGTTGAGTCTCTGACATAAGGACTAAGACATCGAGTGCAGCCATGAATCTTGCGACGGCACGTTGCGGCTGAGATGCGAAGAAGGTGACGCGGTCGGCCAGACCCAGGTCGGCGGTCTGCTGTTTGAGATTCTGGAGTTCCGGGCCAGACCCCATGATTGCGAAATTGACTGGTCGAGTACATGCCTTCAGCGCCTGTAGCACTGTTGAAAGCCCTTTTCCGGGCACTAATCGCCCAACGTATCCTATGGTAAAACCACTGATACCGAAGTCGGAACGAGCAGTTTCCTTGTCGGTTGGCTTAAACAAATCTGTCGGAATTACATACTCTACAAAGGCCGATGGGCCAGCGTAGCCACACGCCCGCGAGACGTCCAGCGCTTCCTGTGCTCGAGCGATTAACATGTCAGTGCGTTTAAGGTTATACCTGCGAATAGACTCGAATGGAGGAGGAAGGCGTCTTAAGATATTCTGATCAGTCTCCAGCACCACAGCCATCTTGGGGAAATATCGATCACGCAAGAAGATCGAATGAAGGGCGAGTATGCTCCACGGCTCGGCCCACAAGTGTAAGACGTTTGGCGACATCTCATGTAACAATCTTTTCAGCGATGGATAATAGTGGGCATACCAGTTGAGCTTGGGCACGCTCTGCAGGCGGACTGCGCCAACTTTGATATTGAGTGGACCGGCTTCAGACCCCATCGTAAACTTCTGGCCTGATTCCTCCCACTTATCCGGTATAAGCAAGGTCAAATCTAGCGATTTGTCGGTCGCAAGTGGATGATAACGGAGACGGGACGAGCCATCGCCGAACGCTGAATGAGCGATGGATAAAACTCGCAATCTGCCCTGAGTAACCAATGAGTCTAATGTCGAGGAAGGCATTCCGGTAAGCCGGTTTTCCGCCAGGTGTGTTTCAGACATATTTTTCGTGTAACGATGGCCTCAAGCGCGCACGGGCGATTGGAATCTGCTTTTGGTTATGTGCCAGACTTGCGGCCGTCCAGAAGAAAACACCCACTAGTCCGACAAGAATATTTGCCGCGGGCATCTGCAACAGCATTGCAAAAACAATCGCCGCAAACCCATGACCGGCATCACCTCTCTGCGCGGCACTAAAGGTGTTCTTTGCGACGAGTACCAGAGCAATCATGACGACTGCGGTGCCAAACCAACCTAAGTAAAACAAGAGGTCGAAGATACAACTATCGATTGGCTCACTGTTGAGAAGTTTCGCGGAAATATCAGCTGCGGTAAGTCCCTGTCCGAATGGTGTATCGAGAATAAGTCTCACCATCATTGTCTGCGTTTCGCGACGCTCCTGAACGCTGCCGTCTCCCTGGATATCAGTCATGGTCTGAAGGCGTCCCGTAATTGTGTCGCGAAAGACGGGCAACGACAGCACACCGGCGAGAAGTAGAATAACGGCTATCGCTCCGCCAATTAGCCGGAGACGGCGCTGCTTTTGCCAAAATGCCAGGAGAATGAAGCCGAAGGCGAAACCAAGCCAAGCGGTTCGCACAAGCGAAAGCATGAACGAAATGCCACCCGCCACGGACGATAGCAAGCCGCTTTTCGAGGGCCTTGCGGCTATCAATAAAAGTCCGCAAAGCATCGCACCAGCAAACACGAAAGGACCGTTCAGAGTGCTCCAGACGCGAATTTGAAAAGGTTGTGGAAGACCAAAACTGGTTGACCCTCTAAGATCAATCGAATTATCGAGCCACAACTTATCCCAGCCCGGTGCAAAAGTGTACTGTATGATGCCATAAACACCCATCACAAGAACGGCCCATACAAGATGGCGGGTTATCAGTGCTCGGCATTCGTCGCGCGTGAAATCGGGCGAGGTGGTCAGATAGAGGCCCCACGCTAGCGGGACAAACCAGTTTAGGAAAGCGCGAGCCACGTCACTTGCGGAGTAGCTTGTAAGACCAACCAGTGCTCCGAACACAAGCGTTCCGATAATTAGAAGATGAGGTAATACCTCTCGGTTCTTCCAGACTCTGCCTCGTGCGAGGAGAGGATAGAGGCTGATCAAAGTTATGATCGGTGGCGCGAGAAGTATTGGACTTGGGTCTACGAAAGCACTGCGATAATCCACGAGCCGTCTAAACAAGGGAACAAGTATCCAACACCACAGGGTAAAGACTACGTATGTCTTGGGCGAAAAACGCAAGATGACGCACGCAGTCGCGAATGTGAATACGGTGAACCCATAATGCAGAATGCTTGCCAAGGGCGAGGCAAGAAGGGCTAGATTTACGGCAATAAATACGAGTAACAGCCAGAAGGCTTGTCTATCTCCGCTAGGAGCGCGAGCTTCTCCGTGTGATCTGCGGAAGAATGATGACATCTAACTGGAACCACTGGCACGCCGGTAGCCAATCGCCTCCCACCCGATCTGAAGCAGGTGGGAGAATTCTTCCCGCGACAGCAAGAGTCTAGGTATCGGATACTTAAGCACCAGGGGAAAGCATCCCAGCATCAGAACTAATCGCATGCATGTTGAAATTAAAAGCGCTAATGCCGCGCCCAACAGGCCCAGCCGGGGCAACAGAATGAACATCAACGGTATTGTAAAGGCCAATCCGCACATTTGAAGTGTTGTCACCAACGCGGGGCGGCCCAAGGCCATTGGCGCTTGCGCCAAAACCATTACTGTCCCACCGATCAAAGCTTCGATCGTTAAGACTCGGATGGGTCCGACTGCCGGCAAGAAGTCAGTCCCATACAGTAAGCGGGTCGCGATTGGGCTGACGATTAGAACTGCTAACGCCACGAGAGCAGTCAAGAAGGCGCTAGCACGGGCAGCTTTGGCTGTTAGCGCCACGGCTTGGTCAGGGTCCGAACCCGCAGCCTTCGGCAAGAGAACCATCGTGACCGAGGACTGAGCTAGATTGACCATTCTCGACACACTGATTGCCACTGCATAGATGCCCATGGCTTTTGGCTCGAGAAAATTGACCACCATTGCTTGATCGACATTACCCGCCAGCGTGCCGCAGAGATCAATGCCATAAGCAGGAAGACCATAGGTTAAAAGCTTTCTGGCGAGAGGTATTGGATTTAGAAACGATACGCGGAATGACTTTCTGAGACGACCCCAGAGCCAAAGTGAAACCGGCAGGCCATTCAGGGTATACGACATTGCCGCCGTTATCGGAGTTAGACGGCCAACCACCAGGAAAGCCAAAAGCATTACCAGAGTTAAAGCCGGAGTCAGCAGTTGTGACCAAATGGAAACGCCAAACTTATCATCGGCCTCTAGCGCGGCCCTCGCAAGAAACGAGAAGGTCCCCATCGGCAGATATAGCAAAAACAATCGGGCTGCAAGAATTACTTGATCATCGTAGTGACCTAAGAGTCTCGGCATTAGGACGGCGGCAATGACACCTGATAATGCGCTGAGCGCCAAGCCAAGAATAAGGGCTGACGACAACAGTTCAGATTTCTTTTCTGGAGATCTCTTTAAAAAGTAAGAGAGCGATGCTGGCAACCCAAAGCTGGTAGCGTATGAGAGAAGAACCGGCCAAAGGATCATGGCGGCCTGTTCGCCGCGTCCAGTAGGTGCCAGCGCGCGCGCAGTGATCATTCCGGTGGCCACATTTACGCCAATCATTACGACGCGGCTCAGCATCGAAAGCGCAATGGCTCGTGAGCCTCTGCCTTTCGGCTGGTTGACTACTTCGTCTTTCTGGTCTGGCGATGCGATTGGCATCATGCCCGCTCGTCCGACTGCGCCACAATTCTAGATACTGCAGCCATCGGATCCGGTTCTCGACTGATAGGATGGTCAAACTCTACACTAGTCTGCTGTGCGACATTTAGATAAATCTTACGGAGCGAACCGAGATAATGTCGGCGTGTGAAAGCGGCTTCGATGGTGCTGCGTGCGCGACATCCGTATTCGCTTCGCAAGCTGGCGGATAGGCAAAGCGACAGAAGCGCTTCCAGAAGTTTGTTTTGATCACCCACCGGTATTATCAGGCCATTCTCTCCGTCCTTTATCACCTCAACTGCGCCGCCGGAATCAGTTGCGATCACGGGTTTGCTTAGCGCCATGGCTTCCAATACAACCAATGAGAATGGCTCAACTTTCGAATTGAGGACTAGAACATCTAGGGCTTGCATTATTTCCCTAACGTCGCGCCGTTGGCCAAGAAGGTGAACGTGTCCGGCAAGGTCTAACTTCTTTATTTCGTCTTTCAGAACATCGAGGTACTCGTGATCTTTGTTGAACAAGGGTTCGCCGACGATCATGAGGTGAGCTTTCGGCACCTTAAGCAGGAGATCGGGGAACGCTCGAATTAGACCGAGTTGATCTTTTCGAGCGGTAATTTGGCCCACTATGCCGATGGCTACATCCGAAGAATCAACCGCCAGGCTGGCTCTTGACCTTTCTCGTATCAGTGGATCTGGGGCAAAGCTCGCAGCATCGATTCCGTTATGTATTACAGATAACTTGCCGTTCCAACTGTCGGCGGAAGGAAGAAATCTCCGAGCCGCAGCAATGCAACAAGAGATCAGATAGGTTCGCCTGGAAGAAAGCGCAAGGAATTTCACCAATGTTGAAATTGGGTGACGGGGCAAAATATCGTGAAGATGCCAAAGGATTGGAATCCTTGTCCCAACAGTGGCCAGCGTAGCCACCATTCCGGCTCGAATACTGTTTGCGTGCACGAAATCGGGATTCGTAGATTTAAGGACCCTTCGCAGGTCCAGCAGTGTCGATATCACCGAGCCAAAATAAGACGCAATAAGCAACGGATTCCACGTGAATCGTGCATGTAAGGTCTTTACGGGAACGTAGTTGAGCGCGATCTGTTCGGCTTCGAATCGAAGGGTTCCATCTTCAGGACAGATAAGGCAGAAATCAAATCCTTCTTTCATTAATGCTCCGGTCGAGGATAAGAGCACTCGTTCCGCACCGCTCACTATGCCGGTGTGATTGTAAAGGGTGATTTTCATTCGCTATTCAGGTTACCCATCGGATATTTCGATTCTCCGCTTAGGGAGTCTATTGAACGGAAACAGCATCGTTGTACCCAGGATCAGACTTAGAGTCAGAAGAACCTGATTTCGCAACGCCGTTATTCGATGCCGAGACTGCAAGCGCACGTGATTGATCTGCGATCCGCGAATTTAATACTGATCGAATCAGCTCTCGGGCGGGACGTTCCAGATATTTCTCCAGGACAACAGAGCACCCAACGAGCATAATCAAGAACACTCCGAACTCTAAGGCACTTACTGAGTCCCTATCGCCCAGATAACTGTGTATCTTCTTAAGTAGCTCGCGAAAATAGTGCCACACAGGCGATTGAATAATGTACAGCCCGTAACTGGCTCGGCCTAGAGAGGACAGCACGCGGCCACCCAGCAGGCGACTCGAAATGGCGGTGGGGTGAGTAAAACAGAGTACTATCAGCGCGAGGATCAATCCAAGGCTGCCATGGACGGGCAGGTCTCTCAAGCTATCGGGGCAGAGCGCCGCAATGATCAATAAACAACTCAGTGAAATGACAGCCCAAAACGTCGCGGTCCGCGCACGGACTTGTCCCCAACTAGCTGCGTAAGGGGCAATTGCGATGCCAAGCAAAAAGGAGGGGAGCCAAAAAACAGGGTTATTGCGTATGTAGTCAAGCCACGGTTTTTCAGGCACAACTTGCATGAGGTGGCCAATGATCATGACAGATGGCAAAAGCGACAAGATACCGCAAATCACTAAGCCCTTCAGACGCTTAGCGAATAACGTTGCCGCAACCAGCCAAGGGAATACGGTGTAAAAGAAAGCTTCGACTGAGACTGACCAACCCGGTCCGTTCCAACCCTGAGAAAGAGGAGTCCATGACTGAAGCATTGTGCAGTACAGAATGGCGCTAGCTACAAATGTTCCCGCCCCTGACCGGCTACCAGGGATCGGATGATAGATGTACTTCACGAATGCCATAGGGACAAAAAGGAAGAAGGCAAGCAGATAGGCCGGGTAGACTCGCGCGAACCGAGCAATCCAGAATTGCAATTTTTTAGTTGCCATCGCTCGAGCGTTGCCTAATTGCCCGTAGGTGTGAGCCAGAACAAAGCCAGAGAGAATGTAGAAGAACGGTACTGCCGTTGGACCGGTTTTGACGAGCGAAATAACCCAGACAGGTAGTGATAGGAAGTTGTTGACCTGGGAAAGGTAGTGAAAGAGAACTACGGCGATCGCCGCAAAAAACCGCAGGCCGTCAAGTGCTGGGAAGGTAATCTTTCCAGTCTGTTGAGTCGTCTGACAATGGGAAGTAACAGCCTCGTTCGTCGAATGAAGACTTCGCTGCGCTGAAGTGTTTAAGCTGTACATGCTTGAACGATCTGCTGTCATGTGACCAGCAGTTAATGTAGATCGAAACCGATACTGTTTCGTTACGTAAGCTGTGAGCTAGTTACGCAACAGCCGAACGACGTAGTTTTCGAGGGGTAGCCGAGAACTTTGAATTGAGTGTTCGGAGCAACTCCACGAACTTCTGTTGAAAAGAGGCAGAGTCAAATTGCTCAGCATGTTCACGGATCGCCTTAACGTTCCAGGATCTTGATTCGAAGTCCTGAATCGCGTCAGCCAATGAATCACTGACATCTTTCTCAAAGAAGACACCTGATAGACCGTCTACCACGGTATCCAAGGCGCCTCCCGCTTTGTAAGCTATGACTGGGCGGCCAGCCGCATTGATCTCTAACGGCACCATGCCAAAGTCTTCCTCGCCGGGGAAAAGCAGAGCTCGGCACCGACTGGCATATGTTTCTACCACTGAGTCAGAGGCCCGCCCCAGGAACTGAATAGTAGGTCCCGCAAGTGCTTCGAGTCTCGCGCGGTCGGGCCCGTCGCCTATGACGACGAGTCGACGTCCGAGGCGGGTACAAGCCTCGATGGCGAGATCGATCCGTTTGTAGCCAACTAAGCGAGATAGAACTAAGTAATAGTCATCTTGAATAGGGGAAGGCTTGAAGCGGTTGACGTCAATAGGTGGCGGGATGATTACCGCTAGACGTTTATATGCATCCCACACGCGTTCGGCAACTACTGTTGAATTCACAACGAACTGATCCGGCTGACGCGCGGCATTTTCATCCCACTTCCGGAGGTTGTTGACTAACAGCGGCATGAGCACGCGCTGCGCGAGTCCAAATTTCTCGCGCGAGGCGTAGTCGTTATATCGCCAGACCCAACGCATTGGGGTATGGCAGTAACAAACGTGCATAGCGTTGGTGTCAACTTTGACCCCTTTAGCGTAGCCCGAGGAACTGCTAACAACGAGGTCGTAACCGCTGAGGTCCAGCCCAGCGACACCCATAGGATAGAGAGGAAAGTAGTGGCGGTAATAGCGATTCATCCCGGGAAGATGTTGCATCCAGGACGTGCGTATATCGGCGGAGCGAAGTCCTTCGGGCAGTTTGTCGGGATTGCTGACAGTGGCAAATACAGTTGGGCTGGGAAGCATCTGGTAAAGTGCTTCGACGACGCGCTCCGCGCCTCCCATTTGTGTAAAGTAATCGTGAACTAGAGCGACTTTCACTGATGCTCCTTTCTCCTGCTGGGTGGGAGGCATTACATTGCCCCGCTGCCCTTAACGACAGCGGGAATAGTTAGGGCCAGGATTTTGGCGTCGAGACCGAGAGACCAGTTATCGATATAGTGGAGGTCGAGTTCGATCCAGCGAGTGAAACTGGTGTTACTCCGTCCACTGACCTGCCAGATGCATGTAATACCCGGCTTGACAGAGAAGCGACGCATGAGCCAGGCTTGGTCGAAGAGCGATACGTCACGGATGGACATGGGGCGGGGTCCCACTAAGGACATGTGGCCGAGAAACACGTTGAAGAACTGAGGAAGTTCGTCGAGGGATGTGCGGCGGAGGAACGCGCCGATTTTGGTAACGCGCGGGTCGTTACGCATTTTGAAGACGGGGCCACCGACTTCGTTGAAGGATTCGACATCTTTGAGACGTGCCTCGGCGTCAACGACCATGGTGCGGAATTTAACGATTTTGAAACGGCGCCGGCCGAGACCGCACCGTTCCTGCAAGAAGAAGACGGGGCCATGACTACTGAATTTGATGAGCGCAGCGATGACGACCATCAAAGGCGAGAGAAGCAGAATGGCCAGCGAGGAAGCAACGATATCGACGAGGCGTTTAACGAGCAGGCGAGCGTCGTGCGCGGCGGGCCGAACGATGTGCATGCCGGGCGAAGAGCTGAGTTTTTCGGAGATTGGAGCAAACGGAAGCATGTCGTCGGGATATTTGACTGGGATGCCGACGCGGGCGCAGATATTGACAGTTTGTTCGATATCGGCATAACAGGTGCGGGCTGGAAGGGCGATAATGACTTCGTCTACTACATTATTGAGCAAGATGGCTTCGAGGTTGGAGATAGGGCCGAGAAAGAGGGATTCGATTTCGCCCGGGGAGAGACTCTTGCTACGGGAATCAACAAAGCCGAGGAGGGAGTGAGTGCGGTGGAGGTCTGTACGGACGTGGCGGAAGGCGCGAACGGCGCGTGTACCAGTGCCTACAATTATGACGCTGCGTCGACCCAGGAGGCCGGAATGAGAGTGATGGCTGAGGAAGGAGACAGCGGCGCGAAGACCATATAGCGTGACGAAGCAAAATAGAGCAAAATCAGCAGTGATGTGGAGAGCCGACGCGCCTTTGTGGGTTTGATCAAAAGAATTGTAGAGCACAAGGCCGGTTCCTACAACGGCGGCGGCGATGCGGAGGGCTTCGGAGAAAGGGCGGAAGGTATGTGCGGTGTACATACGCAGGATGCGCATGAGTAAGAGCCAAAAAACAAAGACGGCGGAGGCTCGGAGAAGGTTTTGGACAGTCAGGCGGAGAGCCATGATGGCGGCAATGTTCCAAGATAGTTTAACTTGATCTGCCGAGCAAAAAGAGGCTGCGAGGGCAATGCCGACCAAGATGCAATCGACTGCAAGGAACACACGGGGTGCTACTAAACGTTCAGAATGAGGCATGCTTTTTCCTTTCGTTGGGTGGAGCGATTACAGGGGAATGTAGGAGCCGATATTGACCCAATGGACATAGTCGGCAATCTTGCTGACCCGGTTTTTGGGGACGATCAACAGGTCGCCGGGTTCTATGTCGATGCTTTCTTCGATGTGGGGATGGGCGGGGTCCATCATTTTCTTGAGGTCGAGTATGTGGGTTTGGGCCATTTCAGGGCTGACACGGCGAAAGAGGATGACCTGGGAATGTTTAGCGCTGTCTTTGAAGCCGCCAGCGATGGCGATGGCTTCGATAGCGTTGATGCGCCCATGGATTTCATAGCGGCCTGGCGTACCGACTTGGCCTGCGACAGTGAAGGCGGGGCGTTCGAACTCGGAGAGAGTGAGCGTGATTTCGGGGTCGTTGAGGCGTTTGCTAAGGCCGGCGAGGATAGCGGTGCGGGCTTCATCAAGGTTAAGGCCGCCCACTTTAATGTCGCCAATGAGTTTAATGGAGACGTAGCCATCGGGCTGAACGGTGAGGCTTTCGTTGTATTCGGGGGAATAGCGGTAGGCGAGATCGATGCGATCGTTGGGCTGGAGGTGGTAGCGGCGGTCACCGAAGCCAGTGGGGAGGTTAGTATCGGCGGATTGAAGAGCGACTGAGAAAAGGCAGAGCAGTGGAATAAGGACTTTTTTCATTTTTTGTTCCTAATTGTGGTTCGTTCGTTACATCCGAGATTGCGGGGTTGACGTCTGGCCGGCGGTTGAAGCTGTCGGGTTCTGTTCAAAAAAGCTAGGGGGCGGGAACTCAAAGACACGGCGTCTCACGCCAATGGTGACTTTTAATCGTTTACGGCGGCGGCGAGGTAACGGCGGGGCCGAAGCGTATCCGCAGCCTTTGGGTCGGTGAATTCCAGGATGAGGACCGCAGTGGAGGCGAGGAAGGCAGCAAGGATGGCTGAGAGCAAGATGTCGAGTTTGACTTTGGGACTGGAGGGTTGAACGGGAGTGGTCGGAGATTGAACAACGGCGACGTTAGTAATGCGCTGCTGATCTAGCGATTCGGCAATGCGGGCTTCTTCGCGCTTCTTTTCGTAGAGCAGGTAGTTATCTTCGTTTTCTTTGACCTGACGAGTTAGCTGATCGTGCTGGATGGAAAGATCGGCGAGACTGAGCATCTGGCCTTTGTAGGTGCCGGCGACATGGGCCAGTGAGGCACGGCGAGCAAGGAGACCAGAGAGAGCGACTTGATCGGAGACTAGGTCTTTTTCAGCATTTTGACGAACGGGATTGACGTCGGTTGATTTTTCGGCGGAGTTTTCTTTGACAGCATCATTGAGGGCCGTAGTGGTATCGGCGATTTGCTTGTCGACTTCAAGGACCATGCGATCGTCGGGGCGAAATTTGACAGCGAGATCGGTACGCTTATTACGGAGTTCGACCAATGTTTGATTGAGATTGGCTATCAACTGAGCTTGGGGCGAGGTTCGCACGGAGGTGACGACGCGGGGATCCAGCGCTGCGAGGCTTTTCTGGGTTTGAGCTATACGGTGCTGGTAATCGGCGATTTGAGCATCAACATCTTCGAGAGAAGCTTGAGAATCGACGGAGCGAGTGGTTAAAGCCTGATCCTGGTCGGGCAAGACAAGCGAGCTATATTTTTGCTGGAAGGCTTTCAGTGCGTCTTCGGAGACCTTGAGTCGGTCTTTATAGGCGTTGGCCTGACCTTCAAAAAAAGCGTAAGTACCAGGAGCACCGTGGAGTTTCAGGTGCGATTCGAGATAGACATCGGCAAGGTTGCGGAGGAGAGCGCTTGCGACCTCGGGATTCTTTGAAGAATAGGTGATGTCTATGATGTTGGACTTCTTGACGGGAGAAATGGAGAGATCGTGTTCGAGGCCGATCAAGGCTTTATCGAGAGATACAGGAGAGACTTCGCCGGCTGCCTGGACGCTGCCAGGTTCGGGTTTGGCAAGGCCGGTTTTAAGGGCGACTGTGCGGAGAACATCGCTGCTGCGGAGCATTTCGATCTCGGAATTGATGTCAGTTTCGCTGGGTTCGGCAGAGTGGACGGTGTTGGTGTTGCTGTCGGGGCTAATGACGAGTTCCTGACGCTCGTTTTTGACGAGGAGCTTCATCTCGGCTTCGTACTTTTTGGGCATCGAGACGACGTAGGCGGTGGCGGCCAAGAAGACGCCGAAGAAAATGGAGAGGAAGACGACTTTGCGGCGAAGGAGTGCATCGCCAACTTTCTTGAGTTCGGGTGATAGGGACGAACTAGGCTCGGGCTCTCCATATTGGGAGGCTTTGCGTAGCGCTTCGTGGACGTGGCTCATATTAGTTGGTTAGGGAATGCTTTCAATTCGGGGCTAGAGGTTTGGGAGAAGCGGTGGGCTTTCCTGTAGGATATCAACTGATGACTAGGAGACTGGTGAAAGCTGTACTGTATTTCGTATTGGTAACCGGCGTATTTGCGCAGGAGAAAAGTGCCTGGAAGAGCGCATCAAAGGAGGACAAAGGAATCGAATATCAGTGGACGCAACCGGCGAATAACAGCTGCGAGGTGAGTTTTCGGGATTCGGAGGTAAAGAGCGTGACGACTCTGACAGCATCGATTCAATATTTACCCCACAAGGCGGCGAGACAGGCGGTTGAGACTGTAACGGCAGAAGTGGTAATTCGGCTAGGGTCTGGCGGTAGCAAGCACATTGCGAGTTGTGAACGAGTAACAGGTGTGAGTGTGGCTGGAGTTGACCGGCATTAAAGGCGAGTGGAGTGCGGATGACTCGCCGGCTGGCAGCTATGTCGGTCAGGTTTTCGAGCTAATCACCGCCTGCAGATTTAGCGCTGGTCAGTTGCGATTCCAGGGCAGCTAGGCGTGCCTCAATGGATCCAACGCGCGAGGTCAGTTTCTCATTGGCGGCTTGCGCGGTGTCGTCGGCTAAGAGTTGGTTAACAGCGAGGCGGACGAATTCGGAGACGTTGCGAATGCCTCGGGCAAGACAGCGGTCGCGAAAACGAGCATATTCCTCGGAAGTGACCCGAAAACTTATCATCCGATTGCGGGATTCGATCATTCGAGCGTCGGGAGCATCAAAAAGCATTAGCAGTAGTGACAGCTGTACACTTCACGTAAGACGGGGTTTTCGAATCGCATCGGCTGATCATGGCCTAGCGGATTCAAGAGGTTGGGCCTTCGTTTTCAAAATGTCAAAGATCGATGAATGATCTATTCGGAGACGTGAAAAGAAGGCGCCTAGAATTGGATTGATCGGGAGAAGAGTGAAAACTGGCTGGCTTTAGGCGGAAGCTACCGCTTCTTCTGCCACGGGCTGGCGTTTCCCGTTTACAGAACCATAAGTACTACGTAACCAACGTGTAATACACACCCGTAACACCTAAGGTCTGCCTCTCTGTTGTACCACGTCTTGAGGGTTTAGCGCAAAGAATTACTTCGACCAAAAAGTTCCAGAGTGACTGAATTCATTGGGTTTACGATGAAAACGCATATCTCTAATAGTTTCAGAGAATCGGAGCTATCGTGTCTCCACAACAGTAGTAAGAGCGAGAGTAACAAGTTTCTTGTTTACCGTTTCGCCGTGCAGCTTAAATGCTACAGGCTTTCTCCAGTTAGACTTGTCCAACGCGGTTGTTGGACAGAGATTTGCTGCCAACCATTTCAGCTTTTTTTTCAAGCAGGAGAGCGATCAATGAACGCGCCTGCTGCTCTGCGGGCGCAAAAAAACGTTATGACCTTAAAGAAGGATGATTTCGACGTTTGCTGAAGCAACGAAAGGATTGGTGAGCCGGGCGGGACTCGAACCCGCGACCACCGCATTAAAAGTGCGATGCTCTACCAACTGAGCTACCGGCCCGTCAGCTTATAGATTAGCATTGAGAACTCAGCGCTCCAAAATCGCCTGGGCTATGGCAAGGGCCTGTTCTTTGGACTGAATCTCGCCCTCCAATTGGGCGGTTTCCACACCTGCGAGCGCTTCTTTAAATTTCGGTCCTGGATTGTAGCCGGCTGCGATCAAATCGGCCCCGGTTATCAGGCTTTCCGGACGCAATGCTTCAGTGTCCAGCTCAATCAACTTTCGTTGAACGAATTCGTAATTGTCTAACAGGCCGTTGCTGCACAAACAATCCAGCCTATGCAGTTCCAGGTGCTCGCCGAATTGGGGTAGGCGCAGAAAGCGTTTCAGCGTGCTGAGCCGCATCTTCTGTACATCTTTGAACTTCATGTGATTTGCCACCAACGACGTAATCTGCGCAATGTCGTCGTTGGCAAACCTGAGTTCCAACAATAGACTCCCCGCCATCGTCGCGCCTAACTCGGCATGTCCATCGAAACGAATCCTCTCGGCACGACGGAATGTAGCAGGCTTAGCGATATCGTGCAGCAATACCCCCCAAGCCAGCGTGACGGAAGGCTGGTGCATGTGTTCCAACATCATCAGCACATGCGTCCAGACATCGCCCTCAGGATGAAACTCCGGCGGCTGCTCCACGCCTTGGAACGCTTTTATGGCAGGAAGCACGTGGCTGAGCAAACCAGCCTCATCCAGCAACTCCAGTCCGCGTTTGGAGTTACCTTCAGTAAGAATGCGATCGAGTTCGGCACGAACTCTTTCTATGGAAATGCGCTTGATTTCGGACGCGTGTCTTTGAATAGCGGCCAGCGTCTCGGGTTCAATCGCGAAGCCCAATCGCGCCGCAAAACGAATTGCGCGAAGCATGCGTAAGTGGTCTTCTTGAAAGCGCTTCTCGGCATCGCCAATGGCGCGAATCGTCTTAGCCCGCAAATCCGCCACGCCGCCGACATAATCAAGCAGTTTGCGTGTTTCGGGATCTTCGAAAAGGCCGTTGATAGTAAAATCCCGACGCTTGGCATCCAAAGCTGCGTTCGAAACAAACTCTACTTCGTCGGGACGGCGTCCATCGGAGTAAGCGCCCTCACTGCGGAAGGTAGCAATCTCTATCTCAACGCCAGGGGCGCCTTTGAGTAGCGAAACCCCAAAATGCGCACCCACCATCTGGGAATTGGGGAACAAGCGCGCAATGTCGGTAGGCAGCGCGTCCGTAGCCACGTCAAAGTCTTTCGGCTGAATCCCAAGCAAACGGTCGCGCACGCATCCGCCTACCAGATATGCAACGTGCCCGTCGTCTCTGAGTGTATGAATGGCCTGCAGCGCCAGCCGTAGCCGGCTGTCTGATGAGTTCTGCGGCAAAACTAACGCCTTAGGCTTCGGGAGCGGGACTTTCTCCGCTAGCCGCAGCCAGCGCGTCCGCTTCCATCTTTTTTAATTCCTTTTTGGTTGGCGGCGCCTGTTCGTGGCGATAGTCGTGATCGTGGTAGCAGGTGCGACACCTTACTTTCGCTGCCTCACCATCCAGCAACGAAACGATCGAGTGGTTCGTTACCCTGCGGCACTTTATGCAGTGATCGTCAATGACATCGCCTAAACGCTTTTCACCCATGGAACCAACTCGTCCCCGACAAAAGGGAGTATATCAATATTTTGCTAAAACCCCAACGAGCGAAAGAACAGGAAGCGTGCCAACAAACCGCTGGCAATGTAAAACCGGAATCGGGTATACTTAGAGGGTTGTATTCCAGCCTCGGTCTTCGTGTGTTCCCACGTATTGTTTGGCAACCGCGAGCACCTCTGGGGTAAATCAGCAGGAAATTTAGGTCATTAATATGTACGCGGTAATTCAAACAGGCGGCAAGCAGTATCGCGTCGCCCCTGGTCAGACCATTGAGATTGACAATATCAGTGGCGAAATCGGCTCTGTAATTGAGTTTTCGGATGTGCTGGCGCTTTCGAACGAATCGAACGAACTGCTGTTAGGTTCGTCGATCGGCAGTGCTCTGGTTCGCGCCAAGATCACCGAACACGGCCGTGCACCGAAAATTGTCGTCTTCAAATTCAAGCGCAAAAAGCAGTACAAGCGCACCATCGGTCATCGCCAAAACTACACCCGGTTGCGCGTGGAGGAGATTGTCGCGTAGAGAATACGCAACGGAATCATTGTCATGGCACATAAAAAAGGTTTAGGCAGTTCAAAAAACGGTCGCGATTCTAATTCCCAGCGGCTAGGTATCAAAGTGTTTTCAGGCGAATTCGTCACCGGCGGCTCCATCATTGTGCGCCAGCGCGGCACCCGCTACAAGCCCGGCAAGAATGTCGGCTTGGGCAAGGACGACACCCTTTTCGCAACGGTTCCCGGCACGGTTGAGTTTCGTGATCGCGGGCGCATGGGCAAGTTCGTCAACATCATCGCGACACAAAACTAAGTTTCATTTCCAATTGGTCCATTGGGGCGGCCTTTTCGCCGCCCTTTTTCTTTTCTAGCGGGGTCCTGTGTTCATCGACGAAGTCATCATTACTGTAAAAGCGGGCGACGGCGGCAACGGTTGCCTTGCTTTTCGGCGCGAAAAATTCGTCCCGCGCGGCGGTCCTAGTGGCGGCGACGGCGGCCATGGCGGCGATGTGGAAATGGTGGCCAGCACGCACTACAACACACTGCTGCATTTCCGTTTTAACCCCGAGCACAACGCCGAGCGCGGACGTCATGGCGAGGGCAGTAATCGGACTGGGCGCGATGGTAAGAACGTGGAACTGCCGGTTCCGGTGGGAACCGTTGTGTTCGATGCAGCAACCGGTGAGCAACTTGTCGATTTTACCCATGCGGATCAGCGTTACATCGTCGCCAAAGGTGGACGCGGCGGCCGTGGCAACGCTCGCTTTGCCACTTCCACTCACCAAGCGCCCACCGAACATGAAGACGGTAAGCCCGGCGATTTGAAACGGCTGCGCCTGGAGTTGAAGTTGCTCGCCGATGTGGGCCTTGTCGGTTTTCCCAATGCGGGCAAATCCACTCTAATTTCGCGCCTTTCCGCCGCCCGGCCGAAAATTGCCGACTATCCCTTCACCACGCTGGAACCGAACTTGGGTGTTGTGGAGGCCGGCGATAACACCTTTGTGATGGCAGATATTCCAGGGCTCATCGAAGGCGCGCACGAAGGCCATGGATTGGGCATCCAATTTTTGAAGCATGTCGAACGCACAAAGATACTGGTGCACTTGGTGGATTCGTCCGACTTCACGGGGCGCGATCCGGAAAACGATTTTGAAGTGATTCTTGCCGAACTGCGTAACTTCAGTAACGAGCTTGCAGACAAGCCCATGATCGTGGTTGCTTCAAAGATTGACGCTTGCCAAGATCCTACACGCATCGACGCGATTCGGGCCAAAGCAGAAGCGCATCAGATGCCTTTTCTGGCAATCTCCAGCGCTACCGGTGCAAACATAGACGAGCTTCGTTTCCCTGTTGCGCGATCGTCTTTTTGCTCCCGTTACAATCGAAGGCGGAAGCTAGATTCTGCCGGTGCAGGGCCCGGTCTTCAAAACCGGAGTGCGGCGCTTAGCGTCACGGGTGGGTTCGACTCCCATTAGCTTCCGCCAAAAGGTCATTGATAGCAAATGACTTACAAGCCACAGGTGCGTCCTATCGTGCAATCTCGTGCGATAGTGGCGACCGAAAACAGAACATAGCAACAATGTTGCGCCGATTTTGGGAAATAAGTGGGCTTACTGCATGACTTTATTCATACGCCATGCTACGCTGCATCAGCCATCCGGCTGAACAAACGCACAGGAGAGAGAAATGGGACAGTGGACCATCGTGATTCACGGAACGGGTTGCCATCATAATTTCAAGGAGGCAGACGGCAAGCTTGTACCGGATGGAGAAGGCGATTACATACGCTTGTGCGCCGACGCCGATCATGCTGCCGCCAAATTTATCCGTGAACTAAAGCATCAAGGTCATAACATTACAGGCGCCATTTTTACCACGGGAGGGATCGAAGACATCAGCAAAGATCGCCACTCGTTGAAGGCTGAAGTATAGGGCGGCAAAGGCAGGATTCTCGGTAGCGTATGTCGACGGATGCGCACCGTCGGAAGATGCGCAAGTGGTAGGATTCCATCAGCCTGAGATCTTGGAGTAGCCTGACAGAAGGTCCGCAAACGCCGGGGGCTAATTGCCTCGACACTGATTGCGAAAAGCTAGACTGAAATCGCTCGTTCTAATCGGCCCGGATGGAAGACAATGGAGTAATTAACCTGAATCCGCCGTCCGTAAAGCGAGGACAACCATTAATCCCAACTCGCTCAATCCGTTAATGCGCCATAGCAATGGCTTCGTTCAGCAGGAACCATGCGCTCATATTGGCCGGACTGCTTGCAGCCCTGTCTAACGTTTCTCTGATCTGCGAAGTCGGAGTTACGAACCCTAACGACAATGTGGCGTTCGAGGCTGTGATCAGACCGCCCAGCCTCGAAGGCTGGCCCCAAATAGATGTCAAGACCGGTCCGCCGCTGTTTCCACCGAAAAGGTGAACATCAGCCATATAAACGCCCTTCCGAAGATAACGCGGGTCGCCAGTGATCTTAAGGAATTCTTCGTCCGCCGACAATGAAACCAAGCCTGATCGAACGATGGGCCTTTGTTCCTTTAGCGTGAAGCCCACATCCAGTGGGAAGCCCAGGACAACAATCTGATCGAGAGGATGCGGATCATCACCAAGCTGGTTGTATCCCCCAGCCGGACATTGTGATTGACAGTATTGGAAGCTGACTATTTGTCGATCTTGAATTCCGCTCAACTTCATTACGGCGACATCAACGGGCCAATGGGTCGGATCGCCATCTTCTCCGAGGACCCAGTAAGCTTCTGGCATCCGCAGTTCCAACATCTCGGTCTTGCCAGTTGAATTTACCAACGACGGAACCCGCGCTCTCAGATACCCGCTGCCAACGACAACGTGTCGGGCGGTAACGATGAAAAGCTCTCGCTTCTCGTTGGTCACGAAGAACCCAGTTCCTTGGGAGATAAATTCTCCGGCAGGATTTCGAACTTCGAGCCTAACCGTCAGGCGCTCGATTTGAACGAACGGCGGCTCCTTGCTTGCTTGATAACCAAAAATGTTGGCGATACCTAGGAAAAATCCGAAAGCAACACCTAGTCCGCGTGTACAAATGTTTACGTAATGGGGAGAATGCATCTTGGTACTATTATACTCCCTGTTGTGTTCCGGTACTCGTAGGCCACAATTTCTGCCAGGGCGAATACATGGCAAAGATATAAACATTCGGTGATGGCTTGCTGCCACATCGAGACCACCGACAAGGACGCCATGAAGCATTTCCTGACACCTGATGCCGCCAGCGCGTATCATTTCTATGTAGAAGGCAATTCAGGCCTGGGGTAGGCTTTTGTTGTGGCATTCCGAGGCTCTAGCTACCGTCAAGCGCTACGATCGACGCCGGTCATTGCGGCTCGCAGCAAACCCAAGAGGGTAAAAATTGATACTTTGCCGTTAGGACGCTTCAAAAGTCGGATGGCTGTCTAGGTGAAACCATTTCGCCACGTTTGGGAGACTGACGTTAAGCGTCTATTCCACTATGAAAAGTTTAAGGCAGAATACCTGTCGGCGACACTTCGCGATCGTAAAATACATTGCTCAAATCCAGCGAACTTCAACGACCCTTGGGATTGCAAGCCTTGGTTCAACTACGCTTCAATTGAAGACGACGACAACTTAGAAAAACTCTTTGCTTTTTTGCGCACGAAAGCGGGGGATGACTTTGACGAGAAAAAAGCTGATGCATATGAGCGTATGGTTAGGGCCAGTCGCATTGAGCGGTTCAACTTTCTCACTGGCTGCTCTGATGAGAATATCCGTACGATCAATCAGAGACATATTTACTGTCTTACGCCGGATTGCCAGTCAACGCTCATGTGGTCTCATTACGCTGAAAACCACAAGGGCATCTGCCTTGAATTTGGCATAGACAATCCGCTGTTCTCGTTAGCTATCGAAGTTATCTACGAGAAACGCTATCCAGTATGGATGCCCTACGACTTCGAAGAAGAGAACGATCGTGCTATCCGAATGATCCTGACGAAGGCATGGCCCTGGCATTACGAAAGAGAATTTCGCCTTATCAGCCCCTTTGATAAAATTCTCGTAAGCCCTTTACGCATCGACAGCGGCTGCTTTGTCTTGCCACCTAATTCCCTCAAATCAGTCATTGCTGGCTGCGAAACGGATTATGATGCCGTGAGAGCCGTTGTCCATGCCCATATGCCTGACCTACCCGTCAAGCGAGCCACCCGGATGCCGGATACATTCGAAATTCATGTCGAAGGCTGACTCACAAACAGTTCCGCGTCGTGCGATATCGTGCGAGGCGCTATAGCAACTATGGCAATATTGGCCGGGGTGGAAATGTGTAATCAGCAATTTGCCCAATCCATTCACCGCTGATGTCTTCGACTCCCATTAGCTTCCGCCAATCTAATTGCATGCTCAAGTAGAGTGCCCGGTTTTAATTTGCACGATAGCGAATGTGGACTGAATGGATGACGGCTTGGGCAGCGGTCTCTAAATGATGTTTCTTGACGAAATGAGGGATATCGCGTGTTTTATGAGCGCATTTTATAGAACTTGGCGAACAACGCACAAACCCCAATCTTTTCTGTACAAGTAAAGCACCTGCAATTTTCTTGCCTGATTGGCGACTGAAGTGAGCGAACAAACCGCCGTCAAGCTAGTTTGCGATTTGAAAGGTGGCGGATCGGGTGGCGATGTCGCCATTGGTGGAGCGGATGATCAAATCGACGCTATGTTGTCCATTGGCGAATTGGGTAGTGTCCCAGGTAGAACGTCCAGCCCACGTTTGGGCAACCAGCGCGACCCGGAAAAACGTTGCACACGTCGGTTCGCTGGTTCCCATAGGTAGCCGTGCCTTGCGGGATGCCATCCACAGCGATTCCAACGCTTGCGATGGCACCGTTATCATCGATCGCCCAACCGCTAGCGAAATAGAGGCCGTTGACGACGGCATTGGCAGCCGGCGCGTCAATGACGGCGTGAACTGCAGAGCTGCCGACGTTGTTGGCAACAACGAGTTTTTGGGCGATGGACTCACTGCCGAGCGAAGTGGTTTCGATGACTTGCAAAGTATGCAGGCCATCGGCCAGCGTGCGCGTGTCGAGCGAGTAATACCAACCGACATTGGGGCAGCCTTTTGAGTTCGGATACACCTTGCATACATCAGGGCGGCTTAGGCCGTATTGGGCTTCGGCGATGGGCAGCCCGTCGATCGAGATATCGAGGCTCTGAACCGTGGCCGCAGTGCTGATCGCCCAGCCCTCTACGCCGACTACGCCGGACAGAGTGGTTCCGGAAGCTGGGGTTTCGACAAAGACGTGCTGTCCGTTGGCGGTGTCCAGCATGACGTTGCTTGAAACGAACGGAGTGGTGCGACTAATGCGTTTGCCGGTTACGGCGGTGGCTTGGACTTCCAGAGTGTGAGCGCCATCTGTCAGTAGTGTGGTATCAACATAGGCGACGAAGCCGGGTGTGGGGCAATTGAGGGACCAGGAATAGACACCGCAGACATCCGGGCGGCTCAGCATGGTGTTGACATTTGCGAATGATGTGCCGTCGATCAGGACTTCAACGGATGGCTGAAGCGTTAGGCCATCGACGACCCAGCCAGAGACCGTTAGCGCCGTCCCTGAGACGGTCTGGTTTGCCAGCGGAGTTTCCACATTCATTTGCAGTTGGTCAGTAGCCAGCGTGATGTTTGCCACGTTGATTTGCCGCGTGATGGTATACGAAGAACCGTCAGTGGCAACGAACGTGACAACCAGCTTATGAGGGCCGTCAGAAACACCGAGGATGCCCACCGAGCCGTTCCAGCCCACATTGGGGCAACCTGTGCGCCCGGAATAGGCTGCGCAAACATCGGGGCGAGGCAGGCCGTACGTGACATATCCGTAAAGCTTCGAACCGTCGTCGATCTGGACGTAAGCCTCGATGAAGGCTGGACCGGATGTTACCGCCCAGCCACTGATATTGAGGGCACCCCCGGTGAGAGGGCCCGACACCGTTTGGCCGACAGCGGGCTGCTCAATGTTGGACAGGTAACGAGGCGAGGCTTCCGCTGCGATGGTAAAGGGGATCGTTTTCGTAGTGACTCGATTCGGTGTACCGGTGGCGGTGGCCATAGCGATCAAGGTATGCGGACCGGGCGGCAGCGAAGTGGTATCAAAAGACGCCCACCAGCCGTAGTAGGTTTGGCATTGGGCAGTAGTCAGGTGCAAAGCGGTGCAAACGTCGGGACGCGGTTCGACCGCGGGAGTAAGGCTAATGAGACCGTCTACGGATAACGAGATGTTGACCGGTTTGTAGTTGGTTGGGTCGAGCGCCCAGCCCGAGAAACCGACTGTGCCGGAGACGGACTGAGATGGCGAGGGGAAATCCACTGTGAGTTGCGGGAGATTTGTCGTCGGATTGCTGATGGTAATCGGAATGGGCTGACTACTGGCTTGGCCAATGGTTCCGTAGGGGAGCAAACTACTACCGGCTTGGGTATCGGTTCCGTAGACGAGCAAACTGAGTGTATGGAAGCCGTTGGCAAATTGGGTTGTGTCGAGCGGCGCAGAGAATCCACTGGTGCAGGAGAGCGCTGGATATGCGGCGCAAACGTCGGGTCGGCTGAGAGATGGATACACAATTGGAATTGCGGGGGTATTGTCGATCAGAATCGAGACGTATAAAGACTGACTGTAAATGTAGTCCTCACCAGCCCACCCAGACACCTGAATAGTGCCGCTCAATGCGGAGGATGACGCCGTCGGTGATTCGAGGTTCGTGCGAATTGCGTCATCAGTAACAACACTACCGCTAAGTGGCTCGGTGGCGGAGATGGAACCAGCGACAACCAAATTAGCAGTAGTAGGGGATAGGACGGACGCCGGAAGAAAGCTGACCCAAATGGTGCAGCTTTGGTTTACGGGCAAGCTGGAGGGACAGTTGTTGTATTGGCGGAATTCGGAGTTATTCGTGGAAATTGAGGAGATAGCGGCTGGCGCATTGCCGGAGTTTGTCAATTCTAGAGGAACGATGGCGCTTGACTGATTGAGATTGGCGGTGAAGGCGATTGCTTGCTGGGCGGAGAAGGTGAGGAATGGACCGTTGAGACCCCCGGGAGCGGGATTGTACGTACCGAGTAACGGGATGACGATTGGGTTGATGCTGTTGAGAGTGTAACTGCCCGAGTAGCTTCCTGGACCCGGCGGAGTGAACGTTATGCTCACCGGACAATAGACCGAAGGGAAGATGTAGTTGCTCTGTAGGGAGTTAAAAGAAGGCGAGCATTCATCATTAGCCACCGAGAACGCGCTACCGATCAAAGTTGGACGACGATAGATAGGGAAAAACACTGTAGCGCTTGTGTTGCTGATCGTGACTGTTTGAGTTTGAGTTGGCAGCAGTTGGGAATAAACAAAGTTGAGTGGCGAAGGGGTGACACTGAGAATGTCGGAGAGCGTTACTGCGGACCCAGTTAAGGGGACCGTAACTGGATTGGCAGTGTTGCCGTAGATTAATAGGGTTGAGGTTTGCGTACCGGCCGCAAAGGGTGTGAAGCTCACTGTTAAGCTGCAGGTAGACGTGGTTCCACCCGCTGTGAACGCCTGACATCCGAGCGGAAAGCTGGGAACCGAAAAGACCGACGCGTTGGGACCCTGGATAACAGTGTGATCGAGGATAAAGGGACTGCTATCCGGATTTTGGATGGCGATTTGACCAGCCGAACTAGGCCCGGTGCCCAGCAACACGGTTCCGAGGTTGAGCGAGGAGGGGTTGGCGGAAGGTTGGGCCGTAGAAACGGCTAGCGTTGCTTGTTGGATTGATCCCGCATGGCCAGAGTTGTCGTCGGTCAAGGTTAGCGCTCCGGATGAATAGCTGGCTGAAGTGTTGAGGCCGAGATTGATAAAGCACGAGGTATCGGCAGCAAGGGAACCAGGGAAGGCGCACTGAGAGGTGGCTGGTGTGCTGGCGGAAAAGGAGCCGGTAAGGCTTTCTGAGCTTACGTTCAGCGGCTGATCACCAAAGTCGTTGATCGATAGCGAGAGAGGCAATAGCGAATAGGTTGGACTCGTGACGTTTATTTTGATATATCCGCCGCCGTCAACTTGATATGGGTTTCCCGCTTTATCGAACCCGAGATGGCCACTCAGACTGACTTTGTCACTGCGACTCCCTTCAGCCATCTGGCCGCCATTGGGGCTTCCGCTCCAATACGACAGAATGCCGGTAAGTGGATCGAGACGCTGAACTGCGCCCGACGGTCCTCCGAGGAAAATATTGTTCCACGCGTCCAGCGCAAGTCCATTCGCGGATATTTGCGCATTGACAGCTGGGCCGCCCTGACCACTTGTGCCCTCGACCCCCGTACCCGCGATGGTGGTGATGATCTGGGTGGATGCGTCGATTCGCCGCAGCCATCCCTGTTCCAGCACATAAAGATTGGCGGCGCTATCGAAAGCCAAGGCATAGATTCCATCGAAGGTGGCGGCCGAAGCCGGGCCGCTGTCTCCTGAGTGCGACCCAGTGGTACCGCCTGCTACGGTGGAGATTATGCCGGTTTTACCATCGACCTTCCGGATTGTGGGATACCCGGAAGCGTTCAGAGTTGCGATGTAGAGGTCATTGTTGGGGGCGATGGCTATTGCAGAACTGAAATTCAATGCGCCGCTGGTTGCAAGGCTGCCGTCCGCTGCAAGATTGGATGAAGAAAGGTCTAATGTCCCCGCCACCGTGTTGATGATGCCGGTTCGGGAATCAACTTTCCGCACGGCCGTAAGCGAAACCAAAGGGGGGATTTGCACCCGATCGATCATGTAGATGTCACCCGCCGGATCGAGAGCGAGCGCCGTCGCATAGCCAAGAATCGCAGATGTAGCACTTACACCATCACCTGAAGAAGGTCCGGAAACGTCATACTGGCCGGCAACAACGACGGGCGTGGTTGCACCGACGGGGTACTTGAAAATAGCGTAGGTGTTCCAAATAAACACATTGCCGAAGTCGTCGACTAGCACGGCATCCAAATCGCCGACCTCTGGAAGTGCGGTGCCAACGAGGTGAATCGAGCCAGGGCTGAAGGTGACTTGCGAGCCGCTGCCGGTGCCGATCAGAAGGCCTTCGCCCAGCAAATTGCCACCGCTATCGGTGATCAGGACGGCATCGCGGCGCACCCCGGGCACGGTGGGAGTAGAATCTCACTGAGAGGGAACAAGTGGCCGAATTGGCCGGACAGGTGCCAACGTGGAAATCGGTGCCGTAGTGCAGCGACACCGTTGGCGTGGTTACAGGCGTGGGGCTAAGTTGCAGGATCAGCGTGGTGGTGGCGGAAGCGCCTACGTTCGCGATGCCTAAGTTGGCAAAGGGCTGGGAGGCTTCCAGTCCCGAAGCCAGGGCCAGCAACCCCAAAAAACAAAGTTCCGACAAGTGCAACCGCCTAAGTGTAGAAGATCCTCCGAACGGCAAGCGATCCGATCCCATGCCACATTCTATGCGCGATTCGTATTTGGCGTTTCGAAGAAAGATGTGTTTACACGGCTAAACTCGATTAATTTTTACTTAATTCCTCAGTTGATTGGTTCAGCGGTTGGAAAGATCGTCTCACAGAGTTGTTTTGAAAGGCTCTGAATGTCGCCCATTGGGGAAAGAGCGGTCAGAATTTATCTTCTCGTCGCCAAAAACAGTACACCAGGCACGAGTCTGCATTGATTGAGCCATGAGTGCTTCAGCACTGACTTCTGAGCCGTGAGGTTATTCGGCATTCCATAGCGACGCTTGAATATTCGCAAGTGCCGCAATTCAGACGCAGTGCGCGCTCAGCCTTGGCGCCATCTAGGCATTGGGAATATAATTCTGGTCTGATGAAGCAGCCCTTCCTTGATCAAGATTCAATGTCAACCGACTGTTCTATCCGCGTCGAGAAGAAACATCGTCATCATCAAAGGCGCTGGTTATTCCGGTGCAGGTCGATGAAGGAACCACGGTCTACGGGTATCTTCACTTAGCAACGCCGGAGGATCCCGTTCTGCTGTTCTTTCATGGCAATGGAGAAATCGCAGTTGATTACGATCTCTTCGCAAGATGCTTCACTCAGGCGGGAACATCATTTCTGGTAATGGATTATCGAGGTTACGGACGTAGTGATGGCAAACCTTCAACCAGCAATATGCTGAGCGACGCAGTCACGATCTTCGATTCCATACCGAAACTCTTACCGGCTGCTTATCAACAAACTCCAATCTTCGTGATGGGTCGTTCGCTTGGCGGTGCTTCCGCTCTTGAAGTGGCAGACAAGCGGCAGGCAAAAGTGGCCGGTCTGGTTCTCGAAAGTGCATTTGCTTTTTCGCAACCCTTGCTTGACCGCCAAGGGCTAGCTCTCGACGGGTACGATGAGGAGCGAGACGGTCATGGCAATGCCAGTAAGATAGCCCACTACACAGGCCGAACACTTATTCTGCACGGAAAAGAGGATCGTCTGATTCCTGCCGAGGAAGCCAATACACTTTATCGACTGTCAGGAGCCGTGGACAAGCGCCTGGTGGTGATTCCGGATGTAGGCCACAACGACTTAATGATGGGTGGGTTAGTGCCATACTTTGCGGCCGTTAAGTCCTTTATCGCTTCCGGAAGATTAAAAGAAGTCTGAACAATCCGGCTAAATATCCCCCAGCGATTCACAGAACACGTAGAATGAACCATGTTTCGCCTCCTGCCCATCGGCAGTCTTGTGCTGTTGTCTATGTCACTCGCCTCAGGCCAAGTTTCATACGGCAATCTGGAGATCACGGCAAAAATTGTTTTGGAAGACGGGTCGCCAATAAGTAGTCCGCCCATAGTTCTATTGCGAATTCCAGGGGCAGAAGATCTATGCTCGGCAGACGAGTTCTTCATGGACGGAACGCTGCGGCTGGCAGTACCACCAAGGATGATTCGCGGCGAGCGTCAAACGGGCTGCCATATCTCGATCGTATTGACTGGCTATTCCAAATTCACCGGGTACGTGCAAGATGGCACGCTGATCAAGCTGCAGCGTACTGGACCACAGCACGAAAGCGGAGCGGATGTTTCGTCAACGCAGTTGAATATTCCAGAGAGTGCCAGAAAAGAGTATGAGAATGGCGAGGCAGCGGCATCCCTAAAGAAGTGGCCTTCCGCAGAGAAACACTTCAACGCTGCAGTGGCAATCTACCCGCAATATGCATTGGCCTGGAGTGAGTTAGGACAGGCCATCGAAGAACAGGGCCGGATGACCGATGCCGCAGCTTCGTTTCGCAAAGCCCGCGAATCGGACCCTCGTTACGTTAAAGCCACTGTTCAACTGTGCTTGGCTGAAGGGGCGCTGGAGCATTGGGACCAGGAAATCAAACTAAGCGAAGAAGCGATTCGCATCAACGCAGTAGAGTTTCCCGCCGCCTACTATTGCCACGCTGAATCGGCATACCATGCCGACAAGCTAGATGAAGCAGACCAGTATGCGCGCCAAGCTCTGAAAGTGGACCAGGCACATGCATTTCTGGAGCCGTTGATCCTGCTGGGTCAGATCTATGAAAAGCACGGCAACACGCGCGATGCTGCGGTCGAATATCGCAACTATCTACAACTCGCGCCACACGGGCCAAGATCTGCCGTAGCAAAAGAAGCGTTAGCGCGGCTCAAGAAAACACACTGAAAGGCCAAGCCCGAAGTTGGAAACGCACCTCAATCTTTTGATCGAGGACAGGCATCCGTAGAATTACTACCCTGAACCAAGGAAGCGAAATTGCTTCCTCTTTAGCGCGCGCTTCACTTCGAAGTGGACGCTAACTGGGAGCATGGGGGTCATTAGTCTGCTGTTAGCTGGTGTTAGCAACCTCGTTGATACAAGGCTGCGTTTCGTTCTGTGGGGCAGTTGCCTCACGCTAAGCAATTTGTGTTGGGCGAAACGACGCACGTTGCAATTACGAACTCCATCGAAAGATTGGTTTTTACTCGGTTGTTTACTCTTTAGCAGCGCAGCTTATGCGAGTGATACGATCCTTATCCAATCAGGACATTTATTCAGACATCACGGAACATCTCAAGTTGGCCTTGCAACTAATCTCTATTCGGTTCTTGATGTTCGCGAATCCTGGGACGCCACATCAGTTCTCCTAACCGCCAAGAACACGTCCTCTGACCATTGGCAGATATTTGAGCTTTCGTTAGACGGCGGTCAAGCTCGCCAAATCACGAACTGCAATGCTGACTGCGTACATGGCGCTTATCTTCCCGAAGGCGCGATTGCTTTTACAGTGCGCTCTTCGAAGGAATCGTATTTGGCTGTCGTCCAGCCTGACGGTTCCAATACCGAGCGAATCACATTCGGCCCTGGTAACTTTGATCTGCAAGGGGTCCTGCCTGATGGACGCATTCTCTTTCTGCACAACAACCAACTTTCTGTCGTGCGTCCGGACGGCACCGGCCTGGAAAGCATTTATTGCAATCACAAACGCCAAGGCGTCCTGCACGAGACCCATTCGCACCAGATTGATGTTACGGCGACCGCCAGACCGCGCCGATTATGGAGCACGCTCAATCCACCACTTGGAGTGGGTCACCTCATTTGCTTGGATAGCCGCATCAGTTCTCCGGATATCGGCTCCACGCTAAAGACAGCCGCCAGTGTGATCCATGTACAAGCTCTTGCGGCAGACGGAACAGTCATCAATCTGGGCGACGCACCAGTCGAAAGCGACGGATCATTCTTTGTGGCGGTGAAGGCAGACCAGCCTGTCCGTTTCGAACTGATTGACAATCACGGCGTCTCGGTCCGCGCACAAAAATCATGGATCTGGGTTCGCTCTGGTGAAGAGCGCGGCTGCGTTGGATGCCACGCAGAAAAAGCACTGTCACCGCAAAACCACTGGCCCTTGACTCTAAAGCGCTTCGACACGCCAACTCCAGTTACAGGAGCCACTAATGGCAAATAGATTCGTCATTTTGTTCTTCACCGCTTGCTTTTTGTATGCCCAAAAGCCATCTCGCCCGCTTCCACAATATGAAGACGTAACTGCCAAATCCGGCATCGAGTTCGTCAATTCTTTCGGCGAGGAAAAGCTCAGTTCCATCCTGGAAGCCACTGGCTCCGGCTGCGCCTGGTTGGACTACAACAACGACGGCCTGCTCGATCTTTACGTTCTGAGCGGCAAACATATAAAAGACGTAACCGATAACTCGCACCCGACTGGCGAACACGCAACAAATCACCTTTATAGAAATAATGGCGACGGCACTTTCACCGATGTAACTGCTCAAGCCGGTGTTCCAGGAACAGGCTACGGGGTTGGAGTTACAGTTGGCGATTTCGATAACGACGGTTATCCGGATATCTACGTCACGAATTGGAACTCGGCCGTGCTGTATCACAACAATGGGAACGGAACCTTTACCGACGTCACAGCCAAAGCGGGAGTTGAAAACCAACACTACGGAACCGGAGCTGCCTTCTTTGACTACGATCATGACGGACGGTTAGATCTATTTGTTGGCAACTATCTCAAATACGACCCAAAACTGAAAATGCCGTATTACACGGCAGACGCATTTCCCAGCCCTCTAGATTATGAAGGCGACGCTAGCCGGTTGTTTCACAACAACGGCGACGGCACCTTCACAGATGTCACCGCTAAGGCAGGCGTCGGAGATCCATCCGGGCGAGCGATGGGAGTTACCGTTGGCGATTTCGATCACGACGGGTGGCCCGGTATCTTCGTGGCGAATGATTCGATGGAAAGTTTCCTTTACCGCAACAACCACAACGGCACATTTACAAACGTCGCGGTCGAAAAGGGCGTTGCTTATGGCGCCAATGGCGATAATCCCTCGGCCATGGGACCTGTTTTCGCAGACTTCAATAATGACGGCACGCTTGGTCTCTTCGTCTCCGACATGCGTTACCACCGGCTCTACAGCAATTCACCTCAGACCGGTCTCTTCACTGATAGAACTATCGCTGCCAGTATCGCTCAGGTGTCTGGCCAGTACGTAGGCTGGGGTGACAACGTCTATGACTTGGATAACGACGGCTGGAAAGATATTTTCATTGTGAACGGTGGATTGCATTGGCTTGTTCCGCAAGAAGACTCGCTACTAAGGAACAACGGTGACGGCACGTTCACTGACGCTTCCTCCCAAGCCGGCCCCTATTTTAAAACCAAGAAAGTTGGCCGTGGCGCTTGTTTCGCCGACTACGATAACGATGGCTTGATTGATGCTTTCGTGGTAGTTCTTGGCGGCAAGGGGATTCTTTTGCACGCGAAGCCTCCCGCTGGCGTTGCGCCCTATCACTGGCTCACGCTTCACCTTACAGGAACCAAAAGTAATCGTGATGGCTTCGGCGCTCGCATCGAAGCAACTGCCGGCGATCTGAAACAAACCGTAGAAAGCGTTCCTCAATCGGGCTATCTTTCGCAGAACGATCCTCGTCCCCACTTTGGGCTCGGCACCCATACTCAGGTTGACAAGCTGACTATCCATTGGCCTAGCGGCATAGTTCAGACGCTCGAAAACGTGAAGGCCGACCAGATTCTGAATGTTGTTGAGCCGAAGCAATGAGAACAATATTGGCGCTTCTGTCGCTCTCTTTCATTACTGTCGCGGCCGAGCCTTATCTCAGCCCGATCAATTTGAAATTGTCCACGGACGGCCAAACATTATTCGTTGTTTGCGAGGAAAGCAACGCGTTGCTAACCGTTGATACGAAGACTGGCGCAGTTACGAATAAGGTTTCGGTTGGAAACAAGCCAAAAGACGTGGCGCTTTCCCCAGATGGTGAAACTCTTTATGTTTCGAATGAGTGGAGCGATACGGTAAGCGAACTCGACTCTAAGACGTTGACACTGCGCCGTGAGCTGAAAACCGGTTGGGCGCCGATTGGTCTGGCGACAGATCGGAGTGGCAAAACACTGTATGTCGCCAATAGTACCGGCAACGACATCTCTCTCATCGACCTTTCCACAGGAACCGAAATCAAAAGGCTTCAATCCTGGCGCTCTCCGAATGACGTGATTTTGTCGCGCGATGGCTCCCATATTTTCGTGTCGAACATATTGCCGCATCTCGCTCCCTACGACACGTCCCCGGTATCGGAATTGGTTTCAGTTGACACGAAACTCCAAGTGGTTGAACAACGAGTTGCCTTTCCAGATGCCATGGAACTGCGCCATATCGCCGAAGCCCCCGCTTCTGCTGGCGGCTTCCTGCTAGTTGCCCTTCTGAGACCAAAGAATCTGAATCCCCTTATCCAAGTGCAGCAAGGTTGGTTTCTAACTCACGGTCTCGGCATTGTACGTGCCTCCCATACCTCCTTCAACGTCAAGCAAGTTCTCATTGACGACGTCAACCAGTATTACGCGGGCGCGAACGGCATCGCATTCACGCCAGACGGCCGCTATTCACTTGTCACGTCTTCGGAAGCAAATGTCGTCTCTATCATCGACAACCGGAAGTTTCGGACCCGCATTGCATCCATCGATCCAGCCGAGCTTGCCAATCGCTTAGACTCCGCAAACACTTTCGTAGTGCGCCGTCTAAAGACCGGGATCAATCCCACCGGTATCGTTGTTTCTCCTGACGGGAGAAGCGCCTATATCGCCAATCACTTGGATGACTCCATTAGCGTTGTAGACCTGACGAGTCTCAGCATCCGCTCCACTATCGACTTAGGTGGACCCAAGGAGATCACTACTCTTCGCGCAGGCGAACGTCTGTTTCACGATGCATCTTTAGCATTTCAGGGCCAGCTTGCATGCTTCACGTGTCATCCAGCGAATCACATGGATGGCGTGTCCTGGAATCTGGAAACTCCTCAGTTGGGCCGCGATCGCGTCGCCAATAGGACGCTGCGCGGCATCGCGGAAACTGGGCCATATAAATGGAACGGACACAATCCTGATCTTGAAACACAGTGCGGTCCGCGTTCTGCTCGCTTCATCTTCCACTCCGAAGGTTTCAATGATCATGATCTGCATCAACTCACGGCCTTCGTCCGCTCCATTCCACTGCCTCCCAATCGTCATCTCGCGTCCGATGGCACCCTAACGGCATCTCAAGAACGAGGAAAGGCGCTTTTCTTCAGCCATGGTTGCTCCGGTTGCCACGACCCGCGAACCCATTACACAGCGCGTGTCTCAGCCGACGTAGGCACTGCGGCCAAGTACGACACTTCTGGCATGTTCGATATTCCGCAACTGGAACGAGTCTATGAAAAGCCGCCCTACCTGCACAACGGCGAGGCGCTTTCCCTGGAAGAAATCTGGACCGTCTACTCTCCAGCAAACAAGCATGGCGACACGGCGAATCTCTCAAAGGAACAACTGAACGATCTGGTGGAGTTTTTGAAGAGCTTATGAAAACCACGCTGTTCACATTCTGGCTTCTCGCATCGAGTCTCGCTTCGGCTGACTCGAGTTATACGCATTGGGTGAACTACACCGTCGCTAACGGAATGCCTGGCAATAAGGTCATGTGCGTAGCGGTAAAAGGCGACCGTGTTTGGGCTGGAACGGAAAACGGTCTTGTCTTGATCATTGATGGACGTATTGAACGCGTCTTCAAGCCTGTCGATGGGTTGCCCAACCGTTTTGTAACCGGCGTGGCGATTGATTCCAAAACCGGCGATGTCTGGGTCTCTACTTTTGGCGGAATCAGCGAGTACTCAGGCGGTGTTTTTCACAATTACTCAAGCAATTCCAGCGGCCTCGCCAATGACATCGTCTACGCAGTCGCGCTGGAAGGCGATCATGTATGGGCCGCAACCACCGCAGGCATTAGCCGCCTAAATACGCGCACTGGCGAGTGGAGCATTTACAGCGAACGCAATGCTCCTATGCACGAACCTTGGTCTTACGGAATCGCAGTGGCGGATAAAAAAATCTATTTCGCGGTTTGGGGCGGCGGCGTTCTTGAGTTTGATATTGCTGGCGAATACTGGAAACCCTACAACGACCCCGATGGCGAAATGGAGATCGTGCTCTTTCGCAATCAAGGGCTGATCCACGACATCGTTAGCAGCGTTTCCTGGAATCCGGATTCGCAAATGATGTGGGCCGCCACTTACTTCGGTCTTAGTGGCTACGACGGCCGCAACTGGCACAACTATCTCTCAACCGACAGCGGGCTGCCATCCGACTTCATCAACTTCGTAAAAAGCGATGGAGCCTACGTTTGGACATGCACCGACAAGGGGTTAAGCCGCCTCAACTTCAAAGAGAATACTTGGCAAACCTACCGAGCGGACCCGCTAACTGGCCGCGGCGAGATTATTACAACAGATTCGAAGGGGAGAGCCACGACGATCGAAACGTCATCGGCTTTAGCACATAGCTACATCCTCAGCATTGCAGTTCAAGGTAACGATATTTGGGTGGCAACGGCCAAAGGGCTCAGCCACGGAAGTACTACAAACAAGGAGACTCAAATTCATGCCCATCTTAGAAAGCCCTAGTGAAGCAATTTCACCTACGGCAGAAACAACTTTGACCAAGCGCGCCATCAGCGCGACTGACGTATTGAACGAGGCTTATAACTATCCAAAGCCTTCCTCGTTTTCGCGCGGGCTACGCCTCGATTTCAACGGCATCACCATGCTCTTGATTTCGGGAACTGCCGGTATCGACGAAAACGGCGTCTCCGTGCACATCGGAGATTTTAAAGCTCAGCAACACCGCACTTATCAAAACATCACTCGGCTGCTGGCTGCTGAAGGCGCAACTTGGAAAGATGTCGTACGAACCACTTGCTACCTGCGCGATATCGAACGCGACTACGCGCTATTCAACGAAATCCGTACCGAATTCTTCAAACAGCAAGGGCTAGATCCGCTGCCTGCTTCTACCGGTATCCAGGCGATTCTTTGCCGCCCTGAATTACTCATAGAAATGGAAGCCATGGCCATGTTTCCGACAAAAAGGTAGTCACTTATGCGCCGTATTGTTCTATGTCTGATAGTCTTCTCGTCGTTTGCTGGCGCTCAAGACAAGCCCGAGCGTTATGCCAACATGCCCGCGGAGGCTGTGCCTTATCGAGGTTTCACGAAGCCCTATAAGGAGTGGTATCTTTCACCAGACACATTGCAATACAGCGGCGCGGCGCGCGACGAAAGCGCGCGCGAGTATCTTCAGTACGACACCGTGAACATCGGCTTTTTGGGACCTATCGAAGCAAATCCTGATATGGTCTACGGCCTGGCCATGCTTCACGGCGCAGAGTTGGCAATTGAAGAAGCCAACTCTGCAGGCGGCTACCTCGGTCCGGATGGCCGTCATCGTCCTTTCAAACTCATGGTCCACAATGATGCAGCCCAATGGGGCGCGTCATCCACTGAGATTGTCAAGATGGATTTCGATGAGCACGTTCTCGCCGTGTTAGGCGCGGTGGATGGCGCTTCGACACATATCATGCTGCGCGCTTCATTGAAGCTCGAGATTCCGATTGTTGACACCGCCACTACCGATCCCACGGTGACGGAGACGCGCATTCCGTGGCTGATTCATAACTTCCCTGACGACCGCCAGCAAGGTTATGCACTTGCCGATTACGTCTTCAAACAACGCCACATTCAACGCGTCGGCATTCTGCGCGCGCAAAACCGCTACGCAAGAATGGGCGTTAGAAAGTTTTCCGACGAGGCGCAACGTCTAGGTCACACTCCGGCCCTTGAAGTCAAATTCGAAGGCGGTGCTACCGATTTTTCGCTCCAACTTCGCATGCTGAAGAATGCTCGCGTGCAAGGCATAGTAATTTGGGCGCAAGCCGCTGAAGCTGCCGCGATTTTGAAACAAATGCGTTCACAAGGCATGCAACAGCCGGTATTCGGCCCCAGTCGTCTTGCGTATCCTGAACTAATTGAGAAGGCCGGTGATGCCGCTGAAGGTGTCGTCACGGCCATCGCAATGGACCCCACACGCAAAGATCCACGCTGGCTGACATTTGTAGATCACTACAGGAACAAATACAGCGCAGAACCCGATGCCTATGCCGCCTACGCATATGACGGCATGACAATGCTGACCCAATCCATCCAGAAGGCGGGATTGAACCGCGGCAAAATCATGGATGCGCTGCGCGATTTCGGCATGCACAAATACGACGGAGTTGCTGGTGTTTGCAAGTTTGATTACACATTGAATAACATCGCGGGCGCAAAGCTGGCGCGCGTTGAGGGTGGTCATTTTCTGTACACCATGCCTTACGCTCAAATCGATAGAGATCATGTCTCCTACGCAGGGCCGGGCCGCGATTCTGCCGAAGACCTTGCAGACAAGAATTTAACGATTGGTTTCGTTGGCACGCCTGAGTCCGAACCTCTTAAAGCAGCCATCGCAGCGGTCAACGCCGAGAATACGCGCGGGTTTCCAAATCATGCCACCCTATCGATTGATGCTCGCGACCAAGGTGCCCAGTGGGGCAAAGTCAGCGCCGATATTGCGTCGCTTGCGCTTAGCTCAAACGTTCTAGCCTTGATCACAAGCGACAATCGCAGCACCGCTCACATGGCAGAACAAATCGCCAATAAGGTTGGCTTGCCTGTTCTCACCCTGACGCAGGATGCCACCGTGAACCAGATCAACATTCCATGGATTTTTCGGTTGCCCTCAAATACGGATAGCGCCGAAGCCATCCACCTGCTAGCTGCCGCATTGCGTGCCTCGGGTCCAAACCGCGCTCGTGTGCGCGATTGGCTCGGTAATAATAGTGGCGCGTTCGATCACGCCGGCAATCCCACCAACTAATCTATTCCGTCTCCAGTCGTAGCGTCACTACCTCGTGCGGTTTGAGCGCAACAGTAACTGTCCCTCCGTTCACATCCAAACTGCGTAAGTCATCTTCCACACCTGTGCATAAATGCGCACGTGCAATCTTCGTCCTTAGAAACTGAATCGCCGCCTGCCCTGCCGCTCCGCCCGTCTCTTGTAATCGAACGATGCTGCCGTGCCCATTCTCCGCTCGCTTCCAGGTAACTAAAGCCACGTTCGAACCATGAACTGTCAAAAAACTCGCACCTTGAGGCGGTAATGGACGTTCCGGGTTCCCTGCCTTATCCTGACTCTCCACATAATCCATTTCTGCCGGCCTCATTTCTTCAAACCCAAGCTTCGTTAACTCGCTGCCATTAAACTTGGGGCCGCTCGTCATCGCATACCGGAAAGTGAACTCGCCGCCCTCGCCCGCGCGATAGTTGGTGTGCCAGTAGTTGTTCATCGCATAGGAGAACAATGTCCCGGTGGCAGGATGAAACTCGCCTGGCCACTTGCCCCGATTGATATCGCCAAAAGATGCCAGCGGTGTATCAACCGGCACAACACCCACAGTGAAATCGTTATCGCCCGCGGCCATCCATTGCTGCACATTGAACCATTCAAGGCTCGCGCCCGTCAGCATGTCTTTAGCCGGGTTTACCCAATCCTGCTGCGTCGCAAAGTGAAATACAGGATCTTTCGCCGCTACTGGAAACGCTACATAAACAGCTTCTTTGTTATTCGTGTAGTCTTTCCGAATGTGCAAACGAAACTCAATCTTCTTTTCTGCTTTGAATAACAAGATCTCGGTCTCAATCGATGGCGTGTTCTGCGCAGAACTCTGCAATAAAATCGAATCGCCCCAGTCTGTGTGTTCCAAGCGCGCGATTTTTCCGCCGCTAGAGGGGTGAACCGTCAAATCGCCCGGTGGCAATGATGGGAACGGATTCACCATTTGCGTATCGCCATCGCCGCCCGTTACATAAAGATACTGGCCGAACTTGTAAGGGCTGTTGGCATCCACTAACTCACGCTGCAACTGCTTATCGAAAATGCTGCGGACAGCACCACTCTCCGGATCCAGCACTATCTTGTAGTAAGAGTTCTCGATGTCCGTCCCTGTTGCTGCGTGGGATTCAGTGTTATTCTCTTTCCCCTCTGAAACAGCAAAACACTTATAGCCCACTGGCGGCAAATTCTTCGCAAGAAAGCGCACGTGCAAAAACTCTTCTTTATGCGCCAAGATCTGCAGGGGCACCGCCTCGTTAGTCTCCAGATCGACAAGCTTGGTATGTTCAGAAAGGTCTAACTCGACAAAAGCATCGCGCTTCCAATTCAAGGAATTGAACACCACCAACGTGTTCTCCGGAATGTGTATCTGGTCGGCCAATTGGCTCAAAGACCGGTTCGTAACATCCTCAATCTCCAGCGAAGCTCTCTCCGCCCGATCATCTTTCACACGTAATTGCTTCACACTCTCTTCATGGTCTGGCTGCGAAACCGAGTTATACGACAGCCAGGTGTGCTCCGAAAAAAGCACAATGTTCCGCCAAATATCGGCCAGCATGCCATCCGGTGCATTCAAATTGCTATCCACCGAATGCATCGCCGATGAGAGAATCTCAGCCGACAATGCTCGGTTCTGGTTGGAACGATCTTCGGCAGCATAGAAAGCATCACTCCCGACGCCGTCTTCCCAATAGCCGCCCCCGTCACCCTTCACTGTTGGCAAGTCGTTTGCGAAGTGCGTATTAATGTAGTTGAAAAAATCCGGAAACGTCGAGTACGTCATCTTCGGATACGCATACTGTTTGTTCCACTCAGTGGCAAACGTAGCTGTGGATGGGAACAAATCCGTATTCTCCACTTGCGTGCCATAAATCAATGCCGCATCCGGCACATAAGTAGGAGCCGAGTAAGCCTGCAAGTAGATCGGCAACGACTCACGCGCCGCTTCTATCTGCGGAGGCAATCCAAACAGCGTCTGCAATTGCATATAGTGGCGCGAATACCAGAACAAAACTTTCTTGCCGTCCGGGCCCTCCCACCAAAACGGAGATTTCTCGTTCCAGTGCTTATAGAAAAACACCGGGGCTCGATCATTGTTCGCCGCCGCTACCCAATACTTGACGCCGCTGTCAGCAAGAATCGACGGGTAGCTGCCAGAATAGGTCGGGACATCGGTAATATTCGCGTATTCAAACGGCAGCCCGTATTGATTCGCAATCTCCTTCGATTGGTACAAAGACCGATACAACGTTTCTAACGACGCATATCCGGTTAGCAAATTACAATACTGCACCGGCATGGCCATCTTGCCGCTGCGAATCAAATCGAGTATCTCTTTCCGTTTCGTTTCCGGCCTCGTCCGCAAAAGCTGCTCCAAATTCCAAGACCCATCCATGGAAAAACGAAACTCCGGATATTGGTGAATCAAGCTCGCTGCTTCCGTCAAAACGCGTGCCTGAATTTCGGCTACTTTGCCCTGGTAATCGGTAAAACCAACGTCCAAATGTGTGTGCGGCACCACAAAAACATTCCATTTCCGTTGCGCCGCCAAGCTAATGTGTTTGGCTTCACCATTTGCCCGCAGTTTCCCCGCAACCGCGCCTTGCCACTCGGCAACGTCAAATGAAACACGCTCCTCACCAAATTCGCCGCCCGCCAGTTTCGCATCATACTTCTTGCCACCAACCGCCAGTTCAGCCGTTCCGCTGCGCCAAGGCTTGGCAAAACGCAGATACGCATCTACAACCTCAGTCAATCCAACGCCGGCCTGGTGAAAGAAAATTGTCGGCTCAACGTCAAACGCGGACTGCATCCCCGCTTCCAGCCTCTCCTCTAAAGACAACGCGTCATAGTCGATTGATCCAATTTCTTCCTGCGTCTTGGGTGTCGCCGGATCATCCACGCAAGTAATCGCAATAGTATTCTCTCCGGCCTTCAAAAAACCCTTGGGAATATCCACGGTAATGGTGCTCTGCGATTCATGCGGATCAAACGCGTAAGAAAAATCGCTGCGCGAATAGCTGATCTTTGGATGCAAATAGAAATTTCCCGCGCGGCCATTCACTTCAATGCGTAGCGAAGGAACACGCGGAGCTTCAATCAACGCCGCAATCTTCAGCGCATACGCCTTGCCGCTTGCCTGCAATGGAAAAAGGATCTGGTAGGTAGCGCCGGTCTCCTGACGCGATGGCCAAACCTTCAAAGCATCGTCAACGCCAACGTGCAATGACACGGCTTTTCCTGAACTCCCATGAAACTCAACCGGCGAAGAATCAAACTTTCCAATCTGCCAAACGCTTTGCGCTTCTGTTTGCACGTGGGCGATGACGCCAATTGCAATTGCTGCCAACAACCAGCAACGAATCTTCATATAGTTACCACCAGTACAATATCGCTCGCTCGGACCCACGGTCAAGCTTAAGCCTGAGGTTGTGTGATGCCGTTGGCATACGATAGTCATTCTAGTTACTTAGAGGTCCAACTTGAACCCAGGCTCCATAGACAACTCCGTTACGCCAGCGCAACCAAAGCAAGGAATGTTCATAACCGACGACGGCCGCAACGTTCTCTTCACTTTTATTCTCGTCAGTTCTTTGTTCCTGCTTTGGGGAGTTTGCAATGGCCTGATCGATGTCATGGATAAACACTTCCAAGACGAACTGCACCTTAACAAAGCAGAATCCGCCTGGGTCCAATTCGCTCACTATCTGGGCTACTTCATCATGTCCATACCCGCCGGCTGGCTCGCCATCAAACTTGGCTATAAGGGCGGCATCATCGCAGGCTTGCTGATTGTCGCCGCCGGCGGCCTGTGGTTTCTCCCGGCAACAAAAATCAGCGAAATGGTCCACACCGGCAGCGTTTCGCCCAACATGGCTTTCGTTGCTTTTCTCGCCGGCGTCTGCCTGATCGCTACCGGACTCACGTTTCTTGAAACCATTGCCAACCCCTACACAACTGTCCTTGGCAACCGCCAATACGCGGCCACGCGCATCAATCTTGCGCAATCCACCAACGGCTTCGGCTGGATCGTCGCCCCCATCATCGGCAGTATTTTCTTTTATTCAAAAGATTCCGCTGGGCACAGCACTGGTAATCAAACGCTCTACATCCCATATGTTGCTATCGCCGCTGTAGTTATCGTGCTCGCCATCATATTCTTCTTCGCCAACGTTCCCGACATCAAAACCGAAGACGATTACCACCTGGACGAAAGCGCGGCGCCCGTTTCGCACTCCATTTGGTCTCACCCACATTTCGTTTTGGCCGTTATTGCACAATTTCTCTACGTCGCCGCGCAGGCCGGCATCTTCAGTTTTTTCATCAACTATCTAATTTCCGAAGTGCCGCCCATTCCGCCCTCCTGGAAAGCCGGCATGGATTCATTTGCTTCCGGCATGGGTCCGTTGCAAAACTGGTTGTCCGGATGGTTCGATGTAAATAACGGCATCGTGTCACTAAGCAACCAAGGCGCGTCCAGCCTCGCCTCCGTTGGCTTTCTATGCTTCTTAATTGGTCGCTTCACCGGCGCTGGACTTCTGAAAAGATATCCCGCACACAAAGCGCTCGCGCTCTATGGCAGCCTAAACGCAATCGCAACATTCCTGGTCTTCCTGAAACTCGGTTGGCTCTCGGTCGTCTGCGTTTTCTTAAGCTACTTCTTCATGTCCATCATGTTCCCCACGATCTTCGCGCTAGGTATTTACGGCCTCGGCTTCCGTGCCAAGAAGGCGTCGTCATATATTGTCATGGCCATTATGGGCGGTGCAGTTCTGCCAAAGCTCATGGGCTACATTGCCGACAAGTCCAACATGTCCCGCGGCTTCATCGTGCCCATGATGTGTTTCCTGTTTGTGGCTTACTATGGCTGGAAATGGCCGAAATACAGCCGCGCTGAATCGCTGGACGGCCCAATCTCTCACTAATCTGGAAAAAGATCAACCAATGAAACCACTCCACTTCGCAGTAGCAGCACTTCTTGCAACGTTCTCCTTCGCTAACGCTCAAGTAGAAGGTGAGCGTATCGACAAGACAAATCATCATTCTGTTCCCGCCATCCAAGACACTGAAACGCCCGCCCAGCGCGATGCCCGCTTGCACTGGTGGCGCGATGCTCGCTTCGGCATGTTCATCCACTGGGGTCTCTACTCCATTCCTGCGGGTACATGGAACGGTGAGAAAATTCCCGGCATTGGCGAATGGATCATGAATCACGCATCCATCCCGGTCGCGGATTACAAAGCTCTCGCATCTCAATTCAATCCGACAGATTTCAACGCCCACGACATCGTCGCGCTCGCTAAAGCTGCTGGCATGAAGTACATCGTCATCACATCTAAACACCACGATGGCTTCGCCATGTTCGATTCGAAAGCCGACCCCTTCAACATCGTTGCCGCCACACCCTTCCATCGCGACCCTCTAAAGGAACTGGCGGAAGAGTGCCGCAAGCAGGGCTTAAAGCTCGGCTTCTATTATTCGCAAGATCAGGATTGGACCGCACCCGGCGGCGCGGCATACAAAACCGACCACCACGATCGCCCCAACCATCACTGGGATCCGGCGCAGGATGGCGATTTCGCCAACTATCTGCATGTCAAAGCCATTCCGCAGATCAAAGAATTGCTCAGCAATTATGGCGACTTTCCCGCCGTCGTCTGGTTCGATACTCCCTCGCCCGATATGACGCCCGCACTTGCCGGCGAAATAGTCAGCGTCTTGAATAAACACCCCAAGCTCATCTGGAACAATCGTCTGGGCGGCGGCTATCCGGGCGACACCGAAACTCCGGAACAATACATTCCCGCGCGCGGCTATCCAAATCGCGATTGGGAAGCCTGCATGACTATGAACGATACCTGGGGCTTCAAATCCTATGACGATAACTTCAAGTCCACCGACACCCTGCTACGCAATCTGATCGATATCGCCAGCAAAGGCGGCAATTATCTGCTGAACATCGGGCCAGATTCAAAAGGCAATGTCCCGCCGGCTGAAGTGACGCGCCTTCGCGAAGTTGGCCAATGGATCGCAGTCAACGGTGAAGCTTTATACGGAACCAAACCGACCTTGTTTGGCGACGAGGCAGGCAGCTTTAGCACCACAGAAAAGAACGATGAAGGCAAGCCGAAATTCATACCCGCCTGGAACTGGCGCTCCACAACCGCTGCGAATAAAATCTATATCGAGATATTCACTTGGCCTTCCGGCTCTTTCCATCTGGATAAACTTCCCCGAACCGTCACTGGCGCTTATTTCCTGTCTGACAAATCCCGCGCGCCTTTGAAAGTCTCGAAATCTGCGAACGGCGGCATCGACGTTGCACTTCCACAACAAGCTCCCGATCCTATAGCAACGGTTCTCGTCCTGAAGACCAAGGAAACCAAATGAAAAGCTCATTGCTGACGCTTGTCCTGCTGTTGTTCTCGCACTCGCTCTTCGCACAAGGCGCTCCACCACAAGGCGCTGCCGACCAGCCCTATGCAGTTGAGTACTACTACAAAGTGCAGTGGGGCCATCAACAAGAGTTCTTGCAGTTATTCCTGAAGAACCACTACCCACTGCTAAAGCGGGTCGCCGCATCCGGACGCATCCTCTCTGTCTAGATCGAAACTCCCGCCAACCACATGACAGAGGACGCCCGCTGGGATTATCGCGTCACAATACGCTTCAAAAACTCCACCGCCGCTACCACCGCTAATCCCGACGAAGAAGCGTTCATCAAGCAGCTATGGCCGTACCAGGATGTTTATAAACGCGAAGAACAGCGGCGCTTCGAAATCCTGCTGGCCCATTGGGATCTGCCGGTCTCCGATATCACTCCGGCAAACTAACATCCTGAAGACCCAGCGACACACTTGCCGGTTGGGATCACAACGGAGCATCAGCACCAGCGGCAGAAGGTGGGCCGTGCCACTCTCTTATTGGCTAACATTGAGAATTCCCGCGCCGGTAAGGGGAATTGAGATCGTACTGCTGCCTGAAGCCGTGCTCGTTGGAATCAGCAACGTCGCCCTGGAAATCTGAACAGCATCGGGAGTGAAGGAAACGTCGATGTGGCATTTTTTCCCCGGATCAAGAGCAAAGCACTTGTTCTGGTTGAACGTGAACTGGCTTGCATCCCCATAAGTGCCGGCAACGGAAATTGTGGCGATGAGGACCCCGGTTGAGCCGTCGTTCTCCAGATCCAGGCCGTCTTGCTTCGTATTAGTCGTAGGTTGGTACATCACTTGGCCGAAGTCAATGAGTTTCTTATTTGGATTCACTGACTGGGGTGTCGTCGGAGCAACCAGGTTGTAGCCAATGGCATTGAGTATGGTGATCTCTCCTTTACCGTCATTGAGGATGGTGAGCCCTGCGTCTTCGCCGGGGCAGCCCTCACCGTCTTGAATAGCCTCAGCGGTTCCGCAATCGTCACTGGAGGTGAAGTCGGCGTAGTCATCACCGTTGGCCTTCGTGTTGTAGTCCTTCCCAGCTCCATCCACGCCATCGGCCCCTTTGGTTACGCCGCCGTCGTAGGAAAAGTAGGCACCGGGCGCGGTGCTTAGGGAGCTATCAAGCACGAGGGTTCCCGCGCCGGAGTAGCGGAAGAGATCAACGGCGGATGGAGTGCCGGGGCCGCCACCCGCTGCGCAGCCATCGGTAAGGATAGCCTTGGCCGCGCTGTGTGTCAACGCTGAGGTTCTGATTACCCTTTTGACGAGGGCTGTCCTGCCGTCCACTGCCGGCTGGACGCTACTGTCGGCGGTGCTGATGCACGATGAGGTACCCAACACTTCGTCGGTTTCGTGCTGCACGGTGGCGTAGAAGTCGTATGCGTCAGGCGGTTCAGGTCCGCCCTGATCGTCATAATACAGTGGAATGCTGGGGTCGTTCGTAATGGTGACGACAGAGTTATAGCACCCCTGGGTCCCGAGAGTACAGTCAGTGCTCCCGTCAGACATGATGCCACTCGATATCGACAGGCCGAGAGCTTGGCCAAGAGCGGCGCTAACGTTAATGTTGCCCGCACCATATGGACCTGCGGCATTGGTGTTCAGCGAGGACAAAGCGGCAGCCTGCACCGGGCTTGGCTTGGTGTTGGCACTGAGGGCGGCTACGTACTGGGTGTAGGGGATGTAATTATCAATCGAGATGCTTTGGCCTAGGCCCGTTTTTCCGTAGGTGATGTAGATGCTGGCGTTGGCATTCAAGAACGTGTTGCTGTAATAGCCGGAGACTACGGTGTTTAGATAATTGCACGTGGAGGTCGCTACGCTGGGATCACACGTGTAGGTAACTTGCGCGTTGGCGCGGGCGACGCCGAACACCAAGATAAATGCCAGATAGATCGCTGGACACAAATCTATTCTGTGTTTCATTGAAATCTCCGAAACTCTGTTAGAACGTTGCGACGGTATTATGAGTGGCTAGGTGAAGGCAAACCCCAGGGAAATGTTACTACGGATTGCCACTGGTTCTATACCGCGTGTCTAGATATCTCACTTTTGGTTTCCCTTGTCAATCCTTACTCGCATCTGGAGTTTTTCCAGGTGTGTGGGGGTAGTCAATACACGATTAAGTGGCTATTTACTTACGGTTAAGATACCAGCCGATCCATCTCGTTTAAGCGAAGTCTAGTCATCTCCTCAGTCATCAAAGCGATGTCGTGCGCAGGTGTCATGGGCCCCCAATCTCCGGCGAGCGTTCGAGCCACTTCTGTAGTGAACCCCCAAAGTGAGACACGGAGAAATGGGACACAATGAGGTGAAAGGTGCCCCACGAATCGCAGCAGGAAGAAGAGAAGAAGAAAATAGGCCGTCCGCGCAAATTCGACGAGGCGTTTCGAGATGCAGTATTGGAGCGGATGAAGACGGGTTCAGTCATTAGCGCACTGGTCCATGAGCTGAAAGTGAGTCGTGCGCAGATGTATCGCTGGCGGGATGAAGCTCTCGGTCGCGTTCCGGTTCCAAGCCTCAAGACAGCCGCCCAGATGGAGGAGAAGAGAGAGGAACGGCAACGGCGGCGCATCGCTGAACTGGAACGCTTGGTAGCGCAACAAGCGTTGGATCTTGATTTTTTCAAAGGTGCCTTGCTGCGCATCGAGGAAAGTCGCCGGAAGCGCGAACAGACTTCCGCGACGCCGTCTACCAACAAATCCGACAAGTAGACGGACAGCAAGGCGAAATGACAATCGAACGGATGTGCACACTGGCGGCAGTGAGCCGCGCCAGTTATTATCGCTACGGCGGTACCCAAGCCGATGTCGATGAAGAAGCGTCGCGACTGCGCGATGCCATTCAGCGGGCGGCGCTCGAGAGCCGGCACTATGGTTACCGTCGCATCACGCATGCCTTACGGGCGCAAGGCTGGAGAGTGAATCATAAACGAGTGGCGCGTCTGATGCGAGAGGACAACTTGCTGGCCATTCGCAAACGCTGTTTCGTTCCGCAGACAACCAACAGTAAGCATGACTTCGAGGTGGCCATCAACGTGGCTCGTCGACTCACTCCCACGGCGGTGAATCAACTCTGGGTGGCCGACATTACCTACGTGCGTCTGCTACGTGTGGACGTGTTCGTGGCGGTTGTCATGGATGCGTTTTCGCGTAAGATCGTGGGCTGGAACCTTGGGCCAAGGCTCACCACTGACCTTCCCCTCATAGCGCTGAAGAACGCTATTGAATCGCGACTGCCTGTGCCAGGTCTGATTCATCATTCCGATCGCGGAGTTCAATATGCATCCGCTACCTACGTTGACATGCTGCTTCAATACGGCATGATCGCGAGCATGAGCAGGCCGGGCAATCCGTACGACAACGCTAAATGTGAGCGCTTCATGAAAACTCTAAAAGAGGAAGAAATTCGTTGCTCCGAGTACAGAGATATCGAAGATCTCCGCGCTAATTTAAGTGTCTTCTTCGACCATTACTACAACGCAACTCGCCTCCACTCGGCGCTCGGTTACCGATCGCCCGACGAGTTCGAAAGGCAAGTGGCCGCAGCCGGGAAACCGGAACTTCCGCAAGCTCCCAGCATGAGTTTTAGAAGGCATGAGGAGATCTAACCACCCGATGTGAGACCCTGATTGCAAGTAACAAGAGCGGCCGATTCGACCGCTCCTGCCTCATCGTTTTGGATGAGTCTCCGGTAGGCTATTCCTGGCGAGTTGCTCTCCAGCATTGCTCGCTTCCGCTTCGCCTACCGCGACCATCTTGGATCATAACTTCCCGTTCGTCTAGTAAAAACCAGCGAACGGTAACCGTCCCAAAACTCGTCTGTCTCACGCTTGGGGGTCAGTCCACTTCTGTTCTTTATAACTCGTAATGCCGATCGCGCGAAAACTGTGATTACCGCAAACTAATTGCCTAGCGGCCAAAAGCGCCCGCCGCTATCCGTTTCAACAACCCCTGCGCTTCGCCAATCGTATTCGGAATTTCGCCCGCCTCATTGAATGCTGTCATTGCCATTCCGACCACATGACGCTCTAATCCGTTCATCACATGCTCCGCCCGCTCCAGTTCTGGATTCTGTGGGTCCAAGTCTCGTACTGGTGTTGGTCTCGGAACCGTTACCGGCCATGTTTTTGGATCACGTGGCTCATCCAAGTTCAACGCCACCGATAGATCCGGTGCGGTCTTGTCTCGCTCCGTCAAAAATGGCATGTCATATTTTTCGCACAGCGTCCGAATCACCGTTCCATGATGCGCCTGGCTGCTAATCACGGTATTCGCTTCCGTATAAGCGGAAATTGCAATCGCCGGAACGCGCACGCCCAAGCGATCGAATCCGAAACCAAACTCGTGTTCCAGCGGAAGCTGCGGCGGAACTGCTGCCGGGGGTGGAACGTGGTCAAATGTACCGCCGTGTTCATCAAAAGTCACCAGCAGCATGGTGTTCAAGGCGTTTGATCCTTGGCTATTCGAGCTATTCCGAACAGCGCTGTAGATCTCGTGCAACAGCAGTTCACCGGCCAGCATATCCGACGTTGTCCCAATCGGCAGCCCTTCCACCAGCGGTGCCGGCGGATGGTAGTCGTTATGGTAATAAAACAAGCGCGGTTCAATAAACGCATAAGCTGGCAGATTTCCATTTGCGACATCTGCATAAAACGTCTCCATCGTGGCAAAGTGGCTCTGCCAATAAGGGCTCAGCTTTGGATAATGAATCAGCGCGGTCAGACAAGCAAACTGTGTTTTGTCGTAATAGACCTTCCACGAAAGCCCCTGCTCCGTCAGCCGGTTGAATATCGTATCTGCATCGTTTTTTAGCCACTTCTCATACGGCTCATTCACCACCCAACCAGACGACGAAGAAGCATGGAAAAACGAACGGTTACCGAATGTCTGAGACGGAATCGCACAATGCCAGGCATCAAACACAGCAAACTCGCGCGCCAGTGTGTTGATAACCGGTAATGAGTTAGGACCGAAGCCCTCCATTATGACCCGATATTCATCGAACGTCGGCGTACGGCCCTGCTTGTCTGTCACCATTCTTCGCCGGGATCAGGATTTGGATTCGACATATCCGGAATCGTTCCCGCACTCATACGAAGCGGAACATCGATGTTCCCATCATTGATGTACGAGGGCACCGGATTCGTCAGATACTTTCCCGCCACGCCGTTGAAAGTTTGCCCGCGTGGCACTTCGCCGGGTTCGTATAGAAAACCCAGCACGTTGTCCAGTGAACGGTTCTCGAACATCACCACCACCAGATGATCAAACCGGTTAAGTCTCGCGTTACCCATGTAACCCCTTTGTGACAATTGCCGCAGCAGTAGCTGCTTTGCGGCAGCTTACACCATCAATTGGATCGCACAAGATGCTTGGATGATCACTCACGCTCGACAGGTAACGTGAATTTGAAAACCGCACCGTCGCCCAGCTTGCTGTCAGCCCACATTTTTCCTCCGTACCGCGAAACAATGCGCGCGCAAATGGATAATCCAATTCCCGTCCCCGGATACTTGTCTCCGGCGTGCAGCCTGCGAAAAATCCCAAAGATCCGCTCCGCATATGCTGGGTCGAAACCAATGCCATTATCGGCAATCGCAAACATCCATTCATTGCGTTCGCGAGCGGCCGAAATCTTCACAACACATGCCTCCCCTCCCATTCGCCGATACTTGAAAGCATTCCCAATCAAATGCTGAAACAACTGGTGAAGGTGCATGTCATCCATGCGCACCCGCGGTAGCAGTCCCCGTTCCACTCGCAGTTCCTGACTTTTGATATTCGCGTAGAACTCTCGCAAAACATCATCCAGAACCATGCCGCTATCGGTCAAAGCGGCTTCGCGCTCCAACGGCCCAATGACCGTGCTTAGTGCCATCAACCCCTGCACCATTGCAATCATACGCTGGGCACTCGTTAGTCCTTCATCCACTAGTTCACTTGCGTCTAAGCCGAGGTCGTTGCTACGATCACCCTCATGTTTGCGTTTCAGATCGCTTTTCAGCGCGCTCAATAACAGTGAAATATTCCGCAGAGGTTCCTGCAAATCGTGCGCCGCCGCATAGGTAATCTGTCGCAGATCCTTATTCGCTTGCCGCAGCCGCTCCTCGGCCTGCCAGCGATCCGTAACGTCGCGCGTAATTGCCGATGTCCCTGCTACACGCCCATCCGAATCATGGATCGGAGAGACGGTCAGCGAAACACGAATTCGCTGCCCGTCCTGTCGAACCCGCTCGGTCTCAATACCAGTTACCGGCTCTCCCCTATTTATTCTTTCCAAAATCTCGGTCGCCTCAGCAAACCTATCCGGCGGAACTAGCGTGGCAAGGGAGCGTCCGATAATGTCTTCGGCAGTAAAACCTAAAAGCTTCTCTGCGCCCTTATTCCATGTCCGAATGACCCCATCTGTGCCAGCGCTGATCACCGCATCCTGCGACGATTCAATAATCGCCGCCAAATGCTGGCGCATTTCGTTGGCCTGTCTAAAAACAGTCACATCACGAATGGCACAGATGAAGAATTTTTCATCGCTGGTGTGAAAGGGACTCAAGCTGATTTCGACTGGAATCTCCGCGCCATCTTTGGACAAGCCGTACAAATCCAAACCCACACCCATCTGGCGAACCCGTGGATCCGCAGCGTACCCCGCAAAGGCTTTTCGATGTCGCTTTCGGTAACGTTCTGGGATAAGAACTTCAATTCGTTGGCCAAGCAATTCCTCACGTCTCCAATGAAACATTGATTCCGTTCGTTGGTTGGCTAGGACAATATGGCCGGCTTCGTCTACAATCACGATCCCGTCTGGCGCTGCTTCCAGCAGTTGTTTAAAACTACCCTCAGTCCGCCAAAATGGTAAATCTTGCACTTCCTTCGTGCCTCTATTTGTAACGTTGTTGTCTGAACTTGGTACATGAGACTGTGCGTGTCATTGTGTTCGCTGTTAGAGTTCTTGCGGTGCCACGCGTAGGCACTTCGAGGCGCTTATGTCGTCGAAGAGGGCTGCATCCGGCTCTCGTCCGCAAACCGCAAAATCAATCAAAAGATAAAGGACAATCCACCAATTGAGAAAGTCACTTCTTCAAGTCCTTAGATTTGGCAGCATCCGAGGACTTCGCACGACACGTTTCATCTGTTGGCAATGTGACGTGTTTACACGATGCAAATTCTTCTCACGCCCCAAATCACATTGCAAAACTCATTTCATGACACAGCGCCAAATCAAGTCTGCGCCGAGATTCTTTGTCTGGAAACAATCTAATGGTTAAACTAATTCGCGCACTGTGACACGAAGACCTAATTGCCGTGAAGCATCTCAAGGTACGACCAGAAATCCTTGTCGCTTTTGTAGGGAAGAAAAGAATCATCTTGCGTGGGATCGGGCATGCGCTCACCCGGAAGCACGTTTGCCTTTCTGTCAAATGCCTGCTTTAAATGGAGCCTCGCATCTGCCAATTTGTGTTCACCCGCATCCGCACACGCTAGGTTGTAATAGTTCAGGGGATAATCTGGATCTGTCACCACACCTTCAACGAAGATTCGCCGTGCTTCACCTAAGTCACCAGAAACCCCGTAAGCCATTCCGGCCTGATCTCTCACAACACGCCGAGCGACGACTGCGGAAGGAAAGGGTGCGCCATTGTCTGGCACCATGCCGAGAGCCTTTACAAGTGCCGGTGCCGCAGCCTTGTATTGCCGCGTCCGAAATAGAACCTCGGAGTACATAGACACATCAGCAAATTGCGGTACATAATTTAGATCAAGCTCCAGCGTCTGGAATGCCATTTTCACCGTGGCATCGTCCCCACTGATCGGCCTATCGCCATAAAACTCCAAGTCCCCGCACAAGTCCCCGCTCGCTATAAAACCGCGATAAACGTAAGAAACGGACTTGTTGCGGTTTTCAGTTGCGTACCGCGCTAACGCAACGCTCAGAGCCGCTTTGCGCTCAATTTCAGTAAGTTTCAGATCCTGTAGAGCCGCCTTCTTCTCCTGCGCCATCGCAGCATCCCGGCACGAAGCACTGGATGCGGGCGCACTCTCCGGCACCAAAAATAAAAATCCTAAAAACGATCGCCCTGAGGACTTGTCGCTGCCGCGCACGCCTAACTCCTCACCGCTTGGTTTGGCGGAATTCTCCACAACCGTATATCCCGCAACCGACCAACTCATCAACCCTTTATGCTCTAGCAGTGCCAACCGATAACGATCGGCCTCGCCACCCCACGCAATAACAGTCAGCATCAGAAAAAACGCAAACCGAGCCATGATTTAAGCTTATCTCGCTGATGGATCGCAGCTCTGCCTACTATGTAGTATACTGTCCAACAAGATGAGCCCGCTCGAAGCCTGCTTGCACGACACCCGCTTCGCCCTCCGCTCCCTTCGCCGCACACCATTCTTCACTCTCTTAGTAATCGCCACCCTCGCCGTTGGCATAGGCTCATCTACTGCTATTTTCAGCATTGTCGATCGACTTCTCTTTCGCAGTTTGCCTTACCCAGAGGCCGACCGCCTGGTCTCAGTTGGAATCACCGGACCTATCGACACCAGCGAGTTCATGCTCGGCGGTTCCTATCTCGATTGGCGCGCTCGCACGAATCCATTTCAATCCCTTACCGCCATGCGTCCGACTACCGAATGCGACCTTGGAAATCCCAGCCCCATCCGCATTCATTGCGCCTCCGTCGAATCGAATTTTCTTCCTACCCTCGGAATCCGCCCTCTACTAGGCCACAACTTCACACGCGAACAAGACCTACCCAACGCGCCAACCGTCGCCCTCATCAGTTACTCACTCTGGCAAGCCCGTTTCGGAGGCACGCAAAACGCCCTGGGCCAAAGCGTTCTGATTGATGATCACCCAGCGCGCATCATCGGCATCCTCCCCGTTTCTTTCGAAATGCCGCAACTCGCCGAGGCCGACGTGCTCTTACCCGCACAAATCGATGAAGCCGCCGCTCGCCGTCCTGGCGCTACCTTGTTTCTGCGTTGCTTCGCGCGTTTAAAAGATGGCATTTCCATCGAGCGTGCCCGCCAGGAAATGCAACCGCTATTTCAAACCGCCCTCCAGGAAGCGCCGCCGATGCTCCGCGGCGAAATCCATCTCATGCTGCGCTCCCTGCGCGACCGCCAGATCCAGGACCAGCGCCTCGCCTCCTGGCTCCTCTTCGGCACTGTGCTCGCACTCTTGCTGTTGGCTTGTAGCAACGTCGCCAATTTACTACTCGCCCGTGCTACCCAGCGTCAACGGGAATTCGCCATGCGTGCCGCGCTAGGCGCAAATCGCTTCCGTTTGTTTCAGCTTTCATTCGTCGAAAGTCTGTGCTTAGGGTCCGCCGCCGCCATCGTCGCGCTCCCCTTTGCCTGGGCGTTTCTGAAGTTGATCTTGAATGTATCGCCACACGCCTTCCTTCGTCTCGATCAAGCCAGTATCGATCCGCGCGTTCTCGTCTTCGCTATCGTTCTATCGCTATTGGCAGTCTTGCTGTTTGGCACCGCCGCTGCCCTGCGACGTCCGCGCGTAGAAGTGATCACAGGCTGGCACGTGGTCGGCACTAGCCATCGTTTCTTTCGCCAGCTTCTGGTTGCATTCCAAATCGCAATCTCGCTCATCTTGCTCACCGGCTCATCATTGTTTATCCGCAGCTTATTGAAACTGGAAACGCAAGACTTAGGGATGCAGCCCCAGCACGTCGTTACTGCATCATTTGTATTGCCACAGAACCGCTACCAGAGGCCCGCAATTCAAAACGATTTCTATCAACGCCTGGAATCCAGCCTCGCCTCCATCCCGGGTTTCTCATCCGTCGCGCTCAGTGATACCGTTCCGCCTGCTGGCGGCATGCATTCTCGCCCGTATTCAAACCTGCGCATCCAAGGCCTCCCTCCACTTCCAGAGCAAGGTGGCTTGGTCGCCTTTCGCTACGTTTCCCCCAACTACTTCGTCGCTCTGCACATTCACATCGTCGCCGGCCGCGCCTTCACCGAAACTGAGCGATCTTCTCCGATAAGTCCCGTCATCCTCAGCGCCGCTCTTGCCAAGAAACTCTTTGGCGTCAGCAACCCAATTGGCGCTGCCATCGCCCTCAGCGGTTTCGACGACGAACGCACCGCCTGGTCCACCGTCGTTGGTGTCGCGGCCGACGTCAAGAACAACGGTCTTGCCGAAAATCCCGCGCCCGAGTACTATCGCTTGCGAATCTCCAGCGCCGACAATCTCGGTCGCTCCGCTGTTGCCATCGTTCGCTCCTCGCTGCCCCTGGAAAGTATTACCCGCCTCATCCGTCAAGACGTCGCCTCCCTCGAACCACAACTGCCCTTGACCATCCAATCGCTCACCATGCGCGTCGATAATCTAGCGGAACGCCCTCGCCTAATCGCTCTCCTGCTTGGAGCGTTCGCAACTTTTGGTCTGTTGCTCGCTTCCGTCGGCTTGTATGCGGTCGTATCCTATATAGTTACGTTCAAAACCCGCGAATTTGGAATACGTATGGCTTTGGGCGCCACGTCCTCCCGCATCGCCCGCCAAACCCTGGCATTCGCCCTCCGCTGGACCGCTCTCGGCATGATTACCGGTCTGGTCGCCTCGATACTTCTCAGCCGCCTCGCTCGCGCACTGCTTTTTGAGGTCTCGCCTCACGATCCCGGCACATTCGCCCTGGCTTCTATCCTGCTTGTTCTGTGCGCTCTCTGCGCCGCCGCGCTTCCCTCGCTACGCGCTGCACGTGTCGATCCCGCCGTCTCTCTCCGCCACGAATAATCTGGTAGGCCGAGACGTTATAAGTAAGAATCCACCTCACCTTACTCCGTCGCTATCCCTACCGCAATCGAGAAGTCCCGCCGATAACCTCACCAGAGATGTCCTCGCAGGGCCACATCCGGATCACCGCACTCCTGTCCGTACTCGCGTGCGCTCTGCCCATTTCCGCGCAACACTGGGTTTTTCAGACCTATGGCCACGAGCAAGGGCTGAAAAACCTCAATATCCTGGCCATCCAACAAGACAAGCAAGGCTTCCTCTGGACCAGCACCGAGGGAGGATTATTCCGGTACGACGGCGACCGCTTTCAAGCCTTCCACACCACGGGAACCACCGCTAATGGCGACATCATGTGTCTGTTTACCTCCGCGGATGGTCAATTCTGGGCGGGTTCCGCCGCTGGCTTATTCAGATGGAACGGCGTCAGCTTCCAGTTCGTCCCCGGTTTCGATCAGGCCAATCTCGATCACCATGAATCCATCACCGGCGATACTCAAAATCTCTATCTCGCCACCCAGCAAGGCATTCTCGCGATGCCCCTAAAAGGGCCAGCCAAGCCGCGCATCATATCCATCAAACCGGCAACCGCCATTTTCAACGACGCTGGCGGCACTCTTTGGTATAGCTGCGGGTCGGAGATCTGTTCCTATAAAGACGGCCAGGAACACGTCTGGGACAGTCGCACGGGCGTGTTCGTCTCCGCATGGAACGCGATTACCGAAGATCGGGATAAGCGCGTGTGGATCAGGTCTGCCGACAAACTGCTTGCGCTCGACTCGGGCGATTCCCTTTTCAGACAGGTTCCCGATGCTGCTGCTGCCAAGCTGGCTTCACAAACAGATCCCGTTCTAATCGCCGACAATCGAGGCCGGATCATGATTCCTCACTCGGGCGGTTTGATGATCTGCGAATCCAAACATTGCATCAATTACGGCTCGGATAGTGGCTTGCCTCGGTCGGAGATCTACAGCGTCTTTCAGGATCGTGAAGGCACACTCTGGATCGGGTACGGCGGCATGGGTCTGTCGCGCTGGCTTGGCCGCGAACAATGGCAGAACTACGGCACCATTGAAGGTCTCGCCAATCCAACCGTGTGGCAAATTGCCAGCGACAAATCCGGCGCTTTGTGGGTCGGCACTAGCCAAGGCATGTTTGAAGGGCGGGAAGGCTTGAGTGGCTGGCGCTTTCGCCACGTTTCGCAAATTCCCGACGTGCCTATCCACGGTCTCCTCACCGATCCTGATGGCACGCTCTGGATTGCAGCCTTGCATACATCGGTTAACGGCATCATTCATTTCAATCCCAAATCCAATCAGACCGTTGTCTTTCATCCGCCCCCCGGCACTCAGCCCATTCGCACCTACTACATTCATCGGGATCAAACCGGCCATCTTTGGGTCGCCTCCAGTGACGGCATTTTCCATCTGCCACCGGGTTCTGTCACGCTGGAGCATTTTCCTTCGCCGCTCGATGGCGGTTCAGTTACCGACATCAAAACCGTTGGTAGCGATTTTTTTGCCGCTGGAACGAAAGGCCTGTACGTCCGTCAAGGTGATCAGGTCCGCCTCCTCACCACCGCCGACGGGCTTACCGACTCGCATGTCCAGGACATCAGCCCGTCTCCCACAGGCGAGTTATGGATCACCTACCGCTCGCCATCGGGCATTAGCAGCATCACACCCGATCATGGTAAGTTCCACATTCGCCACTTCACCGAAGACACCGGCTTGCTTGACAACGTCGTCTATTCTCAGTTCTTCGATTCCGCCGGCCGCCACTGGCTAGGCACCGATCACGGCGTCGCGGTGTTGGAAGGCAGTCGCTGGATCTGCCACGATACCTCCGACGGATTAGTTTGGAACGACACCGATGCGGGCGCCTTCCTCCCGCAAAAAGACGGCGTCGTCTGGATCGGCACCAGCAACGGCTTGTCCCGTTACTCGCCCGTAATCAGTCGTCAGCCATACCCCGCCAAGATCCTGATCACAGGTGTCCTTCGCGACGACACGCCCACCCATAGCCTCGATTTTGACTCCCAAACACATTCGGTCACATTTCGTTTTGCATTGCTCTCCTTTCTGCAACCCAATACGCAATTCCGCTACCGCTTGGGAACTGGCTCCGATTCCTGGACTGAAACACAAGCTCATGAGGTACGCTTCGCCGAACTACCGGCTGGAAGCTACCAATTTCAAGTTGAAGCTGAATCGCAGACCGGTGTCTGGACTGAGCCTGCCTCGCTGCAATTCTTTATAAACCCGCCTTGGTACTTGTCCTGGACTTTCCGTTTTGCCGGGCTTCTGGTTATCGGCGTAATCCTCTTTCTTTGGCTTCAGCATCGCGAAAATAAACAGCACGCTTTGCGTGCCGAACTCAAGGCCGCGGTCAAAGCCCGCACTAAGGATCTCGAATCGGCCACCATTCGCGCCGAAGAAGCCAACCGCACGAAAAGCGAATTCCTGGCTAACATGAGCCATGAAATCCGCACCCCCATGAATGGCGTTCTTGGTATGACGGAGCTACTACTCGAAACGCCCCTCACTCCCGAACAAGCCGATTATGCCAGCCTGGTGAAGGCATCCGCCGAATCGCTGCTCACCGTCATCAACGACGTTCTGGATTTTTCAAAAATTGAAGCGGGCAAGTTGGAACTCGATTCGGTTGAATTCCGCTTGCGCGATGTTGTTACGCCCGTAGTCAAACTGCTCGCGCTCCGTGCTCATCAAAAAGGTTTGGAAGTCGCCTGCCTGGTTCACCCCGACGTTCCCGATAACGTTATTGGCGACCCCGGCCGTCTACGCCAAATCCTAACCAATCTCCTCGGCAACGCTATTAAGTTCACCTCTCACGGCGAAGTCGCGCTTGAAATCTCGACCCGCCTTCGTTCCGCGTCCGACACGCTGATTCATTTCCGCGTGCGCGACACCGGCATTGGAATTCCGCTCGAAAAACAGAAGCTCGTTTTCGAAGCCTTTTCCCAGGCAGATGGCACGACAGCGCGTAAATTCGGTGGCACCGGGCTAGGCCTCACCATCTCCAAACGTCTGGTGGAAATCATGGACGGCGAAATTTGGCTCGAGAGCAACCCCGGTAAAGGAAGTTGTTTTCACTTCACCGCCCACTTAGGCCTTGTTCCGGTCATACAGCAACCGCAAATAAGCTGGCCTGTTCAACTCATTGGCCGCCGTGTGCTCATTGTCGACGACAACAAAACCAGCCGTTATTGCTTCGATGAAATGCTTTCTCAGGTGGGCATGCGTCCCACCCTGGCCGCCAATGCATCCGAGGCTTTCCAGATTCTCAAACAATCCCATCCGCCCTTCAGCCTCATCTTGCTCGATTGCCACATGCCCGGCATCGACGGCTTCGAAATAGCCGCTAAGTTTCGAGAAGATCCCGACCTCTATCGCGACGTAAAACTCATCATGCTGGCTTCCTCCGGCCTGGGCGATATTACCCGCTGCAAAGGTCTGAAAGTAGAGGATTGTCTCACCAAACCGGTCACCCAGCCGGAATTGATCGAAGCCATCGCTCGCATCTTCGAACCGGCAGCATCAAAATCCGCTGCCTTAACGAATAGCGCACAGCAGAACACTCCCGCGACCTCTAAGCTCAGCGTGCTGCTAGCTGAAGACAACCCGGTCAATCAAAAGGTAGCCGTGCGCATGCTTGAGAAACACGGTCATCGCGTCACCATCGCGGCCAACGGCAGAGAGGCCGTTTCCGCTGTCGCCCAAGAGAAATTTGACCTCGTTCTCATGGACGTGCAAATGCCCGAAATGGACGGCTTTGAAGCCACTGCGGCCATTCGAGCTTTATCCTCCGCCACCAGCACAAATTTGAAAATCGTGGCCATGACCGCGCATGCCATGCAAGGTGATCGGGAACGCTGCTTGGCCGCTGGCATGGACGATTACCTGACCAAGCCCATCCAAACGCAACAGCTACTCTCCTTGCTCACTGCCGTCGCGTCACCCTCCGCCACTCCGCAGCTCAATCGCGCCTAACGCCTCCCACCCGGAAAAACTCCTTCCAGCTTGGTTTAATGAAACTGGATGACTTTCCCCAAAGCCAGCTAACTATATGATCACCAGACGAACCGTCCTGCAGCTAACGGCATCCGCACCGTTCCTCCGCGTTGCCTTCGCCTTCTCACACGCTGATTTTTGGAATTCCAAAGATCCCTCTCAATGGACCGACAAGGAAACTAGTCAAATGCTGACCCACTCGCCCTGGGCCAAGCCAGCCGTGGTCGAATCACCCAATTCCGGCGGCGACAATCCCGCCATGACCTCCGCCGCGAGTGGAGGCAGAATGGGTGGTGGTGGTGGCATGGGTGGCGGCGGCATGGGTGGTGGCGGAGGTTACGGCAGCGGTGGAGGTTACGGCGGTGGTGGTGGCGGAGGCAACTACGGAGCTAATGGAGGCGCGCTCGGTCGCGGCAATCGCGGCGAAAACGGAGTCGGCGGCAACAGCCCGAATATCCATGCCACCGTGCGCTGGGAAAGCGCCGCTCCCATCAGCGCCGCCTTTAAAAAGCCGCTGCCCCCAGGCGCCGCCCAAGCCTACATCATCAGCGTCGCCGGCTTGCCCAACCATCGGTCAAACTCGAATCCATCCGGCGCTTCTAATTTCGTCCAAAGCGAAAGCCAAAGCAGCGGAGATCAATCCGAACGTCTGATGCACGCCGCTTCACTCGAGCGTAAAGGCAAAGACCCCATCTACCCTTCCAATCTCGAAAAAACTGACGAGGACGACGGGGCGGTTTGGCACTTCAGCTTTCCCCGGGCCGGCAATCCCATCACGCCCGACGACAAGGAAGTCACCTTCGTCCTGCAGCTCGGCCGCTTAACACTGAAAGCGAAGTTCCCCCTGAAAGACATGCGCTACAAGGAGCAATTAGCGCTCTAGTCGAGTATTGACAATCGATATCGACTCTCGATATCATCAGGGCGGAGGCCACTCCATTGTCTTGGCTCAAGCGATTCGTCCACATCTGCCGCAATCTCTTCCAAAGCAGCCGGATCGAAAACGATCTCGACGAAGAAGTTCGCAGCTATTACGACACCCTCGTCAACCGCTTCATCGCCCAAGGCCTGTCCCCTCAAGATGCGCAGGGCGCCGCTCGGCTGCAATGTGAAGTCGGCCCCGACGAGGTAAAGGAAATTGTTCGCCAAACCCGTCCCGGAACCACTTTCGAAACCATCGGGCGCGACCTTCAATACGCGCTTAGAACGCTGCATAAGAACCCCGCCTTCACCATCGTCTCAGTCCTCACTCTCGCTCTGGGCATCGGTGCTAACACCGCTATGTTCAGCCTCATCAACGCCGTCATCCTGCAAACCCTCCCCGTTCACGACCCCAGCCGCCTTGTCTTGCTCACAGATCCAACGGAAAGC
>CAVOJX010000003.1:0-66757 GCA_963696305.1 Bryobacterales bacterium | reverse complement strand
CGAAACTGGAATCCACACGCCGCTTTGGGCCGGACATCGTCTTTTTCGACCGAATGAGAGAAAATGGCGAAGCCATTGCGAACCGCATTTCCGAAGAAACGGGTATGACGGTGCTGCCTTCTTACGACCATCCTTGGGTTATCGCCGGGCAGGGAACTGCCGCGCTGGAGTTGTTACGGCAGCAACCGGATTTGGATGCCATTCTGGTGTGTTTGGGTGGTGGTGGTTTTCTATCCGGTACTGCAATTGTGGCGAATGCGCTGAGCCCGCGCACAAAGGTCTTTGGAGTGGAACCAGAGCTAGCGAACGATTGGTATCTTTCGCTACAGGCGGGAAAACCAGTGGCAATTCCTGCGCCGGCAACCATCGCTGATGGGTTGCGAACTACGGTTCCCGGTAAAATCACGTTTCCCATTGTTCAATCGCTTGCTAGCGGCGTGATTCTTGTGACGGAAGATGAGATTCGCCACACGGTTCGATTCTTGTTATCGCGGATGAAACTGCTGACTGAGCCTAGCGGCGCGGTTGCTGCTGCGGCCGCTTTGCATCGCAAATTGCCTGCCGGGATTCGTTCTGTGGGAATCATGCTTTCTGGAGGCAACGTTGATATGGATGTTCTAGCCGAGATTTGCGCGCATGTCTAAAAACCCTTGGAAGACGCTTAGTTCGCGCATTGCTTATGAGAACGCGTGGATTCGAGTGCGCGAAGACCAGGTGATCCGTCCGGATGGGAACCCGGGCCTTTATGGCGTGGTGGAGCTGCGGCCATCGGTTGCCATTGTGGCGTTAAATGAACGCGATGAAATTGTTTTGGTCGGCCAATGGCGATACACGGTGAATCGGCATTCGTGGGAGATTCCGCGCGGCGGCTCTGCACCAGGCGAAGCCGACACGCTTGCGGCAGCAAAACGCGAACTGGCTGAAGAGGCGGGCGTTAAGGCTGATAGTTGGGAATTGCTGGCGGAGCTAGACGTTGGTAATGGTGTTTTGGATGATGTGCAAAGCCTGTATCTGGCAACCGGGCTTTCGGCGACGCCGATGAATTTGGATCCGGAAGAAGAGATTCAGGTGACATGGAAGCCTTTTTCCGAAGCTTTGCAAATGGCGATGGATGGCCGGATTACGGAAGTGTGTTCTATTGCGGCGATTCTGATGGTGGCGCGGCGTCGTATGAGCGCATGAACCTGCTTTCGTTTCCTTAGCGCGATTGATAATTATTAGGTGCCCGAACTTCCCGACATTAGTGCTTATTTGACTGCGCTTGAAGAACGGGTGCTGGGCCAGGAGCTTGAAACAATCCGTGTTGCGACTCCGTTTTTGCTTCGCACTATCTCTCCAACGATTGCGGATGCTTCGCATCAAAAAGTCATAGCGTTGAGGAGGATTGGCAAGCGCATCGCAATCGGGCTTGAGAATGACATCTGGTTGGTCATTCACTTGATGATTGCCGGGCGCCTGCACTGGCGGGCGACTAAGGGCAAGCTGTCCGGCCGACAGAACCTGGCGGCATTCGATTTTTCGAGTGGAACGCTGACTCTAACGGAAGCCGGCAGTAAGCGGCGCGCTTCGCTGCATGTTGTTTTAGGCCAAGACGGTTTGCAGATGCTTGATCCTGGTGGAATTGATGTTCTTGAAACGACTGCGGAAACGTTTCGCGCGGCTTTGAGCGTTCAAAACCATACATTGAAGCGTGCATTGACGGATCCGCGTTATGTCAGTGGCATTGGGAATGCCTATTCGGACGAGATTCTGCATGCGGCGCAACTCTCGCCTATCGCGCAAACAGCGAAGCTGAGTGAAGAACAGTGGGCATCGCTATTTCAGGCGACTCGCGAAACACTGACGATGTGGATTGAGCGTCTGAACGCCGAAGCTCGGTCGGCTTTTCCGGAGAAGGTGACGGCATTCAGGCCCGACATGGCGGTGCATGGCAAATATGGTGAGCCTTGTCCGCGATGCGGGGAAAAAATTCAACGAATTCGCTTTGCCGATAACGAGACAAACTACTGCGCACGCTGCCAGACCGGTGGAAAGCTGCTGGCTGATCGCGGCCTGTCGCGACTGTTAGGCGCGGATTGGCCGCGCACTTTGGAAGAACTGGAACTGCTTATCCCCGCAAAACACGCACGACCGCATCCGTGAATTCTTGCGTGGAGGCGGAGCCGCCAACATCTCCCGTTAGGTGTTTGCCCTCGGCATAGACAGCCTCAACGGCGGTTTGCAGTTTGTGAGCGCAGTCTGTCTCACCCATATGAATGAGCATCATGACGGAAGAAAGCATGAGCGCAGTTGGATTCGCTTTACTTTGCCCGGCAATATCGGGCGCGCTGCCGTGGACAGCCTCAAAAACGGCGTGGGTTTCACCCATGTTTGCGCCGGGAACGATGCCCAGCCCACCAACCAACCCTGCGGCAAGGTCGGAAACGATATCGCCATATAGGTTCGGCAGCAACAAGACATCGAATTTTTCAGGACGCATGACCAGTTGCATGGAGGCGTTATCGACAATTAGCTCTTTGTAGTCGATTTCCAGATATTCTTTTGACGTTTCGCGGCAACAACGTAAAAACAATCCGTCGGCCAGCTTCATGATGTTCGCCTTGTGAATGGCGACCACCTGTTTGCGCTGGTTCTTGCGCGCGTAGTTAAAGGCATAGCGCGCGATTCTTTCAGAGGCTGTACGCGTGATTACTTTGATGCTGGTGACGACGTCTTTAACGATTTCGTGCTCTAACCCGCTGTAGAGATCCTCGGTGTTTTCGCGGAAGATAACCATGTCGATGGCGACATCGCTGAAACGTGTTTTAACGCCGGGCAAAGTTTTGACAGGGCGCACGTTGGCGAACAAATCGAGCGTTTTGCGCAGCACCACGTTAACGCTTTGAAAGCCGCCACCAATGGGCGTTGTAACGGGACCTTTTAAACCGATTCTGGTTTCGTTGAGGGAATCCAGCAGGTATTGTGGAATGGTTTTGCCGGACTCTAGGATGATGGCTTCGTTGAGTTCTACCCGCCTCCAAGTAATGTCGACGCCTGTCGCTTCGACGGCGCGCACAGCGGCCTGAGCGACTTCGGGGCCAATTCCGTCCCCTGGTATGAGAGTGCAATAGTGTGGCACATGCTAATTTTACGCGCAGCGGTAGTGCCGCCCTGAGGCTTTGCAGAGCAACTAAAGACGGATTGCTGTGGCGATGATAACGGGCCACACAACCCAAAGCTGCGTCAATTTGCGCATTCCTGAGAGAAACGAGCCCTTTGTAATCAATGGTTTGAGGCGTTTCAAAGATTGGCCTCGAACTTGCACCCTTCATGTTTTGGAAGGGAGATTAAAACTTATGGTAGGGATCCGAGTTGCGACATTAGTCTTGGCCGCCGCAACAGTTTTGTTCGCTCAAAAGCCCATCGACGGCACGTGGCAAATGGATAAATCCAGAAGCCAGGTGAACGATGGACGCGTGTTGACGTTGGCCATCACTACGTTTGAAGATGGCACGAAAATCAAAATGAACATCAAGGTGAAAAATGCGGCAGGCGCAGAGACTGAATCCGAATTCACCACCAAGATGAACGGCAAGGCGTGTGAGTATGCGGAAGGTTCGCACAAATCGCAAATGACCGTTTGGTACGATGGCCCGACGCTGAACGTATGCAAGGAGAATGGTCCGGCAGACGATGTTACGTCTATTTGGAAGCTGGATGTATCACCTGACAAGCAGACGCTTACGATGAAGGTGACGCACTATGAGCCGGCGTCGGCCGAGGAAACTCTGGTATTCGTCAAAAAACAGTAATCGTCAACGTTGGACAATAGCAGGTGAATGAGATTCGCCTGTCAGGTGGGCTGTACGCGATGCTGCGATACTCAGGGATTTGTCTATATCACTGAGCGAGATCTGCAACGTATCGCGAAGTATTTAGACATGACGGCAGAAGCGTTTGAGTCGCAGTATGTGGTTCGATATCGACACATACTGCGTCTGCGCAAGCCGCCAAAATCGCAGTGCCATTTTCTTCAGCAAGGCGGCTGCTCTATCCATAAAGTGAAGCCGGTGCAGTGTCGCACCTATCCTTTCTGGCCCGAGCTTGTGGAGGATGCAGCCGCTTGGGCTGAAGAGGCTGCACGTTGCCCTGGCATTCACAACGGCGAACTGATACAGATTGGCACGGCCTGCGAAGTTGCCGGTGAGATGAAAACAGCTTACCCGAGCCTTTACACAAGAACGTAACGCAAAACTTGATACAACAGACAAGTGGCGCCAAGGAAACGAAACCGCGTCACCAAGGAGTTTTGTGCATGAGCGATACGTTAACAGTTGGGAAAAAGCTAGTTGAGCTTTGCCGACAAGGGAAGATTGATGAAGCTATGGAAACGCTTTATAGCCATCATATTGTCAGCGTTGAGCCAATGGGCGGGCCAAATATGCCAGCCCGGATGGAAGGTATTGAGGCAATTAAAGGCAAAGGTACTTGGTGGCAGCAAAACCACGAAGTTCACAGTGCCCAAGCTGAAGGACCGTACCCACATGGGGACCGATTCATTGTTCACTTTAAGTATGATGTAACCCCGAAGGCGGGACCAATGGCGGGCAAACGACACGTGATGGACGAGACTGCGTTGTACACGGTGAAGGACGGGAAGATTACTCACGAAGAGTTTTTCTACTCAATGTGAGTCTAAAGAGAGTTGATTTGGAAAAAGGCCCTGCTGTTCCGCAGCAGGGCCTTTCTTTGCGATTTGGACTTGTTACTTCTTCTTTGCCACGGCTTTGGGTGGAACGATTGCGTCCTTGACTGCTTTCGCGATTCGAAACTTCACTACCTTTTTGGCGGGAATCTTGATCTCTTGACCCGTTGCAGGGTTGCGTCCGATTCTAGCTTTGCGATCCGTACGCACAAGCCGCCCAATGCCAGGCAGAATAAAGACACCATTTTTCTTGGTCTCCCGAATAGCAAGTGCCGTGAGAGCGTCTATATACTGCTTCGATACCTTATTGTTTACACCAGATGATTCCGCAAGCTCTTTAATAATTGCGGTCTGGGTCATACGTTTCACTTCGGCCATAAAAAACCTCCCTGAGTTTTTAGGTTGATTTGAGAAGATTCCTTCTAAAACAGAATAGTGAGGAAATGTTTGATCTTTCTCAGTCAATCCGATCATACGAGAGCTAAGGGAAGTTGTAAAGAACAAAAACGCTAAAAATGTCGATTTTTGCCCATTTTTCGCACATGACGTGCCTGGGAAGCCGATAAACAGGGGGGTTGGAGGTTCCAAAGGTCATCTGAACGCACTCGGCATAAACTGTTCAGATGAACAGACGCACGTTTTTGCAGGGCGCGGCAGCAATTGCGTCCGCAGCAGTTGGAGCCGGAGCGCAGGAATTACCGGGTCCGCGAGCAAGCGGCAAACACAGGCGCGTGGGCCTGATCGGGTGTGGTTGGTACGGAAAAATCGATCTTCTGCGGCTGATTCAAGTGGAGCCGGTGGAAGTTATTTCGTTATGCGACGTCGATCGCAGAATGCTTGAAGAAGCGGGGGCAATTGTGGCGTCGCGCCAAGCCTCGCGCAAGATTCCACGACTGTACGGTGACTTCAGAAAGATGCTGGCGGAAAAGGATCTGGAGATTGTGCTGATTGCGCCACCCGACCATTGGCATTCGCTGATTATGATTGAGGCGGCGAAAGCGGGCGCGGACATTTACGTGCAAAAGCCGATCAGTGTCGACGTGACAGAAGGAGCGGCAATGCTGGCGGCGGCAAGGAAATATGGGCGCGTTGTGCAGGTGGGAACACAGCGACGCAGCACGCCACATCTGGTGGAAGCTAAGGAATTATTTTTTGACCAAGGCAAGCTGGGCAAGATTGCCCTGGTGGAGATTTACTGTTATTACCATATGCGAGCAACAGATAATCCGCCCGACACAGCGCCGCCCGAGGGGTTTGATTACGACATGTGGACAGGGCCCGCTCCGATGCGACCGTATAACAGAATGGTGCACCCCCGTGGCTGGCGAGCTTTCATGGAGTATGGGAACGGCATTGTGGGCGATATGTGTGTGCACATGCTCGACATGACTCGCTGGATGTTGAACTTGGGTTGGCCGACGCGCATTGATTCAACCGGCGGCATTCTGGTGGATAAAAAAAGCAAAGCAAATATTTCCGATACGCAGACGGCGACATTTGATTTTGAAGATCTGCGCGTAGTTTGGCAGCACAGGTCATGGGGTGAGGCGGCAGATCCGGCTTATCCGTGGGGTGCCACATTTTACGGCGAAAAGGGAACACTGAAGGCGGATGTCTTCGGCTATGAATTTGTGCCTTATGGCGGTGGGGAAACCATTCGTCGAAACGTGACGTACGAATACGTGAAGTATCCGGAAGACAGGACAGAAAAGGATTTGGAACGTCACGTTGCGCCGGCCGTTCGCTATCACATGCTGAATCTATTGCAGGCGATTGATACGCGCACGCACCCGGTGGCGGATATTGAACAAGGATTCATTTCCACTGCTTCGTGTATATTGGCGAACAATTCGATGAAGTTGGGACGATCTTTCCGTTGGAATGAAAAGGCCCGCAACGTGGTAGGCGATGAGCAAGCCAATGATTTGTTGCGACGACCTTACCGGGGGCCGTGGATACATCCCGATGGGAAGGACTTTGCATAGCTTCGGCGTGCTAATTTTGAGTTCGTGCCGACACGTTCGGGGAGTTCCCGAAATCTTTATCTAATTGTTTTTCTGGTTGCCGCTGCCGTTTATATCGGTTGCATGATTTCGCCGCCATCCTTAATGGATGACGTGGATTCGACGCAAGCACAGATTGCCAGAAACATGATTACATCGGGCGATTGGGTTACGCCGCGGCTGGACGGTGTCCTGTATTTGGAGAAGAGTCCGCTCATTTATTGGATGATCGCCATCTGCTACAAGCTGTTTGGCGTGCATGATTGGGCGGCACGAATTCCGGTTGTAGTTTTTTGCATAGCGCTGACGCTGCTGACAGCGGCATTTGCGAAATGGGCGTTTGACCAGACAGTGGCTCTATATTCCGGACTCTGTGTTGCCACCTGTGTGGGATTGTTTCTTTTTACACGGATTCAGATACCTGATGTAATCTTGACCTTTACCATCGCGCTGGCGATGTGGGCGTTTCTGCGAGTCTTGGATGAAAGCGAGAAACGCCCCCGGCTCTGGGCGTTTATTCTTGCTGCGAGCATTGGCACCGGGTTATTGCTGAAGAGCCTGATAGCTGTTGTATTTCCCGTCGGTGCGGTGATTGTTTATTTGATCTGTACGCGACAATTCACGAACGCAATCGTCTGGAAACGTCTGCGGCCTTTTAGTGGGTTTTTGATTGTGTTGTTGATTGCGCTTCCTTGGCATGTGCTGGCGACGATTCGAAATCCGCCGCACTTCGTCTTTACGATGCGGAGCGCACCGGGTGAATATCACGGTTTTTTTTGGTTTTACTTTTTCAATGAACAGCTGCTGCGTTTTTTGAATATGCGATATCCGCGCGATTACGACACAGTGCCGCGTCCGCTATTTTGGGGATTTCATTTGCTCTGGCTGTTTCCTTGGAGCGTCTATTTGCCGGCGGTGTTCAAGCTTTCGTTTCGCGCCAAGGGCGAACTAGACCGAGCAGCACGCACGAGACTTCTAGCTGTGTGCTGGATCGGGTTCGTGATGATATTCTTCACGTTCTCCACTACGCAGGAATATTATTCGATGCCGATTTATCCGGCGGTGGCGATGCTGCTTGCCAGTGCCATGACAATGGAAAACAGTTGGATAAAGGGCGGCACACGAGCGGTCTCATTGATCGCCGGTTTGGCTGGAGTGATTTGCCTGACGTTCTTCTTTTTAACGCGCGGTGTGCCAACGCCAGGCGATATTTCTTTCGCGCTGGCGCGCCACCCAGAAGCGTACAAGCTCTCGCTAGGGCACATGGAAGATTTAACTATTCCTGCAATGGCGTATCTGCGCGTTCCGCTTGCTCTTGCCGCCGTTGCGTTTTTGTTCGGTTCAATCGCCACGTTCCGGCACAGAGGGCGAGCCACCTTTCTTGCCATGTCGGTGATGATGATCTTGTTTTTTCAAGCTGCCCGTTTAGCGATGATAGGGTTCGATCCTTACATGTCATCCCGGCCACTAGCCGAAGCAATTAATAAGGCTCCCGTAGGGCATCTAGTAGTCGATCATCATTACTACACGTATTCGTCAGTCTTTTTTTATACAAACCGGATGGCGTATTTGTTGAACGGACGATTCAACAATCTCGTGTATGGAAGTTATGCGCCCGGGGCAGCCGACGTTTTTCTGACGGACGCGCAATTTAAAGATCGCTGGCGAGGAGCGGAGCGTTATTACTTCGTAGTGAATGAATCTGGTTTGGCTCGAATTCAACCTTTAATTCCGGACATAAAGGCGAATGTTGTGGTGGCAAGCGGTGGGAAGTTTGTAGTTACGAACCATCCGTTGTAGGCGAAAAGCAGAGTGAAGAGAGCGCATTCATTATCATGAAATGGATAGGTGCAGCGCGGTAAACTTGCCTTTTGCAATTGAGCAAGTGCATCGGATATTTGTAATCAACAAGCCCGGGTGGCGAAATCGGCAGACGCAAAGGACTTAAAATCCTTTTTCGCGCAAGCGGAGTGCGGGTTCAAGTCCCGCCCCGGGCACCAAATATTTAGAAATGCCGCAGCGTCGTCTCTGCTCCTTCTTCGGGCATTCGCGAAGCCTGCCGTTCGAGCGACCGGCTGACCAGATCGCGTGCTCCAAGACCCACGGCGAGGGCGAGAGTCAACACAATTCCACCAAACAGAATCGTGAACGCTTCATCGACGATCTTGCCGCCGATTTCCAAATGATTCAGCGCCATGGCTCCCGCTAAGACTAGGATCAGCCATTTGAGCCCGATGCTTAGGAGGGAGGCATATTGAACATTCAAATTCACTGCGCCGATCAAGACGCTTCGCGAGAAGAAGCGCGCTGCGATAGCTCCGACCAAAAGCACGAGTCCGGCCGCGAAGACGTTCGGTAGGTAGGCGAAAAGCTGCGTGACGAGCTGTGAAGTGAGCGTTGCTTCGAAGGCATTGATGCCAACTAGAAAGCCGAGTACGATAATCGCCCACCAGACCGTTCTGACGGCCAAATCTGTAGCGCTGCGGCCGCTTACTTCAGCGGCGCGTACGCCGGGCAAGTCCCACTCAGCCACTTTGGAATCGAAATTGAAGCTGCGCAGGAAGCGGCGCAACACAAAACCGATAGCCCATGCGACGAGCAGCGCCACAAGCAGCGCCACTACAAGCGCGATGAAACCGGGTAACAGTGTTGCGATGCGAGTCGCGACCCGTGTTACGGATTCATTTAATGCCTGAGAAACTTGTTGCCACATAACTAACTCCTTCTAACTCTTCGGAACTTACGGGTTGAAACGGTCAGGCCATCGCCACCGCGATAGCAAATACGGTTTCTGTTTTTCATAGGAGAGCGCCAGACGTTCGATGTTATAAAGCGATTGCTGAGACGAGGCATCTTTTGATTGCGAGGCGTAGGAGGCGACCCACGCCAAATACAGCGGCACCATGGCGCGCAACAAATGTTCGCGGTTAATGGCGCGTTGGCGGTGAGCGAGGGCGAAATCATAAACAATACGGACCCAAAGGTCGTCAGGCATATGAAAGCTGGCGGCCGGTTGTAGGGTAAGCTTTTTCAGGTCAAGGAAAGTGGCTGGGGGCAAGGCGACCGTCCAAATCTCTCTCAGATTGCGATAACCCAATTGAAAGGTCTCGATCATCGGCTGAATGTCCACGCTGGCGGATTCCTCCTCCTTTTTCATAGGCTCACCGAAGGTCGGCACGATTTGCGAAAGATTAGACCGCTGCCAGAAGGTGGCGTTTCGTTCTAGATCGAGAAACAAGCGGCCAAGGACTGCGGAGAGTATCGTGCTGACATCGGTGGATTCGGGAGGGCGCGGCGGTTCAAGCGGAAGATTTACTTGGCAGACGTTTAAAGAAGCGCAGATAGCTTCGGTTGCAATCCACTGCTGCGAGCGCGGCCGCTGGGTACGGGGGTCATTCTGAAGCAGGCGATCAACGAATTGGGAGGAAAAACCCATATCGAAAGCCATGGGATAGTGAAGCCGCTTGCCATAGAGCGCGCGGACAACTGGATAAACAATACCGCTGGTAATCAGGGCGCCAAGTTTCACTTCCGCGTAACAAGCTACAGCGAGATCAAAGTTTTGTTCCAATAAAGGCCGAAGCATTGCCAGTATGGCCTCGGTTGAAACTAGCTGCGGGCTACTGTTCCAGATGCAGCAGCATTTCGCGGAGACTTTCTGACTAACCTGAAAGACTTCGTGAAAAGAGCCATAAAGCGCCGAATGCGAATGCAAATAACGATCGGACTGGGGAAGGGGATAGCGTAGGATCTGCGCACCCGGTATGTCCACGGCTTCAAACGACGGACCGCTTGCCGGACAAGCGATTACAACGCGCTGGCCGAGGGGTGCGATGTCGGCGGCTGGCGGGAAATCATCACCCGGTCGAAGAGAAGGCACTCCGATGACGACGTCGGCGGTGCCAATTTGTTCCAGTTGTTCGCTCGTCTCTGTCATAAGCTCACAGGTGTAGTGCCGCGATACCGGCTAGCGGAATGCGTACCCAAGTTGGCCGATTTTCAACCTCATAATTCAACTCGTACAGGGCTTTGTCTAAAAGATAAGCTTCCAACAAAGCCTTAAACGATGTTTGCTCCGCAGGCAAGAACGACGCGTTACCGGCTTCGCGCTTGTAGGAACGCAAAAAGGCCGCCGCCACCGATTGTTCCCAAAACCAACCCCAAGCGGCGAGGAATTCGGCATGATCTGCGCGGCGCGCGGTGTAATTGGCCAAGCCCACTTGGGCAGCGTAGCTAAAGGAACGAAGCATGCCAGCGACATCTTTTAGGGCGCAATGTTTGGCGCGACGTTCGGTTAGGTGGCGTGTCGGTTCGCCTTCGAAGTCGAGGATGACGAAATCATTCTTGACGCAGAGTACCTGGCCAAGGTGATAATCGCCATGGATGCGGATCTGCTCGGCGTGCGTTTTAAGATCTCGCAGGCTGCGGAAACGGGCCAGCGCCTGAGTGCGGCGGCTTAAGAGCAAGGCGGCAGCCTCGGTTGTAGAATCGGCAAAACGCGGAATGGCGTTTTTCAACCGGGAGAATACTTCGGAAGCGTGTTCCTCCATATCCGTGGCGAGCTGCGAGAGACTGGCTGCGTCGAAAGGAACGGGCGCGAAATCGGGCAGATCACCGCCTGCGGCGAAGGCCTTATGCATTTCGGCTGTGCGGCGTCCAAGAGTCGCAGCGGCATCTATATAGATGCCCAAGTGGGCGCGCGCCTGCGGATCTTCCTCGGCAACTTCTGCTTTATCAATGAATGACTTAGCGACAGGCGGAGCGCTATCACGTCCTTGCCGGGGGCAATTCTCGTAATAGCGATCAAGTTCTTCAAGAGTCCAGCGCCATCCATCGCCTTCGTTAGAAACCAGGCCTTGCAGCATGGCCAGAGTTGCGGGACCGTTCTCGCTACGACAATACTCAATGGATCCGGCAAACGGTGGAACCCGCGTGAACCGAGTATGTTCGGCGAAGTAACGGCCAATTTCGCAATCGGGGTTCTCGCCGGCTTCCTGACGGCGGAAAAGCTTCATAATAAGCTTGTCGCCAAAGTGAATCGATGAATTGCTCTGCTCGGCGGTACCGCGCAGTGGCTTGAGTGATGAAGTGGCCGGCCCGCGAGCCTCGTTGAAAATACTGCTGGGCCGCCCCTGGATCACACCGTGTTGGGCTGTCAGGCTGGAACCATCGGCAATGCAGTTCAGCAGTGCGCTACAGGTATCGTCATCAAACAGCGCGTCATACAAAACCCCATCGCCCTGGAAAGAATTGATGTTGGCGATGATCGCATTCGAAGATTCGGCGCGCAGTTTTTCCGCAGCGGAACCATAAGCTCGGCCAAGAGTTAGGAAGTAGGTATCCAGACTGTCGTCTTCGAAGCGAATAGAAAGTAAAGTAAGAACCGAACTGGTCTTGGGAATTTCGGCCCAATCTAAAAGGGCAATGCTTCCGATGTTGCGCGACTTGGCGCCAAACCAACGCTGGTGACTCAAGAACTCGGGCAAAACGCGCATCAACAGAGCGGGCACATCCGGCCCTTCTAAGTTGCTCTCCCAGTCAGCATTCATGGAGACCCCGAGATCCTCCGGTTTCGATTCGGTCTCACTTGAGCGATGCAATTCGAACCAAAGAAACTCATAAGCTCCCAAGCTCAGCGAGTAAAGCTGTTTGCCAATCCGCGGAAATTCAACGTAGCCCATCATTTCAATGGGTTTCACGCCGTCGAACTGCGCCAGATCCAGCGATACCGGCTGCGGGAAACGTGAGAGATTGGCAACGCACAGGATTTCTTCATTTTCAAGACGCCGGAGATAGGCAAGAATTTTTCGATTCGCCGGTGCTAAAAACTCAATGGCCCCACGGCCAAAAACACGGAAGATTTTGCGCAAGCCAATCATATTGCGCATCCAACTCAACAGCGATGAGGGATCGGTCTGCTGCGCTTCGACGTTGATGTTGGCGTAGCCATAGATTGCATCCATGATGACCGGATTAAATAGACGGCCGGGTGTGGCTCGGGAAAAGCCTCCGTTTCTGTCGGCACTCCATTGCATGGGTGTGCGCACGCCGTTGCGGTCGCCTAGATAAATGTTGTCGCCCATGCCAATTTCGTCTCCGTAATACAAGATGGGAGTTCCAGGAAAAGAAAAAAGCAGACTGTTGAGCAATTCGATGCGGCGCCGGTTATTGTCCATGAGTGGCGCCAATCGGCGGCGGATACCGACATTGACGCGCATGCGAGGATCGGCGCTGTAAGCCAGATACATGTAATCGCGCTCTTCATCGCTGACCATTTCGAGAGTGAGTTCATCGTGATTGCGAAGGAATAATCCCCACTGGCAACTCTCTGGAATGGCAGGGGTTTGTGCAATGATGTCCGTGACCGGCAGACGATCTTCCAGCCGCAACGCCATGAAAATCCTAGGCATCAAAGGGAAATGAAATGCCATGTGGCATTCATCGCCATCGCCGAAATAGGCGCGTACGTCGCTCGGCCATTGATTTGCTTCAGCCAAAATCATGCGATTGGAATAGTGCTCGTCCATCGCATGACGGATTTGTTTGATGACCACGTGAGTTTCGGGCAGATTTTCGCAGTTGGTATGATCTCGCTCAACCAGATACGGAATGGCATCCAGTCGGAGTCCGTCCACGCCCATGTCGAGCCAATAGCGCATTGCTTTTTGGACTTCCTCGATAACTAGCGGATTGTCAAAGTTCAGATCGGGCTGATGCGAGAAGAAACGGTGCCAATAGTAGGCTTTGGCATTAGGATCCCAAGTCCAGTTCGATTTTTCCGTATCGGTAAAGATAATGCGCGCGTCCGCGTATTTTTCGTCGGTATCGCTCCAAACATAGAAATTACGTTCCGCCGAATCAATAGGCGCGTTGCGCGCGCGCTGAAACCAAGGATGCTGATCGGAGGTATGATTCACCACCAGTTCGATCATCACTTGCATATTACGTTCGTGCGCTGCGTTGAGAAAGCCTCGGAAATCGTCAAGCGTACCGTAATCCGGATGAACGTTCAGATAATCGGCGATATCGTAGCCATCGTCCTTCAGCGGTGAAGGGAAGAATGGCAACAGCCACAGACATGTGACGCCAAGATCCTGCAGATAATCGAGGCGCTGGGTAAGGCCTTGAAAATCTCCGATGCCATCGTTGTTGCTATCGAAGAATGCCCTTACGTGCAACTCGTAGATGATGGCATCTTTGAACCACAACGGGTCGCCGGCGCTTCCTGGAACTTTCATGATGGCTCACCGCTTGACAGCAGCGCTACGGGAAAAATATCAAAAAGTTCGGCCAAGCGGAGTTGACCTTCGGATGAAGGTTGCAAATTCTGGCCGGTAAAAACATTTCGGAAGGGCATGGTAGCGAAAGCAGCGAGATCAAGCTGGGTATCGCTCCAGCCGGAAGCAAGTGGCAAAGCATCACCATCGAAGCCGGCAAGCCCGGTAATCAAACGTGGCGCGACGGCGATAACTGCCCGACCCTCGAAGACGCGGGCGAAAGCGACGATGTTAGAAGCGTTCGATCCGCTAACGGCGAGTGGTTGATAATCGCCTTTCAAAAACACCGATGGGTTCTGCTTGCGCAAGTTGAGACCTTGTGAAGTGACATAGAGCTTGACGACGCCTGTTTTCCAGTCGTTCAACAACTCGATTGCGAGTTTTCGCTTGGCGCAACATGGCGACTGCTGACTGAGCCTGGTGTTAATGCCCGTCAGGATTTCACTGCGCAACTTGAAATCGACGGGCCGGCGGTTATCCGGATCCACCAGATTCAGATCCCACAATTCGCTTCCTTGATAGAAATCGGGTACCCCAGGTGCGGTTATCTTCAAAGTCAGCTGCGACAACGAGTTGATCATGCCGAGTTGAGCCACGCGCTTTGAAAAAGGCAAGAACTGTGCTAAAAAAGGCTTGGCGCGAGTACCGGTCAGGGTCTTTTCGACGAATTGCGCGACGGCACCATCATATTCTGGAGAAGGCGTTATCCAACTGGTGTGGACTTTCTTTTCCTTCGTCGCTTTATGCAGATACTGGCGAATGCGATCGACGAAATCGGCACTAACATCTTCCTGATCAGCCGGCCAAGCACTAACTAGAGTTTGGTAATAAATATACTCGTCGGAGCGATCGGGCGCGTTCTCATCGTGGGCACGCAGACGAGCGGAAGAATTAATCCGCATCCATAGGTTGACCTTTTGACTCCACATGCGTGGAATCTCAGACAGGATATTGAGGCGAGCTCGAGCATCTTCGCCGCGTTTGGCGTCGTGAGTAGATGTGGCGGACATAGTAGCGGGAAAGCGCTGCAAGCGATCGCGATTGGCTTCGTGAAATTCCTCCGGGTTGCCCCCGAAACGGATCGGATTACCGCCGACATCGTTCAAAGAAAGCAGCGGGCAATAGCGATAAAAAGCCGTGTCTTCGACCCCTTTAGCTTGCACTGGGCCAGTGTACTGCTGCACTTTCAATGCGAAATTCAAACGGCGCGCATGTTCTTCGGCTGGCAGATCGGGACGTGCAATGGGCATCAGCATCTTTCGAATGAAACGGAAGATAGACGATTCCTGAGCGGGATTGCGGCGCAAGGCATCAATAATGGCGGCATCAATATTATGCTTGTCGAATTCTGTCCAGCCGTTTGTGCCGATATAAGTCCGATACACGGGGAAGCAGGCAACGACTTCGGTTAGCGCTTCTTGCAAGCTCAGTAAGGTGAAATCGCGGTAGTGGCGAACGCCCTCGGAAATGCGATTTAACTCATGAGCAAGCACGTGCATTTCGCTGGCCATGGAGTTCCTGATAATCAACTTCTTACTCGTATAGACAACTTCTTTGAAGGAACGGCGATCCCCGGTAATGCGGCCGTAGAGTTTCTGAAATTCGCGAGCGGAACCTCTATCGACGTACAGCGAATTCAAGCTGTTCAAGAATTCATAGCCGGTCGTGCCGTTCACTCTCCAGTCTTCTGGGAGTTTTTCGCCTTCGCTCAAGATCTTTTCGACCACGATATAGAGCTGGCGCTCTGGGCCAACAGCTTCGCGCAGACGTTCAAAATAGGTGCGGGGATCAAATAGACCATCGACATGATCTAGGCGCAACCCCGTAACTATACCTTCGCGAATAAGTCGAAAGGTGAGGGCGTGAGCGTCGGAGAAAACATCTTGGTCTTCCATTCGAATGCCGGCGAGTTCGTTGACATCGAAAAAGCGCCGGTAGTTGATTTCGTGGGTAGCAGTACGCCAGGAGGACAGGCGATACGCTTGCCGTTCGAGCAGTTTGTGAAGAAGATCGAAGGAATTGGGCTGATCGGGATCGCCATTAAACTCTACAATGTTGGCTTCGACATGACTGCGAATGGCGGATGAGCCAGCCATTAGTGTTGCCAGACGGCGTTTCGCGACTTCCTTTTCGCGACTACGCTCGCTCACAGAATTCATATCCGTCTGATCGATTGACGGTAAATGTTCGAGATGAAAGTGAACGCTAAGGAACTCCGTAAGATCGGCGTTCTCAGTCGGGAATGTGGCCTTCAGTCGATCGATGTTGTGGCCGAGTAGGAAAGAGATTTGACGGGGATTCAGCGGCAGATCGCGATCGTAATAGCGTAGGCTGAGCAGACCATCGTCCGATAGGACGAGACGGAGCTTGCCGCTATCCAGGGCAACGCCATATTGTTCACCCAGAATGGGCAGAAGGACCTTATCGCGAAGCTCAGCTTTGAGAGGTGTCCAATCGATATCAAAATAGCGGGCGTATTGGGAAGAGGGACCATTCTCCAACACATCTCGCCACCAGGCATTTTCCCGTTCATTGTTGCCCATATGATTAGGGACGAAATCGAGAAGCAGTCCCATACCTCGCGGACGCAATTCGGCCGACAGCCGTTCGAGAGCGTCCAAACCGCCTATCTCAGGATTGATCTGGCTGTGATCGCAAATGTCGTAACAGTGCATGCTGCCGGGCGTGGCTTTCAGAATGGGCGATGCGTAGGCAGTAGAGATGCCCAGATCAGAAAGATACGGAACAATCTGCGCCGCGTCATCAAGTGTGAACGTCTTGTTGAATTGCAGACGGTAAGTGGAAAGTGGAAACTCCATCAGTCACTCTCCTGGCGCGGATTTCGAAAGACAATGGCGCCTGGGCGCGCGAACACAACATCGGAAGAGTCCATTCGGATAGGTAGGCTATCCACAGCGAACTGAAGATCTTCAGAATTCCACACGGGAGCGTCAAGCGACAGCTTGTTGTTCAAATGGACACAACCTTGGCCTTTCAGACGTATGACGGAAGCAAAGACGCTGCGCTTCAAAAGTAGGGTGGAATCGTCCAGGGCTTCGACATGGAGATCGGGAGAACTCTGGACTGAACCTTCGGCAGACTCGATATGGCGAAGACGCAACAAGCTTTTGTATAAGCGAAGCATGGATGCATGCGGCTCAGATTTGATTTCCTGCCATCTAAGGTGGCTGACGGCGAAGGTTTCAGGATCTTGTGGATCGGGCACCTCGGTATGAGCAAAAGCGGCGAACTCAGCAAACTCACGACGGCGTCCTTCGGTTACAAGTTGGCCTAGTTCGGCATGATGATCGGCGAAATAAAGGAAGGGTGTGGAGGCGGCCCATTCCTGACCCATAAAAAGAAGCGGCGTCTGCGGCAGCAACAAGAGTAAGGCACTGGCGGCGCGGTAAGCGGCAGCGTCTATAGCATGATGCAGGCGATCGCCGAGGGCACGATTACCGATTTGATCATGGTTTTGGATGCAGTAGACGAATTGCGGATAATCCAAGCCGGTTAGGTTGCTGTGCTGACGCCACCAGCCGTCTTTGATACTCCGCGCCAGCGTTGAGACCGTCCCATCGAACGGTGCAAAATAGCCGTCGGTATCGCCGGCCAGCAGGCGGCGCATTTGATGATGAAAATCGTCGGACCATATTCCGGCAAGTCCAAAACCACCAGCGCTTTCGGGTCTGGCAAGTTGCGCTAGATTCCTCGCGTCTTCTGCTATAACGTGAATGCGGCGGCCCAAGTCGGTGGAAGCTTGGCGTACAGCTGCGGCTAGTTCGGTGAGTATATGATGTGGACTATCGTCTTTTATGGTGTGGGTGGCGTCAAGTCGGAGACCATCGACATGAAATTCGTAAATCCAGCGAAGAGCGTTTTCAATGATATATTCGCGGACGGGCTGGTTAAGCGGCGCATCGAAATTAATGGCGTCGCCCCAGGGCGTGTGATGTCGCTTAGTGAAGTAATGACTGCTGAAGGTCCCTTGATACGCGCCATCAGGGCCGAAATGATTATAGACAACATCTACAAAGACGGCTAGGCCGAGGCGGTGCGCTTCATCGACAAAAGCGCGCAAAGAATCGGGAGAGCCATAAGCGTGAGCCGGCGCAAAGGGAGCGACGCCATCGTAACCCCAATTCCGACTTCCGGGAAAATCGGAAAGCGGCATTAATTCGATAGTGTTGATACCGAGATCCTTGAGATAGGGAAGCTTGGCTGCGGCCGAGCGAAAGGTGCCTTCGGGCGTGAACGCCCCGACGTGCAGCTCATAAATAATGATGTCCTGCAGTGCAAGACCGCGCCAATCCGAATCATGCCATTCGAAGCTTGCAGGATCCACAATCACGGACGAGCCATGGACACCCTTGGGCTGATAACGGGAGGCAGGGTCGGGAAAGGGACCTTGGCCATCCACATAGAAAGCATACGGCGTGCCCGGCGGAGCGTCGGTGGTCGAGGCTGTGAAAGTAAAATGACCGTCCTCGGCTAGCTTGCTCATGGGTTTCTTGCAGGGAGCATGTGAGCTACAGCCCAGAGCGATATCGACCTCTTTCGCATCAGGAGACCAAACGCGAAAAACTACTTGTTCGCCGTTGTAATTTGCACCTAAAGAAGGCTTCCAGGTAGCCACTAATAGAAGAGTTCAGAGAAGCGTGTACTGTTTCGTGAAAGATGGAGGAGAGATGTCAGACACTGTCACAGTCCGCCGTGGTTGCCAAGGACTCAGGGTGTGCCTCGCAACGCAAACTACTCACTTGATGGCTCGGTCTTAGCCCAAACGCGCAACACTTCTGCAACGCTCCACGCTTGCGCAATGCAGCCTCGCGGGGTGTGAGGTTTTTCTCCGTCAAAAATCTCGCTTATAGAAGATAGGCAGCCTTCCTGGAAATGGTTTTCGAAGGCAGCAAGCAATTTGCGTCCTTCTTGCTGCTGGCCGGGATGAAGCTTCAACCATGCATCTAGGTACGCACCAATCAACCACGCCCAAACAGATCCTTGATGATAAGCGGCATCGCGCGAGCGCAAGTCACCATCGTAACGCGCCTTGTAGTTGGGGTCCGAAGGCGCTAGCGAACGTAATCCAACCGGTGTAAGCAATTCCTTTTGAACTGTGTTCATGACTGCATCCCAATACTGCCGGTCTAGCACTTCGTGCGGAAGCGAAATGGCGAACACCTGATTGGGACGGCAGGAAGCATCGTTACCATTCTCTCCATCTACCACGTCCAATAGATGCTGTCTTTTTTCACACCAGAATCTGGCATTGAATGACTGGCGTGCCTGCTGGGCAAGACGCTCGTAGTCTACGGCTCCCTTGCTTTCCAGGTAGTCTGTCCAATAGGCCATCAAACAAAGAGCGTTGTACCAGAGCGCGTTGATCTCCACTGCCTTGCCACGCCTCGGGGTCACCACCCACTCGTCAACCTTCGCATCCATCCAGGTCAGTTGATAGCCTTCGGCTCCTTGATGAAGCAGACCATCCTTTTCATCCACCCGAATCCCGAAGCGAGTTCCTTTCAGATGTAAAGCAATTATGTTTTCTAGCGCGGGGAAGATTTGCCGCAAGGTAGTATCGTCGCCACTTATTTGCCAATAACGAGACAGCGCATGGAAGAACCAAAGAGTAGCATCGGCCGTATGGTAAAGCCCTTCGTTTGTCCCTTCGGGGAACATGTTCGGAATTAATCCATCTTTGATGTAGTGCGCGAAAGTTTTCAGAATCCATCTGGCCTCGAAAGCTCGACCAGTGGTCAAGGTCAACCCTTCCAGGCTGATCATTGTGTCGCGCCCCCAGTCGGTGAACCAGTGATAGCCGGCAATGACTGTTCGCAGTTCATCTCCGGCAACTCGCGCGCGAATCCCATCTTGCACTCTGCCCCTGGGCCTGATTACGAACTGGTCAGCCGCAAGAATCAACTCGGCTGCCAAATCGCGCCGAAGATTCGGTCCCACTCTTTGCAACAACGATGTCATGCGCTGGGCTGACAATGTCCGGCACTCTTCTGCGCTGAGAGCGCGAACAGTCTCCCAAGGCTCACTCGATGCCATGAGCGTCAGTTCTTCTCCCGGCTTCAGGCACAGCTTGAAATAGCCGGGTGTGAAGACAGCGCCGCTGTGCGGATAGCCCCTGTTCTGTTCCATCCGATATTCCAGATGAGCCAAGCTTTTTTGCTCAACGAACGGCGCGTTTCCGGGGGAGCAATTAAGACGCAGCGCCGGTCCATCGGGGTGAGCGCATAATTCTATGCCGTCCGCATTGGAACTGATTTTGAAGGTTTCTATCGGAGGCGCATCCACTTCAGCCTCATGCGGGCGGAAGTTGATTCCTACCAATACATCCATTTCCAGCGGCGCTGATCCAGAAATGAGGCGGTAAGTGACATGCACAGTGTTCTGCCCTTGCAACATCAACAAACGCTTTTCGATAACGCTTTCGCTGGTTTTGTAACGCCAAACAGGGCATCCGAACTCAAGACTAAATTCCGCAGGGGGGACACAACTCGTCGCCGCTTTGCCCCATAACTCGCAAGTGCCGAGATAAGCTTCGCTTCCCTCGAAACGGCATCTTTCCGCCACGCCTGTAAGCAACAGAAACCGTCCCCACGGATTCGGCAAGGCAGCCACTAAAATCCCGTGGTAACGCCGGGTGAGGTTCCCGGCTATCGTTCCCGAAGAATAGCCGCCTTCGCCATTAGTTAGAAGATATTCCTGCTGCCAATGCGGATCTTCGTGCGCGTTCAATGGCCGCGTTGTGAATGTTCTGACTGATTCAAGCATCACTTATTCTTTATTTGGGTCGATAAGCTCGGTGGCGAGAACGACGGCCGAGTAGCCGGGCACTCGCCAATTGTCGGAGGTATCCGGAGGATACGTTCCGTAACCTCCGTAATCAGGGTGTTCGCTAGACCATATAACGTTCCAGCAGCAGCCGGATAGCGGTGCAAGCAATGGTTCCGGAGAAGGGTCCACATGTAAGTCGCGGCCGAGATTGACTAGCAATAGTCGGTCGCCATTTGCTCCTCCAAAGAATCTAAGAACAAACGTATTTGGCGCAAGTACTGCACCGTCGATCGCGCCTTTTCGCTGCTGGCGAAAAACCGGGTCGCTACGGCGTAGCGCGATTAGATCTTTATGCAGCGCATATACTCTGGCGTTCTTCTGGCGCTCGGAGAAATCAAGTTTAGAGGCTTCGAAGGTGGACGGATTGCCAGGGTCGCGAAAAACGGGTTGCACCTCTGGTAGGGCCAAACTTCGGAATTGTGCAAGAAACGTGCACCGGCCTTCTTTCACCACTTTGGAAAGCTCAGCCTTATGGTCAGAAAAGTATAGAAAAGGAGTGGTAGCGCCGAATTCTTGTCCTTGGAACAGCATTGGCGTATTTGGACCTAGCAGGAGAAGAGCGGTAAGAGCGTTGTAATTTCCACGTGGCGCTAAGATGTTAGGCCGTTCGCCGCGCGCAGTATTCGCAACTTGATCGTGATTTTGAATGAAGACTACGAAGGCTGCCGGCGCTATATCTAATCCGAAGCTTCCACGCCTTGCGCTTTGCCATGAATACCATTGGCCCTGGTACAAGTAGCCGTATTTGATTGCAGAAACAAACTCCTGCGGATTGCCATTGTAATCGGAATAGTACGCTTCATTTCGTCCGGTAAGAGCAACGATGGCGCTGTGGTGGAAATCGTCATTCCACAAGCCATCAAGGCCATAGCCTTTGTCGACTGTCGATCGAACGATGTTGCTGTCTTGCGGCTCATTTTCGGCAATAAGAATGATCTCTCTGCCTTGCGCAGCTTCACGGGCGCAGGCGGCAATCTCCGCGATGATATGTTTGCTCGACTTGTCATGAATGTCTTGGGTCGCATCCAATCGCAAACCGTCAAGACGGAATTCACTTACCCAATACATTGCGTTTGTAAGGTAGAACTCGCGCACAGGCTTGGAGCTTGGGCCATCAAAATTGATGGATTCACCCCAATCGGTTTTTACGGCCGGGTTGAAGTAATCGGGCGAGAACTTCCCAATAAAGTTTCCGTCGGGGCCGAAATGGTTATAGACGACATCTAAGATCACCGCTAAACCAACGTTATGTGCCTCGTTCACGAACGCTCTGAAATCGTCCGGACGGCCATACAGCCAGGTTGGCGCGAAAAGATTAACCCCATCGTAGCCCCAACCGAAACGACCAGGAAAATCGGCCACTGGCATCACCTCAAGTACGCTAATGCCAGCATTCACCAACTCTTTTAGCTGCTTAGCGGCCGCACCCCACGTTCCTTCCTTTGTAAATGTTCCAATGTGCATTTCATAAATGATTTGACATTCGAGTTTTACTCCACGCCAGTCTGCGTCAGTCCATTCAAATGCATTTGGATCGATCACCTCAGAGGGACCGTGAGGTCCATAAGGTTGAAAACGCGACATCGGATCGGGATAGCTGGGGTGGCCACCATCGATCTCGTAGCGATATAGCGCACCAGCGGAGATTTTCTCGCAAAAGCCAGAATAGTAGCCGTCTGCCTCTTTATGCAGTTCTACGGGCTCACTCTGTTCCTTGCTCTGTTCTTCAAACAAAACCCGAACCGAGTGGCCACTAGGTGCCCACACTCGAAAGTCAACTCCTCCTGAAGAACGCACCTCCGCGCCTACAGGAAAGCGGCGCTTGCCCTGGGTGCTCGAAGAAGACTGCATGTTCGACAACTGGTCACTCTGCGTCAAGGGATAGGTAGCTCTACCGATTCAAATGATGAGACAGCCGATGCTTCTGGTAGGTTTCGCCCTGCCCGACGAATTTACTAATCTGCATGAAGCGTTGCGCGACCTGTTTGCATCCCCGCTTCGGTCCGTCTTCAATGACACAATCCCACGTAAGCCCGTTTCAGCAAGTTAGCCCTTCCAAGATGGTTACTGTCGACGTCACAATCGATGGCCGCCCCTGCACCGTAGAAAGCGGATCGTTGCTCATCGACATTCTTAACAGAACCAATACAAAAATCCCGCAAGTTTGTTATCACCCACAGCTTGGTCCTATCCAAACCTGTGATACGTGTTTGGTCGAATTAGATGGTCAGCTTGTACGTGCCTGTGCGACACGTGTCGCCTCTTCGGTTTCCGTGCTCACGGAGTCCGCTCGTGCTGAAAACGCGCAGTTGGATGCGTTTGACCGAATTCTTCAGAATCACATGCTCTATTGCACCGTTTGCGATAACAACAATGGCAATTGCACCGTGCATAACACTACTGCCCTGTTGAATATCGAACATCAGCAGCGGCCATTTCTACACAAGCCTTTCGAAAAAGACTTTTCCAATCCCTTCTATCGCTACGATCCTGATCAATGCATTCTTTGCGGTCGCTGTGTGGAGGCATGTCAAAACCTGCAGGTGAACGAAACGCTTTCCATTCGCTGGGAGGACAAACATCCGCGCGTACTGTGGGATGGCAAAGAGACCATCGCGGGTTCAAGCTGCGTTTCCTGCGGACACTGCGTAACGGTTTGCCCGTGCAACGCCTTAATGGAAAAATCAATGCTGGGCGAGGCTGGCTATTTCACTGGCCTTCCAAACAAAGCTTTGAGCTCGATGATCGACTTCGTGAAGGGGATTGAGCCCGAGGTTGGCTACGGCGCGATTCTACAGCTTTCCGAAGCCGAAGCTGCCATGCGCTTGTCTCGCGTGAAGCGCACAAAAACCGTTTGTACTTACTGTGGCGTAGGTTGCAGCTTCGATATCTGGACCAAAGACCGTCACATTTTGAAGGTTGAACCTGGTGAGGGACCGGCCAACGGTGTATCCACCTGCGTTAAGGGCAAATTCGGTTGGGATTATGTCAACAGTGAAGATCGAATAAAAAAGCCGCTCATCCGCGAGCACGGCCATTTTCGAGAGGCCACGTGGGAAGAAGCTTATACACTCATAACCGACAAGTTCAAACAGCTTAAAGCTATCCATGGGCCGGATTCCATGGCGTTCATCTCTTCTTCCAAAGCCTCCAACGAAGAGAGCTTCCTCATGCAAAAACTGGCGCGCGCCGTGATCGGAACCAACAATATTGACAATTGCTCACGTTATTGCCAGACGCCTGCAACCGAGGGGCTTTCGCGCACGGTTGGCTACGGCGGCGATTCCGGTTCCATAAGCGACATTGAAAAGGCGGCATTGGTGATCATTGTCGGTAGCAATACCGCGGAATCCCATCCAGTGTTAGCGACGCGTGTAAAGCGCGCGCACAAACTGCACGGGCAGAGGCTGATTGTGAGTGATCTTCGTGAAAACGAGATGGCACGCCGGGCAGATATTCTGCTGCGTCCTAAGCCCGGTACTGACTTGGTCTGGGTTTCCGGTATCTCTCGCTACATCATTGACCAAGGTCTTCAGGATCAAGACTTTATCGACCGGTGGGTAAACGGTTTTGCGGAATATCGAGCGAGTCTGGAGCGCTTTACGCTTGAATTCTGCGAACGCGTGACGGGCATATCGCAAGAAACGCTGCGCACGGTGGCGCACGAAATTGCTGGCACAAAGAATGGTGTCTGCATCCTTTGGGCGATGGGCGTGACACAGCACTGTGGCGGTTCCGATACTTCTACTTCGTTTTGTAATCTCTTGCTCATAACCGGAAACTTCAAACGTCCGGGCTGTGGCGCGTATCCGCTTCGCGGTCACAACAACGTGCAAGGCGCAAGCGATTTTGGCTCAGCTCCAAAGTTTCTGCCCGGTTATCAGAAGGTTGAAGATGAATTCATCAGAGCGAAATTCGAAAAGGAGTGGGGCGTCACGCTCTCTTCGAAAAAGGGGCTCGACAATCACGAGATGGTGGATTCTATCCATGCAGGGTCACTGCGCGCGCTCTACCTCAAGGGCGAGGATATGTACACCTCCGATTCCAACGCCGGGTTGGTAGGAGACGCCCTCAGTAAGCTGGAATTTTTTGTTGTGCAGGATCTTTTCTTTACCAAGACCTGCGAATACGCGGACGTGATCTTGCCGGCAGCCGCGAGTCTGGAAAAAGATGGGACGTTCGTCAGCACCGAGCGGCGAATTCAGCGCTTGTATAAAGTGTTTGAACCGCTGGGCGAATGCCGTCCAGACTGGATGATTATTCAGGACATTGCAAATCGGCTGGGCGCAACCTGGAATTACACTCATCCTTCGCAAATTATGGATGAAGCAGCGCGCCTATGCCCTATTTTCGCCGGTGTCAAATACGAACGATTAGAAGGCTATCATTCTTTGCAATGGCCGGTGGCCGCGGACGGCGCCGACCAGCCTTATCTATATAAGGATGAGTTTCACTTCCCTGACGGCAAAGCGAAACTCCATCCGCTTGAATGGATTGAGCCATGCGAAGAAGCGGATCGCGAGTATGATCTGCATCTCAACAATGGCCGCCTTCTTGAACATTTCGAAGTGGGAAACATGACCTATAGAGTAAAAGGAATTCGCGAGGAAACGCCTGACACGTTTGTAGAAGTGTCCCCTGAACTGGCCGCCGAGCGCGGCATAGAAGATGGAACATACTTGGAAATTAGGTCTCGCCATGGTTGGGTAAGAGTTCGAGCGATTGTCACAGATCGCGTCAAAGGTAACCAACTCTATATGGCAATGAATACACTGGATTTTCCGGTAAACCGATTGACGGGCAGCAATACCGACCGCGCGACCCATACTCCGGCGTATAAGGAGGCTGCGGTAAATATTCGCATTCTGGAGAAACGGGAAAATCCACTTCTGCCCACGAATTTTCGCAACGGGCACCCTACTCCGCAGAACGGTGTGGAAGTGGAACGAAAATGGAAGAATCCCAGCTATACTCTACCGGGGACAGAACTAATCAGAATTGAAACAAAAAACCGATTGGAATACGCGAAAAATCGGACGTCCTTTAAGGAGTCTTAGATGGCTATACCTATTAAGCTCGCGCCTCCCACACCTGAATCGAAAGAAGAAATTCAACATAAGTTGGAAGCCGCGCGTATTGCCCATGCGAATGCCATACTGGCAGCCTATGGACTGCTGCAAGAGATGCACGATGCTCAAGTCATTGATCTGTTTCGCGGGTTACTTTCAGCGGGTGACACCATCACCACAAAGCTCGCTATCGCAAGCGCCGCTCCGGAGTCGATCAATGCGGCTCGGAATGTTTTGTCCTTGCTTAAGATTCTCGGTAGCGTAGATCCTGAGGTTCTACACCGGCTCGCTAGCGAGTTGACAGCGCGAGCGCATAGGAAAGAAAAGGCGCCCGGCATTTTGAGAACAGTTCGAACTTTAGTGGGTTCCGACATGCGGCGCGTAGTGGTCGGAAGCGTCGCATTTCTGCAGGCATTTGGACGTGCCTTAGCCTCTTAGCGCGTTCTAGCCTAAGACCGATAGCATGCTCTGATTCATCTGATTATCAACGATGGCGGTCTGCACGTTGGCGCTGAAATCCAATTGACTCTTCATAAGCTCGGCCATAGTCGTGCTAAGGCTCACACTATCGGACATTGTTGAACCGGCAGAGAGCGGATTGCTTGTCGCATTTATAAATGCAGTGCTGATATTGTTGGCAGCGGTTTCGAATGCGGCGCTAGCCGATGCCATGCCTGCTGCTGGGATTGAGAGATCCATAAGTGCTCAAAGACCTTATCGGGCAGAGCACCCCCGGCTTTGATCAGTCAAATCACTAAAGCTCGATTTTTGTCCCCAAAACTTGCAGAAACTGCGCAAGCCAAGCCGGATGTGCTGGCCACGCCGGAGCAGTAACAAGTTTTCCACACGTATGCGCCTCGTTCATCTTCAAATCGATAAACGTACCGCCCGAGATGCTTACATCTGGCGCAACGGCCGGGTAGCAGCTGCATGTCTTGCCTTTCAGTACACCTGCTGCTGCTAGCACCTGTGCCCCGTGACAAATAGCCGCGATCGGTTTGTCGGAATCAGCGAAGTGACGGACCATCTCCAGAACTCGCGGATTTAGTCTGATATATTCCGGCGCACGACCGCCAGGAATTACCAAAGCATCGTAGTCCCCAGCTTGCACTTCATCAAACGTCGCGTTCAACTGAAAGTTGTGGCCTCGTTTTTCGCTATACGTTTGATCGCCTTCGAAATCGTGGATTGCGGTTCTCACACTCTCCCCGGCACGTTTGTTCGGACACACGGCATCTACCCGGTGTCCAACCATTAGCAGGGCCTGAAACGGAACCATCACTTCATAGTCTTCGACGTAGTCGCCAACCAGCATGAGCAGTTTTTTTGCGGGCATACACCTTTGTACTTATGTTGGCACACGCTCAAAAGCGTAGCCTTCACGCTGAATGATCGCACGCTAATGCGTTTTTCGGTATGCCCAGTTTGTTTAGGTCGTGATAGCCCTCAGGCGTAGCAAAATAAATCCCGCTAATCATCCCTTTGGCTTGCTGGAAGAAGGCCGAGCCCGATATCTGGTTCAAAATCGCAACTTGTTCCGCTTCGCTGCAATCTACAAATACTTTCTTTGACGGATTGCTATCCAAGCTGTTCAGGCCGTCAACAAATTGCTTTTGATCTGCCGGGTTTTTCACCGAAAGGAACAAATCGACGTAGCGGTTTACCTTTGCCTGCTTGGCGCCCGGTGTGTCCGTATCCGGAATAATCAAGTCGGCCAAAACCGTGACTGTCGCGTCTTGATGGGCGTTCAGAAACGTAGGTGTCCAATTCGCAGCACGCGCCACATTTTGCACCAGCGCATTCGGCATCGACCAGCTATTGCGCCCAGTCGCCAATCCCACCAGCGCAAGGGAAGCCATCTTTAGAAGGTCTCTTCGTTGCATTACATCTGGCATTTTTCTTCTCTCCCTTTACGCCACTCTTTTCGAGTAATCTTTTATGATGTAGTCGCAAGTCCTTACGGTAAGCGCCATCATCGTCAATGTTGGATTCGCGCACCCGCTCGAAACAAACGATGCGCCATCGGCGACAAACACATTCTCAACGTCCCACGCCTGGTTGTGTTTGTTTAGCACGCTGGTCTTCTTGTCCAGGCCCATGCGCGCCGTTCCTAGTTCGTGTATCGCGAAACCCGGCACCGAATATGTGCCGGTTATTTTGACGTCCTTCGCGCCTGCTGCTTCCAACATTTCAGCCGCCTGCTGTTGACCGTCATGATACATTGCGCGCTCGTTGTCGCTCCAAGCTGCGCTAATCTTCAAAATCGGAATGCCGTACGCATCCTTGCGTTCTTTGTCTATTTCGACAGCGTTTTCTTTTCTTGCCAGCGACTCGCCAAAAAACGCCAGAGCGGTATTCCAGCGCGTGTTGTGTACAGCTGCTTTGTATGACTTACCAAAGCCCGGAGCGCCAAGATCAAACGATGGATAACTTCCGCCTTGATAGCCGTATCCACGTATAAAACTGCCTTTGGGGCCGTGGGTAATCTTTTCGTTCACATTGCGGAAACGCGGAACATAGATGCCGTTCGGCCGTTTGGGTGGGCCAATCCATGCTCGCCCTTCCGTCACTGGCAGTGTGCCCTGTGCGCCGCCTTCAAAAATGTTGTCCATCAAATAATGGCCTAATGTTCCGCTGGAATTGCAGATATTGGAATTCAGCAGCAAGCGTGTCGATTCCAAAGTTGAAGCGCACAGTACAACTACCTTACTACTGATTACGTGTTCTTCCTTACTGCGCGTGTCAATGTAACGTACGCCCTTGGCCTTGCCGTCGTTGCCCATCACAACATTCGCGGCCGCTGCATCCGTGAGCAGTGTCAAGCGTCCGGTCTTCAATGCGTCCGCAATAACCGTGGTTACGCTGTTGTAGTAGGAAAGCGTGACACATCCCCGGTTGCAGGGGCCGCAATAATGGCAGGCCGCGCGTCCATTTAACGGTTGCGTCAAAACCGCGGCGCGTCCAATCGTCAACACGCGGTCCATCTTTTTCATCACCGCGTCGCGCAACAGCATTTCCCCACAAGTGAACGACATTGCGGGCAGAAATACGCTATCCGGTAGTTGAACCAAATTCTCGGCTTTACCAGATATGCCTATGTAGCGCTCCACTTCCTCGTAGTAAGGGACCATCTCTTCATACGTCAGCGGCCAATCATCACCGAAGCCGTCATGCGAAGCAGCCTTGAAGTCTATCGGACCCATGCGGTAGCTCTGCCGCCCCCAGCTCAGACTGCGCCCACCCAGCACGCGCTGGCGAATCCATCGGAATGGCTTGTCACTCGGTGTTGTGTAAGGGTTTTCCAGATCGTTGACGAACCATTTGTGGTTGAATTCGTTGCAACCGCTGCAGAGTGCCTGAACTGGCCGTTCCTTCAGCATTTGTTCGCGGCTGATGTTCAGAAAGGGTACGTCCCACGGTTGCTTGTGCTCGGTAAAGTCCTGAAGTGTAATCTTCTTACCCGCTTCCACCAGCGCAACCTTCAGGCCCGCTTCAGTTAGTTTCTTAACTGCCCAACCGCCGGTGGCTCCAGAGCCCACAACTATGGCATCAAACACTTCTGCGCTCGGCGAAATCGCCGCAGATTGCTGCATAGGTCACCTCAATACTGCAAGATCCAGGGGTTAACTGGCAATTTGGTGACCGCACAAATAGCTCGATTTCAGTGGCCTTGGCCGCTTAGATTGCGAGATTTGGCGCAGTTTGCGGCTAAAGTCCCGCTACTTCGCGCTGCCGGTTGTGGTTGAATCCGGTGGTTGCGCTTCGGTCTTCGGTTCTGCCCGCTCAACCACAATGGTGAACTTCGCTACCAACGCCGAGATTGCGCCCACCGCCGCCAGTACCGGTGCCGCGATTGCCCCGATAGCGGCGAACGTAACCGGAATCTCGACGAAAGTGTGCCCATTTTCATCCTTAATGATGATGCGGCGGACGTTTCCTTCGTGAATCAAGCTCTTAACCTTATCCACCAGGTCACGACCCACAACCTGCACTTCTTCCATCAAGTTTTGAAAGTCCATTGCCGTCCTCCATTTAGAGTACGCGCACTGCGGCCAGTTTGTTCACACACCCGTTGTGCCCAAAATCACACTCTTGGTCAGTATCGGATCTTTTGATCGCCTTAGGCGACTAAGCTTCTGCCCAGTGGCGCCGCTCCACAAACGTTCTCGGCTCATACGTCTTGCCTGCTGCCATGCGCTTACCCTCGCGGTAGCTCGTCCATAGCATCGCTGGTCCAACAATCAAAGAGGAGATTCGCGAAATTGCACCAAACTCAGATTCCAATTCCTTGCGCAACGCCCTAATCTGACGGCTGACTGCTTCATTCACCGGGCGGAACTGTTTTTCCATCGCCCACAACAAGCCGCTGTATGTCGTTCTTAACGAACGCACTTCCCACTGGAAGCGTTCTCTTACCCGTGGATCCGCATCGTTCTTATAGTTTTGCCATCCTTGCAATGTTGTGCGCGAAATGCGATAAAGACTTGGCCCATTGCGCTCGAAGTCGCGGAAAAATGCGAAATCCAAAAGGCGCTTCGATTCGTCACGGCCAAGCGCGGCATGCTTGAAATTGAATTTGAATTGCCCGTGAATATCCGCCAAGTCCACATCAATCAGTCTTCCGGCGTCTTTCATCTCCTTATACAAAGGGGTGCCGGGTACCGGAGTATAAAGCATGAATTGATGAAAATCCGTTTCATGCGCAACCGCGTGCTCAATTTCGTCGTGAATGTTTTCCGGAGTGTGATGCTCTAACCCAATAATGGTGGAACCCAGAAGCTTGATGCCATGCCGGCGCAGTTCTCTCGTCAACGACAAAGTGTCACGACCCTTCAGCTTTGCATAGCTCGAATGCGGAGATTCCAGGCCCATCCAAATCCACGAAACGCCCAATTCCACAAGTTCGCGCATCGTATATTTTGCAATCGCATTGGCGGAAGAGAACACATATAAAGCCCAAGCTTTGCCATTCTCTTTCATGTGCGCCAGCAATTCCATCGCACGCTTGCGATTTAGTAGAAAGTTCTCATCCATCATGAAGAACGAACGAACTTTCATCGCCGATTCCATCTCACACATCACTTTGAACAACTCGGCGCCCGTTTGATAGAAATTTAGAAACTTACCCTTGCCGCCAAAGAAGGCTGATGTAGTGCAAAAGTTACATCCAAGCGGACAGCCAACCGATGGAATGATAGTTGCTGCCGTTTGTCCATCCACCGCCGGTACCTTTACTCCCATCGTCCGAATATCGAAACCAGAGACGATGTGCGGATGTTTTATCGGCGCAGTCGCATCTTCACCAAGGAAACGCCGCATCCATGCAATGCCGTCGCCGCGAACGAAATGGTCAGCGTCAATTTTGCTCTCGATATCCGGCACTGCCGTCACATGTCCGCCGATGATGATGATTGATTTGGGTGACAGCTGGCGAACCATCCGGCACATCTCTTTCACTTTGCCGATATTCACGATGATTGAAGAGATCCCGACAATGTCATACTGGCGCGATTTCAATTCCTTCGCGAACTTCTCACGCGTGGGAAAATCCAGCAGCGTAGAAGGACACTCGATGTTTTGCTGAATCATCATAATGCCCCACGAGCGATGAAACATTCGTAGCGAAAATGATCCCTGTGCTCGTGTCACTTGGTTGTGATAAAGCTCCATCGGGTTGATCTGTCGGCTTCCAAATTCGTCATCCTGCGCGTACGGACCGAAGACGGACGACAAAAGAATATTGGGGCGCGTGTTGGGCACGGAACCTCCTGTTCCATCTTTGAAAGTACTCTTTCAAGCAGGATTTGCGCGTAATTTTACTGTAATTTCGGCTCTGCGCATAATCAGAACTAACTACAATTTCGCTTACACGTGCGCTGCGATACAACCATAGATGCCCATGCAGACACCCAAACTCCTCGCTCTTGCGCTTCTGTTCCTTCCCGCCACGGTGGCGCTTGCGTCATCCTCGGCTATTACCCTACGTCCGAACGACCCCAAGGCCGTATACCTGACAAGCGGAGACTTTGGCGTCCATGCAGACGGGCAAAGCGACGATAGCGCTGCCATTCAAGCTGCCATCGACAAAGCCGAATCGCATTCGCGTGAAGGAATTGTTTTTGTTGCTTCTGGCCGCTATCTGCTGGCACATACCGTGTACGTGTGGCCCGGAGTGCGCGTCCTGGGCTTTGGCGTCACTCGTCCCGTTTTCGTATTAGGTAACAACACACCGGGCTTTCAAAACGGTGAAGGCGTGATGGTCATGTTCACCGGTATTCGGCGCGGAGATCTGCCTCCGACAGTGACCAATCGCCAAGTGCCCTTCCCTCCGCCCGGCACCGTTCCGCCCGATATCAACATTGCCGACGCGAATCCGAATACGTTCTATTCGGCGATGAGCAATATTGACTTTGAGATTGGCGAAGGAAATCCTGCCGCAGTTGCCATTCGCTTCCATGTCGCTCAGCACGCTTTCCTAAGCCACATGGATTTTCACATCGGCTCAGGACTTGCAGCGCTAACAGAAGTGGGCAATGAAGCCGAAGATCTCCATTTCTATGGTGGGCGCTACGGCATTCTCACCGACAAAACGTCGCCCGCGTGGCAATTCACTCTCATCGATTCCATCTTCGAAGGACAGCGCGAATCCGCCATCCGCGAACACGAAGTGGGTCTGACCCTGATACACGATACCTTTCGTCACGTGCCCACCGCTATTGATATTGATCCGCATTATTCAGACGAACTTTGGGTGAAGGATTGCCGCTTTGAAGATATTCCGGGCCAAGTGGTCATCATTAGCAACGAGAAAAGTCCCTTAACCGAAGTCGGTTTTGAAAACGCAGTTCTTAGCCGCGCTCCAACATTTGCTTTGCTGCGCGAAAGCGGCCAGAAGGTAATGGGGAAGGGAACCGCTTACCGAGTCAAAACCTTCAACTACGGCCTAATTCTGCCGGGAGAGGGAATGATGGGAACCATTGGTATGCGCTTCGATGCCGCTTCAGTCGGCATGTTGCCTGAACAACAACCTTCCGCCATTCCTGCACTGCCACCTGCCGAAGAGTGGGCGAATGTGCATGACTTAGGCGTCCGGGGTGATGGCAACACCGACGATACTGCTGCCATTCGCAATGCCATCGCAACCCACCGCGTGCTCTATTTCCCAAGTGGTCACTATGTAGTTCGCGACACACTAACCTTGCAGCCCAATACGGTGCTGATTGGTCTGCATCCCACCGCAACGCAGTTTGATTTGCTCGACGGCACGCCAGGATTTCAAGACGTCGGTCCTCCGAAAGCCTTGATCTACGCTCCCGAAGGTGGATCGAACATCATCAGCGGCTTTGGCGTCTTCACTGGTGGCACAAATGCGCGTGCGGTCGGCGTGTTGTGGTGCGCAGGCGTCAATTCCTTAGTCGATGACATCCGTTTTCTCGGCGGCCACGGCAGCGGCACCAATCCCTACAACAACAACCACACTGCCGATTCTGATTTGCACAAGCGCTGGGACGGCCAATACCCAAGCCTATGGGTGACACACAATGGCGGCGGCACATTTGCCGACATTTGGAGCCCCAACACCTTCGCACAAGCCGGCCTCTTCGTTTCCGATACCAAAACTCCAGGCCATGTCTATGAACTTTCTAACGAACATCACGTGCGTTTGGAAATCAAACTCGATCACGTCGAAAATTGGGATTTCGACGCTCCGCAAACGGAGGAAGAGGCCGGTGAAAGTCCAGAAGCGCTTTCGCTGGAAATCGATTGGTCGAAAAACATTACCATTGCTAATTACCACGGCTACCGGGTTACTCGCTCACGCGCCCCGTTCCCAACTGCTGTCCGCCTGATCCATTCCAGCGACATACATTTCCGAAACGTGCACGTCAACGCCGAAAGCGGCTACGGCATCATTGACGAAAACGGCCCGGGAACTTTTCTCCGCGTGAGTAAGTTCCCTTATGACAATGCCATTCAAGACGTGACCCATCATTTGGAAGTGCGCGAGCGCGAGTTTGCCGTTCTGGATGTACCCGCCAATCCACCGCCACCAGCCATGTCCAGCGGCCCTCAAGTGCACAAATTGGAAGACGGATTCTTCTCTATCTCTGGTGCGGCAGTCGACCCAAAAGGCAAACTGTATTTAGTCGATCATCATGAGCAGCGGATCTATGGATGGTCGAAAGCGGAAGGCCTAACGATTGAACGCGACAATCCGTTAGATGCCGTCAACCTGGCGTTTGATAAGTCCGGCAGTCTGCTTGTCATGTCTTCAGCCGGACCCGAAGGAACTGTGTATAGCTTCCGCCCCGGCTCTCAAAAAGGCGAAATCACCGTTCTCTCGCCCCAACCGACGCAGTTGCACCCTGCAGCTCTGGCTGCCATGCCCGTCAACTTTTGGAACAATGGCGAGTTCGCCAACCAACTCGATTTCTCTACGCTCCAATACAAAACTCTAGCGGAAATGTTTGCCGAAGACGTTTCCCACGCAAAACCGAAGCAATACGTCTCGCCCGACGGAAGTTTATTCCTTCCCGCCGGACGTGTCTTTCAACAAGGAACGGCCGATGCGGGCGGATGGCGTTTCTCCGACAATTTGGATACCCACGGCTTCATCACGGCAAAACCCGGCGCTCGTGTCTATGTCAGCAGTGAATCCGAAGATATCACCTATAGCGCGACAGTGCATGATGATGGTGCGTTATCCGACTTGCAGCCCTTTGCCAATCGCGGCGGAGAGAGTGTTGCAGTTGGCCCGGACGGCAACATCTACGTCGCCAACGGACAGATATTTGTCTTTAATCCAAAAGGAAAGCAGATAGCCCAAATCGACGTTGCTGAACGGCCGCTTGACATTGTTTTCGGCGGACCTGACGGCCGCACGCTTTTCATCCTTGCCCATCATGCATTGTTCGCCACTGACATTTCTAAAGCCCCGCACCACTGATGAAACAGGTTTTCTTTCCGAGCCGCGACCGCAAGGAAGCGGATATACACCGAAAACCTCCGCTCGGATCGTCTCGAATCAATTTCCCTTACTTCTTATACTTCGCCTTTGGATCCAAAGTCATCCGAAGGTGCCCGCTGCCGTCTGTATCGACAAACTCCACGGTCAAACTGCCCACATCTTCAAACTTTGAATAGCGCCACTGCTCAAACGGATAAGTGACTACCGTTCCGCCGCCCTCGGATTCAGGCCGCTCATAGTTCCCGCCGGCTGGATGCGAGTCAATCTCATCCGGCGGACCGAACTTGATATATATCCGGCCGCGGTCCGATTTCCATCCCGGCTTACCTTCAACCCAATGATTGTTGGCGTAGGCAATGCGCCGGTAAATCTCTTCCTTGAACTTGTTTTCCGTAGAGCCCGGTGTCGGATTCCTCCGTTCCCAGAACTGCTCAATGAAACGTGCGCGCTCTTCATCCGTAGTTAATCGCTCGAAGGCATCCTTCTCCTGGTCGTCGATGATGTAGACCACGTCCTCATTCAGCCACTTTTGCCAGGAACTTGTGCCTTTCTCCTGTACCGGCGTTGCATGTAGATGCCACACCGGTACCCCCACCGCCAAGCCCACCATCACAAACAGGGCCGTCAAAGCGGGCACTCCTTCGGTGCCACCTAATCTCGGATAAAGCAGTCTCTTAACGCGTCTCATCAAATCTCCTCCTGTCGCAGCCAAGGCAGCTTCGCGCCCCGGCCATCGTTGTTCCACTCGACTCTGTTCCAGCGTTGTCAGCGCCTGAACATACATGCTGGTATCGGGGCGCAGTTGAACCACGCGATCATCACAGCAATTCTCACGTTCCCTTCGCACCACTCTCGAAATCCACCACACTGCCGGATGATAAAAAAGCAGGCCTTCCACCACCCGCTGGCATAGATTTGCCAAGTAATCCCAACGGCTGATATGCGCGAATTCGTGCAGCAGAATCATCTCCACTTGGTCCGGCGCTAAACCAGTCAGAAAGCCCAGCGGCACCAGCACCACGGGCCGAAAATGACCTATTACAACCGGAACTTCCGCTAGGGCTGATTCCAGGAGTTCGACCGTGCGCCTAATTCGCATTTCGGCTGCCAACCGATTGACAACCGTCTTCCAATTTTCCGGGGCAGGGAAGTTGCATTGGGTCCGCATTCGCAACACCGCAATCCAACCAGCACCCAGGCGTATGTAGAACGCGCACACACCCACTATCCACAAAGGCGCAAGCCAACGCACAAACGCGTCAAAATCAAAAAAACCTTCCGCTCGACCTACTTGTCCCGCCACGTCTCTCCAAGGCATCAGCATTGGCTTCCATGCCGTTATGCCACTCGTACCGAAGTCTGGTAATAGGTGGATTAGCGTGCAGGTAAAACTCGTGGCCAGGGCAAGTAGAAGCGCGCATCCGGAGCTATAACGAACGCGAGCAGATCGCGTCACAATCATTGCCGCACTCATCAGCACCGCCGCCAACGCACCTTGCCATAGCGAGTGAACAATGGCCCACCCGATCGCGGCGGAAACAGTCATTTCGACTCCTTGGCGTACTCATCCACCAGCTTCCGTAACTCGGCCAGTTCCGCTTTTGTCGTTTTCTTCGCTGAAAGCGCTCCAACTAACAACGCCTTTGCCGATCCGCTGAATGCGCGTTCAAGCAAGTGGCCGGCTAATTGGCGTTGTGTCCATTCGCGCGGACGCGCAGCACGATACACATGCGCCCGCTGTTCTTCATCGCGAATCACTAGGCCTTTATCCGCCATAATCTGCATGAACTTCAATACCGTGCTGTATTGGGCGGTACGCCGCTCCGAGATGACATCATGCACCTGGCGCACCGTAGCCGGGCCAAGACTCCAAAGCGCAGTTAGAATTTCCAGTTCAGCGTCTGTCGGGCGCGGCAGATCTTCTTTAACCAGCATCTAGGAAGACCTTACTACGAAGGTCTTCCTATGTCAATTGCTTTTCTCGCTTACTGTGGCTTCTTACCTAACCCGCCCAATATCCCGCCCAGCGGATTAGACTGTTTCCCCTTGCCCGTTATCGCGCCTAGCGTCGATCCCAAATTTCCCAATTTCGCCTTCGCCAGTGCCTGCGTATCGGGCGCAAAATGCATCTGCGCAGTCGTTCCAGTCACTAGAACCGGAATCGACAGCGCCGTCATGTGCATATCTATCGCATCGCTTACTAAGTTCAACGAACCATTCGCCGTGATGGTGCCGTCATCTGAAACAGCTTTCAGATTATTGGTTGTTGCTGTGCCGTTAATGATATTCAGGGTCCCGCTACACTGCTTCAGCTTCGTCGTGTTGCCGGAACTGGATGACCCTTTCGCACCGACGCCCAATAGACTTTCAAACTTCGAAATCTCACCCAGGATGTTGACGTTTTTCAACTCGCCATTCGCCAGCGCGAAATCAACAACGCCATTCAAGGACCGAGTCAACGCGTCTCCCGGCGCAAGCGACAGCTTCAACTTCGTCGTTCCCCCGAGACTCCCATAAAGCTCATTCTTCATCGAACTTACGGCTGACATTAAGGCATTTGCGTCCACACCGCTAAGCTTCGTGTTCACTAATAATTCTGGAGTCGTAGGTCTCATATCCGCCGCCAGAGATCCATTAACCTTGCCGTTGAACGCGCCCGCGCTCAATGGGTCCAGCGTAATCAGTCCGTGATCCAACTTCGCCGTAGTACTCACGGCGCTCAAAACAATCTGCTGGGATTTAATCGAATTCACTGTCAGTGTTCCGCCGCCAGTCATGCTATTCAGCAGACTTGGGCTGTTGCTGGCCTTTCCCGGCGTGCCTGTCTTCTCCGGAGCCTGCGTTTTTGCCATCAAACTCTGCAGTTCATCCACGTCAATCTTGTCCACCGCCAGCGCAAACTGAACTATCGGTGCAGAGAAGTTATTCGCCGAAAGGGTTCCGCTCAAATTCGTGCTACCCACTCCTCCTGAAAGATTCGTTAGCGCTACCGAATTCTGCGAAAACTGAGCGTTGGCCGAATGCAAGACCACTGGCTTCGTCAACTGTGGCAACGTCAGATTCACTTCTTTAAAACTGGCCGTGCCGGCATAAGTCAGCGCATCCGGATGTGCTGTATCGCCATGCGCGCGTACGTCGATTGATAGCGCTCCAGACCCGTTCACGCCTTTCGTCGCATCCACGCCATAGGCTTTCGCAATATTCAACAACTCAGCAATCTGCGCGCCATTCGACTTCAACGTCACATCAGCTACCGGATCTTTCGAACTGTAATTCATCAAGGTGACGGCCGCATTTAAACTCGTTGCTCCGCTCTGTGCCGTGAAGGTGTTCGAAACAATCGATTGCGGAGTCAGCGCCAAATCGATCTCCGGCGTTGAAACAGGCTCCTTAATCTCGCCGCCGCTCGCACTCACATTTTTAAGCGAAATATTGCCGTTTAATTGCGGAGCGCTCATCGCACCCTTTGCTGTAACATCCAGCGAAAGCCGTCCATCAATCTTGTAATCCGGATTGAATGCCACCCCTAACGACCCCGCCAGTTTCGCCAGCTCAGTTAGCGACGAATCGTTTGTCTTCACATGTAAATCAACCACCGCCGGCTTTGCGGCATTGTTCACTGTGCCGTTTACCTCCAGATTCGTCGAACCCAATGTCACATTTGCCGATTTCAACGAGATGTTATCGAACGCCTGATCGGCGGCTAGATCGTATTTGGCTTTAATCGGATAGTCCAGTTTTGAACCGCGAATCATCGTGTTTGCAAAATCCAAGTCACCCTTCGCGCCAATCTTGCCGCCACTGGTGTCAACATCCGCTGCGCCGCTCAAAACTGAGTCTGTTTTATCCGGCAATGCTCCCGCGGCAAACCGGTTCACTGCGGCAATTGAAACTTCTTCCAGCGATATGTGACCCACCACCGGAGGCAGCGACGAGTTAGAACCTTCGCTCAGCGGTCCCACCTTCCCTTTAAACTCGGCAAGCTGTTTGCCTTCGCCCGGCAAGTGAACTCCTAAGTCCACGCCGATTGGCTTATCCTGCGTGAAGTCGGTCACCTTCAAATCAATATGGTCATACACTGTGCGCGCCTGTTGATGCATAGCATCGGTCAAAGCGACTTTGCCGTCCTGAATCTCCAATTTGTCCAAGCTGAATTTGTTGTTGCCTCCGCTCGACGAACCACCCGCCAAGCTCGAAAAATTCCACTTCCCTTGCGCATTCCTTATTAACTCAATCTGCGGCTGATCCAGCGTCACGTCCTTCACTTGTGGGCTCCCACCTAGCAATGAAAACAGCCCCGCGCTGATGAACACCTTGTTGGCAGCCGCAAATGGCGCCGTCGATCCAAAGCTGGGATCGTCACCCAACGTGAATCCATCCACCTCTATGGAGAGGGGGAATAGCTTCAGGCTCAAATGGCCTAACATGACAGGCCGCTTGAGCTTGTCCTGCAGTTCTGCCTGAATCTTTGGACGAAAACTATCAACCCGCCCTGAGAGGAACGCAAATATCGCGCCCACTAAAACTACGATGGCCACCACGGCTATGAGGAGATATCGCTTCATGCCCTCTATCGTACTCGCGCTCGGCAATTGTCGAAAGCGAATTCACTAGAGACTTGCCTAGCTGTAGTTTTTGCTTGAACTACTGACTGGTACTCAGAGCACCAAGATTATGTCCCGCTCCGGTTTCATTACTGTTACGGCGATCGCCATTTGGCTCATTTTGACGGCTCTCGTCTACGCCAGAATGATGCGTTTTGATACCCAACCAGGGGTGGAAGCCATTCGTATACCGGCACGTTGGCCTTCAGACCTTGCTTCACCAGCGGGCCTACACCTCGCAGATCAAAAGCTAACTCTCGTGGTGTTTTTGCATCCCAAATGCACGTGCAGTTCTTCAACGCTGGCACAAATCGCCAAACTCCAAGCGCAGTTTCCGGAAAAGTTCGCAACTGAACTCGTTCTTTGGACGCCTCTGAATGCCGAATCGTCCTGGACTCTATTGCCTCCGCCGGAACATGGAACTCTAACCAACTACCAAGTGGTTTTGGATCCCGGCGGCCAATTATCGAAGCGCTTTGACGCTCATACTTCAGGCCAAACCTATATATATGACGTCATCGGCCAGCTTCGCTTCGCCGGTGGTCTCACTTCCTATCGAGCCAATAGTGAGGACGGTCCGGCCTATTCCTCGCTCACCAAAGTCATTCAGGGTGCCGACGCGCCCAAAAAACTGCCCGTTTACGGCTGCAGCCTCTAAAGGATTTGCTATTCATGGAAACAAACGCCCCCCTTGCAACAACGCTGTTCGATCAGGAACAAGACCGCCAGCTTCAGTCCTTCAACCGCTTCAACGGACTAACCTTGATCGGCTTTTGGTTCGGACTGGTTGCTGCCTCCTATTGGGCTTCGTCCTCCTATTGGATAGGTGAGCGTTCCGCCGTCCATCCGCACGTGACGTTCGCAATACTGTTTGGCTTGCTTGTCGGAGGCATCCCCGGAGTTGTAGGCATTTTGTTCCGTTCTCATAAAGCCGTGCCGTACATGTTTGCCGTCTGCCAGATGCTGATGGTCGGAGCTTTAACTCACGTTTGTCATGGCCGCATCGAGATGCATTTCGCTTATTTCACTTCGTTGGCACTGCTCGCTAGCTATCGTGAATGGCGGCTCCTGGTTGTTGCTTCGGCTGTCGCCGCGCTTGACCATGTTTTTCGCGGGCTCTTCTTTCCCTACAGCATCTTTGGCTCCGATCATGTTCAGTTTTTGCGCATTGTCGAGCATGCGTGCTGGGTAATTTGGGAAGATGTCTTCCTCATTAAAGCCTGCCTTCAAAGTACTGAGCAATTGCGCCGCATGTCGGCACAGTCCCAACAGCAACAGGAATTTGCTGAAGAAAGCTCGCGCCAGGTCAAAACTCTCTTGGGTGCGGCGGCTACGCTCTCGGATGTCAGCGAAGCACTCACCGAAAACAGCAGCCGTCTAGTCGCCGACGCAAAGGAATCGCTTGCACAGGCGCAAAACGTCGCTGAACAGATGACGTCGGTCTCAACCCAGATCAGCGACGTGGATGCCTCCTCAAAACTGATTTCCAACAACGTATCATCTTCCTCTGCGCGTGCCACGGAAAGTAGTGCTGTCGCAGAGAAGGCCATGTCCGAAGTTTCGCGCCTCATCGAATCCAGCCAGCAGATTAGCGAAGTCCTTGAAACTGTCCAGAACCTTGCCTTTCAAACCAATTTGCTTTCCATCAATGCGTCCATCGAAGCTGCGCGCGTGGGCGAAGCAGGGGAAGGTTTCGCCGTTGTTGCGGGTGAAGTCCGCCAGTTGGCTGTCAGGTCCCGCGAATCGGCCGAAACTATCGCCAGCCGTATTAAAGCTATTCAAAGTAATGTCACTTCGGTCGGCTCGCGTCTGGGTGAAATCTGCAACTCTGTGCGCCAGATCGCCAGTCTCACAGACAACATCAAAGCCTCAACTGAAGTGCAAGCGGAAAACGTCACCAGTATCAACGCCTCCACAGCTCTGGTCAAATCCGCCGCCCAAGAGATGTTGCGACACATGAATGAAATGTGCCAGATCTCACAAACCACCTCCGAAGCAGTCGGGAAAACCTCGGAACTTGCTGCCCTTTTGCGCGGCCTTGCCAGTAAGACGACCACCGTTGTTAGCGACCAACCGCAGGATTTAGCCGCTTAACGCCAAAAACATATTTTCATATCCGCTACACTAGAAAATTCGGGTTGAATCCGGGGTATAGTGTCACGCTGGGGCCTTGGAGTTCATGTCGTTCGTGAAACCGGACTCCGGCCACTAACGTCAGGGGATTTTTCAAGTCTGGTATTCAGCCAAATTCAAAGCCCGTATTTGGAGAGGATTTGCTTTTAGAAATATGTCATCACAGGCCTAACCGCCTGCGTAAGCTGTCTTGCGCCATTTCCATTGCAGCATGGCTCTCCGTCCCTTTTTTCCCTGCGTCTGCCTTCGCGCTTTCATTTGAGGCTCCCCAGACACCTGCACAAACTGCGCCCGCTCAAACCACACCGCCACAGCAGAACCCTCCGCAGCAACAGACTCCACCGCAGCAGCAACAGAACCCTCCCCAGCCACAACAGCCCAACAATCCTTTCCAGAGCGTTCCAGAGGCTCCCGGCAGCAAGCCCGCACAGCCGGCGCCGCCCACTGCTGCCCCTACGCCTAACGGAATCCAGGAATCCAAAACTGCCACCGTTGGTGAGAATATTGTCGAAGCGGTTGAATTTCGTGGCCAAGAAAAGTTCCTCAAGACACTCTTCGTGCATTGATCTTTACCAAAAAGGGCGACGTATACGATGTTGACGCCATCCATCGCGACTTTATGGCCCTTTGGAATACTGGCCGTTTCGACGACTTGCGTGTAGAAACTGAAAAAGGTCCCAACGGCGGCGTCATTCTTCGCTTTGTTGTTACCGAACGTCGCACCGTTCATACCATCGATTACACCGGCAACAAATCCATCAGTAAGTCGGAAATTCTTGATCGCTTTAAAGAACGTCACGTCACACTCAGCCCTGAATCGCAATACGACCCCGGGAAAGTGCAACGCGCCCGCAACGTTCTTTTAGAGTATGAAGCTGAACGCGGCCACCAGTACGCCACCGTCACTCCCCAAGTCCGTCAAGTGCCGCCCAGCGGCGTAGACGTCATTTTCGCCGTGGATGAAGGTCCCAAGGTAAAAGTCGGCAACATTATTTTTAGATGGTCGTCATGCCTTTTCGCAGCACGACGTGGTGGACGCCATGAAAAATCTTAAGCCCATCGGCATCCCACACTCGTTACTGTTTGAAAACCTCTTCGCCCGTACCTTCGATTCCACCAAGCTCGAAGAAGATAGCGAGCGCATCCGTCAGTTCTATCAGTCCAAAGGGTATTTCACGGCCCGCGTCATCGGCCACTCGGAAAGAATTTATGACGTCTACGGCAAAGGCGTCAAAGTGCCGATCCTGAACGAAAAGCGTCCCGGCAAACGTGTCGACATCACCATGGTTCTGAGCGAAGGCGATCTTTATCGCCTGCATAAAGTGGATTTCGTCGGCATGAAGCTCTTTAAAACTCCCGATCTGATCGCGCGTTCCGTCTTCCACATGGGTCCGGGCGACGTCTTCTCGACAGAGAAGCTGCAAAAAGGTATGGATGCCCTACGCAAGTTGTACGGCAACTTCGGCTATATCGATTTCGTTCCTTCGCCTGACCCCGAAATTGCCACCGGCATCAAGGATCAAATCGATTTAACGATCGATGTCGATGAGGGCCACCAGTTCTTCGTTCGCCGGATCGATTTCCAAGGCAACACCACCACGCGCGATAAAGTCATTCGCCGCGAAATGCTCATCGACGAAGGCGATCTCTATAGCCAGCAGCTCTGGGAAACCAGCATCCTGAAGCTCAATCAGTTGGGCTACTTCGATCCGCTGAAGCCTGAGGAAGCTGCCGATGTCAAACGCGACACGCACAACAATACCGTCGATCTGTTGTTGAAACTCAAAGAGCGCGGCCGCAATTCCATTCAGCTAAACGGCGGTGTTTCGGCAATTTCGGGCAGCTTCATCGGCTTCTCCTATTCCACGAAAAACTTTCTCGGTCTCGGTGAAACGCTCAGCTTACAGGCGCAAATTGGCACCCTGCTCGATAACGTAACCCTTGGCTTCACTGAGCCTTATCTGTTCGATAAACCCATTCAAGCCGGCGTCACCGTGTTCTTCAATCGCTACAGTTACAACCAAGCTGAACAGGAATCCGTTCTTGCTGGTGAAAATCTGTCTAGCTATTTTGCCGCTCTCGGCACGCAGAACCTCTTGAACTACGTCACCGATGGAAGAGGCTTCACCGCTTTCATGAGCTACGCCCTGCGCCGCAGTTTCGCGCGCGTCGGCCTCAGCTATTCCTATAACGATCAATCCATCAAACCCTTAACCGACGCTGCCACATCCTACTTCACGTATCTGGACTTTGAAGGCATCGGAGGTCCTAACCAATTGCAAGGCATCAAGGCCAGCACGATAACGCCGACTTATGCCTACAACACGGTGAACCACCCCATCACTCCAACCAAGGGCTTGCGTATTAACTTCAGCGTTGGTTACACAGGCAGTCAACTAGGCGGCAACGTAAATACCATCCAACCCAACATCGACATCGCCTATTTCCGCAGGGGCTTCTTTAAAAGCAACGTGATCGGCATGCATATGAACACGCGCTTCATTACTGGTTATGGCGGTAAGGTAGCTCCCCCTTACAGCCGTTTCTATATGGGTGGCGAAGATGACATCCGTGGTTGGGATATTAGAACCATCAGTCCTATCGCGTATATTCCTACCCAAGAATCAATCAACGTGCTGAACGCTGACGGTTCCGACCGCGTGCAAAAAGTAGTCAACTCCGACGGTTCCATCAGTGAAGTGGCGGTAACTAAAACCATTCCCACCTACCAGCTCATTTTGCCTGGTGGCGACACTGCAAGTGTTGTGAACTTCGAATATCGAATCCCGATTATTGGGCCTGTCGGTCTCGCGCCGTTTGTGGACGCCGGCGTCGACCGGTTAACGTTGCCCAGCCAATTAGGATTGAACCCAGGTCAGGTCACCAATCTAAACGCTCTCTTTCCGCAGTCCGATTTCGGACGCCGTGCTTACATTGCTCCCGGGACGCAGAAGCCGCGTGTCTCCGTAGGTCTCGAATTACAAGTATTGATGCCAGTGGTGAACGCTCCCTTCCGTCTGTATTGGGCGTATAATGTAAGTTTCGTCAAGACAAATTTAATGCCTCCAATTGTGGCTGATCGTGCCTATTTCGACAACGATGCCACCTATAAGAGTGCTTTGGCGGAGTTTGGACAGCCGGTTTCATTTGATGAACGCAGGTCGCTTTTCCGCTTCTCCATCGGGCGCACATTTTAAGGATTTTATATCCGAAAGGAATTTATTCAGTTGAAGAGTTTCAGAACAAGTCTTATTGCGGCTGCGGCTATGGCGACACTATCCATCGCCGCCTTTGGTCAAGCCGCCAATCCCCCGGTCAAGATCGGAATCATCAGCATCAGCGGTGCCATAGCGGCCACCAAAGACGGTCAAAAAGCCGATTCGGAACTCCAGAGCAAGTTCACTCCCAAGAAAAAAGAGTTCGATGCTCGCCAAAATGAAGTTGTCCAGCTTCAAGACCAATTGAACAAGGGCGGCTCAGTGATGAGCGAGGAAAAACGCAATCAGTTAGCCCGCGACATCGACGAAAAGAAGAAGCGTTTGGAACGCGACGCGCAGGACGCTCAGGAAGACTTCCAGACAGAACAGCAGAAACTCTTGCAAGGCTTGGGCGCTCGCATGATGGCCCTGCTCGAAAAGTATGCCAAGGACAACGGCTACACGCTGATCCTCGATACTGGCAACCCGAACACTCCAGTTCTGTGGGCTTCGCAGGCTACCGACATTACTCAGGATCTCGTCACCCTTTACGACAAGAACCCAAGTCCGGTTCCACCCGTCGGCTCGCCAACTGCTCCTAGAACTCCGGGCGTTGTCAAGTAGCTATCGCCTCCCGGCATTTAGTGACACTGGGGTCGTCGCCTAATTGCAGCGGCGATCCCATCACCGGTCGCCAATCCGTCCTAGCTCCGCATCACAAACTCCTCAGGCTCAGCATTACCGCAGTGATTTACCGGCAACTTCGCCAGCATTCCCGCCAATTCACTAAACTTAATCGGCTTTGAAATGTAGCCGTCCATTCCCGCTTCCAGGCATCTCTCGCGGTCGCTGTTTAGTGCATGCGCCGTCACAGCAATCACGGGAATGTGGCCGCCAGTCGCGCGTTCCTTCTCTCGGATTTTTCGCCACCGCTTCCAGTCCGTCCATCTCGGGCATCTGCACATCCATTAAAACTACATCGAACTTCCCTATCTCAAATGCTTCCAGCGCCTCCAGGCCATTGGCCGCCAACACCGCCGTATGCCCGCTCTTCTTCAACAGAATTGAGATCAACTCCCGGTTCACTTGGCTGTCTTCCGCCACTAGAATGCGCATCGGCCTGCTGCTCTGTTGCACATGCCAGCCATTGCGTTTCGCCGCCAGATCTCGCGCGAATGATTCGCTCGCTATTTCCAGCGTTGCTGTGAAGTGGAACGTGCTGCCATTTCCAGGCATGCTCTCTACCCATATCTGGCCGTTCATGGCTTCCACAAGTTGTCTGCATATTGTCAAACCCAAACCTGTTCCGCCATACTTCCGGGTTGTAGATCCGTCGGCTTGAATAAACGGCTGGAAAATCGCTTCTCGCTTTTCTCGCGCAATTCCGATACCCGTATCCGTGACCGTGAAATGCAGCACGATTTTTCCATGTTGCCTTTCTTCTTCAAACACATGTAAAGCCACCCAGCCCTGCTCTGTGAACTTGATTGCATTCCCAAACAGATTCACAAGGACCTGCCGCAATCGAACCGGATCGCCCACCAGATCGTCAGGTATTGCCGAGCTCAAATCGTGCTCCAACGCAAGCCCTTTGGCTTTTGCGCGAAAGCGCATCGTGTCCACCACGTTCGCCAGACACTGTCGCAAGCTGAACTGCACCGATTCCAGACCCAACTTCTTTGCTTCAATTTTCGAGAAATCCAGAATGTCATTGATGATGTGTAATAGGTCATCAGCGGACGATCGAACCGTCATCAAATATGATCGCTGCTCGTCGGTCAATTCCGTATCAATCGCAAGGTCCGCCATGCCGATAATCCCGTTCATCGGCGTGCGAATCTCATGGCTCATATTCGCCAGGAACGCGCTCTTGGCTCGATTAGCCTCTTCAGCAATCTCTCGGGCCAAGCGTGAATCTTCCTCGGCCTTCTTCAAACCCGTAATATCAGCCATCACGCCGACAATCTCCACTCGGCCGTCATCCTGTTCCACCGCTCGCACCGAAGACTTTAGCCAAAGCAAGTCTCCTTTCGAAGTCACCATCCTGTGTTCGAAAGCCTCCACTTCGCGTTTCCCCAGTACCCTTTCACAAGCGTCTTTGCAAATGGAACGGTCATCCGGATGAACGTGGTCTTCCCAAAACCGCGGATGGCTGTACCACTCCTGAACCTCATACCCTAGCAACGTTTGCGCCTCGCGGTTAACAAACAGAAACTGCATTGTGTGCGCGCTTCTTCTCCAAAGAATCACTTGAACGGATTCAACTAGCTGTCGCAGTTGCTGCTCGCTGCTATGTAGAGCTTGCGCTTGCGCCGAAAATCGCCGGTCGACCGCCGAAGTAACCAGCGCCAGGAACAGCACCATGAAGCTCACAACCACCACAGCAACTGTTCCAAGTGTGGAAATATCCATTGCATATTTCACATCGGGCTTGGAGCCGTCTAATGTGAACTTTACCGCCGCCATTCCTGTGTAGTGCATAGCCGGAATGGCACTCCCCATCACAAAGGCGGTCAAAGCTTTCCGTGTACTGAATCCCAAATCTGCTCGAAAATGAAAAGTTAGCCAGAGGGCTACAAACGCAATCGTGATCGCCAACAGCACCGAAAGGCCAACCAACGGCAGGGAATAATGGCACATCGCTGGCATCCGCATTGCTTCCATACCTATGTAATGCATCGCGGCGATGCCTGCTCCCATCACTGGGCTCGCACCCAAAATGCGCCCCATGCCGACTGTCTTGCGACTAACTACAATCAGGCATGCTCCGGATGCAAAAACGGCTGCAGCCATCGAAGCTAATACTGTGGGTAAATCATAAGCGACCGGAACTGGCAATCGATACGCCAGCATTCCCACATAGTGCATCGACCATATGCCGATGCCCATAGACGTTGCACCGCCGGACAGCCATGCCAGCCGATTCGCGCCGTGCGAAACCGTGAGCTTCCCAACCAGATCCAAGGCAACGTACGCGGCCGCGATTGCAATCACAACCGAGACGGCAACTAGCCAATAGTTATACGTACAAACAAGTGCTGCGCCAGATGCCATGTAAAAGAAACGACTTCTACCTTTCGCGTTCTGCCGCTAAGACTTCTAGCGCGCGGCGTCGCTACTAAGTAGAGAGTTTCATCCAAATCTGAAATCTCAAACAGTATTCTCGGTATAAATGGCAGCTAGCCGCGCCGATGCGTGGTAGCAAGGGTTTCCCGCTAGGTGAAGTAACAGGGCGCGCTAAATAATCCCGGTAATTTCCCCATTAACATCTAAGTCAATCCGCAATGCCTGCGGGTCTTTGCCCAAGCCCGGCATCAACACCGTGGATCCCGCAATCGCCACCACAAATTCAGCTCCCGCCGCTAGAGCCAAATCACTTACATGCAGCGTCCACCCCTTAGGAACGCCAACTCGCTTCGGATCTTCGCTGAACGACAACGGCGTCTTAGCCACGCACACTGGAAGATGGCCAAACCCAAGTTCGGCAAAATGTTTTAACTTGCATTTCGCCGCTTCGCTAAACTCCACACCGTCAGCTCCGTACACTCGCCGAGCCACCGTCTGTATTTTTTCTTCCAGCGACATGGTAGGCACGTAGATTGGCTTCGGGTCCGCGCTGTTTTTGCTCGCCACAGCCATTACCGTTCTAGCCAGATCCAGTCCACCTGCGGCGCCATGTTCATAAACTTCGGATAAGCCGCAGTCCACGCCGCGACTGTGGCAATAATCGCAAACCACGGCAAGGTCAGCCCCTGTATCGTCACCAAAACGATTAATCGCCACTACTGCTGGAACTCCAAACCCTCGTACGATATCCAGGTGATGCCCTAAGTTCGCAAGCCCAGCCTTCAAATCGCCTTCACCCTGCGCTGCGATGGCTCGTACGGTGGCTACAACTACCGCCACGGCCGGCTTCAGGCCGGAAGCAGGCGAGACTATGTCAAAGTACTTTTCAGCACCAAGATCGGATCCGAATCCTGCTTCATTCACGACAAATTCTGCATGCTGAATCGCCAGCCGTTGCGCAATCACGCTAGCCGTTCCATGCGCAATGTTCGCAAAAGGTCCCGCATGCACAATCGCCGGTGTTCCATCCACTGTCTGCGCCAAATTAGGCAGCAGTGCATCGCGCAATAAAACCAACATCGCACCCACTGCCTTCAATTCGCTTGCCCTCACCGGCTCACCCGATCGCTTAAACGCAACCACAATGTTTGAAATCCGCCGCCGCAAGTCTTTGTGCGATGCCGCCAGCGCGAAGATGGCCATAATCTCCGACGCTGCCGTAATTACAAACCTGCTCGAATGTGGCTCTCCGTTCCCTTTGCCTTCACACACCGTGATCCGCCGCAGCGCGCGGTCATTCACATCCATGGTGCGCGGCCACAAAATCTGATTCGGATCAATCTTCAATTCATTGCCGTGAAAAATGTACGCGTCTAACATCGCCGAGAGCAAATTGTGCGCCGACGTGATTGCGTGGAAGTCACCGGTGAAATGCAAGTTGATCAATTCACTTGGAACAAGCGTCGCTAGGCCGCCGCCGGTAGCGCCTCCCTTCTGCCCGAACACCGGACCCATCGAAGGCTGCCGCAAAGTCGCAATCGCCTTTGCTCCTAAACTGCGGATCGATTGCGCTAAACCAATCGCTGTTACCGTCTTCCCTTCGCCATACGCTGTTGGCGTTATGCCTGTGACTAGAACAAGCTTGCCCGTACTCGAGCCCGTACTCTTATGCAACCGTATCTTGGCGAAATGCTCCCCGTAGGGAATCAAATCCCCGGCATCGAAACCAATCTCCTTGCCAACCTCATAGATATTGCGATCCATTTTTTCTAAGCAGACCTTTTCTGCAGTAACAACGCCCAATCCCCTTTGTCCGGAGCCTCTGGCGATGTCCAACTTCCACCATCTACCACTGGCAACTCGATTCGTTCTCCACTCAACGCGCTGAACCACCTGGCAGCGTAGCGCCCCGGCTCCAATTGCAACGTCACTTTGCCACCTGCGGGCAGATAGACCGAATAAATCTCGCCGCGCTTCGCTAAACAATAAGCGCCGTTCGTTACCAATTCATCGTGCGGTTCCGTCTTCCACCACTCAAAACTCGTAAAGAAATCCACCATGTGCCCGTAGCCTAGAAACATAGTCATCGTGTCGTCGCCGCGTCCGTTCATCCATCCGCCGCCTGTGTCGGGAGCAATGTTTGTTCCGCGCCGGCACGTTTCTCCCGCCGTCTGATACCCTCCCGCCATCACAATGTCCCAGGCCGTCCTGCGCAGTACATCCGCTGAGTCCGACCCCGGCAGCGCCCAATTCGGATAATGATCCTCGTACCCATATTCTTCATTCGTCTGCGGAATAATGCGCCCCGTCTTCTTTTGCAATTCCCGCGACTCCAACATCAACGCGTGCTGCTGACGTGACCAGTCTTGATAGGAAGTAAATCCAAACCACGGAGACGCCCGATCCTGATGCACCGTCTTCATCGGATGACTTGTTGCCAGATGATGATTGGGATCCAATTCCTCAATCAACGTCCCGGTTTCGTGTGTCCACTCATCGTTTCTGTACCCCTCCAAATCGTCACCTAGATCCCAAGTGATATTGGAAAATGCACCCAGTCGGTCCACGGCGTAGCGAATGTATCTCCGCTCCTCTTCGCTTCCTGCTCCCGGATGCACCTTGTTGTCATTCATGTCCAAAACAACCGAAATCACCACGTCCTCGCTGCGCGCAAACTCCAGCATGCGCTCAAACTTCTGCCAAAGCGGAACGTAGAAGCGGCTGTAATCAAAATCCGGATGCGTAAAATCTTCTGGGCTTTTCGCCACCCACACCGTCGGCAGGCTCGAGTAATTCTCACCCATCATCACCGGCTCGCCAAAATACAGATTTTCGCGTCCAGCCAGCGTCACCCTGATCCGATTCACTTTCAATCGGTGCAGACGATCAACCGCGTTTCGAACGATCCGATCTTCCTTCCAACCTGTCAGCCAATACGCCGTCGTCCCGTTGAAAAAGTAATGCTCGCCCGTGCCTTCCCAAATGAAATGCCACGGATATTGCGGATCGACGCGAATCGGCCCCTTGCGATGTCCCTCCGATGCCTGCAAAGTTCCGGCGAACGACTGTTGATATCCACCTTGTTCGAACCGAAGCTTGTATCGATACTCACCCGCCCGTGGCGGCATGAACCGTATGCGATAAACAGACCCATCCGGCGAATCGCAAAAGCCCTCTATCTGCCAGCTCTTCTTGCCATCGCCGGATTCAAACGCCCCCAGCAACTTCGCCTCCGTGAACGGATTCTGAGCATCCGGCGCACTTACCTTCGCAGTGATCTCCACAAAATCATAAGCGCTCACCGATGCCGCCGACTGGATGAATGTGATCCGACTCGGAGCCGCCCACAAAGTTACCGCGCCAACGAGCACCAACCAACTCTTCAAGCATTTAAATATCGTCACGTTCATCACTCCGTTTGGCTAGTAGTAGCATCAGTTTCCGGCCGCGCGCCTTCATCGCCGCAGTCCCTGTGCGCGAAAGATTGTCCAATAAATCGACCACCGTCTGCCTCAACTGCGGTCTCTGCCGCAGCAGATCAAATAGGCCCTGCATCGCACAAGTCTTCACAATGGAACTCTTATCGTTCAGGTACGCTTGCAGCATTTCAGCAATCTCGTCACATTCAGATATGGTTAATTTCAATCGCGGCAGCAAAACCGCCAGATGCCAGCGCACCTCTTGTTGCGCGCTCTCTTGAAGCAGCGCAATCAGAGCGGGCTTATACCTTTGCAGCGCGTTCGCATACTGACGTGAGATCTTCTCTAGCGCATCCGCCGCCCGCAACCGGATACGGGCGTCGTCATGCCAAAGCAAAGCCACCAGCGTCTCAACCGTGTCTAAATTCCGTTCAGCCAGCGCAACAACTTCATCCACGCGTCCCACCGAACGGCGATCCCCTTCGGCCAGCATGGTTTCAATAGTCTCTTGCCTCGGCATAAAAACGGATCAGCGTTTCAACGGATCCTCCACCCAAGGCGGAGTCGCATCCACCATGGCCCCCAACATCGGGTCCAGACGCTCCAACGCTTGTTTCATTTCCCACGCCACTTTGCGATACGAAAAATGCCCCTTCACGCCGCTCCGGAGACGCGAAATATATTCCAACTCCGCAAAATCCATCTTGAACAAAAAACGCGATCTCGACGCCAGCGGCAACAAATATTGCGCCCCTGGCTGCGGAAGTTTCCCAACGCTTTCACTCACGAGGTTCAAAGCCCCTGCGTAAATCTCATCCGCTCCACACGCCGCCACCGCTGACGGAGTATCGAATCCTAGCTTATGCGTATACTGCTGCCGGATCTGCTGGCAGCGCCTGTGCCGGTGCAAATCTCTGTACGCGCCGATATCCATCACAATGTCAAACACAAACGGAGCCGATCGAAACGCCCTCGGCAGTTCATCCCGCCGCGCCCGCGTCCCCAATGCTACATCAAATAGCTCTTTGCGTTTGCTCTGCGGCCATGCCGCTGTCAACTCATACAGCGCTCGATAACTGTACTCCGTAACCGGAAACAGCAATGTTGCGCAAATATCGGCAACGTGATCCGCCGGTCGATGTAAATCCACATCATGAACCGGCAAACTCGTATCGGCATGCACATGATGTTTCGCCCATTCCGTTAAATCTGCCCGCATCCGTACCGAATACTCATCCGGGTCCGCATGGCGCGCCAGCGTCGGCGCCAATGCCTCGCCTTCCGCTGAATCGCTCGACCATCCGCAATCCGCCGGAGCTGAACAAGCCTGCGCCAATTCCCCCGCTAGTTCTCGCAACTCCTGAAACTCGGAAGCCTTAAGCCGCCGAATCTGCTTCTCCAGCGTGCGAATACTCGTAACCTGCCCCACACCTGTTGGAATGCCAAACGGCAATAGATACCGCGCCACATCAAATGCTCGCGCCGCCAGGTTTCGCTTATACGCGTCCGGCTTCATATCGGGCGGGCACGGATGTTGGGCTTCCAAATACGCCGCCATCTTCTCGCGCACCTCACCGTACGCCGTCAACAGCGCCTGGGTTACGCGTTGATACTCCGCCGCTTCATCCGCATTAAATTCAGGCGGCGTCACTACGCCGGAAGTCGAAAAATCCTGGTAGCGCGAACTCCGCGCCTGTCCATCCCAAAGTTGCTCGTCCTCAATCTCCGTCGCCGCAACTTCCGAAACGCCTTCAAAACAAATCGTCACATGTCCCAAATCCGCAATCGAGGCATGTCCATACTGAAAGTAGAAGCTTTCCAAAAACTTGGAAGAATCGTGCGTCTTCACCCAATCGACGGAAGCTCGAATAGAATCTGGCGACCGGCTGTAACGAGCCAGTGCGTACGCTAGCTTCTCCGGTGGCATCGGCGCAACGGTTAAAATTCGCTTGTTTCGGGACATGAAGCCGCTATGATAGCGGATTGACCAGCTTCAAATTTAAATGCAAATTCGAATCAAGAAACTGAACGCCTCCGCCCTGCTTCCCGAGTACGCCCACGGCCCCGAAGAAGACGCCGGATTAGACGTTCGCAGCCTGGAAGATGCCTTGCTCTTGCCCGGTATTCCGCAGGCTGTTCCCACCGGTCTGGCGCTTGAGATTCCTAGCGGTTACGAAGTGCAGCTGCGCCCCCGAAGTGGCTTGGCATTAAAGCACGCCATCACTTTGCCCAACTCCCCTGCCACCATCGATCCTGGTTATCGTGGCGAGTTGCGTGTGATTATGCTCAACTTAGGACGCGAAGCCTATCAGGTGAAGGCGGGCGACCGCATTGCGCAAATGGTGGTCTCTAAATACGAAAAAGTAGAGTGGGAAGAGAGCGAACTGGCCAATTCGGTCCGCGGCATAGGTGGCTTCGGTTCGTCCGGTCGATAATTGAAAATCGCAAAGAAAGTGTGTGACAAGAGTGAGTGAAGTAGCCAAGCGAATTGGCGTGTTCGGGTGGGGCGTTGTCGCTCCTAAATCGCCAACCATTGATGCCTTTGAGAAGAATCTTGAAAAATGCGAAACCTGGTTAACCCCTTTTAAGGGTTTCGGCCCAACCAATTTTTTAGCCGGCCAGCCGGAATTCAATTTTGACGATTATGGCCCTTGGATCGACCAGCGCTTCGCCCCCCGCCATTTCCGCAATCTCAAAGAGAAGATGGATTGGCCCACCAAATATGCTCTTGGCGCCTTCATCCAAGCCTTAGGTCAGAATCCCGGCCTCGAACAAGAACTTCAATCGCTCGGTACCCAAACTCATGTCTATGTCGGTGCCGGCCTTGGCAATCTCGATACGCTTTACGATGCGTCCGTAAAGCACTACAAAGCGCAAGCTGCCTGGGACGCATTTTGGGCCGGACGCGATAAAGATCTCGAAGCCTATCTCGCCGAACTTGCCGAAATTGAAGGCCTGATCATCGAAGGCGCAATTGAAGCCGGAAAAATGTCCGCCATGCGCGAGAAGGAAAAGCGCCGCCTCAAGCTCAAAGAGAAATGGGAAGCGCCTGATCCGCCCTGGTTCGTCACCGCTAACGTCATCTGGAATTTGCACAACACTCCGGCATCGCAAATCTCAATCCTCGGTCGCATTCACGGCCTTGCTTTCGCACCCGTCGCCGCTTGTTCCACTTTTGGGGTTGCGCTACATCTAGCCATCAATGCAATCCGCAGCGGCGAAGCCAAAGCCGTCATTGTCGGCGCAACTGATCCCCCACCCCATCCCCTAACGGTCGGCGCCTTCTACAGCGGCCGCGTCCTTTCCTCCGACGGCGCCGTCTCAAATCCGCTCGGCCGTTTGCAAGGCACACATGTTGGCGGCGGTTGTGTCATCTGGATCGTTGGCGATCTAGAGTATTTGAGATCAAAGGGCTTTAAATCGCTCGGCATGGAACCAGTCGCCGTAGGTGTCAGTTCCGATGCCCACCACATCATTACGCCTTCCACCGAAGGTCCACGCCTAGCTGTGAATCAAGCGCTTGAGACTGCTGGTGCAACGCCTGCTGATGTAGGAACTTGGGACCTACATGCCACTGCCACCCCGGGCGATTTTGCTGAAGTCGCCAATATGCGCGCCATCTTCCCTGAGTCTGTCATCGTTACTGCACGCAAAGGAGTGTTCGGCCACGGCATGGGCGCAGGTGGTGGTTGGGAACTTACCGCTCAGTATCTCGGCTATATGCACGGCAGGCTTTATCCAACGCCGCTAACCAAAGAAATGCTGAATCCCGAAATCGCAAACCTGCATGGCTCGTTCGTCTTCCGTGATGGCTGCCCTTTTCCGAACAAACTCGCCGGCAAACTGTCTATGGGCATCGGCGGCATTAACGCATGCGTTCTGTCCCGACCATACTAACTACGCCGTTCGAACCGCTCGCGACAACATCGTGAACCGGTTGATCACCTGATCTTCAAACGAGAAGTCATGCTTCCTGCTGGGCTCACGTAAGTAAGCCTTGTAGGTTAGCCGCAATCCTTCTTCAAAGTCGATTGGCTTGAACGCCAGCATCCGCTGTGCTTTCGTAATAATCTGCGTAATCGCGGGTACATCGTAGTATGCCCCGAAATACAGATTTCCTTCCATCGCATTGCCGCCCATCCGCAATACAAACTCCCGCGGAATAGAAGTCACATACGGGGTCTTCACGCCCGCTGCTCGAGCCAAGTCCAGTACTAACTCATGCTGCGTGATAGCTCGCGGATTCGCGGCATTGAACGAATGCCCAATCGCGTTCCGCTGGTCAATCACCTTCACGCACAAGTCGACAAGGTCGTGGACATAAACAAACTGCATCAAGCGATGCCCTTCGCTAGGTAGAATTACTGGCCTGTTTGCCCGGAAACGATCCCAGAAAAATGCCTCTCGATAAAACGGATTCCCTGGACCATAAACAAACGGCGGCCGCAATGTCACAACCGGAAAGCCAGTTCGCTGATGCATCCGGAAGAGGGAACGCTCAGCCGTCGCCTTATTGCGAACGTATGGGTTCGCATGGTCATCCGGCGCCAGTGCGTCACCTTCATGATGGTTCAGCCCATCGCCGTAAGCCGCCACGCTCGACATGAACACGTAACGCGACACTTTTCCGTCGAACAAGGAAGCCATCGCTTCTACCTGACGACCCGTGGTGCCGTTCGTCCAGTCATACGCCAAATCGCAAACCGCGTCAAAGCGAGTGCTGCCAATAGCGCGTTTTACCGAATCAATATCCGCTCGGTCGGCAATCAGGTTTGTCAGCCGCCTTCCGAACGGATGCTGCGCCGAACGGTGCAGCAAATAAACGTCTCGATGCTGCCTCAGCAGCTCACTTACCAACAACCTGCCTATAAATGACGTTCCGCCGACAACCAGAATTTTTTTCGATTCCAGTTCGCCGGCGGTCGTGGTTCTCATCTTGTGAAGACTTCGATTTTGATTTGCAGCCGTTGCCATAGGATCCTTATCTCCATTGGACGGCGCAAACAGGACGCCGTTCTAGTCGTAATATTCCAAGCCTAAGTGAGTAATTAAGTCCTCACCCTGCATCCAACGGAGCGTGTTTTTTAGCTTCATCAATTGGATGAAGATATCGTGCTCTGGATACAATCCTGCAGCCGTCATCGGCCCTTTAAAGTAAAAAGAAAGCCATTCTTGGATGCCCTTCATGCCCGCACGTTGCGCAAGATCCAAAAACAGTACCAAATCAAGTACCAGCGGCGCCGCCAGTATGGAATCCCTGCACAAGAAATCAATCTTGATTTGCATAGGATAGCCAAGCCAACCGAAAATGTCGATGTTATCCCAGCCTTCTTTAGAATCGCCACGCGGCGGATAGTAATTGATACGCACCGCATGATACATGTCCCCGTACAATTGCGGGTACAGGTTGGGCTGTAAGATCTGTTCCAACACGGAAAGCTTGGTTTCTTCCTTCGTCTTGAACGAACCTGGATCTTCCAGTACCTCGCCGTCGCGGTTCCCTAAAATATTGGTCGAGAACCAACCCTTCACGCCCAGCATGCGCGCCTTGAACCCAGGCGCCAGCAGCGTTTTCATATAAGTCTGCCCGGTCTTGAAATCCTTGCCGCAGATGGCGACTTCGTTGGTCTTCGCCAGTTCCAGCAGCGCCGGAACATCGGTTGTCAGGTTAGGCGCGCCATTGGCAAAAGGCACCTTCGATTTCAACGCCGCATACGCATAAATCTGGCTGGGCGCAATATCCGGATCGTTGTTTCGCAAACCCTCTTCAAACGCCGCCAAGCTCTGATGCACCGCCACCGGCTTCTTGAATGTCTCCGTTGACCCGCACCAAATCATCACCACCCGCGCGCAATTGTTGTTCTTGCGAAACGCTTCAATATCGGCCATCAACTGCTCGGCCAAATCCATCTTGTCTTTGCCGCTCTTCTTGTTCGGTCCGTCGATGCGCTTCACATACTCGTGGTCAAAAACTGCCGTCATCGGCTTAATCGCGGAAAGCTTGTCGTTCAGCTTCTCCAGTAGAGGTTGTTCCAGAACCTTCGCGTTGGTTGCCGCTTCGTACGCGTTATCGGTGTAAATGTCCCAACCGCCAAAAACCAAATCTTCCAATTTCGCCAGCGGAACAAAGTCCTTAATTCGCGGCGTGTTGTTGTCCGTGCGCTTGCCTAACCGGATTGTGCCCAATTGCGTTAACGATCCAACTGGCTCACCAAGTCCCTGCTTAATCGCTTCCACTCCCGCCATGAACGTCGTCGCTACCGCCCCCATTCCAGGAATCAAAATGCCCAAACGGCCAGTTGCGGGCGCAACACTGACATTATTTTTCGTAGACAATGTACTTCTTTCTCCTCGTAGCAGGAGGTGGCTAAGTCCCTTGACTCTTGCCTTCGAAATGCCTCATTGGGGCGCCTTCGATAACCTCGCGGGCGGTGTCCTGCTGGTACCGTCCTACGCTATACTAACATTCGATGTCACAGGCGGTTGCGGGCACTATCTCGGCTTTAATCGTCGATGATGAAAGCCTCGCTCGCGAGGAATTAGCCTTCCTTTTGAACGATTTCCCCGAGGTCGAAGTTCTCCAAACCGCCTCTAACGGAATCGAAGCTCTCAAGCTCATTGAAGATCTCGAACCCGAACTTGTTTTTCTCGACGTGCAAATGCCCGGTCTCGATGGCTTGGGCGTCATCTCCAAACTGCGCGCCAAAGGCGGACCGCTTCCCCATTTCGTCCTCACCACTGCGTTTGATCAATACGCTGTCGAAGCCTTCCGCCTCCAAGCGCTCGATTATCTGCTGAAGCCGATAGAAAAAAATCGCCTCGCGGAATCCGTCGCCCGCGCTCGCCGCATCTTGGAAGATCGCCAAAAGGAACAGGATCGTCTCGACGAAGCTGTCTCGTCGTCAAAACCGCCCTCCGCCACGCGTACCAAACTCGTCGTCCGCGCCCACAACGGCAATCTCATCGTGGTCGATGCGCAAGATCTGGTCTATGCCACCATTGACGAGGGTCAAATCACCATCGTCACCACACACCTTGAAGGTCAATCGAACTACCGAACCATTGAAGAGCTCCAATCCAACCTTGATCCCGACCTCTTCTGGCGCGTTCACCGCTCATTCCTGGTCAATATAAATAAGATCAAAGAAGTGATCCCGTGGTTCAAATCCAGCTTTCAATTAAAAATGGATGACAAAAAACAAACTGAGATCCCTGTTAGTCGAATACAGACACGCCGCCTCCGCGCGTTATTGAAAATCTGAATTTCAACCCGGAATTTGGAGCGGCTACTATGCCCGCACAGCTTTCTCGCTCTTCCATGCGCCTGAGCGCGAGGGCGCGATCGGGAACGCGATGAGATTGGTTACACCGACAAACCTTGGGAATTAGAGGTACTTCTGACGGAACTATCGTGAATAGAGGCCACGACTATATATGTACCTTTAGCCGTGGGTCAAACTAAATCCGGTCTGTACGTGGATGCATAAAAACTGTGCTCATACATCCACGCAGTTGGGGAAAAACATCACTAACTTAAGCTGCTTGATCGCAAAGCTGCAATGGCTCTTGGACATCCATCGTGCCCGCTGCGTCACCATGCAAGAAGCGTAATTTCTTTCCGCTCGCAACTAGATCACGAATCTTTTTGCGTGCGCGGAACAAACGCAGACGCACTGCCTTCTCAGACCAATTGTTTTGCTCCGCTATTTCTTCCAACTTGAACCCGCGAATGTAATGATCTTCCAACACAATCCTGTCAGTCGGTCTGCAGGCAGTTAAGATGCGCTCCACATCAATCGCCGCCAAGTGTGTATGCTGCGACGGACACTCGATGTCGACCATCTCCTCAGTATGCGGCTCTGTCCGCATGGTTGTTCGATAAACATTTAATGCAATGCTGTTGACCCAGGTCAACACTAAAGCCGGATTCCTAAGTTGTGCCCGGCGTTCCCAGGCTCTGGTCCAAGCTGCTTGAGCGGAATCAAGCGCTAAATCTTGTGGTACTCCTCGCGACAACAAGAAGCGAAGAGTTCTATTGAATCCTTTTTGATATGCGGCAGCAAATGTGGATTCTGATATCTGCGCATTCGTCTCGTCAATTTTCGGGCATTCCATGATGGCCAAGGGTGCATTTTGCTTACCAAAAGGATACTGGTTGGCAATCTTTCGAGTTTTCAAGGTTTTAGCCCTCGCGTGCACTGTTAGCAGCGTCTTTTGTGCTGGAACATTTGTGCTCGATCGTTACAATTTGTAACTACTTGAGCGATCTCATTTGGTCATTCTCGACAACCTCGCGTCACTGGTCCGTGCCGTACGATCCTTGCGTTATACTCGCGAAGTGCGCGTTCTGGTAGTGGATGACGATTACGACCAACTGCAAGTCATGCAGTCTCTACTGTGCAGTTGGGGACACGAAGTCAAGACGGCACTGGACGGCGAAGAAGCGCTGCATCTGATGGTGGCGGAGCGTCCGCAGGTAATGATCGCGGATTTGCAAATGCCTAAAGTGGATGGCTTTGAACTGATGGGCCGCGTGCGTTTGGAGTACGGCTTCTTGCCCACCATCGTTTTAACGGGCTTCGGCAGTGTTGATATCGCGGTTGAAACGGTTCACAAGTACGGCGCTTTTTGGTTCTTGGAAAAGCCGGTCAATGCGGAGTCTTTGCGCGTCTTATTGGATCGTGCCACTGAACAGGCGAATCTTGCGGCTGATAATGAGCGGCTTCGCCTGGAACTGGCGCAACGCGGCGTCTTTGGCGATCTCGTTGGGCAATCTCCAGCCATGCAAGGCGTCTTCGCGTTGATTCGGCGCGTGGCGCCTACCAATGCATGCGTCATGATCACTGGCGAAAGCGGCTCCGGCAAAGAACTCGTTGCAAGGGCTATCCATTCAAACAGTCCCAGGGCGCAACGTCCCTTCCTGGCGCTGAACTGCGCGGCCATGCCCGAAACCTTGATGGAAAGCGAAATGTTTGGGCACGAAAGAGGTTCGTTTACAGGCGCATTTGATCGCAAAGCTGGTGCGTTGGAATTGGCTGAGGGCGGAACTCTTTTCCTCGACGAAATTGGCGAAATGCCCATGGCCATGCAGGCGAAACTCCTTCGCGTCCTGGAGGACTTTCGTTTTCGGCGCGTGGGCGGCAAAGTAGAATTACAGGCGAATGTGCGTCTGTTGTCTGCCACCAACCGTCCTCCCGATGTCGCCATTCGCGAAGGAAAGTTGCGCGAAGATCTGTTCTACCGCCTGAACGTTTTCCACATCCAACTTCCGCCCCTGCGCGACAGATTAGAGGATGTACCAATCATTGCCGACTCCATGCTCGGCCGGCTGAACACAAAGCACGGCACACGGGTAACTCACTTGAGTCAGGAGGCCTCTCAGGAATTGATCAGGCACCCGTGGCAAGGAAATGTGCGTGAATTGCGGAACATAATTGAGCGCGCAGTGATCATTGCTGGTGAGGGACCTATTGAGAAGGTTCACTTGATGATGCAAAAGCGCGACCAGACGCCCGCAAAATCCACAGGCAATGGCCTTGACATCAGTGTCGGCATGAGTATAGATGAGGCCGAAAAGGTTTTGATCGAAGCAACCTTGAAGCAGACGAATAATAATAAAACCCGCGCCGCGTCTGTCTTGGGAATTAGTGCAAAGACGCTGCATGCCAAGCTTCGCCAGTATCGACTCGAGAATATTTCCGATTCCGATGAAGAGGACGCGTCCGGCGGATGAACCAAGATTGGTCGGCCATTGTGCCGCGGCTGCTCCACGATGCCCGAGCCCTGCTTCGCGCGCCGAGTACAAAGGCGCAACTTCTGCAGCGGCGTTTAGAAGACGCCGACGCTTCCCAACTCGCGCTGCTGGAGTCCGTAATTGACGGTCACAAGCGGTTAGAGTTGTTTTTGAATCGTGTGACGAATTTGCAGGATGCGATGAATGCAGGACAAACGACGAGCTTGCCCTTGACAACGGTTGTTCTTGCGGCCCGCGTCGCTGCAAAGCCCGTCCTGGAAAATGTCGGCGGCCAAGTGGAGTTCAGTGGCTTGCCCGACTGCAGTGTCTCGGCGACTCTCGAGAAAGTGCTTATCGAGCTGCTGTCGAACTCGGTTAATTTCCGCTCGACTGAACGCACCCCTCACGCCCGCATTGAGGGACAGTTGCAACGCGATTCCTTGCATCTGATTTACTCAGACAACAGCTCTGGTTGGGACCCTCGCTATACCGCCAAGATTTTCCAACCGTTTGAAAGGCTGGATGCTTCCCGCTCTCAATTCGGTTTGGGCCTCACAATTGCCAAAGTCCTGGTAGAGAACAACGGTGGATCTATCCATGCCAAAACCAGCCAGACCGGAGTCTGTTTTGAATTGCAGCTTCCTTACGTCTTGACAAGCTGAAGCATGTCGCTGGCCAGCGTGCATAACCGATCCAGATCGTTGGGCTTCTCGCATATCAATGCCGCGCCAAGTTTTCGAAGCCGCTCCTGTACAAGTAGCGGGATGCCAGACGAGAGAACCACAACCGGCAAGCGCAAGCCTACTCCGGAATGATCAAGCCCTTCCAAAATTTCCAGCGCATTCTTGCGCGGAAGATAGTAATCCAGCGTAATCAAATCGTACTGCAGGGCGGCGTCGGAACGAAGCGTCTCATAAGCTTGAGCACCGTCGGCCACGCGCGTCATGGCAACACTAGAACCCACAATTTCAAAGGCCGTCGTCAGCAAAACGACATCGTCTTCGCTGTCGTCTGCCACGAGAAGTTTAATCGGACGCACTCCTTCGAGCCTAGTGGAAAGCCCGAAACGCCCGCAAGTATCAATTTGCTGTTACTTTTTGTAAGAATTTTCGGCCGTTGGGAAGTAACGTAACACCATCTCCAAACATCCACGTTGTAAGGTGCTGGGGTGTCGCCGGGTTTACACTGCCGCTAATCGCCAGCGACTAGTGATAGCATGTAACCTCGTCTTTTATTCCCAATTGGCCATGAGCGTGCACAAACAGGAGTGGGTTATGCGCCGTCCGATTTTGGTAATTGAGGACAGCGACGAAGACTTCGAGGTCTTGAGAGAGTCGCTGCGTGCCTCCGATGTAGACAACGAACTGATTCGTTGCGGTACCGCTAGAGAGGTATCGGCCTATTTAGCGCGTACATTCAATCAGCCTGCGCCGCAGTGCCCTGTTTTCGTTTTACTCGATCTGAACATTCCCGGCGGGGATGGCAGAAGCATTTTACTCGAGCTGCGTTCCCACAACATACTAAAGTCGGTCCCGGTCATAATCCTGACCACTTCAGATCAGCAGTCTGATATTCAGATCTGTTATCGCCAAGGTGCCAGCGGATACATAGTTAAGCCCGTCGATCTGGATCTTTTCGAGACCATGATTAAGAAGATGACAAGCTACTGGCTAAACTGTGTCCATTTGCCGCAGCTCCAGTTCGGGCAAGCGTAGTTATAAGTTGCTGGTTTCGGTCGCGATCAGCAACTCATCCAACGAGCTAACGATCGAATCCGCGCTTGCGCCCGATTTAGGCATAATGCGCCGGATGTGTAGCGAACAAGTGATGAGCACCAGCGCGTTTCGATCTCCAATTTGAAATGCCTTTTCCATGCGGAGTCCGGCAGCTTGCCTGGCGTTCGCCTCGGCGCGCTCTGGAGTTAGTGAATGATCGAAAATCGCCAGGAACGTAGGACCACTCCAACGGTACAAACGAGCACTCTGCATCCTTTGTGCCAGTGTCAACGCCCCGTTTACCAATACTTGATCGCCCACCAGCCGCCCGAACTTGCCGTTGATAGATACCAGACGATCAATTACAAACAAAGCGATGGTGAAGTCTTTTCCTTCGTCGATTGTGACCTGCAGTGCCTGTTCAGCGGCCGCTCTCGCAGGCAACCCGGTCATTGGATCGTCGCTCGCTGCCAGCCTCGCGGATTTCAACAATCCTTCCAGCCTTTGCACTTCCGATTTCAGCGCTTCCGTTTTCGCACGCGCCTCCGTTTGCACGCGTTTGTTCTCTGAAACAACCAGCGCCAGCGATTGCTCCATATAACCGCGCATCTGTCGCGCATCATGCAAACGCAACGCTTGTTGCAGCTTCGATTCGACTGCCCCAAGTCCCTTTGCAGATGCATCCGAGCCTGTACTGATAAAAGATACCGTTTGCGCCATCGAGCTCAGGAATTCCTGGAGCTCAATAGCCTGAGCCTTAAAAGCCTCCGACGCTCCCCGGTTGTAATCTTCCAGCGTGCGCATTGCCTTTTGTAGCGTGATCTCTAATTCCGGCGGGGCCGTCTCATTTGAAATTGACTCCAACAGGCCCTTCATCTCGCGTTGAAACTCCGCCCGGGACGCCGCGCTGGTTTCAACCGCATGCAACACGGTGCATTCTAAAAGTCCCCGCAGATGTTTGAGATAGTCCTGCCGAACCGGAGCTGGCTCATTTCCGCCCCGTGCGCTACGTCCAAAGCCCCTACCAAGATGTAGGGAAAGAAGTGGTTGAGACAAGTTGTCGCCTTTTAAGAATTGAAATACACCCTCTGGGGATTTCTCGCCCGCGTTCTAGGTCTACTATCGGTCTTCCAACCGGATGTCTTTAGTGGCGAGAGCACTGGATAACAGGAAAACTACGGAGAAGTGGTATAGGGTAATTCAGAGGGTGTTCGCTCTCCTCGGTTTTTAAAGCCACCAATCGCTCGGAAAAAACTCCGATCCAAGTTAACTCCTGCCCGATATGTACCTTAGCGAACACTAGCGGGCCAAGCTAAGCCGTCTATCCCGTACGGAATAGAGCAGTAGTCATATAGGTACGGCCTTGAATACCAACAGGAAGGCTCTTACAGTGGAATCTAAGGAATACGGCGGAGGAACGTCGATGATGCGTCGAATCGTGCAATCGGCAATTTTGGTTGCTATCTGCGCATATGCGTTGCGCGCCGATACCATCTATACCAATCAAACACAGTGGCAAAATGCCATGGCCGCGCAAGGCTATGGTCCGCTGTTGGATGTAAGCTTCGCGAACGCCGATTGGACTTCCAGCTTCTCTGCCAGTCAAAGCTACGACGCCTTAACTAGCGAATCCTCTACCGCTGCTGGCCCCGGTCTTACCATCACGGCTGTTTCGGGCTATTCACCCATTGGCATCGCCAACAACGCGCTATTAGGACAAGCATCAAACGGAGTTTGGTCCGACACCATTTCCAAATATGGCAGCACCACCTTTACCTTTTCCTCACCCATATACGGTTTCGCAGGCGACTTCGATATTAGCGGAGCGAATGGCCTCGAGCTGATTTTTTCCGATGGCGCGCAAGTTTCCACTCCCGACGGAGTTTACGATGGCTTCTTCGGTGTTGTCGGCGATGGCCCCATCTCCAGCGTCACCCTTACTTGGGGACAAAATCCGGGTTGCTATGAATGCTTCGGCAATTCGTACACGCTAAGCGGTCTGGAAGTAGCAACGGACCCCATGACTGTTCCCGAACCGAACTACATGGCAGCCTTCTCCCTACTACTCTTATTCCTTGGCGGCTTCTCGTTTGTGCGCAAAGCAAAAGCCAAAGAAGCTGTTATTCCGTCCGTAGAGCCGTAACCGGATCGATAGCCATTGCGCGCCGGGCCGGGATCATCACCGCCAGGACAGCCACAAATAACAGCACGGCAGAGACGCCAAAGAAGCTAACCGGGTCAGTCGGTTTTACTTCGAACAGCAGACTTTCCATCAGCCGAGTCAATCCGAACGCACCCGCCAAACCCACTGCAACGCCAATCAAAGCGGGTGTCATGCCTTGGCGCAAAACAAGGTTCATCAACGCAGGTTTATCCGCGCCCAAAGCCATACGCACGCCAATCTCTTGCGTCTGTTGTTGTACCGAATACGACATCAAACCGTAAATTCCAATTGCCGCCAGCAGCAGCGCCGAGCCCGCAAAAATCGAAAGCAACAGCATGTTGAAATTTTGCCGCGAAAGTTTGTCGGCCAGAATTTTGTCCATGGGGCGAATCTGCGCCAGCGGTAACTGTCCGTCCACCTGTTGAATCGCTCTCGTCACCGCTGCCGCCAAAGATTTCTCATCCAGATTGGAACGCACTGCCCATGCCAGCGGCACAACATTGCTGGCCAGCTTGGTAAGGCCTGCCGGTTGCTGCGATTGCGGCAAATACATCACCGGAACCTTACCGTCTGAAATGCCGGTCTCACGCACATCGCCAACCACGCCAATAACCTGCCGCGCTGGATCTTCGAAATCCGGTCCCAGCCCTTTGCCAATCACTATCGTCTTGCCAATCGGGTTGTCATTGCCAAAATACTTCTTCACAAATGCGGAATTTACAATCACTACCGGCGCGCCTCCGTTCGAATCGTGCTCATCAAACACCCTGCCACGTTGTAGCGGAATGCGGAACACGCTGAAATATTGCGGAGTGACGGAGCGCCACTGTTCATCGCCATTGTGATCCTGGCCGGCTGCTAAAGCTTTGCCCGGAATATCCACGTCCAGATCAATCTCGTTCGTAATCGGCAATACGATCGATGTTGACGCCGCTTCCACACCCGGAACTGCTTGAACGTTGCGCAACGCTTGCCGGCTGAAATTGTCCAGCGCTACTGTCGTTTGATAGCGGTCTCCGGTCAGCGACGTCAGCATCGTCAAAACATGATGCGAATCAATTCCCGAATCCGCCGAACTAAGTCCTACAAAAGTGCGAATCAAAAGTGATGCCGATATCAGTAGCACCACCGCCAGCGCCATCTCCACAGCCACTAGAGTTTTGCGAGTCAGGTTTTGATGGCGGCTGGTTGACGAACGTGTGCCCGCCTCTTTCAACGTCGATGCCAAATTCGGATTCGAAATTTGCAGCGCCGGGAATAATCCGAAAATAATGCCGGTCAGCAGTGAAACGCCAACCGTGAAAACCAGAATGCGCCAATCCAACAGGGCGAAAGGATTGCCAAGCTGTCCGGGATCTCCGATGCGTGGAATGTCGCCCGGCACCAGCAGTAGAAGTCCACGCACGCCCAGAACGCCCAGCAACAATCCAAACACGCCTCCCACTAGCGAGAGCAAAACGCTTTCCGTCAGTAGCTGCCGCACCACGCGCCAGCGGCTAGCCCCTACCGCAGCCCGGATGGCGAGTTCCCGTTGCCGCGCCGCCGACCGCGCTAAGAGCAGATTTGCCACGTTTGCGCATGCAATCAACAGAACAAAACCCACTGCCGCCAGCAAAACATACAAAGCCTTCTTCAGGTTGCCGCCCACAATGGCTTCGCCCATCGGCACGACTGCCACGCTTTCGTTTTTGTCCATCATCTTGGGATACGTGCGCCGGAAACGCTCTCCAAGTGTGCGCAGCTCCGCCTGCGCCTGCGTTAACGGAACTCCCGGCTTCAAGCGCGCTGCCGCTGCCAAATAATGCCCCTGGTTCAGACTGTTCGGATCGGCCTGCAACGGAATCCACATCTCCGCTTCCGGATGCGGCACGAAAGAGGA
>CAVOJX010000002.1:0-237360 GCA_963696305.1 Bryobacterales bacterium | reverse complement strand
GCCTCTCGTTTGACGGGTTAGGAGACAGAGGCCCGCAAAGTTGCACCCCCCACCACCACAGCCCCCGCCGGGGTTGCTTTTAGGCCCCCGCCCGCCCGCGCGCGCTCGCAAGACGCGAGCAAGTAGATGGCATGGGGCTTTTACAACTCTCCCTTTTTGAAATATGTCCCTAAAGTGCGGCATACTCATCTACCCATGGATGTCGCGCTCGACGCAAATATCATCCTCAACGACCCACGAATGCATGGGAATGCGTTCCACAATCTGCTCGCCTATCTGAGAAAAACCGATTCGCGGTTGATCCTGTCGAAAATAATCTTCGATGAAGCAATCGCCAGATATCCAGAACGTCTGCGATCAGCGCTGCATAAAGCGACCGGACCTGTCGGATCACTCCGCAGTCTTCTCTTCGACACAAAGATCAAGCTACCTGACATCGATGTCCCACGAGAGACTAAGAAATTTAAACAACAATTACTGAAGCCCTCCCAGTACGTACGCAAATCTTTGATCGTCAAGAACTACGCAAAGATTAGCTTGGAGGAGGTTATCAAGCGGGGAGTCGAGCGAATTCCGCCAGCGAATGGAGCTGGAGAAGAACTCCGAGATGTCATGCATTGGCTTATGATTCTGGCACACGCGCAGAACTCAAGTCGCGAAATAGCCTTCATTTCAGAGGATGAACACTTCAGGAAAGACAACGACCTGCACCCTCGTTTGGGCCAGGACATACAAGAAAATAACGCCCATCTGCACTTCTACATTTCGATCGATGAATTCATTAAAGCAAAAGCTCCCGCACCACGTGATCTCGCGGAATCAGAGGTCTTCGGACTCTACCCAAGGCCCCTCGCAATGGATCGATTTGAGATAGAAGCTCGGAAATTCTTTCCACGTCGCTGGCCAGGATCTTCGATTGAAATTCAGAGTCGTGACGCCCGATTACTGCGTGGGGCATTGTACGATGTAGCACCACATGCCCAGTTTGCAGAACTAGAGTTCCATGGTGAGCTGACACTTCGTGTCGAAAGTAATCTCTTTATAACCAGTTCGCTGATATCAAATTACTATCCGGAGTCAATCAATCGAATTGAACCTGCACTTTCGCAGGACTACGGTATGCTGAACTTCCGATCTTTTTATGCGCCTTCATTCTTCAGTCCTGACACGGCTGCGATCGAGACCCCGCCCGACCCCACTCCTACGATGGAGCATTTCTTTACGAAAGCTCTTCCAACCATCTCTCATCGCCCAGTCACGAGCATCACGGACTATCAGCTCACAGGCAAGATCGTTATTTCAATCCGAGTCGTAAATGGAAAAGTAACGAACATTGAGACGGAAAAGTTCGAGCTGAGTGACATTGCTAAGACAAGCTGAAGCGTAAATTGCTGAATCCTCCCAAGCTTGGCCGCGCGACCCGACGCAATGCCGGTAATAGGACGGAACAAACACAACAACCAAGCAGACCGGCATTAGACGACAGTCGCTTCTCCACGATACGGAAGGGTTGTTGGATGGATAGTGTCGGTCGGGTACAATTCCCGTTGTGTTCTATCATGCAAGAGTTGCCTGTAAGCGAGAACGAGCAAAAGAACTCCCTCCCGTTGGCTTTGAGTTCGACCTCACTCGTGAGGATCTTCTTTCAAGCATCGCGATCCCCTTCATGCGGAAAGAGCAGTTCTTTTGCGGCGGCTTGGTAATCAAGTCAGAAACAGTCGAACAAGTAAAGTTCAGCAAAACAGCCCAGAACGCAGCTTCCTTAGTGCCGATGATCGAGGCTCGGCGCAAGATGTACGGTGTGGTTGTTTTCTCTCCGGCGGAGAGGGAGGTCGTAGCTGAAGGCGAAGACGTCACCCGCGAGATTTTGGAGGAAGCGGCGAAGATGACAAAAGGTAACGAGCCAGAGCCAGCCCTAGCAACGAAATCAGACCGGGTGTTCATCGTTCACGGACACGACGAGAGAGCAGTGGATCAAACTGAAATATTGCTTCACAGATTTGGATTAACACCGATCATCCTGCGCAATGCTCCAAGCGAAGGGATGACGGTAATTGAAAAGCTAGAGGCACACACGCAGGTTGGGTTTGCGATTGTTTTGCTCACCCCTGACGACCTCGGAGGCTTGTCATCTGACCGACCCCAGCCCAGGGCGCGGCAGAATGTGATTTGGGAATGGGGATACCTCGTTGCGAAGCTCGGACGGTCAAACGTGATATGCCTGTACAAAACAGGGGTTGAGATGCCATCAGACTTGCACGGTCTCGTTACCGTTCACATCTCTGAAGATGTACGGAGTAGTGCGGAAGAAATTCGGCGGGAGCTGGTGGCGGCTGGTTATAAGATTCCGTGAGGAAAAGGAGAGAGTCGTGTCCGATCCGTTGGCTGATCGACTGAAGCGCTTGGCGGAGCAACACGCGAAGGGAAAGCAAGCGAAGGAAGACGTGCTTGCGTTTCAAAATCGTGTAAACCAATATATTTCAGACAATGCGCGGGGAGAATACGATAATTTGCTGCGTCTGATCAAGGCGCGCGTCGAACAAGTAAATCCAACGTTAGGAACACTGCCATCGTATCAAGTCGGCGGTCAATGGGTGAGCCAGGGCAACATGGCAGCCTATCTCACATTCGACAAGCCGATCATGAATCTCCCTAACAATGCGCTTATCATTTCATTTGGCGCGGGGCCAAATACATTTTATCCATTCGGTGATCCTCCCGAGCCAGTACGCTACAGAATGCAGGCTGCGGCAGCAGAAGACTTTACTCGTATTGTGTGGGTCGGGGACCTCGGGGAAGTTAAGAGCGAACAAGTCGCGGACATTGTCCTTGAGCAACTAACAACGTACTATCTTGAAAACCAAAAGTAACCAGCTAGAGACCACGCAAGGTGTGATGGTTTGACGATGACCGATAGTGATGCTAAGAACCAAGAGATTCACTCGTCCAGTGCTGGTACCTCCCATGCTCCAGACAGGGAGCAGCTTGAGGCTGCTCAGGACGCTTTGGCGCAGCGGTTGGGTGGTGGTAAGCGCAGAAAATATGTTCGCTTCTTCGTCGCGGCCTTAAGTAGTATTCCTTGGGTCGGCGGTGTCTTCAGCGCTGCATCCAGCTTCAGCGCAGAAAAAGATCAAGAAAGAGTTAATGAGCTTCACCGCTTGTGGCTGGCTCAACATGAGGAGAAGGCTGCAGAACTACTCGGCACGCTACGTGAAATCTTCGAACGATTGGACAGTTTTGGAGAAGAGATCGAAGAGCGTATAGAGTCCCCAGAATTCTTGGCATTAGTGAGGAAGTGTTTTCGATCTTGGGATGAAGCCGACACGCATGAGAAAAAGCAGATGCTAAAAAAACTCATAACCAATGCTGCGGCTATCAAGCTGTGCTCAGACGATCTTGTTCGACTCTTTGTGTTATGGATCGATCAGTATCATGAAGCACATTTCTCAGTAATTCGGGAAATATACCGTGAGCCTGGCATTGCTCGCGGCGATATTTGGGATAAGATTCGCGGCCCCAGACCTCGCGACGATTCAGCAGAGGCAGACCTTTTCAGACTTCTGATACGCGATCTGAGCACGGGTGGAGTGATCAGGCAGGCACGCGAAACCGATGCATATGGTCGATTTCAGCGGAAAAGAAGGACAGGTCAATCTAACGCTGCCGCGAGCGGGGTCATGGAATCTGCCTTCGAGGATACCAAACCTTACGTACTCACAGAACTGGGAGCAATACGTAATCTAACCGGTGCCACGGAATGGCAACGGGCGTTTAACCTTTGGACTCAGACGAAAGCGGTGGTGGGGTGCATCAAGGGATGTTCGTTCAAACTCTTTTTTGCGTTCGGCGTCTTGGCTTTAAGCGTGCAGGCTTACGCCAGTGTATCCATCGTTCAAAACTTGGGTGCAGCATGGGTTGGCTCGCCCACCATCATGACTGCAAGCAGTCCCTTAACCAGCAAGGAGGGCAATTGGGGCAGCAGCGCCCCCTATTCGCTGGGGCAAAGTTTCACCGCCCCGGTTTCCGGTGTGCTAACAAACATCCAATTGTATGGCTCGGGCAAGATTACCGCTAATATCCTCCTTTACCTCTATGACATGGGTCCGGCGATCCAGTATGCCAGCCAGCCCAGCTCGGTGGTTTCCGGCAGCAACAGTGTTACGACGGTCGTCAGCGGAAATTTGTTTTCCGCCAATCTTGCCATCCCCATGTCGGCGGCAGGCAATGATTCAGTCATGCGACTGACTTTTTCAGGGGCGGATGCGGTGCAGTTGATCGGCGGACATGAATATATGTTCGCCATGGTTTCCACGAATTCCTCCCCGATGTATTGGGATGATGGTGGTGGTAGTCCGTATTCGGGCGGCGCGGCGTATCGGCAGAACAGCGCACTCAACGGCGGCACCACGACGGATTTCTCCTTGGCCGTCACGCTGATTAACACGAATGCCGGGCCGACGATCTACGACTGCGTGGTGGATTGGAACAACGTCCACCAAAGGATTGATGGCTTCGGCGCTTCGTCCGCCTGGCAGAGCACCTGGACCATGGCCCAGGCGGATATGTTTTTCTCCACGAACAGCGGCACCGGAACGACCATTGTTGGCTCAACCAACTTCACCTTCACCGGCATCGGCCTTTCCCTGTTGCGCAGCCGCGTCAATACCAACGGCACCGGAACATACGAAAACAGCATCATGCAGATGGCGCAGGCGCGCGGCGCAAAAGTCTGGAGCACGCCGTGGAGCCCGCCGCCTCAGTTCAAGGACAATGGCAATGTCAATGGCGGCAACTATCTCGGCAGCGGGGCAAATGCCACCAACCTCGCCTACGCCAAGCTGCTGGCTCAGTATGTTGTGAACATGAAGAGCCAATACGGGGTCACCATTTACGCACTCTCCATCCAAAACGAACCGGATGTGGCGACTAGTTACGAATCCTGTCAGTGGACGGCCCAGCAGTTCCATGATTTCGCCACCAATCTTTCCAGCGCCCTGGCGGCCCAAAATGTGGCTTCAACCAAGATCATTCTCGCGGAAGACGAGCACTGGCAGACCAACTATTATGCCACGGCGATGATGGATCCGGCGGTCGCGACCAATATCAGCATCGTGGCCTGTCACAATTATGATGGCAGTCCGCCCAACAATATACCGGCGGCCCTGCCCACCTACGCCAACACGAACGCGGCACTTTGGGAGACCGAAACTTCTTTGATCGGCGGAAACACTGATTATTCGATGGCCAGCGGGATTTTTTGGGCCGGCAGAATCCATCAATTCATGACCGTGGCCCAGGTGAATGCCTGGCATTATTGGTGGTTGATTTCAGACAATTCCGACGATGAAGGGTTGACCGACAGCAATGGCAATCCGACCAAACGCATGTATGTGCTCGGCCAATACAGCCGCTTTATCCGTCCCGGCAATTTTCGCATTGATCTGGCCAACTACAATCCCTACGCCGTCTTGAGTTCCGCCTACAAAGATCCGGTCTCTGGCAACTTCGCCATTGTCGTCGCCAATACCAACAGCACGGCCACCACGCAGTCGTTCTGTTTCACAAACTTTACGGCCACCACTGTCACACCTTGGATCACTTCTTCAACTCTTTCATTGGCGGTGCAATCGCCTGTTACCGTGACCAATTCCGTGTTTTCTTACACCATTCCAGCGATGAGCGTCGTCACCTTTGTCGGGACGCAAACGAGCGGGCCGGTGACGCCGATGATTTCGAGCGCGCCGACGGCCTCGTCAATCACCTACGGCCAGTCACTGGCCAATTCGATCTTAAGCGGCGGCGCGGCCACCAACGCGGCAGGGGCACCGGTCGCAGGCAGCTTCGCGTTCACCGTGCCTTCGACCATACCGGGGGCGGGCACACCGAGCGTGTCGGTGACATTCACGCCGACGGATACCAACAATTACACCACGGCCACCACCAGCATTTATATGACGGTGCATCAGCAAACGCCGGTGATTACGATTGTGCCGACGGCCTCGTCAATCACCTACGGCCAGAAACTGACCAATTCTATTTTGAGCGGCGGCACGGCCACCAATGCGGCGGGTGCAACGGTCGCCGGCAGCTTTGCGTTCAGCATGCCTTCGACCATACCGGGGGCGGGCACGCCAAGCGAGGCGGTCACGTTCACGCCAACCGACACGACGGATTACGCCACGGCCAGCGCCAGTGTGAACGTGACGGTCAACAAGGCAACGGCTACAGTTGTGGTGACGCCTTACTCGGTCATATATAACGGTAGCGCGCACACGGCGTCGGTCACGTCCATCACCGGCGTCAACGGCGAGACCGGTGGGACGGTTGGCACGGTCACATTGCCCGCTTCGCAAACGGCCGCCGGCATCTATAGCGATTCATGGACTTTTGCAGGCACAGCCAACTATAACAACATCGGTTCCACACCGATCACCGATACGATCACCAAGGCGACGGCGACGGTGATGGTGACACCTTACAGCGTGACGTATGACGGCAGCGCGCACACGGCGACGGCTGGAATGGTCATCGGTGTCAACGGTGAGTCTGGAGCCGCAGTTGGCGCGGTCATATTGACCGGAACGACGCATACGGCGGCTGGAACGTATAGCAGCGACGCGTGGGCTTTGACGGGTGGTGCCAACTACAACAGCATCGGTGCCACGACCATCACTGACACGATCAATCAGGCTACACCTTCGTTCTCGGAATTGAGCTCAGTGACCAACAGCTACGGCGTGGCGAGCATCACCCTGACCGGCACAGTGAGCGTCGCAGGATCGCTTTATCCGGCAAGCGGAGAAACGGTCAGCGCCACCATCAACGGGTTTAGCGTCAATGGCACGGTGACCGACGGCACGGGCGACTTCTCCATTTCTTACAACGACCCGTCGCTGGCGACCAATGGCGTCACCAGTTCACCCTATCCCATCACCTATAACTACGACGGAAATGCAAATCTGGTGCTCGCCGCCGACTCCAGCACGTCGCTGACTATCACCAATGCGCTGTTGAGCATCACCGCCACCGACAGCAAGAACTACGGTGACACCAAGACTTATGGCGCGGGTTCGACCGCATTCATCTGCACAGGGTTGATGAACGGCGAGACGGTAGGAACAGTGACCATCACGGCTACTGATTCGCCATCTGGCGCGGGAGCAACCGATCCGGTTGGGAATTATGACCTGACGCCAAGCGCGGCGACGGGCGGCACTTTCAACGCAAACAATTACCTCATCACTTACACCAACGGTCTCTTGACGGTATCGCCGGCGACGATCACCGTGACCGCGGACAATCAAAGCAAGACAGCCGGGTTGCCGAATCCGGGGTTGACGGCGAGCTACGGCGGATTTGTCAATGGTGAAGACACGAATGCGCTTACAACGCTGGCCAGTCTGATAACCACGGCTGATTCCGGCAGCCCAGCGGGTGGCTATCCGATCACGCCCAGCGGCGCAACGGCGGCGAATTACACCTTCAACTATGTTCCAGGAACTTTGACGGTCGTCGCGCAGCCGGTGCTGGCGGATGTGACGGCGGGAACCCAGGGATTTGGCCTTACCTTTCCAACATTACAGGGCCAGTTGTATCAAGTTGAATACAAGACCAACTTGACCGACGCCGTCTGGACACCGGTTGGCAGTCCGATTCCCGGCACTGGCAGTTCCGTAAGCGTCACCAATAATCCCGGCGCGGCCCAGGGCTTTTACATGCTGCAGATTTTGCAACCTTAAACACGCACATCCCAAATCTATGAAAACAACTCCGCTGAAAATCAACCAAATCCTGATGCTACTCGCCGCCGCATTGGTGCTACTGGGCACGGCCACAAACATTCAGGCCACCACTTACACGGCGATCACCACTGGCGATTTTTCCAGCGCCGCGATATTCAGCCCGGTTGGGACGCCGGGGTCGGGTGATACGGTGGTGGTCAGTAATGGCGTCACGCTCACGGTTTCAGACACAAGAGCGGTAACGACTCTCACTGTTGGCAAGTCTGGAGGCTCCGGGGCAACGCTGACCGTTTCGTCATCTGGATCATTGACCGTCAGTGGCCAATATGGATTTGCCGGCACTTCTCCGGTCATCAACAACAACGGAGCATTTAGTTGCGGCGGCGGGGCTTCGTTCAGCACCGGCGCTTTTAATAACAACGGAACTGCGACCTTCTCGGGCAGCTCACAAGCTTTCAATGGCACCATCGCTGTTACTCAGGGTGCCAATGCTGCTCTTAGCTTTCCAGGCGGCGGTTCAGTTCCATTTGGCGGCAGTTGCACGCTGTCGGCGAGTGCTTTCGGCAACACGGTGAATTACGCCGCTGGCGGCCAAAATATGTATGGAACGACCTATTACAACCTTACTGTTAGCGGCACTAGTCCCTCGGCGAGTGGTGGTGGCGGCACGACCACTAAAACCGTCAATGGCACGCTCACCATCAATCTTAATAGCGGCCAGCAGGTGAACAGCGCTGCCAATATCACGTTCGGCAGCGGCGCGAGTATCGTCCGCACGTTGGGCGCTCTTAGCGGAACACCCACTTTTAGCGGATCGGTCAATGTGACCTACAATGGCTCCGCAGCAACGACCACGGGTTCCGAACTGCCGACGGGCACCACCGCTTTGCATAATCTGACAATCACCGACACTGCCGGCGTCACGCTTAACGCCAACGCGACCGTCAACGGCGCATTTTCCGCCACTTACAACGGCAGCACCGTTCCGCTGGCCGCTGGCGGCAAGACTCTGGCTTTCGTCAATAGTCCGGTGAACATTACGGTTTCCGGCAGCGCGCTTGCCGCCGGGAATTCCTATACAGATGGTTTCCTCCAGCGGGACAACCGTTTCAGGCTCGCTGGGCGCGGTCACGGTGACCGGTTCGGGCGCTCCCTATAACTCGCCCACCGCGTCCACCAGCACGGGCCAGTTGGTTCTCACCATCCAGAACTGCACCACCACGACGGCGGCACCGGCCATCACCAGCACGGCGATTTGTCCGGGTTCGACCAGCATCAGCGGGACAAGCGCAAGCGGGGCTTCGATTGCGGTATATGACCTGACCTCCTCGACCCAGATTGGCACAGCGACGGCGAGCGGAACCAGTTGGACGGCGACGGTGACGGCGACGGTGGCGGGGGATTCGATCGCGGCGACGGCGCAGACCACCGGCGATTGCGTGAGTCCGGCTTCCACGTCCGTTACGGTGCAAAGTGCCACGACTGCGCCGGCCATCACCGCGCCAATCTACGCGGGTGCGACCACCATCAGCGGCATCTGCGCGAGCGGGGCTTCGATCGTGGTTTATGATGGTGCCACTCAAATCGGAACGGCGACCGCCAGCGGAACCAGTTGGACGGCGACGGTGAGTCCGGCGGTGTCGGCAGGCGATTCCATCACGGCGATGGCCCAGGTTTCTGGTCAGTGCTTGAGTTCGGCCTCCACGGCCGTGACGGTGCAAAGTGTCACGACCACGACTAACACGCTGGCCATTGTGTCCGTGGCCAACACCAATATCAACGCGGGAACGTATCTCACAATCCCTACCAAGGTTCTCACCAACGGAGTGCCGGCAAATTAAGCCGCCAACTTGTCAAAACATCAACTACCATTTTTATGACACCAAAAAAATACACAACCACCACAAAAGTTCTTTGGCTGCTGATCTGTTTGGCCTTTCTGATGATTTCGGCCAATTCCAACGCTCAAGTCTTAATCGGCAGTTGGCAAGGCACGGGTAGTGCATTAAGCACTTCAGGGGATGAAGGCTGGATTGACTGGGGCAACGGGTTTTCCATCACCAATTCCGCCAACACGGGCGTCTATAGTTTTGTGAGCGGTGCGGTTTCGGGTTATGGCCAAAGCCTCCAGATTGCGGAATCTGGCAATCACCAGAACCTGGCCATCAAGCTGGAGAATCTGCCGGGTGGTATGGCGGCGTTCCTGACGAACCATCTGTTGTCGTTCACGTTCTCGGAGCATATGTAACTGACGAGGAAAAATGACAATAAACGGCCTTATTGCTAGGAAGGCATAATTCCTACCACCGAGTACGGTGATGAATTAATCGTTATCGTTCGCGTCAGAATCTGCGGATCTGATCCAAAGCGGGTACGCCAAAGACTCTCACTGATAATCGCTACCTTCGGACCGCTTGGCAAATCTTCCTGCTGCGTGAAAGTCCGGCCCATCATCGGCGCAACTCCAAAAACCTTGAAATAATCCATCGAAACGTGCGCGCCTTTTATCTGTTGCGGATGCTCGCCGCTCGACAGATTGAATCCCGGTCCTTCCTGGTCAAACAGCGCCATCGATGAAAATACATCGTTATTTCGCCACACCATGTATTTCGGAATGGAGTTTGAATAGCCGACATCATGCGGGTATTGACGGCCCAACTGCACAATACTTTCGGGGTTCGCGTAAGGCAGCGGCTCCAGCATCACCTTATTCACTACACTGAAAATACCCGTATTGGCGCCAATGCCTATAGTCAAAGCGGCAACCGCCACCAGTGTAAATCCAGGGTTCTTTATCAGCGTTCGGAAAGCCAGTTTTATATCGGCAAGCAAGGTTTCCATCAAAGTCAATTACGCATTGCCGCTACTCCAGGTTCCCTCGCTGGTGTAGATTCGATAAGTGATGCCACTTCAACGTTCTGCCATGCTGCTTTGCCTGGCCTGCGGAGTGATTGCGGCCCAAACGCCCGCCCCCGGCCATCTCCTTGTGCTTTCCAAAGGCGACCATGTACTCGCCATTGTCGATCCCGCTACCAAAACCGTCCTAGCCCGCATGCCTTCCGGACCCGATCCGCACGAAGTCGCTGCGTCCGACGACGGCAAAATGGCTTACATCTCTAACTATGGCGGTGGCGCTTATCACACGCTTACGCCGGTCGATCTCGTCAATCACCAAAGCTTGCCCGCCATCGACCTTGGCGCGCTACGCGGTCCCCACGGCTTGGTGTTTGCAGGTGGCAAGGTTTGGTTCACAGCGGAAGCTGCCAAGGCCATCGGCCGCTTTGATCCCGCCACTCAAAAAGTGGATTGGATCATGGGCACGGGTCAGGACCGCACCCATATGCTCTACCTTACTGCGGATCTGAAACATATCTACACAACGAATGTCAGTTCCGCCACCGTATCGTTTATCGAGGAACATCAATTCCAGATGCAAGGTCCGCCCCCTGGTGGTGGTCCTCCCGGAGGTGGTCCCAACGGTCCTGGTCCCGGTGGACCGCCGCCCGGTGGTGGTGGCCCGCCCCCCGGTCCACGTACCGATTGGACCGAAACCGTTGTGCCCGTAGGCCACGGCGATGAAGGCTTTGACGTCTCGCCTGACGGTAAAGAACTCTGGACCGCTAACGCCAACGATGGAACCCTCTCCGTCATTGATGTCGCGTCGAAAAAAGTTACCCAGACCATCTCATCCGATACCCGAAGCGCCAACCGCCTGAAGTTTACCCTTGATGGCAAACATGTTTTGGTCGCGCTCTTAGGTGGCAGCGCCCTGGTTGTACTCGACGCAGCCACAAAAACCGTCATCAAACGAATTCCTCTGAGCCACGGCGCTGCCGGAATCCAAATGGAGTCCAGCGGAAATTTCGCCTACGTGGCCTGTACGCCCGACAGCTTCGTCGCCATTGTCAATCTACACACGCTCGAAATCGCAGGAAAAATCGAAGGCATCAAGAACCCCGATGGTTTGGCCTGGATCACCCAATAGCTGGAACCTTTTGTGAATCACTCAAAAACCCTTCTCTTCGCGGCTCTGCTTGCCAGTGCATCCACTGTGCAAGCGCAACAATCGTCTTTCGTACTTGATCGCGGCGACGAAACGCTTGTAGTTGAACCCTATCAAGCCAACATTGTCCGCATCACGCTGAGCCTTAAAAAAGGGGAAGCGCTGAAGCCGCCCGGTTACGGGTTTCTGGCGCACCCATCGGGCGATGGCTGGACCTCCGAAGAAACGTCTTCCGGCACGCGATTCAAATCCGCCCGCTTAACTGTCGATGTAGAAGGGCTGCGCAAGCCTAAACCCGAAGCACAACCCCGGAGTGGCGGTCTGCAAACGCAAGTGGATATCGGCAAGTTCTTCAGCGGTTCCGCACCTTGGGCCCACGTCATATTCCGCACACCCGATGGCAAAAAGCTATTGGAAATGAACGGCTGGGGCATGGCTGCTTTGAACAACAAAGACGGCGACGCGGGCCTTGCGCACGACCGACGTCCCACCGACCCGGAGTTCTATCAAGTCAGCGCCAGCTTCGCATCTCCTGCCGACGAGCATTACTACGGCCTCGGTCAAAATCAGGAAGGCTTTCTCAATCTTCGTGGCCACCCTATTCGCAGTTGGCACGATTACAACGCTCCCGCTGGAGCCAGCGTCGGCGTTCCGTTCGTAATCACCAACAAAGGCTACGCCGTCATTTGGGACAACCCCTCCAAGACGACTTTCGAACCAGGCTTCAACGAACAAACTCGCTGGACATCCGAAGTCGGCCGATCGCGTGTCCTATTTCGTGATCGCTGGCCAGAACGTAGATGAAATCTATTCCGGCTATCGTTACCTCACCGGGGCACACATCTGCTCACCAAAGGCACCTATGGTTTCATTCAATGTAAGCAGCGTTACGCAAGCCAAGACGAGCTGATGGCCGTTGCCAAAGGCTATCGCGCGCGTCATCTGCCCATCGATGTCCTAGTTGTTGACTGGTTCTACTACACCAAGATGGGCCAAATGGACATGCAGCCTAACAACTGGCCCGACCCTGTCGCCATGAACAAGCAACTGCACAACATGGGCTTTCAAACCATGATTAGCGTCTGGCCGCGTTTTGTGAAAGAATCGCGCTACTACAATTTCATCTACAGTAAAGGCTGGTTTGAACACCTGGCCGATGGCACTCCCACCAACGGACTTCCGTACGATCGCGCTGGTTCCGATATCGATACCACCAACCCCGCGGCCGCTGCCTGGTATTGGGGCATCACGCGCGACCAAATCTTAAGCAAAGGCTTCGACGCCATTTGGGCCGATGAAACTGAGCCCGATCTCCCTCCCAACGGCAGCTACTTCCACGTCGGTCCCGGCACCGAATATTTCAATGTCTATCCGCTCTTTCACACTGCCGCATTCTTCGATGGCTACATCCACGACAAGAAACAGCGCGCGGTCATTCTTGCCCGCGACTCCTATCTCGGCGCCCAACGAAACGGCACCATGTTCTGGTCGTCCGATATTCATCCCACTTGGGATACGCTCAAACGCCAGATTCCCACCGGCCTGAACTTTGTCGCCTCCGGCATGGCCTATTGGAGTAACGACGTCGGCGGCTGGCAATATCTGCCTGCCGTCCATCATCCGGCCAACCCTCCACTGCTCGATCCGTCAGACGCGCGCGACAACGTCGGTGGCTATGACGACTACCCCGAACTCTACACGCGCTGGTTCGAATATGGCGCATTCCAGCCCATCTTCCGCACCCACGGCAGCCGCCGTTACAACGAGGTCTGGACCTACGGCAAACAAGCCGAACCCATCCTCGAAAAATATCTCCGCCTCCGCTATGAACTGCTACCCTACACCTACTCGCTTGCCTACAAGACTTACCAAACCGGCGCGCCCTACATGCGTGCGCTCTTCATGGATTTTCCAAACGACGAAAATGTAGCCGACATTCGCGACGAATATATGTATGGCCCGGCGTTCCTAGTTGCGCCCGTCACCGACCAAGGCGCGACCAGCCGCAAAGTCTACCTGCCGGCCGGTACCGATTGGTACAACTATTGGACCAACGAAAAACTCCACGGCGGTCAAACCATCGACGTCAGCGCCCCCATCGACACTCTGCCGCTCTTCGTCAAAGCCGGCTCCATCGTCCCGACCGGCGAACAAATTGATAGCACCGCCCAGGAACAGAAAATCAAAAACGTAAAGATCTACCCAGGCGTTGATTCCGACTTCACCCTTTACGATGACGACGGCTTAACTTACTCATACGAAAAAGACAACGGTGCGAAAATCACGAACCTGCACTGGAACGACGGCACGCGTCAACTGTCGCATACCGGAGCCACTCGTTGGACCGTCAGCGATACTGATATAGTTCAACTCGCAGGGAAGTAGCACGGAGGTGCTTCATGCCGCATGTTCTAAGTCCAAAGCCTGGCAAGACGCTTACGCAATCGTATGAAGGCATCGGCTTCGTTAATTCGCAAGGCCACGCCGAATGCATCGAATTCATCTGCCAGACGCTGAACGGCCCGGCCACGTCCGCTTGGCGTGAAGGCAAGAAGGTCATCAAAGGCGATATGACCATCGCTCCTGGCACCGCCATCGCAACCTTTGTCAATGGCCGCTACCCGCAAACCGGCAGCACCGGCAAACACGCTGCTATTTATCTAGGTCAAGATGCCCAAGGAATTCAAGTGCTCGATCAATGGCGCGCGCAAGGCGTGGTCAAGCCGCGCACCATAAGATGGAAGCCAAGCAATTCCAGTCCCAGCAACGATGGGAATGCTTTTTCTGTTATCGAATGGTGAACCGATGAAACTGCCAATCGTATTCTGCAGCGCTCTCAGTTCGGTGTTGTTTTGCTCGACTACTCGCGCCGCCGAGCCTGTCTCTTGTCCCGACACCATTTCCGTTCATCAGGAACTGGCCGCGCCCGTCGGTGATTGGAAGTCGATTGTGGACGATGCGCCCATTCGGCTCGCTGGCGTTACCTTCTACGATGGAGCGCCGGAAAAAAAGATTTCCTTGGTAAACGATAGCTCGTCAAAAAACGGCTCTAAGCAAATTGCGGTCTGGCATTTCCAGCCAGATGCCAAACGCGAAATCTGGATCGCCTGCAGCTACTCCGGTACATCAGTGGTTCTCGCGACTCCACTTCCGGCCGCTACCACCGCGTGCCTGGTTACTTACGAGACTCGACAACGAATCGCCGGTCTGCCCGCAATCGAAAAAATCTCTTGCGAACAGAAAAGAAGGTCAGACGCTGAACATCGTTCGAAATAGCCACGCCTAGTGGCTTTTGGCAATCCGGCTGCGGCTCAAATTCTGCACCGCCAAAGCAAGCACCGCCTCGCGCGCTTCTTCCTCCGACGAGTATGTCTCACAGCTGTTCTCGAAAACAATACATCCCGTCCGGCCTAAGTCAAGTTCCACCGATGACCGCCAAGCGCCGGTACCCACCTCATGCACCGTGATTCTCAAGGGCCGCCCGTTAAAATGTTCGTGGTTGCGCGCGTTCACATTGTTCTCTTCGGTCTTATCTCTCAACCATTTGAACGATTTTTTTCGGCGCATATCTGAGAATGGTTAGAGATGACTGCTTCTTCGGCTTATAAGAGCATTTGTGTGTTTTGCGGCTCCAATTCAGGAGCTAAATCAGAATATGCAGCGGCTGCGCAGGCACTAGGGCGCGCATTCGCCAGCCGCGGGATTATTACCGTCTACGGCGGCGGATGCCGTGGACTAATGGGCACTCTGGCCGATGCTGCCCTGGAAGCCGGTGGCCAAGTTTTTGGCGTTATGCCCCAATCCCTCGTTGACATGGAAGTCGCACACACCGGCCTAACGCGTATGAATATAGTCACCACCATGCACGAACGTAAGGCGCTTATGAACTCCCTCGCCGACGCGTTCGTCATTCTGCCCGGCGGTTGGGGCACCATGGACGAATTCTGCGAAGTTCTCACTTGGGCTCAGCTTCAAATCCACCACAAACCCATCGCCATCTGGAATGTTCTCGGCTATTACGATGCATTCCTCGCTTTCGCCGACCACGCCGCCTCCGAAGGGCTGCTGAAGGCGAAGGATCGCCAGCGTCTGCTGGTTGCAACAAATCTGGATGAACTTTTCGCCGCCTTGGACGGTTTCGTGCCGGTATACGAAGCAATTCCATCCAAGGTGCGCGATTAAACACGCAGGACCCTAGCCTGCTAGGGTAGCCATTTTAAGCGGCTCCCTCAACAAAATGCGTTCCAATAGAAGTGACTAACACTTTCAAACCAGGGAGATTCCAACTTGCTGTTCCTACTCTTTCTTTTAGCCGCCGAAACACCGGCAAGCCTGCAACCGCCTGGCGGCCAAGTCCAATTGATGAAATTCCACGCGCGCGGGAATCAAATCTACGTCTGTCAAAGCAAAAACGATTCTTACACTTGGGTCTTCAAAGCTCCGGAAGCAAATCTGTTCAGTGATGATGGTTCTCCACTTGGACGACACTATGCCGGACCCACTTGGGAATCGAAAGACGGCAGCCGCGTTAAAGGAAAAGTAGCCGCCACCGCACCCTCACCGGATGCCCAATCCATCCCCTGGCTGCTGTTAAGCGCAGCGTCGCATGAAGGTAGCGGCGTTATGTCGCACGTGCAAAGTATTCAGCGTCTGGAGACAAAAGGCGGAAAGGCGCCTGCCGGCGGTTGCGACGGCAACAATAAAGACCACGAATTGGCCGTTCCCTACGAAGCCGACTACACCTTCTACGGCCAATCGAATCCTTAAAAGATGCTGCTCACTCCCGCTCTAAAATATGCGACGTTTCGGCCTTCCGCACGATATTCAGACGCTCCACTTGCCGGCAAATCTCCCGCGCCACCCGCTCCAAAACCTCTTTTTCATCCAGTTCAACTTCAACCTTTACGTAGATATCAACGCGTTTCATGACTCTGCTTCGATAATACTTATATCTGGATGGCCGAAGTAATTACCTGTAAAATCTGTTCCACACGCCGCGCCAAACGCGCCTGTCCTGCCGTTCATGGCGATATCTGCGCTATCTGCTGCGGCGAACAGCGAGAAGTAACACTTTCCTGCCCGCTTGATTGCGGCTTTCTGCGCGAAGCGCATCGGCACGAAAAAGCCGTCACAGTACCAGCGGAGCAAATTTCAAACCCCGAGATCAACATTACCGAAGATTTCATTCGCTCTGAAGAGGAACTATTGCTGTTCTGCGTCTACTCGCTGTTGCAGGCCTGCCTCCGCACGTCGCATGCGGTCGATACCGATTGTCTCGCCGCTCTAGCAGCGCTGATCAAGACCCATCACACTGCCGAATCCGGACTCATCTACGAAACTCGCGCGGAAAATACTGTCGCCGCCTCTATTCAACAGAAATTCTCCGCCTCGCTGAAGGACTACAAAAGCGAGCGCCCACCTACCGAAGAAATCTTTAAAATGCAGGTCTTCCTGCACCGCATCGGCCAGCAAAATCAAAATGGCCGGCCGAAAGGCCGTATGTTTATCGACCTGCTCCGCGCGATGGTGCCGGAAACCAAAGTGGACGAACGGGCCCCCAGCATCATCCTATGAAAGCGCGTCTACTTAACATCACAGATCTTGCGCCCGAAGTACGCCAAATGGATTTCGAAGTGCCATCTGTCGCCGAGTTCAAATTCACTCCCGGCCAGTTCATCTCCGTCGTCGAGCATGCGGAAGGCAAAGAGAAAACTCGCGCCTATTCCATCGCGTCTCCTCCCGACGGCAATCGATTTACATTGTGCCTTAATCGCGTTCCCGATGGCGCAGTGTCAAACAGGCTCTTCCAACTGCATCCAGGCGACGAAATTGATATTCAAGAACCGCTTGGTTACTTCACCCTTCGCCATCCCGCGCGCCGCAACATCTTCGTCTGCACCGGAACCGGCATCGCACCCTTCCATTCGATGCTCCAATCACATCTTCCGTACGCCCTCCTCTTCGGAACGCGTCATGAAAGCGGACTTCTCTATCGCCACGAATTAGAGCAACTGGACCATGCCAACGAATCCTTCCGCTACATGCCCACGCTCACACGCCCAGACGAAACCTGGCAAGGCCGCACCGGTCGCGTTCAAACGCATCTTGACGACGCCCTCGGCGTCTCTCTCAACATCCCAGAAACCGACGTCTATATCTGCGGTCTGAAAGAAATGGTTGACGACGTTCGCACCGAACTCAAGCGCCGCGGCTTCGATCGAAAACAAATCATCTACGAGAAATACGACTAACCGATCAACTTTCGGCCGAATGCCATAATACCTGGAACACGCGCATAGTGGAGCATGAGGGGAGTTATGGAAACAAACCGGCTAGAAGCATTTAGCGATGGCGTCATCGCTGTGATTATCACGATCATGGTGCTTGAGTTAAAGGTCCCGCATGAGCCAACTGCCGCAGCGGTACTGGCATTGTTGCCTTCCCTCTTGGTTTACGCTCTCAGCTTCCTCGTCGTTGCCATCATGTGGGTGAATCATTATCATTTCCTCCACACAGCGAAGCGCGCCGACGCACCGTTGCTTTGGAGCAACAACAATTTATTATTCTGGATGTCGCTAATTCCATTTGTCACTGCCTACTTGGGCGAGCATTACCGCGTACCCTGGGCAGTTGCGGGTTACGGCGTACTAATGGCGTTGACATCCTCGTCATTCTTGCTGCTGCAAACCGTTCTTGCGGCTCAAAACGCGCACGACACCGCTAGTCACGCCTATTACCGGCGTCTTCATTGGAAAGCTGCCGGTTCAGTCGTTTTATACGCAATATCGGCTGCCATTGCGTTTGTCTCCACGCAACTTTCCTTTGTGATCTTCGTACTCTTGCCGCTTTTGTACTTTTGGCCGGAGCGCGCGCTTAGTGAAAAACAAACCGGATAACACTGCTCGATTTGTTATGCCTACCCTGAAACATGCGCCCGCCAAGTCTCCACAAACTTGCTCAGCGCATTATTCTTCGGCCGTCGAACCAAAAACTCCAAAATCCCACCAACACTCCAAATCGCAAAAATCATCGTCAGCGGCCCATGCGGCACAAAAAATTGCGCTACAAAGAGCACCAACATCATGACCGCCTCCCACCAGGCAAACTCCATATTCAGCAAGAACACTAACCCAGTCATGCTCTGCATGATTGTTAGTATCAACTCGGTTCTTTGCCCTGGCGTAAATATCAATGCTGTCGGCCGTCCGTAGCTAAGCGATAACACTACCGGCAACATAGCCACCAAAAGCGTCCACTGGTTCACATTGCTCGAAACAATATTCATCAACGCAACTGGGGCCTTCTCCTCCTGCCGCGCGAAGTAAAAAGTCGAAGCCAGTTCTGGAAACTCCGAAACAATCGGAGCCAGCCATTGAATAATCAAAAAACTGGGAATACCAATCGCCGTCGCCAAAGCGATCATGCTGCCCAGAAACGGTTCCGCCGCTACATAGATCAGCGCGCCCCCGCTCAAAAACAGAGCCGCAATCGCCAGTTTTCTGCGTCCCGGCCGCGCCATCGCAACCAACCGAGGAATCAACTCCAAATCGTCAATACCCTCTTTTTCTTCCGGCGGCATCTTGGTCAATAGCAGCAGGTAGCCGCCGTACATTGCAATCAAAACACAAGCGTCTGTGATTCCTAGCGAACCCTTCCACCAAATAACGAATACATAAAGCAGCGGTAGTATCAGCGCAATTACTTCCACACTTTGATGGCCATGCAAACTAATTTTCCAAAGCCCGGTTTTTTCTCTACGATAGTGAGTAAACGCGGCCGTTGCGTAGATCATCGGCCAAGCTAATCCGGTCAGCAGACGTAACGCACCGGTCAATCCGGCAAGCAACAAAGGTGTTTGTTGTTTCCAAGCCAGCACGCCTTCTATGGCAAATTCGGGCAGCGTTTGCATCCAAGCCAAAATGGCCAAAGCAAAGCCCTGCGCGACAAAAAACTGTGCTGCCTCCGCCCCCCACGCGATCAGCATGGACGCCACAACAATGCACGGCGTTGTCCACGCAGCCGCCCACGGACTGCTCGATTCTACAGGTTTTATAAACCTAATGGTACAACGGGATGAAATGGCAACATTCCACGTCCGAACCGCCCAGCGCGACTACGACAACGTTGTAGAACGCGGCATTTTGCGGCGCGTTCGCGAGTACATTCCACCCCGTACCGGAAAGATTTTTATCGTCACCACAGAAGACGTCTGGCGGCTTCACGGCTCTGTTCTTGACGCTCAATTGTCCGGTCTCGACCACGCCATTCTTTTCTTTGCAGGCGGTGAAAAGAACAAGCGGCTCTCGCATGTGGAAACCCTCGCCGCGCACATGATCGAACAAGGCGCAGACCGCACCAGTCTCGTTATCGGCTTCGGTGGTGGCATCGTTACCGACATTAGCGGTTTCCTGGCGGCCATCTTCATGCGTGGCATTCCTGTGCTGCAAATCCCCACTACTCTGCTCGCCCAAGTGGACGCAGCCACCGGCGGCAAAACAGGTGTCAATCTCGAAGTTGGAAAGAACCTAATCGGTAGCTTTCATCAACCCTTGGTTGTCTTAATTGACCCGAACGTTATCGGAACCCTACCCGAACGTGAATACCGTGCAGGCCTGTTCGAAGTCGTAAAGTGCGGTATCATCCGCGATCGTCACTTGTTTGATCTGCTCGCCAATCAATCCAAAGACGTCCTCGCCCAGCAGCCCGCCGTGGTAGATGAATTGATCGCAGGCGCCGTGCGAATCAAGGCGGAAGTTGTCACTGCCGACGAACGCGAAGGCGACCTGCGCCGCATCCTGAACTTCGGCCATACCATTGGCCACGCCATTGAAGCCGAAACCTCCTACGTACGCATGCTCCATGGCGAAGCCGTTGCCTGGGGGATGCTGGCTGCCAACCGTCTCGCTGTCCTTACCAATATGCTTGCCAGCGCCGACGGCGAAAAAATTGCTGCTGCCGTTCTTTCCTATGGCCCGTTGCCCAATATCGCAGACCTGGAACCCGAAAATCTGTTAAGCCGTCTGGCCCAGGATAAAAAAACTTTGCAAGGCAAAGTGCATTTCGTCCTGCCAACCAAAATCGGCAGCGTGAAAGTAATCTCTGGTGTTAATACTTCGTTGATTCGCACTGCCATAACGGAAGCCTTTCGTGGCTAATATCGGCACAACGCCGCCCGGAACCTCGGGCGAAAAGCAAGCCGCTCGCTGGGTGCAAAAGATGTTCTCAGACATCGCGCCCAGGTATGACCTGCTCAACCATCTGCTTTCATTCAACATCGACCGAGGCTGGCGCAAGGTTCTGCTAAAGCGCATGGCCGATATTCTGGCCAATCCCGAAGCCCGCATCCTCGATCTGTGTTGCGGTACCGGCGATGTCCTTCTCGATTTGCAACGTGTCGCTCAATCCACAATCCTGGGTGCAGATTTTTGTCATCCCATGCTGGTCACTGCCGCACGCAAAGCGCAAGATCGTCACCTTGCCGCTTGGCTAGTTGATGCCGATGCGCTCGAATTGCCTTTGGCCGACAATTCCTTAGACGCCATCACCATCGCCTTCGGCTTTCGCAATCTCGCGAACTACCACTCGGCTCTGCTCGAATTCGCTCGCGTTCTGAAGCCCGGTGGACGCTTGGCCATTCTTGAGTTTTCTCATCCACCAGGCGCAGTTGTCCGCACTGGCTACAGCTTTTATTCGCGCTTCATTCTTCCCGCCATAGGAGTCATCGTCTCTGGCTCGCACGAAGCCTATACATACCTACCGGAGTCTGTCGCCAAATTCCCCAAGCCCGATGCTCTCTGCAACTTGGTATCCAGGGCCGGCTTCAGTTACCCCCGCTTTGAACTGCTCACCGGAGGCATCGCCGCTCTGCACCTGGCCGAACTTCCTACTGCTCCTTCCAAAGCATGACGCCGCCCAGCAATCCGTCATCATTCGGAATGCGCGTCACATGTGGCGGCAACGCAATATCCACTTTAGTAGCGTTTCCGCCGCCTATGTAAAGGTGGTCATAGTTGAAAAGGTCGTACAACTGGTGGATCGCTTTTTCCAGCAGCTTGTTCCACCGCTTGCGCCCGTGTTTCGCCAAGCCCAACTTCCCCAAATCGTCCTCATACGTCTTGCTCTTGCGCCAAGGATGATGCGCCAGTTCAAGCCCCGGCGTCAATCGCCCATTGCTATACAAGGAACTGCCAAACCCGGTCCCCAGCGTGATGACCAGCTCAACACCGCGCCCGTTAATCGCTCCGAACCCCTGTACCGCAGCGTCGTTCATCACGCGCACCGGTTTGCGCCACTTCCGGTTTGTGACCTTTTCGAATTCGAATCCCACCCAAGACGGGTGCAGATTGTGCGCCGTCCAGGTCACGCCGCGCTTAACTACACCCGGAAACCCGATCGAAACCCGGTCGAAGCCGCCCTTCGCCTTTGCCTGCTGCGCCTGCGTGTCCATCACCGCCAGCACCGCTTCAGTTGTCGCAGGTTGCGGCGTCTCTATTCTCTCCCGCTCGCTTATAGGCTTGCCCCGATAATCGAGCAGCATCGATTTGATTCCGGTGCCTCCAATATCAAAGGCAAGAGTGACTGGTTTATCCGGCAGACTTGGCATACTCAAACACTGTATCGAATGCTAAAATAGCTTTAGTCTTGCTGGGAAGTCGTCTAATGGTAAGACTGCGGACTCTGGATCCGCCTATCGGGGTTCGAGTCCCTGCTTCCCAGCCAATTTACGCCCGCCTCAGCTAACCCCTGTTAGCAAACGCCCAAGCATCCCCAACAATCCGGTCTAAATCCGCCCGTTTCGGCTTCCATCCAAGCTTCGTTTGCAGCTTCGTCGAATCCGCCACCAAGCTCGGCGGATCACCTTCTCGCCGCGGTCCAATCGTGTGTGGCGCCTTCTTACCCGTCACTCGCTCCACCGCCGCCAAAACTTCCTTCACTGACTGCCCTTGCCCGGTTCCAACGTTGAACACATCCGATTCACCGCCCTTCAACAAGTGCTCGACCGCAAAGATATGCGCCTCAGCCAAATCGCTGACATGAATGTAGTCGCGAATGCAAGTCCCATCCGGCGTCGGATAATCGTCGCCAAACAGCGTAACGGGCTTACCCGTCTGCACAGCCTTCAAGATCAGCGGAATCAGGTGCGTCTCCGGATCATGCCGTTCGCCCAGTCCAGCTTGCGGTTCGGCGCCACACGCATTGAAATACCGAAGCCGAATGCCGCGAATATTCCGGAATTTGTCCATCCAATCCAGAATCTTCTCCACCATCACCTTCGATTCGCCATAGGGATTAATAGGCGCGTATGGCAGGTCTTCCGTGATTGGAACTTTGCTTGGAATCCCATACGCCGCGGCAGTCGAAGAAAAGACGATTTTGTTCACACCCGCCGCAACCATCGCATTCAGCAGCGACAGCGTGGAACCCACATTGTTTGTGAAGTAGAGTTCCGGGCAAACTGTCGATTCGCCAACCGATATATACGCCGCAAAATGGATCACCGCCTCAATCTTCTCGGCCCGTAACAGTTCCGTGACCTTTTCGGTTTCGTTCAGGTCCAGCTTGCGCAAAATCTGCGCTGGAACACTCTCGGCGTACCCGCGCGAAAGATTATCCAACACCACAACCGAATGCCCTTGCTGCTCCAAAAAATGTCGAGTATGCGAGCCTATATATCCAGCTCCGCCTGTTACTAGGATTTTTGCCACGAAGTCAAGTTTAGCCGATGCCGTCCGCGATATGATTTCAATCACATGCACGCGTGGTCCTCCAAGGAATTAAAACAGTTTTGGCTTGCTATGTTTTGTCTCGGCGTTTGTGCGAGTTGTGGCGGGAGTAGCACATCAGTGTCCACCGTACCCGTCACACCGCAAGCATCTGCGCCGACATTCACCCCCGCTGCCGGAACATTCGCGTCTGCTCAAACCATCACCATGTCAGACTCAACTTCTGGCGCATCCATCTACTACACTCTCGATGGTTCCACTCCCACAACATCCTCCTCCCAGTACGCCTCGCCCATTACGCTTTCCTCCACTGCAACCGTGAATGCAATTGCTTCGGCAAGCGGCTACACCACCAGCAGCGTTACTACTGCCACATTCACCTTCACCACTCCCACCGGCTTCATCACCATCAATCCAGCCAATCCCGGAGTTGCCGTCACCAACCAGATTCTCGGCATGAACATGGCCTATTGGTACGACCCGACAACCCCCGCTATCGTTCCCGCGTTCGAAACCGCGAAGATCAAGACGCTGCGCTGGCCAGGTGGTTCGGGCTCCGACATCTATCACTGGCAGACCAATTCGTTCTCCACTTGTGAAGCCAGTTCTTCCTACCTGGCTTCCAACACTGCTTTTCAGGATTTTGTAGCTTCAGTCGTCACACCTGGCAGCTTCGACGCCTCCATCACTGTGAACTACGGAAGTAATGCAAACTGTACCGGTGGCGGCGATCCCAACGAAGCTGCGGCTTGGGTAGCTGAGGCGCAGACTCTCGGCGCGAACGTCACCCATTGGACTGTAGGCAATGAAGTTTTTGGCGACTGGGAGGAGGATCTGCATTCGGCCCCGCACGATCCAACCACCTACGCCAGCGAAGTATCCACCGGCTTCTATCCATTGATGAAAGCGGCAAATACCAATGCACAAGTGGGCGTTGTCGTCGATGCAGGCTACACAACGAATTGGGATCCTATCGTCCTCGCCAATGCCCCTTACGATTTTGTCGAATATCACTACTACCCGCAGAATGCTGGCGATGAAACCGACTCCTTCCTCATCAATGATGCGGCTCCCGGAATAACAACTTACATCAACTTAATAAAAACCGAACTGGCGACGGCCGGCCATCCCAACACGCCCATCTATGTCGGGGAAATTGGATCGGTCAACACAAATCCTGGCAAACAGACCACGTCCATTACCCAAGCTCTTTATGCCGGCCAACTTCTGGGCGAACTAATGAACGATGGTGTGGCGCGCGCCACTTGGTGGATCGGCTTCGGCGGCTGTTCGGACGCCAGTTCGGGAAACTTCTCCAGTTCGCTCTACGGCTGGCAGAATTTCGGCGGCTATATGGTTTTCTCAGACGGCTTGCCGGAGAGTGGATGCGAAGGCGCGCCCAAAATTCCAACGGGCATAGCGCTGCCTACGGCGCGCGCATTTCAACTCTTCAGCAACGTCGCACAAGCTGGCGAAAATGTTTTGACGCCAACCCTCACAGGCAATACAACAGACTTACGTGCCTACGCTGCCACCCATAATGGCGGCTCCGTTCTTCTCCTTTTCAATTTGAACGAAACCGCTTCCCAGGCCGTTTCAGTAACTGTCACCGGACAGACACAATCATCGGCAGTCACGGTGCAGACGTACGACAAGGCGCTTTATGACCAATCGCAAACTAACATTTGGGCAGCGCCAACTAGCACAACCTTGGGTTCTCAAAGTCTGCCCCTGGCGGTGGTGCTTCCTCCCTGGAGCATGAACGTCATCACTATCTCCCAGTAAGAAAACTAACTAAAACGTCCCTAAACTAACATAAGAACTATTTCGTCTGTTACCCTAAAAGGATTAGTAGTCTGGGGCAGTTTTGAAAAGACTTCTTTTTTGCTTTCTTCTTGTAGTACCGTTCTCCCAAGCACAAAATCACCGTCAGCCCGGTCAATTGGCAGGGCCCTACGTGCCCCTTACTGCGTCCGAAAAGCTGAAGTATCATCTGTCTGAGACGATCGATCCTGAAGTTCTTAGCGCTATTGCTTTAACCGCGACGGTAGAACAAGCCACCCATGATCCAGATGAATGGAGCGAGGGCGTGAAAGGCTGCCTCCGACGCTACACCGCAACCTGGGGCGCGGTAGCCGTGAACGAGACACTTACTGCGGGCTTTGAAGTCGCTCTCCATGAAGATCCCCGTTACTATCCGCTCGATGGCTTCCCTGCAAAAAAGCGCATTTGGAACGCTGTCAAGCAGACATTCATCACCCAAACCGATCAAGGCGTCAGCAGTTTTGCCTACGGTCGAGTGGCGGGTGCCTTCGCAACTGGCCAGTTGAGTCGAACCTGGCTGCCGGCAAGCCAGAACAGCCTGGGCGATGGCTTCCGCACCGGCGGTATCAGTATTGGTATCAGTGCTGCAGTGAATCTGATTTACGAATTTATCCCCAGTACTCGTCCCAAATAACCAAACGCTCCTAAAACTCGCACTGCAACTAGTTGCTGCATAGCGTGTTACAAAAGGGCATGACCGAGCAGGGTATGTCTGCTACGACATCTCTTGAATCGACGTATATCCTCGGTATGAAGGTCAACCATACCAGCTACCTTGAGGCGGCAGAAACCATCTGCGCTTGGGCTCAAGAAGGACAATCCCGCTATGTCTGCGTTGCCGCCGTGAACCAGATCATGGAAGCGCACGACTCCCCCGATTTTCTACGCGTCATGAATGAGGCTGATATGGTTACGCCCGACGGCATGCCGCTGGTATGGGGCCTAAAATTATTGGGCCATCCAGACGCCACTCGCGTGTATGGTCCCGATCTCACCCCAGTCGTTCTCAAAATGGCCGAAGCGCGCGGATTGAAGGTAGGATTCTATGGCGGCTCACCGCACGCCCTGGACCGACTGATTCAGCGCCTATCGGAGCTTTTCCCTCGGCTGCGCATCACGTATTCCTACTCGCCGCCCTTTCGAGCCTTAACCCCCGAAGAAGATGCTGCCGTAGTCGATGCGATTAACCTGTCGGGAACCAATGTTCTATTCCTGGGGCTAAGCAGTCCTAAGCAGGATATTTGGATGGCGGCTCATCGGAAACGCCTTAGCGCGGTAATGATCGGCGTCGGCGCAGCGTTCGATTTCTTATCCGGCTCCAAACCGCAGGCGCCCCGCTGGATGATGCGACTTGGTCTGGAGTGGCTTTTCCGCTTAATGACCGAGCCTAGACGTCTATGGAAACGCTATCTGAAACACAATCCCAGATTTCTGGTGCTCTTTGCAAAACAGCTTTATAGCGAAAGACGAATGCGTTAAATTTACTTAAGAAAAGCGCCCGGACGGCTCTGCGTCCGGAATTCGTACTGCTGAATCTGCAAAGCAAGCTGCCCGCGCAAGTGCCGCATTACTCGTCCACGTGCAACCAAATTTAACGAGCATTTCTCATTTAGCTGTGCGGGCCAACTGATCGACACTTCCAAACGAGTTCCAACTGGCAGATCGTGATCAGAGGTGAACAGCACTCCAGAGCTGCTGATATTAAGCGTTTTGCCGCTACCATTCAGTATTTCCGCGCGCTGGTTCAGCGTCTTGTAACGCAGGTCGCGCTCGATGGGGAATCGGCTCGAGCGTCGTCGTTCCGAGTCGCTAGCCGATTCGGGAACCTTGGTTAGGATCATTGAACCTTCGGACATCTCTTACGCCACTCCGATCTTTAAGCTTACACAATGGTTGTGCATTTATTAAATATTTCTCTCGGATAATTTTTCTGACCGGCGTTTTTGTAGCCAGTCTAACCGTTCCTGCAGCCGCTGTTCAAATCCTCTATTAGAGGGTTCATAGAACACCGTACCGGCTAAGGTCTCCGGCATACAATTCATATCGGTTACTGCGTCAGACTCTTTATGCGCATGTTGATACCCTTTTGAATACCCCATTTCTTTCATAAGCCGATTCGGAGCATTTCGCAAATGTAACGGAACTGGCTCCTGTTTTGTCGTTTGAATTAATAAATTAGCTCGATTTAATGCTTGATAAGAAGCATCGGACTTCGAGGCTAGTGCTAGATAAATTGTCAGCTGGGCCAAAGCCTGATCACCTTCCGGTACGCCTAAGAAGTGAACGGTCTGCATGCATGCAATTGCTTGTTCCACGGCTCTTGGATCCGCCAGACCGATGTCTTCTATGGACATGCGAACCAACCGGCGTGCCAGATACATTCTGTCTTCTCCGGCCGTAAGCATCCGCGCCAGCCAAAACAAAGCTGCGTCTGCATCGCTGGAACGAACCGACTTGTGCAAAGCCGAAATGAGATTGAAATGCTCTTCTCCGGATTTGTCATAAAACAAAACTTTTCGTTGTAAAGCATCGGAAACAGTTTGCGCGCTAATCACACCGTCTTGACTTAATTGCGACGTCAATTCCAAAGTGTTCAGAGCCGACCGTGCGTCGCCATTACATGCAATTGCGATTTCTTCTAGTGAATGGACATCTATCTTAAGGTGAAAGTCACCAAGGCCACGTTTCGGAGTTTCTAAGGCTCGTTTTAAAAGCGAAACGATCTCGGAAATCTCTAAAGATCGAAGCGAATAAACCCTTGTTCTAGATAATAAAGCGGAAACAACTTCAAAAGAAGGATTTTCAGTTGTCGCGCCGATTAAAGTTACATCGCCTCGCTCCACATACGGCAGGAATGCATCTTGCTGCGCTTTGTTGAAGCGATGGATTTCGTCTATAAAAAGTATCGTCGTGCGCCCCGTGCGTCGTGCGCGCTCGGCTTCCGCCATCACTGCTTTAATCTCTTTGATACCGCTCAGCACCGCGCTGAACGGAATGAAATCCGCGCTGGTATGTCGCGCAATGATGGATGCAAGCGTGGTCTTGCCCGACCCCGGCGGCCCCCAAAGAATCATTGACGACAAATGACCCTGCTCAATCTGCGCCCGTAGCGGTTTACCGGGTCCAAGAATGTGTTCTTGGCCAATGTATTCATCCAGGTTGCGTGGCCGCATCCGATCAGCCAGAGGATGCCCGGATAAGTCTTCATCCGGCGGCGGCGATGGCGGAGTCATGTCAAACAGGCTCATTGTTCGAATCCCCGTTGCCTCGCCGCCTCGAATAGCGCGACGGAACAAGCGACAGCCGCATTCAGTGATTCAACGCCGCGTGTCGGAATAGAAAGCGCCTGCGACGCTGCACAAAGTTCCTGCGAAACTCCAGACCCCTCACTACCCACCACCAACGCAAAAGGTTGGGAAAAATGTTCCTCCGTTATTGCTGCCCTTGCCTTGGCCGCAAGCGAATATAAACGCCGATTGGAAACTTTCGTTTGTTCGATCACTTCGGAATGTTGCACATTATCGATAAATGGCAGCCTAAAAAGACTTCCGGCCGCGGCACGCAGGAACTTACCGTTGGAGATTCTGACGCAACCGGATACCAGGGCAACGCCTGACGCCCCAAATGCCTCAGCCGAACGAAAGATCGCGCCCGCATTTCCCGGGTCTTGAATGCCATCCAAAATCACCACAGGGCCGGACGACCCCAGCACATCACTCCAACCAAAGCTCCGCGGACGCACCAGCGCAATCACACCCTGATCATGTTCGGTGTCAGCCACGGATTTGAAGGCACGCTCCGAAACCTCCGTCATTTCGATATTCCGCAGCGCCGGAGCAGACAATAAATTACTATGTCGTTCAAGAGCATTCGTTGAGCAAAAAATCTGTTCAATGGTCCAACGGCTTCCTAGAGCTTCGGCAATCAGATGCGGCCCTTCAGCCGCAATTGCGCCGGTTTCCAATGGCCGTCCCAATTCCACTGCGCGGCGCAGTTTTTGCAGCAACGGATTGTGCGAACTTGTTAGCAACATACTGGCATGTAAACGCGCGGTCGCGTACATTGATAGAACATCAGTATCAACATCAACGCTTATGATCCGGACTTTTGATCTGGGACAGGACGTGAATGCGCCGAGCTTTTAAATGGTTCGCGATCGCGTGCGTGATCCCAACCGCTCTCTTAATAGGCTACCTGTTTTACGTCGCAGATGAAATAGACAAGCAGTCCACGGTGGACGAAGCTCAGCCCGCTGACGTGATTATGGTCCTTGGTGCAGCCGAGTATCACGGCAAGCCCTCGCCTGTATTGCAGGCCCGGCTGAACCACGCACTGCTCCTTTACTTGCATAATGAAGCTCCCTATATTCTCACCACAGGCGGAGCAGGTGGCGATCCCGATTTTACCGAATCAGGAGTCGGCCGAGCATATCTGGTCGAGCGCGGCGTCGATTCTGAGGCCATCATCACCGCCGAAGGCTCCACTACGGGACAAAGTGTAGACGCAGCCGCCGAAACAATGCATCGCATGAATCTACACTCCTGCATTGTAGTCAGTGACGGATATCACATTTACCGCGTGAAACGATTGATGCAAGCGAAGCAGATTACGGTTTATGGATCGCCACGTCCGCAATCTATCTTGACGTCGAAACGGCAGAAGCGCTGGCTCTACCTGCGTCAGGCAGCCGGCTTTATCCTCTGGCAAATCGGTATCAATATCTAAGCCAGGGAGTCCTAAACACAGCCTATCCTGCCAGCGGCGGCGTGAACAAAAGCGTCGTGCCATTAATGCCTGCGGATTCAATCCAAATCTTCCCGCCGTAGTGTTCCACAATTCGCTTGCATAACGCCAAGCCGATTCCAGTCCCGGGAACGTCCTGGCTGTGAAGACGCTTAAACACACCGAAAGCTCGCTGGTGGTACTCTGGCGCGATACCGCTCCCGTTATCCCTTACGTAGAACACGGATTCAACCGAGCGCCGAGCGATTCCCACATGGATGCGCGGCCTTTCCGTTCCAAAATACTTTAAGGAATTGCCCACCAAATTCTGAAAAACCTGAAGCAGGTGTAATTCGCTCATCCGGACCGGCGGCAGCGTATCGGAAGTGATCTCGGCATTAGTCTCTGCGATGGCCGTACTCAAATTCTGCAAGGCGCGTGCAAGCACAACATTCGGGTCGGCAAACAGAACCGCTCCCTCCTCTTGTATAACCACGCGCGTATAAGTAAGCAAGTCTTTAACCATAGCCTGCATCCTGCCCGCGCCATCTATGGCTGTTTGCAGCAGCATATGCGCTTCTTCATCCAGTGCACCCTCGTAGCGGCTGGACAGCAGTTGTGCCGCCAACCCAACATTGCGCAAAGGTTCCTGCAAATCGTGTGCTGCGGCGTAGGCAAACTGCTCCAACTCAGAATTCGCCCGGCGTAAGGCTTGCTCTCCTCGCTTCAAATCCGTTATGTCCTGCACGGTGCCGATGGCCCGAACCCCCCGCCGGTTCGCACCTGTGCCCTCAAAGAACATCTGTCCTTGGGCGTAAATATGCCGAACTCCTTTTCCGTTCTGCGTGATGATCCGGTAATCGGTCTCGAAGTGGCCCGGCCCGTTCGGGTCAACGTAGGCCTCAATGCTCTTTTTTACCCCTTCGAGATCATCCGGATGGATCGACGCCATGACAACGTCCTCGCTAATCTCTATATCTGGCGGAAATCCAAAAACCGCGCGTGAAATGGGGTCCCAGTGAATCGTCCCGTTTACCCTGTCGTTTTCCCAAATGCCTATGGCAGCCGATTGAACACCAAGTTGCAGCCGCTCTTCATTGGCGGCAAGCGTGAAATGCATATCGCGTTCTGCCGCAAGTGCTCGTGCGGCATCGTATGCAAACCAAAGGCGTTCACCCACGCTCCGCGCTAGATCCACCTCACGTTGCGTCCATCGTCTCGCTTTACCTTGCACCAATGCCAGTACCCCTACCAACTTGCCATCGCGACGCATGGGAACTGCAATCACTGACGTGACGCCGCCTGGCCCGAATGATTTTGCATAAGTAGGCGAAGTATCTGGATGCACTGATGTGTCGTCGAAGTAGATGGCCTCGCCAGCCGCCAGCCGCAACGTCAACGCTTCCGTTGCCCACGCAGTCAGCGGCGCTGCCGTACCCGCAGGCTGTGCTCCACCGCGGACATAACTATGTACCGGCAAAATCAAATTATTAGGCACATCAATTAAGTTGAACGAACAGATGGAGACATTAAAATGCTCGCTCACCATGCGCGTAGCCACTGCCGCAATCTCCTGCGGCCCCGAGCTCGCCTGCATCTTCGCGCCCAGCCGCAACAAGAAACTTTGATCGGCCTCTATTTGCTTTCGTTCCGTAACATCAGTCGATGCGCCAAACCACTTGACAATCCGGTTATCCGAATCACGCAGTGGCGTTCCCCGCGCATCGAACCAGCGGTATTCACCGTCCCGCCGCAATAGGCGGGATTCACCATGAAAGGGCACTCCTTCGCGAACGCTTGCCGACCAGCTACCGAAGAACCTGTCCCTATCCTCTGGGTGAACTGCATTTAACCAGCCGAAGCCTAACTGTTCCGACTCGGGTACCCCGGTGTATTCGATCCATTGCGGGCTGAAATAATCGCATGCTCCTTGCGCATTGCAAGTCCAAACCAGTTGAGGCAGTGATTCCGTCAACTGGCGGAACCGCCGTTCACTATCCCGCAACGCACTCTCGATGCCTTTGCGCGCAGCCAAGTCAACCACCGTCACCAGTTGGAAGGCGCCCTCCCCCAATTCGACCGTAGCTATTTCCGTGTGAATCGGAAAGTAGGAACCGTCTTTGCGGAAGCCGAGTTTTTCCGCATGCGGCAGGTCGGTAATAAGCCACGAAAGCGGTCGCCCCGTCAGTTCGCCTTTGGCGTAGCCGAATAATTGATCCGCAGCCGGATTCGTGGAACGAATGATGTTCAACTTGTCCGTAACAACCACGCCGCCCGGCAGTGCACCGATCAAAACTTCTACATTGGCAAAGCGTCTCAGGTGCGTTATGTCGCGGCACCATCCGCGCATAAAAGGCCGTCCGGCCTCAAGGTCTCTGACCGCTAGCGCGGAAAAAAGAACCGTTAAACAACCGCCCGTGGCACGGCGCAAATTAATTTCAACGTCTTTAACCTCCGCTTGCGTTCGCAGCAATTCAAAAACATTCTTCGCTATTGCTTTTGAGACACCGTCGCACAGTTCGGTGAACCGCAAGCCAGTCAGGTTAGATCCACCGCAAGCATCATGCAGGGCATGATTGCATTCGATGATGGTAGCCGTTTCCAAATCGCCCACGAATGACATCTCCGCCGAAGCTTCATACAGCGCCCGCAATCGTTCTTCAGCCTGTTTAATCGCGGTCACATCGGTATGTGCCCCCAGCATCCGTATGGCTTTTCCTGATGCATCACGAATCGCCGTACCGCGGCACCGAACCCAAACGATTGATCCGTCCTTATGCCGAAACCGGACCGTTTGATCAAACGGAGTGGAAGGGTCCGCGCAATGCGCTGCCAAATTCTGCTGCGTTTTGATCAGATCTTCCGGAAGTATCGTCTCCTGGAAAAACGCCGAAGAACTTGGCCCCTCGTCGTCGCGATAACCAAGCAGTTCTTTGTAGCGCGGACTAATCCATGCGTTGCCACGCTGTTCCAGATCGGAGTACCACAACCCGTCCAACGCAGCAGCTTCGAGGAACTCGAATATTCTCGGCTCAGCGCTAACACGCGCGTAAAGCTCGATTTTTAAGTAATGGTCAGCAGCCGCCGGCGGCTCCCGCAGAACGGCTACACGTGGACCCATGTTGGAAAAACGACCATCGAAGTAATAATGAGTTTAAACGCTTTTAGTGATTTGAAACAGCTTTCCCGTGCTTTTCCTATTCGCAGAGGCCAATTACATCCCAAAGACATCCGCAATAACACTGGCAAAGTTTAAGTAATAGTCAACATCAGGGAGGTGCTTTATGTTCGCTAAACCTAAGATCTCCGCTGCGATTATCGAACCGGCAGTAAGATGAATTGTCCCGACCACCAGAGCTGGCAAATGGAAAATGCTGACAGCATAGCGTTGATCCGCCGATTCCTTGAAGTGTGCGTGCGCGCGGACCCCGACGAATTCGCAGAATACTTTACCGACGACGCGGTATGGTCGAATTCGCCCTGGCCGCCTGTCAAAGGAAGGGAAGCCATCCGCGACACTTTGCGGCGCGGTTCCCAGCGCATGAAAGCGCTGCCCTGGGAGATACATAACATCGTTGCGGACGGCAACGTCGTGCTTACCGAGCGGTCGGACAACTTCTTGGTCGGCGAAACACGAGTCTCCGTCCCGTGCATGGGCATCTTCGAATTACGAGACGGCAAGATCGCCGCCTGGCGCGACTACTGGGATCTACAGCAATTTGAACGACAGCTCCCGTCGAAGCCCACCACCATCGAGTGAATAGCTGCTAACCCGGGCATCGCCGAGACGCGCAGCTTCGATAGTCCAACGTTACGCCGTGGTTTCTTTTGGACAGTCCAACTGACCCGGCCGTGTTCGAACGAGGTTGAGCTTTGGGAGCGCTATTCACTTTCCGACAGAGTCGTTCACAGGTGCGCTGACGAACGATCGCTGCGGAGTTAAGTCCTACCACCGCTGCTAAGATGGTTGCCGAATGTCGCTTCGACTCCTTCTCGTTCCGTTCGCCGCCTTCGTTGTTCTAGCGCAAACGGAGACCAGCCCAGAAGAGACAGCAAAAAAACTAACCACAGCGCACGATGTCTGGGGGCCGCGAGCCAGCAGCCCGAACAGTTCCCTCACATTTGTCGAGGAGTCCCGCCAGGGCGCGGACTTCCGCTACGGACTACGAGCCACAGGAATCCCTCCGGGAAGCATCTTCAATCTGGTAGCGTGGCCAGTGACGCAGCGTGAGCCTGCTGAAGTTCTACAGGGCGTAACGTTCGATGCTCAGGGCATTGCCGTTTGTGCTGGACGCCCTGGTACCTGCGGTGATCCTGCGAATCCCAATGATCCGATCCATATCCCGTTCCGCCCAGTCCCCGGCGAGCCGATTCGCCTCGCTATAGTTTCGAGCGATGGGTCGATCAAAGCGTTTGCGAAAATCACTCCCCTGCCTTTGCAAGGCGATGATAAAGCATGCCACGTAAATGCAACCTTGTTGATGCCCGGGGCTGTGCTGATATTCGTGGAGGGCACGGGATTCCCCTCCAATAGCGAACTCACGATGAGTACTGATTCAGAAGGCGAAAAGCACGACCTCAAGGGCAAGGTTGACACGCAAGGCCGCTTCACCTTGGGGCTGCTGCCTTACAAGCAGGGGCTTAGTCGCGGCACTGTGAAGATTGTTCTTAAGGGTATTGCTTGCGCTCCTTCAGTCAGCGTTCCCTGGGGAAAGCCTGAATAGCCTTGAGCAGCCCGGGGGGCCGGGGGCCGCGGGCCGCGGATAACCGGACAACCAAGATATTGTGTCCCTTTTCTTTTCTCCGCGTCTCACTTTGGGGGTTCGCTTCAGTAGGAATTCCTCGTTCAGTTGTCGCCTCCTGCAGTAAGACTCAATCCGACCGTGGTTTCCCCAATCAACAAAGGGCGAAGAAAAAGCGGTCACAAAAAACAAAAACTTTTCTTCTCTTACATTCCAAACCACTTATCCGACTTTTCCACATGTGGAAAGTTCGTTTTTCGACCTTCGTTTGATAAAGTTCAATCAGAAGCCCGCTACAGGCCAAAACCTGCAGCGGGCTTTTGCATTTCTAAACACCAGGAGCCAACAAATGACCGACCGATCCATCCGCCGCGCCGCCGAGCGCAAAGCAATCAAAGCCGCCCGCAAAGCCGCCAAGCTGAACCCAACCGCTTCCGAAGCCCAACTCGCTGCCAACCGAGCCAACGCCACCCTATCCACCGGCCCCACTTCGGACGAAGGCAAAGCCATCGCCTCCCGCAACCACACCATCCACGGCCTGACCGCCGTCCCTGACTCCAACTTCAAAGTCCTGCCCACCGAAGACCAATCCGCCTTCGACCGCCAACTCGCCAAATTCCACCAAGACTGGAAGCCCACCACCGCCACCGAAGAAGAACTCGTCACGCGCCTGGCCGTTCACTCCTGGCTCAGCGACCGAGCCCTTCGCCTCCAATCCCAAATCCTGGCCGAAGTCGGTGAACAGATTGCCGTCGAAGAACGCAAAGACTTCGCCCTCTACATGCGCTATCACACCACCCACTCGCGCGCCTTCAGCAAATCACTCTCCGAGTTGATGCGCCTCCGCAACTTCCACCTTCGACAGGAAACCGCTGCCGCCGTCGCCGAACGCCGCGCCCTCCAAGCGCAAATTCGGTTCGAATCGCAAAAACAGAAGGCCGAACTCCACGCCGCTCGAATGGAAGCCCTCCGCCTCAAGCAAGAAGCGCTCAAACAGCGAAATGAGAAGGCCCAAAAGCCTGTATCCGTAGCAACCGCGCCTCAAACGACTGCCGAAATCGCTCTCACTCACGCCGCCGTCGACAGGTAGTCGAGGTTTCGCCCTAAAGTCGGCGCCCGAAGTGTTTCCAAATCAAAGCAAATTGGATACGCTGTCAGAATGTATTGTCATAATTGCGGAGCGGAAAACGAAGCCACCGCCAAGTTTTGCGCCAACTGCGGAACCACTCTGTCGGCCAATCCGCCGGTGGAAGGGCCGGTATCTGCTCAGCCTCAGCCACCGGTACCGCCCTACCAAACGCCTCCCAGCTATCAACCGCCGCCGAATTATCAAGCGCCTAACTATCAACAGACCTATCAGCCGCAACAAACAATAACCACCGGCAATAGCATGGCGAAGAACCTTGGCATCGGATGCTTGATTGCAGTGGCCATCGTGTTTTTCGTCGGGTTATCGTGCATGCGGGCGTGTTTCGGGCTCCATCATGTCATCCGGCACTATTAGCCATCCAAATTAGAACCGGGCTCCTGACAGAATAGCTGTTTATGGCTAAGGTTCAACGGGCGCTGATCAGCGTCACTAACAAAGAAGGTATTGTCGAGTTCGCCCAACAGCTTCACGCCCTGGGCGTGGAGATTATTTCTACGGGAGGTACGGCGAAGCTGTTCCGGCAAGCACAGATTCCCGCTCGTGAGGTCGCCGACGTAACCGGCTTCCCCGAAATGTTGGATGGCAGGGTCAAGACCATTCATCCGCGCATCGCGGCTGGCATCCTGGCGGTGCGCTCGAAACCGGACCACATGCGCGCTCTGGCCGAGCACGACATTCCCGAAATACAGATGGTTGTTGTGAACCTGTATGCGTTTGAAAAGTACGCCAACAAGCCTGGTGTCACGCGCGAAGAACTGATTGAGAATATCGACATCGGTGGCCCTACCATGATCCGTGCCGCAGCCAAGAACTGGCAGGACGTCGCAGTCGTTGTTTCGCCCGACCAATACGCCGACGTCTTGGTTGGATTGAAGACAAACCATGGCGACCTGACACCAACGCTCCATTGGCGACTGGCGCAGGAAGCTTTCCTGCACACTGCCGCATATGATCAGGCCGTCTCCAAGCGCTTGTTAATGGTAGGTGCAGACGGCGTCACCACAGCCGACGATCTACCGGAGCGATTGCAGATCTTCGCCGAGCGAGCCTCCATTCTGCGCTATGGCGAAAATCCACATCAAAAGGCTGCGCTCTACAAGCTGGGCAATACGGGCATCGCGGGTGCCGAACAACTGCATGGCAAGGAACTCTCGTACAACAACCTGGTGGATTTGGATGCTGCCTGGCAGTTGATCCAGGAATTCGACGGTCCTTCCGCCGCCATCATCAAACACACCAACCCCTGCGGATGTTCAGAAAACACCACCTTGGCCGACGCCTATCTGAAGGCTCTGGAAGCCGATCCTATTTCTGCCTTTGGAGGCGTGCTGGCATTCAATCGGGAATTGGATCCTGACACAGCAGCACACGTATCGAAGTTGTTCGTCGAAGCCATAGCCGCACCTGGGTTTTCAAAGGAAGCATTGGCGATTCTGACTTTGAAAAAGAACTTGCGCCTGATAAGCGTGAAAGCCCTGGACAAGCCGGAGATTGTGATCAAGTCCATCACCGGCGGCTTGCTGGCGCAAACTGCGGACGATCAAAAGATCACCGAAGCCGACCTGCAAGTCAAGTCAAAGCGCGCTCCTACAAACGATGAATTGAAGGCGCTCCTATTCGGCTGGCGCGTTTGCAAGCATGTCAAATCGAACGCCATCGTATATGCGCGCGCCGGGCAAAGCGTCAGTGTCGGGGCAGGGCAGATGAGCCGTGTGGATTCGGTAAAGGTCGGCGCCATGAAAGCGGTCCTGCCGTTGAGCGGCACCGTGCTGGCGTCAGACGCCTTTTTCCCCTTCCCGGACGGAGTCGAGGAAGCAGCCAAGCATGGCGTGACGGCCGTGATTCAACCCGGTGGCTCCGTCAACGACGACAAAGTGATTGCCGCTGCAGACGCTTTGAATTTGGCGATGGTCTTCACTGGTGTGCGGCATTTTAGGCATTAGTCTGCCTCTGCTAACCTGAAATTCTGCCAGGAATGTCCCCAACCACTGAGCTGAAACAGACCCCCCTTTTCGAAACCCACGTCGCAAGCAAGGCGAAGATGGTCGATTTCGGCGGCTGGAATATGCCGGTCCAGTATTCGGGCATTGTGGACGAACACAATGCCGTCCGCAAGGCTGTCGGATTGTTCGACGTCAGCCACATGGGCGAGATTGTCATTCGTGGGCCTGAATCGGCTCGGCTTGTCGATTACGTCTCAACCAATAATGCCGCTAAATTGAAGGTCGGCCAAGCGCATTACTCCGCCTTGCTTTATGATCACGGCGGCTTTGTGGACGACATCCTGGTACACAAAGTCTCCGACACCGAATGGTTTCTGTGTGTGAACGCTTCGAATCAGGATAAAGACTTCGAACATATTCGTGCCCACAACAAGTTCGACGCCGAAGTAGACTTCGCCGGCGACCGCTTCGCACAGATCGCCGTTCAAGGTCCGAAAGCGCTGGCCACTCTGCAGAAGCTGACCAAAACCAACTTGGCAGACATTAAGTATTACTGGTTCGCGGATGGTGAAGTGAGCTGTACTCCGGCCCGCATTGCGCATACCGGCTACACGGGTGAGGACGGTTTCGAGATCTACATCGCGCCTGACCAAGCCGCCCGCATGTGGAATGAATTGCTCCACGCCGGTGAAGAGTTTGGCATCAAACCTTGCGGCTTGGGTGCACGCAACACGCTTCGCCTGGAAGCCAGGATGGCGCTTTATGGCCACGAACTAACCGCGTCCATCAATCCTTTTGAAGCCGATCTAGCCTGGATTGTGAAGATGGAGAAGCCTCAGTTCGTAGGCCGCGCCGCCCTACAAAAAGTTTTGGACCAAGGACTCACGCGCAAGCTGGCTGGTTTTGAAATGACAGACCGCGGCATTGGGCGCGACGGCTACGAAGTGTTTATCGATGGCAAAGCCGCCGGCTGGGTGACCAGCGGCGGGCCATCGCCCACCTTGAATAAGAATATTGGACTTGGCTATCTGCCTGTGGCGCAATCCGTGCCCGGCACTCAGATCCAGATCATGATTCGTAACGCGCCGGTTTCGGCCGTGACTGTTCCCACACCTTTTTACAAGAGACCAAAATGAGCTACCCGGAGAATTTCAAGTACACAAAAGAGCACGAATGGGTGAAGGCCGAAGGCAATACGGCGTACATCGGCATCACTGATCACGCGCAGAGCGAACTTGGCGACATTGTCTTTGTAGACCTGCCCAAAGTGGGCACAGCGTTGTCGAAAGGAAGCACCTTCGGTTCGGTGGAATCCGTCAAAGCCGTGTCCGATATTTACTCTCCAGTATCGGGCGAGGTGCTGGAAGCAAACGATACACTTACGGCAACACCGGAGAAACTGAATTCAGATCCGCATGGGGAAGCTTGGCTCGTGAAGGTGAAGCTTTCCACACCCGCAGAAATTAACGATCTGCTGAGTGCCGCTGATTATCAAACCTATATAGGGGCTTAATTCAAGTTGCGTTATTTACCGAAGTCCGATTCTGAGCGCCGCCAGATGCTGGATGTGATTGGTCTTTCGACGGCCGAAGAACTGGTTTCGTATTTGCCCGCGGACGTCAGGTTTGAGAAACGCCTGAACATTCCCGATGGCAAGAGCGAATTTGAAATAGTCGATTACTTCAGAGCGCTTGCCGCTAAAACCGAAAGCGGACTGCCCAGTTTTCTGGGCGCGGGCGTTTATCATCACTATCGTCCTGTCTTGGTAGATACCGTCGTTTCCCGCGGCGAGTTCCTTACTTCCTATACGCCCTATCAAGCTGAGATCTCGCAAGGCACTCTAACCACGATCTTTGAATTCCAGACTATGGTCTGCCAGTTGACCGGTATGGATGTGGCAAACGCTTCCATGTACGACGGTTCATCGGCTGTGCCGGAAGCCGCGATGATGGCGGTTCGCCTTACCAAACGCGACAGGATTCTAGTGGCGAAGACCGTCCATCCGGAATATCGACAGGTACTCGGCACTTACACCAAACACCAACACATCCCTGTAGAAGAAATCGCATACGCAAAGAATGGCCAGTTGGATTTGGATGATCTAACCAAGCACTTGGACGAGCATGTGGCTGCGGTCATCGTGCAATCCCCCAACTTCTTCGGCCTGTTGGAACAGATAAAGGAAATCGCTCCGCTCGTTCGGGCGAAGGGCGCTCTGTTAGTCGTGGTGTTCACCGAAGCCGTGGCGCTGGGCATCATGGAACCGCCGCGCGAAGCCGACATCGTTGTCGGCGAATTGCAGAGTTTCGCCATCTCGCCCAGCTATGGCGGTCCCTATGTCGGCATCATCGCCACGCGCGAACAGTACATCCGACAAATACCAGGACGGCTGGTTGGCGAAACAACCGACGCCAACGGAAACCGAGCGTTCTGTTTGACCCTGGCCACTCGCGAACAACATATTCGTCGTGAGAAGGCGACATCGAATATTTGTACCAACCAAGCGCTGCTCGCGTTGATGGCCACTGTATATCATGATCAGTGTTATGGCAAGCAGGGCTTACGGGAACTCGCCGAACAGAACTTGGCCAAGGCTCACTACCTTGCTGGAAAACTGCCCTTGGCTTTCGATGCGCCTTTCTTCAACGAGTTCGTCGTCAAAGCCGGAGCCAAATGTCCCGAAGCCATTAACGCGGAACTCTTCAAACAGAACATCGTTGGTGGACTTGCGCTCGGCCGATTCTATCCAGAATTAAGCAGACTCGATGCTTCTGTGCGCAACTGAAATGAATAAAGCGGGCGGACATGGACACCGTGGCTGCTGCCTTTGCGAACTAACATCATGACTCCAAAAAGCCTCACGCCATTTGTTCAAAACGAGCCGCTGTTGTTTGAGCAAAGCTCAAAAGGCAAGTGCGGTTATCAACTTGCCGCCGCTCGATGTTCCACCAGTCGATGCCGAAGAGGCGCTTGGGCAAAGGCAACGTTCGCAGCGAAATTGAAGACTTTCCGGAAGTCAGTGAGTTCGAAGCTTTCGCCACTTCACGCGTCTCTCCACTTGGAATTACGCGATTGATTTGGGGCTCTATCCGCTAGGTTCCTGCACCATGAAGTACAACCCGCGAGTGAATGAACTTGTGGCGCGGACAGAAGGCCTTGCGTGGGCGCATCCTTATCAGCCGGAAGAAGCTTCGCAAGGCTGCATGGAAGTGATTGCGGTTCTGGAAAACGCATTGGCCGAGATCACTGGCATGGACGCAGTTACGCTGCAACCCGCCGCCGGTGCTCACGGCGAATTCACCGGCATGCTGATGATTCGCGCGCGCTCGAATCGCGCGGCAACGCCCGCAAAAAAATTCTGGTGCCCGATTCCGCACATGGCACAAATCCAGCCACGGCCATGATGGTCGGCTACGCGGTCGAGAACATCAAATCCAACGAGCGCGGCATGGTGGATCTTGAATCGCTTGAAAAGCACGTGACCGACAAACGTGGCCGGCTTGATGATCACCAATCCCAACACCGTCGGCGTGTTCGAAGAGAACATCCGCAAGATCTGCGCCATCATGCATGCCAAAGGCGCGCTGGTTTACATGGACGGCGCGAACATGAACGCGCTTGGTCGGAATTGCGCGGCCTGGCGATTTCGGCATCGACGTCATGCACCTGAATCTTGCACAAGACATTCTCCACTCCGCACGGCGGCGGCGGTCCCGGTGCCGGCGCGGTTGCTGCGCCAAGGTGCTAACTCCGTTTCTGCCGGGTCCGCGCTTGAAGAGCGATAGACGAGCAGTGGCGCTGGAATTACGATTTGCCCCAATCCATCGGGCGCGTTCGCGCGTTTTACGGAAACTTCGGCGTGCTGGTTCGCGCGCTGGCGTACATCATGGCCCACGGCGGCCACGGCTTGCGCAAGCCACCTTGGATGCGCTGCTGAATGCCAACTACATTCGCACGCTGCTTGAGCCATATTACGAACTGCCTACAAAGCGCCGAGCATGCACGAATGCGTCTTCAGCGACGATCGTCAAGCCAAGAAAGGCATTCGCACGGGCGACATCGCCAAGCGACTGATCGATTACGGCTTTCATCCCTACACCGTCAGCTTCCCGCTGATCGTGCATGGCGCGCTGATGATTGAGCCCACCGAAACCGAAAGCAAACAGGAACTGGATGCCTTTGTGGACGCCATGATCTCCATCGCCAAAGAAGTGGACGAGAATCCGCAACTGGTTCTGAAAGCGCCGCACAACACCCGCACTACCCGCGTAGATGAAGTGACGGCGGCACGTAAACCGATCGTTCGTTGGAAACGACCTAAGTCCTGATTTATACTAGAAGCTCATGGCAGAACAGAAAAAAGACGTGGCAGCCAAGTCGGCGCACGCGTCATCACCCAGCTTCAAACCGAAAGAAAAGCTGTACGAAGCTGAGTATTTGGGTAGCGGAACTTTCCGCATCACTAAACCCAAGCGCAAAAACACTAAACGGCGTCAGTCGGCATTGAAGGGCACTACTCGCGGCGCCCGCAAGTAGTTTTCGCTCTTCAGATCGTTTGCGTTACCTTCGTTAACGTCCGCGGTTTATCCGGATCTAGCCCTTTTACTTCAGCCAAATGTGCCGCAAATAACTGCGCAGGGATGATGTACGGGATTGGTGTGTAGACTTCGGCGGGCAGCGGTCCTTCGAAAGAAAGATTGGCCGGAATTGTTAGCGGCGTCTTTATCGCCTTATTGCTTTGATCGGTAATGATGGTTGTCTCGGCTTTGATGGTTTTCAGTTTCTCCATCAGTTCCCGGCTGGATTTCCAAGTTGGTCCGGTCGGACAGAACACGAAAGCTGGAAACGCCTCCCCGACCATTGCGATGGGACCGTGCAGCAAATCGGCGGACGAAAAGCGCTCCGCAACCACGTAGCAAGTTTCCATCAGTTTCAAAGCAAATTCAAACGAGTTGGAGTAATTCAAACCGCGCCCCACGCACAGCGCGTGATGCATAAAACAATATCGGTTCGCATGCTCGCGAATGGCGTCTTCCAAGCGCAGCGCCGCCGCCGACCATTCTGGTATGCGACGCAAGTCAACTTCCGCGATCGGCGCTCCCAGTGCATACGCCAATACGTAGAAGCACGCCAGTTGTCCGGTATAAGTCTTGGTCGCAGCCACGCTTTTTTCTTTACCGGCGCGCACCAGCAATGTTTCATCCGCCATTTGCGCCAGCGAACTGCCCGCTTCATTGGTGATGCCGATGGTAAACGCGCCTTCTTTTTTTGCGTGTTCCAAAACCAGATTGGTATCCGTGGATTCGCCGGATTGCGAGATGGCCACCACCGCGGCGTCCTTCAGCTTTAGCTTTGCGTGATACAGCGTGGTGACCGATGGCGCGGCTAACGAAACAGGAATGCCGGTTGAAATCTCCAGCAAGTATCGGCCGAACTGAGCCGCGTTATCAGACGTTCCGCGCGCACCCAGCACAATCATGCGCACCGGATGCTGCTCAAAGTGTTTGCGCAGCCGTAGCGCATGCTTCCATTCGGCCTTCAGCATGCGCTCCAGCGCCACCGGTTGTTGCCGAATCTCGTCAAGCATCTTAGACATGCTTACGAAGATAACGCAGCGCGAAATGTCAGATTGTAGCGGCAGCGTCCGGTGAGCGGATGTTCGCCGTCTTTCAGTGGATTTATGCCGTGATAATAAAGCCGCGCCGGTCCGCCCCAAACCACCACGTCGCCATTCTGCAGCGGAATTCGCTGCACCTTATCGTTGCGATTAAGACCGCCAAATAGGAAGACCGCAGGCAGACCAAGCGAAACCGAAACTATGGGCTCATCGAAATCGCGCTCGTCTTTGTCTTGATGTAGTCCCATGCGCGCCCCAGGTTCGTAACAATTGATGAGGCAGGCGTCAGGATGAAAGTTTGGAAAGCCTGCAAGTTCCGCGGCCGTTGTCGCCAGCGTGGCAAACAATTGCGGCATATGCGGCCAAAGCCGATTGCTTTCCGGATCGTGCGTGGCGTAACGATAGCCTTTCCGATCGGTTACCCAGCCCGCTGTACCGCAGTTGGTCATCGCCACCGACATCCTGAATCCGCCCGGAGTGACCATGTGGCGTAGCGGTGCAGAGATGATAATTCTATTAATCTCTGCGACGAATTCAGGCGAATGGTCAGCCACCATGCCCCGAAATAGAATGGCCCCTTGAGCCAGTTTTTCCTCGTCGGCCTCGAACAAATCCAAATTGTCCGCCATGTCCAGAATCATAGCTGAGGCCCAAACAGCGCTAAACTAGGAGTGTGCCCGCGTCAGGGCGTATGTAATGAAAAAAGTATTTTGCTCGATTGCCATTTTGAGCGCATTTCTGCTCGCATCTTGCGCCAATCAGGCCAGATCGAACCAAGTTCACGCGTCTTCTGATAGAAAGCTCGCGCCCGAATTTACCTTGACGGACGCCAGCGGCGCCAAGGTGAAACTTTCCGATTACAAAGGGAAAGTTGTGTTGCTGAATTTCTGGGCCACTTGGTGCGGCCCGTGCGCGTTAGAAATTCCCTGGTTCGAAGAGTTCGAGCAACAATACAAATCAAAAGGCTTCGAAGTTGTTGGTGTTTCAATGGACGACGACGGTTGGGCCGCAATCAAGCCCTACATTGCCGAGCACAAATTGAACTATCGAGTGCTTTTAGGTGATGACTCGGTTTCGCAGCTTTATGGTGGTTTGGACGCATTGCCGACCACGTACATTTTGGATAGGGATGGCAGAATCGCTTTTCCCGTACATGTAGGATTGATCGACAAAAGTGAATATGCCCAAGAAGTTCAAAGCCTCCTTTCAGACCAAGCCGGCGTGCGCCGCCCTGTTTCTATTGGCGCTCCCGGTCTTCTGCTCGGCCCAACAAAATAAGATCGCCATTCGCCCACCCGAAGGTATTACTGTAAAGCGCGGTGCCTCTGTTACGGAGACGCTCCAGATAGTTGTGTTGCCTGGTTTTCACGTGAACAGCGACAAGCCGAAAGATGAATTCATTATTCCGATGAAGCTGACTTGGACGCCTGGCTTGTTGGACGTGAAAAGTGTGGCGTTTCCCAAGCCCGAAATCGCCAAAGTTGGAATGCAAGAGCTGACTGTATTTACCGGCACATTTGCTGTGAAGACCGAGTTTCAAACACCTGCCAACGCTCCCACCGGCGCAACCACGCTGATTGGGAAAATTCGCTATCAGGCGTGCAGCAGCGATATGTGTTTCCGTCCAGCAACAATTGAAGTGAAACTGCCGGTGGTGATCGAATAATTCGCCGCCTGCTGATTCGCCCAGGTGCGATTGGCGATTGCCTTCTGTCCCTACCGGCGCTGGAATATTTGAAGGCTGACTACACCGAAGTGTGGATTTCGTCGCCGCTTGTTTCTTTAATTCAATTTGCCGATTGCGTGCGAGCAATTTCTTCGACGGGTCTGGACTTGATCGGCATCACACAACCCGCCGATAAACTGCGCGAGTTCCATGAGGTTGTCAGTTGGTATGGTTCGAACCGTCCGGATTTTCGTGCAGCGGTGCTGGCGGTGCAACCGAAATGCGTTTTTCTGGAAGCACTTCCCGATAAAAACTGGCGTGCACCAGCTTCCGATTTTTTCTTACGCCAAGTGGGAGGCAAGCTCGGCGTGATTCCCAAGATCAACGTAGTTGCAGAAGATCAGAGGAGTAGCGTCGTGATTCACCCGTTCTCAGGCAGTTCGCGGAAAAACTGGCCGTTAGATCGTTACCGTGCGTTGGCTGGACAGTTGAAGCTGCATGTTGATTGGATCTGCGGGCCTGAGGAACATCTGGATGGCGCCCGAAGATTTAAGAGCCTGTTGGACTTGGCTCAGTGGATGCGCGGCGCGACTTGTTATGTGGGTAATGATTCCGGAATCTCGCACCTAGCCGCAGCCACAGGCGTTCCGAGTCTCGCAATTTTTGGTCCGACCGATCCAGACGTTTGGGCACCGCGCGGCGAGCATGTCTCCGTTGTTCGCCATGATCCGCTCACGGAACTTTCGGTTGAAAAAGTCCTTCACTTCTTTCGAGGCTTGAAGAGTCCTTTAATGATGCGCTCCGACATCGTGCCGAATGGCTGATCCGTTGTGAGATAAGTCCATACCGCGCCGCGTTCTTTCGGATTGGGCAGGTTGCCTGCCGCGGCTTCCTGCATGCGGCGTTCAATTTCTAACGGAATAGCCTCTTCAAGTTCAGGAAACCATTCATCTACTTTGCGCAGATACTCCAGATGCGGATCGCGGCCCGCCCATGATACCCAGTGAACGCCTGATTTGTACTCGGCAATACGGGACAAATAATCGGCCCACAAGTCGTCAATGGTGCGCAGGCTTATCAGGCGGTGCAATTCGGATTCGCTTGGTTTCGTGCCGTCCAGGATTGCTTGCCGCTGTGTTTGAATACGGTTGCGCTGGCCTTCAATGGGCATTTCATACTTCTGAAGAAAGTTGCGCAGATCAAGCGTTTGTCCCTCCACCAGCCGCTGAATAGCTCCGGGATCATCGTTGAACTTCGGATTCAAGTCAGCATATTTGACCATGAGATCGTCTTCCATGGAAATGAAGAAGCGAGATGACCCAGGGTCGCCTTGGCGACCGGCGCGACCGCGAAGCTGATTGTCGATGCGCCGGTTTTCGTGCTTGTTGGTGCCCATAACGTAGAGTCCGCCTAATGCCGCGACACCTTCGCCCAGCGCTATGTCGGTACCGCGGCCAGCCATGTTGGTGGAGATGGTGATTGCGCCACGTTGGCCGGCTTTGGAAATGATTCCAGCCTCCAATTCGTCATTCTTGGCGTTGAGGACAGAGTGGGGCAGATCGCCAAGCATGCGGCTGAGCGCTTCGGATTCGGCGATGCTAGCGGTTCCGACCAGAATTGGCCGGCCGGTGGCGTGCACCTTGCGAATTTCGCCTAAGACTGCCCGAAATTTGTCAGCCTTGGTAGGAAAAACAACATCTGGATTATCCACACGAATCATTGGCCGGTTCGTAGGAATCACTTCAACCGGCAACAAATACATGGTTTGGAACTCTACCTTTGAACTGGCTGCGGTGCCGGTCATTCCACAGATTTTTGGATAAAAGGCTGCCAAATTCTGCAAAGTGATGGACCCCAAAATCATGCCTTGAACCTTTGTCGCGACTCCCTCCTTTACCTCGATAGCCGTATGAAGCCCAGCAGGCCAGCGGCGATCCTCGGCGATTCGCCCCTTGAATTCATCTACCATTTCGACAACGCCGTTTTTTACCAGATAATCCACATCCCGGTGCAAAAGGACATGTGCGTGCATCGCGTCCTGAATTGCGGTGAGCAACGGCAAATTAGGCGCTTCGTAAAGATTTCGGCAGTTGGTTGCGCGTTCAATGGCGCGCGCGCCAGCATCGGTCAGACCGACGTTGCGGCCATTGTTGGTCACCGTAAGATGATGACCAGGATGCATGCGCCGCACTAATTGATCTGCCAGCAGAACAGGTTCCGCACCCTGTTCGCTGCCTCCGGCGATGACTAGCGGAATGCGAGCTTCGTCAATTAGGATGGAATCGGCTTCATCGAAAACGGCGGCATTGAATTCGCGGTGAACCTGTTCTGATCCATCCAGCGCTAGTTGGTCGCGCAGGAAATCGAAGCCAATTTCATTTGCGGTCGCGTAAGTAATGTCGCATCTGTAAGCGGCGCGACGTTCGGCGGCAGACATACCTTGCTGAATGAAGCCAACAGTCAAGCCCATGTGGTCATAAATGGGGCCCATCCACTTTGCATCTCGCTTCGCCAGATAATCATTGGCGGTGAGAACATGCACGCCGCGTTTGCTGCGCGCCACCCACGCGATGGTAGGCACAGCCGCCAGCGTTTTGCCTTCGCCGGTCTGCATCTCGGCAATGCTTCCACGCGCCAGGGCCAAGGCTCCACGCAGTTGAACATCAAACATGTCTTGTTTGAGAACTCGCGAAGCAAGAACTGCCGCAATGGCGAAAGTTTCCGGCAGCGCTTCCGTGTTTTCGGCCAAACCCTGCAATTCGGAATCGGAAAGCTGGCTGAATTTTTCGCGCAGCGAGTTGATCTCGCTCACAATAGAAGCGTCTTTGCGGGACGGCGCGAGTACCGATTCCAGGAGCTTGTTCATTGTAGAAGGGCGAAATGCAGCTTTGCGGATAAAATAGCAGAATGCGTTTTGACTGGTTTAGGAAGTCGTGCCTAATGGCCGCGTTTGCCGGCGCGTTTGTATCTTCAACCTTTGCGGCTGAAGACGCCAACTGGTGGAAGCATGCCGTGATTTATGAGATTTATCCGCGCAGCTTTGCCGACAGCAATGGCGACGGCACTGGCGACTTGAACGGCATCACGCAGCACTTGGATTATCTGAAGGAATTGGGCGTGGACGCCATTTGGCTTACCCCGTTTTATCCTTCGCCACAAGTGGATTTCGGGTACGACATTTCTGATTACGAAGGTATTGATCCGCAATATGGCACCATGCAAGATTTTGATCGCCTGATGGCTGAGGCTAAGAAGCGCGGCATCCGGTTGATCAACGACATGGTGTTCAACGATACCAGCGACAAACATCCATGGTTCATTGAATCGGAATCGTCGCGGACGAACCCCAAAGCGGATTGGTACGTGTGGAACGACGGAAAACCAAACCGTCAACCGCCAAACAATTGGACGTCTACGTTTGGTCATTCGGCGTGGCAGTGGGTGGATAGCCGAAACCAGTTTTACTATCACGAGTTTTACAAAGAACAGCCTGACTTGAATTGGCGCAACCCGGATGTCCGCAAAGCTATGTACGATACGTTGCGCTTCTGGATGAAAAAAGGCGTGGCGGGTTTTCGCTTAGATGCCATCACCATGCTCTTCGAAGATTCCGCGCTGCGAGACGAGCCCGAGGCAGCGGGAACAAACGCTTATGGCGATCGCAATCTGGTTCACGAATACACCGACAATCTGCCGGAAATGACGGATGTGCTGAAAGAGCTGCGCTCAGTTACGAATGAATTCCCCGGCCGCGTCTTGATTGGCGAAACCTATGTTCACAGCATTGAGGATTTAGCCAAAATCTATGGTGAAAAGAATGACGAATTGCAGTTGCCAATGGATACGCAGGTAGGCTTTTTCAACAAGCTGAGCGCGCCGGACTTTCGCAGACTATTGACAGACGCGGAGACGAAACTAAATGGGAATGTGCCCCTCATCGTGTTTGAGAATCATGATAACCGTCGATTGCTTGATCGCTACGGCGATGGAGTACATAACGATGCGATTGCGCGGCTAATTGCGACGCTGCTTTTGACTCCGCGCGACGCCGCCTTGATTTATGAGGGGCAGGAGTTGGGTGTCGTAACAGTGGATCCGAAGCGGAAGGAAGACGTGAAGGACCCGATCGGGCGTTTAGGCTGGCCAATCGACAAAGGCCGCGACGGCGAGCGTCTGCCGATGCCTTGGAACGGTGACAATAATGCTGGATTCAGTTCGTCTAAAACGACTTGGCTTCCGGTTTCGCCCGACTACAAAACCGTAAATGTTTCGGTGGAGACGCGCGATCCGAATTCGCTACTGAATTATTACAAGACGCTGGTACGTTTGCGCAAACAGAATGCAGAATTGCGTGATGGCGAGTTTGTGAGTGTCGATGAGACGAACCCGAACGTATTGTCGTTCCTAAGAAAGACGGCGGATGGAAAAGCGGTCCTAGTTTTGCTGAATATGTCCGCCAGCCAGCAGAGTTTTAAGCTCGATCTGAAATCCGCCGGTGTTTCAGGCAAGCATTTGAGGAAGTTGCTGGCATCGTCGGCGGACTTGAGCCCAAGCAGCCTGGAAAGCGTCTCTCTGCCGCCCTACGGTTCTTATATTGGCCATGTCGAACCGTAAGTTTCTTGCAGGGTTGCTTGTTATTTGCGGTACAGCTTTGGCCGCGCCGCCCACAGTCTCAAAAGTGGAGCCACCGAATTGGTGGGTGCATCACACACTGAATCCGGTTCAGTTATTGATTCATGGTTCCGGCTTGAAGAATGCAGCTGTTCGTGCGCCAAAGTGCCTTAGTGTCAAGAACGCGCATTCGAATGATGCGGGTAGCTATCTGTTTGCCGACGTTGCGATCAGCAAGAGTTGCAAAGCCGGTGATTATTCGTTGAGGATTTCCACTGCTGACGGCACAACGACGGCGGCTTTCCGTCTAGACGAACCGCTACCTACTGAGGGACGATTCCAAGGCTTTTCGCCCGACGATGTCATTTACCTTATCATGCCGGATCGTTATACAAACGGCGACAAATCGAACGACGATCCGGCGATTTCGAAAGGATTGTTTGATCCGTCCGACTCAAGACGCTACCACGGCGGCGATTTTCAAGGCATTATTAACCGTTTGCCTTATTTGAAATCATTGGGCATCACCGCAATCTGGATGACGCCGGTATACGACAACACGAACACGCCCAACGCGCAACAGGCTGTGGAAGGCAAACCGATCGCCGATTATCACGGTTATGGCGCCGTAGATTATTACGGCGTCGAAGAACACTTTGGTGACTTGGCTTTGTTGAAGAAGTTGGTAGACGAAGCGCATGCGTTGGATTTGAAAGTGATTGAAGATCAAGTGGCAAATCACGTGGGGCCGGGACATCCATGGGTGAACGATCCGCCAAAGCCTACTTGGTTCCATGGAACGGCGGCGCAACATATTAATGAGACTTGGCAGATTTGGAATTTACAAGATGCGCACTCAACGCCCGAACTGAAGCGTCAGGTGACTGACGGATGGTTCGTGAACATTTTGCCTGACATGAACCAGGAAGACCCGGATGTGGCGCGCTATGAGATTCAAAACGCGCTGTGGTGGATTGGCGCTGTTGGCTTCGACGGTATCCGGCAAGATACGCTTCCGTATGTTCCACGAACGTTTTGGCACGATTGGTCCGCCGCCATACATAAGCAATATCCGAACTTGAAGATGGTGGGCGAGGTGTTTGACGGCGATCCGGCAGTGCCTTCGTATTTTCAAGGTGGCGCGACGCGCGACGGCGTGGATACAGGAGTAGACTCCGTTTTTGATTTCCCGACTTATTTCGCCATTCGCGATGTTTTTGCACATGGGAAAGATATGGACACATTGGCGAAGGTTTTGGCTCATGATCGCTTGTATCCCAACGCGGCCCAACTCGTCCCGTTTGAAGGCAACCACGACGTTATGCGATTCATGAGTGAGCCAGGCGCCACTGCAGACGGTTTGAAGCTGGCCTTCACCTATCTGCTAACAACACGCGGCACGCCGGAGATTTATTACGGGGACGAGATTGCTATGACAGGCGGTAACGACCCTGACAACCGGCACGATTTCCCCGATGGGGATCACGGTGACAACGATATGTTCCGCTATGTGCAGAAATTGTTGCATCTGCGTCAGCAGTTGGAATCCCTGCGGCGCGGCAGTTTCGTTAGCGTTGCAGTAGACGCCAAAAGTTGGGTTTACGCGCGAGAGACGGCGATGGACAAGGTTTTGGTGGCGATCAACAACAGCAATTCGGCAGTTGACCTGGACATCAAATACTCGGATGGTGAATATGCGCCGCAAATTGGAACTGGCGCATCGCTCCATATTACTGACGGACAGACGCATATTCACTTAATAGCCCATTCCAGCGAAATATTTAAGCGTGTTTCCGGCAGATAGCGAAGGCGGCCAAGCAAAGCAAGCCGCAAGCCATCAGAAGAAACGTCGATGGCTCGGGCGAAGTATCAACTAACGCAATGCCATTCATAGCCGGTGCATTGTTATTTAACACGGTGATTTGGCCAGTCAATGGATCAATGTCCGAGATCGCGTTGCCGGCCGCAACGACTACTTTTCCGTCATCTGGATCGTATACCAATCCGGTAACTCCGGAGAGGTTGGGTGAAGGCATGTGCGTTACTGTGTCGGTCGAAACATTGAGCCAATAAGCGCCGGTTCCATCCGTTACGTACATTCCCAAACCATTGATGTAAGCCATATAGGCGGAATCTCCGAATGGCACGGAAAAGCGGAAGCCGGAAAGAACCAGGCTTTGACTCAGGGGAAACGATGTTAGTCCCGAGATAGGTCCTGTGTCCGTTAGAGCCGAGACAATGGACTCAGCGCCTCCCTGCATAAATCCAAAAAGCGTATTCGATGCCGGATCATAGACAATATCGCTAATAAAGTAAGGCGAACATGTCGGGCAGGCCCACGGACCGTTAACAAGCGCACTTTGCGGATAACTTTCTAAGTAAATGTTTGGAGTATCCACAAAGAATGTGTAAGGAACGAAGGAAGAACCAATGGCCTGGACTCCAGCGGCACCTCCCAAGGTTGTGACTGCCCCGGATGAAGGATTGATCGAATACAGCGAGGGTCCACTAGTGCCGACGATGTAATCCGATTTCCCCGTTTGAGCGACCCAAAGAAGCAGAATGAGGGGAAAAAGGAACGAAACGAAGCAGGATCGCATATCGCTGCCTCCCATCTGCGCTTACCCTAATCGTCAACAAATGTTTGCACAACTAGGTAACGACCCAGAGATCGTACTAGGACAATAGCATCTCCATGAACACGTCCGCGCGCTGGTACGGCGAAGGAGCGGCCGGAAGGATATGCCTGAATCCGACAGACTCATATAAGTGGATGGCGTTTTTGAGCACGCTATTCGTTTCGATGTAGAGGCGGCGAATGCCCATGTCGCGCGCATCTGAGACAGCATATTGTAATAGCGCTCTACCCACTCCTTTGCCACGCTCCGATTCCGCCACCCCCATCTTTGCCACTTCGTAACTGCCGCCATGCATGTTGAGGAGCGCACAACAGCCAACTGCGTCCGTTCCCCGCACAGCCATATAGATTTTCCCGCCAGGATCTAATACATACTTCCTGGGATTTTTTAAAACTTCCAAATCCTTAGGCTCTAACTTGAACAGCTTCGAGATCCAGGCCTCGTTCAGTTTCCAGAACGCTTCTTCATCTCCCGAGCGAAATTCGCGGACAAGCGGTTGAGAGACGAACGATTTTCGAAAAAAATACGCAGCTTGTGGGTTATCGTTGTAGCGATCAAAACGCTGGTATCCGAAACGTTCATATAACCGGATGGCATCGACGAGATCTTCCTTTGTATCGAGATAAAGATCGGTGAACCCAAGATTCCGAGCGTGTTCTTCGGCAGCTCGCATCAGAAGCGGACCCAATCCATTGCGGCGAAAGGCGGGCCGTACCCAAAGCCGCTTGATTTCTCCCGCACGAGGGCTAACCGAAAGGGAGCGCAGCACAATGCAACCAGCAGGTTTCCCATCCACATAGGCAAGCCAAAGCGCATTGCCTGTGTTATCCATCAACAGTCGATCCATGGAGGCTTCGTCATCGCGAACGACCACTTGCAAAGCCGCAAAATACTCTTCGAGAAGCAGTTGGACGACATCGCGATGACGTTTATCTGCTCGTATGATTTGATAATTCACTTCAGGCAACGGAGTTAGAAGCAATGGTGGCTTTGTACCATTCGGCGCTTAGCTTTGGGATTCGCTTCTGCGTCTTGTAATCCACATAGTGAATTCCAAAACGGCGGCTATAACCGTCAGCCCATTCAAAATTGTCCAGAAGGCTCCAAAGGAAATAGCCCTTTATCGGAAAACCTTCGCTGGCAGCGCGGTGCAGATGTGTAAGGTGATTGCGCAGGTACATCACGCGGTCGGTGTCATACACGTGACCATCAGCGGTGACCACATCGTTAGCGGAACAACCATTTTCGGTGATGTAAATCTCGTTGGGTTTCCATATCGTACTGACGTTTCGCACCGCCCAGTAGATGACTTCCGGCCCGACAAAAAGCCAAGGAGAAGGCATATGTGGAAAAGAAGTCTGCTTCGGTATGACTCGGTACCCAGCGGGTGAATCATCGGCACTTACGTACTCAGGAGTGTAGACGTTAAGGCCGACAAAATCGAGCGGGCTGCCGATAATCTCCATATCGCCCGGCTGCACTTTAGGAGCGTTCGCACCTTCGCGAGCCAAGTATGCCTTCCGTGTACTTTCCTTCAAGAACTGCGGTGAGGAAAGGCGCATTGCCATCTCTGGTTGCCTTCAAAGCGGCTTCGACATGCGGTTCCGTATCAATGATTGGAACGAAAACTGTGGCGTTTTCGGCAAGACCCACTTTGGTTCCGGGGCGACCGTTTGCTCGGATGGCTTGCACAGCCATGCCGTGAGCAAGGATGCCGTGATGGCGGACTTGATTGACTTGTGCGCTATCTAAGCGAAGGCCCGGAGCAAACTGCCCGACCTTGTAACTCAAATCAGTAAAACAAACGAACTCGTTTGTTGTGAAGAAGTGGTGAACACGGTCCGATAATTCGCGCGCGATGTAACTCGCATACTCGCCGAACGCTTTTGGTGTGTCGCGCGATTGCCAGCCGTGCGGCAGTGACGATGGCAAGTCCCAATGGAAAAGCGTTATGTAAGGATCGATGCCGTTTTGCAGCAACTCATCGACCACGCGCTTATAGTAATCCAGGCCTTTGGCATTCGGCTTGCCGATTCCATCCGGAAACACGCGCGACCAGGAAATAGACATCCGGTAGACCGTGGCGCCGATGTTTTTAAGCAGGCGCACATCTTCTTTATAGAGATGATAGGAATCATCGGCTACGTCGCCGGTCTCACCATGAAATGTCTTGCCGGGTGTGTGCGAAAACACATCCCATACGGATGGTCCGCGGCCATCTTCTTTTGCTCCGCCCTCGATTTGGTAAGCGGCAGTCGCGCAGCCCCAATGGAAGTTATCAGGAAATCGCAGCGGATTGGCGGTGGCATTTCTGGCAGGCAACTTTGCAGGAAACATGCCGGCTAATGGAGCGGCGGCAAGAGTTTTACCGAATAGTCGGCGAGTCGGTTTGAACATGAAACCTCAACCGATCAGACTACTACAGTGTTCAAGGTGCCTTATCAGAAATTAGAACGAATAGGCGGAAGAGGCGTGGTATTCCGCGCCTATGTCTGGCAAATAATTGCCGTATGGCGAATTGTCTTCGGTGGAATAGTCCGTTGTAGTTCCTGTCAGATCGCCAATCTCGCTCAATCTGGCTTCTACCGGGCACGCTCCGCCGACATTTGTCTCCGCTGCGCGCCAGCCTTCTAGCATCGTGGACAGCAGGCGTTCCACCTCTTGGAGCGGTTCAGGCCGCTTCTTTGTGTGCGCATCCACCGCCCGGCTTTGCATATAAAGATACAAGCGTCTAAGGTTGGAACTAATTTCGCCGCCCTTTTCGTCATTCAAGGCACGCATCAATTCATTTAATATGTTGTTGAGCTTAGTGATGGCCTTTGTCCGCGCCGGAATGTCACCAGAAGCCAAGTGCTTTCGGGCCAAAACCGACGTTTCGATTGCCCCTTCGTAAAGCGCCACGATTAATCCGATTGGACTGGCGTTGAGGATTCGTTCGTCTGCATAAACCTTGTAAGGATTGGATTCGGTCATGATCGTCTTGTCTCCGCAAAGCTTATATCGCAAGGAAATGGGCTCGTTAGAGGGGGAACGCATCGGAAAACTCTGCCGTTCTATGGCGGGCGATACCTAGGGAGTTTTTCGGGTCCAAGTTTGGTAGCTCAGCTAACGGCATCGTTGCGTAGGGCCGATAGATGATCAGAGGCCAACAGAACAGTAAATGTTTTCGATCATTGGAATAGTCGTTGTAATCGGCGCCATTCTTGGCGGATACCTCTTCGAGCACGGCAAACTTGCCGTTCTTGTGCAGCCAGCCGAGCTGATTATCATTGGCGGCGCTGCCATCGGTACCCTTTTGATTGCCAATCCACTGCCCGTGATCATGGGTGTTGTCAAAGGTGTCTTGGGAATTTTGAAAGGCGATAAATACGGCAAACAACGTTATTTGGACACCCTTAAGTTCATGAACGAACTGTTTTCTAAGGGACGTAAGGGTGGCATTAGCAGCTTAGAGCCGGATATTGAAGATCCGGAAAAGAGCGACGTTTTTAAGAAATACGACTTCATCGCTCACGACCATCACGTCGCCGACTTTATCTGCGACACACTGCGCATGGCCATGACGGGAACAGTCTCGCATTTCGATCTCGACCAAATGATCGAGATGGATTTAGACGTTCATCATAAGTCACTGGAAGCACCGGTGGCTGCCCTTTCAACCGTCGCAGATGCGCTTCCTGGTTTGGGCATTGTGGCCGCGGTTTTGGGAGTTGTGATTACCATGGGAGCGCTTGGTGGCCCGCCGGAAGAAATCGGACACAAGGTTGCAGCGGCTCTAGTGGGAACATTCCTAGGAATTCTGCTGTGCTACGGATTTCTCTCTCCTATGGCGGCCAATATGACAAAGATCAACGATTCAGAGGCACAGTATTACAACTGCATTCGGACCGGGCTAATTGCCTTTGTGCGCGGAGCGGCGCCGATTCTAGCGGTTGAGTTTTCTCGCCGGTCCATCCCCCATCTTGTGCGTCCGAGCTTCAAGGATATGGAAGCCGCCTGTAAGGGCGCAGCGAAGGCGGCCTAGAGTATGTCGGCCCCTACGGCACCGCCACCAATCATCATTATTAAGAAGAAAGGCGGCCATGGCGGACACCATGGCGGCGCTTGGAAGGTTGCCTACGCGGATTTTGTCACTGCAATGATGGCGCTGTTCATCGTGCTGTGGCTGCTGAATTCCAGCCAGGAAGTTCAGAAAGCCGTAGCTGGGTATTTTCGCGATCCGAGGGGATCCGGCAAGAAGATGGGGAGCGCGTTTGGCGGCACAGGCGAAAGCGTAACGATTGACCGCAAAAATCTAGGCAAGCTGAAAGATAAGCTTCAGCAAGCCATGAGGGAAACGCCGAAGTTCGAGAAAATCAAAAATAACGTCGAAATGACTGTAACCGGTGAAGGACTACGCATCGAACTTATCGAAAACGAGAAGGGGATGTTCTTTGATAGCGGAGTTTCAAATCCCACAGACAATGCAAAGGCTTTGCTGGTTGAGCTGTCTAAGCAACTAGGACAGATGCCGAATACAGTCCTGATTGAAGGTCATACCGACGCCAAACCGTTTTCTTCAACCAACGGGTACACCAACTGGGAGCTCTCTTCCGACCGCGCAAACGCCGCTCGAAAGGTAATGCAAGACAATGGCCTGAGGCCCGACCAAGTCGTCCAGATCCGCGGTTATGCCGACCAGCAACTGCGTTTGCCCGACAACCCGAATGATGCTTCTAATCGTCGAATCTCTATCATCGTGCGCTACACCGATGAGGCACCTCCCAAGGAGCCGGCTAAAGAAGGAAAGGATGCGGGCAAGGGTGGTGAGGCAAAACCTGGCGAGGGAAATTCTGCCCCACCTGAGAATAAGGTCGAATCGAAGGACGCGCACGAATCCGACAAAAAAGTTGCCACGCCTGAAGCAAAAGCTCCGAGTAGCCACTAAGAATCCCGATCAGCGCATTTTCTGCCCTCTACTTTTAAGACAACTGGAACGATACATCAGTGAGGCTGCGGCAGACGCAGTTCGATCCTGATCACGAGGCCATTTGTCTATGCAAGAAGTGCAGTTTTCCAAGATCGCAAATAGGGCGGAGCAAATACCGCCGGTTCCCTCCCTCTCGGCACCAGCGACCAGCGGCAAGAAGTACCAGATTCTCGCAAAGCGCGGTTTTCTCACGGCAAAGAATACAAGCACCGATCTCGTGCTCTTGGTTTATTCTGAGCAATTCCAGCTTGGCGTGCTCTTGAATCTGCCAGCCGCTTGCGTTCTGGACCACAGCCGCACGGACGTCTTTAGTCAATCGGCCATTTCCATGATCTTGAACGAGTTTGAAGCTCTGGGCGTGGACCGAAAGCAACTGACAACCTTCGTCATCGGCGGCGCTGAAACCGAATCGGCATCCGGAGTTTCGCAATTTGCCGTTCAAAAGATGCTGACGTCGTTCGGACTACCGGCTGGCACTTGCGATCTGGGTGGCAAACAGATCCGTTCGATTTGGATGGACGTGGAGAGCGGACGTACGATCGTACGGAGCCAGCCTTGGAATGGCAGCCCGGCTAATGCCGCTTCGTTACCGGTAGCCTCTTAAGCCGGGATCAGCTTTGTATCAGGTGCGAGCGAATGCCTGTAGGAAAGTGCGACCGTCCTATTGAGCCTTCGGCAGCGAGGTTGATTTCGGCGTCGATGTATCGCCTTCACCGTGTGACATCGTTTTGATCACCATTTGCGCTAATCCAAGACCGCCACTACTCGCCATGGCCTGAGCGAATTGCTCTTCTGCCATGCCGGTGGATGAATCCTCGCCGGCTTCATCGCCGTCGCTAAGCCAGCCGCTATCGCTCGAATCGCGCACGGACTTCATCATCTGCGAAATCATCAGCGCTTCAAACTGCTTAGCCGCCTCCGACAGTTTCTTGGGGTTGGGTGTGCTGCTGGATTGTTGTTCGGCGCTTACAGATGCCACGGACAGTGGGTTGAGGTTCGTGCTCATCTTAGATAACCTCCAAGTCGGCGTCGAGAGCTCCGGCTGCCCGAAGACTCTCAAGAATGGCGATCACATCGCGCGTTGTCGAGCCGATGGAAGCCAATGCCTTCACCAGTTCTTCTACCGTGGCGCCCTCCTTGAGAACTAAATTGCGCGATTTTTCCTCTTTCGCGGTTACGGTGGTCTCGGGTACCGCCGTACCCGGAGCCGACGAGTACGGGCCGTTGGGCAGCGGGACGAGACTGGTTTCTATAGCCACTGTCAAATTGCCATGCATGATCGCCACCGGAGCGATTTTTACTCCATTGCCCAGAATGACGGTGCCCGTCCGTTCGTTGATGACTACCTTAGCTGCCCGATCCGGTTCCACTGTTAGGCCTTCCAACTCGGAAATGAACTCGGTTGGCTGTCCTGAAAACCTAGTGGGCAAGTTAACACTGACCAGACCTGAATTTTCCGCGTGGGCAATTCCTCCCGGGCCAAAATGCCGGTTGACTGCCTCCGCAATTCGTGCCGAGGTAGTAAAGTCGGCGTTCCGCAGTTGCAGTCTGACAACACTACCAATGGCCGTCGAGGGAGCAGTTTTTTCTACCGATGCTCCGTTTGGAATGCGCCCAACGGTTGGATGATTGACCATCTGCGTATTCGCGCTCTTTCCTGCAACGAACCCGCCCGTAACGACGGGACCTTGAACGGTTGCATACACTTGACCGTTTATGCCGCGCAAAGTGGTGAGAACCAAAATGCCTCCCTGCAGATTGGCTGCGTCTCCGATTGCAGCAACGTCGACATCCAGGGTGGTTCCTGGTTGTGCGAAGGGGGGAAGGGTAGCTGTAATCAATACCGCGGCCGTGTTTTTTATGGTGATTGCGGTAGGAGATACCGACACACCCATACGCTCCAACAGATTGGTCAGACTCTGCGCCGAAAACAACGTCTGTTGCTTGTCGCCAGTACCGTTCAATCCGACTACAAGACCGTAGCCGACTAATTGATTGGTCCGCACCCCTTCGATCGATACTAGATCCTTCAACCGAACACTCTGGACCGCCGCTTGCGATTGTCCTATGCCGAAGAGTGTCAAGAGACCTAATCCGAGAATAGAGGTTTTTTGTATTACTGTTTTCATGACATCCTAGAAGGGAAGAAGCCCCAGCAGTAGTCTGTATAGGAAGTTTGGCCGGCGAATGGCGTCGTTCACTACGCCCTTTCCATCGATCTTCAGTTCCATTTGCGCCACGCTGCCGGAAGTGACGGTGTTGGTGCTAGACAAGTCAGCCGGACGGACTACGCCACGAATCGTAACGACCTGGTTTTCCGAATTCACCATTACCGTGTGATGCCCTTCGATGACCAGATACCCGTTCGGGAGCACATCCGAGACGCGGGCGGTAACGGTAGTTGTCAAGGTGACAGTGCGCGAAGTTGTGCCTGAGCCATTTAGAGTTGTAGTGGAGTTGAGATTCGCCAAATTAGCCAGTTTGCCCGTTGCCGGCAGAATTCCTGCCAAATTGGTAATCGAGGAATTGGCGGCCGACGCACGGGAAGTCTGAGTGGCGCCTGTCGAAACGGCCGATGCATTTTCGCTCACCAATATTGTCACTACGTCGTCAATGTTGCGGGCTCGCACGTCGATCGCCATGTCCGAGAGGATGGTAGGCCCGGAGAAAAGAGACCCGGGGTTATCTGATGATGTTTCTGTCGCTCGCCGATGAGCGGCCTGAATATATTCATCCAAGGCGGACGGCTCTGGTGTTTTCTTCACGAACTTCTGAAGACTCTTCGGAACTTGAGCGTCCAACGGATCCGCAACACTGAAAATCACAGACAAACTCAAAATGGCGGGTAGCGTGTGCACGGTTGTTCTTTTGAGGTGCAGATTCATGACTTTTTCTTGTCCTCGGTAACTAGGCCAAAGTCTCCACCGGGAACTACATTTACAACGCCGCGATCGGTGATCTGAGCCAGGAAGGTTCTACCTGTTTTTGGATTTCGAACGTGGATTGTGGCGCCCCGATAACCGGAGTCCATGGCTACGCCTTGGGTCTGGATGTGCGCCGCTCCGCAATAAATATGCACGACAACGGTCTGCTGGCGTTCCACATCCTTCGGCGCGCTGAACATTGTTTCGTCCAATACTGTGCCCAAGGCGAGTGGGCGGTTCGCACACATGCCCACGACGCTGCTGCTTTGGCTGACAATCGAAAGGCGCCGCAGCGGGCCGCTATAACTCTCGGTTCGAACGTCGGAGACTCCAATTACTTCACCAATATGGATAGACCGGCTTAACACGGTCTGCTGCTCATGAACGGTAACGTGGACCATGGCCCATGTGTCGAAGCGTTTGCCCGACGCATAGTTCACATATCCCCGCCAGAGCGTTGGGCGATCGGAAAAACCACTGAGGCCTTCTAAGGGAAAAATCAGATCTCCATCGGGAACCGGTGCGCGGGATTGGTCTGTGACTTCCATCTCGACCGTTCTTCCTGCAAGCGACTGTTTCAATGCCAAACCGATTGCCGCCGAAGTCAATGGATGTAGCGGCCAAGCGAAGCAGACTGAGCCTTTGATCGTTGTCAAAATGGCATAGCGCTTTGCCAGCCTTTGTAGTTCATAGGCTTGGATTACCCTCACAATGCCCGGTGTGGGTGCGTGCCCCAGGGTCAAATCCGGAGGTATGGCTGCGAATTGCGGGAATGCTGGTGTGACATCACGAGCGCTGATCTGATCGCTTGTAATTGGCAGGCAAGCAGGCGCTTCGGCGGCCTCGCACTTAGATATCAAAGGGAGCAAAGCCGCCAACCAAAGCGAAAGTAGAAGTGACGACCGCATTATTGTGTCAGCTGATTCACCTGTTGGTACATCTCGTCGGCCGCCTTCACAACGCGTGAATTGGCTTCATAAGCGCGCTGGCTCTGAATGAGTTCGACAAACTGGTCCACCACGTCGACGTTTGATTGTTCGGTGTAACCCTGCGCTAATGTTCCCAGGCCGTCGGTGCCTCCCGGGACTCCCACAATTGGTTCTCCGGACGCATCGGTCGGTAAGTAAGAGTTGCTGCCAATACTGTTTAGTCCGGCAGGATTCTGAAAGTTCGCCAGCTGAATTTGACCAGCCTTCTGCGCTGCCGGTTGACCCGCTAAGGTGTAGCTGACAGTTCCATCGCTGGCGATGCTGATGGTCTGAGCAGTGGCGGGAATATTGATCTGAGGGTCGAGCGAGTTGCCGCTGGAATCGACAATATTGCCGTTCTTATCTAATTGGAACGTGCCCGCTCGCGTGTAGGCGATTTGTCCAGAAGGCTGAATGATCTGGAAAAACCCTTTTCCTTGAATTGCGATATCCAGCGGATTGTTGGTCTGCTGAAAAGCGCCTTGGACAAAGATGATCTCGTTAGAGGCGGCCCGCGTACCCAGACCCAACTGTAGTCCCGCAGGTACAGTTGTTTGCGAACCGGCTGAAGAACCAGGCTGCACCATACTCTGGTAAATCAAATCCTGAAATTGGGCGCGTCGCATTTTGAAACCAGTGGTGTTGGCATTCGCCAAATTATTCGCAATGTTGTCCACATTGGTTTGTTGAGCTGCCATTCCACTGGCAGCGCTGTATAGTGCTCGAATCATTTGTTTCCTTGTTTTACGACGTTACCCGGGCCACTTCTTCTATTGCTTGCTTATTCATGTCCGCGCCTATTTTGACCGCATGCTGAAGCATTTCGAAGTGGCGAAGCAGAGTCACCATTCGAGCGGCGGATTCCGCCGAAGACGAATTCGCGGACTCCAGCTTCCCTTGAGAGACTTGCACGTTCGAGGCCACTGTTGGAGTTATGGTGCGCGGATCAGGATTCACGAAATAACTGGCGGCAGATTTCGTCAATTGATTCGGATTCGCGAAAGCGTCGAGCTCCAATTGACCGACCGCCTGATTGTCCTGGATGACTTCTCCCTGTGCCGAAACGGTTATTGGATCACTGCTACCGAGCTGGATCGGCTGCCCCCCAACCTGCCTTACTGCATAACCCTCCGACGTAGTGAGAACCCCGCTTGGAGAGATACGGAAATTGCCGTTTCGTGTGTATAGCGTGCCGTTCGGTCCATTCACGGCAAAAAACCCTGGACCGGATAGAGCTAAATCTGTGTCGTTGCCGGTCGGCAAAAGGCTGCCTTGGCCGAAGTCAGTCCAATGTTTCTCAACTACAGGTGCATCACCGACAGATGGATCGATACCTGCGAATGTTCCGTCACCGGTAAAGGTGCTATAGAATTCCCTGTCGATCTTGAAGCCACTCGTGGAATTGTTCGCCATATTGTTGGCGAGCATGTCTAGCGAGTCCATGCGTGCTTGTATGCCGCTGGCTGCGGCAGCTGTTAACGGATCCATGTTGCCTTTGGACTTGCAAGCCTATCGCCATTCCAGAAGAGGTACTCTGCCGATAGCTGCCGCTCGACACTCAGCAATAGCGTTGATGTTTTGACGGGTTGGTTTGTTCGAGCTATCAAGATCTTGACACCTCGGGTCCTTGTTCCTAGCCATATCCTTGATTCCACTCATCCAGACAAATTGGCCCCCGACATGCTTTGTCTTCGGCGTGGTTTCTCTGAACCAACTCTCCACCAGCACACAGCATCTGACTGCGGCCACGCAATCCTCGATTCTTCTAACAACGCCGTCCTCAATGGAGAGCATCAGCTTCGACGATATTCTCGCGAACATAGAAGCACAGTCGATACCGCTGGAAAATGAAACCGCTTTGGCGTCCACGGATCAGTCACAAACTCAGACCATTTCCTCGGATTCTCCCTCTGGCAATCCGCTTAGCAGTGGGAGTGGAGGCAACTCGCAGTATGCAGGTTTTCAAGTCATCAACAGCCGGCAAAGTCTCGTATCATCCTCTTCCGTTACGGCTAGCCTACAAACGCAGGGTGATGCCTACTGTGGCGTAGCGGGAAATTCGAACTCTCAGCCTGCAAACCCTGAAAGTGATGATGCTGATGACAGGTCCGTCGCAGCCTCGTCGCAGCCGTCAGACGATAAACCGGTAGAAAAAGACAGACCACATAAAGTGAGTTCGGCAGAGAATGCGTCATCGAATTCGCAAAGCAGTGTCACTAATACCACGGCCACTGCTCAGCCAACCAGTACAAGCGTAGAGGCCACACCGACATCATCTTCAGCGTCGAGTGTGGAATATGCACTGCCCGCGTCCGATCACGCAGAGACGCCGCACCAACGCAGTTCCAAGGGCAGTAATTCCGGCACCGACTTGGCTTTTGCCGTTCGCGTCCAGGGACAAAGTTCCAATGCGGCTGAGACTTCATTTGCGAGTCTATTGACTGCATCCGACCCGGGTTCGCCCACCACGAGCGCTTCGACCAATAACGCATCGACGTTCGCCGGACAACTGGCGTCCATGCTGCCTACATCCGTTGGAAGGCCAACATTATCCACAGAGACGCCGAGCGATGGCGATTCAGTTGCGGCGGCTTCTACTTCCGTGAGCGGTATGTCCGGCACTTATCCTGCTGATGGCGAAACGGCGGAAACCGAAACAGCGGAAGATGTGGCCCCGGCCCCTGTTACAGACGAGCCGGTGCAAGTTGCACAACCAGTAAAAACTATCCAGGTCCAAATCACTGGAGCCAACGACGAGCGAGTTGACTTGAAGTTAATGGAGAAATCCGGAACGCTCACGATGAGCGTTCGCAGCGCTGACGGTTCGTTAAACAAAGCGCTTCAACAAAACCTCCCAGAATTATCAACCAAGCTGAGTGACCAGCAAATCCGCGCCGAATGGTGGCGTTCCGATGCACAACCGACTTCCGCCCAGTCCAGCGGAACTTCCAGCAGCGGCGGGAGCAGCAGTTCGAATCAGCAAGAGCAAACAGATCAAAACAATAACCAATCTGGCGGCCAAGGCAGACGCGGAGCCCCGGCACCCGACTGGCTGGAAGAGCTTTCATCGCCGCGTCAAAACAATCAAAACGGAGCACAATATTCATGGCATCTATAGGAACACTCTTACCCCACACAACGTCCGCGACCACTTCGACTTCGTCCAGTTCGCAGAGTTCGACATCGTCAACTTCATCGACAACCGGATCTGACTCGTTAGCCAATACCAACACGTTTTTACAGCTGCTGGTCGCGCAATTGCAGTATCAAGATCCCACCCAGCCGATGGACGGGACCACGTTTGTAACACAATTGGCCACCTTCAGCGACCTGCAAGCCAACATGGGTTCAAAGACGGACTTGGATGCCATATCGAAACAGTATCTGGGAACAACACCATCAACGAGTTCGACCGACCCGACCACTACCTCGGGCACCTCGTCTGGAACCACAGGCACTTCGGCAACCGGTGGTTAGTCAAGTTCATTTACTCAAATAAGGGAGGACCTCAGAAAAACAAATGTCCAGCGCATTTTCTATCGCTCTATCGGGGCTCGAAGCCGAGTCCCAGGCAATCGACACGACCGGAAACAATCTGGCGAACATGAATACAACCGGATTCAAGGAAAGCCAAGTGGATTTCCAAGATCTGTTCAGCCAATATTACGACACCTCTGGTCTTCAAACCGGGCTCGGGGTGAATATTCCGCAGAACGAGCAGGTCTTTACCCAAGGAAGTATTGAAACCTCTCAGTCTTCGCTGGCGGCGGCGATTCAAGGCAACGGCTTCTTTGTCGTTCAGGGAGGCAACGGTCAGACACTGTACACCCGTGATGGCGACTTTACTACCAACTCCGATGGCGTCTTGCAGACCCAGACCGGCGAGGATGTGCAGGGCTGGACCGCAACCTCCAGCGGTATCAATACCTCGGGTCCCACGACAAACATCACATTACCCACGGGTCAAGTATTGGCGCCCGCGGCGACGCAGAACTTCACATTAAATGCGAACCTGGACGCTCAAGCTGTGGCAGGCTCAAGTACCGGTACTTTCTCGGCACCGATGCAAATTGTTGACTCCTTAGGAAACACGCACGACCTTACCGTCACATTCACCCAGAGTTCCACCACTGCCAATACGTGGAACTATAACGTCACAATTCCCTCGGGAGATCTTACGGGTGGTACCTCAGGGCAGGAAACGTCGTTACTCGCCACACCCGGCACCATCACTTTCAACTCGGATGGAACCATGAGCACGACCGGTGGCACAGCACCAGTGGCTCTCAGCATTAATAGTCTCGCGGATGGAGCGGCGAACATGAGCGTCAACTGGGACCTCTTCAATTCGAGCGGCACCGGAAACATCACGCAGTATGCCGAAGCATCCAACTTGGCATCTTCAAAGCAAGATGGAAATCAGGCTGCGCAACTGACCTCGGTTGCCATTCAAACTGGCGGCCAAGTCGTAGCCACTTACTCTAACGGCCAGACTGAGGTCGAAGCACAACTGGCTATGGCTTCTATCGAGAATCCACAATCGCTCACGAACGTCGGCAATAACAACTTTGCCGTTTCGTCCGCCACGGCTACTCCGGCTGTCGGCGCAACGAACACCGGAGGGCGAGGACAGATCCTAGGGAGTTCGCTCGAGAGTTCCAACGTAGATATGGCCACCGAATTCACTCATTTGATCGTCTATCAGAGCGCCTATCAGGCGAGTTCGCGTGTCATCAGTACGGTCAACAATATGAATCAGGATCTGTTCAGTCTGATTCATTAAACCGAGAAAAATCTCGCTGAGCGGGAACTAACCTTTTCGATGCTCCAGCAGATCTCCGCCGTTTTTCTCGTTCTGGGGCTCCTGTTGGCCGCGCTATGGCTATTGCGCCGTCAAGGACTGGCCAGCTTGAACTTCACTCCTGTCAAGAGGCGTGCGGGACGCAATAATTCCGCACGCATCTTGCAAGTCTGCGAACGGTTGGCATTAACACCCCATCATTCGCTTCATCTGGTTTCCATCGGTAACAAGCTAGTTCTATTTGCTACCTCTCCCACTGGCTGTCAGACCGTAGACGTGCAGACGTTCATCGCCAGTCAAGACCTGGAGCAGGGACCTGCCCTAAAAACGGGAGCCTCGTGCTAATCTTCACCGCAACCCCGCTCCTTAGCGCTGCCGCGCCGGCCGCGAACGCACTCCAATCCATCGGAATAACCACCGGCAACGGCGCTAACGGAACTACCTTGAGTTTGCCCATGCAGATCGCTTTAGGCATGACCGTGCTCAGCCTATTGCCGGCCGTATTCATGTGTATCACGCCCTTCCTGCGGATTGTCATCGTGCTGCACTTTCTCCGGCAAGCCCTCGGCACACAAACCGCTCCATCCAACCAGGTGCTGGTGGGATTAGCCCTTTTCTTGTCTCTGATCGTTGTGCAACCCGTACTCTCTGACGTTTATATACATGCCTGGGAGCCGCTGGAAAAAGGCGAAATCACTACCGAACAGGCTTACGATGCCGGCGCCGCGCCCATGCGCAAGTTCTTATTACGTTTCGCACGCGAACGCGACATCAAGCTTTTTGTAGAAATGTCTCCCGATCCGCCACCGCATTCTCCGGCCGACATCAGTCTTAAGATTTTAATTCCCGCTTATATTCTTTCGGAACTCAAAGCAGGATTTCAAATTGGCGCTGTGCTGTTTCTACCCTTCCTGGTGATTGACATCGCCGTGGCTTCGGTCACGCTTTCCATCGGCATGATGCAATTGCCTCCGGCGATGATCTCAGCTCCGTTTAAGATCTTGCTCTTCGTCCTGGTTGATGGCTGGAACCTGGTTATTGGTGCGCTCATGAAAAGTCTGTTGCAAAACTGAGAGGCACGCCCAAAAAATGACGCCACAACTAGCTATCCACATCATGACCGAGGCGTTGATGACGGCATTTTGGATTTGTGCGCCGCTGCTGGCTGTGGCCTTCGTGTTAGGCCTGATCATCAACCTGATTCAGATCGCAACATCGCTGCAAGACCCCTCTTTCAGCACGGTTCCGCGCTTGGTCGCTTGTCTGGGTGCCATTTTGCTTCTAATGCCATGGATGCTGGGGCACGCGACCTCGTTCACAACCTCGCTGTTGAAGGATCTGGCTCAATATGCACGCTGATATTGCCGTCCCTCTGCGGACTATCGTCACGTTCCTACTCGTGCTCTCGCGGATTCTTGGCGTGTTTGTGTATTTGCCACTACCAGGGAAAGAGGCCGGACCATCTTTGCCAAGAGTAGTGCTCGCTTTTGCGACCGCGTTGGCAGTTACTCCTTACTGGCCTTCAGCAGGCACGTCCGAACCAACACCTGGGCTCCTGCTGCTTTGGATTAGCAGTGAACTGGCGCTTGGCCTCACCATCGGCCTCACCGTGGGTTTTATTGCCGAGGCGTTTACCTTGGGGTCGCAGATTCTCTCTCTACAAGCGGGATATGCCTATGCATCGGTGGTTGATCCGACCACCCAAGCCGATTCCGACGTTTTGCAAGTGTTCGCCCAATTGTTAGCGGGCTTGCTCTTTTTCTGCTTTGGGCTGGATCACCTAGCCATAAAGACATTTGCCTATAGCCTGCGCACGTATCCGCCGGGACAGTTTTTGCTGACGCAAAATCTGGCTCGCGCTGTCGTTAGCTTGAGTTCTAACATCTTCCTCGTTGCCCTGCGGCTCTCGCTTCCGGTGATCAGCATTCTCCTCACAGTGGAAATCGCCATAGCGGTAGTCGGAAGGTTGAACATGCAATTGCACCTCGGCATGAACGCCGCCAGCATCAAGATGCTTCTCACCCTGCTCATCCTGGTTAGTCTGATGCGCGTAGTTCCCTCACTCTATGAAACCTTTGCCGGCCAAGTATTTGAGTTCATCCGAGCTAACTTCTGGGGTCTCGCCCCGGCGCATTAAGGTCGTGGTGCTCGATGGCAGACAATAAGAGCGAAAAACCGACAGCGCAGCGCATGCGCAAGGCGCGTGAAGACGGTAATTTCCTCTCCTCTCGCGGAATGCTTACCGCGGCGCAATTCATTGCTTTTGTCTGGCTTATCGGAATTGTCCTGCCGCACTGGTCGAACAGCATGCAGCAAGAGGCGCGGCGCCTGTTCAGCACAACTTTCGACGGTGATCTCACAGCCGAAGCATGGGTCGCCCTATTTCGCGGTATTCTCCTACACACCCTGACTCCTCTAATCGCCTTGGGCGCTAGTATGCTGGCCGGCGCCTTTGCGATCAACCTGGCGGTTAGCAGACTCGGCTTCAGCTTCAACAAGCTGCTGCCGAAGCTCTCCAATTTGAACCCAATGGCGCGCCTGTCCGCTTTGCCCATGCAAAACCTGAAGTCGTTGGGCGAAGCTCTGTTCTTAGTGATTGTTCTCGGCGTTCTCTTGCATTTTTTGTACCAGGAACAGATGGGCGAGATTTTGCAGATACCGTTTCAATCTCTGCCAGTCACAGTCTCCGAAGTGTTCTCCTCTATCCACGGCCTGCTTTGGAAGGCCGCCTTCATTTTTGTCCTTTTCGGCTCGTTGGATGTTGCGTTTCAGTACCAGCGCTACATGAAGGGTCTCAAGATGTCAAAGCAGGACGTCAGGGACGAACACAAGCGGAGTGAGGGCGATCCTCAAATTAAGATGCGCATCCGGCGGCTACGTCGCGAATTGCTGCGGCGGCAAATGATGAAACAAGTGCCAAAAGCGACTGCAGTTATCGTCAATCCGACACACTTCGCGGTTGCTATCCGCTATGAAATCGAAACCATGGCCTCGCCCGTCGTAGTGGCCAAAGGCAAAAATTGGCTGGCGCTCCGCATTCGCCAAGTAGCCACTCAAAACGAAGTGCCTATTGTTGAGAATCCGCCCCTGGCGCGCGCACTTTACGATGCAGCGGAGATTGGTAGCGCCATTTCGCCAGAGTTCTACAAAGCCATAGCCGAGGTCTTGGCTTATGTCTACAAGCTAATGGGCAGGAAATTGCCTGGTTAGTCTCTGGAATTGGTTCGCACGCGCTATTTCCGTTTTATCTTTTAATGGCAACTCCATCGCAAGTCGTCCCTGGAACCTTAGCCGCAAAGCCCGGCAGCGGCCGCTTTTCGCTTCCCAAACTGTCAGAAATGGCGGTCCCCATCGCCGTCCTCTCGATCGTCGTGGCACTCATTACGCCCATGCCGGCGATCCTGCTGGATTTTTTGATCGTGATCGACATCATGATGTCGGTGATCGTCCTCATGGTCACCATGTACATCCTCAAGCCTGTTGAATTCAATGTCTTTCCGACAGCGCTGCTCCTGTTAACCCTATTCCGCCTCGCCCTAAACGTGAGTTCGGCGCGCCTTATCCTCCTCAACGGCAACAGCGGTACTGCGGCCGCCGGCAATGTAATTGAGGCATTCGGGAACTTCGTCGTCGGTGGCAACTATGTAATTGGCGCGGTCATCTTTTTGATCCTGATCGCCATTCAGTACGTCGTGATCAACCACGGTGCTGTGCGTATTTCCGAAGTCTCGGCACGTTTCACTTTGGATGCGATGCCGGGAAAACAGATGTCAATTGATGCCGAAATGAACGCCGGCCTGATTGACGAGTCGGAAGCGAGGCGGCGTCGCAAGCAACTGGCGGCAGAAGCAGAGTTCTACGGATCGATGGACGGCGCATCCCGATTCACTCAGCGCGATGCGGTGGCCAGCATTTTGATCACCAGTATCAACATCATTGCCGGGTTCTTGATTGGTGTGTTGCAACACAATATGGATCTGAAACGAGCGCTCCAGACCTACACGGTCTTAACCATCGGTGATGGCTTGGTCACTGTTATTCCTGCTCTCATGATCTCCGTTTCAGGCGGTCTTATCGTGACGCGCGCCAACTCCGATGTCAGCGTGGGACAAGAGTTTCAAGCGCAATTATTCGGCAAACCGGAGCCCCTCCTCCTTTCAGCCGGTGTCTTGTGTGTCTTGGCGGCTTTTCCCGGATTGCCCACCATTCCATTCCTCGCTTTAGGTGGCGGACTAGGTACCCTGGCATATTTCAAGCGTAAGAAAGTTGACGGTGACGTCAAAAAAGATGCGTCTACGCCTCAGGAAGCTCCGAAGGAAGATCTGGAATCCATGCTACGAGTGGAGCCGCTGGCCATCGAAGTTGGCTTGGGCTTGGCTGGTCTAGTAGCCGGCGGCAAAACTTCACCTTTATTGAAGCGAATAGCGGGCATACGCAGACAATTTGTTACCACCTTGGGCTATCTTCTACCGCCGGTTCGCGTAACCGATAATCTTTCGCTGCGTTCGCGTGAGTACTTAGTCCTGCTCAAAGGCAGCGAAATCGGTCGCTATGAATTGGTGCCTGGAAGCGAGTTGGCAGTGCCGACAGGCAAAGCGGATAAGAACTTTCCTGGACAACCAACGCGTGAGCCAGCCTTCGGTTTGCCCGCGATTTGGGTTACTGCTGATAAGGTCGATGCCGCTCGCGGTGCCGGATACACCGTGGTAGATGCAGTTAATGTCATGGGCACGCACCTATCGGAATTAGTGCGCCAGCACGCCGCCGAGATGTTCTCCCGTCAGGATTCGAAGCTATTCTGCGATCGCGTTGCCGGCGAGAATGCCCGACTCGTAGAGGATTTGGTGCCTAAACTGCTCTCCTATGGTGCGGTTCAAAAGGTGCTTCAGAATTTGCTGCGTGAGAGGGTTTCCATTCGAGACGGACTATCCATACTCGAGGCTCTAGCTGAAGGCGCAGCCACAACCAAAAACCCAGTCCTGTTGACTGAATACACACGCCAGGCTATTCGGCGTACCATTGTGAAACCGTATCTGAATCAGAAGGGCGAGTTGCCCGCTTATTTCCTTGATCCCTCCACCGAGCAGACCATCGAATCGGCTGTCCAGCACAGCGAAATGAATAGCGTGCTTGTTCTGGCTCCGCAAACGGTTCGTGAAGTTGTCGCACGCATTGAGAAGAAACTGGAGCGGAGAGAAGTTCCAACGGTGCTCATCACCTCTTCCGGAGCGCGCTATTTCCTCCGGCAGATGCTCGAGTCCTCTTCTCAAAATGTATTTCCTTTGGGGCATAACGAAGTGCCGTCGGGTATCAAAATCCTATCTCTTGGAGTTATTTGATGAGAATCAAGTCGTATTTCGCCGATTCCGTGCAGGAAGCCATTGAAAAGGCCAGAGTGGAACTCGGGCCCGACGCCATGCTCATGCATTCAAAAAAGACAGACTTTGAGTTGCAGGCATTGGGATCGGTGGAAGTCGTTTTTGGTGTTCCGGGATCCCCGGCTAGTTCCAAAGCTCGGCTACAAGTGAAACCGGCTGAGGATGCGTCGGCAGTCCCTTTCCCCACATCTGCCGAATCAATGCCGGCCGTATCCAGTGAAGTGGTGCAGGAACTGGCGGAATTGAGGCGCCAGATCGAAACCGTGAAACGTTCGATGAGCCGCCAGCGGCTGCAAGGGCAGACGGCACCTTTGCGTGGCCCTGCTACCGATAGTGTCTTTGCTCGTCTCGTGGCTGCGGATCTTTCCGAAGACTTGGCCCAGGAAATAGCCGACGCCGTGGAACTGCAGGCATTCGCCTGGAGTCAGTCCTCAGTGCAAGGCATTCGTGGCTATGAAATGGTTCCAACCGAAACGTTGGAACTCGCGCTCGCCGCTGAACTTGACCGGCGTTTTCAAGTTTCTCCCGAATTGGGACGTCGGGATGCTAAACAAAAAATCGTTCTGTTTGTCGGGCCGGCAGGTGCTGGAAAAACGACTTCACTCATTAAGATTGCTCTGCGTTGCGGGCTCCAGGCGCGACTACCCATGCATATCTTGTCGCTCGACACGCTGCGTGTCGGTGGCTGGGAACATTTAGCGGCTTACGCTCGGATAGCCGGACTGGGTTTCGACGCCGTACACAATCTAAGCGCGCTCGACCAGTCCCTGACGCAGCACGCGACAAAGAAATTAATCCTCATCGATACGCCGGGATTCGGTCCTGCCGATTTGGAGGATCTGAATGATTTGGCCACTTGGGTGCAGCGTGCACCTAGTGTAGATGTTCACTTGGTTATGCCAGCAACATTGCGGCCGTCCATCGCCAGCCGGGTAGTCGAGAGGTTTGCACCTCTGAAACCTGCGAAATTAATACTCACGCGTGCCGATGAAACCGCGTCCAGCGGGATGTTGCTGGATCTGGCGATCTGCTCGGGTTTGCCCGTTTCGTATGTCGCCAACGGCCAAACCATACCAGAAGATATCGAGCAGCCCTCCAAACCGGCGTTGCTTGCAAGTCTCGTCAGCCGGCGACTGGTCGAAGCCAAGAAGGAGGCCGCTGCCTAGTCAGAAACTATCCGCGGCTCAATAAGGGGAGAACTAAACGTTTATGTATGCCTATGCGGCGCCGGACCGAACCGCTGAGGAACGGGAAGCCTTAATCTTGGAGCACCTTCCACAGGTGCACTGGATCGCTGCGCGCATACACGAAAAACTGCCTCCCAGCGTGGAACTGGACGACCTGATTTCCGCGGGTATTGTCGGCCTTTTGGCCGCGGTTGACAACTTCGATGCCAGCCATAACGCTTCTCTCAAGACCTACGCCGAATACAAAATTAGAGGTGCGATTCTCGACAGCATTCGTGGCCTGGATGGCATTCCTACTCACAAACGCAAGCGCGTGAAGCAGGTGCAAGCGGCTATCGCCAGCGCCGAGCGAAAGCTGCAGCGTAGTCCTGATGAGCAGGAGATCGCCAACGAACTAGGCATCAGTCTTAACGAATATCAGCAATGGGTTGTGGAATTGCGGGCCGTGTCCCTCGGTAGCCTTGAGGTTATTGAGGACGGCGAAGAACTGAGCTTGCTCAAGTTCATCAGCGGCGATGAAGAAGAATCTCCTGCCCGGATACTGGAGCGTTCCGAATTGGAACGTGTAGTAGCGGAAGGAATGAAAAAGATTCCTGAGAACGAACGTCTCGTATTGAGTCTCTATTACAAGGAAGAACTGAACTTACGGGAAATTGCTTCCATCATGGAACTCCATATCACGCGCATTTCTCAGTTGAGGGCTCAGGGCGTGCTCCGGCTCCGGTCTTACCTGGAACGCAAGTGGCCAACCGGTAAGAGCGGCACCTTTTAGCGTACGGAAAAGATGTTCTCCATGCCCATTCAATTGAACTTAAATTCGCCGGTTACGGCCATCATCCTGGTGGGGGCCGGTGTCGCACTGGCGCTCTTACTCCTCCTTATTAGCATGACAATCCTGCTGATAAAAACGCGCCGGTTAGAAAAACGACTCGCGAAAGAGGAAGCCGAGCGCTCAAAGTTGAGATCGGAGTTCGAGCTACATTCGCTCGATTCAAGGCAGACGGCGCTCGACTTACAGGAACTGCGCAAACGCGTGAATGATCCGGGCGAGCCGGTCCAGACACCCGCAGCTTTGTGGACTTCGCCGGATATCCCGGTGAATTTAAATCGCCGGGGCCAAATCATGCGGCTGTCGCGCAAGGGGAAGTCGGTGGCCGAGATTGCTCAGGATCTTCACGTTGCGCAAGGAGAAGTAGAACTATTGCTCAAGGTCCACGACCTTAGCCAGCGAAATCCGGAATCGGAGAATTCTTAAGTAGAAAAAATGGATTTACTCTCTAAATTAGACAAATCTCACCGATACAACATTTGACAGGGTCCGAGCCAAAATCGACAGTAGAAGGCGAGCATTCTGTAAGCAGAGGATCACGAAACGAACATGCGAGTCAGCAACGGCAATATAGACAGTTTAGGCAGTGGTCAAATTGGATCAATTGGCGGCGCGAATTCCGATAACAGAAGTGCCGGTGCTTCGTCGAGTCAAAAATCCGACAGTGTCAGTTTGTCCAACGCCGCCAATCTTATTGCGCTCGCCAAAGCGAGCGGAGCTTCGCGTCAGTCGAAAGTCGATAGCCTCAGTGCACAGATTCGTTCCGGATCGTATCAGACCGACACTGCACAAGTCAGTCAGGCAGTTGTGGAAAGCCACATTACGGGCTGACGCTTTTCCGAATGGCAATGAACGCAACTGAAAGTATGGAGATCGGGGGGATGGGCGAGCGGCTCAATAGAATCATGGCGCTTCTCGACGTCGCCATTGTCGAGGTGGTAAGGAACCCCTTGAGCTTGGCATTATCCGATCTGCCGGCCACCATCGAGGGCGAGTGTCAGCAATTATCTCCAGTTTTACAGAGCAACGCATTTCCTGGGCCGTCTTCTTCAGCGTCCAATGAAACGGAAGCGATGGTCTGGCAAATTCGGCGTCGCGCGGGGCGACTGCAGCACTTGATGCAAGCAGCTTCTGCATTCTATTCGTCATATTTCGGATCGCATGACTCCACCTTGCCGTCCTCGGACGCTACTTTGGCCTATGGGATGCATGCAGATTGGGGTGGGATGGCGGTATCAAGCCATCTCTCGATGGACTGCTGAGTTTCCGGCCTACGCGCCGGCTCAGACAAGGATGAAACCGTGTCGTCATTATTTGCTGCATTGAATACCGCGGGCAACGCACTCGATGTGTTAAGCCAGGCGATTGGTGTCGTCCAAAACAACGTCAGCAATTCCTCTACCCCCGGCTACGTCACCCAGACGTTGAACATGACGGCGGCTGCATTTGACGCCTCTGGCAATTTGATGGGTGGAGTGCGCGCCAGCGGCGTCCAGGATTCACGCAGCATTACTGCCGAACAAGCAGTTTGGAACGCCAGTGAGCAATCCGGTCTGAGTACTCAGGAATCCTCCAGCCTCAGCGCTCTGCAAAACTTTTTTAATGTCTCGGGTACCACCGGTATTCCATCAGCGCTCAGCAGCCTATATTCCGCCTTTTCGGCTTGGAGTTCCGATCCCACCGACGCGACCAACCAGCAGCAAGTGATCACCGCGGCCAGCACGTTTGCTCAGCAGGTGCAGCAGACGGCCACCAACGTCGAGCAGCTTCGTTCGCAAACGGACACGCAGTTGTCTGGCGCAGTGAGTAGCATCAATTCGCTCACCGCGCAAATTGCCAGCATTAACGGCGAAATTCAGAATGGTGACAAGAGCGATGCTGGTGTTCAATCACAGCTGTACAATGCGCTCGAGCAGCTTTCTAATCTCGCCCCCATCAGCGTAAATATGAATAGCGATGGAACCGCCACTGTACTTTTGGGTGGGCAATCGCCCTTGGTCGAAGGCAACGCGTCCAATGCTTTGCAATTAAGTTACACCACGCCCCAGAACCCCTCGATTGCAAATGCTGCGCCCGATGCCCAGATTCTTACTAGCGGAGGCCAGGATGTAACGGCCTTAGCAAACCAAGGCACGCTGGGAGGGTTACTTTCCTTTCGGAACACAACTCTGCCCTCGGTCATCGGCGACAGCAGCCAACAGGGCAGTTTGAATCAACTGGCGCAGACAGTAGCCACAACCGTCAACAACATTCTCGAAAGTGGCCAAATCAGCACTGGCGTAGCCGGACAAGCACTTTTCAGTTATTCCACCACCACTCCAACCGAGGCTGCCAGTTCTTTAGCGCTGGATCCGTCCATTACCGCATCCACCTTGGCTGCCATCTCACCCGGTCCGCCCGTCGTTTCCAACGGCACCGCCACTCAACTGGCCGACTTATCCACCACCACGAACTCTAGTCTGAACAATCTAAGTTTTACCGATTTCTATAGCTCGATCGCCTCTGGCATCGGCCAGAGCGAATCCACTGCTTCTGCCAACCAGGAGGCGCAGTCGCAACTTCTCACGCAAGCGCAAAATATGCGTTCGCAAGTAGAGGGCGTATCCCTCAACGATCAGGCCGCTCTGATCATGCAATACCAGCAGTCCTATCAAGCTGCCGCTCAAGTGATCTCGACGGTGAACACAACCATGCAAAGTCTTCTCACCGTCATGGAACAAGTTCAATAGGTGACGTATGCTAGCTGGGCTAGACGCTTTCAATTCAACCTTTCTCCTCGATCTGGACAACACGCAGAACGCCATCGCGCAAACCAACGAACAACTCAGTTCCGGTTATCGCGTGAATGTCGCCTCGGACGACCCAACCGACATTGCCACCATCCTGGGTTATCAGAACCAAGCGAACCAAATTACCCAGGTTCAGACCAACTTGACTCTGGCCAATACCCAAGCAACCGCCGCCGACAACGCGTTATCTTCGGCTAACACATTGCTAAACCAACTCGTTTCGATTGCCGCCCAGGGTTCCAGCGGAACGGCCTCATCCGCCACGCTGACCACATTGGGCCAGCAGGTCCAAGGCATCGCGCAGCAGATGGTGGACTTGGCCAACACCAGTGTTCAGGGACAGTACATTTTTGGGGGCGACGACCCTTCCACCCAGCCGTACACCTTCGATTGGTCGGTTTCCGGAGGAGCGACGCAAAATAACACCGCGGCCAATACCGACACCATTCAGGACATAAGCGGCCAGACTCTGGTGCCAACCATGACCGCTCAGCAGATTTTCGACGCTCAGAATTCGGACGGTACGCCTGCGGCGGGCAATATCTTTCAGGCCGTGTACGCACTCGGAACCGCGCTTGCAAATGGCGATCAAACCGGAATTCAAGCCGCCTCTACTTCCCTCACCGCTGCTACGGCACAGCTTGGCCAAGCCACCACTTTCTACGGCAACGTGGAAGATTGGATTCAAAACGCTAACAACGCCGCGACCTCGGCCTTGACCAACGACCAAGCTGAGGTGAGTAGCTTGAGGGACACTGATATTGCCGCTGCTGCCACCCAATTGACTACGGAACAAACCGCCATGCAGGCGGCCATCGAAGCACACTCGAGCATTAATCTGAAGACTCTGTTCGACTACATGGCATAGTCAAAACCAAACGCCCTCAAAAGAATTTCACTTCCCTGCAAAATTAGACCCTAAAATCTCCCAATTGTTGCGATAAAGCTGCAAGAGGTCATTGAAACTCTCATGAGCATCGCGCAGCACGCTGAAAGAATCCTTGCCGCTTGGAAGGTCGCAGATCCGGAAAAATTCGAAAATGAGCTTGAGAGCGCATTGCATAGCTGCCAGAGAACGCGGTCGGCGAGTGTACTCGAAATTGAACAGCAGGAACTGCTGGAGAGCGTCGTCGAACGTTTGCGCACTGACAGAACCGCTGTTGCATCCCAGCGAAGGTCTTCTCCCCAGGGCCTAAGTGCTGGCTTTGCCTTGCTCCAGCATCTCAGCCATCGCGCGGCCGCCTAGTCGCCTATCACATACGCGCCCGCTCGTTCGTGGAGAGCTAAGCTCGGCTTTAACCACAGCCCCGGTGACGAGAGATAGAAACCAACTCGGCGATCGGCGCAGTTATTCTCGATCCGGCAAGGGTGGCTTTACGCTAATGTAGCGTAATCTATCCTATCCCCGATGCCTTGAGTGCTATCACTCCTGTGCGATTGTAATAGTGCTTATCAGCCGACAAACGACTCCCGTCGCCGCGCTTTGTGCCACGCGTCGGACGACATCCTGCCCTCTTCACAATGCTGCTTGGCCACAATGAAAGCCTCTAAACGTCGCATGGAAGCGCTGGCTACTGGCTGCCAAGTCGCGCTTTTCGAAGAGAGCCCTTTGCCATCACCTCCCCATGTTAGCCATCCGCTTCTCGTTTACGATCCCCCCTACTCACGCCAGTCAGCACCACAAAACTACTGGCACAAAAACACACCCATTCCCTCCGTCTCTTTGCCGAAGAGATAAGTATGATCTCCCTCACCCGTCTCAATCAGGTGCCTTTGGTATTAAATTCCGATTTGATTGAGCACATTGAGATGACTCCGGATACGGTCATTGCGCTCACCAACGGGCAGAAATTCATGGTGCGTGAAACGCCCGATGAAGTAGTGGAGCGAGTTATTCAGTTCCGCCGCGAAATTCTTGGAGGTGCATTCGGCAACTCACAATTGGGTCCAGTTGTGATGGCGGGCAACCATGGCAAATAAAGGCGGTTCAAAAAAGGCAGGCGGAAAACCGGATTTTTCGACGCTGGCGGGCATCGTTGTGGCTCTGGTCGGAATAGTCGGCGGTTTGCTTCTGGAGGGCGGCCGTTTCAGCGACATTTCGTCAATTACCGCTGGCATGATCGTCGTAGCCGGAACCCTCGGAGCGGTCATGATCACGACGCCGTTCAAGCAGTTGCTACGGGCCTTTCGGAGGCTCGGCGCGGTGTTCTGGGACAGTACACCCAGCTACGCCACATCCGTTGCCCAAGTTTTGCAATTTGCCCGCCAAGCGCGCCGAAGCGGTTTAACATCGCTTGAATCCGAGGTCGAACAGCTCTCAGATCCGTTTATGAAAAAAGCCTTATCGCTTGTGGTCGATGGCGCTGATTTGCAGGATATTCGACGCATTATGGATCTGGAGATTGAACTTACTGAACACCGTGGCGAGGCAGAGGCTAAAGTGTTTGAAACCGCGGGCGGCTACTCTCCGACGATCGGTATTATCGGAGCCGTTCTCGGCCTGATTCAGGTGATGAAGCATCTTGAAGACATCGAACGGGTTGGACACGGAATTGCCGTAGCCTTCGTGGCCACGGTTTATGGCGTTGCCTTTGCCAATCTCTTTCTGCTTCCGGCTGGAGCGAAGTTGCGCGCCCGACTGGAGGCGCAGCTCAAAAATCACGAACTCGTGCTCGAGGGCATCCTTTCTGTTGCCGAGGGTATGAATCCAATGCTTATCCAGAGTAAGCTGGACGCCTATCTCGAGGGTGTGAAGCCGGCAGAGGACGCGGGAGTACAGTCGGTTGCTTCTGGAAAAGAAAGTCGTTCAGCAGCCTAAAGGAGATATGTCATGGCGCGTCGCCACAAGAAGAAGGGTCATGAAAATTCTGAACGCTGGCTGGTTTCTTATGCCGACTTGGTGACTCTTCTATTTGCATTCTTTGTTGTGCTTTTTGCCTCCACCCAGACTGACAAGTCGCGCGCCAAGCAGATCTCGCAAGCTGTGGACAAAGCCCTGTCGAGCAGCGATATTGCACCTAAGGTAGCGGCAGTCTTAGGCGGTGTGATTGACGATCAAGGCCGGGGTAATGAAATGATGCGAGGGCCAGCCTTTCGGCCGCCATCCAAAACGCCACTTCCGCCGGCACCTGTCCCTCCTGCGGCCCAGCCTGACGTCGCCGATGCCATAAAGAAACTCCAGGCCAATCTCGGTATCGAAATGGAACAGGGACAGGTACGGGTACACCTTGAACCGCGGGGTGCCGTCATCAGTCTCAACACGCAATTCCTGTTTTTTTCCGGTGAGGACACCATTAATCAGTCCATCGAACCACTGCTCGCCAAAATTGCAGCTACCTTGAACCAATTACCAAACCCCATACGTCTCGAAGGTCATACCGATTCGCTGCCGATTAACAACGAGCGCTTTCATAACAACTGGGAGCTGTCAGCCGCGCGCAGTATCGCAATGCTGCGAACCCTCAATGAACGCTATGGAATAAGCCGGGACCGCATGGCCATTGTCGGTTACGCAGATACCAACGCCCTGGCTGATAATCAGACCGAAGAAGGCCGAACGAAAAATCGGCGCGTCGATATCGTAGTTCTTAGCGATCTAGGCAGCAAAGTGGAACCGCCACCAAGCGCTCCAGCTAAAAAGCCTTAGCAGATAGCACAGGGAATTCTTATCCCTATTTTGCTCTTCTGCGGGGCGTATCGTATCGTCCCGCAGACTCTTTGGCAAAACGATTGCATCAGCTTCCCTCGAAGGCCGATTATGAGCCCAGCCTCAGGCCGAATCAGAAAATGAGGGAAATTCCATGATTTCAATTCAAACTAACGTTGATTCGTTGGTGGCGCAGCAAAATCTGAATCTCGACAACGAATTCCAAAGCAGCACCATCCAGCAGTTGACTTCCGGTTATCGCATCAACAAGAGCGGCGATGATGCCGCGGGTCTGGCTGTTGCCAACGGCATTCAGAGCGAGATCGAACAGTTAACCCAAGGCGTCAACAACGCCAACAACGGGCTCAGCCAGTTGGAAATTGTCGATGGCGGATTGAGCAATATCTCAACTATCTTGAACCGCTTGCAGACTCTGGCGACGGAATCGGCCTCCAACACATTTACGGGCAACCGGGCCACTCTGAACCAGGAGTATTCCGGACTGCTTTCGGAAATCACGCGCCAAGCTTCTAACATCAACATGGCGGCGGGCGGTTCGTTCAACAATTTGCTTAGTGTTTTCGTCGGCGGTGGAAACAACGCGGCCAACTCGACTGTTTCCATCAATTTGAGCGGCTCCCAGAACGCTGTGGACGCCACGAGCCTTGGTTTGGTCAACACCAACGTGCTTGGTGGCGGAACTGGTTTTGCCAATAATTCTGTCGATCTGAGCGGTGGAACCTTTTTGAACGGATCCAGCGCCACCGAAAGCTTTGTATTTAATGCAAACATCAATGGTGCGGCTGTTTCTAAAACGCTCACCGTAACCGGTGGCACGGGCGGAATCAGCGGGTCAGATGTTTTGGCGCAGTTAAATAACCAACTGAGTGCGGATCAACTCGGAATTACGGCCGGCCTCGACGGTAATGGCGCGCTGGAATTCAGCGGCACTACCCCGTTCAATGTCACCGATTCAGCCACTACACCAGCGCTGATTTCAACCGGCGCCACTGCCAGCGCCAACAACACTTCGACAAACCTAGACTCGGGAGCCGCCAGTTTCACAGCTCCGGCCACCGCGAGCAACGGTGAAACACTCACCTTCCAAACGGGCGGGCAGACATTCGCCGTAAATCTCACTAGCGCCAATTCCGCCAGTGTCACCGATGCCATCAGCACCATTAACTCCGTCGCCAGCACATATGGTGTCTACGCGGTGTTGAATAGTGCGGGAACAGGTATCGACTTCCAGAGTTCCAGTGCCTTTACCGTCAACGACGCATTCACCACTACCGGCACCGGTGCTACAGCCGCAAGTAAGGGCGTATTCGGATCTGCCGGAACCACTTCATCAACTGCCCCGACATCCAGTCAGACGGCAAATGCCGACGCCGCTATCACGGCCATTAACAATGCCATTCAGCAGCTTGGCTTGACGCAAGGCATCGTAGGTGCCGGAGAAAACACCTTAAACTACGCCATCAACTTGGCGCAGTCCCAAGTCACGAATTTCTCAGCCGCCGAGGGCACCATCAAAGACGCAGACGTGGCCACGCAAGCGGCTAATCTCAGCAAATCGCAAGTATTAACGCAAACAGCCGTTGCTGCGCTGGCCCAAGCTAATGCCGAGCCGCAGGCTGTGTTGAAACTGTTGCAAGGCTAAGGGCTTGCTGGATAGGAATCTTCTGTAGCCTAAATTTTCCTCGAACTTTTGACATTCACTCACGACATGCTCTGTGAAGGCCAACAACCAGCCGATAGGCAGGCCGGACAAAAGAAAAGGAAACTTCTATGATTTCAATTCAAACAAACGTGGACTCGCTTGTCGCGCAGCAGAATCTCAATTTGGACAACCAGTTCCAGAGCAACACTATTCAACAATTAACTTCTGGTTATCGTATCAACAAAAGCGGTGACGATGCCGCCGGCCTTGCGGTCGCCAATGGTATCCAGAGCCAGATCAGCCAGCTCACTCAAGGCGTCAACAATGCCAACAACGGTGTCAGCCAACTGCAGATCGTCGATGGAGGCTTAAGCAACATATCGACAATCCTGAACCGCTTGCAGACATTGGCCACGGAATCGGCATCGGCAACTTTCACCGGAAGCCGCGCCACCTTAAACCAGGAATACACGGGCCTCCTATCGGAAGTTACCCGCCAAGCGTCCAACATCAACATGGCTGCGGGTGGTGCTTTCAATCAAAACCTCAGCGTCTTCATTGGCGGCGGCAATAGCACTGCTAACTCAACCGTTTCCGTCAACTTGAGCGGTGCGCAAAACGCCGTTGACGCCACCAGCCTTGGTTTATCGAATACCAACATTCTGGGTGGCGGCACTGGATTTGCCAATAATACCGTCAGCTTGAACACCGGCACGTTCCTAAATGGTTCTAGCGCAAGCGAAGCCTTCAATTTCAACACCTACGTGAATGGCGCGGCGACTACCAAGACGGTGACTGTTACCGGTGCCACCGGCGGTATCTCCGGTTCGGATGTTCTGGCACAGTTGAACAACCAACTGGGATCCGACCAGCTTGGAATCACCGCGTCTTTGAGCAGCACGGGAAGTTTGGAGTTCAGCGGCACCACGCCATTCAACGTCACCGATGCGGCAGGCAGCCCCGGCCTCATCTCTTCTACCGCGACCGCCAGCGCAAGCAACACAGCCACCTACATCGATCAAGGAGCCACCGCGTTTACTGTTCCGGCAACTGCCAGCAATGGCGAAACTCTGTCATTCCAGACGGGTGGTCAGTCTTTTTCTGTCAATTTGACCAGCACCAATGCAGCCAACCTCGCCGGCGCCATCACCACCATCAACAATTCAACCGCGCAATATGGCATTTACGCCATTAAGAACGCTGCCGGCACGGGAATCGATTTCCAGAGTTCCAGCACGTTTACCGCAACCGATGCTTACACCCTTTCAGGCACAGGCGGCACCATGGCAACCGCTGGCGTCTTCGGTGCGGCCGGAAGTACCAGCGCGACAGCGCCTACAGCATCCTCCACCGCAAACGCAGACACTGCTATTACGGCAATTAACGCCGCCATCCAGCAACTTGGTCTGACACAAGGTATCGTGGGTGCCGGTGAAAACACACTCAACTATGCCATTAACTTGGCGCAATCCCAGGTTACAAACTTTTCGGCGGCCGAATCGAGCATCAAGGATGCCGACGTCGCCACCCAGGCCGCCAATCTGAGCAAGTCTCAGGTGCTCACCCAAACCGCCGTTGCCGCCTTGGCGCAAGCCAATTCCGAGCCTCAGGCGATCTTAAAGCTGCTGCAATAGTAGCGGCAAATGGGCTGGGTGATCAGAAGGTCGCCCAGCCCCACTAACCAACTAACGTAAGCCTATGTCAACCACGTCCACTTCTGCTTCTACTGGCACATATTTTAACGGCGAAAGCACGTTTTCCGCACAGTTGAATAACGTGGTCAGCCAAGCTGTTGCCCGTGCCACCGAGCCTATTACGCTGCTGCAGGATGAACAAAGCACGCTCACCAACGAGCAGACCGAGGTGCAGACCGTAGGCAACGATGTCATGTCGGTGCAAAACGCCATCGACAGCTTAAACACAGCAGTTTCAGCCAGTTCTTACTCCGCCAGCGTCGATAATCAAGACGTTGCAACCGCGAATGCCACCTCCAGCGCACTGCCGGGAACCTATGCGCTAACGGTTGTCAGCACAGGTTCTCAAACGAATACCATCAGTTCTGCCGGTACGACAACGGTCACCGATCCTGGTACTCAAAGCATCTCCTCTGCCAGTAGCTTTACGCTGACCGTCGATAGCAAAAACTACACAATCACTCCCAGTGGCACCTCTTTAAGCTCTCTGGTATCGGCCATTAACTCGAGCGGTGCCAACGTCGAAGCTACGGTAGTCAATGTGGGTGGTTCTACCCCCGACTACCGTCTTTCTGTCCAGAGCACACAATATGCGCCGGATACAGTCCAGCTGAACGATGGTACGAGCAACCTTTTGTCCTCGCTGAGTCAGGGATCGTACGTCACCTATCAAATTAACGGCGAACCCTCAACACCCGTCGATTCTACTTCTCGTACGCTTTCTCTCTCAACAGGATTAACTGCAGATGTTCTGACGACCGGGACGGCCAATATTACCGTCTCGCAAAGCAGTTCGAATATCACTAGCGCAATTTCCAGTTTCGTTACCGCCTACAACACCGCCTCAGCAGAACTGACGAAAAATCGAGGGCAAAATGGGGGAGCGCTAGCCGGGAATACACTCGTAGACCAATTACAGCAAAGCTTAAATGCAATTGGGGGTTACACATCCTCATCGTCGAGCGGTATCAATTCGCTGGCAAGCCTTGGTCTCACTTTTGACCAAAGTGGCACTTTGGATTTCGATTCTTCTACCTTCGATACTGCCTTTTCCTCTTCTTCTTCGGCGGTGTCTACCTTCTTAGGTACCGAGACAACGAGCGGTTTCATTCAATCCGCCTATTCTGCCCTGAATTCCCTAACCAATAGCACCAACGGTGCCATTACAGTCGCTGGCAACAACATTGGAACTTCGATCACAAATCTTACGAACCAGATCTCTGCAAAACAAACGCAAGTGACTCAAATGCAGACCGACCTGACAACTCAGATGGCTCAAGCCGACGCTGCGATCTCCTCGCTGCAAGGCCAGCTTTCGGAAATCACAGGCCTTTTCACCGCCGAAAATCAAGTTTCACAGAACATTAACGGCCAAGGATGACGAGTGAAGATCTGAGAACCGCGCTGCTGAATCGCGACTTTGAGCGCGCTCAACGCCTAATTCGACAATGGGGCGAGGAGGCAGCACAACGGATTGCCGAATGTCGAAGCCCGGAGGAAAGGCGTCGGATTTTTGACGACGCTCGTGCTTTCGGAGAGCAAAACCTATATCTTGCCCAAGTCGTTCGTGCCCATATTTCTGCCGAGTTGCATGCCAATTCTGCATCCTTTCTCTACGCGGGTTCCAATCCGGAACAATCGCGTTGGAATGTCAGAGGCTAATAAAGTGCGAATTCCCTCTTCCGACTCGCTGATCTCGGAATATTGACAACAAACGCCCCTATAACCCCCGTTCTTAATTCGGGGCATTCCCAATCCATTTAAGCCTCTGTCTGGCCCTCCATTTGCTCACCAAAAGTTGGTTTCATTATGCTTGATCCAACTTCCGGCCAGTTAGAGCAATACATGACGCTTCTCAGTATGCGTGAGAAGCTTGTTGCTTCTAACATTGCAAATGCCGATACGCCTGACTACCGTACAAAGGACATCGATTTTGAATCCGAGTTCCGGCACGCGCTAACTGATTCGAAGTCCAACCCGTCTATTACAGATGTTGCCGGTCTGCGTGTCAAGGCAGATGGAAACAATGTGGACTTGGACCGGGAGGCTCGCCTGCTATCAGAGAATGCCATCCGCTTCAGCGTTGCGTCCAACCTGCTGCGGCGTAACATTAAGAACATTAGGCTTGCGATCACCGGCGGAGGCGCCAGCTCATGAGCCTGTTCAATTCTCTTTCCGTCAGCGCATCCGGTATGACAGCGGAGCGCCAGCGCGCCGAGATATTAGTTGAGAACATTGCCAACGCAGACACGACGAGAACAGCTACAGGCGGCCCCTACCGTCGTCAGGACGTGGTTTTTCAATCCCAAAGCGTGTCGTCGCCGTTCTCGTCAATCTTTGATGCTCACATGGGTTCCGATGGAAACGGTGTGGCTATCAGCCAAATCGTTACCGATCAATCCGAACCGGATCGCCGCTATATGCCCGGACACCCCGATGCCGACAAAGATGGCTACGTGGCATTCCCCAAGGTAAATCCTGCCGAGGATATGGTCGATTTAATGGGCGCGTCTCGCTCTTATCAGGCAAACGTATCCGCCATCTCTGCAGTGAAGGACATGATTCAACGTTCGATCGATCTTTTCAAGTAATTCCATGCCGACTCCCATTTCTCCCGTCGCCCTTCAGTCAGTGAGCAGCGCCGTCCCACCGATAGCCAAGCCGGAGCCTTCCGGACCGAGTTTTCAGAGCATGCTTCAAAGTGCTGTAAGCAATGTTGAGGCTTCGTCGGCGCAGGCTGATGCGGCAGTTTCCAATTACCTGTCAGGTGGAAATCAAGAAGTACACTCTATGATTCTGGCTACTCAAAATGCAGATCTAAATCTCGAAATGTTTATGCAAGTTCGCAATAAGGTGGTCTCGGCATATGAAGAAATCATGCGCATGCAGGTCTGAGATCAAGCCATCGACGTGCCGCAGAAGATGAATTGCCTTAACTAAAGCCAGACCATGGACCAGCTCAAGAAATTGTTTTTCACATTATCGATGACGCAGAAGATCGGACTCGCTTGCGTCTCCATATTTCTTGTGTTGGGGATCAATTGGTTCACCCACTGGCAGAAGGAAAGCAATTTCAAGCCACTTTTCACCAGCATGTCGCCAGAGGATGCCAGCGCCATCGTCGCAAAGCTCAAAGAGACGGGAACGGAGCACCGCTTGGCCGATAACGGCACTACAGTGCTGGTTGCCGCAGACAAGGTGGACGAAGCGCGCCTGGAACTTGCCGGTGCGGGCCTTCCCAAAGCGGGACGCATTGGCTTTGAGATCTTCGACAAGACCAACCTCAACTTGACTGACTTCGGCGAACGCGTCAACTATCGCCGCGCTGTGGAAGGCGAATTAGAAAAGACAATCAAAGCCATCAACGGCATAGACGATGCCCGTGTCCACGTCACTTTTCCTAAGGATTCCGTTTTTCTCGATTCTCGCGAGGCGGCCAAGGCAAGCGTCCTGGTCCATGTGCGTCCCGGCTTTCACTTGGAAGCCAAGAACGTAGTTGCTATCGCCAATCTGGTGGGTAGCGCCGTCGAGGGGCTTTCGCCCGATGCAGTTTCCATCGTAGATATGCAAGGCAATCTGCTAAGCCGGCAACACAAAATGGCAACGGATGGCGTAGACAGTGCTGATAATTCGCTCGATTACCAGCAGCAAGTGGAAAAGGATCTCACGTCCAAGGTGGAAGCGACGCTCGATCCCCTTCTGGGCGATGGCAAGTTCCGAGTAGGTGTCACAATAGATTGCGATTTTTCAACCAGCGATCAAACTGACGAAGTATATGATCCTACGCGCAGCGCTGTAGCCACGACGCAAAAGACGGAGGATCTATCCCAAGGTGGTACTACGGCGGGTGTTCCCGGAACTCCGTCTAATCTCCCGCGCTCTCAAATAAGAAGCCAGGCCAACGGCGGTTCGGGAGTGAGCGGCGTTTCGCACCGAACCGAGAGCCAGGCATTCCAGACATCGCGAACCGTCCGTGAAGTAAAAACTCCGCGCGGCATTATCAAGAAAATTTCAGCCGCTCTGCTAATTGACCAGGATGTCGAGTGGCAAGGCAAAGGAAATCAGCGAAAGCGCGTTCTTATTCCGCCGTCACCAGAGAAGCTCAAAGCCATACACGATGTCGTCGCGGGTGTCCTGGGTATCTCCACCGATCGTGGAGACCAGTTGATCGTCGAAACGCTGCCTTTTGAGCAAACGAAAAATGCCGAAGAAGTGGCATTGGATAGCTCGAAGCCAGTGGCGCCGGCAAAGCTCACAATCAAGGACCTGATGGCTGACAAGAAAATCCTAATTGGTGGAGGTGCTGGTTTACTCTTCATCGTTCTCTTGCTAGGCTTCCTGTTACGAAGGCCTAAGGTAGCCCCAGCCGCCGCCCAATTGGCGGAGAAGGCATCCATCGTTGCCGGTCACGCTGATACTGCCGGTTTGCCGTCCGCACCTGGTTCCAAGTCAAAGCAGGTCGAAGGATCCGACAGGTCGGAGGGAGCGGAAAAATCCATCAAGGAACTGGAAGAGGTTATGCCTCTGCTGCAACTTCCCGAAATGACAAACCATACAAAGGCGCTTCTCGACCACCTCCGCAAGAGCATCGTCCAAGATCCAAGCGCCGCCGTCAACGTAGTTCGCGCGTGGATGGAGGAGGTGTGAGCCAACACGCCACTCCATATCGCTTAGTTGGCCGGAGGTGTGCCTTTGATTTGTAAAATCGCAACATCGGATACCGAAACGGAAGACTTGGCTTGGCATTCTTTGGGCGGCGATAATGCGCCACGAAAAGCACCTCAGGGCCGACCTTCTATGCCTGTCTCCGGGGTGCCTTTAGCCAATTCCGACGCCACTCCAGAGCTCATCGCCGAATTAGAGGCGCGCCACAACATAGGGCTGGAACAAGCTCGCCGGAATGGTTTTGAACAAGGACAAAAACAGGGCCGCGGAGAAGCTGCGGCGGAAATGCAAGAAGCTTTGGATCGTCTCGCACGCGCGATTCAAGACGTTGCGCAGACCAAACGCCGTGTTCGCAACGAAGCAGAGCATGAACTGGTAAAGCTTTCGATCGCAATAGCACGACGCATTCTCCATCGCGAGTTAACCGCAGATCCACAATCGCTTCTTGGCATCGTAATTGCGGCGCTGCAACGATTGCAAAATCGTGACGTGACCAAAATCCGAGTGTTTCCGGCCTCTGCCCAAGCGGTTCGAGCCGCCCTGGAGCGCAACGGAGGAATGTCTGCCATTGAGATCATGCCCGACGCCATGCTTCAACCGGGCGGCTTGGTCTTTGAGACCTCATTGGGTGAGCTTGATGCGTCGGTTGATACGCAATTGCAGGAAATTGAACGCGGATTCGCAGATCGCCTCATACAGAACTAACCATGGCCCCTACCTCGCCCAAGCAAATTCCCAGCCTGGATCTCACCCATCTCCCGGTTGACCTCAGCCGCTTCGAAGCCTCGCTGCCAAACCTCGATTTGCTGCGCTGGCGCGGCACGATCACGGATGTTACCGGTTTTGTAATCGAATCCCAGGGGCCTTCTTCACCCATCGGCGGCTTTTGCGAAATCAAAACTGCCAATGGCCGTTGCATTCGAACGCAAGTCGCCGGTTTCCGCAACGGCCGCATCCTCTCCATTCCACTGGAAGAGATCGATGGGCTCGAACCGGGTGATCCTATCTTCGCTCGATCGGAAGACGCACAAGTATCTGTCGGGATGGGCCTGCTCGGGCGCGTACTCGATGGCTTTGGCCTTCCCATGGATGGCGGCCCGCCCATCCAAGCGGAAGCTAAATACGAACTGTTCGCCACGCCCCCCGGCCCTCTCCAACGCGAACACATCACCACGCCGCTCGTCACCGGAATTCGCGCCATCGATAGCCTTCTCTCTTGCGGCCTCGGTCAGCGCATCGGACTTTTTGGCGGAAGCGGCGTTGGCAAAAGCACCCTACTCGGAGCCATGTCGCGCCAAAACTCCGCCGACGTTACCGTTATCGCCCTCATCGGCGAACGGAATCGCGAGGTCCGTGGGTTTCTCGAACATGAACTTGGCCCGGAAGGCCGCAAACGGTCAGTCGTGGTCTGCGCCACTAGCGACCGGCCTGCTCCTTTGCGTGTGCGTGCCTGCTTTGTTGCTATCGCCATCGCCGAGTACTTTCGCGATCAAGGTAAAAACGTCCTGCTCGTGATGGATTCCGTCACCCGCCTGGCCATGGCGCAGCGTGAAATCGGACTCGCCGCCGGTGAACCACCCAGCCAAAAAGGTTACACTCCCTCCGTCTTTTCCATCCTGCCCAAAATGTTTGAACGTGCCGGAAACTTCCAAAAAGGTAGCATCACCGGCTTCTTCACCGTCCTTGTCGAAGGCGACGATATGAACGAACCCATCGCCGATACCGCCAGAGGTATTCTCGACGGGCATATAATTCTGTCGCGTCAACTAGGCGCCGCCGGACATTACCCTGCCATTGATGTTCTCGGGTCCATTTCCCGTGTGGCATCGCAAGTTTCCGATCCCAACCATCTAGCCAATGCCCGAAAATTGCGCGCTTCCATGGCCACCTACCAACAATCCGAAGACTTAATCCAACTAGGCGCCTATGTTGCCGGCACGAATCCCAAATTGGATTCAGCCGTGCGCAGCCGCGAGCGTGTGCTTCAATTCCTACGCCAGGACGCCGGTGAAACCTCCGAATTTGCTCAAACTCTCAACGGCCTGAAGGAAATTGCAGGTACCTTGGCGTGAAGAAGTTTGAATTTCGCCTAGGAGCACTACTGCGGCTTCGCGATACCCAGTTAGCGCTTGAAAAGAATAAGCTTCAGCTAATGTTCGCAGAGCGTCAAAAGCTCGAAAACAATCTGAATTCTATAGGCCAAGAGCGCGTTGAAAGCGAAAAATGGATCCAAGGCATGTCCGCCCCGAACAGTGCTGACCTACGCTCGCTTTCCGCCTTCCTGCTCGGGAGTAAGGCGCGCGAAGCAACGCTTCACCAAGCTCTTCAAGCCTGTAACCAGGACATTGTCGCCCAGCGCCAGCGCACGATGCGTGCCGAGCGAAATCAGAAACTCCTGTTGAATCTGAAAGACAAACAAAAAGAGTCTTGGACCAAAGATTTCGACAAAGAGCTGGAATCGATTGCCGAGGAAGCGCACCGCTCCCGCAGCCATGCCGCAAAGCAAGCTTCGCAAACATAGGTCCTTTCGTCAATCGCCAAAATTCTGGCGTCAACTTCCTAACATTCCCTGCCGCGACCGTCGATGAGTATTCCAGGAGAGGAACATTATGGCGACCAGGCTCCTCTGGATCGGCGCCGACCTGGCCATTACAGATAGCAGTTTTCGCCGCGCACTACCGCCGGTTGATATCGACGCCAGCAGCAATTTGGAGTCAGCCCTCGTGCGCTTGCGTGGCGAGCGTTATCATCTCGCTGTGGTCGGTCTCGAATCGTTAAATTCCAGCGCAGAACATGTGCTCGATCATCTTCTTCGCTCCGCTCCCGACGTGCCGCTCATAGTGCATCATCCCACGGGCACCGTCGACGACGTAATTCATTACACTCGGCTGGGCGCCTTTCATACTTTCATCGGTGAACTGCAGCCGCAGGACCTGTCTGTCCAAATCTCTCGCATTGACGCCATCGCCGAAGCTAAAGCCGAAGCCGATGCGGCCGCGCCTTGGCGACGATTTCTTATCGGCCAAAGCCGCTCCATGTTGCAAGTCTGCGAAATCATTCAACTCATCGCATCAAAACGCTGCACCATCCTTATAAGCGGCGAGACCGGCACCGGTAAAGAAGTCATCGCCAAAGCCATTCACGCCGCCAGCAATCGCGCCTCGCAACAACTGGTTTCGGTCAATTGCACCGCGCTTCCTGCCACGCTCATTGAAACCGAACTCTTCGGCCACGCCAAAGGTGCTTTCACAGGCGCACATACCAGCCGTTTGGGCCGATTCGAACAAGCTAACCGCGGCACCATTTTCCTCGACGAAATTGGCGATCTTTCTCTCGACGCCCAAGCCAAGCTTCTACGCGTATTGCAGGAACAGGAATTCCAACGCGTCGGCAGTTCCGAAACTGTCAAAGTCGATGTGCGCGTGATCGCTGCAACTAACGTCGATCTCGAACAAGCCATCCGTGAAAAGAGATTTCGCGAAGACCTTTACTACCGCCTGAATGTCGTGCCGGTTCACCTTCCCCCGCTGCGCGAACGCCGCGACGACATTCCCCACCTCATCCAATTCTTTCTCGAAAAAATCCGCGCTTCAGAATGCTCCCAGCCGAAACAGATCAGCGACGAAGCCATCGCCTATCTGCGACAACAGGATTGGCCGGGCAATATCCGCCAATTGGAGCACGCCGTGCAAATGGCGTTTGCGCTTAGCGGCGATCGCTCCATTCTCACGCCCAGCGATTTTCGGGTCCGTCAACTTCGAACCGCCCCTGAACCAGCGGCACCATCGCTACAGGTGCCCGGCATCGAACTCTCGCAGGATGGCATCAACTTCGACGAAGTCGTTAGCGGCCTCGAACTCTCTCTCCTCAATCAAGCGCTCAAAATGTCCGGCGGCAACAAAGCCCGCGCGGCCGATCTTCTCGGTATCAAACGAACCACGCTGCTTGCAAAAATGAAATCGCTCGATGTCCCGCAGGAAATCCCTGCCCAGCCACTCAAGCCATTTGCTTAATAGAATCTATCGCGCGTTTCGCTTCCAAAATGGACATGCGATGGTCCATAATTCCGCTTAAATCCGAATTGGCAAACGCTAATCGTCCATAAGCCCCTTGCCGCAACACTTCGCCTGGCGCGGCCTTCCCATCCTTGCCAAAAAAGAACCCCGGCTGCGGAGCCAGGTACGCGTGCCCCCAACGGTTCAAAATAACCCCGGCCACATCCCGGTTCCAATCAAATCCAGCTTGCCCAAACATCGTCGTGAATTGCTCGCGCAGTATCCGCTCATAATCTCGAAAGGGTGTCGAATATAGCTCCATCCGTCCGTGCATAGTCTGCTCTTGCATCGTTAATCCCGGCTTTGAAAACAAAATCTTCATCGTCAAAACCGTCGGCTCATCCGGGTTCATCTCCCTGAAATCGCTGCCGAACTTCGCAACCTTCCGTAGCGTAATCGAATTGCCAATCCCTTCAAACCACTGGCACTCCGTCAATCCCAGTCGGTTCAAGAAACGCCAATTCCGTACGGCCACGTTGGCCATCAAACAAGGCGCGCGGTAAAACTGTGCATATGCCTCGCTGCACGCCGTCGGCAAATCGCGTACGACATGCTTCGTTGTCCAACTGCCGCCGGCCATAATCACTGCTCGCGCCCGCACCCGGTGCAGCGCTCCATCCAACTCATAAATCACCTCCACCCCTTCCGCCTTCTCCGGCGCGTCCTCATGTCGCACCGAAATCACCGTCGCCCGCAGCCTCACCCGAGTACTCTGGCCATCTCTGTCTAACGCCTCAAACCGAAGCCGCCCGCGGCAAATCTCGCCCATCGACCCGCCGCCCTCAATCGCATCCGGAATCAATTGCTTCATCAGATGTCGAGCCACACCCGTATTCCCGCCCGGAAACATCTGCGCGCCTTTCTTGTAATCCCACGGCAGCAACACATCCGCTGCATACTCGCAATATCCAGACAACACATCCGCACCCATTCCCGAACCACCACCCGAAATCGGCGACAAATACGTCCGCACCGTTTCCCGGCTCAGCCCATACGTCTCCATCAAATGCTCCTCTAACGTCGCGCTGTCCAAATGCCGTGAAGCTTCATCGCCATGTACCTTCGGCTGATACCGGTGCGTCGAAAACGGTCGTCGATCCGCCTCGCGCATATTCAGCAACTCCCGCTTCGAGGCCTCCGAAATCGGTGCGCCCTTTAACTTTACGCCCCACGGGTCACGCACCCAAACCCCTTCCGCATGTCCAAACTTCCGTCCAAAATAAAATCCAGATGTCTCTCCGCCCACCCCATACGGCGCAGTCTGAATGTCCAACTTCTCAGCCGCCCCAGTCAAATCCTGATATCGAAACTCGCTCCAACGAATTCCCACCGAATCGTAAAACCCAGCCAGATAATCCTTGCTCAGGGGAGGAAAACACGCCGCCGACCCCTGATGCACCAGCAACCGCTTCCCGTCCACATCAAACTCATTGCGCTTTGCCTCGCCTCCAAAAATCGGATGATTGTCCATCACCAGGCACTTCGTCCCCTTCCGTTCGCGCGCCCAAAATAGCGCTGACGACAACCCGCTGATGCCTCCGCCCACAACCACGCAATCAAAAACCTCGCCCGTGTCTTGGATCGCCACCTTCGTGCCTTCAAACGCTCCATCGCGAATGGCGTGACCGGCCATCATCACTTCATGCGTGTTGCCATTCGATCGCGCATAATCCCCCACACCGCTGAAACCCGTCCAATCCTGCTCCGCCAGCAGCGCCATTGGGCTCGCCCCCCCAAGCAACGCAGCTCCACTAGCAATTAATGTCGAATTTAAAAAGTCGCGTCGGTCCATATGTAGAACCTACTACTTAAGCACGTGTCGCGTGGATATTCACTTGCAGGAGAAATTATGGGAGGCGCGAAATGCTAAACCCACTCATCAACGAAGTGAACCAGTCTATGAAAGCAACCGCATGGCTGCTCATCTACCTTCTCGTTCTAGGCTGCCTCGTCGGCATGATCTTCTACATTAGCTAGGGCCTATTAAGAATTTGAAAAATGCCCTCGGCCCGAAAGGTTACGGTCCAAAGTGGCACCAGCTTTTGTCGTCCCGACTGCGCTCAGAACAGTAATGGCTGCAAGTTCCGCCGAGGCTGACTCCATTTGGGTCCGCAGTCCTGTCTGGTTTTGATAGTAATGACTGGACCTAGACACTCAATACCGAGCAAGGCGACTCGTGAATAATCGTGCCTAAATGGCTCCAGAATCCACCAAAATGCTTGCGCGCATGTCCGTGTCCTACAACAATTAGATCCGCGGGCAGTTGCCGTGCCAAGCTCTGCAACGCTGTGGTCATTTGACCTGCGCCTACATGCGTCTCGAAGCAGACTCTTTTCCAGTCGCCTTCGCCCATCAACTCCGACTCCGCTTCCGCAACAAGCGTGTCCAGTTCCTTGCCACATTCCCGATGCGCGTGATCCTCCGCCTTTGTAACGGAATGAACCAGATGCACGGTCGCGCCATAAATCGAGCCCAATTTTGCCGCCGCATTCACGAGCGTTTCAGACTCTGAACTCAAATCAACCGCACAAAGAATTTGACGAAGTTGCGCGGGGGCCTTCAGCGGCAAGGTGTCGGTGTGAGCAGTCGTCCAAACCGCGCACTGAGAATCGTGCAACACCTTCAATGTTACCGACCCAACCAGCAGCCGCCGAAACGGCCCATCTCCATGCGTCGGCATCAAAACGACGTCAATCCCTTCCTCTTTGGCGGTCGAAACGATAGCCTCCGGCGCATTGCCGCAGCGAAGCAGTTTGTGTACCTTAACGCCCGAAAAACATTGCGCGCCAAACTCCTGCAGCCGCTTTCGCCTCCGGTCCATCAAACTCTTGAAAACATCGTCTTCATAGCCGCGGCCGCTCACGCCCAACTCTAACGTGTCGTAGCCCTCATAGACATGCAACAGATACAGGTCGCTACCCAGTGACCGCGCAACCTCCCCGGCCCAGCATGTTGCTTGATTGCAGCGATCGGAAAAATCGACCGGGAAAAGAATTCGTTCAAAGGCCTTCATGCCTTATGCACCCGCAACGCTAGTGCCACCCCACTAAGCCCTTCCCTAACATCGCTTTCCAAACCGGTGCCGAAATTACAACAAACTTATTGGGTGATTTAGCCCAAAAACAATCGCGTTTTCACCTAGTATTTCCAGCCCATTCTCAGCCGGCCAAAACTACCTCGCCGCCACCTGATACAACATCTATTCAGACTCCACCGCACATCCAAATGCAATCCATCAAACTAATCACCCTCATCCTCACCGCCGCTTTCCTGCCCGGCCAAACGCCCGTCACAATCCAAATCCACGCCGACAAATCCCACGGTCCGTTCCCTCCTGTCTGGTCTTACTTCGGCTACGACGAAGCCAACTACACTTACACCAAAGACGGCCGCAAACTCATCCAAGAGCTCGCTTCTCTCAGTCAAACGCCGCCGCGCATCCGCACTCACTTCCTGCTTGCCACCGGAAACGCCACGCCCGGCCTCAAATGGAGTTCCACCAACGCCTACACCGAAGACCCCTCCGGCCATCCCACATACAACTGGCAAATTGTTGACCGCATTCTATCCACCTACCTTGATTCCGGTGCCAAGCCTCTTGTCGAAATCGGCTTCATGCCTCAGGCCCTCTCCTCCAATCCCGACCCCTATCAACCCACCTGGATCCCCGGCGCCAAGAACGACCACTACAGCGTCGGTTGGACCTACCCGCCCAAAGACTATTCAAAATGGGGCGAACTCATCTACCAGTGGGTTAAACATTCTGTCGAAAAATACGGCAAAGCCGAAGTGGAAACATGGCAATGGGAAGTCTGGAACGAGCCCGACATCAGCTATTGGCACGGCACTCCCGAAGAATATGATCGCCTCTACGATTACGCCGCTGCCGCCGTCAAACGCGCGCTTCCTACCGCGAAAGTCGGCGGACCCGCCACCACATCTCCGCGCAACGCCAAAGCCGCCGCATTCCTCAAACAGTTCCTCGAACACTGCGCAACCACGGGCGCACCGCTCGATTTCATCACCTTCCACGCCAAAGGCCAACCCGTAGTCACTGGCCAACAAGTGGAGATGGGTATTGCCAAGGAATTGCAGGACGCTTCCGCCGGATTCGAAATCGTCAAATCTTTCCTCCGATTTCGGAATCTCCCCATCATCCTTTCCGAGGCTGACCCCGAAGGTTGCGCCGCCTGTTCCGCCCAAGTCTATCCGCAAAATGCTTACCGAAACGGCACGCTCTATCCCACCTACGTCGCTGCCGCTATGAAATCCATCCTGGAACTCGCCACCCAAAATCAACTAAATTTGCAAGGCATTCTCACTTGGGCATTTGAATTCGAAGACCAACCCTATTTCGCTGGATTTCGGGACCTCGCTACCAACGGCATTGACAAGCCAGTTCTAAACGTCTTTCGCATGGCGGGCCTTATGACAGGAGATCGCGTCGATTCCGAAAGCACCGCAGCCCTGCCACTCGACGCCATCGTGGCCAACGGCGTGAAACAATCGCCCGACATCGACGCCATCGCCACCTGCTCCACCCACACCCTTAGCGCCATGATCTGGAACTATCAAGATCCAGATGGCACTGGCGACCCTGTCCCCATAACCGTCACCATAGACGGCCTACCAAAAGGAGCCCGCCGCATTCTAGTTCACCATTACGCCATCGATCAGGATCACAGCAACGCCTACACTACCTGGAAGCAGTTAGGCTCACCACAACATCCAACCAACGAACAATACTCCAAACTCGAATTCGACGGCCAACTCCAATTACTGGAATCCCCACGCTGGATAGACATAGAAACCGGGACCGCAAACCTGCACCTTTCGTTAGCGTCTCAATCTATCTCACTTATTCAACTTACGTGGTAAGTACTCGCAACTATTAACAAGGCTCCGCTCTCAAGCGAGGCGTTCGCAAATGGAGCCAACGTTGAAGTCAATGGCTGGACAGGAACCCAAATCGCCCCACGGCTTCAATTTGGCTAGAAATTAATTTTGGCGCCGAGTTGAAGAGTACGTCCCGGGGCCGCCGACAGAACCCGTCCGAAGTTCGAAGAATTGATGTCGCCGTTGACGCCAGTTCCGAAGTCGGTGGAAGCTATAGGTGAGAATTGCGTGTGGTTGAAGACGTTGAATGCTTCGAGTCGAAGTTCAACGAATCTAGGTGCTTCGGTCTTGAAGCGGAATCGCTTCGAGAGGGCGAGGTCTGTATTGTTAATTCCTGGGCCGTGGAAATTGTTGCGGCCGGCATTGCCGTAAGTGCCGAGCGGTTCCAGCGAGAAGCTATTGGGATTGAAATAATAGTCAGGCAGAGCCGTCGTGTTACCCGCGTAGAGGGTGGTGTTCACGAAGCTCGAGTTGCGCGGATTCGAACTTACGGGAGAAGACACAACATTCGGTGCATCGGGGCAGCCATAAAAAGTGTAGGCGTCGCAGCTGAGGGAACGGAAGCCCGTATCTGCGATGAGTATGGGGAATCCAGTTTGCAAGGTGGTAATGCCCGCGACGTGCCAGCCATTGATCATGCTCGAAGCCACGCTGTTCATGTGGAGACGAGTGAAGTGGGGTAGTTCATAGTCATAGCTGACGACGAAACGCTGCCGGGCGTCGTAAGACGAGTCGCCTTTGTTTGCGGCGAAGTCATTCGGATTGACTCCGCGATAGCCGAAGGAGCTATTCTCATAGCCTGAGGTGTCATCGATCGAATGGCTCCACGTGTAGGCAGCCAAGAAACTCAGTCCATTGCTGAGGCGCCGGCTGACTGTAGTCTGGAGCGCGTTGTAATCCGAAACGCCGCTGCTTGCCTGCACACCGACGGAGCCAAAGATGTTCCCAGGAGCATAGAGCGCGTGCGAGGGATAAAGTACGTGTTGGTCAGCGCGATTTTGGATACAAACTGGGTCGGCCGCGCAAGCCGCTTGGCCGGCGGCGGAAATCGGGTTGCCTTCATACGTTAGTTCTAAATGACGCCCAAGTGAGCCTACGTAGCCCAACTGAAGCAGCAGAGAGCCGGGCAATTCACGCTGAATATTCAGGTTGTAGTTCATGGCGTAAGGCGACGTGAAATTTGGACTGATGGTGTTGATATCCAGCGGCTCATAGGGAGAGAAATCTACCGCCGAGCCTTTCACAGCCGGAGTAAACGGGAACGGGTTTGCAATGCTCAGTCCGGTGGCAATATCGCGATAAGGATTGGCGAAAGTGGGACTCGGATTGGCGATGCCCAAAGAGGCAGGCGCGCCGGCAATACCATAGGAAGTGAGTGAAAAAGGGGCTGCGCTGAGATTCTGCAAAGCTAATTCTTCTTCGGTACGATTGAAGTAAATTCCAAAGCCTCCGCGGATCACAAAGCTCTTGTCAGGTTTGGAGCCTGGCGCGTAGGCGAACCCAGCGCGAGGTCCGATGTGGTCGTAATGGCTGTAATAACCAGAGGCCGAGCATCCTTTATCTCCTGGGAAAAGAAGACCTAAAGGAGCGGTGGGAAATACGCTCGATTGCTCGCCTGGGCGGAAGCAGTTCACGTCTTCGCTGCCGAAGTGCTGGTTCACCATCGGCGTATCGATTTGATACCCTGCACCGAAGTTAAGCGCCAGATTCTGATTCACCCGCCAGCTATCTTGCGCATACGTGTACAGCTCATAGGTGCGCGCGACGATCCAACCGCCGCTCGACTGCTGATAGGAATCAGGAATGCCGAGCAGGAAATCGGCCCCTGCATCGCCGGTGCTGTACGGTCCGCTGGCGCCGAATGAGTAACTTCCGCTGTTGTAGTTGAGATAGGGGTTGTCGATGTTGAAGCGCGTGCCACTGAAGCCAATTTTCAGCGTATGATTACCGATTACTTTAGAAAGGTTGTCGGCGGCTTGATATGTTTCGTCGATGCGTGGTTGCGGACCCGCAGGGCTAAATCCCAAATTGAAAAACCCGCTGACACTTATCAGCGGAATGCCCGCTGCTTGTGGATATTGGGGTGTGATGCCCGTGAAGCCGACACTCGAAGGCTGCACTGAAGTTTGCGGATACACGGCGTCGTAGTGGTAACGCAAATAGGATGCGCGAACTTCATTCAGCATGGTTGGGCTTAAGATATGCGTCCAATCAGCGGTGGCCTGTTTATAAGCGCCGCTATCGACTTCACCAAAACCTGGCAGTGAGGCGCCAAAGGCCGGCAGGGTGCTAGTGGTAGGTGAGTTCTCGATGAAAAGCGTGCCCCAGAACGTGTCTTTTGAATTGAAGTTGTGGTCGATCCTGGCAATCCCCTGATCTTGTGCTCCAATCTGCACAGGATTGAATGAATAGACACCGCCGGGCGAGTTGGGCAAAGGAACATAAGACAACAGTTTCTGCGAAATCGAATTAAAATCGGCTTGCGGTATGTGACCGGTGGGGAAAATCTCCGAATACGGCGTCCCAGCCGCATAGGTTTGGCCACTTTCGCCTACTAGCGGCACGGGCGAACTGCCTGAGGATGTTGCCAAGTCGGGGAAATACCCATTACGCTCATCTTGGGTGAACACGCTGCTCTGCCCGCTGACGCCGGATTCCGGCATGCGGAAACGTGATCCCTGGTACGAAACAAAGAGGAAAGTGCGGTCTTTGCGGATGGGTGCGCCCAGAGTGCCGCCAAACTGATTCTGGTGAAACACTGGAGCGGATTGCTGAAACAGATTGCGGCCGTTGAGAAAGTTATCGCGGTAGAACTCGAAGGCCGAACCATGAACTTCGTTTGTGCCGGATTTAAGTACGGCATTCAAAATACCGCCCGAGTTGCGGCCGTACTCTGGGCTGATGGTGCTATCAATGAGGTTGAATTCCTGAATAGCGTCTGGGCTAGGAATGATGGCCGGCAGATTTCGTGACAGATCCATACTGTCAGCGCCATCAATCAAGTAAGAATTCTGCTGCGATTGACTGCCATTGGTGGCATAGGTGCCGTTGCGGTCACTGGCCGAAACCACGCCTGGCGCGAGTTGTTGCAGTTGCGTCCAATTGCGCCCGTTTAGTGGCAGTTCCACAATCTTTTGTGAATCGACCACCGTGCCTAACTGGCTGGTCGCGGTATCTACTTGCGCAAGATTCGCGTGAACCTCGATCGACTCGTCAATCTTGCCGATTTTTAGCGCCGCTGAGACTTTATAGATCTGGTTGAGTTGGAGCACTATGGCGCTCTCTTTGTAGAGGGTAAACCCGTCTTTGTTGACCGTAACCTCGTAAGTGCCCACGACCAGTTTAAGGAAGTGGAAAGTGCCATCCGCCCCCGAGTAGATCGTTGTGCTCTGAGCGGTTTCGAAACGTGTGGCGGTCACTTCGGCGCCCTGCACGACCGCACCCGATGGGTCAGTCACAATTCCTAGAATCTGTGCGTAGACTTCTTGTGCGAATGCTGGTTTTTGCGCGCCCACTGTGAGGAACAAGAGGACAAACAAAGAAAGCAGCCATTTCGATACTAACTTTTGATTTGGCGTTTTTGGGTTTCTCATACGATGCAAAACTTCGCGGCGGCAAGACCTCGCAACGTGCGAAGAGAGTTGCCCCACAACATCGTTATCGGCATTGTTGAGCCGAAGCCTGAGCCAAAAAGGGTACTAAGGCGCGTAGTGCCTTAAACCTAGACCGCACTTGTCTGCTAGTTGCATACGGTCCAGGCGCTCGAACACACAGCCGACACCGCGTAGATACAGCACCGCGATTCGAGAATGCTCCAAGCGGCGTGGAGTAATCCCTTTGATCAAGCGGTAGTGGCCATCAAAGCCAGTTAACGTTCCTGACCCTCCAAGACTCACCGCTGCGCCATCAAAACCAGCCGCCGGACGGCACAAGGCCATTGACGCGTAGATACGTGACCAGATTGCCATAATGCAACGCATCATGATTTCCGACTTGCGTCAAAATGAACATTTTGTTCGTCTTGAAGCCAAAAAAGTCCGCCCGGTCATTGAGGTGCGCATCGGTGAACGCGGAGTACACACCGTCGCAGTACCCGAACGCGCCTCTCAGGCGGCCCATGACCTTGGTCTTCGAATCGGCCGCATTCGTCGTGTCGGGGTTTGCTTCACCCTTGGCGTTGGAACACAGTATGTAGGAGATATCCGCCAAATGATTCAGAATCTCGGCAAACGAGCGAACTTCCTTCGTCGGCCGGTAGCCGTACTTGGACTCTGGCATCGCCTCCGCCGACTTCATGATCTTGTCCTGCATATTGCTACGAAAAATGGAAAGCGTCGTCGTCAGCGGATTCGGCGCCGCGATCGGATTGGGAAAGTTCGGCGAGATTTGGGCGTTGGCTAAGGACGCCAAGAGGGAAACCGATACCACAGTTGCAGGAACCATAACGCGTCTGTTAAACATCGCGATCAATTGGTGAGTCGTACGGAAAGGATTTTTCGGGAAGTTCGGCATTCAATGTTCTCCTGCCGCATAACCCTGCACGGAAGGTTCCACTTGGAGCGCCGAATGCGACCCTTTTTGTAACCGGCACATAACAAGTGGCAAGGGTTCTAGGCACTATGCCGCAGTGTTCGTTCTCGATTAGGCACTGTCCCATTAATGGCATTCTGGCATCGTGTCCGCGTTCCTCCGAAGGAGATTGGCCCTGCATCAGGTGATCGCTTTCGCGATTTGCAACTCGACACCTCGATAGTTCAATCGCGCCGTCGTGCCCTCGTTACGTCGATTGTAACTCTCGTTTAGAATCAAGAAAACTAGTCCTGCAGATCAAAAAACTTCACGAGTCTCATTCGCCGTTCGCGTCGCACCGAAAAATCCGATTTTAGGGGAGTGCGACATCTGGAGAATTACCCGTTTGGCATTTTGGGGCATATAGCCGACCACGATCAAGCATTCGCAGTCAGCGAGTCAGCGTACAAAGGTAACAAGAAACCGGAGATTCCCCCTTGCCTAACTAGGTGAGTGCATGCTATTCTCCTAGGTAGACTAGGAGGAAGCGCCGGAAGTGAAAAAACTGTTGATTTCTTCCCGGCACGCTTCACAGAGTCAGTGTCTTACACACATCTCCAGGAGTCGCCTATGAACTTTAAAAGATCTCTTCGCCTGGCGCTGCTCGCCCTCTGGTTTCTTTCCAGTACACCTTCTAACGCCCAATCGAACGCGTCGGCCGATCCTCTGTTCAAGACCGTTCAGTCATTGGATACCAAGCTCTTCGATGCCTATAACCGCTGCGATCTGACGACCCTGGGTGCGATGGTGTCGGATGACCTTGAGTTTTATCACGACCAGACAGGGCTGTCGGTGGGAAAAGCAACATTTCTCGCTGCCATCAAGCAAAACATCTGCGGAAAGGTGGAGCGATCCCTTTTAGCGGAGACGCTGGAGGTGTACCAACTGAAGGGATATGGTGCTGTAGAGATCGGGGTCCATCGCTTCCATCACCCAGGGCGCCCGGAGGATGGCATGGGGGACGCAAAGTTTGTAACGTTGTGGCAGAACAAGGATGGTGTGTGGAAAGTGACACGCGTGATCAGCTATGAACATAACCATGGCTTGTTGGCGAAATAGGCGCAAATATCCGAGCCGTATTTCGCTGAGACTTCCGCGCCGTTCGCCCTACACACGCTTGTCGACGGCGGCCGACCTCCGCTCCAAGAGCCGCACTACTGAAAGGGGTTCTAACTTTGGACTTGAATTCCGATGCCAGCCTAAAGTTCGGCGGAGTGCCTCGCAAGAGCCGGGGTTGCACCCGGATCGCCGGATCAATCGGAGGCTTACAGTGATAGGTATCCGCGATCGTTATGGTGAAGATTGACCGGTTCAAGCGATTAGCAACGCGCTTCCGATTCGATCAGCCTTGCGGTTAAACGTATTCGTACCGGTAAGTCTTAGGTCAGTATCAAAAGCGATTCGGCAAAATCGCTCCGTCCACTTGCTCAGGTGTATCGTGCCGAATCGCTCCTGATACTGACCTAAGACTTCCGGGTCCTGATCCGGTCAGGCTCCCAGAACGTCGTTTATACCGGGGTGTATCAGTTTCGGCGCAGCTCTCATGGCAGCGGAGCAAACGGACGTGGATACTCGACCCATCGCTGTTTTGCGGCAGTTATTTGTTGATCGATCAAGAAGTTGGATCGTTTCAGACCGTTCGAGGCAGACCCGCAAACTGCCGAATGAAACGCCCGATCTGAGGTATCAGATCGGTCCTTCCGAAGCGTCGCGCTCAGACCGTAGGCCGAGAAAAGTGCGCCGAGTCAATTCCCACGCTTCGCTGCATCCGGCAACTCGCCGCATCGAAAGAAACTTTACAAAGCGCCGATGAGTTTCCACCCAATGGGCGGTTATACAGGTTGAAAGCACAGAACAAAGCGATGGGAGCGACGATGCTAAAGGACAAGGTTGCAGTGATTTACGGAGGTGGCGGCGCAGTTGGCTCGGCCATTGCCAGGACGTTCGCGCAGCAAGGTGCCCGCGTGTTTTTGACCAGCTGTAACCTCAGCGAGGTTCAAGACGTTGTTAAAGGAATCGTGGATGCGGGAGGGAGGGCTGAAGTGGCTCAAGTAAACGCTCTTGACGAACATGCCGTGGATCGCCATCTTCAGTCCGTCATAGATGAAGTGGGGCGAGTCGATGTTTCGTTCAACGCCGTCGGCATCCCCAACACACTACTGCAGGGCGTGCCTTTGGTCGATCTGGATGTCGATCAATTCCTGCTGCCGATCGCGACTTACGCACGGTCATACTTTTTGACCGCACGTCTGGCCGCGCGGCGGATGATCGCAAACGGATCAGGTGTGATTATGATCGTCACAGCCGTACCCTCGCGAGTCGGCATTCCGTTACTAGGAGGCTTCGCTCCGGCGCAGGCCGCCCTAGAGGCGCTCACTCGCGGTCTGTCCGCGGAGTTTGCATCTCGCGGTGTTCGAGTAGTGGGTTTGCGGACGGACGGGATGCCAGAGACCGGAACGATCAAGGAGGTTTTCGGGCTTCACGCTAAGGCACATAGAATTTCGATGGAGCAGTTCCAGGTAACGATCGCGAGCAAGAACCATCGGCGGCAGTTGCTGACTCTCGCGGAACTGACCAATGTGGCGGTCTTCATGGCCTCCGATCATGCCAGCGCGATGACCGGATCGATCGTGAACCTAAGCATGGGGATGCTGGACGACTAGCATCTCTCCGCAACCATTCCCAGGACTTCAAAACTTAGAAACAACAATTTAAGAAGGAGAACGTTATGAACATTCAGAATAAGACCTTGTTGATCACCGGGGCAAATCGCGGCATCGGCCGTGCGCTGGTTGATGAAGCGCTTAGACGGGGAGCGGAGAGGGTATATGCGGGAACGCGCGGCGCGCTGTCCGTCACCGACGCTCGCGTCATACCCCTGACGCTTGACGTGACCAACGGCGCGCAGGTCGAGCAGGCGGCCCGCGAGGTCGAAAGCCTTGACGTGCTGATCAACAATGCCGGTATCGCTCTATACGACGATCTGAGCAACATCGACGTGATAGAGCAGCATCTGGCCGTGAACCTCTTCGGAAGTTTAAGAGCGAGCCGCGCTTTCTTGCCGCTGCTAAGACGCTCCGAAGGGGCCATCGTCAACGTACTGTCCTTGATGGCGCTAGCTCCCCTTCCCCTCACGCCCGCTTACGGCATTTCAAAAGCCGCAGCGTTCAACATGACGCAATCGCTGAGGGCACTCCTGGCGTGTCAGCGCGTGACGGTCCATGGCGTGTTCCTCGGTCCCACCGACACAGATATGACCCGAGGCTTTGAGATACCCAAGGCCTCGCCCCAAGCAGTTGCGCTGGGCATCTTCGACGGATTGGAGAACACGGAAGAGGATATCTTCCCCGACCCCGCGTCCCAGTCAATAGCCGAAGGCTGGCGGACTGGCGTTGCTAAGGCGTTCGAGCGCCAGTACGCGGGCTTCGTGCCCAAGAGCGTGGCCCTGCAATAGCACGTCTAGCCAAGGGGAGAACAAATTCATGAAGAAGCGCAGCTTCATCACAACCATTTCGGTGGACCAAACACCAAGCGAAGCCTTCGCCGCCATCAACAACGTTCGTGGCTGGTGGTCAGGAGAGATCGTGGGCGCCACCGACAAGCTGGGAGCGGAGTTCACGTATCGCTATAAGGATGCGCACCGCTCCACGCAGAAGGTCACCGAACTCGTGCCCGGCAAGAAGGTCGCCTGGCATGTGACTGACAGCCATCTGAACTTTGTGAAAGACAAGACCGAATGGACCGGAACCGACATTGTCTTTGACATCTCAACGATAGATGGGAAGACGGAAATACGTTTTACCCACTCAGGCCTCGAACCCGAGATTGAGTGCTACAGCGGCTGTTCCAGCGCTTGGGGCATGCTCATCAACGGCAACTTGCGCCAGCTGATCACCACAGGAAAAAGTCAGCCGGACGTGTTCGCGTAGGAGGCACCAGCCATGGATAACTCAGACCCAAATTTAACGGCTACCATCTCGCTGGACCAATCTCCCGAGGAGGCCTTCGCCGCCATCAATAATGTTCGTGGATGGTGGTCGGAGAATATCGAAGGCAGCACGGCAAACCTAGACGATGAGTGGACGTATCGTTACAAAGACGTCCACCGTTGCTCGATGAAATTGACAGAGATGGTGCCCAACAAGAAAGTTGTGTGGCTTGTTGTGGATAACTACTTCAATCTCACTGAGGACAAGAAGGAGTGGAAGAACACGAAAGTGGTGTTTGAAATCTCCACACACGGCAACCAGACCGAAATTCGCTTTACCCACGAGGGCCTTGTTCCCGCGTATGAGTGTTTCGATGTATGTTCCAAGGCCTGGGGCTCCTATGTGAACGGCAGTTTGCGCAGTTTAATTGCAACCGGCAAGGGTCGGCCCAACCCGAAAGAGCCGAAGGAGAAGTAGGAGGGATCTGTCTGTATACTGACTCCCATGACACTAGGGTCGTCAGATCAACCGCGAGCCACTGCCCCTCCGAACGATGAGTTTGCACGGCTCGCGGAGCCCTTCCGCCGGGAACTCCAAGTGCATTGTTATCGTATGCTTGGCTCCGTACACGAAGCAGAGGACCTGGTGCAAGAGACATATTTGCGTGCTTGGCGTAGCTTTGACAGCTTCCAGACCATCGAGGGCGGTTCTTTTCGGGCATGGCTGTACCGGATCGCCACCAACGCCTGCCTGAATACCCTTGCCAGCCGCAAAGACCCGCAGCGCTTCTTGCCTGACCAGCTGGGACCCGCGACTGGGCAGATGCCGTCGAATCCGGCAATCGACGTGGCTTGGCTCGAACCTTATCCGAATGCCTACCTCGAAGGCATCGGGAACGAGACGACGAACCCCGAGGCACGCTTTGCCGCCCGCGAGGCCGTACAACTGGCTTTCGTCGCTGCCATTCAGTTGTTGCCGGCGCGTCAGCGCGCCGCGCTGTTGCTGTGCGACGTGCTCGGTTGGGCTGCCGCCGAAGCCGCAGCGTTGCTCGAAAGCTCGACGGCCTCGATCAACAGTGCTTTGCAGCGGGCGCGAGAAACTCTTGCCAAGCACTATCCCGGGGGTCGCCCACAGACCACATTCCAGTCAAATCCGGCTCAGCAAAGGCTTCTCGATCGCTATCTGGACGCCTGGCAGCGGCACAATGTGAACAGCTTTGTAGCGCTCCTAAAAGAAGATGCTACAGTCACAATGCCGCCGTGGAGAGAGTGGTTTGTCGGCCGCGAAGCCACTGGGTCCTTTTTTGGGGCGGCTTGGAAAACGTGCAACGGCCTTCGCCTGGTTTCCACTGGAGCGAATGGCCAACCCGCTTTCGCCGTCTATGAGCTCGGCCGCGGCCCTGATCCCCACTGGTCAGCGCACTCTATACACGTGCTTTCACTCGACCAGGAAAATATTTCAACAATCACGATGTTCGTGCCGCCTACTGGGCCGTACATGTTCAAGTCATTCGGACTTCCGCTGATTCTTCCGGATGGTGAAGGCGCTTCCAATCAGCATTAGTCCTAGATGATGTTACCCGGTTCTGGGGAAGTCTCACGCCCGTCCCAAGACTCTCTTTGAGCGATCCGTTTGCTCTTTCCGGCGCCTGACCGCCTCTTGCTGGGATTGGGAACGCAACCATTGATCACCGATCTGGGGCCACCCGAGAAGCGAAGGTCCTCTGCTCAAGGCATAATAGACCGCGCTGGGACGTAAGGTTCAGACATCGTTGTGCTTGCCGACTCTAAGGATTGCTCGGCATTCAGGCCGCACTCCACACTCCGATGAAGCGAGGTGGCCGCGTTGACTCTCTGGAGGCTACATCGGCGCCACACTTAGAATGGCTGTGTCCGAAGCACCGCCTCCGTCTCGTGCAACTCTCTTACGCAACCGGGCTGGCGCAGGAGAACTCCAATAAGGTCTACCCAAACGAGTGAAATCGCTTCCACAACATATCCCACGCCTCACTTGGCCTCCGGCACACAAAAATGTCCGGGTGATCTCCGATGGCGTTGTTCTTGATCCCGTAGGGAATCGTAAAGTGGCCGGCCAGCTCACAGGACGCAAAGACTGTCTCGAGGTCGGCGCGCAGAAAACCTGCGGCGATAACGGTCTTTGGCGGCGGATTACCGTACCCGTGCAGCCAATGCGAATTCGAGCCGCTGATCACTTCCGGAAGTCCGTGGCCGCGGCCGTAGAGATTGATGGCGGCAGCTTCACCGGCATCCCCAGTCAGAACGCCAAGGGGGGCGTCATCCGCTTGCAGCGAATCGCGAGCGCGAATCACTGCATCCGTCATTTCGCGCCATCCGAATTCTTCATTGAGATTTTGGTTCGTCGCGTCTGCGATTTTCCACCAGCGTGAACCGGGCGGTGCCAGCGGCAGAACCAGGATGGCTGTCGCAAGACCGCTGACCACCATGCTTCTCCAAGCCACCCTGCGTATGGTGAAAGCAGTCGCCGGGGATAAACTTTCCAACCAGTGCTGGCCCCAAACAGCGCCGACGGCAAGCAGCATGGGGTAAGCCGGCGCGAGATAGTAGGGTCTGCCTCGGGCAAAGAGCAGGATTAGCAGCGGGATCAAATACATCCAGCCGAGCATACGGTAACGCTTTCCCTCTGGTTTGAAGAAGAGGAAATACAGCCCAGCCATCCATATCGGCACCGTTACCGGATTCGTCACCGCCCAGCATTGCGCGAACAGAAACCCGTCTGCGCGGCCAAGCCGGACATCGCGGGTATGGATGAACCTGAGGAAATCGAGCGTTATGAAATTGTGTCGGAACTGCCAGATGAGGTTGGGAAGGAAGATCAGGAACGCCAAGGCAGCACCGCACCACAACCACTTGCTGAGAAGCGAGCGGGGTCTGTCCAGAACAATGCCGCAAACGATGCCCGCAACCAGGAACGCCATCGTGAACTTGGTCATCATGCCGAAGCCAATGACGGATCCCAGCGCCAACCACCAGCGCTGATCTCCAGACTTCAGCAGGCGAATGGTCACCCAGGCCGCCAGTACCCAGCACAGATAGTCGAAGGAAACATATTGGAACAGGTAGCGAAACTCACAACGGGTCCGGCGATCGCCGCCGCCCACGCAGCTACCAGTTGCGCCGGTCTTCTTCCACCGATTTCGCGAGCCATCAAACCGGTCAGCACCATGGCGATTCCAACCGCTAACGCGGGGAACAAGCGCAGACCAATCATCGACGCGCCAAAAAGCGTCATCGACACTCGTGCGAGGAAGGGAGTAATTGGCGGGTATACCACGTACCCCCAGCTGAGGAACCGACCGTCGTCGATCGTGGCCAGTTCGTCGCGGTGGAATCCGTATTGGCCGTTGGTCGCGGTGTGCAGCGCCACCAACACCATTGCAGAGAGAACGAGCACACCAGTATCCGTGGCGATGATGCTCCGGCAGATGGCTAATAGCCGCATAGATATCGTAATCAATCTTGATTAACCGACGTGAGTGGGCACTGGAGTGTTTCTTCTGATGGAATCTTTATCCAAATGCATTCAATGCTCCGCTTCACATGTTGCCGTGATCTAGAAAATCAGCTTCACCGCTAATTGCAACTGCCTGGGGTTGCTCGAAAATGTCTGATTGTAATGTTGAAATGCAGTGGAACCCGGTTCCAGCGCGCTCCGCTCCAAGTCACCCAGCGTCGTGCCTTCGCCGCCCGCCACGGTCGCCACGTCGTCTAGAAGTCCGCCCGTATATTGCGGGTGATTCAGCATATTGAAGGCCCTTACTGAGAACTCCATCCGGTACCTCTCGTTAATCGAAATCCGTTTCATTGCCGTCAAGTCGAAATTGTTGATCGGATTGAGCTGGAGTGTATTCCGTCCGGCGTTTGCCAACGCTCCTAAGCCGGCTGTGATGTAACCCGCATTCGGATTGTTTGCCAAATAAGCAACTGTCGCGCCTGCGCTGTTTGTGAGCGCCGTAACGCCCGATCCGACATTCGGATTACGAGCAGCGTTGATTATCGTTCGATCGGATGCGCTGTCGCCGTTTAAATTCGCGTCAATCGCACTTTGCGCCGTCACCAACTCCCCGCTTTGGAACGTATAGGTGGGCACAATGTCCCAATTCCCCACAACGTTTTTCAGCCACCACGCGCTCTTCTTGAAGAACGGCAAGTCATACATTACTTCGAGCACAACCCGGTTGCGATGGTCGAGCCCTGAACTGGCCTTCTCAGCGCTCAGATCCTGAAAATCCTGCGGGCGGCGCGGCGATAAGACTGTAGTATCCAGTGCCGACGTTGAGTCGTCGATATTGTGGCTCCAGGTATAAGAACCCTGGAATTGCAGCCCTCTCGAAAGCTTTCTGCTCAGCTGGTTTGACCACCCATGATAGGTCGAATTCCCAACTGGCATGAAAGCCGTAATCGGGTTAGTGAAGCCCGCGTTTGCATATGCGGGAATGATATTCCCGCCATTATCGAATTCTGTCTCCAAGTTGGCCAGAGTATTTGGCAGCGCGTTCAGAGTGGCCTGACTCGGCATTGATAGATAGGTCGGCAGCGCATTCCCTGCATTCACCACCGGCTGAACGTTGATTCTTACCTGCATTGGTAAGAACAGGCCTCGTGTTCCGGTGTATTGACTCTCAAAAAAGTAACCCGAGCCGAATTCATGCTGAATGCCAAAGTTCCAGTTGTACGATTCCGGCCGCTTCTGGTTCGGAATGAAGCCGGAGGTGACAGCCTGCGCTGCAGCTCCCTCCGGGATCGTGACACTGGTTCCCGGCTTGATTCCTCCGTTGGCCAGAAACCCAAATCCCGATAGACCTGTGTCATCCACGGTAGTGCTCAGTTGCGGAGGCAGAGTCGTAGTTCCTAAATTGTCGTAGAGCACATCATAGGCTGTGCCGAAACCTGCTCGGATCGAAGTCTTACCCGTCGTTCCCGGGGAATAAGCAATTCCCACGCGCGGCATGAAATTGGTCCTCTGCGCCGTCGGCTTGTTAAAAACCAGCAGGCCTGGCACGCTTGCGCTGGCGTTCAACGGCTGTGCTTGCTCGCCCACAGGGACCGAAAGATATTCATACCGCAGCCCCAAATTGATAGTCAAATTCGGAGTTACTTTCCATATATCGTTTCCAAATCCTGAAACGTATTTTTGATTCTGATAGTAGGTCACGTTTCCCAGTGATCGTTCCGCAATCCCGTCCGGGTAGGTGTCATACAGATAATCGGAGAGATAGCTCCATTCGTAGTCACCTCGCGCGCGCTGCGTAAAGCTGGAAGGAGAAATTGAATTCCAGCCATCAAACCCCAACTTCACGCTATGCTTGCCTTTGGTCCAACTCAAATTGTCTGTGAGCTGGTAGAGATTTTGGTATCGTGTATTGCGGCGCGGCTGTGTCAGGACCGTAGCCCGCATTCAATTCATACACGTCAATATTCGGAAATTGATCCAAGCCCGGAAACGATTGATTCCCGAAGACCGTCACGCTGGACGATGATCGATTGAATCCCAGGCGAAACTCATTTGTAAGAGTGGGCGTGAATGTGTGGTACTCCGACAAAGTGGCAAGGTATGCATTTGCTGGATTGACCCCGAAGAAGACCGACGGAAAACCGTTTGCATCCTCGGTCCCAGTACGATTCAAGATGAATCGCCCCCGCAGCGAATCGCGGTCCGAGATGTTGTAATCTACCGAGCCCACTCCGAATTCCCCATTGGAAAAGGCGGGTAAAGACGAAGAAATCAAACCCACAGGCACCGTCAGAGCGCCCGGAGCGCCGGGTACCGCAAATACACCGGTTCCCTGACTTTCATTACTGCCGGGTCCTGGGGCCACCAAGACACCGGAACCGAAGGGCAAGGTGGAAGGCGCAGCTGCGGTGGCTGCGGTGCCGAGATACTTTTTAAATTCAGCAAGGTTGGTTTGATTGATTCCCGGCAAGCCCGCTAACAGACTGATAACCGGCAGCCGTGGGAGCATAATATCCAGTAGCCGCCGTTTCACCAATCGGATTGTACTCATAGTCGGCGAAAAAGAATAATTTGTTGTGAATGACTGGCCCGCCGAAATTGCCTCCAAACCGGTTATCATCGAACCTTGGATGCAATGGATTTCCCAGCACCGAACTCAAGGTATCGGCCGCATTGAAATTCTTGTTCTCTAGATATTCGTAGGCTGCTCCGTGGAACGTGTTCGTACCGCTTTTCACCACCTGGTTAAACTGGCCGCCTGAAGAATGCCCGAAATCAGGGGCAAATTGGTTCTGCAGCATCGTGAATTCGGCAACCGCGTCGTTGGGAATCGTCACCAGCGGACCGGTGACATTCAACGCGTTGTTGTCAACGCCCTCCACCGTGAAATTGTTATTGGCGGGTCGCTGACCTCCCACGGATGGACCAACCCCGTAGCCTATACCTCCAGAAGTGGTCACTCCAGGTGCCAATAGGGCCAGATTAAGCACACCCGAACCGGCCATCCCGCCGCTGGCCGTCGGCGAATCGGAGATCAACTCGCTCCCGAACGTTGTCTGAATGGAAGCGCTGCTGGTATCGACGGAAACAATAGCCGCCGCCGATGTTACCTCCACAGCCTCGGACATTTGCGCAATTTGCAGCGTAACGTTGGTCGTGTTCGTCTGGTTGATCACGACTTCCACATTTTGCACTTCGGCTCGCCCGAAGCCGGTGGCCGCCACGCGCACTGTATAAATACCCGCTGGCAAGTTATTGAAGCGATAGTCTCCAGCTGAGGTTGTGGTTGTGGTTACGTCAATTCCCGTGGCATTGTTGTGAACTGTTATCTGAACGCCAGGCATTGGAGCGGCTGTTGGATCATAAATTGTTCCAACCATATTGCCGCTTGTTTGCTGGCCGCATAGCAGCGCGCCGACTAAAATCAAAGCTAACAATAGGGCACTTGCGCGCGACGCTAAAAGGCTCGTAACAACTCTTTTGGTTCCGGTGATAATTTCCGTATTGCTCATATATCTCCTCGCGGTAGCCGGTGTTGGGCTGATTGCAGGGAGCTTTCAAGTGACATCGAAGATGTGCCAGCCATGCACGTCGCAAGATGGACGCACACACTGGAACTACCTCAGAAAGCTAACCCTTTGCATATCTACTGATCCAAAATGTTTGAAAGGTTACCATCCTGTGTCAAAACAATTTTCTGGCAGTTATACTTAGCCAGCCGAGAAAGCGCTTACTGCTCGCCCCTGGAAGGGCTCGATGACACCAACGTGCCCGTTTGGAGGAATCCTTTACGTCACTTCTTTGATTGTGGTTAAACTAGGCTAGACTAATCACAGGTTTCATGGCTCACTTTCCCAGCACGTCCTGGAGTATGGTTCTTGCAGCCGCTGCCGAGCCCTCCGTCGAAGCTGGCGTAGCCCTGTCCGAGTTGTGTCAAGCCTATTGGCGACCTGTACACGGATACATCCTCAGCCAAGGTTATGCAGCAGATGATGCTCTCGATCTGACTCAGGAGTTTTTTGCGCGCTTGATCGAGAAAAATTATTCCGCCCAAGCTGACCGGGAGCGTGGCCGGTTTCGGACGTTTCTGCTTGCCTCAGTGAAGCATTTTCTGGCTGCACAGGCGCGCCGTGCTTGCGCTCAGAAGCGCGGCAGCGGAACAGCGCCGATGCCGCTTGATTTTGAACCCGCTTCCGCCGCTAGCGAGACGCCGGCTCAAGTGTTCGAACGTCGCTGGGCTCTCAGTGTGATTGAGCGCGCCATGGCCAGACTCCGAAACTCACCAAATTTTGAGTCGCTCAAGACTTACCTGATCGCCGATGATACAAACCCCGCGTACTCGCAATTGGCCGTCCAACTAGGCATCACCGAAAGCGCCCTCAAAACTAAAATTCATCGGATGCGGCGACGATTTGGCGAGTTATTGCGTTCGGAGATTGCCCAAACTGTCGAATCCGAAGGTCAGATTGAGGACGAGCTTCGCTACCTCTTCGATGTGATTTGCCGCTAAAATATTATTAATAGGTGTAACCTTTGGTATTAGTTTGGCTCATATAACGAAATACGGTTTTCCCCATGGATGTTTGCCCTCATTGCGACGCAATGCTTCATTCAGACGCCCTTCCAGAGGGTCTTTGCGCCACATGCCTGCTCAAGCTAGGTCTCCTCGTACGCAACGATGGGAATGCGTGGCTGCGGCGGACTCGGAACCAGGCCGGCCATTTGGACCTTACAATATTATTCGGATTCTTGGCGAAGGCGGCATGGGAGTCGTGTATCTCGCGGAGCAACAACACCCAGTCCGCCGCTTGGTCGCTCTCAAAGTGATCAAACTGGGCATGAATAGTCGCGAGGTCATGGCTCGCTTCGAGTCTGAACGGCAAGCCCTTGCGATGATGGATCATCCGAATATTGCCCGCGTTTTCGACGCCGGTGTGAGCCAACAAGGACAGCCGTATTTCGCCATGGAATATGTTTCCGGTATCCATATCACCGAATACTGCGATCAGAACCGCCTCACTAATCGCGAACGGGCCGAGTTGTTTGTGCAGGTTTGCCAAGCCGTACAGCACGCCCATCAGAAAGGTGTGATTCATCGCGATATCAAGCCTGCCAACATATTGGTATGTGCGCGCGATGGCAAGCCATTCCCTCAAGTCATTGATTTCGGGGTAGCCAAAGCAACTGATCAGCGCCTGGCCGAATATTCCGCCTTTACAAGATTCGGCCAGTTAGTCGGTACCCCGGAATATATGAGCCCGGAGCAGGCTGAACTCAGCGGCTTCGATATAGACACCACCACCGATGTTTATTCTCTCGGCGTCCTGCTTTACCAATTAATCGCCGGAGTGCTCCCGTTTGAAGTGATAAACCTGCGCAAGGTTGGGCTTCTGGAGTTGCTGCGAATGATTCGCGAGCAGGAGCCGCCAACCCCCTCTGACCGCTTTGCCGCGCTAGAAGACACGGCAGACATCGCAGCTAACCGCCGCACTGACCCTGCCACGCTCCGCAACGAACTGGCGGGCGATCTTAACTGGATCGTGCTCAAGGCTATCGAGAAGGATAAAGACCGGAGATACGCATCCGCCTCCGACTTAGCGGAGGACCTCCGACGATATCTGACCGACCAACCCGTTGTGGCACGGCCTCCAAGCACCGCCTACCACTTGCAGAAAATCGCTCGTCGTCACAAAGCTCTGGTCGCTGGTGTGGCGGCGGTTTTCACGGTCTTGCTGGCGGGTGTAAGTGCTAGCACGTGGGAAGCCATTCGCGCCAGCCGCGCTGAAGCGTCGGCTGTCACAGAAAGAGACGTGGCACTCGCGGCGGACCGTGCTAACGCGGTGGCTACTGATCACGTCTTTAAGAACCTTCTGGCCGAAAAGGGTGTCGATGGCGAACCGCTGAAGCAGCCCGAGCCTGGTGCAGCCATCTCCAAAACCGAACTCGATACTCTTGATCCATCATCGTTCGACCCTGCATTGCTGAAACAACGCCTGGAAACGGCCTCGTCGCGCGCCGCGACTCTTTTCAGAGATGAGCCGCTGAAGCAGGCTGCTACGGAGCGAATCATCGGCGAAGCGTATGAACCATTGGCACTTTACTCGGATGCGCAGCGCCACCTCGAACGCGCACTCGAACTTGGAAAGCTGCCTGACGCCGTTCCCAACCTTCCGGGCAAGTCAATATTTCTAGCCGCCCCCAGTATACGAACGCACGAAACAAATACTCCGGCCACCCTGGCTACGATGACTGATCTTGGTTTTGTCTATGGTGCCCAAGGAAACGCTTCTAAGGCGGAAGAGTTATTTAGAAATGTCCTGGCGATTCAGCGTCAGTTGCTAGGTCCCACGCATCCGGAAACGCTGCAATGTCAGCTCAACCTTGCGGAGTTTTGCTTTGACCAGGCAAGAATTGCCGAGGTGGAGTCTCTGTTGCGCGAAATAGTAGCCGGCAGCCAGAGTGCGCAGGGCGACACTCACCCATTTACCCAAAGCGCGGTTTTGTTGTTAGTGCTGGCCCTCCAGGAACAGGGTAAGTTTGACGAGGCAGAACCGCTTCTGAACAGAGCTGCAAGATCAAGCAACCGCCCGCCCCACTGGCCCTATCTGGAGGACCGCCTGGGGCGCCAGCGGCTGGGCCAGCATCGCTATCTCGAGGCTGAAAAACTGCTGCGCGAGGCGCTGTTTGACTACACGTTGTTGCACCCGAAGAGCTGGCTACGCTACAACACCGAAAGCCGCCTCGGCGAAAGCCTGGCTGGCGAAAATCGCTTCCCGGAAGCGGAACAATCTCTCCTCTCTGGTTACCAAGGAATGCTCCAGCACCGTGAGGCTCAAGTATGGCCTCTCGGAAAGCTCAGGCTCAAACATGCAGGCGACGCCTTAGTTCAACTTTATAAAGCTTGGGGTGTTCCAGACAAAGCTGCGGAGTGGCAGCGTAAGGTCAGTGCCGACGTTGCACCGTAATCTTTGCCTGTAGCTATTCGCTAGTGGCTATCAGTGGCGATGGGGTTCTGGTTTCTCCGTCGTCGAAGTTGCGGCAGCGCTAACGTAGGGACCGAGAGTCCCATCGGACCATTTCGGTGCAATCACGAAGAAGGTCGTGATCGGCTGCGCATTACTAGTGGCGGCGAAGATCGGCGCGCCCGGTACGTTGGCGCCCCACTTCGAGTCGTCGGTGGCAGGCACGAAGAACATGATATGGGGATACCAATTGGGCTCCACTCCGGGCGTCGGATCCTTTATGTATTGGTGTTTCGACATCATGAAAGCAACTGATTGCGGAACTGGTGGGCCGAATTCATGGTCCGCCCAGGCCGCCTTCGTCCTTGCTGCCATCTCCTCCCTGGAGACTCCTGCGAGCACCCACTCGGTGCGCTTGAGATAGATCGGGAGTACCGAACTCGCTGCAGCCGCGTTCCAACACTGGGGAGTCCGGACATTCGGATTCCAGAATTCCGGATCGTCGAAATCCTTCTCCCAGGACCTTCCCACGTAACACACGAAACCATTGCTGCCTTCAACCGCTGTGTCAAAGCCATGCCCACCGAGCACCAAGATCCTGGCCTTCTCCGAAATCGAAGCAGGCGCCGCAGTACGCGCCAGTGCGATCTCCGCAGCCTGACTTGCCGTTAAGTATTGCTTGACGGGAGCCATCTTCGCATAGATATCCTTGCCAGCGCTGACCGCAATCGGTCCGGCCACGGCCAACGATAAAGCCAGGATGAGCGTCTTCACTTCGACCTGGTGCTTACTGCGGATGGAAAGCTAGATTCTGCCCCGAAATAACACTCAATCGATTCCAGCTTTCCGTTTTTGATTCGGAGATACTCCACGTTGCGGAACGATTTTCCGTTCTTCGTGTGGCAAAGATACTTCACAAATGCATCCTCCGGGCCAGCGCTAATTCGCTCCAAGTCAAAATGTTCGATGAATTCAACCTGAGTGTCCCAGCATTGCGTTTTGAAAGTGCTCTTGCTGATGTGGTCGTCGCCAGCCGCGCTCGAAAAGGTGAAGTCATTGGCAAGCAGCATATCGAAGGTGCCCAGGTCCTTCTTTTCCCACGCCGCGTACCACTTGCGAATGATCTCCTCGTTCGCTGAATTCTGCCCACCCAATGCGCTGGCGCTTGTCCGGCTCACGGCGCCAGCGAACGTGTAAGAGCCTGTCTGGAGTAAGCATCTGCGTGTCACTGCGAGATTTCTCATGTCCACTCTCCTCTCGGAAAAAAGCAAATGTGCGTTTCTGGGATTACAAACCCTTTGGATTCTCCAAAAGCAGGTCCCGAAAATCCTGATCATTTCGCAGCAAGCTAAACTCCGGCATGTCTGGAAGCTTCTTGCGGTCCTTCAGCCCTTCTTCCAACGATTTCCGTAGATAAAGTAGCGCACGTTCCTTTGACCCTTGCTTGGCATATGCTTTGGCCAGGTAGAGATGATACAGGGCCCGGTCATCTACCGGGCGTTCCTGGACATGCGGGCCAAAAGATCCGGTATGATCTAGCACATCGGGGTCAAGTCTCAGCGCGGTTTCGTAGTAAGCGGAAGCTTTTTCGAACTCGTGCCGGGCAAAATAGGCGGTCCCTAAGTTGATGTTGACGGTGGCCGGATAGTTCGAATACTTCAGCGAACGTTTGTAAAAGGCGATGGCGCGTCGGTAGGAATGCACGCTGTAGTAAACCGCGCCCAGGTTGTTGGCCGCATCACCGTTGTTGGCATCAAGGGAGAGTGCCTTCAAATAATATTTCCTGGCCAGGCTTAATTGCGACATGGAATGAAACGCTATGCCGATTTTGTTCATGGTTACAGAACTGGCTGGCTCCTGGTTGTAGTAATCGATTGCGTCCCGAAACATTTTGCGGGCCATGTAGATGTCGCCGCGCTGCTCGGCTGTCAAGCCAGGAAGTGCGGCGGGCTGCCTGTTCTCCTGAGACGCAGCTTGCATGAAAGATGAACTCACAATCAGCCCGAACAACAAGGTTTTCGAACAAGTCACGATAGCTGGCTCCCTTAAGCGAACATTGGATGCGGAAACTCGATCTTCACCATCTGGTTCGGATCATACCGACTAGCTGGTATGTTGTCAACCAAAAAATGTTTTGCATCCAATAACGCCGTGGGAACCAAACGGGTGATCTTATTTCGCTTTTGCTAAGCTAATCTTGTACCTGAGGGCTCGCACCCGAAGTTGACAAACTCACAATGTGGCACATAAGATGGGCAATACCGACTGGCTGGTATGGCAACAAGTAGAGCGGCACATCACGAATCGAAGAGTAAGCTCCTCGATGCTGCCCTGCACGTGATTCGGGCCAAGGGTTACACCGCCACCCGTGTAGAGGATATTTGTGAGGCCGCCGGACTCACCAAGGGTAGCTTCTTTCATCATTTCAGCAGCAAAGAAGATCTCGCCTTGGCGGCGGTTGAGCATTGGGACACGATAACCGGCAATCTATTCGCCGATGCATCGTACAAATCCGCGGGCGGGCCGCTAGAGCGTTTGCTCGCCTACGTGGACTTTCGTAAGTCGCTCTTGCGCGGTCAACCTTGCGAATTCACCTGCTTCGCAGGGACCATAGTGCAAGAAGTCTACGCAACCCATCCGGCCATCCGTCACGCCTGCGAGCAAAGTATCAGCAGCCACGCTGCCACGCTGGAGGCTGACATTGCTGAAGCCATGCACCAGCATGGTTTCCATGGTGAGTGGACCCCGCGCAGTCTCGCTCTTTATACTCAGGCGGTCATTCAAGGAGCCTTCATCCTCGCCAAGGCCAAAGAAGGACCTGTCGTAGCGGCGGAAGTCTTGGATCACCTTCGTCGCTACATCGAGATGTTATTCCCGCTGAAAGGAACCCAGAAGAAGCGCTCAGGCAAACCGAACAATAGCCGCTCATAAGCCTTAAGGCCACCTCGGAGCCGCTTTGGAACCGCAGAACCGCGAGCGGAGTCACTGGCGCTAGGAGCCCCGTTATTGAAGGCTTGGTGGACCGACCCCCTAATTTTGCAGCTTCACGTAATAAAGCAAAAAGGTGAGTTCAAAAAAACCCAGCGCTTCTGCAATGCATGGGGCACTCCCATAAGCTCGACGGACTTAGATTGATCGCCACAACTCACGCTCAAACTAAATAGCGTCTAAGCTCCGATAACGCCCCGGTTCATGACGGCAGCCCTCCGGGAAATCGCGATCAGAGGATCAGCGGAACACTTCGGCACCCCCTCAGCACCAGCTCCGGCTATCACAAACGACAACGGTTTCGACTGCCGGTAGTGAAAATCAGCTTGTTCGAAAAATGATAACGGACGGAGTGCCAACTGCCGTGTAGTGCCCCGTAAAGGTTAGTCCGCCGGTGCTGCGATTTACGCGAAAACTCGTAATGGCATCGGCGCGCTGGTTACAACAATATAGGAAGTTTCCGCTTGGATCTATTGTGAAGCTGCGCGGGTAGTCGCCGCGAGTCCAGGTTTCGCTGGCATAAGTCAACTCGCCCGAAGTTCCAATGGAGAAAACGGCGATGCTGTCATGAAGGCGATTCGCTGCGTAGAGGAACCTACCTTCGCTCGAAACTCTCACCTCAGAAGTGAAGTTGGTTCCGGCGAGACCAGCGGGCAAGCTCAATACCTGTTGTCTCGCTTTCAGCCTTCCGTCTTCCGGGTCAAAGTCGAACAAGATGACGGTAGAAGCTTCTTCTTGTATCGAGTAACACCACCTGCCATTTGGATGAAAGGCGAAGTGGCGCGGACCATCGCCTGCTGGCACGGTTGTATCACCGACAAGATCGAGCTTGCCAGATTGCTGGTCTAGCCGCCAGGTATGAATCGTATCGGTGCCAAGATCGGTGCCAACGACGAACCTACCAGAAGGGTCGGACTCGATCATGTGAGCGTGCGTGCGGTCGTGACCGCTGATGGCAAAACTCCCCTGTGGCGCGCTTACCGCCTTTATCGGGCCAGGCGACTGCATATCTCGCTTGATGTCTGTCGCGGATGCCAGCCCCCCGTTTCCCGAAATTGGTAAAACAGCAAAGCAACCACCATAGTAATTCGCTACCAGGACATACTTGCCCGACGGGTGCACGCTCAGGTGGGCAGGTCCTGCACCTTCCGAACTCACCGTGTTCAGTCTTGCCAAGCGGCCAGAAAGACCATCCACTACATAGGAGGTAACCGCTCCTGTTTGACCGCCACCGAAATTCGAAACTTCATTCGCTGCGTACAGATATTTGCCCGAAGGGTGAAAAGCCAACCATGAGGGGTTCATTCCGTCATCGCAAATCTCCTGCAGCGTCAACGCACCCGTCGCTGCGTTCAACGCAAAAATATAGATGCCTTTGCCATTTCCTTTGGATCCCTCTGGTCCTTGCGGGGAACTGTACGTTCCCACATATGCCAGCACGCGGGAAGACGCGCGGTTTGCGGCGCGCGCACCGACAATGCCAAGTGCCCATGCGGAACCGGCCTCAAGTAGTCGACGGCGGGAGAGGTGCTGGTTCATTTGCTCATCAAATCACTGTTCGGTTAATCTTCATTTTGCCCCAACCGTAATGCGAATCTTTTGAAACGTATGTGGAACCTTCGTTTGCGAACTTGATTGTCTGCCGGGAAGCATCGCCACATTTGAATCACTGCGGTTTATACCGCAACGAAGCGGCAGGCTCGCCCCGGCTGCGTCTCATGCCAACTGGCGATTGCCGAGCGGCGCCAACTTCGACTTCGTCCGGGTGGCCGACATGATAAGTCTTTGTCATGAGAAAACAGTTCTCCTAAGCGCGCACGGAAGGCGCGCACGACGCTCGATGCAGAGTTTTCCAGCTCGCAGTTGTGCCTCTCAACGAGGGTTCATGCTGTTCGCAGAACCAGACAAGTCTCGGATTTCGTTAACGTCGGTCATCGGTTCGGTGCCAGAAGCCTCGGTGCCTAATATTAATGGATCGTTTCTCAAGTCGAGCCACGGGCCGAAATAGTTACAAGATTGATACTGCCCAACCGTGTTCAGACCAAAACACGCGCTGAATCGTCGGAAACTCTTCAGCGCCCCTGCTGGACCAAGGGCATCGAACAGCTCCCGAGGCCGTCGGGACATGAAACCGAGTTGGTTTGTGAGACTGGATTACGGTTGCGAAGCCGACTTTTCGGTACAAATCTGTAGTCCAAGCAAGTTCTGGTCCGGGTAGGGACCGCAGGGCTTGGTCGCTTCGTCACAGATCCATAAGTGCAAATCAGGTGGCTAAGTCGTGCGGTCTCCAAATAGGGTCCGTCCAAAGACTAACTCTGAAGCACGAAGCTGTGGACCCGTCAGATGCCGATTATGCTCACATTCGGCAAAGGCCATGCAGATCCCACCCATCACCAAAGCGGCTTCGGCCCGCAGTGGCGCAGCCACTCCACCACGGCTGCGCTGACTGGTTCCGATCTGTCCCAAGGTGCACCGATGTACCACCGAGGATCAGTGGAGTCATCCAAATCTGTCCAGCATGATGGCGAACTCAATCGACCCGAACCGAGCAGCTTGCGGTCCACCGACAAAAGGGCGTAGCGGTGCCCCTGCATGTCGGAACTGATCCCGGCAGGGTGAAGAGAAACCTCCACGCGATCCTTTGTCATGGTCAGCACAGGCAATTCAGTGACGAAGCCCGTCGACATCTGGGCGTCATAGGGTTGCCGCTGCACAACATCCCGCACGATTTGGGCATGCTGTTCCGCAGCAACACGCTCGCAGAACGCATAAACGGAAACGAGCCGGTCGCGGAAAACTGAAACGGCATTCATTGATGAGGAGAGGGGACCATGTGACATGGCACCTCCTTGTAAAAGTTCCGCAGGAACTTACCGACTCGTCTTTTGAGCCCGAGAGCCAGCATCTAAAAGGGCGAATTACTTACAACAAATACTGTACCATTTGTTTTTACCCGGAATTTCCGAATTTCGGACACAGGAAGGTGTGAAAAAATCGGCCCAAACATTTTTGCCGTTATTTGTTTTCAGCAACTTGCACTTGGTGAAAAGACGGAAAAAATCGATTGTTTCCCACCTTCCAGCCACCGAAATGCAGCAATCCACCAACGATTCCTCACAAAAGCTCGCACGTCGTCACCCCTCCGATCCAGTCCAATCAGTGGCGCTCGCTCCAGTAACTCCAACTAACAACTCCCAACTCCGGTTCGGGACCATCCGGCAGCATTCACAAGAACTCGAGTAAATTCCCATCTGGATCGTGAAAGTAGAGCGATGCCGCTGGCATCCATGCAAACACCACCGGCTCTTCCGTGGGCTCTCCATGCAAGCCGAGTGGCGCAATATTTGCAGCTCGAAGGCGTGTGGCCGCGCATGGAAGGTCCGAAAGCTGATTTCGGTATCTTGATTTGGGTTCTCCCGCAGTTCCGTGCAGGTCAATGCCGCGAACCGCCCTAGAACATAAGTGCTCGTAAATGTTTTATTATCTTCGGGCAAATGGCCTCTCCCCCGAGCCGTCATCAAGACTTTCTGCCTCCGCAAGGGTGCTTGCGGCTGAAATCCGTTCAGTCCCTGGAAGAATTCGTTTGTGTTCGTGCAACTGCAATCTGCAACTCCGTCTGCTGCCCGTCGTGCCAGCAGCCATCGCGGTCTGTTCACAGTCGATACTGGCGCGTACTGCGCGATCTTCCATCGAACGGGAAAGCCGTCGAACTTCACATAGAGGTGCGACGATTCCGCTGCCGGGATCCAAATTGCAATCGTAAGACATATGTTGAACCACTGCCAGCTGTGGCGGTGAAACATGGCCAGCAGACGTCACGATTCTCTGAGACCATCCGGTTGATTGGATACGCCCTGGGTGGTGAAGCTGGCTGCCGACTAGCCAAGCGACTGAGTATTCGAACCAGTCCGGACACGGTGCTTCGACGAGTGAAACAAAAGTCTATTCTAGAAAGTGTTCCTCCCAAATACGTTGGTATTGACGACTGGGCTTGGCGCAAGGGGCAACGATATGGATCAATCCTGGTCGATCTGGAGACTCACCGGCCGCTCGACCTGCTATCCGATAGATCAGCGGACAGCTTTGCGGCTTGGCTCAAACAACATCCCACAGTGGAGATAATTAGCCGCGATCGTGCCGAAGCATACGCCGACGGAGCCACGAGAGGAGCGCCGAATGCTACCCAAGTTGCCGATCGATTTCATCTCCTTTGCAATCTGACATCAGCGGTTGAACGAGTGCTGGAGAGTAAGCGATCAGAGCTATCTAAAGCATTCGAATCGGAGGAATCCCAATACCCGCCATTAACTGCTATCAAGGAGCAGCCGTCTAAGAGCTCCGCTCAGCGGCGCAGTGAGGAACGACGCGAATGTAGGCTAGAACGCTTTAATCAGGTGACGACTGTGCACCGCCAAGGGATGAACAAGAAAGCGATCGCACAAACCTTGCAGATAGGTCGCAAGACCGTCGCCCGCTTCTTGCGTTCCGGGCAATTTCCGGAGCGAGCCACTCCGCGGCGCCATGCGCCCAGAGTGAATCACTTCCGGACCTACATTGAAAGTCGATGGGTCGAAGGCTGCCACAACGCGACTCAGTTGTGGCACGAGATTCAATCGAAAGGCTACGCCGGTGGAAGGCGCATGGTTGCCAGGCTTGTCGCCACTTTGCGCACGCCGGGAACCAAATACCATCGCAAACTCAGCTCGCCACCAAAGACCAAGTCCAAGCGTCTGTCGCCGCGACAAACTGCGATGCTGATGGCGAGGCGTCCAGAAAAGTTAGATGCCAGTGAAAAGCAGCTTATCGACCGCCTCGAAAAGTGCTGTCCAGCAGTCGCCAATTTGCGTCCTCTGGTTCGTAGTTTCTCGGCGGTGTTTCAAAATAAAGACGCCGCCGCCCTTCAGCCTTGGATTGAACAGGCGAACTCGTTGGGATTGCCATCAAGTCCTTCTGCGATGGCCTTCTAAAGGATCATTCATCTGTGCTCGCAGCCATTTCTCTCAAGTGGAGCAACGGGCAAGTTGAGGGCCAAGTTCATCGCTTAAAACTGATCAAGCGACAAATGTATGGCCGCGCCAGTTTCCATTTGTTACGCGCTCGGGTGCTTCCCTACGCTCCTGTTACTTGCCCGCTCACTCAAAGAGCCCCATAACCTGCACGGAACCTGCGGGAGAACCCAGAGCGCGTGGCCAAACGCACCCAGTCTGTGCGGCGGAGCGATCAGTTCAGTGGGATTGCAACGCCAATAGGGTACGGGTGTATAAGGTAGGTGCGATCCATCGGTCCGATTTGTGAGATCAGTGCAGGTAGGTTTGAAAGACACGGGCGGCCAGGCGCCTTCTCATCTTCGGCTACGAGTGGCGTCCGGCTATCCCTCCCCGAGTTGCTTTTCAGCACGGTTCGCTTCCCTTAAACCGGATTGATTTCATGCTTGTGGGGCAGACTAGTTGCTGGCACCTTACCCGTTCCGGCACTATGCCGAGGCAGAAGCAGCCCGATAGGTCGGCACAAAACTCTCAGCAACAAATTGTTCAAACGAAGTCGGTGTGGTGTTGCGCCCGGAGCGAGGCTCGAGAGCACGGACATGACCGACGTTTTGCGCGTCTACCATTTCTGACATCAGAGATGCCACACTTTTCGACATGCCAATTTGCTGCACAAAGCCCGCAAATTGCTCGCTCGAAATCTCTTGATAACGGAGGTCGGGCCAGCCGATGGCGTTGCCGATGATGGAGGTAATCTCGGTGTAGTCAATGTCGCGCTGACCTTGCAGTTCTTGGCTCTGGTGGCCAGTGAAACTAAGTTTGAGCAGTTCGTCAAGAGCGAAATTGCCGATATCTACGGTAGCGATTAAGGGAATTTTGAGATGCGCATTTAGAGGTCCAACGACGGCTCCCATTTGGCGAATTGCGCCTACTTGTCCGAGCGTGTTTTCCATGAAATAGCCGGCACGGATGAATAAGGCGTTTACGGTCTTTATTTGTTTGAGGCGCTCCTCAAGGAAATGCACGCCGAGGATCGGTCCAGTCTTTTCAGGTTTATCGGCACCGAAGCTGCTGAGAGCAACTACGTATTTTACCGAATCGCTGTTCTCAATCGCAGATCCGTACACATCTGTAAGCGCCTGCTGGTAGGCGCGGAAGTCAGGGCTTGCCATATTCGGCGGGATCATGACGTATGCGGCTTCTACGCCCGCGAATGCCTTGGAGGCAGTGCCTTTCGAAGTAATGTCACCGACCAGGGTCTCGGCCCCAAGGGACGCCAACGCGGTCAAACGCTCTGCGTTACGCGCGACGACGCGCACTTTCTTACCATGCTTTAACAGGCCCTTTGCAATCACAGAACCGGTGTTACCGGTGGCGCCACTCACTAGGTACATGAATTTGATTCTCCTCTGCTCTGATGCTCGGCATTACGTTCAGGCTGCAGCAGCATTGCGTTAAGATCTGGAGCGTGGTCTATGTCGCCGGTTTCCCCATCGCTTTGACCCAAAAGCGGCGTTCCCGAAATTGTGAATCCTGCTACGCCAAATTCTGTGCCCAACGAACCTTGAGAAGCGTTTCGCTCCGTTGCCAGCCGGGTCACGGAAGCGCGCAATCGACTTACTAGCCGATAGTTTTTCGCTCGTTCCTCACCGCAAGTATTATAAGAAGTTCCTTCGCGGAATTAGCCCCTCTGATGTGGTCAGTTGGCATGGCACCTTAATCCAAAACTCCGACACTAGGCACTTTTAAAAGTGCTCTGAGATGGTTTGATCTATGTGCGAGACCAAACGCTCGACAAGGAAAACAAATCAGACTCTAGTAAATGGATTCTCTTGTCCAAGGACGGTTAGACGATTTAAGGGTTGCATGAAGTTCGTACAAAATCCTGCGCCGATTATCATCGTCGTGAGGTGGCGTGTCAAGTCTAGCTCGCATAGTGACTCATGAAAGATCGCATACCCAGATTTTGTCTCGGCGATGATGGCGTTCTTCTTGGTTCTCTGGCTCTGCACTGCGGGTATAGTCGTTCGAGAAGTAGTGGGCGGATATTTTCGAGATCCACGCATTCCGGCACACGTAATCAGCAGTGATTTGGGTAGCGCCGGAGATGTTCGTGCCGCTATGAAAAGAGCGGCTCTAGCAAACTTGCAAGTTAAACTAACAAAGCGGTTACGGCCACTCGTAGTTTCAAGAAGATTAAGTGCTACATCCAGATGAGCGTCACGAACCGTGGTCTACGTGTGGGATTGCTCGAAAGCGAGAAGGGAATCTTTTTCAAAACAGGAGAGTCGATTCCTTATCGTGCCAACGCTGCCAGGAAGACAATGCTGCAAAGCGGCCGGTGTCTGGATCAAGTTATTCAAGTATGCGGACTTGCCGACCGGCGGCTAAACGGTTGCCTAGTGTTCCAGAGGCTGCTTCCAACTGTCGCATCTCCGTTCTTGTCTTTTACTTAAAGCGATCCGTCTATTCCTTAGAAAGTCCGACGATGAATACTCGGGGATCTAAGCACGACGGGCTAGGGTACTAGTCTTTTCATCTCACTCGCGAGACTAAAGAATCGCGCAACCCCAGCCGATAGCTAAGTAATGAGTATCAAGCGACTTGCAGGCTTTTTGAGCCGCTTATGGAACGACGAGCAAGGCCAAGACCTTGTCGAATACTCGCTCCTTTTAGCCTTCATAGCGCTTGCGGCTGTTGGGCTCTTAAGCGGTGTTCGGGGAACCGTAAAAGGAATCTACTCCGCCATCAACAGCACATTATTCAGTGCTAGCACCACTGCATCTTAAGCCAAAGCTAGTGTCGCCAGAGCCGCGAGTTATTAGACGCGGTTCGTGCCGAAGCCAAAAAACACCGTTCACCTAGCGACAAATTCCTGTCGTATCCATATTATCCAGCCAACTCTCCACCGGAAAGCTTGTTGGAACAACACTCGGAACATCGTGATAGCATGAAAGCGATCGAGGCCCGGTCCAATTTGGGGGATCGGTCATGAAACTGTAACGTCGCAGCCGCCAGTTATCCCGCCTCGCTTTTTTACCTCATGATCGATATCCATAGCCATATTCTCCCGGGCATTGACGACGGTTCGCCTTCTATGGAAGTGAGCCTGCAAATGATCCGGATGGCGGCCCAAAACGGAACTACAGATATCGTTGCGACACCCCATAGTAACTCTGAATTTCCGTATTCCCAGCAGACCATACAGAATCTGTTCGACGACCTATCTACCCGGGCATCTGGGATTATCCAAATCCACCTCGGCTGTGATTTTCACCTCAGTGTAGACAACGTTCAGGATGCGCTTGCCAATCCGGCAAAATATACCATCAATGGTCGCGGCTATCTATTGGTGGAACTGCCGAACATGGCATCGCTTTCCGCCATGCGAATGGTTTTCCAGCGTTTGCTGGAAACGCGGATGGTCCCTATCATCACTCACCCGGAGAGAAATCTCACGGTTCAAGCCAACCAAAAAGATCTGGAGTCTTGGGTTCGCGATGGTTGCCTGATTCAGGTAACAGGGCAATCCTTGACTGGCCGGTTCGGCACGCGTGCACAACGTTTTTCCGAGTCGCTCATGAACGCTGATCTCGTCCATTGTATTGCTAGCGATGCTCACGACTGCGAAGACCGTCCGCCTTTATTGACGCCAGCCTACCAATTAGTGAACCAAAGGTGGGGTAAGGAGCGTGCAGAACGCCTTTTTGTTTACAACCCGGCAGCCACCCTTGTCGGCGAGCCCATTTATGCAATACCAAACCCCAAGAAGTCCTTTCTTTCTTCACTCTTGCGGCGATAGGTCCTAGTACTCCGGTAGTCAAAGATTCATACACCTGTCTTACAATCAACACGTAAAACGTGGCAAGATGATTGTAGGGGCTTCATCGTAGTTCGCGGTTATCCCTTGGTACTACCAGCCACGGAGAAGGTCCAAGGTCCCGCCGAAGTCTCTTCCGGCCCACGAACCGGCCTTGTATTCCCAAAGACAATTCTTCGATCCGGGGAGTTTAATGAACGATTTACAAAGCCTTTCTGATTTGTCATCCTTAGCGATTCCACTGGAGTCCATATCTCGCTTCGACAGCGGCTCGGTCTCTTTGCCTTGGTTTGGCATCCATACGCGTTCCAACCAGGAGAAGGTCACCGCGAAAGTTCTGTCATTCAAAGGTTATGAGCAGTATTTGCCGACGTATAAGCTGCGCAAGCGTTGGTCAGATAGGATAGTGGAAACGGACCGCCCGTTATTTCCCGGCTACGTTTTCTGTCGCTTCGATCCTAAAGTTCGTCTTCCCATCCTTACTACGCCCGGGGTAGTCTCGGTTGTAGGCTTCGGCAATGAACCAGCTGCGATTGACAACGTTGAAATTGAAGCCGTTCAGGCCATTATTGAATCAGGTCTCCATGCCGAACCTTGCCCTTTCCTACGTGAAGGGCAGAAAATCCGCATCAATAAGGGATCGTTACTAGGCCTAGAAGGGTTACTTCTCCGCAAGAAGTCTGAATGGCGAATGGTGGTCTCAGTAGCAATGCTTCAACGTTCTATCTCGGTCGAAATCGACCGTGAATGGATCGAAGGCATTCGCTAAATCCGAAAAATCTGCACACTTTTCACGGCTCGTCCGTCGTATGATGTGAATCGTATGGTATCCACTCAGCGGCGTGTAAGAGAAAAAGGGTTTTCTCTTATTGAATTGCTCATTGTTATCGCTATCATCCTCATCATTTTGGTGATAGCTGTTCCAAAGTACAATCAGGCTCGCATGAACGCGCAGGAAATGGCAGCCGTTGCGGAAGTACAGACGATCAATAAGATGGAGATTCAGTATTACTCGCAATTCGGCAACTATGCCACGTCGCTCGCCCAATTGGGACCGCCCGCGCAGGGCGGTACCGAGGGGCCTGCAGCCTCGGGGCTCATTTCGGGTAACCTCGCAAGCGGCGCTTCCGGTGGCTATAACTTTACGCTTACGCAGAGTCCGACCGGTTACACATTGAGCGCTGTTCCTAAAGTGTTCCAAAGTACCGGTAGGCGGACATTCTTTACAGACCAAACTGCCGTCATCCATCAGAACTGGGGTCAGGATCCCGCCACCGCCAATAGTCCCGAGATGCGTTAAATTTCGAATTGGTGTTGGCCGTACCGAGCCGACCTTCTGGATTCGCAGCATCGGATTGCCAACCACTAGTCTTCTATTTATTCGCCACCTGAACCAGCCAGTATTTGCAGTCTTCGATTTGTGCCTATCCGCTTTCTTCGCAGCCGTAAGCCAAAATCGTAGAAGGACAAGACGCAATGAGATATTCAAAAATCGTCAGCGAAAGCAGCGTACGAATACCGAATTGCGCTACAACGAATAGGTGAGGTTTGTAGTCTATTCGTTTCTCCTCGTCCTAAGCGTTCAAGCGGAGGATCGCCTCGCGCTGGTTCGTTCGGGACTCGACCACTTGGCGCTTGATCCGACTGCGACTTTCCGAGTGCGTGAACTGGAGCTTTCAGAAGGCGGAGCGAAATTCTATTTATCGGAGGGTGTTCTTGCCTTTGCAACACCGGTAGCAGGCAAACGTATTGCCGCCATTTTCACAACGTCCCCAGTTGAAGCAGGCGATGCCGAAGTGATTGCGTTGCCGCCTCTTTCCGCCGAGCGAGCTTCTTTGGCGCGTTTTACAACTTCGCCCAACTTGGATGAACATTTCGGATCAGCATTGTTATTCTTCGCCAACGATACAGCCGAAATCTTACTTCAACAAATCCACAACCATCCCTTGCATCCAGCGCCCGAACTTGCCGAGTCGCTTAAGAAAGATTTCGACGAGGTGCTGCGCAGCAGCGCATTGGAAATAGAAGTTCGTATCACGCAGGCAATTTTGGATCGCCACAGCCCAGCCAACAGCTTCTTCTACGCGTTGGTGCAAGGCCGAACTCTTGGTCCGGTCGATTTTGTCTTCCAGCCTGACCAGCCAGATCCCTTAGTATTCGGTCGCGTAGCTACCCGGTCGGCCACACCGGGCGCCAACGCAGCTTCAACATACTTTCAAATCTGGACCGCTTTCCGGCCGCAAAACTTGGCAGCCTCGGCAACGGTCTATCACATCACGGACTATCACATCGACGCGACCATCCATCCGGACCTGTCGATGTCCGCCACCGCCGATTTCGATTATCAAGCTGACGCTGACGATGGCTCCGTCATCACATTGTTCTTGACCCCGAGGCTGCGCGTCACCCAAGCCTCGATAGACGACCATCCCGCTGCCATATTAATGCACGATTCGCCGCTTAGCGCTGACGTGCGCGGTGCCACCGGTTTCCTCATCGTCAGTCCAACCGAACTACCGCCCGGCAGCCACCATCACGTGCGTCTCCAATACGACGGCACCGTCATTCGCCGCACAGCCGACGGATCTTACTTTGTTGATGATCGCAATGCCTGGTATCCGTTCATCACGCCCATGCTGACGACGTTCGATCTCACTTTTCACATTCCAGAAAATCTGCGCTTGGTAGCCACTGGCGATCCGATATCGGAAGAGGTGTCGAACAATCAGCGCACGATTCACCGAAGGACGGCAAAGGGACAGGCTTTTGCCGGCTTCAATATCGGGGAGTTCAACGTTGCGCTTTCAGACCATCCGCCCTACAAAATCGAGATCTGTTCGAATTCTCAGCAATCGACCGTTCCCGACCTAGACCAGCAAACTGCCAAAATCCTGTCTTACTACACCGATCGCTGGATGCCGCTCACATTACATACTCTGTCCGTGGCTCCAATTGAAGGCTACTTTGGCCAAGGCTTTCCCGGTCTGATTTATCTCTCCAATATTTCCTATCTGCGGGAGAAAGATCGTCCCGCTGACCTCCGCAATGCGTCACTGGATTCGTTCTTTTCGCGTCTTCTGCTGCCGCATGAATTAGCGCACCAGTGGTGGGGCAACATCGTAACGCCGCTTGATTATCACAGCAACTGGATCGTTGAAGCAATGTCGAACTATGCCGCGCTTCAGTATCTTGAACAGACACAAGGCCGGCGCGCCATGGATAGCATTTTGGCGGAATATCGAGCCGACTTGCTTCGCCCAAGACAGGGAAGCGAACTGGTAGATTCCTTTGGGCCGGTGACTTTTGACGAGCGGCTGGCCACAAACTTCGGGATCGAAATCTGGCACGACGTGCTCTATGAAAAAGGCACATGGATCTTTCACATGTTGCGTGAACGAATGGGAATCGATCGCTTTCATGAGTTCCAACTTAGCGTGCTGAAAGACTTCGCTACTCGCCCGATAACTAATGAAGATTTGCGAATTGAGGCATCGCGTTTCCTGCCACCCAATCAGCCGGATCGCCAACTGAACAGCTTTTTCGACACCTGGGTTTACGACACGGGGATTCCCACAATGACCATTAAGTCGGGAAACCTGCAGCTAAGCCAAGTGCCGGACGCCTTCACGCTTGATGTTCCATTGAATTGCGCGAGCACGACCGCGTGGGTACGTGTCAACTCCGGGGAATTCCCTCTGCCGTCACACAATTGCAATTTGCCAGACACAGGGAAATTCCTGTACCGGCAATGAAATACGATTAGAAATCTAAAAATCACGTAAATCTACTATTCAGACGCCAGGATCTGCTTTACACTTAGAGGGACCTCGGTCAGCCGACTGACCATTCAGAAACCTTGGGGACCTCTTCTTGAAGGCATATTGCGGGGTATTTTGTGCCGTTGTTTGCACACTTGTTGGATCATTTCCGGTCTTAGCTCAGACGCAGGCCGATCCTGCGACCGTAAGCAAAGATACATCGTGCTCGCTTTTCGCGCTTCAGACTGCTCCCACGCTCACCGCCCGCCAAAAGAGTTGCTTCTACGCCCGTCAAATATTCCAACCTCAGTTCACCGCCGGTGCCTTGGTCTTCGCTGCCCTGGATGAATATCGAAACTCACCGCACATGTCGCATCCTGAATGGGATCAATTGCCGCGTCGCGTGGAGATCCACTTCGCACGTCACACAAGTCGTGAGATAGGCGAGTTTCTAGTCGATGCGCTGCATCATGAGGATCCACGTCCGTACCACAGTGGGAAGTCTGGTTTGTGGCGCCGAACCAACGCTGCCGTTATGAGCGTATTGACATCGCCCGATTCCGAAGGTAATTGGCGTCCGGCTTTTGGTCCGGTCGCCGGATCAATCAGTTCGGCGTTTGTGGGTACGATGATGTACGGCCACAGCGAAACATTGCCAACCGTGCTAACTCGCGCCGGCGGCGTTTATGGATTGTACTTCGCGCGGGCTATCGGCAATGAATTCAAACCCGAAATCTTAGCCTTCGCACATCACATGTTTCACATTAATTAGCGATCAAAGTGCGCAGTCAGTGAGAAGTAAACCGTTACTCCTGGTTGGACAATACTATCCACATTCGCAACCAATCCGGCCGGATCTCTGTATATCGAATTCGAAAAATTCCGCACACCGGCCTCGAAGTCTAACTTCGGCAATATTTCTGGAGCGCGAAAGGATAGCGACGGAAGATAGTATTGACCCAGTTGCGCACCCGCCCAAGTCCGTCGTTCACTCACATAGTGCAGAGTCCCGGCAAGCGTGTAATGACGACTAGGTATTAGCGGCAGAGACAGACGCAAGTTAGCAATATCGCGGGGAGCATTCGGTGGAAGGGGCATGTCCGCAAATGAAGCGCGTTCGTACTGGAAATTTGACTGCACACTGACTATGCGAAACAACTGGCCTGTAAGCTCGGCTCCCGCGCCGTATCCCTTAAACTCGTCCGAATTGTAATATGTTTGCAATCCGTCCGCCGCATAGCCCGGCACAATCACATCATGATCTCGAATCGCGTAGCTTGAGAACGTGATCTTCCACGCATCTGCTATGCGATGATCAACGTCAATCTCCAGATTGTCGGCATATTCGGGATGTAGATTGGGATTTCCAATAGCCTGATACCCATCGCTGAAAAACAACTCAGACTCGTTCGGATTCCGAAAGCCGCGGCCATAAATCAGCTTAAGATCGGTAGCTTTGGCCGGCTGAAATATCAGTGCTGCACGTGGCGAGAATGAATTGTGCCGCAACGCGTCATAGTCATAGCGGCCTCCGATATCCAGGCTCCACTTCGGACCAAAAGCCCATTCCTGTTGAACAAATCCGTTCGCCGAACGGTCTGGCTTATTCACGTCCAGGTTGATTACCATCACCGGATCAATATCTGCCACCGACTGCAAGGTGCGGATGTCAATTGATAGGCCAGAGCCAATTGTCGTCGTGCCATGAAAATTTTGTGAAGTGTAAATTAGCTGCGACCCAACCCAATCGCCCTTGTCACGCTCGTTGTTGTAATCGTAGCCGGTCGTAAATCCGGCATTGATATCCTGCTGCGTTAACGGGTATATATAGTCACCCAAATAGCGGTAGCGGTCGTAGTAGGTGCGCCAACGCAATTCGCGCTTCTTTTTTTCCCATTTGCGATCCCATGCCGCCTCTAAGTACGCTCGCTGGTCGGTGGCGCTTGTTCCCCGATAATTAAAGATCGTAGGTGCAAACGAGATAGGCTGCATTTTTTGACGCGATCCTGACACCGCCGTGATTCTCCAGCGGCCAATGGTTGTGTCGGCGAAGAAACGATACCCGCGCTGTCCATCCATGTTCACTGCCAAGCCGTTATTGGTAGCCGGTGAATCGAACTCCGGAAAATAAATGCTCGGCTGTCCACCGTCGTTGAAGACGGTCATGGAAAACAGCATTGCCGCGCCCTTCACATTCGCACTCTGGGTAATGATGGCTTTTCGCTCGCCCATCGTTCCGCTCTCAATCCGGGCCGTCGTTCCCTTTTGCGAAGCAGCCGTCTTGGTAATCACGTTTATTGTGGCGAAGATACCGTTGCTGCCATACAACGCTGACGAAGGTCCACGCATGATTTCAATCCGATCAACCAACGTCATGTCCAGCGCAAAGTCCTCGCCGAAGTAGTTCGCCGAGCCGAAAATATTTTCCGGCATTGCGTGACCATTGATCAAAACCAAAATGCGAGTGGCGTAATCGCCCGGCAATGCAAATCCGCCGATGCCCGGGTCGTAATAGGTGTGGTCGTAGGAAAAGTAGAATCCGCGAACATTCTCCAACGCCTGCTCCAACGTCGTGTATCCGAATTTGCGTATCTCTTCCGCAGTCACCACTGAAACCGATGCTGGTGCCGACTCTGCGGATTGCGAGTGGAAAGACGCTGTCTGAACATTAACGTTCATCAGATCTTCCAATGACATGTCGCCCAGTGCTTGCGGTGTCGCAGTCTGTCCGGACACGCACACTCCGCTCACCATAGCGGTAACAGCAAGGCCGAGAGTGCGGAGAACCTTGGGCATGGCTAGACGAATGTTGCCGCTTTTTTCATCGGCGTTAGTCCAGCGGAACTTTATAGGAAGGTATTATCTCCGGATTAACGAGCTTGGTTAAGTGGCTAAACTTGAAATCAGGCGGCTTGGCTGCGGCGGTGGGCAGCTTCTAGAACCTGGTCGCAGTACTCGATTTCGGCAACTGAAAATTCGAAGCCAAATGCGGATGGATCGAATTGGCCGAAGGTCTTTCGGGCGTCGTACATGATGTTGATGGCTTTCATCATGCTTGCCTGGATTTTGCCTTTTTCATTCTTCTTTTCGAGTCGCTCGGTTTGCAGGGCTTGGAGCTTTGCCAGGTCGGCCTTGTGTTGATTACGGAGGCGACGTTCTTGAAGTGCGAGGTTGCTTAAATCGCGGCGGTAGGCAAGCAGGATTTCGCCTTGGATGAGAGCGTCCCGAACGGCGGGGTCCGTTTCTTCAGGATGCAGATCCGCGAATTTGCGGCGACCGACGGCGTGGATGCTGGCTTCGAGGGCTGGAATACGGAGGACGCGCCATTCGGCGTCGGCAATCATTTGCACGAGCGTATGTTCCTCGTCGTTAGCCGGAGCATAGCGGGTGAAGTGACGGTCCAGGTGAGATTGGTAGGCAACGGCGTCGTCGCTTGATAGGAGAACGGTTTGGCCGGTGAGTCCGGTTTTAACGGCGTTCAGGGACGACTTGGCACGGCCCGTGGCACTGACCGGTCCGGTGCTCTTTTGGGCGTTGGCGCGGTTGGCAGCAAGTTGGGCGTCTGAGACGGGACGGGGCGTGGGTTCTGGTTGGTCCGCGAAATCGACGTTCGGGGAAAGCGGGGTGGTGACAGGGCCCGCAGCGGCGGCGGTCATGACTTGTTGAGGTTGTTGCTCGGCAGCAGCTTTGAGGGCTTGGTGTTCGGTTTCCGGTCTTCCGGTTGGAGTTTGCTGCGCAAACTTAGCGGCGCGGCGGATGGCTCGGTTCGACATTGTTATTGCTCCTGGATTGGAAAATGGAAAAGCCCAGATGCGAGGGTGTGCTCGCACTGGGCTTTTCTGAGTTGAACGTATCATGACCAGCCCCTCCTTCCGAGTCTCGGAGGGGTGATTACGACTGGCGGAAGAGCTATAAACGACTGTGAGGATTGGAGATATTGATTTAATTAAAGATTCTCAATATTTGTGACTGAGCTTCCTGCAGGGAAGTTTTTTGGAGCTATCGCCGGTTCGAATCCGAGGACGTGTTCATGTTATGTGAACCTTTCCCGCGTGGGTCACCGTGATGCCACCGCCCGTTTTTCGGAAGCATATGGGTTGTTATTCACCGCACTGCAGATCGCCCAATGAACGAGATCATGGAGTACGGGGGCTAACTATACTTTGAGTTCCAAGGGTGCGGATGAGGGGGCCCTGCGCAATTTCACCTTTAGAACAATCGGGGAAGAGACAAATTTAAGCTAGTTTCGAGCGAGTACCGAGTCCTGCGATTGCCACCAGGCCCAAGCCGAGGAGTAAAACGGAGGGCACTTCCGGCGCACTTGCCTCCGGGCCTTTCCATATACCCGGATTTTCGAATGCCGTTTCGCCTTCGTTCGCCAGCGAAGTTCCCGACCCGTCATAAGCGCCAATGCACGGAGCTAGGTCGCAACTATTCGTGTAGATCATTGGATAGTTTGATTGGCTCGGACTCTCCACCACCGAGACGTCCCAACCTTGCGGGGAGGTGATGCTTCCTGAGCTGTTTGTGGTTATCTCAAACACAGACGCACTCAGATCCGCGTCGGATTGGTTGATAGCCAATCCGCTCCCGTCAGAAAAAGAAAAGGACAAAACATCCGCGAAAGGTATCTTGTAATTGGTTAAGTTTTCCAGCGCGCTCAGCGACAGTGTAGTTGTGAATGAACCTGTAACTGAATAGGTTGAGGCGCACGCGCCTGGAGGTGCCCCCATAACTTGCGAGGCATATGTTCCTGAGCATGATGCGTAAGCGTTCCCTGTGTATGTGTACGTCTCATTGGCGAAAGCCGCCGCCGAACTCAACAAACAAGCCGAGCAAACCAGAAGCATTCTAACCGCGACATTGAGAGGTATCTTCACACGCGGGCGCAAAAATAGCATGATCAACACCACCCCAATACCAACCAGTCCTGCCGCCGCAGGCTCAGGCGCAGATGAGGAAGGCTCCTCCACCAGGTTGACGTTGCTAAAGGCGAAGGCATGGTTTCCGCCAATGCCCGCAGTGTCAATCGTAACGGATGTAATGTCGAAGGTCGGATCCAGAACGCCAAGAAAAACAAGCGTACCTTGCGGTGACGTTGTGGAATTGGATCCAAGCGATGTCGCTCCGTCGAATTCCGCAATAGTCGTTGTAAAACTGCCGCCGAAATCGTTGTTCAGAGTAAGCCCGAAACCTTCAAGGGGTGCAGCAAACGTGAAAGTTGTGGGCCCGATTGGTTCCTGGTTGTATTCGACGTATGTGCCGGTTGGAAAATTGCCGGCCCATCCAACGGAACCCTCAATCAGCTGTTTGAAAATGCTGCTGGGTTCGGAAAAGGTCACGTCGCCAACTGTGAACGATTGGGCGCTGGCGGGATGTGTAACGCTCCAATCAATGATGGTGTTGGCTCCAAGTGCGGATAGGGATGTGATGTCCGTTGCGAATGCTTCAGGAACGAGGTCGCCGAAGAAAGCCAGGGACAGTAACCCGATCCCGGCGAAGTGCTTTGGCTTGATCACTTTCATTTGTTGAGTTTCCTTTTGGTGAGTTGGTTAGTTTAGTTGGTGGTCAGGTAGCCGTGAACGGTGACAATGATCGGGCCAACACTTTCCGCGTAGTTGGTCGCTTCAACGGAGTTGCCAGCAGCAAATACAAAGCCGCTTGGGAACTGAAGTTGAGTGGAGTACTCGTTCGAAACTGTGAATTTTTCGCGAAGGGAAGTGCTGTCGTTGCCAATCGCGACCCGGTCCGTCGTGCCGACGAGCGGCGAACCGGGGAAGACGTCAATCGTAGTTACGACCAGGCTCTGACCGGCAGGAACGACGAATTGGGAAGTGGAGACTGTATCGTCCGGAAACCTTTGGCTCAGGAACGCCCCGCCTCCAGGTGCCATTGGAATGTTGAGGTAGGTGACAAGCAGCACGTTTTGCGACGCCATTTTAGAGATGTCTTCCGCAGTGGCCGGATTCGCCGAAGTATTCGTCACCTGGACGAAGGTCGCGGCAAGGGCATGGGCGGCTTTGGGATTGGTTAATAGGAGCGTGCCGAGCGCGAGAGCGCCCGCCGCTAAAGACAGGACGGACTTTGGCAGTTGAATCATGTTTTTTTCTTTTCGTGTGGACGGGCAGTTAGTTAGCGGTTAGGTAACCGTGAATGATGACGTCCGCTGCACCAGCGGTCGAGTAAAAAGCCGAGCTGACTAGGCTTCCAGATGGAGCGACAAGTCCCGAGGAGTATTTGATCTGCTGAAACCCGATGTTCGGCAGATAGGCGTTGGAAACGGAATAGCTGCCCGCATTGCTAGGGATGTAAATCTGTACGTTTCCGCCGGCATCATAAACATTGACGTCCACTCCAGTAATCACTAAGTTTTGGCCTTGGGGAACGTGGTAGTCGCTTGCACTCTGGCCCGCTGGCATAGAGACCTGTCGCATTGCAGTCGGCCCCGAACCGGGCTCAAGGGTTGCGCCGCCGGGCAATTGGAGTTCGACCAATTGAGAGGCTTGCATGTTAGTGCTCTGTGTAATGGCCGGGTCCGCGGTGGTATTGGTTATCTGCACAAGCGTCGCGGCGAGTGCGTGAGCGGCCTTTGGAGCGGTTAAGGTGAGCATGCCGAGCGCGACAGCGCCCGCTGCTAAAGACAGGACAGATTTTGGTAGTTGAATCATAAACAAGGATTTCCCTTTTTCTTTTGAGGATGGATTTATGGAGCGAGGTACTGCTAGTTGGTGGTGTAATACCCTTGCAGTTGCACATACGTGTAGCAGCCGGTGTTGGCGTGGATGTAGGGAGTGGCACCCCCGGGGAACACAATTCCGGAAGGGTAAGTGAAATGGGACGTGCCTTGTCCGGCTGCCAGCAACCAGACTGCCCTGTTGGGACCGCCTTGTGTGAAAGACACGTTGGCCGGGTTGACACATGTTCCGCCCCCACCGTTGGTGCTGGTGACGTCGGCCGAAGTAATTACCAAGAACAAGTTGGCCGGAACGGAGTATTGAGGGGTGTCGTCTCCGTTGACTTGATTTACAACCAATTGGTTGTATGCGCTGCTGCCCGGAGCGACAAGCGAGCCGGTACTCAGTTCAATCAGTTGCCGGGCTTGCGTGTTGGGGCTTTGCGCGACAGCGGGATTAGTCGGCGTATTAGTTACCTGCACAAGCGTGGCGACAAGAGCATGAGCGGCCTTGGGGGCCGTCAATATGAACGCGCCAAGCGTGCCAGCGCCCACTACGAAAGACAGTACTGATTTTGGCAGTTGAAACATAGGTGTCTTCTTTTCTGTGTGAATGCTTACTTAGTTGGCCGTCAGGTAGCCGCGCAATTGCACCTGCACTCCACAGACGAGAGATGCGTTAACAGAGTTAAGAAAAGGTTGAGAACTCGACGCTAGAGGGATTCCCGCTGGATAGTCAAAATGAAGAGTTGTGGATCCCGACACAGTCCAGTACTGAAGCGCATAAGGCGGCGCGCTAATGGACCCGAGAATGACTTGCACAGGCGCGGCACAGTTCGACGGTGTCAGATCGGCACTGGTGACGACCAGAGTTTGGTTGGCCGGGACTTGGTACGGAAAAGACGTGGCGCCGTTCGCAAGCAAGCCGTAAAAGTCAACGGCCCCACCATAGACGCTAACCTCGAGGTAGACCAACTGCCCGGCTTGGGTGTTGGGACTCTGTGCAATCGCCGGGTTCGCGACAGTATTCGTCACCTGCACCAGCGTGGCGGCTAGAGCGAGAGCGGCCTTGGGAGCGGTAAGTGTTAGGATGCCGAGCGCGAGGCACCCGCTCCGAAAGATAAAAGTCTTTTGGATGGTTTAAGCATAAATTTTCCTTTTTGTTGTTATTTTTTCTTTTTGGATCGCAGGCATGACCCTGCTAAGACAAACGCCAATCCCAAGCCAGCTACTCCGAACGTAGCTGGCTCGGGCGCTGGTGACGCAGTGCTGCCGGATGTTGTTATGTCCAGCGCCCAGTTGGCGCTGTCTGTATTGCAGTCGCTTGCGTCGTAACAGGTCTGGAACACTCCGGCCGTTAAGTCGCTGAAGCCGTCTCCCAGAACTCCGTTGGTTTCATACACGGCGTTCGGCACATAATCGGCGTCACTTAAAAAAACCGTGTAAGTTCCTGCTGCCAGTCCATTGAATTGAAGCTTGACGTCGCCGCATTGACCGGTGACGCTGCCTATATTCACAAATCCCGCGGGCGGACACGCCGAAGGCTCAGTGGTGTAGTTGCTGAGGCTGTCGGATGTGCCGTCCAAAAAAACCGCGGTGGAACCAGTCCCCAGAAACAAACCAACAAATGGATCGAATCCGCCAGGCGATATGCTGTTGGCGACATCGTTCGTGCCGCCGCCGAACCCATAGGTCTGCAGCGTGATGTCCCCGGTTGCCGCCAAGTTGACGGTGGTAACGAATGCGCCCTCCGGGCTAGAGAAGGTTCCTGTGTCAGAGATCGTGGCTGCCGAACACAGGCCTGCTGCAAGAAACAACAGAGACCAAACCTTACGAATGCTGATGTTCACTTATTCATTCCCTCGGTCATCAGTGCGCAGTATGCGAGTGGATTTTGCGGCCGGGCGGAAATATTTGTTGCATGGTCGATTTCGGCTGTGCATTTGTGCGCAGCAGCGAAATCGTAAACGTGCGACTATTAAGCCTTGGCTGGCGCATCCATTACGCTGATCCTGCAAGACCTTGCCGGCGGCGACAAAGATGCTTTGAACCGTCTGATGCCGCTGGTCTATGCGGAGTTGCGCAAGCTCGCTGACGGCTATCTGCGGAATGAACAAACGGGCAATACGCTACAGCCGACGGCGCTGGTTCACGAAGCGTATATCCGGCTCGTTAACCAGGACCAACCGGGATTTCGAGGCCGCGCCCACTTCCTGAGCATTGCCAGCCATATCATGCGGCAGATCCTGATTGATCACGCGCGGATTCGCAATGCCGGCAAACGTGGCGGCGGAATACCGAAATGTTCGCTGGACGATACCATTAATGCGGCGTGGAGCGCCCGTCCATCATGCTTGCCATTGACGATGCGTTGTGCGAGTTAGAGCGCAAAGATGAGCGCAAGGCGAAGTTAATTGAGATGCGCTTTTTCGGCGGCTTACGGCGGAAGAATCGGCCGAAATTCTGAATTGCCGGTAGAAAAAGTGCGCGGCGAGCTTCGCATTGCACAGGCTTGGCTGCAAAAAGAATTAGGTACCGGGCACTAATGCTTAAAGATCTCTTCCAATTTCGGCTTCGCTTTACGCACTTCCTTATTGAGTGTCTGCCACGCATTGTAAGGCGACATGCTGCCCGATAATTGGGATCGCATCCAAACTATCTTCTTATCCCTCGCAGACAAGCCGCTAGACGAGCGCGCATTGTTGCTCGATGATGCTTGCCAAAATGACACCCAGTTGCGGGTTGAAGTGGAACTGTTGCTTGCTTCCGATAGCGCCGGTACGCAGATAATCTCGTCCGCCATTGGGGGCGAGGCTGCTCTTCTAGTCGCTGAGGATACCCAAATTGCAACCGGCTTCGGCTACCAGATATGGAAGGCACCCTCATAGGACACTGGCGCGTCATCCGCGAGCTTGGCCACGGGGGCATGGGCACCGTCTACCTCGCCGCTCGAGCAGACGACGAATATGAAGCTCAGGCCGCTATCAAACTAGTCCGTCGCGGGCTCGACACCGATTTTATTCTGCACCGTTTTCGACACGAGCGTCAGATTCTCGCCCGACTGGAACATCCCAATATCGGGCGGATGTTCGACGGCGGCACCAATCACGACGGCAATCCTTATTTCGTGATGGAGTATGTCAACGGCCTCTGGATTACGCGTTACGCTGACCAACAGAAGATGAAGTTAGAAGATCGAATTCGCTTGTGTCTGCCTGTTTGCTCGGCGGTTGCATACGCGCATCGCAATTTTATTGTTCACCGTGATCTGAAACCTGCCAACATACTGGTGGATGCAAGCGGCGTTCCCAAGCTACTGGATTTCGGGGTTTCAAAGCTTCTCCATTCGGATCAATCAGAAGCCATCGATACGGGGCTAATGACGCCCGACTACGCCAGCCCCGAACAGATTCTTGGCAATCCGGTGACGCTCGCCTCCGATGTTTATTCCATTGGAGCCGTCATGTACGAACTGCTGACGGGCGCACTCCCTCACCAAATTGACCGATGTACCGCACAGGCCCTGGAACGCATAATTAGCCAAGAACCGGTACCGCCGCCCAGTGTCGCTGCTTTGAAAAACGGTCTGCCGGCGAGACAGCTGAGAGGCGACCTGGACAGCATCATCCTGTGCGCGATGGAAAAGGATCCCAGCCGCCGCTACGCTTCAGTGGATCTTTTAGCTGAAGATTTGCAGCGCTTTCTCCACCATCGTCCCGTGAATGCAACGCGCGCTTCCTTTGGTCACCGCATCAACAAGTTCATCCGCAGAAACCGTGTGACCGTGACGCTGGGCGCTAGTGTCGCCGTTATTATCGTCGCCGTCACGGCGGTGGAATGGCAACAAGCTCGCGTTGCCCACCAGCGATTTCAGGATGTCCGAAAGCTGGCAACTGGCCTTATCTTTGATGTTGAAGGCGCCGTCCGTCCTCTGCCCGGTTCCACCAACGCCCGGCAATTGATCACGCGGACTGGCATCGACTTCCTGAACAGCCTCTCGCAAACTTCAACTGGCGATTGGGCGCTTAAACATGAACTGGCTTCGGCGTGGCTTCGCATTGGCATGGTACAGGGAGGGCTGAACTCTTCCAATCTTGGCGATGCCGGCGCGGCGCTGGTCAGCTTCGACAAAGCGGGCCGGTTATTGGATGAGGTTCAACAGCACGATCCCTCCGACCCCAAAGCCGCCCTTGACCGCGTGACGGTCCTATACGAAGTTAGCAATTTGCAGTGGACGGTGGGACGCTATAACGACGCGACAGCCAGCGCGAAAGCGGGACTTCGCATTGCGGAATCCCGTCCTGCTGCCGATGCCGCGAATCCGATTGCCGTTCAATACACTGGCCTGCTTCATCTTGCAATGGCGCGGCTCAGGCTGCAAATCGGCGATCTGGCGGAAGCCGAGTCCGAAGCAGCTGCGGGTGCACGGCTGCTGCGTCCGGCGGCGCAGGCGAGACCGGAAAACCGGGAGGCGCAACTCGGTCTTTATGGCGTGGATGTATGCCTTGGGTCTGTCGAGGCATCGCTTGGACGGCCGGATCTGGCGCTGGTGAGCTACCGAAGCGGAGTTGCGGTAGTGGAAGAGTTGTGCCGCCGATACCCGGCCGATACGCTGGCTCGGCGCACATTGATGTTTGCCTACGGTTATGTTGGCGACATGCTTGGCAATCCTGTCTTTAATAATTTGGGCGACCCCGCTGGCGCCTTCCGTGCATACACGAAGATGGCGGAGCAGGCAAAGTTTTTGTGCGATGCCGACTCGGCGGACGCCCGTGCCGTGGGCGACTATGGCAGTGCGCTGTTGCGGCTCGGATTAGTCACGCCTCGGGGCGGACCGCGCCGGAAGGAGACTCTGCTTAATTCCCGAGCATTGCTGTACCGCGCTGCGGCCACCAATCCGCAAAACAGAATCGTAGCCAACAATATTACGTGGGTGGAAAGCGAACTTGGCGATTACCCCGCTGCCATTGCGGAGGGGGAAAAAACGCTACGCGGGGCGCCGGACGACTGGAGCGCTCTGCGTGTGATGGAATCGGCCATCCAACCGCTGGCCGAACAACAAGCCAGAAGAGGTCAACGGCTGGAAGCCCTTGCGACGCTTGAGCATGCCTTACATTGGGCCACAAAAGTGGACAACGCTTCGCAGACATCCAAAACTTATCCCTCTGTTGCCCTCGCCTGGCAGACGGCCGGGTCGGTCTACGCGATCCTTGCCAGCGCTGAGACCGGTCAGAAAGCAGCTGCGGATCGCACGACAGCGCGCATCTGGTACGAACGGGCGGTCAATGAATGGCGAAAGATGGAGCACGACCCAGGTTTTATCCCGGCATTTGCCGCGAATATGAAAGCCGATGAGCAGGCGCTAACCGCGGGCGGACTGGGAAGGCAGGGGTGGACTCAGCGGTGAATTCAACGGATTTTGCGACGAATCTCGGGCCGGAACTGGCTCTAACGTCAAAACAGAAACATCTCGTGCGAGAAAGTTTCGCATCGATTCAGGAGTACTCCGATTCGGTCGTGACACTGTTCTACGGAAGACTATTTGAACTGGCGCCGCAAGTGCGCTCGCTGTTCAAAATTGAGATTCGCGCTCAGTCCGCCAAGCTCATGGAAACGCTCACCAGCCTCGTGGATGCGCTTGATCGTTTTGAAGAACTGCGCGGACCACTGATCGAAATGGGGCGGCGTCACGTTGGGTACAGAGTTGAGCCCGCCCACTATGAGGTGTTAGTCGTAGCGCTAACCTGGGCCTTCGCTCAAGCCTTGGGCGTTGAGTTCGACAGACAAACGCGGTCTGCTTGGGAACAGTTACTAAAAGAAGTTTCAGGAGTCATGATCGCCGGTGCCGCCGAAATGGGTGACGCCTCGCCCTCAAAGACCCAGTAGAAAGTTAATCTTTCGTCGCTGGTTCCAAAAAACCTTCTCAGTTTACGCACTTCCTGTTAGAGGAGTCGAAACTATGAAGAACAGTAACGAAACCGCATCTCTCTATCAACGGCTGGGGGGAATGCCGGCTATCCATGCCGTAGTCGACGACTTCGTAGGCCGCATCTTGGCCGACAATCGAGTGAACCGCTGGTTTGCTCACGTCGCGAACAACCCTGCCCTTGCCGCCGCCTATAAAACGGCACTAGCTGATTTTCTTTGTCAGGGAACCGGTGGCCCCTGTAAGTACGCAGGCCCAGACCTCCGCACCGTTCACAGAGGCCGCGGCATTACCAGTGATGCCTTTGATGCCGTGATAGAAGATTTGGTAGCGACGCTCTCGAAGCTCAAAGTACTCGCCAAAGAAAAATCAGATGTGCTGGCGATTTTGACGCCGATGAAGACTTCCATAGTCGAAGAGAATACGGGATCTCATTAAAGTCAACGCGATCAACAAGTGACTTAATATCACGTTCCCCGGTTATAGATGCTCTTTCTGTTTCTGCAACTCCTCTTGAAAGGCTTTCTTACGGTCGGCCAGGTAGTCCCGGTATCCTTGCGAATCGACAAACGGGTTAGCACCCGCTGCGCCTAGCTTGGGGTACTTTTCGGTCAGCCCGTAATAGACCCCATGCGCTCCCAGAAAAATGTCGCAAGGAAGCGCCTCCATCGTACGGAAGCCTTGTTCATAATCGGCAGCAATATTAGGATAGGCCGAATTATTCACCAGCTTGTAGCCCGGATTCACGTTCGGACTCCCCACAATCACGACGTTGTATGTCTTACCGCCGTCGTGGACTTGCATCGTCCAGGTTGTACATCCCTTGGTATGGCCGGCCGTCAAATGCGCCGTCAATACAGCCCCACCCAAACTCACATGGTCGCCATCATGCAGCACGCGATCCACCTTCACCGGCGGGAACAAAAAGTCCGGCCGCGAGCCATAGTTAAAATCACTTTTGCCACCATCTTCAACCACCGCAACGTCGGCGTCCATCACCATGTATTTCGCCTTCGTCTTCTGCAAGAGCAGCTTGCTTCCGGCGCAGTGGTCGTAATGGGCATGACTGATCAACAGTATCTTGACGTCGGCCATTCTGAACCCGAGCTTTTGCATGCTGTGTTCAATCAGCGCTACAGATTGCTGCAAACTGCTGTTGATCAGAATGTCGCCATTGGGCGTCGTAATCAAATACGAAGCCAGGCCCTTGCTCCCGACATAGTACAGGTTTCCCGCAATCTTGTGAGGGGGAAATGGCTCAGTCCATTCCGGATCCACCTGCGCACTCATGAACCTAACACTGGCTAAAAGAGTTATCGCTACTGCAAGACCTCGAAGCATTACCGTAGAATAACCCGATGCAACTCTTTGGCCCATTACACCTAAGTTTGTTGCTTGCTACAGCTCTCATCTCCGGCGTGCTTGCCTATCTTTGCAAGACAGAGCGGCTGTCGAAAGACGCCGTGCGTCTCACTCTCGGCTTATTGCTCATGCTCAATGAATTCGGTTGGTGGTTCTTTCGATACTCGCATGAAGGCTTGCGTGTCGGGAATCTTCCGCTGCAATTATGTGATGTCAGCTTATGGGCCACAATCGCCGCGTGTCTTATCATGCAACCCCTACTGGTTGAGTTTGCCTACTTTGCGGGTATTGCCGGGGCGGGGATGGCATTGCTGACGCCTGACCTGTGGAGCCCCTGGCCCAGTTATCCAGCCGTCTACTTCTTCGTTGCGCATGGCGGAATCGTGATCGCGAACATTGTGTTGATCTACGGTGCAATCGGCTCTTTGCGCCGTGGCGCAGTTTGGCGTGCCTTTGGAGTTCTAGTTGCCTTTGCAATAGGCGTGGGCGCCTTCAACGCACTTTTCAAAACTAATTATATGTATCTCTGCTACAAGCCGAAGAACGCCACGATTCTTGATTTCTTTGGTCCCTGGCCGATCTACTTGCTAGTGGCGTTTGCTATTTCATTAATTCTGTACGCGCTGCTTTGGCTGCCCGTACGTGCGAAAGCGAAAGCTACTTAGAAACCCACTGATGCTGCCCGTGCAGACTTAGAATGGTTTGCTAATACCGGTTCCAAGTCCTCGGCTTCATCCCAATAAGAATCACTGTGTCCATGTGAACACGTCAATTCTATTAAATGCGCGCCACCTAGCGACGAACTATCTGCTACGGGGAAGAAAATCGGTCGACCACAAATTCTGCACTCGATACGACCTAGCTCATGAATCATATGTTACATCCCTATTTTAGACGACATCAGCTCCTCTTCAAGGCTTGTCATAGATAACTAGGGTACTGAAAATGTTGGGGTTAGGGCGAAAGTCTGGTGTATTGTCCTTTGCTGTCATCGTTTTGCAAAATTCTTTGGAAAACTCAAAATTCTATTTTTTCAAGCCGGTCCTTCGAACACCCTGCGGTATTGTTTTAAAACGATGGTTTTTCGCTTTGGCGCGCTCGCGCTAGCTTTCACCTTTTTGAACGCGCTTTTTGCACAATCATTAGATGCACCACTTCTGGACAATTTGAAATGGCGACTAATTGGCCCATTCCGCGGCGGCCGATCTGTCGCCGTAAGTGGAGTTCAGGGCTCCGGCACAACTTTTTATTTTGGCGCTGTAAATGGAGGCATTTGGAAATCGACAAACGCGGGGACAACTTGGCGTCCCATTTTCGATAAGCAATCTGTTGCTTCAATAGGGGCTCTTGTTGTCGCGCCATCCGATCCGAATATCATTTACGCCGGCACTGGCGAATCCGACATTCGTTCTAACCTTTCTACCGGCGACGGAATTTACAAATCCACCGACGCGGGTATATCCTGGCACAACATCGGTCTCGAAGATTCACGCCAGATCAGCCGCATCGCCGTCGATTCAACAAATCCAAATCACGTTGTCGTTGCAGCGCTGGGCCATGCGTACGCGCCAAACGACACCCGCGGCATTTTTGTTTCTTTCGACGGCGGTACAACTTGGAAAAAGAGTTTATTTACTTCTTCTACTGTCGGTGCAGCCGATGTCGCCATTGCACCCGATAATCCGGAGATTGTTGTTGCTGCTCTATGGGAGGCGCACCGTCCGCCATACTCCGTTTATCCGCCAAGTACTGGTCCAGGCAGTTCACTTTATGTCTCAAAGAACTCTGGCAACTCATTTAGTTTAATATCGGGCCACGGATTGCCTACAGCGAATATCGGCCGTATCGGTGTTGCCATTGCCGCTCACACAAACGGCCGCCGCATGTACGCTTCCGTTGAAGCTTCAAAAGATGACTCCGGGCTTTATCGCTCGGACGATGCTGGCGACACGTGGCATCGCGTCAACTCCGATCCGCGTCTCACTTCCCGCGCATGGTATTTCAGCTGTCTTACCGTCGACCCCAACGACCCGGACATAGTCTACATGCCCAACATAGCCGTGTACAAACTCACTAACGGCGGTGAAAAGCTTTCGGTCCTGCGCGGCGCTCCCGGCGGCGATGACTATCATCAACTCTGGATTGATCCGGCGAACTCCAGTCGCATGGCTCTCGCCTCCGATCAAGGCACCATTGTCTCCATCGACGGCGGCGATTCTTGGACCACTTGGTACAACCAACCGACCGCCCAGCTTTATCACGTTATCACCGACAACGCTTATCCATATGTCGTCTATGCCTCGCAGCAGGACAGCGGCAGTGTCTCGGTTCCCAGTCGGACTGACCATGGCGAAATCGATAACAGCGACATGAGCAATGTTGGGGGAGGCGAGAGTGGATACGTAGCTGTTCACCCCACCGATCCGAACGTCTTCTTCATTTCGGGGGGCTACGGCACGCTTGATCGCTTCGATCGGCGCACGCATGTCAGCCAAAACATCGCGCCTTCGGTCGCCATGCCCAGCCTTGCCGATCCTTCTAAACGCAAATACCGCGACCCTTGGACTCCCGTTCTCGTCTTCTCACCGATTCAAAAGAATGCGCTCTATTTCGGCACGCAGTACGTTATGCGCACTCTTGATGAAGGCAAGCACTGGCAAACCATCAGTCCTGATTTGACCGGCACGGTTGCCCAACCCGCCGGCTATGGCGTTGTTTATTCCATTGCTCCTTCGCCGCTGGTCGCAAATCAAGTATGGGCCGGCACAGATACTGGCCTGGTCCACCTTACGCGCAACGCCGGCGTCACTTGGTCGAACGTCACACCGCCCGATCTCACACCTTGGAGCAAGATCTCGCAAATTGAAGCCTCGCATTTTTCATCCGGCGAAGCATTTCTTGCGGTGGACCGGCATCGGGTGGACGATATGTCCCCACACGCTTATCGCACTCGCGACTTTGGAAAGACCTGGCAGTCCATTACCAACGGCTTCGCCAACAACGCTTTTCTGCGTGTCATTCGCGAAGATCCAAAACATCAAGGCCTTCTCTACGCAGGAACTGAATTCGGCATTTACGTTTCGTTCGACGACGGTGATCACTGGCAATCTCTCCAGCGGAACCTTCCCGTTACGTCTGTTACAGACCTGGTTATTCATGACAAAGATCTTGTTATCGCAACGCACGGCCGATCGTTCTGGATCATGGACGATATCACGCCCTTACGTCAGATGTCCGGCGTTAGCCTCAACACAACCAAGCTGTTCGCGCCCTCTCAAGCTGTGCGTACCATCAGCGACAGCTTCCTCGGCACACCGTTGCCGCTAGACGAAGCGCAAGCCGAGAATCCCGCTGGCGGCGCCACTATCGATTACATCCTTGGTCCCGACAGTCAAGGCCCCGTAACCCTCGAATTCGTCAGCAACGCGACCGGTGAGGTAGTTCGCCGCTACGCTTCAACCGACAAGCCAGCCGCCCCGCCAACCGACCTTCCTATTGCCCCGCGCTGGTTCCACCCAACGCCCGTTCTTAGTGCCGCGCCCGGCATCCACCGCTTCAATTGGGATCTGCGTTATAAGGAGAGCGGTAACGGCAATCCTGATGACGAGGACGATATCGCTGGACCCTTCATCATCCCTGGCTCCTACACTGTCCGCCTAACCACCGCTGATGGCAAACATTACACTCAACCTCTGCGAGTCATACCTGATCCTCGTTCGGCCGCCACGCCGACTGACTGGCAACAGCAATTCGTGTGGGCCAAACTAGCCTACCAAGGCATCATCTCCGTCCGCCAGGGCAAAGATCCAAAGCTGAAAGAAACTGTTGCAGCGTTAAATTCTGCACTCAGAGCAATTGAATCCTCTGATCGAGCACCCACATCGCAAGCTATGCAGTTGGTTCAAAGCATCAAGTAGCGAAAGCCGAAGTTTGCGCATGTAGAGCCTGTGAAACACGCTTTACAACATCGTCCCAATCCCCGGGCTTATCTTGACGGAAAAGGCGAACTGTTGGATACCAGGGACTATCCGTGCGGTCCCGCATCCACATCCACGCAGCGTAGAACGGCAACAGAATCCAAACCGGGCGGCCAAGCGCACCGGCGAGATGGCCGATGGAAGTATCAACTGTAATCACGAGATCCAGTTTTGAAATCAGAGCGGCTGTGTCGGCCATCCCCGTGGCCTTTCGAATGGCGCTCAAATCAATGTTGGCGAAATCTGCCAGGATCGAATCATCGCCAGAGCGAAAATCCAACTGCAATGAAATGAATCGGACATCCGGCCTTCGCAACAAACGTTGAAAGATCGAAAGCGGGATAGAACGTTTGTAATCGGTCGGGTAATCGGGATTGCCGGCCCAACACACACCCACCAGCGGCCGTTTGTCTTCCGATTTATGGCGGCCCGACATGATGTCTGGTCTACGTGGTGCCTGCAGATACGGTGTGGCCGCCGGTATGCTTTCCACAGTAGTTTCGAACAAAAGCGGCAGGCTTCCTAACGGCGCGTGTTCGTCGAAATCAGGCAGCGCGTCGCTCGCAGTCAAAACTTGCGATACGCCGGGTACTGCGCTCATCAGGCCGACTAACGGCTTCTGCACTTCCAAGATCACCCGAGCACCCTTTTCAACGATCTGTTCAATAAACCGGGCAAACAGAATCGTATCGCCTAAGCCCTGCTCGGCATAGAGAAACATCGTCTTCCCGGCAATCACTGACCGCCCATCCCACGTCGGCTGAGAGAATTCGCGCGGCGTAATCCGGTGGTCAGGGATACGCTTGCGAGCTTCGTAAAGCGGCAAACCTCGCTCAAAATCCCCCATCGCCAAACGAGTTATGGACTCATTGAACGCAAGCTCCGGCGAATCAGGATGCAGTTGCCGCGCGCGCTGGAACAACGATAGGGCTTCCTCATGACGATTGAGATTGTTGAGCGCCATGCCGAGATTGATATAGCCGAATCTGGACTGCGGATCAAGCGATGCAGCGGCAGAAAAGCTGGCCAGCGCATCCACCGGTCGATTCAGCCGATCCAACACAAATCCAAGCTTGGTGTAAGCCTCCACGTATCCTGAACGGTGTGCAATCGCCGCCTGATAAGCTCCCGCCGCATCGTCATAACTCCCCAAATCACTGAGCGAATTGCCGAGATTAAGATAGGCTTCTGGAAAATCTCCGCGCAGGGAGACGGCCGCGCGGTATTGTTCGATTGCATCAGCCTTACGTCCAAGGACATTCAGTGTATTCGCGAGACTGTTTCTAGCTTCCGCGGAATTCGGATCGCAATCGACAAGCTTTTGAAGCAGGGCCAGCGATTCCTCCGAACGCCCTTGAAAACGGCGGATTGCAGCCAGCACTTGCAACGCCGGTAAGTGTTCAGGATTGTCGTTTAGGATAACTACCAATAACGAAGCAGCCTCATCGAACTGACGTCCCTCGTAATGCTGGAGCGCGCGCTGGAACTGGACTTCTGACGCGCTCTCAGCGGGCTGCCGCGTTGACTCGCTCATGCGTGTGGCTTTAGCATTTAACCAGCCGCGGCCTTCTTTGCCGACATCAACCCCGCAAAAAAAGGATTCATCATCCGCGCATGCGGGTCCATCTCTCTGACCCAATCGCAAAAATCAAACCATCGCTGGCCGAACGCCGTCTCCATATGTTTGCGTTCCACGAACGCACTTTGGTTCAACAAAGGAACCCCGCCCCGCTCCGACGCAAACTCATTGAATGATTGCAAGAACGCTGGCCACGCACTCTGATCGGTGCTCGCATGTATCGGATCAATCGAAAACATTTCTTCGTCCCAAGTGTATGAAAGCATCGAACTTTGATCTTTGCGAATATGATATGCGCCCAGCGGCATATTGCAGCGAAACCCGGTTTTCTTAAAATGATCGTCCGCGAAATCCAAATAGGCTCGCAGCGTCGCCAACCACTGGCTCCGCGGAAAGGCCCAAAACGTGAACGCATACTTTGCATCTGCCGGAGTCTGCCGGTAATCAATCGTTTTATCCGGGGCCAGTATTGTTATGCCGCCCACCAAATGCAACGTAGAATACAGAAACTTAGCAATATCGAACAACCCGTTCTGCACCGCATCCCGAACACTTTGGTTTGTCACAAACTCACTCACCAAGCGCGCCGCATGCGCTCCCGCATAATTCCATAACTCCCGCCGCGTGGCCGCCTCCAAAGATCCCAGTATTCCCGCCTGCTGCACCTTCTCGCGCCTTTGAAAGACTGACGTTCTCCCCACGGTCCAGCAAATTAACCCCTCCGACGTATCTAAAATCTGGTCCACCTCCGCTTCGGTCAATTCATCCACCGGCCGCGGATTGTATGTCAAATGCAACGCCTCAATCGGCTTCACGCGAAACGTAACTTCATAAATAATGCCGCACAATCCATGACTTGATCGCATCTTACGCAGCAAATCCGGATTACTCGCTTCTGTGGCTTCAGCCAAATCCCCGGCCGGCGTCACCCACTTCATCCCGGTTACATAGGAACTCACGATCCCGAACTCAATCCCATCCAGCGCATCCTTGGTGTGGCAGCACGCCGCTGAACCTAGCGTCATATTCCCAATCTCGATATTCAGCATGAATTGCAATCCCTGCCCGCGCAGAGCGTGCGAAGCATCCACCATCTCAAGGCCGCCTTGCGCTGTAAAGCTGTTGTTGACTTTGTCGATCGCGACAACCTTGGTCATCTGGCTGAGCCTCACAACCGTTCCATCTGACGACGCGCACGGGGTCAGCGAATGATAACTCCCCATCGCCCGAACCGGACTTGGATAACGCGCCGTATCCCGCATCACCTCTTGAATCTCGGCTACCGTCTGTGGATAAACCACCTGTTGCGGCGTGGTTTGAATACTGCCATCATAATTCGAGATGGTTGTGGACATGTAAGCGGCCCCCAGAGCGGCAGTATACATCAAAGACGACCACTTCGTTCCGGGCCTAATCAATCATCTGATCTGCGCCGGATGAGCTTAGACTCAACAGTCCTTCTTTTTCCAGTTGCCGAGCCATGGAAATAATCTGCTGTTGCGCCGCGTCTACATCCTTCAATTTCACCGGACCAGTCGAGGCGATGTCCTCGTTCAGCATTTCCGCCCCGCGCGCTGATTGTGTCGCCACAAATTTTTCGCGCAGAGATTCGTTTGCCCCCTTCAACGCCAGCACCAGAGCTTTCCGGTCAACCTTGCTGATGAGCATTTTAATGGAAGTCTCGTCCATCACTTCCAAATCTCGAAACACGAACATGAAGCGCCGAACGCTTTCAAACAGCGTCGGACTATCCGTCTCCAACTTCGTCAGAAGTTGCGTACAGGTGTTCGGATCCAAACGGTTGAACATGTTCGCGACCGATCGGACTCCGCCCAGTTGCTCGCGGCTCAACTCACCCAAATTCCGCAGTCTTTGCTCTATCACTCGCGCGATATTCCGCACCACCTCCGGCGAAATCTCCTCCAGATCAGCCATCCGAATGGCGATCTCTTGACGCGAATCCGCTGGCAGCGCGCTTAACAACCTTGCCGCCTGCGCCGCGTCCAAGTGCGAAAGAATCAAAGCAATGGTCTGCGGATGCTCATCCTGAACGAATTTTGCGAGTTGTTGCGGATCAACCCTTCGAAAGTTGTCAAAAACGGCCAGATCGCCTTCCAGCGACTTGCCTAGACGGTCAATTAACCGAGTTGCCGTTTCGGGGCCAAACGCCTCGGCCAGCATCTTTTGAGCGTATTCAACTCCTCCGCGCACCAGCAGCTTCTGCGACGTCGCGAACTGATGAAATTCCTCCAGAATCTGTTCCACTTGATCGGAATCCACCTGATCCAATCGGGCTACCGCTTTGGCAATCTGGTCGGCTTCGTCTTCGGGCAGATGTTTCAGCACATGTGCACTGTCTGCCGAACCCAGCGCGATCAGGAAAATTGCCGCCTTTTCCGTTCCCTTCAGTTTTCGCGGACTTTTCGCTTCCGCCAACCGTTACACCCTGTCCATCTGCTCGTCTTCGACGCGGACTATGTTAATTTTCCCAGGCACGACATTAATTTGTGTCTCGCGAGCAGAAACTTCGCTGGGGTTTATCTTAGTTTTTGAAAAATTCTGTAGTTGTGACTGTGCTAGGGTCCCTTCGTTGTCGATATAGGTATTGTCTCTGCGAACCCACGCAAACGAAGCGGGCCAAGAGCGAAGGACAACTACATTGGACTTAAATATATTAATCGTCGATGATTCCGCGGCTATTCGGAAAATTCTGGTGCGCGTTTTATCCCAGACCGGCCTTACTATCGCAAGCCTGCATGAAGCGAGTGATGGACTCGAAGCACTCAAGATTCTAGAAGATAACAATGTTTCCCTAGTGCTCTCGGACATTAACATGCCGAACCTCGACGGTCTAGAACTGCTTTCCAAAATGCGCGCCTCGGCCAAATGGAAAGAGCTCCCCGTGGTTATGATCACCACCGAAGGTAGCCAGGCTAAGGTCCTTGAAGCCGTTCAAATGGGCGCCAAGGGTTATGTCCGCAAGCCTTTTACGGCTGAGCAGATCAAGGAGAAAGTATTGGCATGCGTCGCACCTGCCGCGTAACTTCTAAAAGCAATAATCAGAAAGCAAGCTCATATGCCAGTTGACGCCCTTCTTGATCAGGAGCGTCTGGTCGATCTCACCTTCACCGCGGCAAATGACGTCTTTCAGATGATGCTCGGCATGGACGTAACCGCGGGCAATGCCCACACGGAGCAGTCGGTTCCACAAGAAGACGATTTAATCGTTACGCTTATCGGCATCACCGGCCCTTGGATGGGGACGGGCATGATCCGTTGCAAATCGGAATTCGCTTGCAAGATTGCTTCGTGCATGCTGATGACGGATTACTCCGATGTCAACGAGGACGTGTTGGATGCCATGGCGGAAATGTCCAACATGGTATTCGGCAACGTGAAAACAAACTTGGAAGAGGTTCTTGGCAATCTGGGCCTAAGCATTCCGACGGTTATCTATGGAAGCAACTTCGCCACTCGCGGCGTCGGCAAGCAAACCTGGATAGTAATGCCGCTACACAGTGGGGCAGATTCCATGGAACTCCGCCTGTGTCTCGCAAAAAACAGTTCTGAGTCTCATGCCCACCGCCCCCGAGTGCGGCTCTAGCTGAGCGCTACTTTTTCGCAGCAGTTTAAACGCGTGCGTCCACTCTTGGTGCAGAAAACCGGGAATGCACCAAAGCATGCTCAATGGCTCAATCGCCCTCGCAGAAACAGCGCTTCCCATATCGGCGCGTCTCCCAGCCTACTTCCGCCAGCAAGTTCGCCACGGTCTGCTTAGCCGCCGCGTCGTTGCCGCAGATAAACATAGTGGGCTTACCTTCTGCGAAAACCGGGTCGATGAAATCGTATGCTCCAACGCCGCCGAACGCCTTCACTAACTGGGCGTCCGGAAACTCCTGCTGCAAGCGTTCCATCAAAGACTCCTCGAAAGAAGTGAAGAACCGAAGTACTCCGTTCTCTGGCGGCGCGTCCGCAATAGGGTTCGTAGCGTCCATCACCACTTTCCCGCTAAGATTCGCTGCCTGTGCCTGCCTCAGAACAGCCGCCGCGGCTAGACCTTTCACGGCTAGAATCAGCACCTCGCCAAAAGCTGCCGTCTCGCTAAAACTTCCAACCGCAATGCTCGCGTTTTCCGCGCTCCACGATTGAAGCTTTTCCTTGTGCTCCGTCCCCGCCATTACCTGGTGACCGTGCTTCGAAAAGCCCGCTGCCAGCGTCTGCGCCACGGTACCCGATCCCAACACTCCAATTTTCATAACACCCTCACAAGCGTCCAAACAGATTCATTGCCTTTTATCGCACGTTACGCACGAGCGGGAAACGCGCGTCCATATTGAGCCGGTACCCGAGCCGCAGCATCAAGTGCCAGGGCCGCCTGAATCGGCCAATACGGTTCGCGCAGAAACCCGCGCCAAGAAAACGAAGTCGGCTGATCCTTGCCGCAAAATCTCTTCCGCTTGCTTCGGCTCGGTAATCATGCCCACTGCTCCCGTCAATATCCCCGTTTCTTTGCGAATCCTCTCAGCAAATGGGACTTGGTATCCCGGCCCTGTCGAAATAACCGCGTCATGCACTAATCCCCCGGAAGAACAATCAATCAGGTCAACGCCAAGCGGCTTTACCACGCGCGCCAACGCAACTGAGTCTGCAATCGTCCATCCGCCCTCTGCCCAATCTATTGCTGAAATGCGCAAAAGCAAAGGTACGGAATCGGGCAAAACTTCCCGCAGACCTTCGATCACCTCGCGTGCAAAACGAATTCGATTCTCAAACGAACCTCCATATTCATCCATGCGCTTGTTTGACAACGGCGACATAAACTCGTTGATCAAGTAACCATGCGCACCGTGCAGTTCAATCACATCGAAGCCGGCTTGCAATGCGCGCTTGGCGGCATCTTGGAACGCTTTGGTAATGCCGTGAATCTCAGCAATGCTAAGTTCTGCCGGCATTGGGAAAGCGCTGTCAAAAGCAATCGCGCTTGGAGCTACTGGAACCCATCCGCCCGCCCCCGAAGCCACAGCACCTTTGCCACGTCCTGGAGCAGCAGTGCTGCCTTTGCGTCCGGCATGCGCCAACTGAATACCGATACGCGAACCTTGCTGTTTCACGAAACGCACAATGCGGGCCAGCGGCTCAATGTGCTCATCTTTCCAAATTCCCAAGTCTTGCGGCGAGATGCGTCCACGACCTTCCACCGCCGCTGCCTCCGTAAAAATCAACCCGGCGCCGCCAACCGCACGGCTCCCTAAATGCACCAAATGCCAATCGCTGGCAAAGCCGTCGTCGCATGAATACTGACACATGGGTGAAACCACAATGCGGTTCGGAAGAGTGACACCGCGAATCGGAAGCGGTGAAAACAGACGTGCTTCAGCTGTGCTCATAAGTGTTCTTTGATTCTAAGGTGACGACTATTCCGCGGCGTTATACAGACGCACTCGATAAACGCGGACTTCGTGCGAGTCCAAGTTAATCTGCCTGCGTTGATTGCTCTGGTCCCCGTTCAATCTTGCGCTAACCGTCCAATCCTTGCCAGAGTGTGAGACCTCTCGATACTCGCGATGCCGGCTATGCCAGCTTTGATCAACGGCTAGACGCGGAGTTTCACTTCATCTCCCTAGGGTCGCCCGTCGCCGCCGGAGCATGATCCGTTACCCCCGCCGGTCCCAGCAATTCCGTCAGCACAGGTTTCAAGGCCTCTCCCCAAACTTCATAACCCTTCACCGTCGGATGCAGCTTATCTCGCGCATTCATCATCCCTTCCAACAATTGCCCATGATTCGCAAGCTTGCCGTTGATATTCAGATACCGAACCGTCTTGCCATCCGCCATCTGCGCCAAATTGCCGTTGATTTTATCGATGACCGGCATCACCGCCATATTGTCATTCCGCGGAAAGATACCCATCACCACAATGGTTGCCGTCGACGCCTTCTCTCGAACCACTTTGATAATCGCTTCCAATCCATTCGTGACGTCTTGGGCCTTTGCCTCGGCCTCCCCTGCCTCCAGTTTGTTGCCGACATTATTGGTCCCGGCCAGCAGCACCACCACTTTCGGATTCACGCCATCTAACTCGCCGTTCTTTAAACGCCACAAGATATTCTGCGTCTGGTCTGCGCCCCAACCAAAATCCGCCGCATTCCAACCAAAGAAATTCTTTTTCCAGTTCTCCTGCAGGTCCGGATAATCCGTCGCGTCCCATCGCCGCGTAATCGAATCGCCCTCGAAATAAACATCAATGCCGCCTTGCTTCGCCTTGGCAAGCAATTGTCCATGCGCCACCAGCGAATTCGGATCCGTTCGAAACACTGCCTCGTCAGCCGGGAACTGCCATGGCGCAGGATGATAGTCAAAATGCTTGTCCGCCCAAACTAGAAAGAATTTCCAGTTAGGGGCGTCCGTGTGTCCGCCATCATGCTGCCGCCACGCCAGCGTTCCATCCAGTAGTCCATGGTTCACCGGAGGCATCTTCGCCATGCGATAGTCCTCCGTCACTCCCAAGTCTTTAACTCCCAGCAGCCGGTACACTGGCTCTGCCGCAACAGTTGCCATATAACTGCCTTGCTGATCCAGCCACTTCGCATCGCCCCTCTCCGGTATGCCATAGCTAATAAAAGTCAGCCGCGGAGCGCACAACGCAATCAATTCGTTCGAATCCACCGGCAAATCGTTTGCGTTCTTGCTCCCAAACGACGCCTCCGACGCTCCGTACTTCAAGAAGTTACCCGCCATCCAGTGATACTCGCCAGATCCAGTCAAATTCTCCACTGCCTCTCCAAAGTTGCGCCTGTGTGGTTTTGCACCGCCTTCGCCGGATGAACCCACCAACACCACCGCGAACCTTTTATCGAAGGCCATCGTGACTAGTGCAGCTTTCCCGTAACGCGACACGCCTTCAATCCCAACCCGCTTCGCATCCACTGCCTTATCCGTTTCCAGATAATCGAGCGCGCGCGACGCACCCCAACCCCACGCACGTAGCGCCCCCCAATCGTCCGGCTTGCGCGCTTGCCCTAAGTTGGTCAGCCCGATAATGCCTTTCGTTAACCCGGCACCGTTATCCGGTTGAATGCTGCTAGGATCCAAAAGCGCGTAACCCCAACCGCCGGCTATCAATTGCTCAGTAGCTGGCGGGTCCGTTCCCAAAGCCGCCTTCATTTCCGGACGGCTGGCAAAAAACTCCGCCATCCGCTTCATGAACGCCGCACTGCCGAACATCACCATCACTGGCACTGGCCCCTTCGCGTTCGTCGGCATCACTAGCGTCATCTGAATCTCCACGCTGATCGCCGGACATGCCGCATTGTCCACATGCCCCACCAACTGTCTCTCCACAACGGGAAACACTCCTGCCTTTGTATTCGTGGTGCTGCTCACGTTCCATGTCACCTGCGGCACGTGAGCCGGAATCTTCCCTAAAACCTCGTTCTCAAAATCTCCAGCTATTTCCGGACGTCGCTCGTTCCACCATTCGTCCGCCGTCGTGACGCGGTGGCCATTCTTCAACGTCAAAGCATCCGGCAAGTTGGAAAACGGGTTGGCCTTCATCTCGTCATAGTTGGCATGATTGGCCGCTTTCTCATCTCCACTCGGACCCGGCCGCAATGCTTTGATCCCAAGCTGGTCCATCATGTTCTGGTGGTCTTGGTCCGCCGTCCAACTCATTGGCTGACATGCCGCTGGAATCTGCGCCAGAGCCACATTGCAAATCGGCAATATCAAAAACGCCGCTGCGGCCAACCTAAAGAAGCGCCCGAAAACATTCATCGTTCAAACCTCGAACAAATCTTATACGAAACACCATGGAAATCGATTAGCTCTCGATTCATTCCGGAGAACCAATGTTTCGCCGCTGGAAATACGGGTGAAACTCTCACGGAGATCTGTCGATCATACGAGCGAGGTTATCAAAGATGAGAAGCGCGGCCCTGATATTTATGAGTTGTAGCGCTCTGCTGGCGCAGGTTCCCAACCCGACACAGTCCCCCATAGCAAATCCTAATAATGGCGGTCAGCCAACACCCATTTATCGAGTGACTGTCGTGTCGCGAACGACAAAGGCCATTAATTACAACCACCGTAATGGGACGACACATATCGATTTCCGCGGAACGGATTTAATGCCGGAGGCACGCGGTAATGCAAGTGTCGACAGCAAGATGGGTTCAACCAAAATTGATACGCATCTGGACCACATGACGCCACCAAGCCAATTCGGACCTGAATATATGACGTATGTTCTTTGGGCTATTACGCCCGAGGGACGTGCGACAAATCTGGGAGAGGTTGTTCTGGAAGGCAATCATGCGAATCTACTCTCAACCACAGATCTACAAAGCTTTGGATTGATTGTTACTGCGGAACCCTATTTCTCTGTAACTCAGCCTAGTGATGTTGTTGTTGCGGAAAACTTTATCAACAATCAGACCAGCGGCACCATTGAGCAAGTGGACGCGAAATACGAATTGCTGCAGCGCGGGCAATACGTAATGAACCGAACGGATTACAAGCCGGTTAAGGTCGATCCCAAAGGCCCCCTGCAACTGGGGGAGGCGGAGAACGCGGTTCAGATCGCTCGTATGGCTGGCGCGGAGCAGTACGCGAACGACACGTTCAGTAAGGCAGTACTTGACTTGCAAAACGCCGAAGATTTTTTGAACGGCAAGAATCATGATAGAAAGCGCTCTGAAACCGAGGCACGCGAAGCAGCACAGATGGCGGAGGATGCGCGCATAATCACATACCGCAAGATTCGCGAGCAAGAGATTGCCGACGACAAGGCACGGACACAGCAGGCAGAGGCGCAGCGTCAAGCTGCGGAGCAGGCGAAGATGGACGCCGATGCGGCTGCGGCGAAGGCGGCTCAGGATAGGGCAGCGGCAGAAGAGCAGCAAAGGCTGGCACAGCAGCAAGCAGAGCAAGCTCGGATGAACGCCGAGGCCGCCGAGAAGGCTCGCCAAGCGGCAGAGCAGCAGAGACAAGAGGCAGACGCCGAGAGAACACAATTGCGGGAACGTCTCCGTCAACAGTTGAGCGCAGTTTTGGAAACGCAGGAGACTGCGCGAGGATTGATTGTCAACATCTCTGACGTGCTGTTCGATTTCAACAAGTACACATTGAAGCCAGAGGCGCGCGAGAAAATGGCAAAAGTTTCGGGCATCTTGTTAGCGTATCCTGGCTTGAAGATCCAATTGGAAGGACACACCGACAGCATTGGAACTGACGACTACAACATGAAACTGTCAGACGAGCGCGCCAATGCCGTTCGCGATTATCTGGTGCAGCAGGGTGTGCTGGCTGAATCCGTTACTGCGGTTGGATTAGGAAAAGAAAATCCCGTCGCATCGAACGATACCGAAGCGGGAAGACAACGTAATCGACGAGTTGACATGGTTGTGTCTGGGGGAGGGATCGGTGGTACGGGCGGTCCGGCAAACGGTGTACCGCCTCCGACGCCAGCGCCACAGCAGTAAGAGTTTTTTCAGGTCGGGGTGATTTGAAAGGGAGGTCCCCAGGGGTCTCCCTTTTTTTCTGGCTAACGACAAAGTAAGCTGAAAGGCGGACACTACAGGAGCCAATTATGTGTGATCAAGATCATTTTGATGAAGACCGCAAGGAATTCGAGCGGTTAGGTAAGGTAACCAGGAAGCAGTTTGGAATGATGCTTGGAGCAGGCATAGCTATGCTGCTGCCCAAGGTTGCCAACGCCATGACAGTTACTGAATCAGACGTCAACGTGACGACACCGGATGGCACTGCTGACTGCTACTTCGTTCATCCTTCAACAGGCACAGCTCCGGGCGTTCTCATGTGGCCAGACATCTTCGGTCTGCGACCTGCATTTCGAGCCATGGGCAAACGACTTGCAGAATCCGGCTACTCAGTGCTTGTTGTTAACCCCTTCTACCGAACGAAGAAGGCCCCGACTGCCGACGCTGGCGCCGCAACACCGATAGATCAAGTGATGCCGCTAGCGCGCACTCTCAACGAGGGTACCCAGATGACGGACGCGAAAGCCTTTATCGCTTGGCTCGACCAGCAGTCATCTGTCGCGAAGAGTCGCAAGATGGGTACGCAGGGTTATTGCATGGGTGGGCCGATGGCATTCCGCACCGCTGCCGCCGTCCCAGAACGTATCGGAGCCGTTGCAACCTTCCACGGCGGTGGACTGGTCACAGATAAACCTAACAGTCCCCATCTGGAGGCGGCGAAAAGCAACGCGCAATTTCTGATTGCAATCGCGGCTAATGACGACGCGCGATCGCCCAATGATAAGACCGTGCTCAAGGACACTTTTGCTAAAGCTAATCTGCCTGCGGAAATTGAAGTATATGCGGACGCCGCGCACGGCTGGTGCCCCCCGGACTCACATGTCTATAACGAGCCGCAGGCCGAGAAGGCGTGGGCTCGCTTGCTCGTGCTCTATAGCAAGGCGCTTAGCTGAAGTCATCGCGTCACGGTTTTGAGGGAGATCCGCATGGATCTCCCTCTTGTTTTGTTTTAGCGCCGGCGGTAGTTTTGGGCTCGCAATGCGCGTTCCAAGTTCGCAATTGAATTTGGACCGCTCATTTCCATCATCTTTTCTAACATCGCGACAAGGCGCTTCTTGGCGGTCCTGAAAGACGGCCATTTAATCAGTCCTCGCATCGACAACTGAGTGCTGGCGAGGTTTTGCATTGCATTGACGCGAGCAGCCCGGCGCTCTTTATGGGCGCGGTTGATTTGGTCAATCGTTTCTTCGTTCAAGAAAGCAAATGGAATATTTCGCATTCGTTTTCCTCCACTTCGTTGGATGTTCTCGGATATAACAGGTTGCCGAACAGACACACAAAGCTGTAATATCAGATTTGATAATTACTCCCAAGTATAAGGAAATAATGGATGAACTCGCCGCCGAGATCGCCTCGGGAAGATTCAAGGCGGGAGGAAAGCTTCCCAGTGAAGCTAATTTGGTGCGCCGATTCAGCACTTCCAGGATCACCGTCGGGCGCGCGTTAAGAGAGCTACAAACCGCCGGATTGATCGACCGTATAGCCGGTTCGGGGTCGTTTGTGAGATTGCGTGAACAGAGCCGCGACGGGCTGGTATTTGGGCTACTGATTCCCGATTTGGGCGAGACAGAGGTTCTGGATTCTATCTGCAAAGGAATCGCGAACGCACCGGGCAGCGACCATGCCTTGCTTTGGGGCCATGCAGATTCGAACCAAGAATTGAAAGAGCAGAGGGCATTGGAACTCTGCGCACAGTTTATTCGGCGCAGAGTTTCGGGAGTGTTTTTCGCTCCGCTCGAGTTTGAACTGACAGCGGATAAGACAAACCGCAAGATCGTGAAGATGTTGGAAGAGGCGGGGGTTCCGGTAGTGTTGATTGATCGTAGAGTGTGCCAGCGGGGCGAGAGAGTTCGTCTGGACTTGGTGGGAATCAACAACTGGCAAGCGGGATATCTAGCCACCGACCATTTAATAAGGCTGGGCGTGAAACGCATTGGCTTTATGGGTTACCATGCTGCGGCTGCCACCGTTTCGGCGCGGATGGCTGGCCATCAGGATGCGCTCAAAGACCACGATTTGCCGTTTGAATTGATGGCGAACCCAAGTCCAGCACAGCTGAAGATTGAGGCCTTTGTATGTGTAAACGATCAAGTGGCGGCTCAACTGATGCAAGGCTTGTTGCGAGCGGGGACGCGAGTTCCGGAAGACATTCGCATAGTGGGCATTGACGATGCGAGTCTTGCGAACTTCCTACCAGCGCCTTTGACTACGGTGCGACAGCCATGCCGCGAAATTGGTGAAGCGGCTTTGCGCACCATGTTGGAGCGGATTGACCGACCCAAAGGCGCAGCGAAAGAGTTGTTGCTGGACGGGCAAATTGTCGTACGCGCTTCAAGCGGACCGGCCATTAGAGACTGACGCAAGTACCGGCCACATATATTGCTACACTCGTGGCAAATGATACGCACATGTCTGCTCGCACTCCTATTGGGAACCCTGATCCGGGCACAGCAAGCGCCGGCTGCCGGTGCGCCCAAAGCTAATCCGACGGTCCGTACCGAGATACAACACCTTCTTCAAACCATGCATGTAGATGATGTGCTGAAACAGGAATTGAAGACTGCTATTCCGCCCATGGTTGCGGCTATGAAGCAGAACCCGGCGGTTACCGAACAGTTTGCCGATGAATTTGCGAAGCAGTTCGAGGCTCGGCTTTTAGAGTCGCACGAACTCTCGGACATGATTGTAGATGCATACGCGAGCCGCTTCAGTTTGATGGAGATTCGCCAATTGGAAGCGTTTTACAATTCTGCGATTGGCAGAAAGTTGGTGAACACGCAGCCTGAGTTGATGGCGGAAGTTTCAAAAAAAGCAGGGGCTTTTGGACAGTCGATGGCCATGGAAGTGACAAATCAGATCGCCAAAGACCATCCGGAATATATGAAGAAAGAAAGTGTAGATTCGCCTGCTCCTAAGCAGTAATGAAAATGCGCACTTCTTCGCGTGAGGGTGCGCTGAGTTGGGCGCCTTTGCGGGTGACGGAAATGGCGGCGGCGCGAGTAGCGAATATGCAGGCATCCGACAGTTGTTCCCCTTCGCTGAGAGCAACCGCTAGAGCGCCATTGAAGACATCACCGGCGGCCGTGGTATCGACGGCGTTCACTTTCGGAGTGGGGATGAAAGTATCTTTGCCGTATTGATGCAGCAAGCAACCGCGCGAACCAAGTTTTAAGATGACTGCGCCGCAACCCTTGACGGAAAGCTCTTCAGCCAGGCGGGTGGCGATGTCGGCACTGATTTTTGTGGTCGCCGTTTTCGTTAGCGCCATAGCTTCGGTTTCATTAGGCGTTACGATATCTGCAAGCCGAAACAGTTCAGCCGGAAGATCGGCGGCTGGCGCGGGCGCCGGATCGAGAATTACACGCACGCCTTTCGACTTCGCAGTGCGAGCCAGTGCGATAACCGTTTCAAGCGGAATTTCCAATTGCAGCAAAAGAGCATCTGCGCCATCCAAGGCAACGGCGGCTCTTTCAGCAAGCTCCGGAGAGTACAGAAAGTTCGCTCCTGATGCGACGACGATTGCATTTTCGCCCTCTTTCGAAACCACAATGAGAGCCACACCCGAAGGACCGGGTATTCTGCTGACAGCTGAGACATCGCAGCCGGCACTAGAAAGGTTGCGCAGCATTTCGCGGCCGAAGTCATCATCGCCCACACAGCCGAGCATGCTAACAACTCCAGCAGGTGCCAGCTTCGCCGCCGCATAAGCTTGATTGGCACCCTTGCCCCCTGGGGACTGCAAAAGATCGCCCCCCAGAATAGTTTCGCCGGCAGCAGGAATGTGTTCGACACGAACCGCCAAATCCATGTTCAGGCTGCCTGCCACAACAATTTTTGCCATGCAAGCTATTCTATTGCGCTCGAGCGTTTGGCCGCTATAAAGTCTAGAAAGTGAACTTGAGCGCCGCTTGCAGGATGCGTGGAGGTGCCGCGCTTACCACCTGGCCAAAAGACGAACTGCCAAGGGTGCCATTAACCGATAGCGGACCAAAGAATTGGGCATGATTGAAGGCGTTGAATGCTTCCAATCGGATGACCACTCCGGCAGTTTCGCTGAGGTTGAACTTCTTGCTCAACGCCATATCAAAGTTTTCAGACCCAGGCCCGTAGAAGAAGCGTCGCGGGCTGTTACCGGGAGTTCCCAAAGGCTGCAGGCTAAACACGCCAGAATCGAAATAGGCGAGGCCATTTCGTGGATTGGAATTCAGCTTCAGGGAACCTCCGTTGTATTCCGGCTCATCGATGCTCGAGTTATTTACTCCGTTAGGATTCGTACCCAACAAAGAGTAATCGCTATTGTTTGCCAGCGTAACAGGGAATCCGCTACTGAAACGGCTGATGCCGGAGAGCGTCCAGTCCTTCGTCCAACGGTTGGAGGTACGAAACAGACTGTCGAACGGCAATTGATATTCGTAGCTAACAACCGCGTTATTCTTAACATCGAATGAACTGATGGCATAGCTCAGCGCGTAGTTCAAAGGATTGATGGCTTCACCCAAATTAGAGGAATGATCGAGCGACTTGCTGAATGTGTAAGAAGCCAAAATCTGCAGACGACCGCTGGTGTGGCGCGCGCTGAACTCGAACGCGTTGTAATTTGAGTTGCCGACGGTTGCCTGGTTCGCGTTGCTGCCGAAATTCGGACCCAGCGGCCCGCGGGTACCGTTCACGGTTTGTCCCATCGCCGTAGTGTATGTAGTGTCTTCTCCAAACGGACCGCAGGTCACGGTGCCTGGGGCTACTTCGCGCGGTTGACTCAAGCTCAAACAAAGCGCGGGGTTTCCGGGATTATTTTCTATCAATGCCAGTAGATGGTGTCCCTCGTTGCCGACGTAACTGGCGCTCAAGACGGTAGACTGACCAAGCTGCCTTTGCAGAGAGAACATAACCTGCTCGCTATACGGAATTCTGTTTGATGGCAAGTATGCCGGAATGCCGCTAACCGGTACGTAATTAGACCAATCAAAACTGGAGTCTGGATTCTTGCTGGTGACGTTAAGAGGCGCTAACGAAACCGGAAAGGGCTGGCCAAAATCCTGTCCGGTGGCTGCTGAGACAAAGGGATTGTTGAACATCGGCGGAGCCGGACTCGTGTAGGTGGTTCCGTAAGGCGCGTTTCCCGCTGCCACAGAAACAGTCAGGGCTTCAATCGATGTGTAAAACATACCGACGCCCGCGCGGATACTGGTCTTGCCAGCTCCGCCGATCAATCTTCCGAGGAACGTGCTCGAATCGCCGGCTGGCGAATATGCAATGCCGAGACGCGGTGCAACCTCATTGCCTGGCGGCGCGATGCCGCGGCTGATGCCTGGATCTGTCGGATACAAAATCCCCTCGGGTGCTCCAGAGAACGCAACCGATTGCCTACCCGGCGCAAAAGTTGAAATCTGGTTGTACTTCTCGTACCAGGGCTCAATCCGGTCATAGCGCAGTCCATAGTTCAGAGTGACGTTTGGGGTAATCTTCCAGCTATCTTGCAAGTAGCCGCCAACGTACTTATTGCGGCTGTAGAAGAAGTTGAGCTGGCTCTGATTGTATTGGCTGGGCGCGCCAATCAGAAAATCCGCAAAGTCGCTGCCGGTCTCGCTGCCCGTGAAGAGGAAGCTGCCGTTGAACTGCGCAATCGGATGGGCGTTCACTTGGTCATAGTGAGACTCGCCACCAAACTTTATGGTGTGGCTTCCCAAAACGCGGGCAAAACCATCCGACACCTGGTACGTGTTGTTCACCTGAGTCAGTTCATTGGTGTTCGTGCCAAGAGAGAAACTGTTGAACACGATGTTCTCCACGCCTTCCAGTTGCGGCGCCAGCGGAACAATGGAACTTGCGCCTGAAGCCGTGACAAATCCCTGCGAAGCCAGGCTCACGCCCAAGCCTCCCTGCGGCTTACCCAGAATGTTGTTGTTGCGAATAAAACTCAAGTTGAATTGGTTCACCGCATTCGGGCTCAGTGTCTTTGTGTCGGTGATGCTAGCCAACTGAGCTTGTCCCGTATATAGAGCATTGAAGCCAGGCACGCTTGCGCCGCCCTGCGCCACCGGATAAGGATTGTTGAGATTGTAGCGATCCAGAAAGTAGTAGCCGGACAACATACCCCAGCGCGTATTGGCGTCGATCCGGGCAGCGCCTTTGTTATCGCCCAGCGTTTGGTTGTCAGACGAGGTAGCAAACGTGCTGACGCCTGAGTTCGGCGGCGGAATATATGGCAGCAGCTTTTGCGCCGGAAGCGACCATGCCGACTTCGGTATCTCGGCACTCGGAAATACACACTCGGCATTGCTAAAACAGCCGGGCGTGTAATAGCTCTCGTTGGCCACAACTGCGTAGCCAAGCCTTTGCGACAGCAAGTTTGCCATATACGGCCCACTCACTGTGCCCGTCAGGGACGATGCTAGATAGGACAGATTGCCTGCCCTATCCTGCAATGACGGTACCGCAATGGACCCGGTGTCGACGCCCTCTTTTTGCAGCGTTCCCTGATAGTCGACAAAGAAGAACACCGAATCGTGTTTGACCGGGCCACCCAGCGTCGCGCCGTACTGGTTCTGTTGAAATGTGCCGCGCTCAGGCGAGAAATAGTTGCGGGCATCAAGATCGGTATTGCGCAGAAACTCAAACGCGTCGCGGTGAAAGCTGTTCGTCCCGGACTTCGTAACGACGTTAATTTGGCCGCCGCTAAACTCTCCATACTCGGCGTCGAAGTTGTTTGTAACGACGCGGAACTCGGCAATGGAATCCAGATTCGGAATGATGGAGGTACCCATGTTTACGTCTTCCTCGGCATCGCTGCCGTTCACGATGAACGCATTGGCGAACTCGCGCTGACCATTGATCGAAAGGGTGCCTGGATTCAGATCGCCGGACGGTGCAAACACACTTGCGCCTACGTCCTGCACCGTGTTGGCGTTGATAGATGTAGCGGGCGCGACGCCCGGCTGGAGCGATAGCAGATCGGTGAAAGATCGGCCGTTCAACGGAACCGCAGTCATTTCACGTGCCGAGATCACTTCCCCCATCTGTGTGTTCGTGGTCTCCACGTGTATGGGATTTTCCACTACAGTGATGGTTTGGCTGCGTGAGCCGGGTTCCAGCGTGGCATTGATCACCAGCGCGCTATTAGCATCCACCAGAATGTTCGTTCGCTTATAGGTTTGAAAGGACGGATAAGTTACTTCTAATGAGTAGTGCCCAATCGGGAGCACTGGAAACGCATACTTCCCGCCAGAATCGGTCTCGACGGTTTGCTGAATGGATGTCGCATTATTTACAAGGGTGACCTTTGCGGTCAGAATCGCTGCACCACTTGCATCATTGACTCTTCCTTCAATCCGTCCGCTTGTTGTCGATGCTGCGGCAATGTTGGCAAGAAGAAGCTGAAGGGCGACAAAAGCTCGTAAAAGGGTTCGTTTGGGCCTGGATAAATGCTGGCTAAACACAACCCAATGATATAGGACCTAAAGAGTCTGATATAACGGGATTGCTGTTAGTGGTGGAATTTGCTCGCTGAAACGCGCGAATTCAAGGCTGGATGACAACAGGCTTGCGGCTTCTCAACAGGTGTGTAGCGGCAGGAATAAGCGAAACGAAAATGATTCCCAGAACAACTTTTTCGAAGTTGTGCCGAATCCACGGCACGTTGCCCAACAGGTAGCCAAGCGTGATCATCGACGTTACCCAACCCATCGCGCCAATGACGTTGAAGACCACAAAACGCGAGTAATTCATTTTGGCGACGCCCGCGATGAAAGCGGCGAACGTGCGAATGATGGGCATGAACTTGGCGTAGATGATGGTCTTGCCGCCGTGACGTTCATAGAATTCATGCGTGCGGTCCAAGTGTTCCTGACGAAACACCTTGGGATTGCGTTTGAACAGCGAATAACCAAGCGTGCCGCCCAAAAAGAATCCGCTGCCGTCACCCAAGATGGAAGCTGCTGCCAGCATGGCGATCATGGGAACAATGGGGAGCTTACCTGCTCCGGCCACAACACCTATGGTGAACAAAAGCGAATCGCCCGGTAGGAAGAACCCAATCAGCAATCCGCTTTCGGCAAAGACAATCAGGAATAAGAACGCATAGCCAATCCAGCCATTAAGAACGGTGGATAGAAGTTGGATCAACGACTCCGGGTCCGTTAGCCCCTTTATAAAGTGAATGAATTCGGTTAGCAAGCGGTGGCGGTTCCTAACCTTGCAGATTCTCAATCATCCGATTGATGACTGCGTCGTTCATTTTGATTTTGCCGCGCTTCTTCAGTTCGGCGACGATGCTATCCCGGAAGAGAGGAGACTGGATTTGCAGACGTTGTTGGGTTAGGCTGTCGATGATTCCGGCCTTACTCTGCGCATAAAGGTTCATGTCGGCCGGCATTTTGTCGGTAACGCGACAAACGAACTGACCGGAACTGCCGGCAATGGGGCCCACCACGTCGCCTGGATTTGCGGAAAAGGCAGCCGACAGTTGGCTGCCCGCGCCAATCCCTTCCACGGAGCCGTCCACTGTAAAGGGAGCCGCAGTTTTGACAGTCAAGCCGTATTCCTTTGCGATGGCCTCGAGTGACTCACCTTTGTGGGCACGTTCGGCCGCTGCCTTGGCTGCATCGGCGGCCAGGCGCGCAGACTCGGTAGCGTCGTAACGAGTCAGCACGTTGGCTTGCACTTCGTTGAATTCGCCATTGCGAGTAGGAGTGATGTTGTTGATGATCGCGAAGGCCGATTTGCCCTGCTTCTCAACATTGACGATATCGGTCACGCCGCCTTTGGCAGTTGAGAAAATCTGACTGCTCAATTGCGGGTCGATGATGTCCGGAGAAATTGCACCCGCACTGATGCCATCCAATTTGCTGACTGCAAGCCCCAGGCCGGCAGCTATGTCCTGCGCCTTGGCGGGATTCTTGGCCACCTGGTCGCGAGCGCTATCCATGGCACGGCTAAGGGCATCGGTTGCCTGCTGCTTCTGAGCTTCGGCAAACAACTGCGGTCGCGCTTCTTCAAACGTTTGGGTATGCGCATCCTGGCGGTCTTCACACTGAAGGATGTGATAACCATACTCAGTTTCTACGACGCCACTCAACTCGCCGGGCTTCAAAGAGAAGGCTGCCTTCTCGAAATTCGGAACCATCTGCCCGCGTGTCACCCAATCCAGTTCCCCACCCTTGGCCGCTGAGCCGGGGTCTTCGGAATTCTTCTTCGCGAGTTCGGCGAAGTCGGCGCCACCTTTAAGCTGTTTCAGCAGGTCCTCGGCTTTGGCTTTCAGTTGCGGAGCTTCTTCCTTCGGCTTTCCTTGCGTCTTGATCAGAATGTGACGGATGCGCACACGTTCCGGAGTGCGAAAGCTATCGATGCTGTCCTGATATTCCTTCCTCAGTTCGGCGTCAGAAACCTTAGCGTTTTGAAGGAAGGTTGCAGTGCTACCAACGATCATTGTGACGTCGCGCTTTTCGGGAATCTTGAAATCGTTGCGGTTCTTGTCAAAGTAAGCCTTGATCGCGGCTGGGTCGTGGTTCACTTTCGAGACGAAATCCTTCGCTTCGAACGGAATGTATTGGAGGGCAACTTTGACGTTTTTGCGCTGATACTCGGCACGCGCATCGGCATCGGAAACCACGATGGACTTACGCTCCAGCGCATCCAATTGAGCAGCAAGCCGGTCGTCGCGTTCGCCATCCAGTATCTGCTCGGCAGTCAGCCCGTTCTGTTGCTCCACGTTAGACAGGAATTCTTTGTACCGATCCGGATCGAACTTGCCACCGTTCTGGGCGGTGAATGCCGCTTGCAGGGAATCTGCAATGTCCTGGTCAGAGACGGTGAGCCCCATCTGCTTGGCTTGGTAAGCCATAGCCTTGCTTGCCACCAACTGATCAATCATGCTGGGCAGATACATGGCCATAAGGCCTTTAGGTAAGTTCTGACCGCGAGTCACCTGAGCGATGGCACGCTGAACATCTGTCGTCGTGATTTTCGCGCCGCCGACCGTGGCAACGGTAGTGGCATCAGTTGCGCCGCCATTAGTACTCAATGCGCCAGGCACTGCCAGGTAAATCAGCATGGACAACGCCACTAAGCCAAGCAAGATGCCTAGCAGGATGCGGGTGTTTTTTTGACGATTGCGGAACAGATCAAACATGGTTCGGCGTAAAGCTCCAACTTATGATTTTGCGGGATAGAACAGGCGGCGACTTTTCGAGTTGCGGGCGCGTGAGTTCTTTTACGAGTATAGCGCTGAGGCTGGGTGTGACGGCAGCGTCGGCGCTTAAGCGCCTTTGACACGGCAAGATTCTGACATCGCCCCGTCGCCGGGCGCAGTTCGAGTATAAGACTTCCGTAACTTGATTTGTTCAAGGTGGCTTTCCGTGATTTAGACTCCCTTCGGATGGTTTGCAAATGATTGTGGTTGAGTATTCGCGGCCATCACACGGTTGGTTGGAGTGGGCACCGGTGACTGAGAGGGTTGATTTTGGCCAGTTGAAAAAACGAAGCCATTTTGGTTGGGCGCGGCGGGAGTTTGAGCTTTGGCGGCAGCTTCGGCAGGTGCATCGTTAGCAGCGGACTCTGCGGCAGCGGCTTCGGCTTCAGCTTGCTGAGCTCGGAAGCGCCGGGCTTGTGCTTCGGCCAACTCCTTTTTGTCCCTTTCGATGTAGCGCCGAAGGCGATTTTCCTGCAAGGCAAGATTTTTGAGTTGCTTTTCGTATTTGAGATAGACATCGCCCAGGATTAACGTCTGGCGGATCAGTTCCGGCTGATCCTGGTATCTATCGTGGAATTCGAACTGACCTTTGGTATGGATGGCTCCTTCGATCCGCTTGATTCGTCCCATGCGCCAGTCGGAGCTGACGATGGAGTCAACCAGGCTGCGTTCGTAGTCATTTTTAGGCTGGAAGACCGCGCCCCACATGTCCAGCATGGCTCGGAAGCGAGCGGGGTCTTCGCCTGGCAGGATGGCGATTTTGCCGGTGAGGCCGTGTTTGGTGGCGTTTTGAGAAGAGGCGGCGCGGCCTGCTTCTGTGACAGGCCCGGTAGACAGTTGGGCATTGGCTCGGTTGGCAGCGAGTTGGGCTTCGGAGATGGGTTGCGTTGACATAAATCTGAGTCCTTTAGAAATAGAAATGGCCCGCAGCGGCGGGAAGCCGTGCGAGCCTGCTATGACGCTAGCAAACGAAGGTCGAAAAACGAACCACGAGTTACGGTGCTAGTTTATAAGTTATTTGGAATGTGTTAGTTACGGACGAAAATATTTTTTAAAATTTGTGATCAAAACTTTGGTACTGGGTGAATTTGGGATAGCTTTCGGACCAACGGAGCGTTTTGTCAACTCACGCCTTGTCGAAGACGGCGTTGTAGCGGCCAAGCGAGACAGATCCACATTGGTCTGCCAAGAAGATTTTCGAACGGCATCTGCGAACTGCAGCAGGCATCGAGGTACCCGCCAGTACCGTTCATGCGGTGCTAGAGGTGCATGGCCTTGTCAACCAGACGTCTCGCTCCCGCACACCGGCGCAGGACACTCGCCTCTATCCGAGGGCCTGCACCCGAATGATCTTGCGAAGTACTGGAATCCACACGGGAAGCACTCGCTCAGCACGGTTTGTTAGGTCTTAACTTAATTCGTTCTCTCGTACAGAGCAATCGCGGCTCATAAAACATAGTTGCAAGCGCGCCGGTGACGAACGATTACAAACCCAACTGGCAGGTCCCACCGAGGTCATAGCAACACGTAAAGGGCTCCGTAGCAGCACCACATTTGAGCGTGTAGCATCACGGATTCGCATGCTACGAATTCCGGCTACATTTGATCTTGTTCGAGGAAAGAACACGAGAAAGGAATCCAAATGACTAGACGAAATCTTGCCTGCACAATAGCCTTCAGCGCGATGCTGTTGTCCTCCAGCGCCAAGGCTGCCAGCATCACCGAAACCTTTACCCTTCCCACGACCTCGGGTTACAAAGGAAACAGCGGGACATCATTCGCGGGCTTCGACCCGACGCTTGGCACTCTGAATTCCATAACCTTCGAGCTTAATGCGAAAGGCGATTGGAGCGGCGGAGGAATGGATGATGTCAACCAAGCCCAATATCAGATCCAATTCACCGGAAGTGGCTCCAACGAGGAAACTATGGTAGCCACTGCATTTGGGAATGGCTCGGGGACCGCAACTGTGAATTACACATCCAGCCTGACTGGCGATTTGAGCACGTTTCTTGGAGCATCAACCGTGTCCACATTCGTGAGAATCGAAAATGCCTCCTTAACTCCGGCTACGATCGTTTCGACCTTCGGTACAGAGACGGTGATCTACAACTATACGCCGGCCGTTGCTGCGACGCCGGAGCCAGCTTCGATGGGGTTATTTGGCGCGGGGCTGGTGGCTTTCGGGTTGTTAGCCCGGGCCTTGCGAGGCGTTCCTAAAGAAGCCTGACGCAAAAGGTCAAGTGGTGGGGTGGACAAGATCTAAAATCCGGGACGCGGAGCAAATCAGCAAAATGCTCGAGGTGAACTGAGAATCGATGAGACGAGATGGAGCCGGCAGAGGGACTTGAACCCCCGACCCTCTGATTACAAATCAGATGCTCTACCAACTGAGCTATGCCGGCAACTTTATCGATTGTACAACGCGAAGTCGCATTTTGGCGCCCGAGAGTTCACTTGCAAAAGCGTTACGCGCAAGCTTCCAGCATGAGTTTGCCCGGCGCGGTTTTTTGCAGCAGCATCACAATCCAGGTTGCTTTAGGCGCATTAAACCTTACCTGCAAATCATAAAGGCGCACACCGACGGACGCCGCTGCTCTCTGATGAAAGGCAAACTTCTTTGGTTGCTGCATTTTTCCTCCACAATAGATGCAGGGCTCTTCCTGCCAATACGTGCCGTAAGGATTGCCAGCCATATCTTGAAGCCACACAGCGACTGCATTGGTCCGCTCGCGATTTTCTGCCAAATAAGAGACTTTCACCGGTGTTAGACCCGGGAATAGATTGGCCAATCGAGCTTCGTCGAAAGATGTTAGGTGTCCGTTTGGAGGATTGATGCCGCCGCATTGGCTGCAAGTCATTCGCCCAACCCGGCGATCTTGGCAATACGGAACACTGACAAGCAAATAACCTCTTGTGACGCGCGCCAATTCACGCCCCGCGCTTACGAAGTCAGGAACGTGTTCCAAAACCTCGGTGCATATTATGCAATCGAAGCTCTCGTCTTCAAAATGCAGTCGCTCCACATTACCCGCCGTTGTCTGAACGCGATCAATTTCGAGCTTTGGTTCAATTAAATCCAGTGCAGTGACCGAACGGAATCTTTGCGCCAACTGCCGGGTCATAACGCCGTGACGTGAGCCTATTTCGAGAACGTTTGAAACACGATTGGGCAACATGGATAACACCTTTGCCATCCGGAATTCCTCTAAAGACGGTACTTCTATTCGATTTCTCATAATTTTCGGGGAAGTTATGCGATTGAATAGTTGCTGGTTTGAAGGCAACTTCTCACAGTGAAGGGCGCGATCCTATAGGGGATAAGGTAGATGAGACTAGAGCAGAGTAAGAACTTAGATTAGGCAGATGCGGCAGATGCTGGGCGGATGAAACGGTCGATAACTGCATATAAGTGTTCCGGTTCGAATGGCTTTGGAACGTAAGCATCCATGCCTGCCTTCAGACAACGATCTTCGTCACCTTTCGAAACATGGGCAGTCATCGCAATGATGTTTAAGTGGCCGCCGCTTTCAGCTTCTTGGCGGCGAATGATTGATGTAACTTGAAACCCATCCAGACCCGGCATCTGAATGTCCATAAGAACGACATCGAAATGCTCGCGAGATAAAGCCGAGAGGGCTTCTTTTCCATCGCTCACGGTCAGTACGCTGTGCCCGCGCTTTTCCAGCAAACGCATCGTCAGCCGTTGATTGACCAGATTATCTTCCACGAGCAAAATGCGGAGACGTTTTCCGTTCAGATTGGTTCGCTTTCCAGGCAAGCTGGATAATCTCTGAGCGCCCGTGCGGCGAGACGATGTCAGAGCTGCGCGAACAGCTTCACGCAGTTCCTTGTGCCGAACCGGTTTCGTTAGGCAAGTTTGAAAACCCTGCTCGGAGTAGTTTAAGTTTTCAGAATATTTCGCTAGCGACGGAACGACCAACACGAGTGCGGGAGGCGGGATGCGGACACGCGCCAGTTCTTGCGGGAGATTAATGCCTTCTCCATCGGATAGATTGGCGCCCACTATCACCACAGCGATAGGCTGACCACTCTCGCGAGCGGCGCTCAACGACTGGATACCTTGGGCAAGCGAAGACGCAGTAGCAACGCGCATTCCCCATCCACTGAGCGCATTTCGCAAACCCGCGCGTGTAGCGGCATGTGCTTCTATTACCAAGGCGCAAGTGCCCAACATTTCCTGGGGACGAATAGGAGGCATTCGAGTCGGCTCAGAAACTGGAATGATGAAGTGAAATGCGCTGCCGCTGCCCTCGTTGCTCTCCACCCAGATCTTGCCTTTCATCAAGCACACTAACCGGTAACAAATGGCGAGTCCCAAACCGGTGCCACCGTACCGGCGCGTTGTGGAGCTATCCGCTTGCGAGAAGGCTTCGAAGATGGATTGGCGTTTCGCTTCCGGGATTCCGATGCCGGTATCGCGAACCGTGAAACGAAGCGATGCTTGACCGGCGTCGAGGCTGGCGGCCCGCACCTCAAGAACCACTTCGCCGTGATCTGTGAATTTCACCGCATTCGTTAGAAGATTTAAAACAATCTGACGCAATCGCGTTGGATCGGCTTCAATAATCTCCGGCACTTTTGACGAAATCAAACACGCAATCTCCAACCCTTTTTGATGCGCGCGAAAAGCGATTAGGCGAAGCGTTTCCTCAAGGTGTTCTCGTAAGTCGAATCGCACCGGTTCGAAATCGATCTTGCCGGCTTCGACTTTGGAGAAATCCAAAATGTCATTGATGACGGTCAATAGTGAATCGGAAGAGTGCTTGATGAGGCCGAGGTATTCGAACTGTTCCGGCGTCAGGTCGGTGGCCATGGTCAGTTCCGTCATCCCAACAATTCCATTCATGGGCGTGCGAATTTCGTGGCTCATGTTGGCAAGGAATTCACTTTTGACGCGGTTTGCCTCTTCAGCGGCTTCCTTAGCTTTTACCAGTTCCTGTTCGGCGCGCTGGCGTTCAGCAATTTCACGGCGCAATTCACTGGTACGTTCGGCAACACGCGCTTCCAAAAGTTGCTCGCGAGCATCACGTCCCTGAGTCTGAATAATGTAAGCGACGAGCGAGGCGCCAAGTACCAGAAGCACGCACAACACCTTAAACCACCAGGCTTGGTAGAAATGAGCGCGTAGGGTGAACGCGAGCGGCGGACTTGCGCTCCATTGACCGTCTCCATTGCTGGCGAGGAGCGTAAAGCGGTACGAAGCCGGAGGAATGTTGGTGTAATAGGCGACGCGACGATTACCCGCATCAACCCACTCGCGATCGAAACCCTCCAATTTGTATTTGAATATGGTTTTATGCGGCGATTCAAAATTAGGCGCTGAAAAATGGAACTCCAATTGTCCACGTCCTGGTGGTGCAGCAACAACGGAATCCAGATCCACAGGCAGTCCATCGATGAGCGCGCTCTCTAAACGCACGGGCGGAGGCGGCTCTCCAACACCTGCTTTCTTAGGGTCAGCAACGGCAACACCTTCCATCGTGGGAATCCACAGCCGGCCGTCGTGGCTTTTCCATCCCGCGGGTTGAAAACCACCATTGCAATCGGTGCTTTTCATTCCGTCGGCGGTTCCATAACTGGTAATGGTCAACGAAGAAATGCTTTTGTTCGCGTAGCCATCCAACTGGCGGCGACTGATTCGAAAGACGCCTTTGCCCGAGCTAAACCACAAGTAGCCGGAATCGTCGCTGAAAATGTTGTTGATGGTGTTGTCCGGCAAGCCATCCTTCACCGTCAGGGAGAAGAACTTACCGTCTTTAAAACGATTCAGCCCGGCGTTGTCAGTGCCAATCCAAAGAACGTGGTCGGCATCCTCAAAGATGGAATCAATAACATTGCTGGACAGGCCTTGCTCGGTCTGATAGTGTTGAAACTTTCCATCTGCAAAGCGGTTCAAGCCTCCACCAACTGTGCCAATCCACATAGCTCCATCGTGAGTTTGATCAATGGTGCTCACCCAATTATTGGAAAGCCCATCGGCAATGGTGAACGTTTCGGCTTTGCCATTGCGAACTACACTGAGGCCAAGGCGTCCGCCAACCCAGAGTTGGTCGGTTCGGTCTACATAAAGAGCGTCAACCGAACCGCCGGGCAAACCGTCTTGCTTTGTTAGCAGGGACAGAACACCATTGCGCAGCCGGTTAAGACCACCCTTAGAACCGATCCATATATCGCTGTTGGACGTTTGCGCGATGGCGAACACAAGGTTATCGGCAAGACCGTCCTTGGTTGTCAGCGTAGTGACACTGTCGTCGTGAATTCGATTTAGACCGCCGCCATTGGTGCCGACCCAAACGTCACCTGCATTGTCTTCAAATATGCCGAGAGTGACGCCTAGCGAAAGTCCCTCGCGCACGCCATAAATAGTGAAAAGCCTGCTGTTGGAAAGCCGGTGAAGTCCGCCGCCGCCTGTACCTACCCACAGATTTCCATCGTGATCTTCGAAGAAGCAGCGCACGTCATCAGCGGCAAGACCTTCCTTCGAAGTGTAGGTTGCCAGCTTCCCATTGGTTATGCGCGCGATGCCGCCGGCGAAGCTGCCGATCCAAACCGTACCCGCCCGATCCACGTACACCGATGACAGCGCATTGCTGAGCAAGCCCGCGCGCATATCAACCGTGTTAAAGACGCCTTCACGCCAGCGGTTGAGTCCTCCGCCATTGGTGGCTATCCAAAGTTGGTCGGAATCGTCATAGAAAAGCTGCTTGACGTATTCATCGGCAAGGCCATTGGCCACGTGAAATGTTTCGAATGAATTGTGCCAATAGCGTGCAAGCCCTTTGTGCGTACCGATCCAAAGCGCATCGTCCGAGCCCGGAGCAAGTGAAGTGATCTCTTCGTCCGGCAGGCCTTCCTTGACCCCATATGTAGTCAGTTGACCCTGGTGTAGACGATCGAGCCCTTGACCGGTGGCAATCCAAATATCGGAGTCGGATGTTTCCGCGATGGCATTCACTACCGCATGCGGAAGAGATGTTTTCTCAGAAAGGGGCGTGAATGTGTGGCGATGCAACCGGGTAACTCCCCCGCCGTGAGTTCCAATCAATAAATCACCGGTTCGATCGACAAACAGAGCACTAATGCTCGAAACACTCAAACCCGGCGTGTTCGACGCATCGAATACCGAGAAATTTAGTCCGTCAAACCGGACCAAGCCTTTCTCTGTTGCCGCCCAAATATAGCCATCCGAGGTTTGAGTAATGGAACGAACATCGTTTTGGGGTAGGCCCTGATCGGTAGTCCAAAGGTCCTGGTGATACTGGCGAATCGCTTTACCGGGATCGAGGGAGGCGAACGCGAAGCCAATGCTTATTAGGTATAACCCGAGTGTCTTCGCGGCGCAAAAACGCGAGCCGTTTGAGAAAAACTTTTGCCGTCCGGCAGCAATCCGCACGCTAATACCAACTAAACCCAAATGAATTTCGGTCTTGGGTTGCAATTTGAGGCATTAGTCTATAATCTAAATTCGCTTAAATAATCCGTCAACCCTGACTAGTTTGCTCAGCGGTCGGTTTCAACAGCAATATGCGATCGTTCGTTCCGAATCTGTTGTTGTGCCTGGTCGTATGCGGCCCGGCGCTCCTCGCTCAAAAAATGACGCCGGAACTTGCCAGCAAATCGGCCAGCGGCAAACCGGTGAACGTGATTGTGCAATTCAGTCAGACTCCGAAAGCGGCTGAACACCGCTTGGCGTTGAGTCGGGGCGGCGTTTTCTATCGAGATCTCAGTGTCGTGAAGGCCGGAGCTTACACGCTGCCTTCGTCCGCACTGCAGAGTTTGGCTTCCGAGCCGAGCGTTGTTCATATCTCTGAAGACCATCCCGTTTATCCATTGCTCGATTTAAGTGCCGCGGCCGTGAATGCTTCCTCAGCGTGGGATCGTGGCTACGATGGCTCGGGTATTGGTATCGCACTAATTGACAGCGGAATTACCAAAGTGGATGACTTATGGAAGACGTTAAACGGATTCTTTTTCTTCGAATTTCCCACCTTTAATAACCGAGTCGTTTACTCGGAGAACTTTCTTAACACAACTTTAAGCGATGATTTCTACGGACACGGCGAGCATGTCGCCGGTATACTGGCCGGTTCTGGTTTTGATTCATCGTGTCCCGCATGCTTTCGAACATTTCGCGGAATCGCGTCGGGCGCAAATTTAATTGACCTAAGAGTACTGGACAGTAATGGCGATGGTTCAGACAGTTTTGTCATTGCCGCGATTCAGCGCGCCATCAGTTTGAGAGACATTTACAACATTCGCGTTATCAATTTGTCGCTGGGACATCCGGTGTATGAGAGCTACCATGTGGACCCGCTATGTCAGGCTGTTGAGGCCGCCTGGAATGCCGGCATTGTTGTGGTGGCAGCTGCCGGCAATGACGGACGCGACAACAGTTTCAACAATAACGGCTATGGAACCATCAATTCACCCGGAAATGATCCATATGTGATAACCGTCGGCGCTATGAAAACTATGGGCACGCCGCAACGGTCAGACGATCTTATTGCGAGCTATAGTTCCAAGGGGCCGACCGTGGTTGATCACATATTGAAGCCCGATTTGGTGGCGCCTGGGAATCGGGTCGTTTCGCTGCGCGCACCTTTTGGACGCTTGGAGACCGCCTATCCAGGCAATCAGGTCCCATTTAGCTACTACTCCAGTTGGTTCGGCGGTGGTTGGGAGTCTCCTTATTACTTTCAGTTGAGCGGCACAAGCATGGCATCTCCGGTCGTGGCCGGTGCTGCCGCAGTTCTGCTTAACGCTCATCCTGAATTGACGCCAGACCAAGTCAAGGCGCGCCTGATGTACACGGCTTATAAAACATTTCCACAATCAAGCGTCGCGTATGATCCAACAACTCATCAATCGTTTGTAGATTATTACGATGTATTTACCCGTGGCGCGGGCTACCTGGATATTTCTGCAGCACTGAATGACACAACTACGTTTAAGGGATCCGCGCGTTCTCCAAAGGTCACCTATACCACCGGTGCCAACGCGTCGTCTTCTGCTGTGTTTATCATTTGCACCGCGACCAATGTTTGTAGCGGGCAGACGGTGGCAGGTAACCAATCTATATGGGGATCGCAATCCATCTGGGGCAGCAACGCCATTTCTGCCGACCAATCCATTTGGGGATCTCAGTCCATCTGGGGAAATCAATCCATTTGGGGCAGTCAATCCATTTGGGGCAGCGCCACAACTTCGGCACAGAATACCGCAACTGCGGCCGAAATTATGATCCGTGGAGAAAACTAGCCACCAGTACTCTTTTGAATTTCGGCTTGGCTTTCTAGTGCTGCAGAACAGATAAAAGCAGTGCGCGAATGCCGTTCCAACAGATTTGGACACCGATACACACCAATAAGAATGACGACAACCGCATGATGACGCTCATAACCGTAGGCCCTAATAAGCTGGCGAGTCGATCTGCAAAACCGTAGCAGATGAAAATTGTCAGCGCTATGACGAAAGATCCGAGGATTGCGGTAGGTACTGCGCCCGCATAGATGGCTGAGTGCGGGGCATTAGCTCCAAGCGTTATGGCCACCGAGATGGAACCTGGTCCGACAGTTAGCGGCAGCGTCATCGGGTAGAACGCCTGCCTAAATGCGTCCTGTGGATAGAAGGTCTTCTTCATCGCAGAACGTTCATCTTCGTCGCGCTGTTTGAGCATGGCCCAGCCTGTGGATATGACTAGCAGTCCGCCGCCAACTTGAACAACGGGCAGAGAAATTCCAAAAAACGCCAGAATATGGGTGCCGATTAAATAGGAGCCAAGCAGAAGCAGAAAACTGTTAAGTGAAATGCGACGCGCCAACGCTCGGCGGGAAGTAGGCGAATAGGTTTCCGTCATCGTTAGGAAAAATGGAATCGCGCCGAGCGGGTTGACTACCGGAAAGATCGCACTGACCACCAGGATGACGTTTCGAAAGATCTCGGACAAGACTTACATCTTACTCTGAAAGAATTATCTTGCAGAAGTTTAAACAGTTGTTTTAAACTGCTGTTTAGTATGCGGGGTGCACAGGTAAAGATCGTTCCCTCACCAGGGACGAATGACGACACTAGGAAGCGTTTGCTGGGAGCGGCGACGGACGTTTTCGCTGAACATGGCTACCACGGCGGGACAGTGCGCGAGATTTGCCGCGTTGCGAAAGTGAACTTGGCCCTGGTTAACTATCATTTCGGAGACAAGATGGCGCTCTATACCGAGGTGCTCCGCTCAGCCATGACCGACTTGGAACGCATGCGCCGTGTGAAAGATTTATTTGCCGAAAACGAAAAGCCCGAGTGGAAACTGCGAAAGGTGATTACACTCATGCTCGATCTCATGCTTCGGCGAAAAGAGAGCAATCCACTAAACATGCGGCTGCTGATGCATGAACTCGCGCGTCCCACAAGTGCCATCGACAGAGTTGTCGATGATTCAATTAAGCCGCTATACAACTTATTAAGCGGGCTGGTAGCCGAATTGTCCGGACTTTCACCGGAAGACAAGAAAACCAAACTTTGCACGCAAAGTATCATTGCCCAGGTTCTTCACTATAGCCATCATTCGGCGGTAATGTTCAGATTATGGCCGGAGTTGACTATGTCGCCGCCACAGCAGCAAATGGTGGCCGACCACATAGTCGATTTTTCGTTGTCGCATCTGAAGGGAACAAAATCAACCAAGAAAGGGAGGGCAGCGAAATCATGAGTGAAGCCGCACCATCATCCAAAGCGAAGCCGCTTGTGAGGCTGGTGATAATTGCCGTCGTATTGGCGGGCGCATTCTTTATTTATCGGAAGTTCGTTGCCGCGCCGCCCGTGCCAGACAGCATTGTGCAACTGAGCGGGCGCATCGAAGGCGACGATTCAGCGCTGGCGCCTAAGGTGAGTGGACGCATCTTAGAAATTCGGTTTCGCGAGGGAGACTCGGTGAAGGCCGGCGATGTCGTGGCCGTACTGGATGACGCCCAGGTAAAGGCCCGCGAAGAAGAGGCGCACGCAGCCTTGATTGCGGCACAAGCACGCGATACATCGGCCCGTTCGCAAATTGCCGTGCTGGAACAACAGCTGACGCAGGCCCGCTTGGAGTCGGAACAATCTACTGGAGATGCCGCAGGCCGAGTGCGCCAAGCGGATGCCGATCTAGCCGCAGCACAAGCGGACTTGGCGCAGCAGCAGGCGTCTTACCAAATCGCGGTGTTCGATAAAGAGGCTTACACCAAGCTTGCGCAAACCGGAGCCGTCTCTGAACGTCAGGGCAAATTATCTGTCTCCACTGCCGACCAGCAAGCCGCAGCCATCATGGCCGCCAAACGCCGTGTGGACGCTGCGCAAGGCTCGCTTACCACAGCTAAGGCGACACTGGCAAACCATGGCATTCGTGAAGCACAGGCTTCGGGGGTTCAGCGACAGATCATCCAGCAGCAAGCGGAAATTGCAAATGCAGCCGCAAATATACAAGAGGCCAAATTCCAATTGGAGGAAGCGCAGGCGAACCGGCAAGACCTCACCGTGGTCGCGCCTTTCACCGGCACCGTCATTACACGCTCGGCGGAACCCGGCGAAGTGGTCACTGCGGGGACGGCCATTGTCACGTTGCTGGATCTGTCAAAGGTCTATCTTCGCGGCTACATACCGGAAGGTCAAATAGGCAAGGTGAAGCTTGGCCAACCAGCGCACGTTTTTCTGGATTCGCGGCCGGGGGAAGCGCTGGATGCATACGTTTTACGAATTGATCCAGAAGCCACCTTCACGCCCGAAAATACCTATTTTCGCGACGACCGCGTGAAGCAAGTGGTTGGCGTGAAAATGCAGATGCAAAGCGGTATCGGCTTCGCAAAACCTGGAATGCCCGCCGATGGCGAGATTTTGGTCTCGGGCGATAAGTGGCCGGAACACAGGTCGAAATAATGAACACCGCTGTTGCCGTCGATTTTGCCATTGAAGTTGCAGACTTGCGCAAAACCTACGGCAAAAATGCCAGTCAGATTCAGGCTGTGCGCGGCATTAGTCTTGCCATTAAGCCTGGCGAAATCTTCGGTCTTATCGGGCCAGACGGGGCGGGCAAAACGTCCACGTTTCAAATTTTGGCGGGTGTGATGGAGGCAAGTTCGGGAAGCGCAGCCATCTTCGGCCGGCCCGCGCGAGAAATGCGTTCTTCCACCGGATATCTGACTCAGAGTTTCAGTCTGTATCCCGGATCTGAGTGTTGACGAGAATATCCGCTACATCGGCGATTTGCGGCGCGTTGCTCACGCGGAAATCAAACGCGCGCGGCGACAAGTATCTAAAGATGTTCGACATGGATCGCTTCCATGATCGGCTGGCTGGTCGCCTCAGCGGTGGCATGAAGCAGAAATTGGCCTTGGCCTGCGCACTGGTGCCGGAACCTCGAGTGCTCTTGCTGGACGAGCCCACAACCGGAGTTGATCCGGTTTCGCGACGCGAATTCTGGGACACGCTGGCACATCTTGCGGCAGACGGCTTAACCATCATGGTTGCGACTCCCTATTTAGATGAAGCGGAACGCTGCCATCGGGTTGCTCTGATCCATCAAGGCAGCATCCAGCAATCGGGAACGCCACGTGAATTGCGCTCAAGCCTGCATGCTAAGCGCATGGAATTGCGAACTCCAAGTTTGGCCAAGGCCGAGACATTGCTTCAGCAGGAAGCGGGGCCGGACAAGTTGATTTTGGATGTGCAGAGGTTTGGCGATCGTTTGGATGTCCTCACGTCGAATGCCGAAAGCGGCGAACAAGTCGTGCGCTCAAAGTTAACTGCCAATGGCATAAGCGTGGACGATATTCGTTTCGATGATCCAACGCTGGAAAACACGTTCGTAGCAAAGCTGCGCGCCTTGGGACAGGAAATGAGCAACGCGCCGTTTCCCGGCCAACATGCGCACGGTGCGCTTCGCAACCAGATTGCTATCGGTGCGAAAGGGTTGATCAAACAGTTTGGTTCATTCACCGCCGTAAAAAATGTATCGGTTGAGGTGAAGTACGGGGAGATCTACGGCTTGCTGGGTGCAAACGGCGCCGGCAAAACGACCACAATAAAAATGTTGTGCGGATTGCTTGCTCCCACCAGCGGTGAAATGCAACTGGCGGGCGAACGCGGAACGCTGCGCACTCAGCAGGTGCGGCAACAAATCGGCTACATGTCGCAGAAGTTTTCGCTTTACGATGATCTTTCCATACGCGAGAACCTGGAATTTTTTGCCGGAGTTTATGGTGTGCCTGAAGAAGAGCGCGAAGAAAAGCGGCGCTGGGTGTTGGCGTTTTCCGGCTTAGAAGGTAAAGAAGATCAAATCACCGGAAGCCTGCCGGGAGGCTGGAAGCAGCGCGTCGCTTTTGGATCCTGCATTATGCATGAACCCAGCATTCTGTTTTTGGACGAGCCCACCTCCGGTGTCGATCCGCTTGCGCGCCGCGCCTTTTGGACCATGATCAACAATCTGGCTGATCGTGGCACGGCCATTCTGGTAACGACGCACTATCTGGAAGAGGCTGAACAGTGCAACCGGCTGGGCTTCATGGTGGCCGGTGAATTGGTGACAGAGGGGCCCCCAAGTGCTATCAAACAACAGCAAAAAGGCCATTTGCTGGAGTTTCAAGTTGATCAGCCGCAACGCGCAACAGACCTATTGAAGCAGACAACTGACCGCTGGCGCGTATCGTTATTTGGCGACCGCTTGCACGTCATTACGCCGGACGGCGCAGCCGCCCAAGAGGCCACGACACGGCAGCAATTAACCGCCAACGGCATTCAAGTTTATTCCGTTCAGGAAAAACAATTCTCGCTGGAAGACGTGTTTATCAGCGTTGTGGAGCAGGCCCGACTGCTTGGCAAAGTTGGCTCGGAAGATTGATGAAGGAGAAACCATGCGACGCATCTTCGCGCAGACCCGAAAAGAGCTGACGCAGGTTCTGCGCGATCCGCTTGCTTTAGCGTTGGCGCTTGTTCTGCCTTGTGTGTTGCTGTTCTTGCTCGGCAACTCCATCGCGTTCAAAGTAAGCGGACTTGGCGTTTGCATTCAAGATCTGGATAGCTCCCAAACTTCTCGCAGTCTGGCCGATGCCTTCCGTTCATCCTTGTCCTTCCACGTTATTTCCTGGCCTTCAGACAGGCAGCCGGAGGAAGCTTTCCGTAAGAATTTGGCGCGCGCTGTTTTGGTTATACCTGAACATTTTGGACGTGACATGGCGCGTGGAACACGCACTCCGGTTCAAATCTTGATTGACGGCGCAGACTCCAACACCGCCAACATCATTTCCGGGGACGCGGCGGGGATCGTGCGGGCATACAACGCCGTTAATGGAGGGGCTTCGGTCTCGCAGCCAGTGCAAGCGCAGATCAGGCTTTGGTATAACCCCGGCTTATCGAGCCGCAAATACGCCGGGCCTGGTGTCTTCGTTCTGGCCATCTCGATGTTCGCGCCCATGCTGGCTGCCCTCGCCATGGCAAAGGAAGGTGAGAATAAGACAATTCTGCAGGTCTATGTCTCCAGCATTTCCGCGCACGAATTCTTGTTGGGAAAGATTTTTGCGTTCATGATCGTAGCACTGTTTGAATGCGTACCGCTGATGTTCATGCTCTTCACCTATTTCGGACTGCATTTCGTCGGCGATCCAACGCCCTTCCTGGTAGGCACGGTTTTGTACACATTCTGCGTAGCCTCCTTCGGCACCATGGTGGGCGCGGCTATTCCCAGTCAAGCGGCCGCTATGCAGGCCGTCGCCATGGGCGGGTTCTTGCTTGTATTTCTTCTTTCCGGCCTGATATTCCCAGTGCAAAATATTCCCGCGAGCATCCGCTGGCTTTCCCAATTCATTTGGGGAACCTATTACATCTACGTGGTTCGCGATGCCTTGCTGCAGGGCGGAGGCTGGGCCGCGAACTGGTCGAAGGTATTAATCATCGGTTTGATTGGCAGTGTATTTTTTGGTTTTGCATGGCGAACGATGCGCCGTATGCAGGTGAAAGCGTGACGCTATGCCAATACTGATCAGTTCGCGAATGTTGGCGCTTCTCAAAAAAGAGTTTGGGCAAATTCGGCGAGATCGCCGTTTGGCGATTTCAATGATCCTACCGCCTACCCTGCAAGTGTTGTTGTTTGGGTACGCGTTGAGTTCCACTGTCACCGATGTAAAGCTGGGCGTTTTGGATGAGAGCGCGACACCGGAAAGCCGGGAACTAATTGGCGAACTGAGCCAGAGCCGAGCCTTCAAGCTGCAGAATACGTACATTTCGCTTTCGTCGCTAAGCGCAGCCATCAGCGTGGGTACAGTGAGTGCCGGTGTCGTGGTTCCATACGACTATGCAAAGAACCTTCAGCGTGGCCAGACTGCGCAAGTGCAGTTTTTGTTGAACGCGATGGACGCAAACACTGCCACCATCGCGCAAGCATATGCGGAAGGTGTGCTTGCCAGCTACAACGCTAATCTGCGCGCCTCAGGCATTCACGCTCAGTTCAGCCACATTGCGGCATCAGACGTAAGCCACCGTGGCCAAGTGGATTTACATCCGGCGTTTTTTTTCAACCCGGGTTTGGTTACGTCGTGGTTCACTGTCACTGGAATATTCGGCCTGCTCTGCATTCTAAACGGTTCTATTGTCTCTTCGGGCGCAATGGTGAAGGAGCGCGAACGCGGCACACTGGAACAGCTTCTCATGTCTCCTGCGGGCACCACCGAGATCATCATCGCCAAGATGACGCCGCTCTTTGTCCTGCTCTGCTTGATGGCGCTGTTTGCAACGCTGCTGATGCGAGTTGCCTTTCACGTTCCCATGCACGGCAGTTTTTTGCTAGTGTTTGCCGGCGCGGCGCTATGCGTGTTAAGCGGCATCGGCATTGGAACGGTGATTGCCTCTTTCACGAAGTCTGCGGAACAGGCGCAGCTCACCAGTTTCTTTGTTAATCCGCCGTTGTCTAGTTTGTCTGGCGCTCTAACACCCATGGAGGCCATGCCTCACTGGATGCAGCCGCTTACAAAGGTGAACCCTATCTATCACTTCGGCGTCATTGCGCGTTCGGTCATGTTGAAGGGCAGCGGATTAGATGTGGTTTGGCCTAACTTTCTTGCACTGGCCTTATTCACGCTGGTGCTTGTTTCACTAAGCGTTTGGCGGTTCCGAAAACAACTTGGATAGAAGGATTTTTTTGAAATGAATCGGCTCTGCATTTTTATCATTGGATCGTTGACGGCAGCTTCAATGTTGGCGCAGAGCGTTGCCACGCAGTTGCCGCTGTCCGGGCGCGGAAACAGCAATGCGTCAGTAAACGTAGCGGAATCGGCGATTCCCGGAACCACAACCAGCGTCAACACCATTAACACCAGCATTCAGGTTTCGGGCGCTTATGCAGGTTCCGCTAGTAGCGCGTCGAAACCGTTCAGCGGTTCGTTATCCCTAAACGAGGCGATTCAACGCGCGCTGCAGTTCAATTTGGGTGCAGTGCAAATGAATCAAGCGGTTAGACAAGCTGTAGGCCAATCCAGAGTTGCGCGCGGTGCCTTGCTGCCCAATTTGAGCAGCAGCCTGAGTGAAACGGTACAACAGTTGGACCTGCAGGCCGAGGGTATTCGCGTCACTCTTCCTATTAAGGGCTTCGCGTTCCCGACTATCGTTGGCCCCTACAACTACTTCGACTTGCGCGCACGACTTACCCAAACGGTGGCCGACATGACGGCGATTAACAATTTTCGCGCCGCCAAAGAGACGGCCAAGGCGGATGAGTTGACTATGAAGGATGCGCGCGATCTTGTGGTGATGGCGGTAGGGGGCGCATACCTGGAAGTGATCGCCGCGAAAGCTCGGATAGATGCCGCTCAGGCGCAGCTAAAAACCGCCGACGCGCAATTCAAACAAGCAAAGGAACAGAGAGAAGCCGGTGTGTTGGCGCTGACCGATTTAAACCGTGCTGAAATTCAAGTGCTGACAATTCGTGAACGGATCTTGTCGTTAGAGAACGATTACGCAAAACAAAAAATCAACTTGGCGCGCATCACGGGTTTGCCCACAAACGAGCATTTCGAACTAAGCAACGAAATTCCCTTTTCTCCTGCACCAGCCCTGGAGTTAGATGCCGCTATAAAACAGGCGCTCGCGCAGCGCGCAGATATGCAAACAGCCGAGGCAGAGATTCACGCCGCCGAATTTGCCCGATCCGCAGCCCGTAGTGAGCGTTTGCCTTCTTTATCCTTAGCGGCGGACTATGGTGTCGTCGGTCTGAATCCATCGGATGCTCATGGAACTTTTTCTGTCACCGGTACGCTGCGTGTGCCCATCTGGCTAGGCGGCCGTACCGAAGGAGACATTCAACAAGCAGACGCAGTTCTTGCGCAGAGGAAAGCGGAGCTGGAGGATTTGCGCAGCCACATTGAAAGCGATGTCAGAAGTGCGTTCCTTGATCTGCAAGCGGCAGCAGGGCAGGTGGAGGTGGCAAGCCGCAATCGTGAGATCACGCATCAAACGCTGGAACTAACACGTCAGCGTTACCAAGCTGGTGTAACCGACATTGTTGAAGTGACTCAGGCGCAAGAGACTGTAGCTAGTGCCGAACTCGATTACATCAACAGCGTGTTCGCTCACAACGTGGGCAAGTTGAGCTTAGCTCGCGCCTTGGGTAACGCAGCCGAAAAGCTCCCGACGTTTTTCAATGTAGCCTCGCGATAACTCGCGGCTAAACAAGCCGCCTGGAAGTGATCAGCATACAGACGCCAATAACGCTCGACAAATAAATCCAGCCGATGTTGCTCGGCTCATAAACAAAATCGATGTTCGATTCGCCTTTGGGGAGACTGATTTCTTGGAAAATCGAGTTTGCTCGCACTGTTGCTCGAGTGCCGTTAACAAATGCGCGCCAGCCTGGGTAATATAACTCACGACGTACAAGCGTAGCTTCGGTCGAACAGGATGCTTCCACTAACAACCTAGATGCAACTTTCAGCCCACAGGCGCCGGCCGTAATTTGGAAGTACGGCGCAGGATTCGGCAGTTCATAAATATCCTGAGTCTGACCTCGAAAAACCCATTTTACGTTCTCAACGCCGCTCGGCGTCAGCACAGAAAGATCGGGAATGCGGCCTGACTTGACGTTGCCCGGCAAGACAGATGAATCCATCTGAGAAGACGCCGGGTACATCCAAATCGCCACTGGATGAGTTGACTGAACATGGGTGATCGTGTAGCGTAGCGGCTTATCTTTCTCAACAGTCAGCGGTGAGGCGAAGCGAAATTTCAGTCCCTGATTGTCCACCGCGTTGGCTACATCCGAGTTAGCCTCAACGCAGGAATCTCCGCTGCACAGCTTCAGTGTGAGTCGCCCGGTGGCCGCCCCGCCATCGGTGCCGACATTCACGGATGCGTTTTGGATGGCTTCCGGTGCCGATCGAAATGTAGCAATTAAGCCGGATATTTGTCCGCCCTCGTTCAAGTAAATGGGAACGTTCTCAGTGACCGAATGAGGCGCGGTAACGCTGTCCTCGAATGGATCAACACCTTTCGGAACTGTAACAAAACGCACGCCCGCGTTTTCAAAATTTTTCTGGTTTCGGCGCAGGAACATTTGGCGATCAGAAAACGGCTCAGGAAAATCGCCCAAAAATGACACCGAGTCTATTTTCGGGTCTAAGTTTCTCCGAACGTAAGACACCCAGGCATCTGATACCGGCAAAGATTCATGGTTGATGAACGCAGCGCCATAATACGATCCGTAGTTCGGACGAATTCCGCCCAAAGCATAGGCTCGTTGCTGCCCAAGATTGTTGCGTAAGAACGTCATGGGCGATGGGTCAAGTGCGCTGCCACGCAGTCCTGAGAGTTGCGGAATCGAATAAAGGAAAGCACATTCGGCAATCACAACGCCGCCCAGCATTGCTGAGCGAAGCTTTGTTGGGCGAGCGATACACAGAAGAGAGACAGAGACCAATGACCCTCCACCCAGCCCAATCGAATACCAAAGCCAGCGCCACTCCGCATGACTCGAAGAACGCAGACGGCCAATCATGTCTGTCCCATAGCCAAAGGCAATTGCGATAAGCACGCAAACAGCAGCGGCGGCGCACCACACCTTTCGCCGAGACCAGTCAAGATTGTTGTGCCAGTTGTCAAGCGCGAAGGCCGCAAGAATCGCCGTTGCCATTTCAAATGAAGCAGAACTATTCCGAAATATCGCAACGAATTTCATTCCCGGAATCAAACTGAAAAGTGCATTCGTTCCAGGGACACTGATGGTTCTCGATACCAGAATGAATGTCCAGATCGCAAGTACGACGCAAAGCAACCGTTCGCGTCGCTCTGTAATAGCTCCCAGAATTGCAAAAAAAATTGCGGCGACTCCGAAATAGCCACCTATGTTGCCCCAATCGACCAGCAATTCGTTCTTGCTGTCAGCGCCGATAAGACCTTCAATTGGTCCATAAACATAGGGCAAGAACAATTGCAGGAAGCTTGATTTAGGTAATCCGCTATCTGCAAAGTCGTCATGCGCGATACCAGAATGTTGCAAATACTCAAAGAATGGGATTACTAACGGCGCCGTGACCAGAATACCCACAACTCCCGCAATGCAGATTTTTCGAACCAGCAGCGATCGCGCCTCAGACGGAGCGCGCATTACGCGAACCACGGCCCAAAGCAGCGCAAGCAGACCATTGATGAACGCAGTCTCAGGAAAGCCGGCATATATCGAGAGCGCAATGGAAGACGAGATCAGCAACCAGCCGCCGCGCATCTTATTCTTCGCTGACTCAGCAGCGTTCTCGATGCCTAATAAAAAAAAGGCAAAAAAGGGAGTGGCATGACCTCGCCATGGGCGAACCAAGCGAACGTTCCATTCAGCGCGTAGAATACAGCACCTAGCAGCGCGGCAAAGGGTCCAAGTTTGAGTTTTCGCAGGAGAAGAAAAGTGCCGATGCCCGCAAGAATTTGCAAGATTACGCGAAGGTAGAGAACTCCACTACGAAAATGCAGTAACAAAACAAATGGAACAAACAGTCCTTCGGATTGAGCTTCGGCAGCCAGCGGCAGTCCGACGCCTGCGTATGGATTCCACCATGGCACCTTCCCGTGCAGCCACTCATCCGCAGCATAGCGGCCCAGCGCTTGTGTCGTTGTTCCGTCGTTTGGGTCTATTATCGGCACGCCAGGAACATATCCTGGGCGACCATGAAAGCCTAAGCCGGACCCACGATAAATGGGGTTGATTGAGGCATGCAAAAGAACGGTAGGAAGATAGCTGATTGCCAGCAACAGACTGAGAAAAAGACCCGCGAGCAGAGTTTGGCGAGAAACCGACACTTAGGCGATTATATGATCGCGTGCGATTTCGCAGCTTGTTGTCGTTACTATCAATAATCATGCCGAATCCGACAGACGACGCATCGCCGCCCGTGCCCGTGCAGGGCGTAATTAAGGAAGTCCGAAAGTTCTCGTTTCTTGTCCTGGCTGTCGTCATCGCTGTTTGTCTTTTGCTCGCATGGAACACGCGCGGTGTGATGTCGCACCGCGCCACTCTCAAACGCGGCGCGGGTAGCTCGGCCCAAAACGTTCTGGTCGAACCCTGGCAGACGGCGGTGGATCTGGCGTCATTCGCCGTGACCGCAGAAGAGCAGCGTTACGCCGAGACGGCTCAGCATCTAGCTGACCACGACGTGCATCAAGCGTTTGCGGCGGCTCTTGCTCAGGCGCAACTTGACGTACAAAAGCGTCAGTCGCAGCCAGAAGCAAGACGCTTGGCCCTGGTTGTAGAACAACGCCAGCAGACGGTCAATCAAGACCAAGACATTATCAAGTCGCTCGCGGCGAACTCGAGTTCTCAGCCGGACAATGGTGACCTCGACCTCACCAAGGCTCAACTGGACCTTGACTCAGATGAACTTAAAGATGCGCAGCAAGCTTTAACGCGGGCCTTGGAAGATGAGCGGCCGACACTTGAGCAACAGCTCGCCACACACGAAGACGCGGTAAAGAAATATGAAGCCGACTTGGCGGCGAAGAAACTCAGCGCCAATGTGTCGTCCCAACACTATGGAACGCTGGTCGCGCGAATGAGCGCTTGGTTTGATCAGCGCAGCCGCTATCAATCTCTTTTAGAAGCTGCCGATCAAACTGACACTGCCGTCGCCGCGCTTAGCAGCCAGCAGACTCAAATAGGGAAGTCCGCTCCGGCTGTTTCCTCTGGCGATAACCAGTCGCGAATGAACGCCATGAAGTCTGCTTCGATGCGTAAGCGGATGCTGATGATTGCGAGCGATCGCATGCAGAATCAAAAGCTTTTGAGCGACACCTATCGGAAATGGGCCGCGCAGGTTCAGCTTCAGCACCAAATTGTCTTTCATTTGTTGATGACCTCGGTCGCGGTCATTGCTGGAATTCTGATAACGGTTCTGCTGTTGGATACTTTTGTCAGCTATTTCTTCGCGCACGATCATACATCCACAAGGTGGCTTGGGCGATATCAACACCCCCTACGGGTGGTGCTAGAGGTAGCGGTTCAGGTTGTGGGTGCCATACTGGTTTTTCTTCTGATCTTCGGCCAGCCTAGCCAGTTATCCACCATCATCGGCCTGACCACTGCAGGGTTGACCGTCGTGCTGCAGGATTTCATCATTTCCTTCTGCGGATGGTTTGTTTTGATGGGCAAGCACGGCATTCGGGTGGGTGATTGGGTCGAGATTGACGGAATCACCGGCGAAGTGGCCAACATCGGGATCTTCAGAACGGCCCTGCTGGAAACCGGCAATTGGACTGAGTTCGGGCAACCGACGGGGCGCAGAATTACTTTCGCAAATAGTTTCGCCATTCGCGGACAGTATTTTAATTTTACGACCAGCGGTCAGTGGCTGTGGGACGAGTTTTCGTTAGTCGTTCCGGTTGACGAGGCGTACGCCAACGTGGAACTCATTCTCAAGTCTGTTTTGGAGGAAACCAAAAAGGATTCTGAAGAAGCTGACGAGGAATGGCGCCGAAGCGGACGCGTAACGCCAATGGGCCAGATGAATGCCGAAGCCTCTGTAAACATGCGGCCTGCATCCAGTGGAGTGGAAATCGTGGTCCGCTATGTCACGCGAGCCGCAAAGCGCGCAGCTACACGCAACTTGTTGCATCAACTGGTTTTGGATGTCCTCCACCAACCTAGCAACGCGACAGAAAAATAGTAATTTGGTGCTGGAGGTGGGGGTCGAACCCACATGACCAGTGAAGGTCGCGGGATTTTGAGTCCCGTGCGTCTGCCAGTTCCGCCACTCCAGCTTGGGCTAGAAACCTCTTAGTATAACAAGGGTCTAACCGTATATCGGCCGCTAGGCTTCCGCATGGCAAAAGCCCCAAAAGTTGCTATCATATGGTGACTGCCGCGATTTTTGGATCGGTCGTTCAGCGGTGACCTCCGCACTTTAGCAGATGAAGAACATCGTCGTCAGAAGCATCTTTCACACCACCGTTGCAGAGCGAAGCTGGAAGACCCATACCACCAGCGCCATACTGCATATCGCTCTCATAGCTGGTGCCTTTTTAATTACGTTTCCCGTAGTGCATGAAATCGAGCAGCACCGGTCAGAGCACGTAACTTTAGTCGCGCCCATTATTCTGCGGCCGCACACTACCATCGAGCCCCCGAAAATTCCGCTCCCGGCCAAAATTGCCCCCCTGGTGCCGCCCCCTCTACCTACTCCGAAGCCCGAGCCAAAAGTTGTCGCGAAAATAATTCTTCCGCCTGTTATCAATCCCGTTCCTAAGCCACCGGAACCGCATATAGAAGCGGAACCGAAGCCTCTTCCACCTGCTCCAAAGCCAGAAGAAGTACGTGCGAAAGCGGCGCCTGCTCCAAAAGTTGTCGTTGGAGGCTTTGGTGATTTGCATGGCATGCAGGCGGCGGAGAAACCAAAACCGCAGCCGGTCATTCTGGCGGAAGCTGGAAAATTTGATGCGCCCGTTGGTCCTGGGCAATCCGGCGGCGGAGGTAATCTTTCAAGCGGTGTAAAGCAAACATCCTTTGGAAACGCCGGAGATCTTAGCGCTGCAAAGACAAATATGCCAAAGGTCCGTACAGCTGGTTTTGGTGATACGGCTGATGCTTCTACCCGCAGTAATGCTGGCGTAATTCGTTCCGCTGGTTTTGGCGACACCGTGGCTCCCCCCGCTTCGCAGAAGAAACTCGCGCCGGTGATGGCAGCGGCATTTACGCCCGTCGAAATCTTATTTAAACCGCGTCCGTCTTATTCAGCGGAAGCACGCAATATTCATCTCGAAGGTCAAGTTTCACTTGAAGTCGTTTTTCAGGCAAGCGGTGAGCTCAAAGTCGTTCGCGTTATCAAAGGCTTAGGACACGGATTAGATGAAGCTGCTCAACAGGCTGCGTTACGAGTTCGTTTCAAACCCGCGACACGGGGAGGTGCTGCGGTGGATACGAACGGAACAATTAGCATCACATTTGAATTAACTTAGGCCCAACCTAGATACGAACTAAATATGCAGATACAAGGCCGAGCCCTTTTCCTTTCAGCGACTGTTTTTTTGTTGAGCCACTCTTATGCGGCTGGGAGACCTGCAGCACCCGTTGATGAGCAGGCACCTTCGGTGCGTAATTTCAATGAAGCGGTTGATCGCGCAATCGCGAATGAGACATTGCTCATTCGCCGCCTTAGAGACAAAAAACCAATCATTGAAACTTATGTCCAGGAAATGAAAGTGGACGGGGATCTCGGGTTTGTGCCCAAGAACGATTTCTACTTTCTCGGCGAACTGGACATGAAAAAAGGGGTTTTGGATAAGTCCTTTCTGCCTCAGCCGAGTAAGTTAGCTTTGTTGCCGCATTTAATTCGCGATATTTTTACTACCGAATACAACGCGGCTGGCTTCGCGGACGAGATTTTCCTGGATGAAGGACATTTAGATCGTGAACATTATCAATTCGAATATGTGCGACGCGAATTCCTGGGTGAAGTTCGCTGCCTGGTGGTGGATATAACTCCGCTGAAAGGCGCTGGAAAGCGACATTTTGCGGGTCGAATTTGGTTGGAAGATCACGATTACAACGTAGTTCGTTTCAACGGCCGCTATGTTCCATATCCTGCTCATGAGTTTTCCCATTTTGATTCGTGGCGCGTTAACACGGGCGCGTTGTGGCTGCCAGCGTTCATTTATGCACAGGACGAAGGCTACAAATTCGGGCCAGTGAAGACGATGCCGATGCGAGCACAGACCCGCTTATGGGACTATGAGCGGTTGCGCGAACGGTCCGACCAGGCGTTTACGAATATGACCGTGGATGTGCCACAGGGTGTAAAGGACGATGCCGCGCCAGCAGCAGCGGAGAATACGCCCTTAAATCAGCAGCGACTGTTTGAGGAGCAAGCCGCAACGAACGTTGTAGACCGTTTGCAGCGCGCCGGTTTAGTTTCGCCGGAAGGTGAAGTGGATCAAGTTCTGGATACCGTGCTCAACAACTTGATGGTCACGAATAACATCAGTTTAGATCCGGGGGTCCATGCACGCATTATGCTCACCACGCCGCTTGAGACCGTAAATCTCAATCACACGATTCTAATCAGCCGGGGACTAATTGATGTTTTGCCGGACGAATCCTCGCTCGCAGCAGTTTTGGCACATGAATTGGCGCATATTGTATTAGGACATCCCGTTGACACTAAGTATGCATTTTCGGATAGGTTGTTGTTTGATGATCCGCAGGTAATCAAGCGCCTTACGCTGGCGCGCAAGGCCGATGAAGAGGATGCGGCGGACCAAAAAGCGATGGAGATTTTGAAAAAATCTCCTTATGGCGCGAATTTGCCGAAGGTTGGTTTATTTTTGCGCATGCTTTCGGCCCGTAGCGAAGACGTTCCTCACCTGATCCGTCCGTTGTTGGGCAACAAATTGAGCGACAAGCGACATAAGGATCTGCGATTGGCTGGATTGATGGACACGGCTCCAGAGTTGAAGGAGCGGGATAAAAATCAGATTTCTGCGCTGCCGCTTGGTTCGCGAATCAAGATGGACCCATGGTCAGATCAGTTGCGGTTAATCAAAAGCCAAAGCGTTCCGTTGGTCACGGCAAAAGAAAAGATGCCATTCGAGATCACGCCCTTCGTTCTACATTTAACGCGGGATGATTGGAGCGATCAAGGTCCGCGCCAAACGCAAGCGGTACAACCGGTAGCAAACGTAGCGCCGACATCGCCCAGTACTCCGACGCCGGATCCGCCCACGCATCCGTAATCTATTGGTTAGATATCGTCGCGATGGTGCCGTCGACCTTCTGCAAGTTCACGGTAAATTTTTCGTTATAACTCTGTGCGCGATCTTGTAAAAAGCTGAGCGCCACGGCTTCGCCGAGTTGAATGGACGCATCGGTGTCGCTGCGCCAGTGAATTCCAGCGTGAATGCCGTGGCCGAAGCTGATGTTATGCGCCAGTTTGTTTAATTCCCCGTTTACATTCAACGAAGCGGAAATTGGTGAAGTGGTGGTTCCGTCGTTGGAAGGCGCAACAGGGTTCGGGAATATATAGTTTCCATCAAAGAAAAACTTCAACACCGTGATACAAGCTCCGGCAACTGCGCCGTGTCCGGTTGGATACGCGGGATGAATCGGCGAACCTTCCGGAAATGCTTGCGAGAGGAAAAAGCTGTTGTTTGCAGCATTGTTTTGCGCGACTGCGCGCGAGTTCAGCACAGTTGGACTCAATTTGCCCAAAGCTTGCGTTGCCGATGGTGTATTGGCGAGATAAACAAGCCCTCCGCCAGCTTCGGGGCGATGGCGAAGATGGACGAACCATTTTTGATACCAAACGGCGCGTAAGGCTTCGCAGGCTGCGGTGGCGAGAGAAGTAACAAAATCAGGGCTGCCGAACGTACCAAAACCGTTTTGTGTTTTTGAATTCGCGTACGGATTCCCAGGATTGACGCTGGCATTCAGGGAAGTCAGAACGAGATAGGCGGTGAAATAAGCTTGATACAAAACATCGACGTGTGTGTAAGCGGAAAAACCGCGGCCATCGTGGAGATAAGCGGGAGCAGCGGGCGTGATGGAAAGACCGGTAGCAATTCCGTTTTGGACTTCCAGAAACGTTGTCGGATCTTTCATGAAATCGATTCCAGGCGCGGCAGTTGTGTATTGCTGCGTGACGGGCAAGGCACCAAGCGAGGTATTTTGTAACAAAAACTGCGAGACGTAGGGTCCGACGGTTTCGCCTGGATAGCCACCGCGAAAAAGAACGTCGGTTGTAACGGCGGTGCCGACTCGCGGACCGGCATACGAAGGCATGGCAGATAATTCAGCGGCTGCCTGGCTGGCTATCGCGTTAGTTGAGTAATCGGTGAAAGCAACGTCGCGCAGAAGGGAAGCCCAATAGAGTTCCACGAGTTCCGTGGCATATTGTTCACTGGCAAGCGCAGGCGCGGGTGGAGAGAGAAATTGGCTGTTTTCCAAACACGCGAGCGCAAAAGCCAAGCCGCCCTGCGGACCATTTTGCGTTTTTGTCCCGCCGACAATCATTTCTTCAAAATCCGTCGGGTCGCCGCTGTCCAGCGCTTGGCGGAAAGATTGAAAGGCTGCGAGATCGACTAAACCAACGGACGACTGCTTTATTCCCTTCGAATAGGTGCCACACTTGTCCGCATAGCGCTGTTCATCGCCGTTCGTGTATTGGGTCGGCGCAGGGACGAACGCGTCGCGCGCTGCGGTTTGGGTGCGTAACCCGAAATCGCGCTGCACACGATCGGAGGTTGCTGGAGTGGGCGCGACAGGAAAGGCTTTGTGGCTGTGGCTTGGACTGCTCATGAATCGATCTCCTTTTTACGTTTCTGTTCTCTCGTAAGTGTACTGAGAAGACGCTTCCGAGGGCTTCAAGTCACAAAAATTCATCCATTGTTAACAATTTATGGTAATTTCTGGCTACTATAAATTGTGGCCGCACGCGATAAGAGGATCATGAAGAAAAGCAACTTCAGTGCATTCTTTCTGAGCTATGGTGCTGGACAGCACTATCTGATCGGTTTGACCAAGACCAAGATCTGGAATCTGCTTTCTTGGACGCTCATCGGCATGGGCGTTGTCGGGTGGGTTGCATTCCTGATGTGGAAACCAGAAGGTTGACGTCTGGTACCCAATTATTCCTGTAACAATTGAATGTTAATTCGTTTGTAATCTCCGCAATCTAAGCTGTCAGGGTTGCCCTTTCCGTTACCTAGGAGATTAGCTTGCATTTATTTGGTCAGGATGTTTCGCTCTCAACCGCCATATTCCTGTTTTTAGCACTCGGCTTAGCGCTGGGATTCGAGTTCGTCAACGGCTTTCACGACACAGCCAACGCCGTTGCAACGGTCATTTACACACATTCGCTGAAACCTGTTGTTGCAGTCGTATTGTCTGGTTGCTGCAATCTGCTGGGCGTCTTGACTTCGTCGGGGCTGGTTGCTTTTAGCGTTGTTTCCCTGCTGCCGGTTGAGCTTGTGCTGAACGTGGGTTCGGGCGCAGGTTTTGCGATGGTGTTCTCGCTGCTTATCTCGGCGATTATCTGGAATCTCGGGACATGGTACCTAGGTTTGCCCGCATCCAGTTCGCATACCCTCATTGGTTCGATTATGGGTGTCGGTCTGGCGAATTCGATGCTCACACCAGGACACGTATTTGGTGAGGGCGTTAACTGGGCAAAGGCACAAGAAGTGTTCACTTCGCTGTTGCTCTCCCCGATATTAGGGTTTGTGTGCGCGGGCGGATTGCTGTTGCTGTTAAAGGCGGTTATTAAGAGCCCGGAATTGTACAAATCTCCGGAAGGCCAACCGCCTCCGTTTTGGATTCGCGGCATCTTGTGGTGCACGTGCGCAGGCGTTAGCTTTTTCCACGGATCAAACGATGGACAAAAGGGCATGGGCTTGATTGTGTTGGTGCTGGTTGGGATATTGCCGGGCGCATTTGCTTTGAACCCGGAAGCCAAGCCGGCGAACATTCAGCAGATTGTGCAACAGGCGCGCGATCTGGAGCCGATGCTGCTGAAGCATTCGCCTAATGTGTTGAGTTCACAGGAAGCGACCGATGAGTTGTCAGCTTATTTAAAGGTTGGCGGCAAGGTAACGCCCAGAACATTTGAAGCGATGGCCGGACGCAACCGGGAAGTGGCGATTGAGTTGGATGGCCGCTCAAACTTTTCGGATTTGACGATTGATCAGCGCAAGGGCTTTCGCAGCGACATTTACTTATTGGGCGAGAGCATTGCGAAGCTGATCAAGCAGAAGAAGATTAGTGATCCGGAAGAAGCTAAGGCTCTGGGAGCGTACCAGAAGTCGCTGCAAGCGGAGACAAAGTACATTCCAACCTGGGTAAAAGTAGCGGTCGCACTCGCGCTGGGTTTGGGAACCATGATCGGGTGGAAGCGCATTGTGGTGACGGTGGGCGAAAAGATCGGCAAGGAACATTTGACGTATGCCCAAGGCGCATCGGCTGAGATCGTTGCGATGGGAACGATCGGCTTGGCGGATTACTTTGGACTGCCGGTAAGTACGACGCACGTTTTGTCTTCAGGAGTTGCGGGGACGATGGCGGCGAACCGGTCGGGGCTGCAGATGGAGACCATGCGGAACATTTTGATGGCATGGGTTTTGACCCTGCCGGTTTGCGTTCTACTAGGCGCGGCTATCTTTTCGGGTTCGTTTTACCTGATTCTGCACGTGTTCGGTGTTAGCTAGGAGTTAAGAGGGTGAGATAGCAAGAACGTTCCTGGCACAACATTACTGAGGAGTGCCAGGACGTGCAAATTGTTACCGAGCCCGATGTTGCTGGATACGCGGACGATCATCCTTGGTCGCGCCAGTTTAAGGTGATCGGGTATCGAGACGGCGGGTATTCCTACATCCCGCACGGCTTCTTTCGAAATTGGTTGGACGAGGAACCGAAGGAAGGTTCGCTGCATATCGGCAGGTGTTCGGGTTTCGGCGTGGGTTCGATTGCGAAGTACGATTCCACAGCGCAGAGCTTGCGGGTCGGGCGGTTTGTTGCCGGCGGCTTACGTTTGAAGTTCTTGCTGAACGGGCAACACGAGAGCCGCAGCATTTCTACTTACATGTTCTCGATTGCGGGAACAGGTATTCGAAATCCCTACATGCCCACTTGTGGAGACACGTGCATCAAGAATGACGTGTGGATGGGCGACGAGATGATGATGCTGGGCGGCGGTGTGATCGAGAGCGGGTGCATTATCGGGGCGCGAAGCTTGCTGCGCAGGGAGTTTCGTTCAGAGCCTTATGGAGTTTATGCCGGCGTGCCGGCCAAGCTGATTCGGTTTCGGTTTTCGGAGCGGATTCGAGAGGCGTTGTTGAGCTTAGCTTGGTGGGAAATGCCACTGAGCTGGATTAAAGAGAACAATGACTTCTTCATGCTGGACTTGACGGCGGATGAATGTAAGAGCCTGGATGCGCTAGCGGAATTGAAGCAACGCAAAGCAGCAGCCGCGGAGCAGGGAACAGGTGTCAAGGAAGAGGGTTGTGTAGACGCTATTCCGGTTTCCAGATAGGGTCGTCGGTGATGACGATGGCATCGGTAAAGACGGTAGTGGCAAGCACATAGGCACGGGTGCGTTGGTCTTGAGAGGTTTTGGAGGCAGCGTCGGATTGGATGGCGATAACGAGGCGGTCGCAACTGTTGCGGGTCTTTTCCAGTTGCTCCAGGTCTGCCGGGGAAAGCTGATCAAAAACGCCGCGAAGGTAAGAGACGTTTAGCCCATTGCGCTTCCACATGCGGATGCGTTCCGCGGCCTGATCGGGACGGAGGATTTTGTCGCTGGCGATGAGAGCGGACTGATGCTCGATTTCATGCACGATTTCAGAGCGGTCAACGACTGCGGTTCCCACTTTTCCCACCACGATTCCGGCGGCGATGTTGGCAATGGCTGCGGCGTGCTCGATGGAACAGCCGGAACCTAGCGCCGCGGCAAGTGCGGAGGCGACCGTATCGCCGGCGCCGGAGACTTCGAACACTTCGCGGGCAAGGGCAGTGAAGGTGTGAACTTGACCGTCGCGCGTGACGAGCAACATGCCTTGCGGACCGCGAGTGAGCAGGATGTATTCGACTTGCGTATCCTCAATCAGCTTGCGGGCGGCTTCGATTTGCTGATTGGTATTGGCGACCGGCAACTGCGACGCTTCGGCCAGTTCCTTGGCGTTGGGCTTGATTAACGTTGCGTTGCGATAGCGGGTAAAGTCGCGGCCCTTCGGATCAATGATGACGGGCTTGCGATGGGCATTCGCGATGCGGATAAATTCGGACGCCAAGTCGCCAGTAAGCATTCCCTTGGCGTAATCGGAAAGGACAATCACGGTGCATGCCTGGATGGCAGATTCAAAGGCGTCCAAAGTGGCGCGCAAGCTTGCGGGAGCGACGGCGTTGGTCGTTTCATTATCAGCACGAAGAAGTTGCTGGCTATGGGCGATGTAGCGAACCTTAACAGGCGTCTTGCGTCCGGCTTCCCGGAGTAAGTGCGTCTCGCAGTTAGGCACGGCATGCAGGAGATTCTGAACATCGGCGCCTGCTGGGTCGTCACCCGTAACCGAAAAGACGCGAATGGAACAGCCTAACGCTCCCAAGTTTCGGACGACGTTGCCCAAGCCGCCGAGCATAGACCGTTGTGAATCGACACGCAGGACCGGTATGGGCGCTTCGGGTGAGATGCGGCTGACCTCGCCATAGATGAAATGGTCGAGCATCAGGTCCCCGACGCAACCGACTACGGCAGCATCGAGACTTTCAACGAGTGGGATGAGATGTCGGTTCGTGCTCATGCGAGGCCGAGGCGATGTTCGATTTCAGCGCAGAGGATATGACCGAGCAAGATGTGCATTTCCTGAATGCGGGCGGTTTCGTCGCTGGGGACGATGATGAGGGGATCTGCCAAGCCGTGGAGTTTGCCACCACCTTTGCCGGAGAGAGCAGCGGGAACGATGTCTTTGGAGCGAGCCATTTCGAGAGCGGCGAGCATGTTGGGGCTGTTGCCGGAGGTGGTGATGGCAAGGGCGACGTCGCCCGGTTGGCCTAGGGCGTCGAGCTGGCGGGCGAAGATTTGTTCGAAGCCGAGATCGTTAGCGCAGGCGGTGAGCGCGGAGGTGTCGGTGGTGAGGGCGATGCCCGGGAGAGCGCGGCGATTCTTGATGAAGCGAACGGTGAATTCGGTTGCGAGGTGTTGGGCGTCCGCAGCGCTGCCGCCGTTGCCAAAGAAGAAGAGGCGGTGGCCGGATTCGAGGGCGGCGGTGGAGAGCTGAGCGAGCTTGGAGAACTCGGCTTCGCAAGCGGAGAGGGTTTCTTCCAGGACTTTAGTGTGGCGGGCGAAGTTCTGGTGATAAAGGCTCATATGGGGGTGATTTTTTAGGGTAGCAGGTGGGGTTACGAAACGAATGGCGAATGGATGGGGAAGAGCGGTGGCGCTGGAGGGTAGAGGCGAGGGTTTAGGGGCGGGAACGAGGGGTCAGGGCGTAGGAGCTAGGGATCAGCAGAGGTTTACGGGCCGCTCGGCGGGTTTGGGGCGCAGAGGAACGGGCTTTCGGGGTTAGTGAACGGGGTTTGGGTTGGTGTCGGGACGGAGTTGTCCCTGGAAGGGATGGTGGTTTTTGAAAAATGATGATGGTTAACTGTTGGCGACTCTTGGATCGGGTGGCGGATTGAAGCCCAGTGCGATGGCTTGCTGTTTCATCTCCGCTAGCTTTTCTTTCCAGGTGGGCTCGGGCCGGTTTTTGCGCTTGTAGGCTTCGAGGCGTTCTTGGGCGATGGTGATTTTGATGGTTCGCTCGGATTCTTGACGGCGGGCGCGGCGGTGGTCTTCAACGAGTTTTTTGGCTTGTTTGAAGATGTTGGTGCGCGCGGTTTGATAGCGCTGGAAGCGGCCGAGTTTGCGCTCTTCGGCTTCGGTCCAATCGCTGGGATTGGGTTTGGCTTTGTATAGGTCGGCTTCGACGGCGACCATGGCACGGGTGGCGCGCTGCAAGAACCAATCGGCTTGGATGGCTTTTTCGATCAGGCTCTTTTCGACGTCGTCGGTGGGTTTGTAGGTGGTGTGCCAGGCGCGTTCGACAGCTTTGTAGTCTTCTACAGACTCATGCGGGAGGATAAGCGTGTCGGCGCAGCAACCGTGCTTGGTGGCGTTCATGGCGGAACGTTCGCGGCCTTCGAGGACGGGCTGTTCGAAGGGAGTTGCGGGCCTCTTACCGGTTTTGAGTTGTGCGATGACTTCGGTTTCTTCGGTTGCCACGAAGGACAGGATATTCGGTGCGGCGACCGTTTTGGGCGCGACGACGGCGTCCAGGGCGAGGGATTGCGCGGGTTTGTTGCGCGATTCCAGGTAGGCTTTTTTGCGGGCGAGGCGTTCGGCTTCGCGGCGTTCGGATCTGTTTGACATTGGTGTGTCTCCTTAAAGTGATTTGGAAAATGCAAAAGCTCGCAGGGAAGCACGTGGGAACGTGGGTCGGCTGCGAGCCTGGTTATTAGATAGCACGCCGAGAGCTGAATTCGAACTATGCTGGTGTTCGTTTTGATGGGTTGGTGGGACGTAGGTGATTGAGTGGGTTGGGGTTAAAAAATATTTTCGGAATTTTTGGAGTTTTGTGACTGAATTTTCGCTTGGCCTTGGGGTTGATCGAAAGTAAGTGTGATGTTATGAATCGTTAAAAGCGCAGAGGCTTGTGCTGCGAGTAGGGGAGTTACCTTGGGTGAGTTGATAGCGGATGCAGTGCGTGCCTATCTGCCAACCGGCGAAAAATCGCCAATAATTCCGTTTTGTCTGCATACGGTCCGGGGAGGGTTGGTGAATCCGAACCTGGATCTAAATCGCTCTTCCGCGGCGCTGATTGGGGAAGATGAATCGGCGTACCAAAAGTCAGTATGAGAATGCCGGACGTCAACGTACTGGTTTACGCACATCGCGAAGAGTCGCCGGAGCATGCGCGGTACGCGGCCTGGGTTACGGGGATGGCGACCGGACCGGAGCCGTTCGGCTTGTCTGAGCCGGTTCTTCAAGGCTTCCTGCGGATTGTGACGAATCCTCGTATCTTCAATCCGGCATCGACGGTCACGCAGGCGTTTCAGTTTATTGACGCCTTGCGTGGCCAGCCGCAATCTGTGATGCTGCGGCCGGGTCCGGCGCATTGGAGCATATTTCGGCAACTCTGTGAGGGCGGTCTGCTGACGAGCAAGCTGATTGCCGATGCTGCGCGTGCCGCGCTGGCGATTGAGACTGGCTGTGAATGGGTAAGCGCGGATACGGATTTCGTTCGGTTTGCACCGCTGTTGCGGTGGCAGCATTTGTGAGGGCGTGAGAAAACAAGGCCCGGTGGAGGCTCGCCTTGACGATGGCTAAGGCAACGCCGGGTAACTAGTGCCTATTCGACGCAGCCATTCCGCCGCGTCCGCTTCAACCAACCGGAATAAGAGATCGCGCTCCCCGTGCGACCGAACGCAGCGGACTCCGGCAAAATCTCTTCTCTTTTTCCCCGACACACCGAGCACCGTTATTGTTATTTCGATTACCTGGTTCGTTCCTGTTATGGAATGCGTGTGGTTTATCGCCAAGCACAATATTTGCCGTACTAAATGAGTAGATGCCGCTAGGACGCAGCCAGGATTTGGAGACGACTGGTGCTGCCCTTTCTGAGGTGCCTCGCTAAGTGTTTCACGTAGAAAGACGGGCGGCTGAAAAAACATTGGAGGATAATGCGCAAGTGACTCAAAGCGTAAAGCCCTGTCCTGTAGAGACAGCGATCCAGATCATTGGCGGCAAATGGAAGTTGCTGGTCCTGCGGTCGCTTCTGTTGAATGGCCCGCAAAGATACAACGAATTGCTCGGAGCGTGACGGCTATCAGCCAGAAGGAACTCACAAGAAATCTGCGCGAACTGACTGAAGCCGGGCTTTTAGCGCGAGACTCCGAAGCACGCGCCGTAGCACGGTACAAGTTGACGAATCTTGGTGAGGGACTTATGCCCACTTTCCAAAGCTTGCTGACTTGGGGCGAACATCTTCTGGTTTCAAAATAGGTGGATCACGCACATTTAGGTTCGTTGACAGTCGGCGCAAGCCGAGTTGAGAATAGCCTTAGCCATGAAAGCATTCGCAGTGAAGACTTCGATTCGTGCGACTCCGGAACGAATTTGGGCACTGCTTACCGACGCTGCGGGATATGTTCGCTGGAACAATACTGTACAGAAAGTTGAAGGCAAAATTGCGCTTGGCGAACGGGTTACGGTTCATCCGAAAATCAATCCGGGCCGCGCCTTTCCTGTTACGGTAATCGAATTTCAGGCTCCGGGCCGAATGATTTGGCGCGGAGGCATGCCGCTCGGCCTGTTCAAGGGCGAGAGAACGTTTACTCTTACGCCGAGCGAAAACGGCGAGGTCGAATTTTTGATGCGCGAGGAGTACACAGGTTTGATGGCGGCGCTGATCAGCGCGTTCCATTCCGGATTTGACACCTGCGTTTGAGGAATTCGCACACGATCTAAAACGCGCCGCCGAGGCGAAATAGGAGAGCAAATGGGATCAAAGGCAGGTACAGCAGAGAATCCATGGAAATTGAAGACGCCGCCAGGGACATCGGAATTCGAGGCATACCGAGATGAGGCTTCAAATCCCCCTGCGCTGGTGGTTCAAGTGGGGTCTACCCAGTTGCGCTACCACTTGCGCTGCATCGATGATTTGCACAAGATGTTGAAGGCGCATGGAGACTGGATGCTGCTGGGGAGCGCGGACGAACAGAAACCTGCGGCGGAGGGGACCGTGGAGGCTTGGGGGCGGTCGCCAAGCAATCCTGCAGGCGGGTGGTACGGACTGAGGAAAGGATATCGAGGGCGGTTCGGAATGTACGTTCCGATGGTGCTGAAAAAGCTCGGGTTGGCCGAGGTAGAAGATAATCCGCGAAATAACCGGATGCGTGCGATTTGAGGGAGGATGCGAGATACGGCGTTGTGAAGGATACGCAGCGGTGAGGGTTGTTGAAAATGGTGCGCCCAGAGTGATTCGAACACCCGACCTTCTGGTTCGTAGCCAGACGCTCTATCCAGCTGAGCTATGGGCGCAACTTTTTGATTATACCAAGGCAGTTTTCGGCTGCCTGGCGAACGTAAGATCCCCATTTTGGGGTGTGTGGGCTCTAGTTGCGGCGTCAGACCTTGGGCGCGCAGGGCTTCGCTGCAAGTGGGACCGATGGAGGCGAGAAATAGCTTTTTCAGAGCTGCGATGGCGGCTTCGCGCTGACCGGTTTTCTCGGCGAATTCGAGGAAGTGGTTTATTTGCACGCCGGTGGTGAATACGGCGATTTCGAAATTGCCAGCTAGGAGCTGATTCAGAGCGGTTGCCAATGGAGCGGTATCTTTCGGCAGCGCCCAGTTATACACGGGCACGGGAGTTACATTGCGTCCTTGTGCTTTGAGACCCTCGATGAGCGCTAAATTGCTGCGTCCGTATTCCTGCAGAGCGATGTTTTTCTCTTTACGTTCGGCGACGGCGGCCAGGAGTTCGCGCCAGGTGTTCGGTTCGGGCACGGTGACGGCGACTGGAACGAGCCATTCGCGCATGACAGCGCTGGGTTTGGGACCACGAACTACCACTGCAACATGGCGCAGCGCCATGGGTAGCTTTTCTGCGGGTTCACGCGTTGACAGAACGCTCTGGAGCAGACGCGCGCCTACGCCGGTCATGAAAATTACCATGTCGAAGGCGTCGCTGTAAAGACGGTTGGCGAATTCGAAGGCCTGGGTGTTTGCTTGGAGGGGAACCTCAATTAATGCGGGCGCAACAAACGGATCGCCGCCATGCATGCGAATCAGTTCAGCAATTTCTTTGGCGCGCCGGCTTTCGAAGGCCAGGACACGCTTGTTTTCAAAAGACATGCGCTTCGAATTTATTGGTAACATACGGACAAGGTTTTATGAAGCGCTTCATCACTATTTCTGGCTTGTGCTTGAGTATTCTTGCAACGGCTAGAGCCAGGCTCCTACCCCGGGCACGGGCACCGACACCAAGCCGCCAGAAGTTTTTTTGGATAACAAGCGGCCGCTTATTGAAAAGAAGGACAAAGCACCGACCGCCAGAACGGTTACGGGTACGGTTGCCGATGACACAGGGCGTCCGTTGGAAGGCGCACTGGTGACATTGACAGCGGTAAAGAACAACGAGAAGCGCACGTTCTTCACAAAGAAGGACGGGAAATATATGTTCGACGACTTGGCGTTTACCGAGGATTATGCGATCCAGGCCAAGTGGAAAGCGTTCAACAGTGATGAGCGCAAACTAAGCCAGTACGATCATTCGGCCAAAGTTGTTCGCTTGTTGGAAATTAAGACGCCCGAAGGATATACGCAGGCGGCCGCCGCAAAAGCAGCGGCGGACAGCAAGCAGGCACCGCCAAAGAATTAGCGGCGCACGCAGAGTTCTGGAAATTCTTTTTTCAGCGCAGCAATCTTCGGGAGATCGTTTGCCTGAATGTACGGGTTGTCAGGATGGTAATCCAAATAGTGCTGATGATAGCCTTCTGCCGCATAAAAAGCTTTTAGCGGAGTGACCTGCGTGACGATCTGTCTGCGATAGACGTGGGCTTCTTGCAGTTGTTTGATGTACGCTTCGGCTACGCGCTTTTGATCGTCGTTCGAGTAAAAGATTGCGGAACGATACTGCGTGCCGGTATCCGGACCCTGGCGATTCAATTCGGTTGGATCGTGCACGACTGAAAAAAAGATGCGCAACAACTGCCCGTAGGTGATGACTGCGGGATCGTATGTGACCTCTACGGATTCGGCATGGCCGGTGTCGCCTTCGCTGACACGCTCATAATGAGCGGTTTGCTTTTCACCACCCGAGAAGCCGGAGACCACGCCGGTTACACCCTTCACGCGTTCGAACACGCCAGCGACGCCCCAAAAACAACCGCCAGCGAGGACCGCTACCTGTTTCCCGGTGGTGGGAGCCTGATCTACAACTGGCACCGGGATTGGTGATCCTGAAGCTGCAAAGAGCATGGAGGCGCCCATGGCAAAAAATGTCGTTATCAACTTACCGAGACTCATTAAACACCTATGTTCGATTTGATTCAATTACTTCCACTCTGGATTCTTACCGATACTGACCAAATTTGCCAATATTCGGTAGGCGCCCGGAACCCCAGCGGGCAATTGCCTGTAAAGCGCGAAGGCGTCGTATATGTAAATGCCTTTACCGTAGTGAGCTACCAGTAGACCACCTTTTTGCGGGTCCTGGTCGGGGTCGTGTGTTTCGACCAGTGCTGTGTAGTGATCGGCATCCCAGGTTTTTAAGAAGCCGTGGCCGCGCTCCTCTTCCCAACCGCCGAAGTCCTTCTCGGTAATCTTGTTTGGCCAAACAAGGGCCGGGTAGTTTGGCTGAAGAAACTCGATGGTGGAATCCTCGTCCACTACCTTGGCGGCGTTCGGTCCCAATGACAGGGTATAGGGCGCTACATCGGCGTCAAAACCTTGCAGATTGTATTGAACGAGTAACACCCCGCCGTTCTTGACGTAGGCCAGCAGACGTCCGTTCACGGCGTGGATATCGGGTCGTGTGTAGGCGCGGACTCCTAGAACAATTGCGCTATAGCTTTGCAAATCGGAGTTTTGCACATCTGCGGCGCTGAGTGTCACAGGGTGCAAGCCTAAATTCTCCAAGGCCAACGGAACATCGTCGCCAGTGCCGGGAATGAAGGCCACTTTCAGATCTTGCGCTACCTTCACGTTGACTCCCACAGCCTTATACGCTGCCGGCTGGTATGCCGGATACAGCCGGATGCCTGGATAGCCAACCATTCGATAGCCTTCTTCGAAAGTTTTGCCTTGTAAATCCGCCACTGCCTTAATTTCGTACGGTTTGGGTTGAATGTTACGCGGAGTAACGCGGAAAACGAAATTCTCTTCATCGCCATCGCGGACAAAATGAAACTCTGCCTGCGAGGGTGCCGCGACCCAGCCTTCTGGAAGATGCAGGCGAACGGTTCCCTCGGCTTTTCCTTTTACATTGCTGCGAACTGTGCAGCTAAACGGAAAACTCTCAGCATCGAGGGGGATCGCACCGCCGTGGTTGGCGAGCGTGACCGACAATGCCGGTGCGACCAGTACGGGGTCTTCCATAATGCCGATGCCTTCCACGCGATGGGCTGCCTGCACTACTTTCGCAATGGTGAATTCAACGCCTTGATAGTGGAAATGTGCCGTGCTGCTGAGCGGATAGGGAGCCAGAGAAAGTGTTTGGTAGCGTTCGTCAGTAAGGTCGTAATACGGTTGTTCCAGGTTGGGTCGGTAGAAATACGCACGAGTCAGTGCGGCATCGTCTGGAGTTGAGACGCTGAACTTCGTTTTGCTCTCTTTGCCAGCAGCAAGATCGATTGTGGAGGCAGCGGGAGCTTCAATTTTCCACGACTTGCCGTCAGTGGCGGTCACGTCGATTGACGCCACTTGAATTGATTCGGTGCCGCCGTTTGAGATCAAAGTTTGAACCGCGAATTTTTGTCCTGGAATGGCTGCCGTGAATGTGGTGGCTTGCGCGCCACCGAAGCGATTGTCCGGTTCTTTATCCGGTGCTACAGAGGCGTCGAAATATACACCCAACGATACAGCCAAGGCTTGCTGAAACTGCTTTTCTTTTTGGCGCAGTTCAAAAGCGACATCGCTACGGCCGGGTTCGGGCAGGGAACTGGCTTCGATGTCGTGAAGCAACGTACGCGTTTCTTTGAGTCCTTCCGCAAGCTTCGGCGCAATGGAGCAGGGCCGGCTCGGCTTTAGTTCGTCTGTGGCTTCTCTTACAAGCGTGTCAATGCGTTTTAAGCCGGCTGCCAACGCTTTTGTGTCGCCAGTGGTGAGACTCGCAATGCCGATTAGCGAGGTGTCGACGCCGTCATAGAAAGTTTCTTCTTTTTCTGTTGTCTTCACTCGCGATGCATAGCGATGATAGGTGGCCATGTACGCGCCTGGCGGGGGTGTGGAGTTGCCGCCGTTCTGTGTTTTCTGCAAACCCCATCCGGTTCGCGACATTTGCAAATATGTCAGGCCTTCGGACGGGTCCAAGGCACCTTCCGGTATTTCGAGATTGGTCGCAGGCCGTTCGGTCATCACTGTGCCGTCGACGAAATTGTCGAAACGAATGGGAACGTATTTGTCAGTTGCGTAGTCGTAAATGGTTTTGTCTTTTGTAGGGGCAAAAAACGGGACGCGCGCATAAACTTTGACGGCGGCCCAAGGTCTGAGGCCTTCGCGAAGCTGCTCTGGGAAACGATTCGGATCTGCCGCGGCGACAAAAGCTTCCTGGGCCATCTGGCCGGCGACTTCGTGATTTCCGTGCCCGTCTGTAGGCGCGCCGGTGAACACGGATGTAATGATGAGCGGGCGGGTAGCGCGAATGACGCGAACGACATCGGCCAGGACGCGGTCATGTCCCCATTTCTCCAAGGCTTCTTCGCGCGTTTTTGAGAATCCGTAATCAATGACGCGAGTCCAATATTGCTCGACGCCGTAATAGCGATCGGCTTGCAGAAGTTCCTGGGTGCGCACTAAGCCAAGTGCGTCGTACATATCCACGGACATGGCGTTTTGGCCACCTTCGCCGCGGTTTAGGGTCAATAAGATTGCGCGCGAGCCCCGGCCGCGCGATTCAGCGGCCAGCATGCCACCATCTTCGTCATCGGGGTGAGCGGTAACCATCAAAACGCTGGCGCGCGTATGTAGTTCCGACAAGAGGCGGCACAAGCCAGATACGCCTCGATCCAGATCGAGCGGCGTCGCGTTGGGATCAGGTTGAGATGCGTATTGGGCGAAAGCGGCAGCAGCTACCACCGTGGACACAAGAAGTGTTCGCGAGACGTTTGCCATAAGCGTTTAACGCCTATGGTAGCGTTTTACGCGCGTCAATCCTATTCGTGCCGGAGTGCAACCAGCGGTTCTGTGCCGAGAGTTCGTCTGGAAGGCAGCCAGCAAGCGATCAAGGCGACGAGGATGAGTAACAGGGGAACCGCGATGAACGTAAGCTTGTCATGCGGGTTGACTCCAAGCAGCACGCTTGCGAACATCATTGAAACACCCCAGGCCAAACCAAGTCCCGGCAGGATGGCGACCATGGTGAGCAACATTCCTTGGCGAATGATGAGCCATTGAATTTCTGATGCGCGCGCGCCGAGCGCCAAGCGTATGCCGATTTCGCGAGTTCGCTGACCCACCCAAGCGTTCATGACTCCATACAGGCCCACGGAGGCGAGCGTGATACCGAGTACGCCGAATACGCCGAACAACCAGCTACTTAGACGCGGCAGAAACAGGGCATCGCGCAGATGTTCTTCCATGCTCTCAACATCGAAAACAGCGAGGTTGGGGTCCAACGTGTGAATCGTTTGCCGAATGCCGGCAGACACCGAAGGCGAGTCATGCGCGTAGCGTACGACAATGCGATAACCACTGACGGAGGGGTCGCCGGCAATATCTTGGGCGAGCGAACGGTACAGTACGGGCCGGTAATCTTCGCCTAAGAATCGCGACTTCACATCGTTCACCACGCCGATTACTTGATAAGTGACGCCACGACCGGTTATCAGACGCCCAATGGGATTTTCATTCTTGAATAGCCTTCGCACAAAAGTCTGGTTGACCAAGGCAACCTTGACGCCATTCGGATCTTGATTGATGAAATCGTGTCCGGCAACAATGGAGGTGCCGATAGTCTGGAAATATTCGGGGCCAACCATGTACAGGTCGGTGCTTTCAGAAGCGTTGGAAGGCTGTGCGCCCACGACTGAGAAGGCGTCGCTCCGATGACCCTCGGAAAGAGGCAGCGAATCGGTATAGGTGGCAGAGACAACTCCGGGTAGGTTCGCGACGCGATAACGCAGTTCTTCTAATAACTGGGTTGTTTGCCGATCTGAATAACCATGCAACCTTGGGTCAACGGCCATGGTCAGAATGCCATTCGAATGAAAGCCGATATTAATACGCGATGCCGCTTGGAGGCTGCGAAGGAAGAGGCCAGTGGCGCAAATCAATACTACGGACATGGCAATCTGGACCACCACCAACACGTTACGCAGGCTCCAAATTCTTCCGGGCCGCGCCAAGAGATCTTCTCCACGCAGACCGTTCGCGATGGACGTGCGAAGCATGCTCCAGGCGGGCGCCAGTCCGAATACGATGCCGACGATGACGCTGAGCGCAAAGGCGTACAGCAGGACCTTATCGTCAATTCCAACCTGAAGGTCTAACGGCACAGGGGCAGGAAGACGGAACGCTGCTAAACCACGAACCCCGAGCGTGGAAAGCAGCACACCGACAACTCCGCCGGCCAAAGACAGCAGCGTGCTTTCGGTGAGCATTTGGGTAATCAGATGACGCCGCGTTCCGCCGATTGCCAACCGGACGGACACTTCTCGATGGCGTCCTGCCATGTGGGCGAGGAACAGGTTGGCAACATTTGCGCAGGCGATACACAAGACGAGAAAGGCGACGACGGTAAGCGCGCCGAAAAACATAAGGACGGCGTTTTTATCGCGCGGCGGGAGTGAGCCCGCGGTATCCATGCGAAAGCCGTTGTCAAAAGCGTCAGGGCGGATTTTTGAAAATCGCTGCGCCAAAGTATTCAGTTCTGCAACAGCTTCGGCGCGGGTGACGTTGGGCCGGAGGCGGCCGAGCGCATTTATCCAGTGATAGTCGCGCGAAATCTTATTAGTGGTATTGGGGAGCAGTTGATCAATCAGTCCCAAGGGAACCCAGAACTGACAATCCAGAATAATGTCAACACCACGGAAGGACGGCGGTGCAACGCCGATGACGGTAAAAGTATGGCCGGAAAGCTTGATGGTTTTGCCTGAGATGTCGCGATCAGCCGCGAAGCGTTGTTGCCAGAGGCCGTAGCCGATCACGACTACAGGAGCGTTCTGCTCGTCCTTGGCAAAGCCGCGCCCCAGGGTCATAGGCAGTTGCGTCACATCGAAAAAGTTGGCGGTGGCGGCTTGCCCCCAGACCCGTTGCGGTTCGCCTTGCCCGTTGATGGATGCGGGTATCAATTCGTAGTACGCAGCAACATCGGAGAAAGACCGAACTTGGTCACGGAGGTCAACGTAAAGGGGCCAGGAAAAGTTGTTGCAACATTCGCCCTGGTGCGTTGTCGTCACGGCCATAAGGGTAGCGGGATTGCCGACAGGCGCCGAATGAAATACGAAACGGTTGACGATGGAAAAAATGGTTGTATTGGAAGCGATTCCGAGAGCGAGAGTCAGAATGGTGACCAACGAGAAGACAGGTGACTTACGCAGTGAGCGAAAAGCGTACCTGAGATTGCGGCCGAGCGCATCAAGGGTAGCGCCGGTTCGTGCCTCGCGGACTTGTTCTTTTACGTGATCTTCGGATTGGAACTGGAGACGAGCTGCGCGGCGCGCTTCATCCGGGGGCATGCCTTGTGCCACTAGGCGTTGCACCGTGATTTCGTAGAAGCTTCGGACTTCCTCGTCCAGGTCGGCCTCCACAGCCTTGCGGTTTAGTAGCAGATTCCAAAGGGCCAATAACCGACGAAGGTTGGGCATAACCTTATACCTCTTCAGCTAAAACGCGGTTCATTGCGGTGAAAACTTTTTTCCAATTGCGTTTTTCTTCTTCCAATTGGGCTCGACCGGCTTTAGTCAACGAGTAGGTTTTTACGCGCCGCTTGTCTTCCGATGCGCTCCATTCACCCTCAATCCAGCCTTTGTCGGCAAGACGGTGCAATGCCGGAAACAGCGAACCGGGACCGATGACAAAAACTCCATGAGTGACTTGCTGAATGCGATCGGCAATGCCAACTCCGTGAAGCGCTCCGGTTTCTAAAATGCGAAGAATTAGCAAATCAAGGGTGCCTTGCAGAATTTCAGCGGATTTGGACACGGCCTATGATATCGACAATCGATATCGAGTGTCAATACGCATTTTCTTGTCTGCTAACCAACTTGCGCGCCGTTCGTCAAGTAAATTAAGAGAAGAGAGTTTCTTTTGGCATGGGCGACCAGCTAAGTGTGCCTGCATCTACGTCCAATCCGCGGCAGAAATCGGCGTTGATCTCTGCCGTGGCTTGGCTGCGAGATCTGATGCTCTCGGTCTTGATTGCAGTATTAGTCATTCTGTTCCTTTATCGTCCGGTGAAAGTGGAAGGAACCAGCATGATGCCTAATTTGCTGGATGACGAGCGGCTATTCATCAATCAGTTCAGTTATCGTTTTGGGTTAGGCGAAATTAAGCGCGGCGATACTGTGGTTTTTTGGTATCCAGAAGATACCACCAAGTCTTATATAAAGCGTGTGATTGGGCTGCCGGGCGATTTGGTTTCGGTAGAAGATGGCACGGTTTATGTGAACGGGAAGAAACTGCAGGAAGACTATGTTCCGCAGGAATATCGGGACGACAGGCCTTATGCTCCCCAGATTGTCCCGCAGAATCAGTATTTTGTTTTAGGCGATCATCGCATTTCTTCAAACGATAGCCGCGCTTGGGGATTCGTTCCGCGCAACTACATTTATGGGAAAGCGGTTTTTGTTTTCTGGCCGCTGGAACATCTTGGCGCAGTCCGTTAGCGCCGGTTGAGCAGCCACATCACCAGCGACGCAACAGCGCTGATTACGATGCAGGTCACGATGGGGAAATAGAACGTTCCGTTTTTCGACCGTATCACGATGTCTCCAGGCAGATGACCGAGGTTGATATTGAAACGCTCGAGCAATATTACGATAGCGCCAAGAATAACGAGTGCGGCACCAACGACGATGATGATTCGTCCCACATTTTGATTTTCTCAATAGCCGATTGCTGCTGATAAACTGACGGTCGGACGAACATGAGCGAACTCAAAAGTTACCCGCCGAGCGACGAATTTGTCAGCCGGGCACACATTAAGGGACTGGCGGCATATCAAGCGCTTTACAACCAGGCGAAAGAAGATCCGGAAAAGTTTTGGGGCGATTTGGCAAAGGAACATTTGGAGTGGTTTGCGCCGTTCACACAGACTTTGGATTGGAGTACTCCGCCGTTTTCGAAATGGTTTGTAGGCGGGAGAATAAACGCTTGCTATAACTGCGTTGATCGGCATTTGAAAACGGACCGGCGTAATAAGCCGGCATTCATCTTTGAAGGCGAGCCCGGAGATGAACGCATCATCACCTACCAAGAATTGCACCGGTTAGTTTGCCGCACGGCGACGATTATCAAGAACTTAGGGTACAAGACGGGTGATCGAGCCATCATCTATATGCCGATGATTCCCGAGTTGCCGATTGCTTTGCTGGCTTGCGCTCGATTGGGCATTACGCACAGCGTTGTGTTCGGCGGATTTTCGGCCGAGGCGTTGAAAGGGCGAACACTTGATTTGGACGCTTCGCTGGTGATTACCGCGGATGGAGGATGGCGGCGCGGAAAAGAAGTGAAGTTAAAGGGCGCCGTAGATGAAGCGGTGGCCGACTGTCCGAACGTGCGCCACACGCTGGTGTGCAAACGAACAGGTTCCGAGATTCCGATGAAGGCTGACCGAGACGTTTGGTGGCACGAGTTGGATGCGGCGCTGGATGCGAGCGCGAACGATTGTCCGGCTGTTGAATTAGATTCCGAACACCCGTTATTTGTGCTTTTCACATCGGGCACTACGGGAAAACCGAAGGGCATTCTGCATACGACCGGTGGTTATCTGCTGGAGACGCGCATGACGATGGACTGGGTTTTCGATTTGCAGGAAAACGATATCTACTGGTGCACGGCGGATATCGGCTGGGTAACGGGACACAGCTACATAGTTTATGGACCGCTGGCGGCGGGCGCGACCAACATTATTTATGAAGGGGCGCCGGACTATCCAGCGTTTGACCGTTTCTGGCAGATTGTCGAAAAACGAAAAGTCACAACGTTTTATACTTCGCCGACTGCGATTCGCGCTTTGATACGGCAAGGCGACAAATGGCCGAATGGGCGCGACTTGTCGAGTTTGCGATTGCTGGGGTCGGTTGGTGAGCCGATCAATCCTGCGGCGTGGGAGTGGTATCACGACGTCATCGGAAAAGGGCGTTGCCCGATTGTGGATACGTGGTGGCAAACGGAAACCGGTTCTATTATGATTGCGCCCGCTCCGGGCGCGCTGACATTGAAACCTGGTTCTGCAACGTTGCCGATGCCTGGGATTGTGGTGGACGTGGTGGATTCGCGCGGAATTCCAGTGGGCGACAACCGAGAAGGTTTTCTGATTATCCAAAAACCGTGGCCCAGCATGGTACGAACGCTATGGGGAGACGCAAAGCGATTTGAAGAGGCGTACTGGTCGCGCGTGCCCGGTAGCTATTTTACGGGCGATGCGGCGCGGCGCGACAGCGATGGATATTACTGGGTATTGGGACGTGTGGATGACGTCATGAATGTCAGCGGGCACAGGTTGAGCACGATGGAGGTGGAATCTGTTTTGGTGCATCATCCGGCAGTTGCGGAAGCAGCGGTAGTGGGCAAGCCGCACGAAATTACCGGACAGGCGGTTTGCGCATTTGTGACGCTGAAAAAAGGAAATTACGATCATCACGAACTGGGCAAGGAATTAAGGCAATGGGTGGCGCATGAAATAGGTCCATTTGCGCGTCCAGACGAAATTCGCTTTACGGATGCATTGCCAAAAACACGAAGCGGCAAGATTATGCGTCGATTGTTGCGTGAGATTGTGACGAACCATACGGTGGTTGGAGATGTGACAACGCTGGAAGATTTATCTGTTGTGTCAGACTTGTCAGCCCAGCACGACGAAGATTAGATGCTATTTGAAGAATTGCTTTCGCGTCAGGGTTTTGTGGTGTTGGATGGTGGCTTTGCAACCGAACTGGAAGCACTGGGCGCGAATTTGAACGATCCATTATGGTCGGCGAAGGTTTTGCTGGAAGCGCCTGAACTTTTGGAGCAAGTGAATTTAGCGTATTTGCGGGCAGGCGCGGATGTTTCTTTGACGGCGAGTTATCAGGCAACGATTCCCGCGCTTGTGGCGAAGGGTTTGAGCGAAAAACAGGCACAGTACGCGATTCGGCAAAGCGTTGATATTGCGCGGCAGGCTCGGGATTCATTTTGGGAGGATGAGAATGCGCGCGAAGGAAGATTGAAGCCGATGGTGGTCGCGTCGGTTGGGCCGTACGGCGCGTATTTGCATGACGGATCGGAATATCGCGGGAATTATGGTTTGACGCATGAGGAATTGAAGGATTTTCATCGCGAGAGGCTGCGCATTCTGGTGGACGCGGGACCAGATTTAGTAGCGTTCGAAAGTTTTCCGAGTTTGCTGGAGGCGGAAGCGGTTGTGGAATTGCTGGGCGAGTTTCCGCAAATGCGCTGCTGGGTGAGTTTCACTTGTAAGGACGAAGCACATATTTCGGAGGGCGATCTGATGGCGCATGCGGCGCGAATCGCAGAATCGCCGCAGGTTTTATCGGTGGGTGTGAATTGTGTGCCACCGCGGAATGTCGAGCCATTGTTGCGCGCGGCGGCACAAGGTACGGACAAGCCGCTGGCGGCGTATCCAAATAGCGGTGAATGTTTTGATCCAGCGACTGGCAAGTGGGATGAAACTAGTGAATTGAGTGTGATTGAGAACGCAGCGGCGCGTTGGTTTGACGCGGGCGCGCGATTAATTGGCGGATGCTGCCGAACGACACCGGACACGATTCGCGCAATTAGACATTCGTTAAGCAGGAATTGAGGGCAACTTTGCAGCTTGGAATTCAGCTTTACAGCTTGGGCGCAGAATTAGACGCGGATTTCAATGGGACACTTCAGCAAGTGGCCGCGATTGGCTACAAGGATGTGGAACTGGCGCAGACTTATGGAAAGTCCGCAGCGGAGTTGCGCGCGGCATTTAGCGACTTGGGCTTGGTGTGTCGCAGCGCGCACATGTGGGATTTTCGTCAGACTCCGCAGCAATTCATGGATTTTGCGAAGGAAGTGGGCGCGGGATATGTGGTGACTTCGTTCAATCCGCCGCCGCACATGGTGGTTGGGTTGGCGACGGAGAATCCGGACTTTGGCGTACTTTTGCGAGCGTTGGAGAGCATGACGGCTGACGATTACAAGAAGTCGGCGGAAGTGGCGAATTCTTTGGGTGAAGAGGCACAGAAGCGAGGCTTGGTGTATGCGTATCACAACCACAATTTGGAATTCATTCAGTTTGACGGTGAGACGGCTATTGAATTGATATTGCGGGAGAGCAATCCGGCGACGGTGAAGTTCGAGTTGGATTGCGGTTGGGCTGCGGCGGCTGGTTTTGATCCAGTGGAGCTCATGAAAAGGTACTCCGACCGGGTTCGATTGCTGCACATCAAGGGATTTAAGCCGGGCGCGCCTTCGCTGAAGATGACGGGAGAGGGCAAGCCGATTCCGACGGAATTGAAACGCGGATTGGTGGACTACAAATCCGTTTTTACACAGGCGGAACAGGTGGGAGTGGTTCACTGTTTTGTGGAACAAGAGCCACCCTTTGTGGAAATGAGCGCGATGGAGACGGTTAAAGCGGATTTCGAGTATTTGCGCAGTTTAGGCGTGGGTGGCGCGGGGCCGAAATAAGCCGAGATCTTCGCCCGTAAGAATTTTGGTAGCGAAGATGATTTGGCCAGTATGCAGGTGGAGGTGAGTGACCACTTGCGAAATTGCGCCAAGGACGGTGGTGGTGTAGCCCTGCGGAACGATGATTTGCTTTAGACGGTCGGCAGTGACGGTTTCGAGAACAGCGATGACGTCGCGTACGGTTTGTTGCAGATGTGCAAGCAGTTCTTCTTTAGTCCAATCACCTTGGGCAGCGAATTCGGCGTCGCGCTGACGAACGTCTGGAACGCCGCCGACACCAGACACGATCCATTGGCGAGCGTTGCCGCAGATGTGCAGGATGAGATTGCCAATGGCGTTTTCATGCGAAGCGCCGCGAGCCCAAATCTGCTTATCGTCGAGACGGGCGAGGCATTTTTCGATGGTACCTAGTTGCTGGTTCAGACGATTAATGCAGTCCGCCATGTACAGGTCTGCGATTGAGTAATCCATTTAGCTGGCCTTTTTTATGTAAGAAGCGTAGAGTTCAGCGATTTTCTTCTTGGGAAAGTCGCCGGGATGGACGATGATGCGGTAACGAAAACGAATCTGCTGTCCGGCCTTTATCGAGTAACCGCCGGTGAGCTTCTTGTCGAAATCTTTTCCCATGAAGGGATTGGCTGCGAACAGACCATAATCGCGTGAGTGCCAGCGGGTGGGATGATTGGGGTTAGCGGGATTATCGAAGATGACAACGCCAACTTTTTGACCGTCCACGGTGCCATCGTAATCTACCCAGTCAGCTGGCTTTCCCCAGACGTTCTTTTCGGTCTGCAAGCCATCGGAGTTGGTCATGAGACCACCATTCTTGCCCGCCATGCTATCAGCAAGGCGAATCGCGAAGAAACCTTCTTTGGTGTCGCCAAATTTCAGGTCCTTCTTGGCGGTGAAGGTGGAATCGATGTCGATGGTACGGGTTTCCTTGCCGGCGGTGATGGTGATGACGCGTTGTTCCTGAAGCAGGGTGTCCTTGTCGGGAGATTGCCAATTGAAGGACATGGAAATGGAGCCAGAATTTTTGCCAGATTTCATGTCGCCGATAGAAGCGAGCGCCAGCGTACCCTTCGTTTTGGGGTTATCGCCGCTGGCCTGAGATTCGGGCTCGGTTTCCCAGAAGTTGATGCCATTGATGTCTCCGAATCCGATCCAGAGGCCGCGATGGTGGGGATGGTCGCGGGACTCACCTTCGACGTTTTCTTGCGGCCAGCGCCGGGTGACTATGAGACCGGAGGCGGTGCGAAGCGGCGCGAGGAAAGGTTTGGTGTGGGAGGGGCCGTAGAAGAAGTTCGAGAAGGGCTGGTGATCGATGGTGATGGCGATGTGGTCTCCTGCGACGTTTTCAAACTCGACCTGGGCGTTCGAAATAGCGCAGCCGAACAGACAGACGGCGAGCGAGAGACGAAGGACGGAGGGCATTCCTTTGCATCATACCTGAAGGGCGCACTGCGGGCAGGTGGGCTATCATAAAGGCGAAAAGATAAAAAGGGAGACAGCAAGATGGGACCATTCGGCGTTCAAGAGATGATAGTAATTGTCATCCTTGCGCTTGTGTTGTTTGGGCCTAAAAAGCTGCCTGAACTGGCGAAGATGTTGGGTAAGGGCTTGACGGAATTCCGACGCGCGAAGAACGAACTGAAGAACACTCTGGACACGCATATGCGCGAGTTAGAGCGGGAAGTTCAGATGGAAGAAGCGAAGAAGAATCCACCGCCGCCTGCGACAACTTACAATCCGTATTCATACATGGCGGATGAATATGGGAAGCTATCGAGCGACTATGGGTATAACGGAGCGAGTGAGCCCCCGGTGGAAGCGCACGCAGTAGAAGCGACGGGAACTCCGGCATTGCCGCCGGCTCCGGCAGTAGCGGGTACGATTGCGCGAGGATCTACGCAGACGACAAAGGAACCTGAACCAGAGCCTGCGTCCGCTGATGAGCACCCCGCCTAAGCCGAGATCGAATGCCCGAAGACAATCACCAGCCTGAAGTAACGCAGGCGAGCGAAGTTTCCAAAAACGGAACTAATGCAAACGAGCAAGCAGTACTGCGCGTGCCTGTTCCCGGAGCATTGAAGCCGCTGGCACCGCCTCAACCTCCGCCACCACCGCCTCCGCCACCCAAATCGGATGACGATGAAGAGGAAACTCCGGAAGAGCGAGGCATGCTCCGCATGTCCTTCATGGAGCATTTGGAGGAATTGCGAGCAAGGATTATACGCGCGCTTGCCGGGGTGGTGGTTGCATTCCTTGTCAGTCTTACCTTCTCCAAGCCTTTGTGGCGCGTGGTAGAGGAGCCGGCTCACAAGGCCTTGATCCATATCGGCATCAATCCGCCGAACTTGGTGGCGATATCGCCAATGGAACTGTTCAACGTTATCTATTTAAAGCTGCCGCTGCTGGTATCGCTGTTCATCGGATCTCCATGGGTGTTGTACCAGGTTTGGGCGTTTATCTCGCCTGGACTCTATAAACGCGAAAAGAGATGGGCAGTGCCGTTTGTGGCCTCTACGGCCGGATTATTTATCTCCGGAGGATGCTTTGCATACTTCGTGGCGTTCAAGTACGGTTTGGAATTTCTGTTGGGCATTGGGCGGGATATTAATGTTTCGCCGATGGTTTCGATTGACCAATACTTCGACCTGTTTGTGAATGTGACGCTGGGCGTTGGGCTGGTGTTTGAACTGCCGGTGATCATCTTCTTTCTGACGCTGTTGCGGTTGGCGTCACCACGGTTCCTGTTGCGGCACTCACGCTACGCAATTCTGGGTATCGCTGTCTTAGCGGCGGCGGTGACACCGACACCCGACGCGTTCAACATGATGATTTTCGCGGTGCCGATGGTAGCGCTTTATTTTCTGGGCGTGTTCGCCAGTTATCTGCTGGTGATGAAGCGCGAGAACAAGAAGCTGCCGTGGAAAGTTGTGGCGCTGACGTTGTTGAGCTTGCTTGTGGTGGTGGCTGGATTCATTGCTGTTATGATTTATCAATTCCACTATCACTTTGTGGAGCACTGGCCGTACTTGGTGAGGTAGACGATGATCAGCAGACGAGTTGCAATATTAGGCGGAGTGGGAGCGGCATTGTTTGCGCAAACGCCGGGCGCGCCTCCATCATCTACGTTGAGCGCAGGCAGTAAGGCTCCAGACTTCACATTGCCATCGACGGATGGTGGGACAGTGCATCTGGCGGACCTTATCGGGAAGAGCACAGTGGTCCTGGCGTTCTTTCCGGCGGCGTTCACCGGTGGTTGAACGGCCGAGATGAAAGCATACCAGGCTGGTATGCAACACTTCCAGGAAACTGGCGCGAAGGTGTTCGGCATCAGCACGGACAATTCGCCATCACAAAAGGCATTTGCCGCACAACTTGGGTTAACGTTCCCGTTGCTGAGCGATTTTCTGGATCGGAAGGTTTCGCAGGAGTATGGAATTTACATTGCGAAATATGGAATTGCGGGCCGAGTGACCTTCGTGATTGATACCGATGGGAAGATTGACACGATTGAATCTGGCGGGGATGCGATTAAAATGCTAAAGACGCCAGATGCGTGTAGCCGATTGGCGCATCGGAAGGCGGCTGGACAGTAGTGCTAATAAACGAATGATGAAGAAGTAGGGAAAAGGGTTCGTTTGTGGGCGACGTCTCGATAATTCGGTAGCGGCGCGAAATTTCAAGTTCTGTGGCGGAAGATTTCGGAGCTTGAGATTTACTGGACAGGCACGTTGTTAAATTGCGCAACCGCGCTGCGGCCACCAGCCCAGATTTGAAGCCGGACTAGTGTTCTGGATTCGCCGGTATCGTCATTGAAGACGTAGCGGGCCTTCATAGCTATCTGTGGCAGCATGGGGCAACGACCGAGGTTGCAATTAGCTAACGTTCCAGACTGGACGCCACCCTTGTTTCCTGATTGGTCGATGAAGTAAGTTCTAGGGTCGCCGCTTAAAACAGAATCCACTTGTCCAATATTCATCACTTGGAGTTCACAGACGATGTGGGGAGCTTCACGATGGCAGCCAGATAATTGGTACTGGGTGTTGCCGAATATGACCGCGTTGCTGCTGGGAGCCGCTCCAGGAGCATTGGATTGCGGCAAAGCCTGACTTGTGGCCATTGGACTCGCTTGGACTGGCGCGGTAGGTGTGGCGGCAATTGGCGTGGCAGTTGGTGTTGACTGAGCCACAGTTTGCGCCGGTTGATTTTGGGCAGTTTGCTGGGCGGCCGCTGACACCATGAAAGTGACGTTGGTATTTGCCGGCACATAAACTCTGGCGCCGGACGCCGCAATTTTGGGAGTATTGGCGGCGGCTGGCTGCGACTTTGACCTTTGCCACGGCAGGCCGCCACCATTAAGGATGGACGTTGCCGAATTTGCCAAGCTGCCTCCCCTGGTGCTCGCAAAGGTGCTTGTCACCGGGATGGCTTGGCCATTGGCAGTGATGGATGTGAGTGCAAGGGTCCAGCCATTGCCCGTTTGCTGCAATGTGGTGGTGGCGGAAGACCCCTGCGGAACGGCCACTCCAGCGACAGTCGTTGCAGTGGCGACGGTGGCGCGGAATGTTCGGCCACCGCCCGCATTGGAGTCGACTGCGTCGACCATTTGAACTGAGACCCCGCCTTTGCCGCCAAGCATGCCTTTTCCTTGTCCCAACATGCCTCCGAGGCCCCCCTGGGATTGCGGGGTATTTTGAGCGAAAAGGTTTATGGCGGTGAGGGCGAGGGTCAGAACGGAGATTTCGTTAATGCGTATTTGATATCTCATGTCAGGGTATGCGCAATAGCCGCGAATTTCGGCCCCGAATATTTACGCTATGAGTACTAGAGCGTAAGTAATGAATCAGCGGCTCATGTTTGGGACAGGCCGATACATTTGCTCGGGAATAGCAGCAAGTGTCGATTGCCAAACCCTGTCACCCAAGCCATAGAAATGCGCGAAACTCATGATCAACGGCCGCCATAAATCTGGATCAATATGGTTTGGCTTGCCTGGCGCGAGAAGCGATTCATCAACGTGCGCGCGAACGATGCGCACCTCAAACGCTAACGCTGCCGGGCCTTTGTCTGGCCGGTGTCCGAAGGGATGCCAAGTTTCAACTACACCTTCCAATTGGGCGGGACACTCCAAAACGCTTGGCGGGGCAACCAAGCTTGATGGTTGCGGCGTGAAACCGGCAATTCCGAATTTGTCTTTTTCATGGTGATAGCCCATGGCGAGTTTATGTGGCGGTACAGGATTTGAGCCAGTGAGCTTTGCCAGTCGATTCACGCGTTCCACTTGGTGGACGGATGGCAAGTTCAGGACGCATTCGCGTTCGCGCATCAGATTCTGCGTGGTGTGCCCTTTTGCGCCTAAGCCGAGCATGCAATTCCATCCGAGCCACCATGCGGATGACATAGGTGCAAGGTTTGGGGTTTTGTCCTCATTCAGCGTACTGAGCAGCACGACAGGAGTTCCGAAATAAAGGATGGATGGTTCAACAGCGACATGCATGCCTACAAGCTTGCAGGCTTAGATGGGATGGCGTCACTCCGATTCTTGCGGTTGGTCAATTGTCGGTGCGCAGGGATGTTGATGGGTCTAACAGGGATGCGCGACGGGCAGGGAGATAACAGCCCAGTAACGCCGCCGCTGCGAAACCGATTGCAACGAGGCCGAAAACGAGCGGGTCGGTAGTCTTCACTTGGAAGAGCAGGCTTTGTAGGACTCGCGTTGCGAAGAGTGCGCCCAGCAGGCCTATGGCGAGGCCGGAAACGATTAGCGTTGCTCCTTCAAGAAGGATCATCTTTTGAACGGTTGCGCGGCTGGCCCCGAGCGCCATACGGATTCCGAATTCGCTTCGGCGACGTGTGACGAGATAGGAGAGGAGCCCGTAAATGCCTATTACCGATAACAAGAGAGCGCAGGCAGCGAAGATGCAAAGGAGCGACGTTTGCAGCCGGTCACGCGAGGCGCTGCCGGAAATGAGGCTGTCCATTGAAACGAAATCAACGGCAGTGTCGGGATTGAGTGCGGTTATCGACTGGCGCATGCGATTTTCAACGGTTGCGGGTCCGCGGACGACGAGAGTAGAGTCGCCCATGTTGTCGGCGTGTTGGAAGAAGTCTACGAAGACTTCAGATTCGGCTGCGCGTTTGAAACCTCGTTCCTTGATATCTGGGATAACGCCGATGATGGTCATGAATTGCGGCTTGGGTTCCATGCCGAGAAACCTGATTCTTTGTCCAACTGCGTTGTTACCGGGAAAAAATTCTTTTTCGAAGGCTTGGTTGACGATGGCTACCTGGTCGGGGGTGCGTTCGTCGGAGTCGTTGAAGGCGCGGCCTTTGAGGATGGGAATGCCGAAGGTCTTGAAGTAGTCTGCCGTGGCGGCGCGATAGTCGGCATCTGGGGTTTGGTGTGGGTCCGCCGGCAAGGGGCGTCCCTGGATTTCGAAGTTGCCGTCGGGCGCGCCTTGGAAAGGCAGACCACGAACCATGGCGGCGGATGTTACACCAGGGAGCGTTTTGACTTGATCCAGCAATTGGGCAGTTGTTCGCCGAACAAAAGCTCCGTCCACCGTATAGAGGTTGCCAACGATGGGCCAAGTTAGATCGGTTACCAAGACGCCACTGGAATGGAAACCGATGGGTTGGGTGGCCAACATCCAGTAACTCTTCGTGAGCAAGGCAGCGCCGCATAGAAGGATTGTGGCAAGCGCTATTTGCGCGGCTACTAATATTCGGCCGATGCGGGAGCGATTTGCCGAGACGCCTTTGCCGGTGCCTTCTTTAAGGGATTCGTTGGCATCGGCTTTTGAGCTAATGATTGCGGGGAGAATACCGAAGAGCAGACCCGCGAGGACGGCAATGGCTGACGTGAAGCAAAGCACGCTGAAATCTACACCGATATCGGAAAGACGCGGAATAATATCGGGCGGCACGGAGTTACGAAACGCGATGGTGCCTGCGACGGCGAGTGCCACGCCAACGGACGCGCCGAGGCAGGATAATAGAACACTTTCGGTCAGAAGTTGGCGTATGAGGCGACCTCTGGCTGCGCCGAGTGCGACGCGTAATGCCAACTCTTTTTGCCGAGCCGAGGCTCTGGCTAGTTGCAGGCCGGAGATATTGACGCAGGCGATCAACAAGACGAGCGCTACCGCGCCTTGCAACGTCAGCAGGGCAGGCCGAATGCCGCTTACTAGTTCTTCATACAAAGGAACGACTCTTATGCCAAGATCTTTGTCGTCGACGTATTGGCGACCCAGCCGGGATGCGACAAGATTCATGTCGATCTGCGATTGCTTAAGCGTGACGCCAGGCTTCAGGCGTGCGATGACTCGAAAGTTGTGAGCCGAACGAGTTGAAGGATCAGGGAAGAAATCGTTCGGGAGCCAAGCCTGCGTGCGATCTGGGAAATCAAATCTTGGCGGCATAACGCCAATGACAGTGAAGACGATGCCATTCATGCGAACGGTTTTGCCGATAGCGTTTGGCGCATCTGAGAAGTTCTTTTGGGCTAACGCATAGCCAAGAATGGCTGTGGGCGTGGAGCCAGGTTTCTGATCGTCAGCGGTGAAGGTTCGACCTATGGCTGAGTTAGTTCCTAGAACTTCGAAAAAACCGGAACCCACCATGGCATAGCCGACGTTAACGGCTGTGAAGTTTCCGGCCATCGCTGTGGTGTCGTTCCCATACGCCGCCATGTGATCGAAGCTGTTGTTCTGTGCGCGCCAGTCGCGAAAATCGGGACCGGAGACATGGATAGAGTGATATGTTTTGCTGGATTGCCAGAGTTGAACGAGGCGGTCGGGTTGCTGGTAGGGGAGGGCACTTAACAGTACGGCTTTGACAGCGCTGAACATGGTGGTGTTCATTCCGATTCCGAGTGCGATCAGGGCGACTACTGTGAGGCTGTAGGAGGGATTCTTCCAGAGTGCGCGGAGACCGTAGCGTAGGTCTTGCGCGAATGCAGCGAGAGTAGCCCAGCCCCAAGCGTCGCGGCTGTCTTCCATTTGCAAAGTTGTGTTGCCGAACTTTTGATGCGCTAGCAGGCGGGCTTCGGATTCGCTGTAGCCGGATTCGCGCAGTTCGTCGATGTGTTCCTCGAGATGGGCCGACATTTCAGCGGCTAGTTCGCCATTCAGTTTGCGGCGATTTAGCCAGCGGGAGATTGGGTTCATGATTCCACCGCCTTCATGACTCGACCGATGCCAGCCAGCATGCGTTCAAAACCAGTGATTTCGCGTTCGAGTTGCTTGCGCCCGGCGGCGGTGAGTGTGTAGATTTTGACTTTACGATTTCTGGAGGAAAGGCCCCAGGCGGCGGCTACCCATTTTTCGAGGAGGAGGCGTTGGAGGGCCGGGTAGAGTGAACCTTCTTCGACTTGGAGGATGTCCTGGGAGGTTTGCTGAATGTTTTGGGCGATGGCGTAACCGTGCAGGGGGCCACGCATTAGGGTTTGGAGGATTAGCATTTCCAGGGTGCCGGGGAGGAGGTCGTCTTTGACTTTGCGAATGGCCATAGATTATCTATACATAGATTTTCTATGCCATGTCAAGAGTCACCACGCGAGGCTTGCAGACACTTGCCAGTGCGGCATTTCCTTGTCGGGAGGGTCAGCAGGCAAGCTTATTTCAAGGTTGCGTTGGCGGTGTGAACCAGCCAAACCGCGAATCCTGCGATCAACACGAAGATTGCCACCATGACGTAGAAAATTCGTTTGTTGTTTTTGTCCGGGTTGATCATGGCGGTCGAAATTCCATTAGAGCAAAGCGACAATGGAGTGAACATGCAGACAGCGATTGACTATATTCGATCAAAATATCCGAAGCAGCCACGCGTAGGGGTGGTTTTGGGCAGTGGCCTTGGAGCCTTTGCGAACTCGCTGAGTGAGTCGATTCGGATTCCCTATTCGGAACTAGAGGGGCTGCCGGTATCGACGGCGATTGGCCATGCGGGTGAGTTGGTGTTGGGCGGGGTTGCTGGCGTGGACGTGGCCGTCATGTCTGGACGGTTTCACTTGTACGAGGGCTATACTCCGCAGCAGACGGTTGCCGGGATCCGATTGTTTCATGCGCTGGGCATTCGGCGGGTGATTTTGACAAATGCTTCGGGCAGTATTAATCCGGACTTGGTGAGAGGCAGTTTGGTTTTGATGTCGGACCACATCAATTTGCAAGGTGTTAACCCGTTGACTGGTCCGAACGATGAGAAGTTGGGGCCGCGCTTTCCGGATATGACTGAAGCGTATTCAAAGAAGCTGCGTGAGATTGCGCGAACGGCGGCTAGGTCATTGGGTCGTCAGCTAAACGAAGGTGTTTATGCGGCGCTGTTAGGACCTTCTTACGAAACGCCAGCGGAGATTCGCTATTTGAGGACGATTGGAGCGGATTTGGTTGGAATGTCCACTGCGGCGGAGGCTATTGCGGCGAACCACGCAGGAATAGAAGTTTTAGGTATTTCGTGCGTGACTAACGTGGCTGCGGGGTTGGGCGAAGGCAAACTGAATCATGAGGAAGTGCTAGAAGTGGGCAGGACATCGGCCGAGTTTTTTATCGCTTTGTTGCAAAGCCTTGTGCCAAGATTAAGCGAATTGTGATCAGTCGCAGGATCGTTTTGTTTGACATTGATGGGACGTTGATGCGCGGCGCCGGTCCGCATCACAAGCAGGCTTTGATTGAAGCCGCAAGCAGTGTGTTTGGCGTGGCTTGCACACTGGAGGGAGTGGATACTTCCGGGCAGTTGGACCGTGATTTGATAACAGCGATGCTAAAGAATGCAGGCGTCAAGGGATACAAAATCAACCAAGCTATGACGCGCATTATGACGCTGGCGCAAAACCACTATACCGGCAATTGCAAGGCTGATTTTTCAGAGAAGCTTTGTCCTGGCGTGCGGAATCTGCTGGAAACCCTGTCAGGCGAAGGCGTACCGATGGGACTTGTAACCGGGAATTTAGGCGGCATTGCCTGGCAAAAGCTTGAAAACGCGCGGATTGATAAGCATTTTAAATTTGGTGCCTATTCAGAAATGGCGACCACGCGCGTTCGGTTGGCGAAGATGGCGGCCTTCAAGGCACGGGGCAAGAGCTTGGCGACGCGAACCTGTGCGGTGGCTTTGATTGGCGACCATGCAAATGACATTCAAGCGGCGAAAGCAAATGGATTTCGTTCGGTGGCGGTAGCTACCGGATTCACGAGTGCGGATGAATTACGCAAGTTGGAGCCCGATTTAGTTGTGGAGACGCTGGAAGGCGCGAGCGTTGAGATGATTTTCGGCAATACGCAGAAATGACGACGTATAACCGCATTGCCGGTACGAGTTTGGAGCGGCTGGCGGCGTTAAGCGACGGAATTTTTGCAGTCGCAATGACGCTGTTGGTTTTGGATATTCATGTGCCTGAGAAGGCAGAAATACATGATGAGCAGGGTTTGCTTCACTCGCTGTGGCTGCTGGCGCCACGGTTTCTGGTTTTTCTGGTTAGCGTGATGACGTTGGGAATATTTTGGGTAGGCCAGCAGACGCAGTTCAACCATCTGGCGCGAGCGGCGCGACTTTTCACGTGGGTGCATATTGCGTTTCTGGCGTCAATTTCGGTGATGCCCTTTTCGACTAATTTGCTGGCCACTTATATTGGATATCGTTCGGCATTATTGGTTTACTGGCTGAACATATTGACGCCCGGAGCGTTGCTTTATCTGAGCTGGCGAGTGGCGCGCTCGGAGAAGTTGGAGAGAGACGAGGCGACGGATGAAGTGGCTTGCGCGATTGAACGGCGGATTCTGATTGCGCAGGGTCTTTATGCCTTTGGCGCGGCGCTCTGTGTTTTAAATCCCTATTGGAGCATTGGGTTCATCATGCTGGTGCAGGTGAATTATGTGCTGGCGTTGAAGATTCCCGGCTTGTCTCGAATTTGAGGAGCTAGGGCGTAGGGCTTTTGCAGGTCATCTCCAGGCCCAAAGCTTCGCGTCTCTGAAAACCCTTCCAGAAAAGTTCGCCTTGAGTGTCTTGGCCGCTGCTGAATTCGCCGTTGTCGCGCTGGTTGCCTGGGACTGACCATTTGCCGTCGTTGGATTTTTCGGGCGCGACGTGGAGGTAGGCGGCTTTCGATTGATCGCCCTTTAGATTCAGGTCGAGGAAAGCGGTGATGAAGTGCTGATTGATAGAAGCGATGCGTTCTTTGCGCCAGGCTGGCTCATCGAAGGCTTGGGTTAGGACGTAGGGCAATTCAACGCTTGGTGGAGGATTGCCACCAGTATTATGGCGCGCGTTTGCATAGACGAGAATGCAACGGTCGGAATGAATGGCTTGCTCAAAGGCAGGACGGATGCCGTCTGTGTAGTTCGCGATGTCGTCATGATCGCCCGCAATGAAGAGGGTTGGGATTTTGATGCCAGCCAGTCCGCCGGCGTCCCACACGCGAAACGGTGCTTGTTCACCCCAAGGCGCGATGGCGACGACGGCTTTTATTCTGCTTCTGTCCGTGTGCTGATACTCTTTGCTGGTTGCGGCCAGGGCTTTCAGGTATCCGCCTGGAACTTGGGCCATGAGTAAGCTGGCCTCGCTATAACCAGCGCCCGCAGTCGTTAACGCTCCATACCCACCCATCGAATAGCCGATGACGGCAACGTTTGAAGCGTCCACGATCCCGAATAAGAACTGATCTGACTTGGCTGATAGTTCGACGATTGAATCGATAGTGAAGAGTTGATCGCGAGAGCGATTGATAAGCGTGCTGCTGAATTCGCGCTGGGCGTCGAAGACCGAATCGGTGTGATCGATGGCTGCCACAACGTAACCTTTTGAGGCGAGGTTGGCGGTCAGATAGCTTAGGAAAAAGCGCGAGCCGGGATAGCCGTGGGAGACGATGACCAGCGGGAACTTTTTGCCGGTTAGTGGAACCGAATCCCGCATGGCAAGATCGGGAATGTTGATGGTGGGCGCGCCGGGCTTGGAGCCGGGCATGGGCATTGGGTAGATTGTTTCGATTTTTGAGCCGGCTGGAATTTGGGCTGGATACCAGACTTCCACGGTTAGCGGGCGATCGTAGAGCGGTGCTGTGCCGGTGGCCTTATCGAAGTGAATAATGTCGACTTGATTTTTGTGGACAAGTTGAATGGTTCGAACGCCGACATCGTAGGAGCCGCGACGCGCCAATTCCGGTGCGTCAGACGGAGGGACGCTGAAATAAGGGGATGACGCGCGAAGAAGCGTGCAAAAGAAAAATACGACCGTGCAAAGTGATTTCATGATTTAGATTTTTAGGCCGATGGAGCGCATGAGCGCAAGGGCATTGCTGTGCGTGACGACCCCTGGACGTAAATGATAATCGAATTCGATTCCGGCGGCGGTGATTCGATCTTCAAAGTGCACGTTTTTAGCAGTGAAGCCTAGTTCGTTTTCCAATTGGGCCAAAGCCAGATCATGCGTAGTAAGCATGCCGATGGTTTGGGCGGCGAGTAATCCGCGGACGACTCCGGCGGCGCCGATGCGGCGGTCATGCGAGTTGGTGCCGCTTAACAGTTCGTCGAGAAGGAATAAAACGGGAATGGTGCCGTTTGTCAGATCGACGATTTGACGGAGGCGGCTGATTTCTGCGAAGAAGCGGGAGCGGTTATCCTGCAGCGAGTCGGAAACGCGCAAGGATGCGCCGACCTGGAGGCGGGAAAGATGCAATCCTTCGGCGCAAACCGGAGCGCCGGCCCAAGCGAGTACGGCGTTCAGGCCAACGGCGCGGAGCAGAGTACTTTTCCCGGACATGTTGGAGCCGCTGACAATCAACAGACGACATTGGCCGTTTAGTTCGACATTGTTGCGGACGGAAGTCGAGGCGGGAATAAGCGGATGGCCCAGCGCAGAGGCAGAGAAATTGGGATCGGGAGCGGTATCGAGACTGGGGAAAGACCATGTCGCGTGTTCATAATTCAGAGCGCCGAAGGATGACAGAGCTTCGAATTCGGCGAGTGCTTGAATCCAGTGGCCAATGGAAGCGCCATTCTGAGCACGCCACGATTCGATTGCCATAACGACTTGAAGTTTGTACAGAATAATCAAGTCGAGAATGCGGACCAGTACGTGGTCGCTGGAATCCAACAGTTCCAGCCAGCGATCGAGACGCTTGATTGATTTCGACGCCGGAACGGTGTCGGTGGTTAAGCGGTCGCGCAAGTTTGTGAGGAGTGGACTGGTGAATTGTTCCGCCTCCAAGCGTTCGATCAGTAAGGAGAGAAGCGATAATTTGTGCGCTGCTGCCTCGATGGCTTCACTAGAAGCGCCCATAGGTTTGCGAAACCGTAACATCAGCACAATGTTGATAACAACAATCGCGAGTAGCGGCCAGAGGGGAAGGAGGTCGGCGAGTTTCAGGATGAGCAGGATGAGGCCGAGAATGGATAAGCCAAGTGCGGCGGCGCGCAAGGCGGCGGGGAAAGGGACGAGTGGCGCCGTGCCCCAAGTGGAAAGCGTTTCAGCGTTGACCGAAGACTTGATGTCTTCGCCGAGTAACGCCATTTCTTCACGCAAATCGAGCTTTGGGGCTAATTCGTGGACCGCTTGCTGGCGTTCAGAGGCTTCTTGAATCGTTGCTGGCGAAAGCAGCCAGCGAGCGAGCATCTCCTCACCTGCGACCGTGCGGGCGGTTGAGAGCAGTTCGAAAAGACTACCTTTGCCAAAGACATCGAGATCGTCTGAATAGATGTGGTTAGTGTCGCGGAATTGATTGCCGGGGTTGCCGTTGCCGTGCCATGTGTCTTGAACGCGATTCATGGCTTGTTGGTAAAAGCGGATGGCGCGTTCGGCGAAAGTACGGCGACGAAGAACGCGTTGATGCCAGACGACGAGGGCTAAGAAGGCGACTAAGGGAATGCCGAGCGACCAGGGTGAGATCGCGTGTTTCCCGAAGATGAACCAGGCAAGTACAAGACTTAGGACGGCGACGATCAAGCGCCAGTTGCCTAGGTTGATGAACAGGCGTTGTTCGCGTTCTTGTTGTTTGGTCCAATTGGCTTGACGTTGGCGGTATTCGTCGAGTGGGGGCTGCGCCGCCATTATCCTTGCGGTACTCCGGCTTTTTTGAACACAGCGATTGAGGCCTCGAGGCCCTTGCGTGCGGCGTCTTCGGGCGATTCGTCTTTGGGACGGCCGAAGACTTCGACGCTGACGGCATCGTGGTAGCCAATTTTTTGCAGTGCTTGCAAGAAGCCCGTAAGATTGATTACGCCTTCGCCCGGGAGGAGACGGTGGTCATCGCGGATTTGGTCTGGCGGCAAGTTGGGCGCGTCGTCAAAATGAATGTGGACGATGCGTTCTTTGCCGGCACGAAGAATGTCGTTGGTAGTCGCGCCTGCGGTGTGCCAATGCCACGCATCGAGTAGTAGACCAACGTTTTTGCCGCAGCTTTCGGCGAATTCGAGCATTTCGTTCATTTGCCAGATGAATTCGTAGGGAAAGGCTTTGCGAATGTGGAGCGGACCGAGAAACTCGAGGCCGAGTCGTACGTTCGAATCCGCCAAGATGCGAGCGGCTTCTGTGAAGCGTTCCTGATAAGTTGCGCGCAACTCCGCTTTGGGCGTGTTGCTGGAGGACATGATGTAGGTGACCATACGCGGAGCGCCAATAGCTTGGGCGAATTCCGCGGATTGTTTTAGTTTGGAGAGGCCGCTTGAAAAGGTTGCGTCATCTTTGCGGAATTCGACCGGGAAATCAAAGACGGCGGGTTTTATATTGAGTTGCGCCAATAGATCGCGAGTTGCGCTGACGCCTTGTTTCATGGCTGCGCCGAGCATAACGTCGGTGCCGGGGAATCCGACCTTCGCGGCCAGACGGGCAAAATCCGGCCAGGGAACGCGGCCGGAAACGAGCACGCTGTTCAAGGACAAGAACATGTTCTGCCCAGCAGCGAAACTTTTGAGAGCAACGGGCAAAGAAGCGAAGATTGAACATGCGGAGCGGCGGGATATTTTCTGCAGCATTTTGTCTTGATGATATATGGGTAGACTTCATGTAGGAGCAGGAATCGGTTTTATGCAGCAAAATTTCACCCGCCGTGAACTTTTGACGGGCCTTTCAGCGGCCAGTCTTGTGCTTCCAAATGTGGTGCGAGCTTCGAGCCAAAATGCGAAGGTCGCGATTGTCCGTTGTCGCGAGTATTCAACGTTTCAAACGCAACTTTCCTCCGCTTTCGACAAGATTAGCGGAATTGAAGGACTGGTGCGGGGTAAGACGGTGGCGCTGAAACTGAACCTGACTGGCAATCCGAAGAACTTTCCGCTGACACCCAAGTTGCCTTATCGAACCAACGGCGATACAGTGGCGCGCACGGTTTATTTACTGGCGAAGGCGGGAGCGACGCGAGTCCGACTAATTGAGAGCTTTTTTCCAGCGTCGCAGGACCCGGCCTTGTGGGAACGCTACGGGTTGGATGTAAAGGCGATCAACAATCTCGGCACCAAGGTGGAGTGGGAAAACGTTCAGAACCTAGGGAACTACAAACAGTACGTGCGTTTAAAGGTGCCGTGGGGTGGCTACACGTATCCGGCGTACCACATAAACAAGGCATTTACAGAGTGTGATGTTTATGCGTCGTTATCGAAGTTGAAGAACCACTGGATTGCAGGCATTACGCTTTCGATGAAGAACAACTTTGGCAATACGCCTTGTTCGCTGTATGGCAGCGATTGCGGTGCGAATGGAAACGAGCATCCAACGATGGAACGCGGCGATGTGCTGCATGCAGGCACGACAAAGGCTCCGTCTGGTGTGGATGCTGAACTGCATCCCGACTCTCCGCGTGACCCAGGTTATCGCGTGCCGCGCATTTTGGTGGACCAGAACGGCATACGACCCACGGATCTGGCGATTATTGATGGCGTGGAAACTGTGCGCGGCGGCGAAGGGCCGTGGCTGAAGGGTTTGGAACGGATGACTCCGGGCGTCATTATTGTTGGGAGAAATCCCGTATCAACGGATGCCGTTGGGATGGCCGTGATGGGTTACGACGTGAATGCCGATCGGGGGCAATCGTGTTTCATTCGCGGCGATAATTCGCTTAAGCTGGCGGAAGCCGCTGGTCTGGGTACGCGCGACTTAGGCCGGATTGATGTGGCTGGGCTGAGTTTGAAGGAAGCTCGGATTGACTTTGGTCCGGGCGCGGTTGGGAAGACGCTGGCAGAATTGCGGTCGTGAACGTCTCAAGAGCCTATTGAATATACTCAATGAATGCTTGGTGGCATTGAAGCGGGCGGGACAAAGTTTGTCTGCGGTGTAGGCACCGGCCCCGATGATCTTCACGTAGAACAATTTCAGACAGCTACGCCCGAAATTACTCTGGCGGAAGTTGTTTCCTTTTTTCAGCGGAATGGCGGCGACGATTTGCAAGCCATCGGCGTAGGTTCCTTTGGACCGGTGGATTTGGATTTGTCCAGTCCGACGTATGGGCACATCACGACCACGCCTAAACCAGGTTGGGCGCATTTTGATTTAGCGGGGACAATTGCGCGCGAACTGAATGTGCCGGTAGGTTTTGACACGGACGTCAATGTTGCGCTGATGGGTGAAGCGCGCTGGGGCGCAGCCGAAGGACTATCGGACTTTATTTATCTGACGGTTGGAACTGGAATCGGCGGCGGCGCGATGGTGCATGGGCAAGTCGTGCACGGCCTGATTCATCCAGAGATCGGGCATTTGCGCGTTCCGCATGATTTGACCGCAGATCCATTTGCTGGAGTTTGTTCCTATCACGGAGACTGTTTGGAAGGGCTAGCTTGTGGACCAGCTATTCAGAAGCGTTGGAACGCTCCGGCGGCGACTCTGCCTGAGGGCCATCCGGCATGGGCTTTGGAGGCGCACTATCTCGCGCTGGCGCTGATGAACCTGACGCTTACGCTGTCGCCGCAGCGGATTCTTTTGGGCGGCGGTGTGATGCAGCAGCCACAGATTTTTGCTTTGCTGCGAGCAGAATTTGCAAAGTTGTTGAACGGGTATTTGCAGCATCCGGATATTGAAGACCTGGACCAATTCATCCAGCCTCCGGGGCTTGGTTCGAGAGCAGGGATTCTAGGCAGTTTAGTGCTGGCTGAAATTGAGCATGTCACGTGGGAGAGAGAAGGGCACAGATGAGCATTAGCGGGACTCTACTCAAGAGCACTGTTGTTGCGGCGCTAGGCGGATTGTTGTTTGGATTTGACACCGCAGTTATCGCCGGAGCCACGTCGGATTTGACGCAGGTTTTTCATTTGTCCGATCGAGCGCTCGGGTTCACGCAATCGATAGCATTGATAGGTACGGTCATTGGGGCAGCGTTTGCGGGAATACTGGGCAATAAGTTCGGTCGGCGAGATAGCCTTCGCTTGACCGCGGTTCTATATGTCGTGTCGGCGTTAGGTTGTGCATTTGCGTGGGATTGGTATTCGCTCATATTCTTTCGATTCATCGGCGGATTGGGCATTGGAGCGTCGTCTGTACTGGGCCCCATGTATATTGCGGAAATCTCTCCGGTACGATTGCGCGGGCGGCTTGTCGGTTTCTTTCAATTCAATATTGTGTTCGGAATTCTGGTCGCTTACCTTTCAAACTACCTGATTGGTCTAGCCGGGTTTGGTTTAAGCGAGTGGCGTTGGATGCTTGGTATCCCGGGCATACCGGCAACGCTGTTTATGCTTATGCTCTTCACAATTCCGCGTAGCCCCCGCTGGCTGGTTTCTAAATCGCGCACAATCGAGGCGCGCGCGGTTCTGGTGGACGTTGGTGAACCCAATCCGGACGCTGAGTTGCAAGACATAGTGAAATCGATCGATGTCGAGCATGGCCACGGCTCGGAGCCACTCTTTCTGGCGAAATACAAAACGCCACTATTTTTAGCTGTCTCCATTGGCATGTTCAACCAACTGTCCGGGATCAACGCGATACTTTACAACGTGAACGACATATTCACAAAAGCTGGATTCAGCAAGGATTCAGGGGCATTACAGTCGGTGATCATAGGGCTCACGAATCTAATTTTTACGATTCTAGCGATGTCAGTCATAGACCGTGTTGGACGTAAAACTTTGCTCTTGATTGGGTCGGTAGGTTGTGGTATGTTAAATGGATCAGAAATTACATCTATTTTGGTTGTTCTGTGAAGGAATGGATCATTAATTGTGACAACACCTGTTACCCCATTTTGAACATAAACAGCTGAATTTGCTGATTGAGAAGTCAAACTAGCGGATTGGGAATAATTATAATTTCCAATTGTGCTTTGGGCAGCAACGAAAACTAAAATTGCTACCAGAGCAAATATAACTGTGAATATTAATTTTTTTATTAGACCCATACTTTTGTACCATTTCTATATTCTTATAATTTAAGGATTATAAATTTATGAGATATTTAATATTTAACATTTGTGTTAGATGGAAATAAAATAATTAGTAATTTACCTTAAAAAAATTATACACTTAAAATTGATAAAATAGCATATACTTTACTTTTTGATTTTAATAGGATTTTTTAGAAAATCTATGAATCAAATGATTTTTGTTTGATTACATTCAAATGGTTCTAATAATTTAAGACGGGAATATGATTGTTATTTCTTATTTATAAGTCTTTAGTCTTTTAATAATTTTATTATGGCATAATAACCAAATGAAATGATTATATTATCCATATTTCATATTGTGGTTATTATTACACTATTTAAAAAATTTAAGTTCAATTACTCCATCTTCTATTTCAACATAACTATTTTGATATTTGGGATTTATAAGTTCATTTACCCATGATCGAGTATTAACAACGGTTTTGTTTTTGTCTTATAAATGGTCCATGTGTATGTCCAAAAACTAATCTTTCATCGGTTTTATTTAAAATAAAACTTTTACCCTGTGAGATGGATAATTTGTAGATTCTTTTCAATTCTTCAGTTGATGCTAAACGTGTACGGGGATTATTTGAAAGTTTATCCTTTTACACTACTTCCACGTATAAGCGACCATACATGTCCTGCAAGTTCACCTATAATATCTTCACTAAAACACATTCTTTCGCTAACTCTTCGTACATCTCCAATGTAATGGGCTCCATATAAATTGCTTCAAATTCATATCCATGGGTGAAATAAAATTTATTACCACCATCTTTGAGACTTAAATTTTTTGAAATTGTAAATGGAAAGTTTTCACCATAAAGCTCGCCTAATTTTG
>CAVOJX010000001.1:0-12020 GCA_963696305.1 Bryobacterales bacterium | reverse complement strand
AAGCATTCCTCACCAAGGCGGAGAGCGCCTGCCGAGTCGCACTCGGCGGCAGAAAGGCGGACGCCTCCTCCGTGACCTCGGTCCGTAGCACGCCAGACTTCTCGATGGGAAGATTGTCTTAACCTGTCCACAGATCTCTCGTAAAGTAATAGACACTGGCATCTCTCCACCAAGTTCGGCACTGCGGCCTCCCATCTGCCGGAGGATTTGACTGCACCTGTCCACCTCCGATCGAATCAACCGCGCGTCCTCGCAATGCTGCCATCCGGACCGGCGCTGTTTCCCTTCAATTCCAAGTCCCGGGAAGCAACAGCGATGGTGGCAAGCGGAGTTCCCAACTCTTGTGCTGCCCCTGCCGCCAGTGTGGCGATTGCTGCCAGCCGTTCGTGATGCGCGAGCCGTCGTTGATACTCTGACGCTTCCTGCTCCTGGAGGCGCAATGCCTCTGAGACCTTGCCAATGAACACCGTAATGAGTAGGGCGCCCACTGTGAAGGCAATCCACATCCCCACCAAATGTGCGGAAAATCCTTCCGTTTCGTGGTGGCCTTCAAAAACCGGAACCCGCACGTGAGCCCAAAACAGCGATCCGAAACCCATGACCGATAATGCCCCGAGAGTCCATGTCCACGACTTGCTCAGCACCACGGCGGACAAGGTAATTTCCACCAGGTACAACACACTAAAAGGATTAGCGGGTCCGCCCGACAATGCCAGCAGAGCGGTGAGGCAGATGATATCGAAAGCCAGGAGCAGCCCCAGAGCGGGCCGCGCGCTAAATGGTTTCATGACGCAGTGCAACAAAACGTTGCTCGCCGCACTCACCGAAAGCGGAATCGCTAGCCATTCCAAGGGCAGCTCAATGTGGAAAAAGTAATGCGCAAGGAGGACTAAGTAAGCTGCCTATCGCCGAGTTCAGGAGTTGATGGGCATATCATCCTAGCCGTTGAGAATGGCCTCGCAAGCGTTGGACACTTCTTTAGCGTAGCAGCCTCGGGCGCGGATCCGGTGAATTCAGGATCATCGGCATAGAGTCCACGATGATCTGAACCGCCTCTAAAGCCGTGTTTGAGAGGCCAATGCCGAATTCGAACGATTCCACACCGATGGTGACGATGAGAGCCGTTGGAGAACGTCCACATAGTTCTCTACATAGCCGAAGCAGAGCGCCGGGATCGATGTGGTGGTCCACCGTTCGATTGGAAACCTCATGAACTTCGCGGACTTGGATGGCTCCGGGTTCGAGCACTGCACTGGCGTCGATAAAGCAAACCGTCTTGACTTGGCTGATGCGTTCGGCGAGTTCAGGTGTCAATTGATTAACGTCAATGGCGGGCATTCCGCGTCGGGCTAACTCTTGCGCTACGCGACGGCCAACGTAATCGTCACTACGCAACTCATTGCCGTAGCCGATGATCAATAGTTTCTGATCAACTTCTGATTTCATCCACCAGGTTTCCGTGAGAATCGAGTAAGCGGATGTGCAGGTTGGGTGTGCCATCGGCATGCGTGGAGCAACTGAGGCATGGATCGTAAGCGCGAACCACCGCTGAGACTCGATTTAGCATGCCTTCCTGGAGTTTGTTGCCATCGACATAATGTTTACTGACCTGTTCGATGGATCGGTTCATAGCGATATTGTTGTGGCCGGTGGCGATGATCAGATTGGCCCATGTAATGGCGCCATCTTCATTTACTTTGTAGTGATGAATAAGGATGCCGCGCGGAGCTTCCGACATGCCCACCCCTTCGAGCGCGTTCACACCCGCATGGGCGCGCACATGAGTATCCATGATTGCCTGGTCTTCAAGCAGTTGCTGGGCACGCTCGATGCAATAGAGAATCTCAATGAGGCGCGCGTAATGGTAGAGGAAAGAACTGGTGGGAGAGGCGCCGAAGCGCTCGCGGTATTCGGCGAGTTCGGCGTCTGCTGCATCGGTTCCGAGCGAGTCGGCGATATTGAGTCGCGACAGCGGACCAACGCGGTAGGCGCCATTTTCGAGACCGAGCGCTTTGTAATAGGGCGCTTTGAGGTAAGAATAGCTAACGGCGGATTCCCCGATGTAGTCGCTATATTTTTCGGCCGGAACAGCGTCGGCGAGCAGTGTGCCGTCGGCATCCTTGAAGCGAATAAGTCCGTCGTAAATCTTCATGCGACCGCTGCGGTCAACCAAACCGGCGTGCAGAGTGCGCAGGTTGCCAAAGTTCGTAATTTCTTCGTCAAAACCGTTAAGCGAAGATTTGAGCAGAGCAAGCGTACGTTTTGCGATATCGAGAGAGCGAGGCAGGGCAGTTAGCAGTTGCGCGCGCGCTTCGGCAGGCAATGGTTCCATGACACCGCCGGGGACAATGCCGGGCGGATGGACGCGTTCGCCCGCGGCGAGTTCTATGATGGTCTGACCGAATTTGCGAAGTTCGATGCCGTCTTTCACCAGGTCGGGACGTTTTGCGGCCATGCCGAGAATATTGCGTTTGAGCGGATCGGAGTCCATGCCCAGCAACAAGTCGGGCGAGGAAAGATGAAAAAAGCTGAGTGCGTGCGATTGGATGAACTGACCGCAGTGGACTAATTCGCGAATCATGGTAGCCGCATGGGGAGCGCGCACGGCCATGATGGCGTCGCAAGCTTGCGAGGAGGCGAGCAGATGACTAACCGGGCAGATGCCGCAGATGCGTGACATGATGCCGGGCATTTGGCTGAACGGGCGGCCTTCCACAAACTTTTCGAAGCCGCGCAGTTGAGTTATGTGAAGTTGCGCGCTGGAAACTTTGCCGTCATCGTTCAGATAGATGCTGATTTTTGCATGCCCTTCCAGGCGAGTGACCGGATCAATAACAATACGCTTTGTCATGGTGCATCTCCTAGCCAAACTTTATGGACGGAATGGCAGCCTTTTTGCCTTCCAACACACTTTGGATCACAGCCAAAATAGCGCCAGGTTTCGGCGGACAACCCGGTAAGTACACATCAACGGTCACGAAATCTTGAATAGGGCGTGCTTGCGGAAACAGAGCCGGAACGCCTGTGGTGGGCGCGCCTTTGTTGATATCGACACCATCGACATACACGCGCTGCAAGAGGCGAATGATGGGGATGTTGTTGCGCATGGAGGAGACGTTGCTCGTAACAGCGCAATCTCCCATAGCAACGACAACGCGGGAACGCGCACGCACGGTCTGGATTTTTTTTAGATCATCCTGGCTGGCGACTGCGCCTTCTACAAGCGTGACATCCACATCGTTAGGGAATTCTTGCGTATCCACTAGCGGGCCCCAGACTAAATCGATTCTGTCGATGAGCGAAAGCAGGGCTTCGTCCAGATCAAGGAACGACATGTGGCAGCCGGAGCAGCCATCCAGCCAAACGGTTGCGATTCTGACCTTGTGGTTGTTGTTGTTCATACATGTGCCTTCCTTCGGGCAACCTGGATGACTTGATCGCGCTGTTTGACCATTTCTTCGACGGCCGAATCTTTATAGGAAAGCGCGCCGGTTGGACAGGCTTGTACGCACTTGCCGCAGTTAGTGCAGTTTTCGGAGGCGCCCCAGGGTTGGTCTAGATCGCAGATAATGCGCGACTCCACACCGCGGCCTTTCACATCCCAAACGTGCGCACCTTCCACATCGGCGCAAACACGCACGCACCGGGTGCAGAGGATGCAACGATTATGATCCAGAGCAAAGCGTTCGTGCGATAGGTCCAACGGCAGAGCGGGATAGCGATAGCGGAAGCGAATGTGACTCACGCCGTGGGAGGCGGCGAGATTTTGCAATTCGCAGTGGTCATTGGAAACACAGACCGCGCAAATGTGGTTGCGTTCGGCAAACAGCAGTTCCAGAGTCATGCGCCGGTAGTCCGCCAGGCGCGTGGAATTTGTGGTGACCGACATGCCTTCCTGGACTGGCGTGGTGCAGGCGGGCAACAGCTTGCCGCTGCCGGACACTTCAACAACACATAGGCGGCATGCGCCAACGTCTCGAAGACCATCCAGATGGCAAAGAGTCGGGATTTGCTTGCCAGCAGCATTGGCGGCTTGGAGTACTGTTTGGCCTTCCGGGACTTGCAGCAGTTCGCCATCAATTCGAACGGACAACTTTGTCGTAGGCATAGAGTTCTCCTTGCTAGACCCGGATGTCGCACCTAAGGCAGCGCTTCGCTTCGTCAAGCGCTTGCACTTGAGTCAGGCCAAGCACGACTTCGTCGAAGCCTTTGACACGCGAACTGGCGCGCAGTTCACGCGCGAGCGAACGTTTGCCGGGCGCAGGATGCTGTGGGATGGTTTGATCGTATTCAAATTCTTTAAAAAGTTTTTCGAAACGATCTTCGCCGGTAAGTTTTTTGTCGATGCTCTGGGCTGCGCGCTTGGCATAGCCCATGGCGGTGGAAACGTTGGAAGCTCCAGTCACGAAATCGCCGCCCGCATAGACTTTCTTCCGGCTGGTTTCGAGTGTGAAGCGGTCTACTTGTACGCTGCCGTCGTCTTTCATGCCAAGCCGGGCACTGCTACAGAAATCAACATCAATCACTTGCCCCAGAGCAAGGATGATGCTGTCGCAATCGACGCGTAGGATCTCGCCCGTAGAAATTGGTCTGCGGCGGCCGGACTTATCGAATTCGCCCAAGCGGGTACGCACCACTTCCAGACTTTTTACTTTGTCGGTCTCGTCGGCCAGAATGCGGTGCGGCGCTGCCAGATACATGAATTTGGCGCCTTCATGCTCGGCGGCCAGAGTCTCCTCGGCAATGGCGGGCATGTCTTTGCGTTCGCGACGGTACACGATGGTGGCATCAGCGCCCAGGCGCATGGCCGTGCGAGCGGAATCGATTGCGGCATTGCCGCCGCCTATCACCACCACTCTTTTTCCAAGAAACGGACGTTCTTTCGCGCCGACTGCATCCAGCAGACTGAGCGCGTGTAGAACGCCCTTCAAGTGGACACCGGGAATCGTAAGGCCGCTTTCCTTCCAGGTCCCGATAGAGAGAAAAATGGAATCGAACTGGTTTCCCAGATCGTCCAAGCTGATGTCGGTTCCTACCCTGGTGCGCATGACGAATTTAACGCCTAGTCGTTCGATGAGTTCAACTTCGCGATCAAGAGTATTGCGGGGCAGGCGGTATTCCGGCAGTGCATAGCGGAGCATCCCCCCCGCATTGTCTTTGTTGTCGAAGACGGTGACGGAATGGCCCAAAAGCGATAGATAGAACGCGGCTGTAAGGCCGGCGGGGCCAGCGCCCACAACGGCTACGGAAAAATTGGTAGCGGGAAGCTTATGCGAAAGGACACGGCTGACAGCCGCTTCAAATCGGTCGGTTCCGTATATCTCGTCCGCAATCAGCCGATGCACTTCGCGCATGTTGATTGGCTCGTCCACCGTGATGCGGCGGCAACGATCGTCGCAAGGATGCTGACAAACACGACCAGTGGTGGCGGGCAGCGGATTGTCAATAATGACGGATTCAAATGCATCTTCCAGACGGCTTTCTTTATACAGCTCCAGGAAGCGCGGAATATTCATGTGCAACGGGCAACTGTTCTCGCAGGGTGAAAGCGCAAGATCGCTACAGACACCGGCATCGCAGCGGTGCGAGATGATGTGCTCTTCGAATTCGTCGCGAAAGTGCCGCATGGTAGTGAGCACTGGATTCGGAGCACTTTGACCGAGAGCGCAAAGAGAGGTATCGCGGATCATGCGACCTAATTCGTTCAGCATTCCCAGTTGGTTGCTGGTGCCAGTGCCAACGGTGAAGCCGTTAAGAATATCCAGCGCACGGTCCAGCCCTACGCGGCAAGGGACGCATTTACCACAGGATTCCGAATGGGTAAATTCGATGAAGTAGCGGGCCACGTCAACCATGCAGTTGTCTTCATCCATCACCACCATCCCGCCGGAGCCCATGATCGAGCCGATCTGGCCGAGAGTTTCGTAATCGACAGGCGTGTCGAAAAGTTCGCGGGGAATACAGCCGCCTGAAGGCCCTCCGGTCTGGACGGCTTTGACGGTTTTACCCACGGCGGCGCCACCTCCAATGTCGTAGACAAAGTTCTTTAGAGGCGTGCCTAAAGGCATTTCTACAAGACCCGTGTTGCGCACCTTACCGACCAGCGAGAAGACCTTGGTTCCGGCACTTTTGGCGCTTCCGGTTTCGGTGAACCACTCGGCACCTTTGATGACGATGGGGGCAACGTTGTACCAGGTTTCAACGTTGTTGATATTGGTGGGATGGTTCCACAAGCCCTTTTGCGCCGGGAACGGCGGTCGTGGCCGCGGACGGCCGGCCAAGCCTTCGAGAGACGCAATGAGAGCGGTCTCTTCACCGCATACAAAGGCACCTGCGCCTTCCACAATTTGAATATCGAAATGGAAGCCACAGCCTAAGATGTTTTCGCCCAGCAAACCGTATTCGCGAGCGCGCTCAAGCGCGACGCGAAGACGATGGACAGCCAGCGGATATTCGGCCCGAACGTAGATGATGCCGTTTTCCGCGCCCATGACATAGCCGCCAATGATCATGCCTTCGAGAAGCGAGTGCGGATCGCCCTCAATTTCATTGCGATTCATGTAAGCGCCGGGGTCGCCTTCGTCCGCGTTGCAAATCAGGTATTTGTCACCCGCCGGAGCCTTGGCCATGAATTCCCACTTGATGCCGGTCATGTAGCCGGCACCGCCGCGGCCGCGGAGTTTCGCGGCGCGAACCTGTTCGATAACGGATGCTTTCTTGCCATCGGTCAGAACTTTCTGCAGTGCTTGATATCCGCCCACACCGAAGAACTCTTCGATGTCGTCGGGATTGATCAAACCGCAATTGCGCAGAACGATTTTCTTCTGACCTTTGAAGAAGGGCGCCTCATGCCAGTTCGGTAATTCCGGAAAACCCTGTCCGTACTGAATCTTGGTTGCGATGTGGTCCCATTCCTCAACCTTGCACCAGGTAAGGTCGGGAGTAATGCGGCCTTCCATCACGTCCGAGATGATGCGGCCGGCATCATGCGCTTGCACGCGGCGCAGTAGGACGAGGGGGTGGCCGGGAATCCAGACACCTACTATCGGCTCTTCCGAACAAGGTCCGAAACAGCCGACACTGATCAATTGAACTTTAAAGCCGCCGTTGTTAATGGATTCGCCAAGTGCGTGGTAGAGACTTTCCGCACCGTTGCCGCGGCCGCAGGTTCCCATGCCAACAGTAACGCGCGGAATGGGCTGCAGCAATTTGGTCACGCCCGCTTTGGCGACTTCATTGAATGCGCTCCGATCGCTAATGCGGCTCATTTGGATGCTCCTTGCAGTAACGCTTCCAGTTCACGCGCCAACACCTGTTCATTCATGTGGCCGCAGATGCGGTGATCAATTTCCAAAATAGGAGCAAGCGCGCATTGTCCGAAGCAAGCCACGGTACGAATAGTCACTTTGCCGTCGGGCGTAGTCAGAGTGAGTTTGTCGGCGTTGGCGCCTTCCTTGTCATGCATGCCTAAGGCAAGGCGGACAGCCTCTAGTAAATCCCGCGATCCCCGCGTGTGGCAGGCAGTGCCGCGGCAGATCGAGATGGTATGTTCGCCCTGGGGTTCGCGATTGAAGAATGCATAGAACGTGACTACGCTGAAAATTTGCGATAGCGGCGTGTCGGTACGCTGCGCAACATATTGCACCGTGGGGATGCTTAAGAACTTGCGCGGATTATGCTCCTGCACCTCTTCCAGAATGCTGAGAAGCGCACCTGGAGAATCGGAATGATGCCGCGCGATGACCTCGTCAATGAAGGCTCGTTCCTCGGAGCCTGGCATGTAGCTGGGTAACTTTACCTTTGACACGAAGCAAACCTCCTTACCCTTTGCCAGAGAGGTGAAACAGTTCTTAGTGTTCTGGAACCATCTCAATGGCTCCGCAAGGGCATTCCGCCGAACATAATCCGCAGCCTTTGCAGTAGTCGTAGTTAAATTGGAAGCGTTTCCCCGGTCCGAGCTTTATAACAGCGTTGTCGGGACAAACACCATAGCAGTTGTCGCATTCAAAACAATTGCCGCAGGACAGACAGCGCCGGGCCTCAAACAACGCATTCCTTTCATCCAGACCGCCGACAACTTCGGCAAAAGTCGATTCGCGTCGAACGCGGTCAAGATTGCTTTGGACACGCTGAGGAGCGTCGCTGTAATACCAAGCGTTGAGATTCTTGAAATCCGCAACCGGATGTTTGGCCTCCGGTTGGTATTCGATGCCACGCAGATAAGCGTCCACGCAACGTGCGGCTTTCTTCCCGTGGCCAACGGCGGTAGTGACGGTGCGTTCGGCGGGAACCATGTCGCCGCCGGCAAAAACTCCCTGCTGACCCGTCATCATCCGACGATCAACCTTCACCACACCATCAACAATTTCCACACCGGCCACACGATTCAAGAATTCCAGATCGACATCCTGGCCAAGCGCCAACACGACAGAATCGGCCGGCATATTCTCGAATTCGCCGGTGGGTTGCGGAAAGCCATTTTCATCGAGTTTCATTTTTTCGATGAGGATTTGGCCTTCGTCTTTTTTCTTAATAGTGGAGAGCCATTTGATCTTGATGCCTTCATCCAACGCTTCCTGTAGCTCGGATTCGTGGGCAGGCATCTTCTCTTTGTTGCGGCGATAAACAATAATGGCTTCTGAGGCGCCTAAACGTTTGGCTGTGCGTGCCGCATCTAGCGCCGTGTTGCCGCCGCCATAAACCACGACACGACGTCCTAGTTCGACTGAATCGCCGGTTTCCACTTTGTGAAGCAGGTCAAGAGCATCCAGAATTTTGGAAGCGTCGCCTGCCGGAATGTAAGCACGTTTGGCAACATGTGCGCCCACGGCCAGGAACACCGCATCGAAATGCTGTGCTGTCATGACTCGTTTCAAATCGTCTACCGTTGTGTCAACTTTGATTTCGACACCCAAATTTTCGATGCGCTTGACTTCGGCGTCCAGAATGTTTCGGGGAAGGCGGTATTGCGGTATTCCATAACGCATCATGCCACCGGGTTTAGATTCGGCTTCAAGGATGGTTACTTTATGACCTAAACGCGCCAGATGGTAGGCGGCAGATAATCCCGACGGGCCAGAGCCTACCACTAGAACGTGCTTGCCGGTGTGGACGGTCGGCTGTTCAAATTGCCAATTCTTTTCCAGCGCCAAGTCTCCAAGGAAACGTTCCACGGCGTGGATGTTGACAGCCTTATCAAGTTGGGCCCGGTTACAGGCATTTTCACAATTGTGGTAGCAAGCGCGACCCATGATGGCCGGCAGCGGATTATTCTCCGTCAGCTTCTGCCAGGCTTTCAAGTAATCGCCGGATTCGGCAAAATACAGCCATCCTTGAATGTCTTCGCCGGCTGGACAGGCGTGGTTGCATGGCGGAAGAAAGTCGCGATAGACGGGACGCTCCGTGCGCCAGGAGCCTGTGTGATTGGCCAAGCTTGAGCCCACTTCTAAGGTCATCGCAAAGGGTCTATGCATGGCTTGCCTCCGGCAGTAATCCGAATTCCTGAATGTTGTTATTGGCAATTTCTTGAATTGCTCTTAGCTCGGCCGGGTCTGCGGAAGGTTTAAACAAATGCGCGAAGCGTTTCTGCATTTTCAAATAAGACTCAACCGGCTGGCGCTGGCGAATAAAAATGCGGCCAGTGACTTTGCCGTTTTCGGCTTCAAACAGAGGGAAGAGTCCGCTTTCGACCGCCAGGCGCGCGACCTTGACGGTATCGCGCGTTTCTGAGCCCCAACCCAGAGGACAGGGAACGTGCACGTGAATGTAGCGCGCACCGTGAAAGCCCATCGCCTTTTGTACTTTGTACTCAAGATCGCGAAGCTCCGCGACTGAAGCGGTTGCCACATACGGAATACGGTGTGCCATCGCAATCAGCGGGACGCTCTTGCCGGTCTTGAAGGTATTACCGGGATGGGATCCGATGGCAGGTGTTGTTGCCGTGCGAGCACCTCCGGGAGTAGCACTGGAACGCTGCACGCCGGTGTTCATGTAGGCTTCGTTGTCGTAGCAGATGTAGAGCACGTCGTCATTACGTTCAAACATGCCTGACAGACAACCTAAGCCGATGTCAGTAGTGCCCCCGTCGCCGCCTTGAGCAACGACACGGATTTGGGAGCGGCCTTTCACTTTCATGGCAGCAGCGATGCCGGTAGCTACGGCCGGAGCATTGCCGAATAAAGAATGCATCCATGGAACACGCCACGAAGATTCCGGATACGGCGTAGAAAACACTTCGAGGCAGCCGGTTGCGTTGGCCACAATGATTTGACCTTTAGTGACACGCATGGCGGCGTCCAAAGCATAGCGGGCGCCAAGTGCCTCGCCGCAACCTTGGCAGGCGCGGTGTCCCGACGTCAGCACATTGGGACGTAATTCGTCTGATTGAACCGAATGGTCTTTGTCATCCAGTAGGCGATTGCCTATGGTGAACGTTCCGGTCTGGTAGAACTTAATGGTCGGTGCGGGCATGATCTTCCTTTTTCTTATCCAATCTGCGCCGCTAACAGGCGAATGTCGGAGAGCAGGTTTTCGGCCATCGGACCACTCTGGCGTTTCAGTTTTTCGCGCTCCAGATGGCGTTGGATGAGTTCCGAGTTGAGATCCATAAACTGCAAACTTTCCAATTCTTCTCGAATTGCCTTTTCAAAGAGACTGCGCAATGAAGCCTTGGTGATGGCGCGCCCACCTAAGCCCGCAATGGCGGTGAAGATCTTGGTTTTGGCCCCAGCAAGCGACGTTCGTATGTCGGTGGAGAGCATGCCCCCGATTCCGGGCGCTAAACTTTTTTCAACGACGACGACACGAGTTGCGTGTCCAACGGCCGCGCGCAATGCGTCTAGCGGGAACGGACGATAACAGCAAATATTGACGGAGCCGATTTTCTGACTATCCTTGCGCATCTCATCGACAACGTCTTGAATAGTTCCGTTTACCGAACCAAGCGCTACGACGATGGTGTCGGCGTCTTCGGTGTTGTAGGTTCTAAGCAGACCGCCCGACGGACGACCAAATTGCTCCTGCAATTCAGCGCTCAGTTCAGGAATACGATCCAGCGCGCGCAACTGTTTGTGATGTGCAAGATAGCGTAATTCAAGAAACGCTTCCGGACCGACCATGGCTCCGATGGAGATGGGATCCTTTGGGTCGAGACATTGGCGTGGCTCGAAAACGGGAAGGTAGGCATCTACAAGATGCTGCGCTGGAATGTCAACCTCTTCGTAAGAGTGCGTGAGGATAAAGCCGTCAACGCAAACCATGACAGGGCAGGAAAGCTCTTCCGCTAAACGAAAAGCGAGGATGTGAAGATCGGCCGATTCCTGAGCGTTTTCGGCATAGAGTTGAATCCAGCCTGCATCACGCATGGACATGGAATCAGAGTGGTCATTCCAGATGTTGATGGGCGCGCCGATGGCACGATTGCCAATAGTCATGACGATGGGCAAACCCAAGCCACTAGCGTTATACACCGCTTCAGCCATGAATAAGAGACCTTGGCTAGCGGTGGCCGTGTAAGCGCGGGCACCGGCGGCGGACGCGCCGATTGCAACAGACAGTGCAGCAAATTCCGATTCCACGTTGATGAATTCGCAGACCGGCAATTCACCGGTTCGGACCATTTCGGCTAGCGCTTCCACGATGTGGGTTTGAGGCGTGATCGGATAGGCGCAGATGACTTCCGGCCGGCACAGCGCTATTGTTGCGGCGATAGCTTTGGAAGTTTCAATTTGCTGTAACATGCGTTACCTTTCTTTCGCTCATAAGTGCGCAGGCTGCTTGCGCCGCGGCAACGTTTTTTTCGCCGATGCTGCCAGGAAACTTTTGCTTGATGGCTTGGATAATCGATTCGATTTTGAGAACGCCGGTCATTCCCACCAATCCGCCGAGCAACGCTGCGTTTGGAATGGGACGTCCAACATGCTCAAGAGCGATAGAAGTTGCCGGGATGGTGTCGCAATGATCGGGATCCAATTTACGCACAAACTCTTCCACGTTCAATTCGGAGAATTGTTTTGTGCTGT